>CAVXYK010000009.1:0-46281 GCA_963765875.1 uncultured Chloroflexia bacterium
AGATGTCACTCTCACAAGCTTCTAGCGGATCTCCTCGCGCTCCCAATGATCGCCCATGGCCCGACGTCCCACAGCCAATCCTTCGCCTTCGCTGATGACGCGGATGAGATTTTCGTGTGCCAGTGCCTCCGGCTTGAAGTTGACGCCAAGGCCGGAACCCTCCGGCAGCGAAAAGTGGCCATCGACGGGAACCGGCGTGTAGTCGGTCAACTCGCCGAAGGTCAATCGATAAAGTGCTCGCGACGATTCGACGAAGAAGAGATTGGGGATATGCGCGCCGACATGCATGCAGACTGCATGGCAGATCGGGCCGGACAAGTTGTGCAGCACCAGCGGAATGCCGAATGTCTCGGCCAGGTTTGCGATCTTGCGCGTCTCGCCCACCCCGCCGTTCCAGAGCGGATCCGTCATCAGGATGGGGCTGACCTGCTCGGCCAGCCATTCGCGCACCTGCCAGCGCGTCATCAGCGTCTCGGAGCCGACAATGGGGATCGATGTGCGTTGCGACAGCAACCGGATCTCATCGACAAGCACGGCGGGAAGCGGATCTTCCATGAAGAGAATGTCGTAGGGTTCCAGTGCGCGGGCGATGCGCTCGGCAGAGACCCGGTTCCAACGAAAATGGCACTCGATGCCGATCTCCATGGCTGAACCAACCGTCTCGCGGATGCGGCGGACGGGGACCAAGCCCTGCTCGATCTGGGCCGGGCTGATGTACTGGCCTTGGGACCGTTCGCTGAACGGATCAAAGGGCCAGATCTTCATGGCGGAAATGCCGTCCGCCATGAGACTTTGGGCCAACTCGCCGGCATCGCCGTCGTGCCAGGCTTGATAGTCCTGGTTGTCACCGTGGCCGATGCAGGTGTTGTAGGTCGGAATGCGCTCGCGGGTCTTGCCGCCCAGCAACTGATAGATCGGTGCGTTGTAGACCTTGCCCATGAGATCCCACAGCGCGATCTCGACCGCAGAGAGCGCACGCAGTTCAGCCCCACTATAGCCGTGGTAGAGCAGATTGTCGAAGACAAAATGCCACAACCCCTCGATATCGAGCGGATCCTGACCCAGCAGCAGCGGTGCAATCGTACCGTGCAGGGCTGCCTTGGACCCTTCCACCTTTTCGACCGTCTCGCCGATGCCGATGAGACCCTCGTCGGTGTGGACGCGAACATAGAGGGTGCGCGGATATTGCTGCCATTGCAGGCTCTCGATAACGCTGATTTTCATGGTCTGTTTCCCCGACAGATCACCCTTTGACGCTGCCCATGGTGATGCCCTCAATGAAATGTTTCTGGGCGATGGCGAAGACGACGAGGATCGGGATGATCGTCATCACAGTGGCGGCCATGACGACATTCCAACGGGCGATGCCGAAGCCTTCGCTGAAGAGCGCCAGCCCCAGCGGCAGTGTGCGCTTTGACGCGTCCTCGATGATGACCAGCGGCCAGAGAAAGTCATTCCAGTAGTACATGAAGATGAAGACGCCCAGGGCCGCCAGACTTGGTTTAGAAATTGGGAGGACGATGCGCAGAAAGATCGACATCTCTGAGGCACCGTCGATGCGAGCAGCATGCAGCATCTCCGACGGGATCGTCTGCATGCTCTGGCGCATGAGAAAAATACCCCACGCCGTCACCAGTCCGGGGACGATCAGCGCCCAGAGTGAGTTGTAGATGCCCATGGCTCTGACAATCAGGAAGATCGGAATCAGAATGACCTGGAATGGAACCATCATCGTAGCCACGATGATGAAGAAGATCTGATCTCGCCCCTTGAAGGTGAACTTGGCAAAGATGTAGCCGGCCAGAGAACTGGTGAAGAGCGCGCCGGCGGTCACGACGACCGAAACGGTGACGCTGTTGCGCAGATAGGCGAAGAAATCGATTCGTTTGATCACTTCAAGGTAGCTGGCCAACCCCTGCGGATCGACAGGATAGAGCGTAGGCGGGTAGGCATTGGTTTCGGCCACGGTCTTCAGCGATGTGATGAAGATGTAGTAGAAGGGGAAGATGATCACGAGCAACAGAAAGAGGGCGAATGCGTTCTTGATCAGCGAAAAGAGAATCGAACCGATCTGTCCCGAAGGCTTCTGCTTGTGATAGGTCTGCGTCGGCTGTACCGTTGCCATAAAATCAGGTCCTTGCTAGAACTCAAAACTGTCGCGCAGATAGCGCATCTGGAAGAAGGCGATGATCGAGATGATCACAAAGAGGTAGACGGCCAGCGCAGAGGCAGTGCCCATCTGAAAAAAGCGAAATCCCTGGTCGAAGACTTCAAGCATGAGTACACGGCTGGCTGTGCCGGGACCGCCCTCTGACATGAGCCACGGTTCCACAAAGACCTGGAAGCCGTTGATGGTTGTGGTGACAAACATGAAGAGCATTGTCGGTTTGAGCAACGGCAAAGTTACATGCCGGAAGGTCAACCATCGACCGGCTCCGTCGACCGACGACGCGTCGTAGAGGACAGTAGGGATGCTCAACAGCCCGGCCGTGAAGATGACCATGCTGTAGCCGACAGAGCGCCAGACGGCTGTGGCGATCAGGGCCGGCATGACCATGGTTGAAGAACGTAACCAAAGGAATGGTCCCACGTTGATGAACGAGAGCAGGTAGTTGAGCACGCCCGTGCGCGGTTCATAGAGCCAGGTGAACATGAGCGCCACGGCCACCACCGAGGTAACCTGTGGGGCGAAGTAGATGGGGCGAAAGATCATTCTCATCTTGCTGCCCAGTGAATTGACCAACATGGCCATGGTCAGACCAAAAAAGATCACCAGCACCATGTAGGCGACGGCAAAATAGGTCGTGTTTTTGAGGCTGTTCCAGAAGCGCGGATCTTGAATAATGTCGATGTAGTGGGCCGGTCCGACAAACGTGCGAGCGCCGCCCATCAATGGCCAATCGTGCAGGCTAATCCAAAAGGCGGCGATGATCGGGATCACTGAGAAGATCAGAAAGTAGAGGAGGATCGGGGTAAGACCGCTCCAAACGAAGATCAGCCGGCGCGCCTTCACCGTCGACAAACGCTGCCTCAGACCTTTCTTTGCGCTCGCTCCCTGTTCGATAGACTCAACATTCGCCAATTCTGTCACAATGTCACCAATCGCTCGTATACACAGTCAAGAAATTGAAAATAGGAGAAGGATGGCACGGATCCGCCGTCCCCGCGCCATCCTTCTCCTATCCTTCAGATTACCCTTGCGACGCCAGGATCTCGGTGACGCGTTCTTCCGCAGTGGTCAAGAACTCCTCGGCGGTGATTTCGTCTACGCTCAGACGCTCAAGCTCTTCACCGATGGCGACGTCGATCTGTTCCCAGACCGTGTTCTTGGCGTAATAGATGTTGGCAAACTCCAGGCCTTCGTTGAACGTCTGGACCCATTCGTCATCCTGCAGTGCCTCGGGGAGTTCGTTTGTGATGGGAATGAGCCCCACGTCGTTGTAGATGGCCTCATACTGATCGGCAGCAGAGATCCAGGATAGGAACTTCCAGGCTTCTTCCTGCTCTTCAGGCGTGGCGGTTGCGCTGACTGCCCAGAACCAGACATAGGCTGGGGCGGCACGGCCGGCAGGGCCTTCCAGTGGCAGAATGGCTCTGTAGTCTAGATCAGGATCTGGATTCGACCAGGTTGCTCTTCTGCCACGGCCCGTTCCACATCATGGCCGTCTGCTCGGTGATAAAGGCGTTATCATGGGCGCCCAACTCGGGGTGAACCAGTTGACGATAGACATTGGTCGCTTCCAGACCCTCTGGTGTATTGAAAGCTACTTCCGTACCGTCCTCGTTAAGTATGGACCCGCCGTACGCGTCCAAGATGGCCGACCAGTGCAGCACATTCCAGCTGCCGCCTTTGGCCTCGGCCAATGCGACGCCAAATTCCATGCCGTCACCGGAATCAAGGGTTTGATCGGCAGCAAAAAGCTCTTCGTAAGTGGTCGGCGGTTCGATGCCGGCCGCCTCGTACTTGGCGACATTGATAATGGGCAAGTGGATGCCAATATGCTGAACATAGCCGTAGACATCACCGTCATAGATGGCGGCTTCCTTCATGACAGCCGGGTAGTTGGCATCCAGATCTTCGATTACCCAGTCGGGGGCCGTGGCCAGATTGCCGCCTTCGATGAGTTGCGGCATCCAAGGGCCGTAGACGCCCAGGATGGTCGCCGGTTCACCGGCCGCGATCGATGTCGCAATCTTGGTGTTCAGGTCAGCATGAGGAACCTGGCTATAGAGGATCTCGACACCGGGATTGTCGGCCATGTATTGTTCGGCCTGGGCCGACAGGGCATTGTTCCAAGGATCGTAGGTGTGGCTGAGCCAACTGATCTCGACTGGTTCGGCCTCAGACAACGCTGCATCGTCGGCGGCGGCGTCGCCCGCAGGTGCGACCGCGGGCGCTGCACAGGCGGACAGCGTCAGGGCTAGGATGGCAAGCGCCAATAGCACTAGCGAATGGACTCGCTTGGTGAAGAGTTTCATTTGCACGTCTCCTAAAGTATTAAGTAGAATCGAAGAGCGAACTGTGTGGGAAAAAGATCTTTCAGTCCATTGTACCAACCCATGCTGCCAATTGATAGCGCTTTTGTCTCTTTCTAGTCTCCAACAAGTCTCTTATCCAATGCCGCTACCCATCTTACCTACCACAAGAGAAGAGTTTGACCAGTTGGTGCGCAGCGCACTGAGCAACCTTTACGATATCTCCTATTTGCAGACCCATCCGCTTGCCGATCTGCTAAGCGATCGAGAAACGACTCTCGAAAAGAGCCAGCATCTGCGCGAAATTTTGCTGGGAGCCATTGAGTCCATGCGACCGCCATCCGGTGTTCGAGCCCATTCGAGTGGCTGGCGCGTGTACCGCATTCTCGAACTCCGTTACATTGATGGACTCAGCCCTAATGAGACCATGTCTGTATTGGCGCTGGGACGCAGCCAGTTCTACAAGGCCCAGGCGAAAGTGCTGGAAGCCATTTGCAGTCTCCTGTGGCAAGATCTGGATCTCGAAAACGGTCAACCGTCGATTCCAGATATTGGGGATGACGCTCACGACAGCAACCCTTCGCGCAAGGATGCAGCCATGGAAGAGATGGAGCGTATGCGCGCCCAGACGACGCAGACAACTGTTGATCTTGTACAGGTTTTGGATGAACTGCGTTCGCTGACCGATTCACTGGCCGCGACACGTGGCACCGATGTGCACTATACGTCGATGCAGGGGCTCAGCATCGCTCACGCCGATCGAGTGATGACGCGCCAGGCGGTGCTCAATGCCATCACCTATGCCCTGGACCTTGTGCCCGGTGGCGTGGTTGAAGTGATGAGCTTCCAGCAGGGCAGCGAGATTGGCATCTGGTTCATGGCGATGAAAGGCAAGGACCAAGCAGATTCTTATCCAATCGTCGAACGTCAGGGCGTGGGCCTTGAGGTCTGCCGGAAACTCATGGCTGCCATGCGAGGAGAACTGAGAGTCTCAGAAACAGAGCGGGGCTACTGGGTTGCCCACCTGGTCTGGAAGACCTCGGATACACCGATGATTCTTGTGGTCGACGACAACCAGGGCTTCGTCGAACTCGTCTCGCGTTACTTGGCTGGATTCAACTGTCGGATCGTGAGTGTGGCCGGCGTTGCAGAAGCCAAAGCGTTTCTGACCCAGACAACCCCAACCGCGATTATCTCGGACATCATGATGCCGGAAGAAGACGGATGGGAATTCCTGGCCTCTGTCAAAGCTGTGCCGGAGAGCGCCAACATTCCCTTCTTTACCTGTTCGGCACTGTCGGAACCACAGCTTGCCGCAATGCTGGGTGCAACCGCCCATCTTTCGAAACCCCTTAGTCAACAGGATCTTGTTCAGGCGCTTTCTCCTTGGCTATGACGTGATGCCAGTCTGGAGCCAAGGCATCCAGCGTAGACTGCAACGTCCGGATGAGGTCGCTCAGCTCGAATCCGTTGGGGTGTATGATTTCGATTGTTCCTGAAAGTCGCAGGCCATATTGATCCTGGCCGGTCCCAGAGGCAAGAATAACCGGAATCTGCGCAAGTTGCGGATCCAACGCCATTCGTTCCAGCACGGTGAAACCATCCACCTCAGGCATGGCAAGATCGAGTATCACCAAGTCTGGCGGAGCGGCGTGCATGATTTCAAGCGCTTCTTCTCCATCGAAAGCCTCTTGAAAGTTGCTCAGGGCGATTCGTCCACTCAACATCCTGCGAAACAAGGCCACAACCAGCGGTTCATCATCGACAATCAGCACCCGATGGATTTCAGCGTCGAGATTGTCGACCGCCTGTAACAGTTCATGACGGGCAACCGGCTTGACAAGCAGCGTTTTCTCGCCGTACCCCTCATCGCTTATGGCAATGTCTGGAAGTGAGCAGCGAATCTGAGGCAGGGCCAAGTCGTCGGGGGGTGATGGCGAATTCCTGTCGTGTATCAACGCCACGGGCACCGTCTCCAGGGTCAGATTGTAGGCGTCGGACCAATTGTCGACTCCGATCATTTCGCAACCTTCCAGATGTCGGTTGAGCAACTTCGTCACCGGCTGTGGATTGTGGGAGACTACGATGGCTGTTCGACTGCTAGTCGAGGTCTGAGCGAGCGGCGTCAATCGTCGACGTGAGCCGGACAGGCCGGCAGAGAGTAGGTCACGCGAGGCGGGCAGAGTGAACCAGAAACAACTGCCTTTCCCGACCTCGCTATCAACGGCCATGACGCCACCGTGGAGTTCGACCAGCTTCTTGCTGATGGATAGACCGAGCCCAGTCCCGCTATGCCACTGAGTGGGCGATTGACCCGTCGTCCCGCCGCTTTCAAACCCACCACTGTCAAACTCAGTGGTCTCGAACTGCTGGAAGAGGCGCTCGATGTCCTCTGGAGGAATGCCGGGGCCTGTGTCTTGAACGCTGACCACGACTTTCTCGCCGTCGCGGTGAGCGGTCAATGTGATGCCACCTTGTCTGGTATGGCGAGCTGCATTGGTTAGGAGATTCAGGAGCACCTGCCGGATGCGCAGTCGGTCGATCCAAACTGTGGGGAAATCTTCGTTGATCTCAAGCTTGAGTATTAACCCCTTCGACCTAACATAATCGTGGACAATGGCGGCCGCTTCTGCGAGCAACGATCCAAGATCGACCTCGTATTTGACGACGGCAAGCTTGCCCGTGTCGATGCGCGCCATGTCGATGACATCGTCGACCAGGGCCAGCAGATGTTGGGAACTACGGTAGACGGTGTTTAGATCACTCCGGTATGCGGCAGGCAAGGTTGCATTTCCATAGCTTTCCGGCGCAGTAGCCATCATGTGAGTGAAGCCACTGATGAGGTTCAGCGGGGTGCGCATCTCATGACTGATATTGGTCACGAATTCGGCCTTGAACCGTTCCGCTTCATCGGCCGCCTTCCAGGCGGAGCGCAGTACGGAATTCATTCGATCCAATTGATGATTTGCACGGTCCATCTGAATGTTGAGGTGCATCAGCTCCGCCCTATGTTCCCGTGCGACCCGGGTACTCTTTTGTGCTTCCTCCCATCCATTTAGAGACCATTGCAACACCGTAAGAAGTGTTCTAGTCGATATCCAGCCGACCACGCCCAGGATCAGGCTTGAGACGACGATCATCATGGCATAGAACGGAGTGAGTGATGGAACCATGCCATTCTGTATCAAACGCCACAAGAGCAAGATGAGCATGCCCTCTACTGCAAGCGCAGCGGGCCAGCCCATGGCGATGATGGCAACAATCGGCAGCAACGCGTAGAAGAACGCCACTTCCAGCGCCTGGTAGATGACAAGCATGGCTGTGATGGTCGCGGTGAGTCCCGCAAGCCATATTACCTGGGCCAACCAATAGCGTTTTCTGACAAGAGAATAGGCGAGGATTGCTGCGGGCAGGAAGATCACGGTCGGCAGCCAGGTCGACTTTCCGATTCCGTCCGGCCAAGTGGCAGTCGCAACAAAATGCCAAGCTGTGTAGATCAGCGTGATAGCTAGGATCAAGCTACGCGAACTGGATTCGAACAGCTCATCTGCGAATCCGGCAGGGTATTCCTTGCTTACGAGCCGTTGAAGCTGCCACATTTGTTACCGCCATCGGTCTACGTCATTTTGAGAATTGGGACTGACAAGCTATGGTGCCGGGTTACCGTCTACGTCTACTCATTTGCTTTCTAATGACCCTATTGCAGTAAGCGCACGCTAACGTGCCGTGAGGACAGCACAGAGGTTATGGTGCTAGTCTGTTTTAAGCCGCACCAATAGAATGCCCAACCAAATCGACCACAATGGCCCCAACAGAATGTTGGCTGTGAGACCCACCAGGCTAAACATTTCAATGCCAAACATGTTGCCGATTGTGTTCAGCGCCAAAAAGAGACCGATGACGATCGTGAAGATGCCCAGCACGCTACGTTTGGAGCGCATCAGAGCGCCGATCCCGATGAACCAGATCGCTCCGGCGAGATTCTGAATCACGCCATGAAGGCCTTCCTCAGCAATGGCGTTCACGACTTGGAATTCCATGGTCAGAAATTCCTGCTGGACAGCAGAGGCGGTTTCATATTGCTCAATCAGGTAGGGCCAAGCCGCCGCCAAGACAGCAGAGCCAGCTGCACCTAAAATCAGATAGAGCAGGCCGCTGATTGAATATAGCTGAGCATATGGCCTATTCAGCGGTTCAAGCCAGGTGTACAGGAAGAGAGCCAGGGGGATGAGGAGCAGATAGTTCCCCAGCATGTTGAGCCAATAGCTCCAGCGAATGTAAGATGCCGCTGTTGAACCGGAAGCAATGAGCGATGATGTGTCCGAAAAGACTTCGAAATCATAGTTGACCCCGGCCAGGCCAACTGCCAGGCTGATCAACGCGAGAATCCCTGCCGAAATCGAAAGAATTCCGGTCAATCGTTGGAAAGATCTGTTAGCATTCATATGGTATCCTCGACTGTGCGTATGAAAGAAATGCAGTACTTCACGATTTGTCATTCTGATCGGGTTTACTGAATCTCTTCGTCCTAGAAAACGACCAGGGAAGAATCTTGTTTTGCTTGAATTCGTGAACTACTGAAATACAATAACGACCGCGTGTTCGGTCTATTTTTTCACGTCGACAAACTTAAAGATGCGGATTTCGCGTCTGAAGCGCGCCACCAACGTTTCGTTGTGTTCCATAGCCCCCGGCATGTTGGCGCTGATGTAGATGGGCGGCGTCTGGCCGCTCTCAGCCATCCGCCAAATTGCCTCGGTCAGCACAGCATTGAGGATGAACGCGCCGCTGACGGTCGAAGCGGGGCCGGTGCGCAGTCCGCTCTCGCCCACTGCAACCAACGAATCGCCCGGCACGCCCTTGTTGTCGATGACGATATCAGCGACATCGGTCAGCTTCTTGCCGTCGATACGCGGCGGCACGGTGGCTGCATAGTCGGCTGATACAATGGCGACGACGGTCGCTCCCGTCTCTGCGGCAGCGAGGGCTGTCTCCACGGGCGCGGCGTTGACGCCGCTGTTGGAGAAGATGAAGATCGTGTCGCGTTCAGACAGATCATAGCTTGACAACACGGCCGGTCCCATACCACGCGTGCGCTCAATCGCGGTGCTGGCTGCGGCGCTCTCGTGCAGCATGAGACCGCTGCTCAAGATCGGACAGACCGCGCCCAGCCCGCCAGCGCGGTAGTGGCCCTCCTCTGCCATCATGTGAGAGTGGCCAGTGCCGAAGAGGTAGATGAGTCCATCTTGCTCCAACGTGCTGACAACTGCTGCCGCTGCGGCGTCAATTGCCGTGGTCTGCGTCACCGTGATCTGATCAAGAATGGCTCTGGTTGCGTTCATGTAGGCAAGCGCGCCTGATAGGCGCTTATTGTTCGTCATGATTCCTCACTGGTTGAAAGAGGTACATAGAGAATGACTGAAAGCACAACGGGATCATGACTTTTGTCGGTCACGCTGTTTGTAGGTTGACGAGATGGTACGGGTTTCGTAGGTACGGTTTGTAACCGCACGATCCGCGCGATCTCCAGAGATGGCCGGAGTTTGTGTGGTTGCAAACCCATGCACATCAAGCTATGCGTTATGTCTAGCGTTGCCGTTGATTGCGGCAGGGATAAATCCCGCCGCTAACAGCGAAAAGCGCCCTCAGGCGCTAAATCTCAGCCGCTGAGGCGGCTTTTCGCTGTTAGCAGCCGGCTTCAGCCGTTGCTGCAAGTTCGTTCGCAACAGCGATCGTCTCAACATAACCTTAGCTTGATGCCGATGGGTTACAGACCGCACCTACAAAATGTTAACCAGGGACGAACCATGTCGAATTTCCCATAATTGCCGGTGTCGTCCACGACTGCAAAACCCTCTGGAGCACGAGTTCAGAATGACATGTCACAAAGTGTCCGATAGCCAGAGCCGGACCCACAGAAGTCATGTTTTCATAGTGTCTTCAGCTTGGCGGGTTCCGGATTCGAGAAGGCGACTCACCCACAAATGGCATTGGCGGCTGCGGCAAAGCGGACGAACTGCTCGCCTGCGATCTCCATATGCAGCACCCGATTGATCACCTGCGACCAACCGTGCAGAAAATAGACCCGGCCATCCTCGACACGTAGACGTCTGGACGTCTGCTGTGCCAAGGCCTGATGCATGAAGTCCAACTCGCCGCGATAGTTCAGCTCCCAGGCGATGCCATTGCGGGGAAAACGGGCAGCGTTGCTGATCGGCGAGCCCGGCCGGTCCTTGCCCAGCCCGGTTGCGTTGATGACCATGCTGCCGTCCGGCAATGTTTCCATCAGCCGGTCGTTGATCGAAACATCCCGACTGAGCACATACTCGAAATTGATGTCGGTCTGTTGGCCCTCGACCATCGCACGCAGCTTGTCCAGCCGAGATTGCAGCAGATCGACAACGACAACACGCTGAGGTCGGTCGCCGGCATCCGGTCGAGTGATGAAGTGCAGGCTGATGGCCGAGGCCGCGCCGCCCGCGCCCAGACAGAGCAGATGCCCACCGGATTGCCCGAAATAGTCGGCCTCCAGCATGACATCAAGGGTCAACCGCGTGGCAATGGGATCGGTGGCATCGCCTACCAGCTTGCCATCCCATTTCGAGATGCTGGAGACCTCGTTCAACGTCCGGGCATCGGAGCCCAGTTCATCAAATAGGTCTCGGGCGCTTTCGAGGAGATCGATCTTGTGGGTTGTCACCAGCGCGCCCAGAGAGAGCGGATCGTGTTTGATGTGCTCGACCACCTGGCGATAGGCTGCGGGGTCGGCGTGCAACGGCAAGTCGACGCCCTCGAAGACGACATCAGGGCGCTCCAGCACGCTCATCCAATCCGGCCATACCGTCCGTGCCGACGACTGGCCGGTCGTTACGCCGATGAAGTAGAACGTGGGCCTTCTTCTTGCGCTTAGATCGAGCATCGTATCTCCGTATGCACTTAACCGCCGGTCACTGAACCGGCCCGACGAAAGATGTGTCGCAGTTTCTCAACCACGTCGTGGGGCAGAGGCGGGCGGGTGAGTGAATCGATATTTTCCTGAAGGTGGGCGGCATTGCCTGTGCCGGAGAGCACGACATCCACGCCGGGCTCATAGCGGCAGAAGCGATAGGCTGCGTCAACTACTGAAACGGCATCCGAATCTGTCATCACAAAGCCAAGCGGATCCGCCATATCAATATCGTCAGGATCCAGTTCGCCGAGATCGATCAGCTCTTGAAGCGCGGCCTTCAGCTTGTCAGGACGACTGAGGGCCCGACGAACGGCAAACATAATCTGAACGGCTACATTCTGCGACAGAGTCTGTGGAAAGACTTCCTGACGAGCCGTCTGATTCAGGATGTTGAAGCCGACCATGACCACATCCCAGAGATCGTCCGGAAGCGACAGGCGCAACATCTGATGCTTTGTGTCTTCGCCGAACATCTCTGAAACGCCGATAAATCGAATCTTGCCCTCGTCGCGCAGGTCAAAAAAGGTCGGCAAAATCTGATCACGCAGCATCGGGTAGTCAGCCGCTACGACACCGTGCAGATTGTAGATGTCAATGTAGTCGGTGTTCAGTCGGGTGAGGCTGGCTTCCACGCCCTCGCGTACCAGCGCCGGACTGATCTGGCGACGATAGCTCTTCTTGGTGGAGATGACGACCTGGCTGCGGTCGACGCCACGCAGGGCTTCACCGACAAACGACTCGGTCTGGTACGCCTCGGCCGTGTCAAGAAAATTGACGCCGGCGTCCAGGGCCTGGCGCACGATGGCGATGGATTCCGCCTCGGTGCGATCCGTATTTTTGCCGATGCGGCTGGGTCCGCCGCATCCAAGCCCCATAACGCTCACGCGTAGGCCGGTGCGGCCGAAGGTTGTGTAGTCCATCGATATTTGTCCTTGATTGAAAAAGGTTCTCTTGTGAATTGCTCACGGCATTACATGGCAGGGCGTGCTGCCGGTTTCCCGTAGGGCGGAATGGACTTCAGCCTGGCCAAGCAAGGCTGGAGCCAAGCCGGCTTGCTTAACGATATCGACCAAATTCACGGGCCGCATCGTACAGCGCAAACAGATTCTCCGGCGGTACATCCACCTGCAGATGATTGGCCGGAGCCAGGATGTAGCCGCCGCCGGGCGATAGCTGCTCGATGCGCTGCTTGACTTCGTCAACAATGCCTTCAGCCGGCCCCTGCATGGTGGTGCGGATATCGATGCCGCCCAGGAGAGTCAATCGATCGCCGACCTCCACCTTGACGGCCGCCATGTCGGTGGCCGGCAGCGGCTCCAGCGGATGGAAGACGTCAACCCCCATGTCGACGTAGCGAGAGAGCAACGGAGCCATAGCGCCATCCGAATGAGCGACGACCTTGATGTGCGGAGACTGGGCCTTGATATTCGCAATCAGTTTTGTGTACGGTTCCAGGAAGAATTGGTCGAACATGGAGGCGGAGATGATCAGGCCGTTGTTGCCGGCGAAGTCGTCGCCGGGCAGTTCCAGCAGGTCCAGATCGTCGCCGGCGATGTCGAGAAAACGTTCGATTAGCGCACTGTAGCAATCGACCAGTCGACCGATCAGCGTGTGCACAAGTTCTGGGTCCAGCACCATGTCCATGAGCAGTTGTTCATGCTTGCGCAGCGACTGGGCCATCTCGAAGAGGCCATAGGAGGCAACGGCACGACCGGCAATGGCGTAGGGCAGAGTCCAGTGCTCTGATCTCGGCCACCCGGGTCCGGATTGCCTCGGCCTCTACATATTCATCCGGCGTCGGCAGATCGAAGTTTGCGATCTCTTCTGCTGTTGCAGACTCAAGCGGGAAGACGGAGGCAGTGCGATAGAGCCCGGCCTTGCGCCATTGCAGCCCCCATCGGTCGAAGCCATTGTCATCGATATGGGCTGTGCCTGCGGTCACGCCCGGATCGACGTGGCGGATATCGACGCCCAAGCGTTCAAGCAGCCGATCATCGTAATAATTGACTGAGTGCAGCAGGTCGGGGCGGAAGGGTTGCACCTGGGCCCAACCAAGCTCGTCAAGCACATTGAAGTAAAGTTTGTCGGTGATGCCGAACCAACTACCCCACAGTGCCAACGGTACGCGATCCGGCTCTTCATGGGCAATGGTTGCAAGTACGCGTTCACTCGGGGCATAGGGCATTTGGGATTCCTCATGCTGATCGGAATGGTTCTATCTAATATTGGCAGCGTACTGCAAGAGACCCAGAGCGTCAAATGAATAGGGTGTGTTCGAAACGAGTTGAAAGTACCGCATAGGGACATGGCATTCCCCGCAGACCCGTAGTTGACGAATGCCGTTTCAAACCTTGAGACTGGCTCCGCAACCGCACAACGCTTCTTGGAATGTCTTGTCCGCTTATCAACAAGCCTCGAAGGTTGCCACGCACGGACAAGGCATTCCTAGGGCCGTTTGAACAACGCGGACGATGCGTGGCAATTTGGAACCGTCTGGTCAGAGGCATGTTTGACAGGGAATGCCATGTCCCTACACATCTCAACTCATTTTGTTTGCGAAGCAGGCGCACGGCGCCAACACACCCAAATGAATATTAGGGCAAGATTACACCCCGATCTGGGGATCGCACTCTTCACCAAGGATTGCCCCGATCTCAGATAGACCCCTGGGGCAATCGTGTCCGATTTCGACCCACCGATGCCGCCCCAAAATTGACCGGACGAACAAGACTTTCTGCCCATGTCCATACGGTGTCTACATCTGATTTTATGATAGAAAAACGATTATTGCGGGTAGGCATCGGGTATGCTACAATCACGCCGATGAATCCTTGGATCCGCTAATCGAACAATATTGAGCAATGACCATAGTCTTTCGGTTATCCTCCCCGCTCGCATTGCGCGATTCCTAAAATAGCGTTGGTGGTTCTCTGTTATTCATTTTGTTCCGGCGTTCGTGCTCTCCGATGTTCAACAAGGCCAACTACGTGGGTTGGCAAGCCAACACAAAGAAGTTACTTCCTGCGGTCGTTGTTGAAGCGTCTTGCAATCATATCTTTTTCACCATCATGAGCGGACTTGGAGGTACGTAATGGCAGTATCAGCTGATCCTGCCTCAGCTACGGGAGGCTCTATCCGGGTGCCACTATGGGCTCGAGCCATTGGTATTCAGTCATCCCGGAAAGCTCGTGAGGCCAAGTGGGGCTATATCTTCCTTACGCCCTGGCTGCTGGGGTTGGCTATCTTCATTCTGGGACCGATCATTGCGTCGGCCTATTTCAGTCTCACGCAATACTCAATTGTGAAACCACCTGAATTTGTCGGGCTTGATAACTACGTCACGGCATTCACTGATGATTCGCTCTTCTGGTCTTCACTAGGACGAACGTTTCGGTACGCCTTGGTCGTGGTCCCGTTAGGTCTGTTAGGGTCGCTAGGGCTGGCCCTTCTGCTTAACCAGGGGTTGAAGGGTTCGAATATCTTTCGAACCCTCTTCTTTCTGCCCAGTCTGACGCCGGCCGTGGCCCTGGCGCTGCTCTGGACCTGGCTCTTTCATCCCAGTGTCGGCCCCATCAACGTGGCTCTGGCCTGGTTCGGTATCGATGGCCCAGGCTGGCTGGCGGACAAGGACTGGGCACTTACCGCGCTGGTCATCATCAGCCTGTGGGCCGTCATTGGCGGCAGTCAGATGCTGATTTTTCTTGCCGGTTTGCAAGGGGTTCCCCAGGAATTCTATGAGGCGGCCGAGATCGACGGCGCCGGCGCCTGGGCTCGTTTCCGGAACGTGACACTGCCGCTGATCACGCCGACCCTCTTCTTCAATCTGGTGCTGGGGATCATCGGCGCGCTCAAGGTCTTCACCCTGGCCTTTGTGGCCACGCTAGGCGGTCCATCCTATGCCACGTGGTTCTACGCGCTGCATATCTACCGTCAAGCGTTCGAATATTTCCGCATGGGCTATGGTTCGGCCCTGGCCTGGATATTCGTCGTGATTCTACTCTTCTTCACCTTGATCCAGCTTTGGCTCTCCAAGCGCTGGGTCTATTACGCGGGGGATTGAAATCCATGGCGGAACAAAGCAATGTACTCACCGAAGTCAGCCAGCCTCGAAAGTTGAGAACCAATACCTTCGGCCGTACCACGCAACGGCGTGTGAATGCGGTCATGATCTATACGTTCATGATTGTGCTGGCGATAATCTTCATGTTTCCGTTCTTCTGGACCGTATCCAGTTCGCTGAAAGAGCCCTTTGAACTGATGACCTTTCCACCGACCTGGTTACCTGCAGAGCCGCAGTGGGGAAACTACGCACGAGTGCTCGAAAAGGCGCCATTTGTACGTTGGGCCATGAACACCCTCTTTGTGGTCACCATTTCGACGCTGGGGACGGTCCTCTCTGCGTCCATCGTGGCCTACTCGTTTGCCCGTTTTGAGTATCCGGGACGAGAAGTCCTATTCATCATAACGTTAGCAACCATGATGTTGCCGGCCCAGGTGACGTTGATTCCTCAGTTCATTCTCTTCAACAAGCTTGGTTGGATCAACACGCTCTATCCACTGTGGGTCCCCTTTGTTTTCGGCGGCGGCGCTTTCTTCATTTTCCTACTGCGGCAATTCTTCCGCACATTGCCGCGTGAGTTGGATGAGGCAGCACTGATCGATGGCGCTAGTTATTGGCGCATCTTCGTTTCTATCATGTTACCGCTGGCCAAGCCGGCGCTGGCAACCGTGGCGGTACTCTCGTTCATCAATCATTGGAACGATTTTGTCAATCCACTGATCTATATCAACTCGCCTGATAAATTTACACTTGCGCTGGGATTGAACTACTTCAAGAACGTGCCGGAAGGAGCCGGCCTGCCAACGCAACATTTGCTCATGGCGGCCTCGGTCATGGTCATTATCCCGGTGTTGGTTCTATTCTTTGTTGCCCAGCGCTACTTTGTTCAAGGTATCGCACTCTCGGGTATTAAGGGGTGATGCTTGCTGCTTGCTGCGTGATGCGTATCACGCAGCAAGCAGCACGTACCATTCGTCACGTTTCACGTCTACCTACAGTTCCACCATTCACAAGGAGAATGAAGATGACCGAAAAACGCACGATTTCTCGCCGACGCATGTTGCAGGTGATGGGCATGGCCACGGCCGGCGCAGCCCTGGCCGCTTGTGCCGCACCGGCTGCACCATCCGCCGATGGCGGTGACGCCGCAGCGCCCAGCGAAGCCAAGAAGGCGATTAGCATTGCCACCTATGCCTCCCCGGTCAATGACTGGCAACGCGACACGGCGGCTGCATGGGCCGAGGCAAACCCGGACGTCGACTTGACCATCGACGCCATTGTCTATGGCGAGATGAACAAGAAGCAACAGGCCGCCATGGCCACCAACACGCTGTGGGATGTCTCGTTCAGCGGTGTCAAATGGTTCCCCTTCCTGGTCAACAGCCGGCGCCTTCATCTCGCTGGATGATTGGGTCGCTCAGGAAGATCCGGGCATGGATGACTTCTTCCCGGCCGCGCTATCGGGCAGCAGCTTCGAGGGCCAGCTCTATGGTCTGCCCTATCTGATGCATCCCGGCAACCCGGCTTTGATCATCTTCAACCTGGATCTGTTGGATGCCAAGGGCCTGGAAGTGCCGGCAGACAACAACTACACCACGGAAGAGTATGGTCTGCTGGCTTCAGCGGCCGCCGATCCCGACAATCAGATCTTCGGTACCAACCTGATGCCGGGCAACTACTATGACCACTGCTCCTTCGCCCGCACCTACGGCGGAGATATCCTGGACGAAACCCAGGATAACTTCACCTTCAACGTCGATCCGGCTTCCATCGAAGCGGCCAAGTGGGTGACATCGCTGCGCACCGAATTGGGCGCAGCGCCGAACCGCGCCGAGGCTGAGGGGCTGGAATTCTCCGCCGGCAATATGGCCACAGCTACGGCCGGCGTCTATTCTGTTGACGGCCTGGAAGAGACCATCGCTGATCGCTTCAAGTATGACATCCGTCTCTTCCCCAACAGCCCGGACCACGAGCGCGGCTATCAAGGCTTCGTAGAATGCTTCTCGGTTGCCGCTCAGTCCGAGCATCCGGCCGAGGCCTATTCGCTGGCCATGGCCGAGAGCTCGAAAGATGCCGCTCTTGAGGCCACGATCAACGGCGTGAGAATGCCTGGACCGCGCGCAAGCATCTGGGCCGATCCAGGGGTGCAGGAGGTTTCACATCCGATCATGGCAGACGCTGCGGCGTGGATGACCAGCCAGGACGGTCCCTTCCCGCACCCGTCCAACCTGCGCTTCCAGGAGCTGCAGGACACCTGGGCCAACACCAGCCAGGAACTCTTCTATGGCGAGGTTGGCTTTGAAGAGGGAATGGAGAACGTCCAGACCGCGTGTCAGGAGATCATGCAGATCCCGCGTGCGTAATGCTGAACTGAGGAAATGAAAAAAGGAGTGGTTTGTCCCAGGCCTGGGACAAACCACTCCTTTTTTCATGGTCAACTATTAGAGGAGAATCCAATGAAGATCACCAATATTGAAACTTACCCAGTGTGGAACGGCAGCCGGAATTTTCTGTTCGTCGTCGTGGATACTGATGAGGGCATCTACGGCGTTGGCGAATCAGGCATCGGTCGACGAGAGATGGCAATCCAGGGCGTTATCGAACACTTCAAGCCGCTCCTGATCGGGCTTGACCCATTCCGGACCGAGCACATCTGGCAACTGCTCTATCGAGGCGGCTTCTTCCCTGCACAACGAATTCAAACTTCGGCCATTTCAGCCATCGACATCGCGCTTTGGGATATCAAGGGCAAAGCGCTGGGCGTGCCGGTCTATGACTTGCTGGGCGGACTGGCGCGTGACAAAGTGGCCTGCTACCCACACAACCAGAGCAATGGCCGAGATATCGCATCGCTGGTCGATTCCTGCTTGCAGACCGTGGAAGAGGGCTGGAAGTTCGTCCGCTGGGGGATATCTCTCGACGGTGACGTCTTTGAACCACGGCCGGCGGTTCTGCACGCGATCAAGTCGTTTCAAGCCGTGCGCGAGGCTGTCGGCGACGAGATCGAGTTGACCTTCGACATACACACACGGCTCGATCTGCCGGACGCGCTCTGGCTCTGTCAAGAAGTTGAACAGTTTCGCCCCTACTTCATCGAAGACCCCTTGCGCTCGGAGAATCCGGATTCATTCAAAACGCTGCGTCCGCGCACCACTGTCCCACTGGCAGCCGGCGAGCAATTTTGTTCCAAATGGGAGTTCCGCCAACTCATCGAGGAAGAGTGGATCGACTATGCACGCATCGATCTCTGTATCGCCGGCGGCCTGACCGAGGCCAAGAAGATCGCGGGCTGGTGCGAGACCCACTACATCAAGCTGGCCACACACAATCCGCTGGGGCCGGTCTCGTCAGCGGCCTGTCTGCATCTCAATCTGTCCTGTCCCAACGTCGGGGTGCAGGAGCAGCCGCAGAAGCCCGGCACAATGCTGCCCGACGTGATACAGACATCAAGTCACCTGGGAGGATGGCTACCTGCTGCCGCCGACCGTGCCGGGTCTTGGCATCGAGTTCGACCGTGAGGCCGCGGCCAAGCACCCCTATCGACCATTCGAGCGCCCCCAATTGCGACGACTCGACGGATCGTTTACCAACTGGTAGGCAATCGGTTCATCTGTTTCCGGCTTTTCGCTGGGGTCATTGCCCCAGAAAATGCTGCAATACAAAAGCAATTGTACGCTATCATACAGAATTGACAGAGCGTGTTATGCCTGTGATACGCTATCTTTCATTGTCGAAGCGTTTAGACAAGACGTAGCAAATTCTCTGCTCCCAGCCTCGATGAACGAAACGTACTGCCCATATAACCAACCGCCCTTAATGAATGCACGCCCTCTCTGCCGGCAACATTAGTCTGTTGTTTTCCCGATCCAGCGACGTTGACGGGCAGATACCAACAGGTAATGAATCCTTCAATGGGAACTCGATCTCAACGCAGGCGAGTCACCCAGAAGGATGTCGCCAGACGTGCCGGCGTCTCCACATCGATCGTTTCCTATGTGATCAACAACGGGCCGCGTTCCGTCTCTGCCGGCACACGTGCCCGGGTATTGCGAGCCATCGAAGAACTGGACTACCGCCCCAACAAATACGCTCAGATGCTGATGCGCAGCCAGTCTGAACCGGAACATGCTGTGCGACAGATAGGCGTTGTCATCGGCGGTGATTCGTCGATGTTCACCCGGCCCTTCTACGCGGCCATCCTTTCCGGCATCTATGCTGAAGCCCAACGACTGCAGATGCGTGTCCGCTTCCTCCAGTTTCTCGACGATCTCACCGATCCCGTCCTCTTCAACGAGTTGATCCATCCTGAGCGAAGTATCAGGGCTGCTGCTATTTGCATTCGATGGCGACTTTTCCAGTGAACCCGGAACAGAGTCGACATGCGTGAAGCGACACTACGGAAGATCGTCGGACAGGGTCGACAACGTGGTCTGCCTGGAACGCAAGTGGGGCAACTTGCCGGCCGTCATCTTCGACCGTGAAAAGGCGGCCCATGTCGCGGTCTCCCACCTCATCTCGCTGGGCCACTACCAGATCGGATTTCTCGGCGCGCCGGATGACCGCTTGACCGGCTATCGCAACGCACTCTATGAGCATGGACTGCCCTACGACCAAACTTGATGACGGACCTGACGGCAGCAATACGCCGGCGGACGGCTATCGTCAGGCCCTACAGGCGATGGAGGCGGCAAGTGCAGCCGACAGCCTTCTTTGCCTGCAGCGACGAGGTTGCCGTGGGCGCCATCGGCGCGCTCTGATAGGAAATGGGCCTCGCGTGCCCGATGACGTGGCCATTGCCAGTGTGGATGACATCGAATTTGCCGATCTCTATGGCCCACGACTGACCTCAGTCTACGTGCCCAAAGCGCAGATGGGGGCATATGCTGTGCGCATGTTGCATGACCAGAGCGGGCAACCCTCAGATCCGGCGTGTCTCGGTGGTATTGCCCACCGAGTTGATCGTGCGCGAATCGTGCGGCGCCCATCAGATGAAACCGTGTGCGGAGAAGCGACTAATTGATCTTGCCGGCAGTCAGGTATCGGCGTCAGAGCGCCGTCACGGCTGCCTAGAGATATATTCGTCAACAGGAGTATTTCGTAACCGTAGTTTGTAACCATAGCTCGTATCCACGAGAGGAGACCGTAATGCAAGAGAATCGTAAGAACTGGCCTGAGTCGACGCAACTTCCTGAAGGCTTCGTCGATGTTGGCCGTCGGCGGCGTGTTGGCGGCCTGTGCACCGGCTGCACCCGGCGGTGACACGGCTGCCGAAGGCGGCGATGCCGGCGCCAACTGAGTCGGAGGTCATTAGCTTCTGGTATGCGTGGGCCAACCTGGACCCGGCCATGGCCCAGATCGTCGAGACCGAGGAGTGGAAGGCGCACAGCGAGGGCGCGAAACTTGAGTATCGTGGCGCGGTGGAAGGCGAAGCGCTACTGACGGCGATTGCGGCCGGCACACCGCCCGACGGCGGCTCCAACTTCGACTATCCGAACCTCTATGCCCGCGGCGCGGCCATCAATGTTCAGGATATGGCCGAGACCAGCGAGATTATCAATCGAGAAAACATTTTGGACTGGGTCTATCAGTACGCTTTCTTTGGCGGCGAGATGATCGGCGTGCCCGGCATCGAAAGCTACGTGCAATATGGCCTGAACTACAACAGCAAGGCTGTTGAAGAGGCCGGTCTCGATCCCGCTTCTCCGCCCGAGACATGGAATGAAGCGTTGGAATGGCATAAAGCGTTGACCATCACTGGACGATGCAGGCAACCTGCAACAGATCGGTCTGGATCCGTATGATGCCATGGGCGGCGATGTCGATTTCGGTCCGCTATCCTACGGCGTTACCTGGTTTGACGAGGAGACACAGGTGTTTGACCTCGATAACGAGCGCATTGAAGATCTGCTGAACGTGACGGCCGAGTTCTATCGGATAGCCGGTCCAGATCAGTTTGCCGGTATGCGTCAGGTTCAGGGACAGGGTACCTGGGGTGCGTCCTTCAGCGCCGGCGTCCAGAACATGATCATCGAGGGCTACTGGCATCCAGGCGAGACTCAGATCGAAAAGCCTGAAATTGCCCAGTACAACATGGCCTCTTGGGCCCCGAGATCGGATGACCTTAAGGACACGAGAATGCAGGGCATTAATGCCCACCTGATTCAGATCTACAAGGATGGCAAGAATCAGGCCGGCGCCTTCAAACTGGGTGAGTTCTTCAACACAGTCACGGCTGCCGACATCATCTTTAACGAAGTGGGCTGGATTCACGGCGTAAATGACTTCCTGCCGACGATCGATGCTGACGCCTATCCAGGCCTGGCATTCTATATCGATACCATCCCTGAGGTGGAGGAGTATCACCTTCTGCGCCGCTGCCCCATCCACTGGTTCATGGCCGATCAGCAGACCCAGATTCGCGAGCAAGTCTATCGCGATCTGATTACGCCTGCCGAGGGCGCTGCCGAATTGCAGCGCCGTGCAGAGGCAGAGTGGACGGCTCAGGGCCTGAGCTAACGATAGTCAAATGAGTTCACACCTGATCCCAGGAGTTGAACTCAGTTCGAAGCGGACGGGTGTAGGGGTTGGGCATTTGACAAATGCCCAACCCCTACACCGGCAGGTTTCTCTGTATTGGATTTGGTAGGCACCAGGAGGTCACACTATGGCTGCCGTCACGGCACCGTCCCAACCGACCCCGCGGATGACAAAACGAGAAAGGCGCAATCAGTTCCTTGGCCTGGCCTTTATCTCACCTTGGCTGATTGGATTTGTCCTCTTCTCAGTCTTTCCGTTGATCGCGTCGTTGTACTACAGCATGACCAACTACGATTTTATTCGCGAAGAACAATTTGTCGGCCTCACAAATTATGTCAATTTATTTACGATTGACCCCGATTTTTGGACTGTGATCTACAACACCTTTTACTATGTGCTCATCGGCGTGCCGCTCGGGGTTGGTGTTGCCTTCTTGATCGCCAATCTGCTCAATACAAATATCAAAGGGCGAGCAGGATTTCGCTCAATCATCTACATTCCGTCGATTGTGCCCGCTGTGTGTACAGCCATGGTTTGGCTTTTCCTGCTCAACACACAATATGGCGCCATTAACGGTGCGCTAAAGGCGTTTGGGTTCTCCACCATCCCCTTCCTTTCCAATCCGACGCTGGCCAAACCGTCCCTGATTGTGATCTTCATTTGGGCGCAGGGTGCGGCGGTTGTGATCTTTCTGGCGGCGCTGCAGGATGTGCCTCGCACGCTCTACGAGGCAGCCGAACTGGACGGAGCCAACGGCATTCAGAAGTTCTTCAACGTAACCTTCCCACTGACGACGCCCGTCATCCTCTTCAACCTGATCATGGGCTTCATTACTGCCTTTCAGGAGTTCACCTTGCCCTGGATTCTAACCCAGGGCGGCCCCATGAAGTCGACTGAATTTTACGTTGTCAGTCTCTATCGAAATGCGTTCATCCAACTCAGCATGGGCAAAGCCTCAGCCATGGCCTGGATTCTCTTCCTGATCATCGTTGTTTTTGCCGGTATTCTCTTTGCCACATCGGCGAAATGGGTCTACTACGGGGGTGACAAATGACCACAGTTAGTCAAACCGTACCACCCAAAGTTCAGGCACAGACCAAGGTTCGTTCTCAGTCAACGACGAAAATGATAGGGAGCGTTGCCAAGTACAGCGCACTGCTCTTTCTTTCCTTCACCTGGCTATTCCCGCTCTACTGGATGATCAGCACCGCATTGAAGGATGATCCACAGGTCTATACTGTGCCGCCGGTCTGGATTCCCAACCCGGCCCACTGGAATAACTTTATCGATGGCTGGAATCGACTGCCTTTTACGACGGCCGCCTTCAATTCGATCTTCCGCTATTCGATTCCCGTGACCTTTTTTACCGTCGTCTCATCGCTGATTGTCGCCTACGGGTTCGCCAAGATTCCCTGGCGTGGACGCAATGCCATGTTTGGTCTTTGCCTGGCAACAATGATGCTGCCCTGGCAGGTGACGATGGTGCCGCTCTTTATCATCTTCAAGAACCTGGGTTTGATCAACAACCCGCTCTATCTGCCGCTGGTGCTGCCGAACATGTTCGGCGTAGCCTATTTCATCTTTCTGATGCGTCAGTTTCTGATGTCAATCCCCGAAGAGCTATCCGAAGCTGCGCGAATTGAGGGGGCTAGCGAATGGACGATCCTATGGCGAATCATCGCACCGCTGACAAAACCGGCATTGGCTGTCGTGATCCTCTTCCGCTTCCTCTGGTCATGGAACGACTATCTGGGACCGCTCATCTACCTCTATGATGAGAATGCTGTATCCGCTGGCGCTGATGATCTACCGCCTGCAACGAACCGCGACCAGCATGGGCAACTCAGAGTTGGCCTACCCTCATCTGATGGCGGTCAGCACCCTCATCGCCTTGCCGGTCATCGTGGCCTTCATCTTTGCCCAGCGCTCGTTTATCGAAGGCATTAGCGTGAGCGGATTGAAGGGCTAAACCGAAAAACGATCAATGAACTCGAATCGCATCATTTTCATGACCGCATGTTTGTTGTTTGTCCTGTTCGCCGTCGTGATGCTGGGTGAAAGCAAAGCTGTTGCACAGACATCGTCGTCGGTCGATGTGACCGTAACGCAGACTGAACTTGACGAGCCTGACCGTTGTTCAGGTGCGTTCGTGGCCCATGATCTGGACTTCGTCACTGGCGCACGCGTGCGCGACATCAGCACCTATCTCAGCAACGGCGCCGGCGTTGCCGCCAACGACCTGGACGGCGACGGCGATCTCGACCTGGTCTTCGCCAGCGTCGACCGCGAGAGCGAGATCCTCTGGAATCAGGGCGATCTGAGCTTTGAGGCGGAGACGCTGGACGATGCCTTCACGCGCGGCGTCGCCATCGTCGACGTGGACGGCGACGGCCTGCTCGACATCACCTTCACCCATCGAGGGCTGGAAGGCGTCTCCTACTGGCGAAATCAGGGACCAGCCGACGGGCAGCGGCCTAGCTTTGCCCGCCAGACCTTGCCCGGCGTTGACGGCCTACGCCTACGCGATGGCATGGGGCGATCTCAACGACGATGGCTTGCTTGATCTGGTGACCGGTTCCTATGCCGCCGAACTCAAACAGCGGGGCATCGAAGAAGCGCTGGACGACGGCTCAACCGGCATCGTTGTCCACCTGCAGCAGCCCGACGGCTCGTTTGCGCCCCACGTGCTAGACCCAGTGGCCGAGACCCTCTCAATCGGCCTGGTCGACATGACCGGCGATGGTTCGCCGGAGATCTGGGTGGCCAACGACTTCGCAGTCCGGGATCAGGTCTGGCAACGGGACGGCGACGAGTGGTCCTTGATCGAGCCGTTCACGCAGACGTCCCACAGCACCATGAGCTTGGCCTGGGGCGACCTGCGCAATCGCGGAGAACAGGCCTACTTCACCACTGACATGGCCCCCTACGACACCTCGCCCGAAGTGATGGCCCAGTGGCAGCCGCTCATGGAGGCCATGGGCATGGGATCTATGGATATGGAATCCATGCACATGCATTCTATGGAAGGGCATCACGAAGAGGGCGATCCCCAGATCATGGCCAACGTCCTGCAGATGCCCTCGCTGCGCAGCGGCCCGCACAACCAGGCTTACTGGCGCGGCGTTGATGCCACCGGCTGGAGCTGGGCTTCCCGTTTCGGCGATCTCGATGCCGACGGCTTACCTGGATCTCTACATTGTCAACGGCGTGATCGCCAGCGACATGTTTGGCCATCTGAACAATGATGAGCTTGGTTGAAGAGAACCAGGCTTTCCGCAACCGCGGCAGCGGCTCATTTGTCAAAGCGCCCGAGTGGAATCTGGGATCGACCGCCAGCGGGCGCGGCATGGTCATGGTCGACATGGACGGCGACGGCGATCTTGATATTGTCGTCAACAACATGCGCAGCTTTGCCCAGCTTCTGGAGAACCAACTCTGTGAAGGCGACAATCTGCTGGTCGACCTGCGTTGGGAGGAACGCGCCAACAGCCATGCGATCGGCGCTCAGTTCATCCTGCACACCTCTGACGGCAGACTCACGCGCGATGTGAGTGCATCCGGCGGCTATCTTTCCGGCGATCCGGCACAGGTTCACTTCGGCATTCCTGCGGACAGCCAGATCGAGTCACTTGAAATCCGGTGGCCCGACGGTGAGACTTCCTCCATTGAGGCCCCTGCACTCAATCAACATCTCTTGATCACCAGAAACGACACCCGCAATCAATAGGGTGCTTCAAAATGCGTTGAGATGCGTAGGGACATGGCATTCCCTGTCAAACATGCCTTTGACCAGACGATTCCAAATTACCCTACATTCTCCGCGTTGCTCAAACGGCTCCAGGAATGCCATGTCCGTGCGTGGCAACCTTCGAGGCTTGTGGGTAAGCGGACAAGGCATTCCTAGAAGCGTTGTGTGGTTGCGGAGCCGGTTTCAGAATTTGAAACGGCATCCGTCAACACCGAGTCCGCGGGGAATGCCATGTCCCTACGCTGTACTCTCAACTCGTTTTGTTTGCGAAGCAGGCGCACGGCGCCAACACACCCTAATCAATAGAACGTTGTGGTGATTTGTAGGGCATGCCCTACAAATCACCGAACCCCTGGTCGCTACTCCGCAGAATCAACCAAGACAAACTCCCTAGGAATCAGGAAGATTCGACACAACCGTACGGAATGCTGACCGGTGTCCTCTTCTTTTCAAAACAGCCTCTTAGCGCGGCCAAAGAGCCGAGAACAGTCCGGCAGCCAGTTTTCATGCCACGACTTCCTCGACCGTCCCCGAAATTTTCCGCCTCAGATTGAGGGTAACCCAGCCCTTTTTGGGGTGTTGGACCAGATTTCAGCATCATGCTATAGTTGTGTCAGCGCTCACGAAAAGCCGTGCGCTTCCCTTGATTTTTTGCCCGCATATCTCAATCCTGAATTGATAATAACAGCAGCTTCCCTCGTCTGTGCTTGCTGTACTTTCTTGCCCCTGCGATTATCGTTCGCTTGTTCTCATATCTGTCGTTTCGTACACCAACTACCCATCACTATTTTTTTGATCAGGAGGAAGCAGATGTCTACAACAGAGGACAGAAGAATCAGTCGACGTACCTTCTTGCGCGGTGTCGGGGCGCTGGGGGTCGGCGGCGTGTTGGTCGCTTGTGCGCCTGCCGGCGCGCCGGCAGGCGATACTGGTTCAGGAGGCGATGCTGCCAAAGAGGGCGTGGAGATCCAATACTGGGCCTTCTGGACCCAGTTGGGCAACGTCAAGGAACAATTTGAAGCGACCGAAGAGCTTCAGGCCGCCCTGGGCGATAATACCTGGGACTTCCGTACCGGCGTCGATCAGGAGGCCCGCCTGACTGCCGTTGCCGCGGGCACGCCGCCCGATATTGGCGCATTGAGTAACTATTTCGATTTCATGACCCGCGGCGCTGTAATTCCGTTGGATGACTACATTGAAGCAAGCGATGTGGTCAGCGAAGACAAGTTCATCCCCGGCAACTGGGAAGTCGTGCAGTTTGAGGGCAAGATCTACGGCGTACCGGCCAATGAGTGCTTCGTACGACGCGGCCTGAACTACAACACACGCATGGTTGAAGAAGCCGGCCTTGATCCTGACAGCCCGCCCGAGACATGGGCAGAGACATTCGCCTGGCATGAGGCCCTGACCAAGTTCGATGATGCCGGCAACCTGATCCAGTTCGGACTCGATCCTTACGATGCTGAGGGCGGTGTTGGCGGCAGCAACGACGGTTGGTACCTGGCCGAATCATGGGGTTTAGACTACTTCAATCCGGATACCGGTGAGTTCAATCTAGACAATCCGTTGATGGCCGAGGGTCTGGAGACCATGGGCGAATTCGTCAAGCTGGTCGGCCCCGACAATCTGGTCGGCATGCGCGGTGTCGAGGGACAGGGAACCTGGGGCGGCGCATTCAACGCCGAGGTCCAGGCCATGATCATCGAAGGCTATTGGCACCCGGGTGAAACCGCCAACGAAAAGCCGGAGATTGCCGAATTCAACCGCGCCTCATGGGTGCCGGTTCCTGAGGCCCGCCGTGGCGAAAAGCTCCAATTCGGTGGCGGCCACATGGTACAGATGTTCAAAGATGCCAAGCATCATGACGAGGCCTGGCCAATTGCTGAGTGGCTTCAGACCAAGTCGTGCAATGACATCATCTTCGACAACATCGGCTGGCTCCCAGCGTACATACCCTACTTCGAACAGAGCGATCCCTCGGCCTATCCTGGTCTAGACTTCTACTTCCAGTCGGTCACCGACGCAACCCAGTGGGATTCCTTCGTTCGTAACCCGATCTTCTCCTTCCTCGAACAAAAATACGTCGACGTTCGTGAGGCAGTCTATCGCGGCGAGATGACGGGTGCTGAGGCTGCGGCCAAACTCCAGGACGAGGCAGTGAAAGAGTATAAGGCAGCCGGCTTTGCAGGTTAGGCCGGCCGGCACGAGCGGTGAATAGTGGTTGGGGATTGGGGAGTGACGATATGCTACTGCCCCCTGATCCCCAGTCGCCCTTCACCATTCCCTCTCTCACCGTGAAGGAGAAATCGCACAATGGCTGCCACTCGCTCGAGACCGCGGAGGCTGAGCAGATCAGAACGACATGAACTCAAATGGGGACTGCTCTTCGCATCCCCATGGATCATTGGTTTTCTGGCTTTCACAGTCTTTCCGCTGATATCCTCGCTCTACTACAGCTTCACCCGCTATGATCTGATACGCGACCCTGTCTGGGTCGGACTGGATAACTACGTCTATCTCCTCACCGACGATTCGGATTTCCGCATCGTGGTGCGCAACACGCTCTGGTGGGTGGTCTTCAGTGCTCCGTTGGGGGTGTTATCCGCCTTTTTGATGGCACTGTTGCTCAATACCAGGATCGTGGGTCGTTCGGTCTATCGAGCCATCTTCTTCTTTCCGTCCATCGTGCCGGTGGTGGTCATTGCCTTTGTCTGGCAGTTCCTGCTCAACATCCAGTATGGCGCCATCAACTCGACGCTCTCGGCCATGGGCTTCCCGACGGTCCCCTTCCTCTCCAGCCCGTCGCTGGTCAAGCCATCGCTGGTGATGATCCACATGTGGGCGCAAGGTGCTGCCATGGTCATCTTCCTGGCCACGCTCCAGGATGTCCCGCGGTCGCTCTATGAAGCTGCAACGGTGGATGGGGCCAACGCAATGCGCAGGCTCTGGCATATCACCATACCCATGGTCAGCCCGGTCATACTCTTCAACTTGGTCATGAGCTTCATCGCCGGCTTCCAATACTTCACATTGCCGTGGCTGATATCAGGCGGGACCGGCGGGCCAAACAAGGCCACCGAGTTCTATGCGATTTTCCTCTATCGTAATGCCTTTACCTTCTTCCGCATGGGCAAGGCATCTGCCTTGGCCTGGATACTCTTTGCCGTGATCATCCTCTTCACGGTCGTTCTGTTCAAAGCTTCAGGACGTTTCGTCTTCTATTCCAGCGGCAGTCGGTAGGAGGAGCATTCAATCATGACAACCCAAGCAGCAACTCAATCGTCCTCCGCAATCGATGCCAAAAATCCGGAAAAACAGCGAAAGAAGCTTTCGGCCACAGATGTTCTGATTGGCGTTCTCAAATACACGCTGCTGATCGTCCTTGCCGTCAGCTTCTCACTGCCATTCTATTGGATGGTCTCGTCTGCCGTGAAAAATGATGCCCAGGTCTACACAGTGCCGCCGGTCTGGTTTCCCATCCCCCAATATTGGGAGAATTTTCCGAACGCCTGGACAAGCCTGGACTTCAACCTGTACACCTTCAACACGGTCTTCCGCTACGCCATTCCGGCGACCATCGGCACTGTCATCTCCTCTTCAATGGTTGCCTACTCGTTTGCGCGTCTACGCTGGCCCGGCCGAGATATGCTGTTCGGCCTTGTGCTGATGACCATGATGATTCCCATGTGGGTCCGTCTCGTGCCCCTATTCGTCATCTTTAAGGAGCTTGGCTGGATCAATACGTTCCTGCCGTTGGTCGTACCGGCTTTCGGCGGAAGCGCCTTCTTCATCTTCTTGTTGCGTCAATTCTTCCTGGGTATTCCTTCCGAGCTTTCGGACGCGGCCAAAATCGACGGCGCCTCCGAGATCCAGATCATGTTCCGCATCATCATGCCGTTGGCCAAGCCGGCGCTGGCTGTGGTGGCGCTCTTCACCTTCATGGACGCCTGGAACGACTATCTGGGACCGCTGATCTTCACCAATGTGGAGTCCAAATGGGTGCTGGCGCTGGGGGTGCAACGCCTGCGCGGAGCAGTCTACGAAATTGGCAACACACAGTTGGCCTATCCGTATCTGATGGCAGTGAGTTCGTTGATCACGCTGCCGATTTTCTTGGCCTTCTTTTTTGCACAGAGAACGTTTATCGAGGGTATCTCGCTCAGTGGGTTGAAAGGTTAAAAAACTAGTTAACGGTGAATTGATAATGCTCAATGATTAATCGTGTGGGACCAGACGCCCATATCCGTTAATCGTTGAGCATTATCAATTCACCATTAATCATTCAGTGAAGGAGATCCCATGAAGATCCTAATCACCGGCGCCAGCGGCCGGCTTGGCCCGTATGTCATTCGCGATCTGATGGCCGACCACGAATTGGTGCTTTTTTCGCGTTCACAGCCCGACGGTGAATTCGCCGACCTGCCCTGGGTGCAGGGCAGTCTGGATTCGTTCGAGGATTGCCAACGAGCCATGCAAGGTGTCGCTGTCGTCCAACATTTGGGCGCTCAGCCCTGGCCTGTCGACCATCCGGAGATGCGCGAGATGGCGGCGGAGCAGGGCATCCCTTTCGACGCCACCTTCAAGACCAACATGCTCGGCACCTACTACCTCATGGAGGCGGCAGTGGCTGAAGGCGTTAAGACAGTGGTCATGGCCGGCAGCAACTGCGCGCTGGGCCACGGCTTCCGCATCAGCGGCACGCCCTTTCCGTTGCAGGCCCTGCCCATCGACGAAACCCACCCAACCTATCCCGAGGACTCATACAGCTTCACAAAACGTGCGGGCGAAGATCTGTTGGCCAGCTATTCCAGCGCCTACGGCATCCGCACCTATGTAACGCGCATTGCCGGCATCTGCCCGCCCGAGCGTCGACAGGCCATGGCCGACAACGCTGCGCCGGTCACTGGTTGGAGCGACTGGATGTGGTGCTGGGTCGGCAGCGAGGATGTGGCCAGCGCCCATCGTCTGCTCATGGAGGCAGCCGATGATCTGCCGGTCCACGATGTCTACTACAACAACGCCGACGATACCAGTTGTCTGGAGCCGTCGCGTGAGTTGGTCGAACGCTTCGCTCCGCAGTATGCTGAACTGGCGACCAACTTGGTCGGCCATCAGAATTTCTTCAACTGTGACAAACTCAAAGCTGCCGTTGGCTGGCAGCACAAAACCTCATGGAGAGACCTACGATGAGTAATGCACCCGTTCGATTGGGCGTTGTCGGCGCCGGCAGCATCGCGCTGCGCTGTCATTTTCAGCATCTGACCCTGGGCGATCTGGATGACCGCGTCCAGATTGTCGCGGTCTGCGATCCGGTTTTGGAACGCGCCCAGGCCGTGGCGGAGAAGTACAATGTGCCCTTTGCCTCGGCCACCATGGAAGAGATGATGGAGGCGAATGTGGTCGACGCCGTCTCAATCTGCTCGCCGATCGGCTACCACTTTGATCAGGGGATGTTGGCGGTAGAAAATGGCGTCCATCTCCACTTCAACAAGACCATGACCACCACCGTGGAAGAGGCCAACATTCTCATTGACGCGGCCAACGCCGCGGGCGTCAAGATCGTCTCATCGCCGGGCGAGATGTTACGCCCTCGCCATCAACGCATCAAACAATTGATCGACGAGGGCGCCATCGGCCGCCTCACCTGGGCGGTGACCGGCGCAGCTTTCGGCACCTACCACGAGCGTGAGTCGAGCGTGCGCGGCGGCAACGATCCACTGACCAACGTCAACCCGGCCTGGTACTTCCGCAAGCCCGGCGGCGGCCCGCTCTATGACATGACGGTCTACGGCTTGCACGCCATGACCGGCATCCTGGGACCGGCCAAGCGCGTCACCGCCATGTCCGGCGTGCGCATCCACGAACGCGAGTTCCGCGGTGAGATGCTGCCCACCGATATGGATGACAACACGCTCATGGTGCTCGACTTCGGCGATGCCTTCTTCGGCTTCGTCTACGGCGTGGCCGCCGGCGGCCTGCCCAACGCGGGGCGTCCGCTCATCTACGGCCAGGACGGCGTCATCAATGGCGAAAACATCAACGGTGAACCCATCGACTATCCTGGACGTGATCTGGACCAGGAGTTCGGCATGAACGGCTCGCTGCCTCATGTCACCGGTGCTCATCGCGAGATCGAGGAATCCCATGTCTACGAAGATGTGATGCAGTTGGTCGACTGGATCCTGGACGGCACGCCCACGGTTGCCAGTGCTGACCATGCCCGGCATGTCATCGAGATCTTTGATGCCGCGTATCGGTCGGCAGAGACGGGGATGGTGCAGGAGTTGACGACGACGTTCTAGATGTGCTTGCCGGGGCGGTCCGTGTGGCCGCCCCGGCAGATTCTTGATGACACCCGCTGACCATCGAACGCTGACCCTCCACAATTGACCATTCTCTCCCCCCCTCGTTACAATGACCGCATGACACGCCCGTCCCTGACCACCGAAAACACCCACCCATCACCTATCCGCCGTCCCTGGCTACTGCCGGCCATTGCCCTGCTTCTGCTGGCCGGCGCCCTCGCCGTCCTCGCCTTGACCCAGGTTCCGTCGGCAGGCGTGCTCTGGCCACGTTGGACCGCCATCATGCTGATGGCCTGGTGGCTGCCGGGGGTGTTGCTCGTGGCGCTCTGGCGGCTGGACGATCTCGATCTGCCCGAGGCCGGCGTACTCTCGGTTGCACTCGGGCTCTGTTGGATGCTGCTGCTCATCTTGCTCATCCACTGGTGGCCCGGTCCTATCGAGTTCTGGCCAATGGTCGGCGTCTTCGCTATCGGCGCGCTGGGCCTGGCGCTAGCACTACGCTGGCATCCGCCGGTCGGCCTTACCCGCACGCAACAATCGACGTGGGGTTGGCTATTGGCGTTGATCGTGTTGGCCATCTTTCTGCGTCTGCCCGGCCTGGGCTATCACGAGTTTCACTACGACGAGACCATCGTCCTGACCCGCGCCCGCGACGCCATCCGCGGCGAAGATGACGCTTTTGCCCGCCACACCAAAGGGCCCGGCGAGCTGGCCCTGGCAACGGTGCTCTACCGCACGCTGGGCACAGCCAATGAAGCGACGGCGCGCATGTTGTTCGGGATCACTAGCGTGGTTGCTGTGCTGGGCGTAGCACTGCTGGCTCGCCGTCTCTTCGGCGACGAGACCGCGTTCTGGGCCGGCGTGCTCTTCGCCCTGAACGGCTTTGTCATCGGGCTGACGCGCATCGTCCAATATCAAGCTGTCGTCATTCTGTTGATGGTGGCCGCTGTTTTTGCCGGGTGGGTATTCGCGCGACGAGGTCAAGTGCGCTGGATTGTCCTGGCATCGCTGCTGAGCGCCTTTGGCCTGGTGTTGCATTACGAGTTTGGATTGGTTGCCCTGGCGCTGGCCTGGCTGCTCTGGCTCGGCCGGCGCAAGTGCCGACAGCCGAGGTCGCTGATTTTCGCATTGGTGGCCGTGGGTCTGTTCGGCACGCTCCTGGTTGCCGCTACCTACCTGCCCTCCTACTTCCATCCCTACTTTGCCACGACCCAATACTATCTGACCGACCGCGTCGGTGGGCTGGGCGAGACCTTCAACCTGGCCTTCTTCGTAGAGATGGGCACGTTCTACAACTCGATCTATTTCTTCGGCGGCCTGTTGCTCCTCGTGGTCGGTGGGCTGGTGATGGGCTGGCGACGCGCGGGCGGCGCTCAGGCAACATGGACGCTCTTTCTCTGGTTTTTGCCCTATCTGCTGCTCTATTTTTTCATCATCCAATACCCGGGCACCCACTTCTACCTTCTGATGCCCAGTTGGTCGATCCTGGCCGCCCTTCCCCTTGCCGCGGTAGCCGGTCCGTCCGTTCCACGAATGGTGCGCATTCCGGCAGCCGCTGCTGATCGTGCTCTGGCTGGCCGTTTCTGCCAACTACCTTCACCTGCTCTTTTTCCGCCAGGACCCGGAATACGTGGTCAACTTCGAGCAAGAGCGAAACCCATTTTACTGGGCGCCCTACGGCGCCCGGATTCCGGAAAAGCCCCGCTTCGGCTTTCCCATCTGGGAGGGCTGGAAGACGCTGGGCGTGCTCTCCGAGTGGGGCTACCTGGACGGCACCTACAATACCAACGAGCGTTCGCGCCATCTTCGCTGGTATCTGGGCGACTTCGAACACACCGCCATTGAAGAGAAGCCCGAGTTTTTCTTCGTAGCCCAACATCTCCAGGAACCCGAAATCCGATTCGACGACGACTGGTTGGAGGACGGCTATCGCCAGGTCGGCGAGATCCGTGTGCGCGACGAACCGCGCATCGCCATCTGGTCGACGACCACGCCGGCCGCCGGTTACCTGACCTACGACGCCGAGACCTTTGACGACATCTTCGACGGCCAGGCTCCGACTTTCCGCGAGTGGCCCGATCCGCCTGCCCAGGTCGCTGATCTGTCATTGGACAATCGAGTAACGCTCGTGCAGGCCGGCGTTGAGCCGGTATCAGTGGCCGCCGGGGATGTGTTGCACGTGTTGACCATCTGGCGTCCCGAACAGCCACTCGATCGCGACTACAAACTCTTCGTCCACATTGCTGACTCCGAAGGACGGCCACTGGCCCAATGGGATGGCCTGCCCGGCATGAACACTCAGCGCACTAGCGAGTGGCCGGTGGGCGAGCCCTTCCGCGACCACACGCTCGTCCGCCTGCCGGACGATATGCCCGCAGGCAGCTACCAGGTTCTTGTTGGCCTCTACGACGCCGAGACCGGCGAGCGTCTCGGCGGGAAGGCAATTCCTGTCAGTGAGATCGAAGTCCGATAGCGTGTGAACAGAGATTGAAAGAGCTCTTCCTCTGTAAACTCTGTGCCCCCTCCGTGCCTCTGTGGTGAAGCAGTAGAGCCACAGGTATCCACCGATAAACCGGGAGCCAATCCTTTGTCAGATGAACCGAAAACGATGACCACCGATGCCATAGTCTACCTTGCCTTGGGCAGCAACCTGGGGGATCGGGCGGGCAACGTGCACGCAGCGCTGCGTGCGCTGGCATCCTTCGCGACCGTTGAAGAGACTTCGTTTCTCTGCGAGACCGCGGCGGCCTACATCACCGACCAGCCCGACTTCCTCAACGCCGCCTGTCGGATACGCACGCGACTATCGCCGCACGAGCTTCTCCAGGCCATCGAACAGATCATGGCGGATCTGGGACGGCAACGGAGCGTCCGCTACGGGCCGCGCCTGATCGATATCGACATCCTCTTCTATGCCGATTTGCAACTGGAGACCGACGATCTCATCATTCCCCATCCACGCCTGCCCGAGCGCGATTTCGTGCTGGGGCCGCTGCACGACATCGCGCCGGATTGGGTACATCCGACCTTGAACAAATCGGTCGAAACCCTCTGGCGCGCATTGGGCCGAATCCGATCTGACACGTGTGACGCCCATAGGCAATCGACTGTGGACTTGGGGAAGCAAGACCTACATACAGGGCATCATCAATGTCACGCCGGATTCGTTCTCGGGCGACGGGCTGGGTGAACCGGGCGATCTCCTTGTGGAGAGAGCCGTTGCCCAGGCACGACGGTTTGTGGACGAAGGCGCTGACTGCCTGGACGTGGGCGGGCACTCCACCCGTCCCGGTCATGGTCTGCTGCCCATCTCTGAGGAGATCGCACGCGTCGTACCGGTGATCGAGGCATTGGCCGAGGCTGTCGACCTGCCCATCTCGATCGACACCTTCCGGGCCGAAGTGGCCCGCGCCGCCATCGCGGCGGGCGCTTCTGCCATCAACGATGTGTGGGGCCTGCGCTTCGATCCGGCCATCGCCGACGTCGCCACGGAATCTGACGTGCCGCTGATGCTGATGCACAGCCGGCTCACCGTCGACTACCTCGACGCGTTCGCCGTCCCACCGGCCGGCGCTGCCTATGACTATACCGACATTCTCCAGGACATTGGCGATGAACTGACGTGGTCTCTGGAGAGAGCGTTGGCCGGCGGTGTGCCGCGCTGGCTCTTGATTGCCGACCCTGGTATCGGCTTTGGCAAGAATCTGGCGCAGAATCTGGCGTTGATTCACCGGCTGGGCGAGTTGCGCGCGCTCGGCTATCCGTTGCTCTTCGGCCCATCACGCAAAGGCTTCATCGGCAAAGTTCTAGGCGGACTGCCGGCAGAGGGGCGCTTGGAGGGGACCATCGCCACCTGCGTGCTGGCCATCGACCGCGGTATCGACATCCTTCGCGTTCATGATGTCAAAGCCGTAGCACGCTCGGCGCGCATGGCTGATGCCGTGGTCCGAGGCTGAACCGCCTGCATTGCGCTAGAAACCGGCAAGCGAATCGTATGGGCGTCATCGCCATCTTCGAGGCGCCCGATCTCAGGAAGTGCGGTTGTTGGTGACTCCGCTCCACAGAGATTTCCGAACCCTCAGAGTTTCCAGAATTTTTCGATTAACAAGGGTTGCCCCAGGCAGTTAACCAAGGTTAATTTCTCGATCAAGTGTCACCGGGACACAATGCCCGAGATCCGTCCAAAAAAGCCCTTGAATCAGGATACCCATTCCGATATACTGATGGTGACCTTAAATTCATAGTATTAGGTGAGCCTTATACTTCTTGCCGAAGAATGGTTCACCACTTTTATCACGATTCGATTGTTTTTGAAATCACAACCGGATCGGTCGTCGAGGAAGAGAATGAATTCGTTCAGTTCAGAGCTCCCCACAAGCGCACAGCTTCCCCTCACCATGGTCGGGACCGGCCAACCTGTCAAACTCGTCAAGATCACTGCCGGCCGCCGGCTATGCCATCGACTCACCGAACTGGGGTTGACCCCGGGTGTGAGTTTTGAGGTGATGCAGGACCATGGCGGGCCGCTGTTGCTGGCTGTCCGTGACTCACGGCTGGCTCTGGGGCGCGGTATGGCCAGCAAGATCCTGGTCGAAGCGATCTAATGGACGACATGGTCATCGCTCTTGCGGGCAACCCAAACGTCGGCAAGAGCACCGTATTCAACACGCTGACCGGAGCCAATCAGCACGTTGGCAACTGGCCAGGCAAGACCGTAGAGAAAAAGACGGGCGAATTCAGCGCCAAGGGCCGGCAAGTGACCGTTGTCGATCTGCCCGGCACCTATAGCCTCTCTGCCTACTCCATCGAAGAAGTGATCACACGCGATTTCATCGTCAAAGAGCGACCGGGCCTGGTCGTCAATGTTGTCGATGCCTCTAACATCGAGCGCAACCTCTACCTCACCACCCAGATACTTGAGACCGGTATTCCGCTGATCATCGTACTCAACATGCAGGATCAGGCAGCATCGCGTGGCGTGAAGATCGATCCCGCCCGGCTCTCGGCCAAATTGAATAACAGACCGGTCATCGAAATGGTGGCTCGCCGTGGCGAGGGAATCGACCATTTGAAAGAGGTCATCGTCGCACAGCTGGCCGATTTGGCAGGCAATGGAGCCACCCAATGACGGCGACCATTCTCTCTCAAAAGTTGGTAGGCGTCTCGCCAAATAAGGGGGATGATGACGCTGCCGCTGAAGGCCGGCCCGGGGCTGAACACATTCCACGCGCTGTCACCTCCGTCGATCCGGTCTATTTTAGATATGATGCGCCGATTGAAGCCGAGATCGCTCAACTCTGCGCCGCCATCGGCAACGTGCCGGCGCTGGCCAGGCTCTACAATCCGCGTTGGTTGTCGATTCAACTCCTGGAGGGTGATGAATCGCTGATCGCCTCGGTGCGCACCGGGGAAAATGATGATGGACAGTCTGGCCATCCGGTACAACGGACAACCCGATCATCGACATCCTGTCGGCGAGTAGAGAACGGCTGCAGCCTGTCTACGGCGATGATGTAGACGTGGCGCTGGCCGATTGCCGCTACCGCTTCGTCCACGATCTGGTCGGCGATGCGGTCAAACGACTCGATGAACGACGCATCAGCACGTCGGACAAGATCGACCGGGTCGTGACCCATCCGATCTTCGGCATCCCCATCTTTCTGGCCCTGATGTGGGTGGTCTTCAAGGTGACGGCCGACGTCTCAGCCCCCTACCTGGATTGGATCGATGCCGTAATCAGCGGTCCGATCACCCAGTGGGCGATCGGGCTTCTGACCCTGTTGGGCCTGGGCGGAACCTGGTTTGAGAGCCTGGTGGTAGACGGCGCCATCGCAGGGGTCGGCGGCGTGCTGGTCTTTGTGCCGGTGCTAATGTCGCTCTACCTGATGCTGGCCCTGCTGGAGGATTCCGGCTATATGTCGCGTGCGGCTATGGTCATGGACCGACTCATGGGCAAGCTGGGCTTGCATGGCAAGAGCTTCTTGCCCCTGGTCGTTGGCTTCGGTTGTACAGTGCCCGCTCTCTATGCGACGCGCACGCTGGACAGCCAACGCGACCGAATTTTGACCGGTCTGTTGGTTCCCTTCATGAGTTGTAGCGCCCGCTTGCCCGTCTATGTGCTCTTCGCGGCCATCTTCTTTCCGCGCTACGCGGGTATCGCCATCTTCGCCATGTATCTGCTCGGCATTGTCGTGGCGGTCGTGGTCGGGCTGATTCTGAAGAGCACGCTCTTCAAGACTGATGAGCAAGCGGCTTTTCTGATGGAACTGCCGCCCTATCGGCTGCCCACGGTGCGCAATGTCTGGCGTCAGATGTGGCATCGCACATCATCGTTTGTCCACAACGCCTGGACACTCATTCTCGTGGTCAGCGTGATTCTCTGGTTCCTGCTGGCCATTCCTGCGCTGGGCAGCAGCGGCTCCTTCGCTGATGTTGATGTAGACGACAGCATTTTCGGAGCCACAGCCGGGGCCATCGCGCCGATCTTTGAGCCACTGGGCTTCGGCACCTGGCAGGCCACGGGCTCGCTGGTGACCGGCTTCGTGGCCAAAGAGGTCGTCATCGCGACGATGGCTCAGGTCTACAACGTGGATCTACCCGCTGATGAAGAAGCGCCGCCGACATCCTTCACGCTCTCCGGTTTCATTGACGACGTGGTTGGCATCGTGACCAGCTTTGCCCAGGCGACCCTCGACACGCTCAAGTCGATTCCGTTGATCTTCGGCATCGATCTCTTTGCCGAGGACGAAGCGCCCGAGCCGACCGCGCTCATGGACGCCGTCCACGATGATTTTGAACAGGCCAGTGGAGGCCATGCGGCGCTGGCCGGGCTGGCCTTCATGGTCTTCGTACTGCTCTATACGCCCTGTATGGTGGCCGTGGCCGCCGAACGCCACGAGCTTGGCACAAAGTGGATGTGGGTCAGCATTGTCGGGCAGTTGGCCATTGCCTGGGGGGTGGCGTTTGTCGTCTTCCAGGGTGGGAAGTTGCTATTGGGGTAGAGAAAAAGGACTTCACCACGGAGGCACGGAGTAGGCACAGAGAACACAGAGGGAAAGCATTTGTTTGCCATTGTTTTTGGCGCTGTGAGGAAATGTGGGGCTAGACCTCCGGGAGGTGTCCGAGGAACTATCTGCCCTGAATGCCATTTGTGGACACCTCCCGGAGGTCGGGTTGCGCATCCCACAATTGTTCAGAGTGCCTTGTTCTTCTCTGCGTCCTCGGTGAACCCTTTGTGCCTCCGCGGTAAAAAAGGAATGTCTCACGATGTTGAAGCAAGTATTACAAGAAATCGAGTCTGCTCAGGGGCCGCTCGATCTCAATGAGCTTAGTCGCCGGCTCGATGTGGAGCGGGGAGCATTGGACGGAATGATCCAATTTTGGGTACGTAAGGGTCGCCTTGTCGACGATCTGGACGAATCCGATTCCGTCTGCGCCACGGGCAGTTGCAGCGGATGCAGCGGTTCCCAGGGCTGCCCCTACACCATGACCATGCCGCAAACGTATTCGCTCAAGCTTGAGAATCCTGACTGACGATGATACACGAATCGTTCGACGAAAGCGTTGAGATGTACCTCAAGACGGTCTGCGAACTGGCAGCCGGCGGCGAGGGACTGGTGCCCATTTCGGCCTTGGCCAAGCGACTCTCAGTCTCAACAGTCTCGGCGACCGAGATGGTGCACAGACTATGCGAAAAAGGCCTACTTGAGCACACGCCCTACAAAGGCATCGCTCTGACCCAGGACGGCAAACTGCGGGCGCTGCGCGTCATTCGGAAGCATCGACTTTGGGAATGTTTTCTCTCCGAGCAGCTTGGCCTGCCGTGGCAGGCTGTGCATGACAGCGCCTGCCAGTTGGAGCACGTCACAAACCGCGATGTGGTCGAAGCATTGGCTGCATTCTTGGGCGAGCCGGATGCCTGCCCCCACGGCAATCCCATCCCTGGACCTGATGGCCAGGTCGCGCTGCCCGACGACCGCGCACTGAGCGAGCTGCGTCCCGGCGAGCATGGACAAATCACGCGTATTTTTCCGGAAAGCACTCTCTTGCTAGACTACCTGGCCACCCACCACATCCTGCCGGGGAAGTCCATCACGTTTGACGAAATTGCGCCATTTAATGGCCCACTGATGGTCACTATCGATGATCAACCTCACGCTCTTGGACGTGAGATCGCCTCTCAGATCTTCATTGACACAGTACCGGTCAAGTGAGTGGACCTACTGCACGTTCAGGGTGGACAGATTCGTCATGTGGTCACCATTCTGATCCGGATACGATGCGAGGGTATCGGGATCATAGATCACGACGGCCAGCGTATACGCACCGGTGCCGGCGTCTTCCGGCAGCATCAACACAACCTGCGTTTCTGCAAAGATGGGCTCATCGGCTTGGGCCATGGTCCTACCGCCTGGATCGATTAGCCGAATGGACGCCTTCAGCGTGCCATCGACCTGTCCATCGGCGTAGAAACAGGCTACAAAGGGCTCGCCTGACGTAAGCTCAGGCTCATGGCAGAGGCCTGTGATGTGGATGATCTCCCGATCGATGTTGATTTCGCTATCCACAGCATCTCGCACATCGATTGGCGTGACCAGATGTTCGTTTTCCAGCCGCGATCGTGCATCCTGGCTCGGCTCGACAAACCCAATCAGCAAACGGGCCTGGCCACTTGTCATCTCCTCGGGAAGCTGGATGTCCAAGTGATCGTAGACGATTTCCGAGGGCGACACGCCCTCAAAGAGGTCCCCCATGTCACGTTCATCCCGCCAGATTTCATTGCCGTCCCCATCGATCAAGCGGGCAATCCGGGCGGGTTGCATACCGTCTGGAACGAGTGATTTGAGATAGAGTCGAACCAATAACGAGTCTCCGGCAAGATAGGCTTGATCCCCCAGTGAGTGCCCGATCAGCGCCAGCCCACCACCAAAGTCAGCTGCACTTTCCTCAGAGATACCGGACCATTCCGGCGGTTCAACGTCGCGCCGATCATAGATCCGAACCAGATCAACACCGTCCCGTGTAACCACATGGACGGGTTCGCCGGACTCAATCGTTTCCAGGACGCGTGGCATGGGCAAGCGCCGCTGGCGTTGGTTCACATAGACCACGGCGTAGTCCGCATCAGCCCAAAATTCGATCTGGCCATAGTCGAGGACAGGGCGTTGGCTGTCGAGATAGTAAGAGAGCGAGCCGTCACGGTACCACGAGACGATGCCGGCCGATTCAGCGCCCGGCTGCTTGTTGAGCCAATCCGCAGCCTCCTTCAACCCTTCGCCCCAGCCGACCATCAGCACCTTCTCTGCTGTACGGATGCCGCCAAGTAGCGGGTTGTAATATGTCAGATAGGCAGGGGCATGACGGAGCCCGGGCAGCCCATGTGCGACAACGATCACTACCAGCACAACCATCACCGCTGCTCGTGCTGGAAGAGCAAGCGTCTCCGGATCGTCAATAGACGGTGGTTTGCGCCGAAGCCAATCAATCATCGCCTGGGCGAGCCCGATCAAGCCGAGCGTTGCGATGACATCCAGGACGAGAAAGGCAGGCAGTGCATAGCGATCAAACTGTTTGTTTCCCAGGCTCATGCCCAGCAGAAATATGACGACAAAGAGCAGAAGCCCCGCTACGGCCCGACGATGCCGTTGATGTGTCATTGGCCAGACGAAACGGATGGTCAGTATGAGCGCTCCGATCAGGCCCAGAAGGGTCGCCAGCGTCCAGCGCATCAACAAGGCCAGCGGGTAGAAGAAGAGACCCGGGTCATCGGTAATCCGCCCCATGAAGAAGGCTGGGTTCTCATGACCACTGACGTAGCTGCGCATGGCTTCAGTCACCTGACTCCAAACATTGAGCGGACCGGTCCAGAGCACCGGCCAGAGCAGCAAAGCGGTGACGACCGCAACCGCTGCCCATCCGGCCATCTCCAGCACAAACCGTTTGCGTCCACCCGACTTGCCGAGCAGATCGATTGCAGCCAACAGCCCAATGGCCGCGGTCAAGAGAATTGCCGGGGTCTTTGTCAACCAAGCCAGGCCCATGGCGACGCCTGACAAAATGAGGAATCGGCGCTGCTGCCCACCATAGAGCCAGGCCAGAAAGAGCAGGAGGGATAGATAGATGAAACTGGCCAGCAGTCCGTCGGGATGTAGCTGTCTTGACAGGGCGATGTAGAAGGGATCCCACGCCACGAACAGCGAGATCAGATACGGCGGGCCAGAATCCAAAGAGGATGCGCAGCGGAAACAGGCCACTTGCAATGATGGCAGAGATGGCGAAGACCACCCACCAGCGGGCCGCTTGAAGCAATTCCAGGGGTGTTGGACCATTGTTCTCTGCGAGCCAACGCTCCAGTTGAGGGGATTCCCAAGAGAACTGTCCGGGCGCCTCCTGAGCGTAGGGGGGTACTGGCGCAGAAAACCGAGCGTACCCGCCCACATGATTGTGACACCCGGGTGCTCACTCTGATAGGTGTCATTGGCCTGCCCATTGCCGATGGCCTGATAGAAGTTGGCCGACCGTGTCAGCCATTTTGGCTCATCAACCGTGACCAACTGATCCATCCCGATAATTCGGGGCAGCCAGGCAGCCAGAAAGAGCAGTATGAATGCAGCGAGCAGAACAGGGAGACGTTGTTTTGTCATTGATTGCGACACTATCTACCGAATGATGAAGCTGCGAAACTCACCCGTGGCCGGTTCATAAGAGACCTCAACGCTGTCGACATGGGCATCGGGCGAACCGTCATGGCACCAGTCGACTGCACGACTCACGGTATGCTCGGATCCTTCGAAGACTGCCTCAACACGCCCATCCCAGCGATTACGCACCCAGCCGGTCACACCGATGCGTTGAGCCTGACGCCGCGTGTAGACGCGGAAGGAAACGCCCTGCACACGTCCCGCTATGAGTACATGCGCCCGAGCCTCCTGTGGGAGGAAGTCTTCTTCATCTGGATCATCATCAAACAACATGCCCATCTCCTCAGCTTCCCTGCAGCCAATACCCGACCGCGACCAGAAGCACCGTGAGGATTCCCAGCCCCATTTCGCTGAAACCCAACGTCTTGATCGAGACACGCGGCCGCTGCGGCAGCAACATGATGACTGAGCGGATGAGCAACACCACCATGGCCAGAACGGCTAGCCACGGCAGAAGATTGGCCCAGGCCAGCAGCGTGACGACAGCCAACGCCATCAGGTGCCAGAACGTCGGCATCAACGTGTTGACCGGCCGACCGTGATCCAGTCGAATGCGTGTACGTACGTAGAGCACAGCGGGCAGGGCACGCGCAACCAGCACAATCCAGAGCGGCAGGGACAGCCGGAGTGACCAGCCATCCAGCATCGCGATCGACGCAGCCACGGATGCAATCGCTATCGGCCCACTCAGTTCGGCCTGGAGCGTACGTCCCGGGCGAGTCATGTCATAGTAGGCAAAGAGCAGGCCGAACGGCAGCGCCAGCAGAAAGGGCGTCAAGAATACCGACTGACCTGCCGTCCACCAAGAGAGCGCAAACAACGTTGCCGCAATCAACGCATAGACAATGGCAACCCGACGGGACAGGACGGTACGCTGGTTGTTGAGCCTGCGCCGCCGATCGATGGCGACCGTCTTAGCGGGCTGACGGGCCAGGAAGGCGATGAAGACGGACAGTGCCAGCAGCGCCCCGGCCCCCGTCGGAGCCACCAACATGCCCAGCAGAATCGGCTCGAGCGTCAGGCCCCAGCCGCCATGTTCGGTCGGTTTGGTGACGGCTCCGATGCGGCCCCACAACGTCTGCGACGCCTTGGCCGGACCTGACCCGGCAGTGGTGGCCTCCGGGCGTCTCATATCTTGGGTTCCTGCTGCGTGGTCGGCGGGAAGAGCATCTCGCGAGGACGGCCTCCACTATAGCCATCCACGTCCCGGTGCTGAAGGCCAGGCGACTGGATGGCCGCCCGCACGATCTCCCGGTTGAATTCGCCGACGTACTCGCTGGTCAGGTACTCATCGACCGGCATCCAATGCGCTTCATCGATCTCACCGTCGTGGATCGCAATCTCGTGGCTCTTGGGCTGGAGACGACAGACGAAGTAGATATCAGATTTGTCGTAGCGATAGCCATGCCAGTGACGAAAGCAGACAACGGCCTCGAATCTAGTGTAGATGCCCGTCTCTTCATATATCTCGCGCTCGACGGCGTCGGCAATGTGCTCGCTGGGGTGCAGTGCGCCGCCGGGGAGTTTGTAGTAGGGACGTGAGCGATCGCGCCGGTATCGCTCCACCACCACCAGCAGTTCGTTGTTCTCATTGATGACCACGCCGCCTGCACCGATGTAATGGGTGGCGTAACTCGGCACATAGGCATCCGGGGTGAGCGTACGGACAAGCTGCAGATAGTCTGTTCCGCTGTGATGGTAAGTGAATCCAGCCTCGACGGCGATGGGCACGAAGCCGGCTTTTTCGATGGGCAGGTTGAGCCAGGCAAGGACATTGCCGTTCACTGACCATCGCTCGAGTGACGTCGATAACACGGCATGAAACTCGTCGCTCGATTCCGGCAGCGAGTTCGTATCGATCTCAATTCCGTTGAATAGGTTTACTGTTGACTTCAGTTCGGTCATTCCACGCTTCCTCAACTCCGTTTTGATCAATAATGTGCGATGCCAGGCCGCCACGAGGGCACGCCCGTACCCAGTTCTGGAAATATCGGGGCGATACTATCTATGTCGATTCTCTCGTACCAACTATTGTCGTGCTTGGTGCTGTTCCGGTCAAATGCGCTGACAGCATGATAGTTCTGAAACGTCAATGCTCCCTCCGAACTTGAGGCTTGCGGTATATTGGGCAAGGCTGTCCAAATATGCTTTAATGGACCGGAATCAGCAGACGGAAACCACTGTTTCATTTTTCATTTGCCGCCCACATTTCGGAAGACAAATTCCTATGAATATTGCCGTAATAAGCTGCTCGCTGCATCCTCAGAGCCGTTCATTCGTATTGGCAGGCGCAGCCCACGAGGATCTGACCGCAAGAGGCGTCACGGCCCAATTACTCGATCTGCGTGACCACAGTATGGAATTCGCAGGCAGCGCCGCTGCCTGGAATGTGCCTGATGCCAAGAAAATAGCCGATGTCATTCGTGATTCATCGGCAGTGCTGCTGGCGGCGCCGATCTACAACTGGGATGTCAATGCCGCTGCCAAGAACCTGTTGGAAGTCAGCTCCCGGGCATGGGATCGCAAGGTGGTGGGCTTCATGTGTGTGGCCGGCGGTCAATCCAGCTACATGTCGGTGATGGGGCTGGCCAACAGCCTGATGCTCGATTTTCGCTGCATCATTGTACCCCGCTTCGTCTACGCCACCGGGCCTGACTTCGAAAATGACCGCCAGCCCAACATGACGATCGGATCAGAGACGATCCGTTCACGCGTCAAGGAGTTGGCCGAGACGACGGCAAATTTGGCTGAAGCAATTAAGCCATTCTATAGCGCCTGATGCTTCGTTTCGGCATCTATGATTGTACTTGTGCCAACTTGCACAAACCCGTTGATCATGTATGATACGGGCAATTCTAAACACTATTCAACTGTATTGATGAATCCGCTAGGAGAGGGCAATGGCTCCCAAGATTGGTCTATTTTTTGGCAGTAGCACAGGTTGCGGTGAAGGCGTCGCAAACCTGTTCAAGCAGATCGTAGAGGAGACCGGCAAGGCCGAGGTGGATGTGCAGGTCGTTTCGGCCGATAGTTGCAAGATCATGGAGAATTACGACCTGCTGGTCTTCGGTGCGTCCACTTGGAACATCGGAGAATTGCAGGACGATCTGGGCGCTCAAACTGCCCGAGCTCGACACAGTCAATTTCACCGGGCGCAAGGTTGCGCTCTATGGCTGCGGCGACCAGTACGGATACTCCAACAGCTTCGTCGATGCCCTCGGCATCATCGCTGAAAAGATCGTCCCCCGTGGCGCTTCCATCGTTGGCTGGTGGCCGGATGGCGAGTATGAATATGAGTTCTCACGCGGCGCCTTTGACAAGGTCTTCATGGGCTTGCCCGTCGACAACGACAACCAGCCCGATCAGACTGAGCAACGCGTGGTCAACTGGACCTACTGGATCCTGGAAGAATTTGGCCTGATGACCGAAGAAGAGCTACAGACCGCAGCTGCCGCCTGAGTCACTTCTCCTCAAGTTGGTCATGGCGGATTCGTCCGCACTCATGT
>CAVXYK010000010.1:0-307249 GCA_963765875.1 uncultured Chloroflexia bacterium
CCAGTTCGATGTCGGTGGGCGAGCGACCCAGGTCGACATAAAATTTCTGAATCGTCTCGCATCTCGTCCAGATCGAGTGAGAGCAGGCGCTCGCGGCTCAGCGTCAGCAGCGCGTCGGCGTCTAGTCCGTCGATATTGAAACGTTCTCCACGGTGTCACTGGCGGTGGTCTCGGCGTCGAAATGGGGCGTCATGGGACCGAGGCTGAAGTGTTGGATAGTCTCGTTGCAGAGCAACTGGCTGGCCAGCAGTACGCACTTGCGCTTCGGTCAGCCTCGCCTTCAAGCTCGTAGCGCACGGCGGTCGTGAACTGCGCAGGAAGGCAGACCGATCTCCTCCATGCCCTGTAGTAGCTCGCGGGCGGTGATGTCGGTCACGCCGGGGCGCGGGGCCACCTCGACCACGCGGGTCTTTTCCGGCGGCGTGGGGCGGTTCATCGACGGACAGATCGGTCCAGGTCGCAGGATTCGGTGACCGGATCCACCAATAGAAAGGTGCAGAGTCGATTGATAGACTCTGCACCGGGATCTTGCGCCAGAAAATAGACGGATCTCATGCGGCAGTCCGTCACGCCTTGAACACCTCTCTGGATAACCGAGGGCTGCGGCGTTGCGAAGAATGCCCTGGGCTGCGGCCAGGTGTTGGCCTCGTACCTCAATGCGGATAGTCATGGCGCTCCTACAGATTCTGACGAACGGTTAGCAGCTCAGACAAATTCGCGCGGTTAGTGTAACATGAAGTAGGGGACAATGGATCAAAAACGGTGTGGGGGTTTGATTCGTCGGAAAAAAATGCTGACAATGGTGGCGTTGGATAGACTTGTCGGATAACCATAATCTAACACTTCTTTCGATGGCACGAGGTACTTCGGCGAGATCTCGGGTCCGTATGCAGACAACGGTGCCATATGGAAGAGAACTCTCTGGCGCACGCTACCGCTTGAACGCATAATCGCTTTGGCGAGCGACGCCATTATCACAGTCGATGTAACGCAGCGGATCGTACTGTTTAACCAGGGCGCTGCTCAGATTTTTGGCTACCCTGTACATGAGGCGATTGGTCAGCCGCTCGATATCCTCATTCCGCATAGCGTTGTCGAGATGCATCGGCGTCATATGCGTGACTTTTGCGCCACGGCAGAAGAGGCACGGCCGCGTGCGATGGGCCAGCACTGCGAGGTCTTTGGTCGCCGAAAGGATGGCAGCGAGTTTCCCGCAGAAGCAACGATCATCAAGCTGGTTGACCGCAGGCAAACGACGTATACGATCATGTTGCGCGATGTCAGCGACCGGAAAGGCATCGAAGATGAGCTTCGTCAGGCCGAGAAGCGTAATCGTCTCCTGATCGATAGTGTCCAAGACTACGCAATCTATATGCTTGATCTCACCGGACATGTCATGAGCTGGAACACCGGCGCGGAACGTATCATGGGCTACAAGGCTACTGAGATCATTGGGCGTCATTTTTCATGTTTATTTGCGCCGGCGGACATTGCACGCGGCAAGCCGGAGACCGAACTGTGCACCGCGGCAGCCGTCGGGCGTTGCGTCGAAGATGGATGGCAGTTGCGCAAGGATGCAACGCCCTTCTGGGCGAGTGTAGTGGTCACTGCCGTGCGCGATGACGAGGGTCTGCTGTGTGGCTTTGTCAAAGTAACCCGTGATAGCACCGAGCAGCACCAGGCCGATGAGACGCTCCGGTGGTATGCCGATCAATTGCACATACTATATGAGATTAGCCGAGCGATTCTTGTGGCCCAATCACCCCCGGAGATTGCCGAGGCAACCCTGTATCGACTCCGACGCTTGGTGCCGTGTCAATATACCCATGTTGCTAGTGTCGCGAGTCTTGATACATCTGCCGCCGTGTTGATCAGCGATTCAGATGAAACATTCAAGATACCTCCGACCAACTGGACCGTTGCGGCGTCACTGACAGCGTCGGCAGTGCTGCCTCAGGAGCAAGCGGCAACTGTTATCGATCTGGAAACCGCGGATTTGTCTGCGCCGGCATTCGAACCATTTCGTAAGGTTGGTCTCCGGGTGCTTGTCGTCGCGCCACTTGTGGCGCATGATGCGCTGATCGGTGAACTGGTATTGGCCAGCACTGATCCAGAGGTTTTTTCTGCCAGCCAGCTTGATATCATACGGCAGGTCGCGGATCAGCTGGCGATTGCTCTGCAGCATGCCAGACTCTTTGAAGAAGTCCAGCAGAGTCGTGAGCGATTGCAGGGCCTCTCGCATCGGCTGATTGAGGTGCAAGAAGCTGAACGCCGCACAATTGCCGGCGAACTGCATGATGAAATTGGCCAGGCGCTCACGATTGTCAAGATGAACTTGCAGGCGGTTCAACGCCTTTCTGAAAACATCGAGACCGATGTCCATCTCAGCGAGAGTGTTACAATTGTCGAACGCGCGCTGGAGCAAGTGCGCAACCTTTCGCTCGATCTTCGCCCATCTTTGCTTGACGACCTTGGATTGGTCGCTGCACTGCGCTGGTATGTTGCTCGTCAGGCACGCGTGGCCGGTTTTATGGTGCACTTCAAGGCTGAAGATCTAGGAAGGCGCCTGGTCCCGACGCTGGAGACGACATGCTTTCGTGTTGCCCAGGAGGCTCTCACCAATGTCGTTCGGCATGCACGGGCGCGTGAAGTCTGGGTCCAACTGACGTGCGAGAACGAACTATGCCTGACGATCCGTGATGACGGTATCGGCTTCGACGTTGTTGCGGCCCAAGCGCGTGCGTCACGCGGCGAAAGCTTCGGACTTCTCGGTATGCGAGAGCGGGTGGGCATTGTCAACGGCTGTATGACGATTTCGTCGTCACCCGGCCAGGGTACGTTCGTAAGTGCTTGCTTTCCGCAAGAGCTGCTTCCGACGGATGGTGACAATTAGGAGCGAGGCGTGTCACAATGAACCCGATTCGCATCTTGATCGCAGACGACCACACGCTGGTCCGCGCTGGCTTTCGCTCGCTCTTGGAGAAGCTTGACGATTGCGAGGTCGTGGCAGAAGCAGGTGATGGCCGTCAGGTACTGCGCCTGGTCGAACAGCTACGGCCTGATGTCGTGCTGATGGACGTGAAGATGCCCAGTCTAAACGGCCTGGAGGCGACGGCGCTTATTACCCGCGACTATCCCAGCGTTCGTGTGGTGATCCTCTCGATGTATACCACTGAGGAATATGTCATCCAGGCGCTGCGTGCCGGTGCTTCCGGTTACCTGTTGAAGGATGCAGCAACCACCGAACTGCAGTTGGCCGTACAGGCTGCTGTGCAGGACGAGATGTATCTCAGCCCATCGATCTCGAAGCGTGTGTTGCAAGACTATATCCAACTCGTTGGGAGCGGAGGCGGCATGCTCGATGCACTCACTGCACGCCAGCGGGAAGTGCTTCAGTTGATCGCTGAAGGTCGCACGACAAAAGAGATTGCACAGATTCTGCATATCAGCGTCAAGACCGCGGAAAGTCACCGTGCTCAACTGATGGAGCGCCTCGATATTCACGATGTCACCGGCTTGGTGCGCTTTGCTATCCGGATCGGACTGGTGACACTGGAGTAGGGCCGCTGCAAGACATTGATTCCCTTGGTCGATGACGCTTTCACAGCGGCTTCTAGGCCGTCAATGAGGGATCATTTTCTTGGATCGGCCTAGGCTGAGTCTGCTGTCGAGCAACCATGCGGGAGGCCCCGCGTGGTTGTTTTTTACCGCAATCACTGCTCTTCGCCTACCAGGTCTTTCCCCGGTCAATTTCAGGTTTCTCCCGAACCAATTTCAGATTTTTCCTCATAGACGGCCCATTTCGAATCATATATGTTGATAGGGGAACGAGATTACCAGTAGCTCCGTGCTGCTGCGATTCTTCATGAGAAATTGCCAATGACATGAGAGCCAAAATCTGTTCGTGTAGGCCCCATTGGTCTGGATGCATGGGACCGGCCGCTCTATCTTGCCGTGATCGGCTACGGGCTGATTGAGAAGGAATGAACCAAACCATCATGGAAACGGACAAGCCTTCGACGCATGAACACGAACCGGGACACGATCTGTTTGTGGAGCATGAAGATGTAACGATTCGTGTATTACATTGGATCATAAGGGTCGCGATAAAAGTCCTCTCGGTGCTCATGGTTCTCGTTATTGTCTGGGGCATCGGTGATGTCATTTATGTCTTGTACCAGCGTCTCACCCAACCGCCATACTTTCTGCTGCAAATCAACGACATCCTGGCAACATTTGGCGCTTTCCTTGCGGTGCTTATAGCCATAGAAATATTCATTAACATAACCATGTATATTCGCACCAATGTAATACCGGTGCGTTTGGTTATTGCCACTGCGCTTATGGCTATTGCTCGAAAAGTTATTATTTTTGATTTCGATGAAGTGACGCCGCCATATATTTTTGGTACCGCTGCAGTTGTTTTTGCATTGGGAATTACATACTGGTTAATCACAAAGCGAACGTAACAAGTCATGTAACCGAACGCGGCAGAACGTCCGGTTCTTGATTGTCGGAGAGAGATCGTTCTTTCGTCACTTCGCCCCGTCGTTTTTGAGGCGAATCTTCGCTAGTTCAGGTTGGTGCTACTATCCATACAGTTCTTGCCAGAGATGAAGGCGGCTTGCAACTGTATATTTGTGGTTCAACAGGATCTCGGTAGTTAGGGCAGGTTTCCGTACTGCCTGGCTTCGGCGGGTAGGGACACCCGACCTACGATTTCGTGTCAACCCCCTGAGAGCCCAAAGATCCAGATTTGTCTACGCCGTCGTGTGCGAAGCTATTACAGGAGGAGCGGATATGCGTAGATTTCGAAATATCCTTGTCATCGTCGACGGCCTCAACGACAATTGCGTCGTTCTCGAGCAAGCCAGCATGTTGAGTCTGCAGAATGAGGCTCAACTAACAGTGGCCACTGCGGTCAAAGAGATACCTCACTCCGTGCGTCTACTTGCGGCCTCAAAGCTATCTGCCCAGTTTCAGGAACAAATCGTTGAGAAACATCGGCGTCAGTTGGTCGACATGGCTGCGTCGTTGCGCGACAGCGGCGTTCAGGTCGAGGCGCAGGTGTTGTATGGCACACCTTTCCTGGAAATCATTCGCCAAGTCTTATCTGCTCGACACGATCTGGTGATCATCGGTGCAGAAGGCGACGACGGACTACGCCAGGCGCTATTTGGCAGCACCACGATGCATCTGATGCGCAAATGCCCATGCCCGGTTTGGGTACTCAAGCCGACGCAGACCGGACAGCTTGGGCGCATTCTAGCTGCCGTGGATCCCAACCCAGCGCACCCGGATCACTGCGCGCTCAACACCATAATCATGCAGCTGTCCACGTCGTTGGCGCAACAATATTCAGCGGAGCTCCACATTGTTCATGTCTGGAACTATGAATATGAGTCGATTCTACGTTGGCAAGACATCAATATGTCTCAGACCGAGGTGAATCGGTTCCTGCACGAAGTCCGTGAAGAACATGGATGCCAACTCGAAGCGCTTCTTCAGCAGTATGATCTGAGCGATCTGGCTCACAAGGTGCATCTGATGAAGGGTGAGGCCGGCAAGCTAATCCCTAAGCTGGCACGCAGCCAGAAAATCGACCTGCTGGTCATGGGGACGGTCTGTCGAACGGGTGTCGCGGGATTGATCATGGGCAATACCGCCGAGGATGTTTTGCGCCACGTCGATTGTTCGGTGCTGACGGTAAAACCCGACGGATTTAAGACATCTGTGACGCTTACTCCTTGATATTGGCAAGAACGTGGTAGCTTCTCAATTAAGCGGGGCTGGCGCCCCAAAGTCCGGCTTTTAACTAACAGCCGGACTTCTGTCCCCCGAAATACTGACTCGACTTCATTTCTCGTTGGGAATCGCTGATGAGCTATTCATTAGTCCATCCAGGTCGCTCTGGCCGCGAGGCCGACGTAGCTTGCGACCGAGCCAGACGATTGCGATCAACACGGCCGTGGCCGCGACCAAGGGCAGAAGCAGCGTGAAGACCGAGAGTGAGAACGAGCCGGCGACCTCTGCCGTGGTGATCACCGGGTTGCCGATGCCGCCGGTAGTGACGCTGGACGTGCCGCGTAGGAGCGTCGTGCTGGTCTGCACGGCACCTGCTACGCCGCCGCCCGCAATCACGGCCAACGTCCAGCGCAGCAGTGGCGAAATATCGCCGACCACTGAGGCGGTGACGATGGCCCCGGCCACGATAGCAGCGGGTGTTGCCACTGTATCAAGCAGGTTGTCCAGCCAGGGCACGTAGTAGGCCACGATCTCCAGGATGGTGGCCGTGGCGAAGATGAGCAGCGCCGGGTAGGTGCCGATCCATTCGAAGCCGGATGTCAGATCCAGGTAGCCGGTCAGCGCGGCGATGCTCATCAGCGTGAAGGGGACGAAGAGTCGGAAACCGACGGCCGCGCTCAAGCCGATGCCCAGGGCAACGCCCATGATCGTTTCCAGTCCCATTGTCATGTTTAGGTCCAATTTGTCCTCCGGGTAATGCTTAAGAGATCAGCCACAGATGAACACTGATGCTCGCGAATGGGGCACAGATGGTTCAGTGGTTTTGATGTTGTCATCTCAACAGAACACTAGCCCAAGAATATCTGTGACCCATCTGTGTCCATCCGTGTTCATCTGGGGCTAATCTCATCCTCGGTCCACGAAGGCTCCGGGTCGAAGCCATTTTCCAGCAGCCAGCCCAGATCCGGGCCTTCCCAGCGTACGCGTTTGAAATCGACACGGCCGCTGGCATTGAAAGCGACGCCTTCGGACTCGAGCAGTTCGCGTTGCTGCAACGTGCTCAGGTCATTGCCGCGTGGACTGATTTTGCCCTGCGAGTTGATGACTCGTTGCCAGGGCACATCGTCTTCCACCGACAATGATGACATGGCATAGCCGACCATGCGTGCGGTGCAATTGTCGACATAACCGGCGATCTGGCCATAGGTCGCCACTTTGCCGCGTGGAATCTGGCGCACGATCACGTAGACTCGTTCGTAGGTCGGCGTCCTGTCCTGGCTCTGGCTCATATCGCCTTCTCCTCTGGTTCACTCACTCAACTATACGGGGCCTGCGTGCAAAAGTTGCAGCCTGCCCAGGTGTCGATCTGTTCAACCAATCTCTGCCACCAATCTTCGTCTGCATCAACGAGCAGCAGATGTGTGCTGCCGCGGTCATCGGACGCGCCAAGACCGGGCGCAACAACGGCGGTTGCCGGGTCAGACAGCAAGCGACAGGCCAATGTCGACTCGATGCGATCTTGGCAACAAATGATGGCAATCTGGGTCAGTTCGGCTTCAGGGCGTTCCAGCAGATAGTCGACATGCCAGCGCAAGGTTTTGCTACGGGTGGTGCTAGCAGGGGGAGAGGGCCAGCCGATGTCAGAAACGAAGGCTTGCAGATCTGTGTAGATCGGTTGTGGCTGATTCGAGCCGGTTCGCCTGGCATGGCGCAGCAGACGATTGGAGAGTGTCGACGAGCCCCGTTTCCCCATGGCTGAGCCGACGTAGACATAGTCGCCGGCAGGGAGGCTGACCGGTAAGCCCTGGTTGAAGCGCCCAAACGAAACATCGCAGGCATCATGCAGCCGAATGCGCAGAATGTAGGCGCCCGACGGCTGTATGTCGCCTGCGATGGTAATGGGATGATGGGTACTAGGGATCGGCGATTGGGGATCGGGAGATCGGTTGTGCATAACAGTTCGATTTCCCAATCCCTGATCACCAATCCCTAGTACCCAGTCTCTATTCTACCTTCTCTTCCACGACAACCTTCATCATCTTGTCGCCCTGCCGGACCTTGTCGACCACGTCCTCGCCCGAGGTGACTTCGCCGAAGACGGTGTGCTTGCCGTCCAGATGGGGCTGGGGCGCGTGGGTGATGAAGAACTGGCTGCCATTGGTGTTCGGACCGGCATTGGCCATGGAAATCCACTTGCTGCCATGTTTCAGCGGGTTGCCAATCAGTTCGTCCTCAAAGCGGTAGCCGGGGCCGCCGCTGCCGCTGCCGGTCGGATCGCCGCCCTGGATCATGAAATTGGGAATCACGCGATGGAAGGTCACGCCGTCGTAGAAGCCCTGGTTGGCCAGAAAGACGAAGTTGTTGACCGTCTTGGGGGCGTGCTCCGGATAGAGTTCCAGGACAATGGTGCCGCGGACGGTTTCAATCTTGGCAATGTAGGTCTTGTCGGTGTCAATCGCCATGGCCGGCGGCTGGTTCCACTGCTGTGTGCTCATGTAATCTCCTTGATGCTTTTTGGTTGCCGCAATGGCGGCAATTTTTCTCAGATCTGTAGCGGACCATCGTTCATTTGACGACCATCCTGGGCCATTCTACCGTAGATCCGAAGACGAACCAAGGATTTTATCTCGTGCTCCGACGCCATGCGCCGGCCTGTTCATCCAGTTCGCGAATGAGGGGTCCCTTGCCGTTGAGGTAGGCTTCGATGTTGTGATCGACCTGAGCGCCAAGACTCTGCTTCAGCAAAGAATAGCGCTGGGCTTGCTCGGGAAAGGCGTTGAGATAGGCGCAGAAATTGACATGGCGATCGATTTCAGGGTGGCCATCCTCAAAAACATGGACATGCTGAACACGGTCTATGTCCGTGCCTTTCCGGAAATAGCGCCGGCCTGCAATGCCATTTTCGCCGCGTGGGTCGTAATCCAGGCTGATCAGCAGCGGGTTCAGGCGGTTGACCCGTTCAATGTCGCGCACGACCGGCAGGATATCGATAATCGGTTTGGCATGTATGCCGACAATGGCCGTGCTGCCGATATGATGGATGTCTACCAACTGATCAGCGAATGCCTCGGTCAGGGTGGCGGCTGCCTGGTCATACATGGCGGGCCACATCGGATCGTACGGAACCACTTCGATCTTGCGAATGACGCCGCTGGGCCGGTCGTCCGGCGGCTGAGCCAGATCGCGTTCCATGACGTAGTAGGTAGGCAGAACATAGCCCTTGTGTGCACCCAGGTCGATCACACGGTACCCGGATCGTTCATAATAGAATCGGGTCTCGGGCAACAGCGTGCGCACGCAGAGGCGGACGTACGCACGGCCCAGCTTCAGGGCTTTCCCCTCAACATGGGCGATCAGTTGCCTGCCGATGCCTCGACCTCGAAAATTTGGGGAGCACGGCCAAGCGGTGAAAATAGACAAATTCGGCGGCGATGTTGTAGAAGATGCAACCGACCCGCCGGCCGTTGTGGATAGCCACGGCCGCCCGTTCGCGTAGAAGCATCGAATGCAGTTTTTCTTCGGTCTCTCGAAAGGCGCCGGACGGCGGGTCGAGTTTGCCACGATACTGGGCGAAGGCGAGTTGAAGCAGACGGTGCAACGCAGGGATGTCACTTGCTTTGGCTGCGCGAATCGTGGTTCCATCTGTTGTCATCGGCGCTCACTCCGTCTTCAAACGCTCCACGAGATCGACATATTGCTGCATGGCCTCATCGGTCGGCATGCCCTGTTGCTTGGCCCAGGCGTCGAACTTGGCGCGGTCAACCGGCGAGAATCTGCCTGGGCGCTTGCCGGAAACGTCACCCGCTGTGGCCTGCTTGTAGAGCGAGTAGAGCTGTAGCAAGGTGTTGTTGTCCGGGCGTGAGGGCAGTTGTTTCGATTCGGATGCTGCTGTCTGGAACTGGGTGTTGAGATCGGACATGGTCATCTCCTTGTTGAGGTTAGCGCGAGTGCCAGGGACTTTTTTGTCACAGATTGACACAGATAGAAGAGCGATTTACACAGATGGCCTTTCAGTCCTCCAAAATGTAATCCGTGTCTCATCCTCTTCACATCCGTGTCCATCTGTGACTCCACTGCAAAAAGGGATCCTGACACGAATTTACACGAATTATCACGAATGTTCTCTCTGGGGTGACGACATAATTCGTGTAAATTCGTGACCATTCGTGTCAAGAAAAGGCTTTTTGCAGTAGAGTCATCTGTGACGAATCTTATTCAAGCCTCTTCAATCGCCACTGCCCGTGTCGGCGAGCCATCGCAGCCGTGGATCTTGAGAGGGAGTGCGGTGAAGTGTACGGTCTCTTGGCTCAGATCGCGGAGATCGGCCAGGCTTTCGACGATCACGACCTCGGCGCGCAGGAGAATCTGGTGCACTTCGGTCAGCTCCGCCCGATTCTCGGGACGCAGCGAGGCGACCGATGGCGTCTCCAGCCCGAGCAACACAATGCCTTTTTCGACAAGCCAGGCGGCCAGTCGCGCCGAAACCCGTGGCATATGGCTGCGATAGTCATCCAAATCGGCGTGACTGTCCCAGTCAGTACGCAAGAGCAGCCGTGTGCCAGGGCCAATCTTCTCTGCTGCCGGCGCAAGATCCTCGACGGAGATGATGCCGTTGGGCTCCATGTACGAGAGATCGACGACCAGCGCCGGCCCGATGCACCTAGATAGATCCAGGTGGTCGATCGTGCGCCCGCCGTCCACAAAATGCAGCGGTGCGTCCATATGTGTGCCGGCGTGGCTGTAGAGGTGCAGATTCGTCGTGTTGTAGCCGCTGTCGGCGATTGTGGTGTGCTGTTCGTACGAGACGCCGCGCATGTCTGCGCTGAATGCCAGGCTTAGATCGATGATGCGTTGGGTCATTGAATGGCTCCTTTGGCTAGGCCAGCGGCAGCCAGAGCGTGAACGTGCTTCCGTGGTCGATACCCTCGCTCTCGACTGAGATTCTGCCGCCCATGGCCCAGACGAGATGGCGGGCGATGGTCAGACCGATGCCGCTGCCGCCTGCTTTGCTGCCGCCGGTGCGGCTGCGCGAGGGGTCTGCTCGATAAAATCGATCAAAGATGTGTTTCTGGTCCTCCGGCGCAATGCCTTGCCCTGTGTCCTGGATGGAAACCCCGGCAAAGTGATCGTCCGACGATGTGGTCACCGTGATGCTGCCGCCTTCGGGCGTGTAGCGGATGGCGTTGGCCAGCAGATTGACGATGACTTGGACTGTGCGATCGGCATCGGCAGAGACCACCAAGGGGCCGTCGCTGACTCGAAGCGTCAGCGTTTGGCGTTCGGCGTCGATCTGTGGACGGGATTGGTTTGCCACCCGGTCCACAACGCTATTGAGATCAAACGCCTGCATGGTTAACTCAAACTGACCGGCTTCCACACGTGAGAGCGCCTGAAGGTCGTCAATCAGTCGTTGCAGTCGACGTACCTCCTGATACATGTGGCCGAAGGTCTCACTGTTGTCGGGAAAGATGCCGTCAAGCAGCCCCTCAAGATAACCGCGCAGTCCGGTCAACGGTGTGCGTAGTTCGTGCGCAACGTTGCCGATCATCTCGATGCGCTGCTGTTCCACCTGGGCCAGCGATTCCGCCATCTCGTTGAAGTTGGTTGCCACTACAGCCAGCTCATCGCTGGCGGGCAGAGCCACCCGCTCGTCATAGTGGCCGTCGGCAATGCGCCTGCTGCTGTCGACGATGTCGTCCAGCGGACGCAGGATCTCGCGCATGAGCAGGATGCTGGAGAGCAGTCCGGCAAGGGTTGCTGCGATAGCGGCCAGTGCCAATGATTGCAACACGACCTGCTGCATTGTCTGGGTGATGGCGACAGTCGTGTGGCCGATGGTCTGCGATTCGGCACCAGGCACGAGCGCGGTGAGGGTTGCTTCGATCTGCGGCGGCAGTGAGCGCAATGCGATCTGGGCGGAGATCGCCAGCACGACAACACCGACAAAGACAACCAACATCTGCCCGCCGACCAGCCGCCAGCGCAAGCTCTGCCACGCATGGCGTGCCATTTCAGCCGCCCTCGTCGACCAGTTTGTAGCCGATGCCGCGCATGGTCTGGATGAGATTGTCGCCGCCGGCGTGCTCGATCTTGCGACGCACCTGACCGATGTAGACATCGACGATGCGGTCGGTGCCGTAGAAATCGTTGCCCCAAACACGGTCAATGATCTGGTCGCGGGTGAGCACGCGTCCGGCGTGCAAGGCCAACTCCATCAGCAACGTAAACTCAGTCGTTGTCAGGTCGAGTTGGTTGTCACCGACAAAGGCCTCCATGCGATCCGGGAGAACGCGCAGGGGACCGACGTTGATGTCGGCGGTCGCGCTTCCGCCATTGCCCCGGCTGCGTCGCAGGATAGCCTCGATGCGTGCGACCAATTCTCGGGGGCTGAACGGTTTGGTAAGGTAGTCATCGGCGCCGATGCGCAGACCGGAGACTCGATCCGCTTCCTCGCTGCGCGCGGTCAGCATGAGGATGTAGACATCCGACTCCTCACGCAGCCGTGCGGTGACTTCCATGCCGTCCATGCCGGGCAGCATCAGGTCCAACACGACCAGGTCTGGATTGACCAAACGTGCGGCATCCAGCGCTTCATCGCCGCGGTCGACTGTATGTACCTGGAAACCGGCGCTTTCTAAATAGGTGCGGACGACGTTTTGAATTGCGGCTTCATCTTCGACGACGAGTATCGTGCCTTGCATAGGTAGTCGAGACCTCAGTGGAATCTGCAATTGACTCTGCGGCTGGATGTGCGGTTGGATCGATCGTTGACACTGTCCTGTTCACGCTACCATAGTTTCGCGTCTGTTTGCAACGTTGGTGATAGGGGTGCACAGGGCAATCGCGTCTGAATTCCAGAGGAGAGCCTCTCTGGGGCAGGGTTAAGACCCGCCGCTAACAACGAGAAGCCGGGGAACCCCTGAGTCCTGCGGCTCAGCTCACAGCGCCAGGACCCAGAGGGTTCCCCGCTTTTCGCTGTGAGGAGCCGGATTTCATCCGTTGCGGACAATTTAGACGCGATTGCCCTGAGTCTGCGGCCCTTTCTTCTTCGAATGGGGTGGGATCTGGTGTAGAATGGAGCCATTGCTAAATGGAGTCCAGAGAGGGCCACAAAGATGATCGATGATGTGAAGGATCTGCCGGTCTTGAAGGCCAAGCGATTCGGCGTTTATACGTGTCATGAGCGCTGTACATTGAAAGACTGTGCCAAACTCTTGGACAGTCGCAACGTCAGTTCGCTGGTTGTTGTTGGCGATGAGGGGCAGTTGCGCGGAATTATCACGCGTTCTGATCTCGTCCGCGCTTGTTATCAGCAGCTGGACTGGGCTGCACAAAAAGTGGACGCGTGGATGAATGCGGATGTCGTGACGGTCGAACTCGACGCAACGCTCTTGGATGTTATGCAGCTGTTGATCGACAAGCATATCCATCGCGTCGTGGCCGTCCGACGGGAGAATGATATCATCATCCCCATGGGCATACTCTCGGACGCCGACATTGTCTACCATATGGCGCAGTGAGTTTTGGCCAAAGGTCAATACTGATGAAGAACGCTCCTGTTCTTCATCAGTATGTGCATCATTGTCGTACTGCTATGCTGAGTGAGCGATTTGTGACGAAATCGCATTTGGGCCATGCCGTTGTCTCAAGGCGCCACTCTTTGTACTATAAAAGTACTCCTTCCCGTAGTAAATGGGGAGTCTAAACGTTCTGTGAACGGTAGCTGTGCTTATTGATTACGTGAGGCACAGTTGCGTGAACATCCCCAATTTGAGTAAAAATCTGCTTGGCTATCGTAGGCAGTTGTGCCAACCTTTCCTCCCAGGTGAACCAACATTGATAGAGTGTCTATACGGTTATCGGCAACAGGTGATCTGAACCGATCATAGACATTCTTGCTAGATGATCGGATGGAATCCCCCGTTCCTACATCATCCGAGCCCAACCGTAATGCTATCTGCAATGTTTGTAGTATATACTGAAAATGTTGGTTTGTGATCGTCTGAATCAACTCCTTCGCGTCTTGACATCGAGACGATCACGCCCTGCAGTTTGAGAAATTGCTTTGATCTATGCCTGGGATCTGGGCTATCCCAAAGCGCCCTCCTTTTCGCACCTATCTACGCAGATCAAATGTCAACACCTTACGTAAGAAGTGCGTAAGGTAGACTAATGCCAGGGCTTTGCGCCATAATCTGTATGGATCCGAATAGATTCTGGGCATTCGATCTTTTGGAGAGATTTCGGGCACACTTTTCTGGCAAATGTTCTCTGCCGCCGTAGTGCACTTGCAGATGCTTCACAAAGGTCATGTTTGGTCGGAGAAGAAAGTGTTTGGCTGATTCGTAAGGTGTTGAGCGATGGTGTGTTTGAACGTTTCTTGAACGGTGGGTATGGTATTCAGTGGGGGAGTCTGTTGCCTGGTCTAACCCCCGTTCAGGTATATGCTAATCCCTTACCCGAATATCTGTATTGTCCGGCGCCTGCACAAGCGGGCATCGATTATATGTTGATTGGAAGAACACGAATGCCCTCTGTGCCATAATGGTATTGGCGTGCTTGAGTCGTTGGGCCTTCATCGATTCTTGCGCTGCGTAGTTGGAGCGTAATTGTCATATGCACGTATGCAAGACGGAGGGATCGCGTCGTAAGAGACCTTTTCCACGTTTGGACATATGATATAGGATATCATTGATTGACTGTCTTGATCGACATTTGCCGAAGCACATGCGGCATGAAAGGAAACGGACGTGAAGCGTAAACAGGTCAGTATTTGGCACTCGAGCGTTGTTCGGCGAGCGCTACAGCCTATGGAGTCCGTGCAGTGGGGATTAGGGATAACATCTGCCCTCTTGCTGTCCCTCTTGTTGTTCGGTATTAGTCCTCAATCTGCTCAAGCCAGTCGGTTGGCGCAGCAAGATTCTACAGATGATGTCCCGATTCCGCGTTCGTTTGTCAATCCATGGCAAGGCGATGAGATATACACATCGCCGCAGCTAGGTGCTGCTGCCGTGCAGCAGGCTGAAGCTGAGCCAGTTGATTTGATCATTGATTCCGATTTTGGCGTGGATGACGTCGTGGCTGTCGCTACATTGCTTTCTCTGCATGAAGGCATTGCTGTAGCGGAAAAAGACGTCACGATTCACGGGATCGTGACTGTTGCCGGCGTGGCTCCGGTAAATCAAGCGGTGAACAATGCGCTGCTTCTGCTGGAACAATATGGTCTCTCTGCCGAAGATATTTCAGTAGTAAAAGGTGCAAAGAAACCATGGAAGCAGAAGCTGAGCAAAAGCGTGTCGCTAATTCATGGACCCGACAGCCTTTGGTGGCTGGCGGATACCAGCCCAAAGCCGAATACGAAACATGTGTTAAAAAACGCGGTCAACTTTTACTGCAAAGAGTCTGAGCTTTCCGGCAAGACCATTTTGGCGATCGGCCCACTGACCAACATCGCCGATGCACTGAACAAGTGTCCAGAGAGATTTACAGGAACAACCGGCCCAAGATTGGTCATCCTGGGTGGTGCAGACTTCGGCGGTAATCAGACGCCGGTGGCCGAGTACAACTTCTGGCAGGATTCGGATGCGGCCCAGTCTATATTTGATTTTGCAAAACCAGACTACATTGGTTCTCCGGACGGTCCAAAGCTTGATATCACGATCATTCCGCTGGATACCTTTTCTCAGTATGCAATCACCTGGCCGGCGATCGAAGAACTGACCGGAAAACCTGATTCCATTGCGCGGTGGCTGACGTCACCGTATCGCGATGAAGTTGATGATCCAGATGAGTTGTTGTGTACTTACCCCGCATTTCCAGATGATCCCTATGATCCAGAACTTGGGCCATTGCCATGGTATTTCTGCGGTCAGTCTGGGGGCTTCACGATTGATCCCTTTGGAAATCTGATTGGCGTTCCGATCCCCGATCTTGTGGCGGCGGCCTATGTTGTGGGTGCTGCCGGTGAAGTGTCTACGGTTCCAGCAATCGTAGACGTTATCGACAACAAGAAGACACCGGAACTGGCTTCGGGGCAGAGCCTGATTGCCACGAATGCCCCCTTCTTTCCTCCGGGAACCAATGAACAGGTTTTGCAAACATACGATGACAAGACGCTTGGCAAACTTGCCGATCTCGTTTTTGCCGGCGGAGAACCGTTTGTTGTTGACTATGGGCCGTTACTCAATGAAGTTGGCCAGGTCTACTATGCGCCGCCTACCAATGCGACAGTGGTCACGCAGATTCAGTCGGCTTCGGTCGAATCCTATCTGGTGAACACACTTGGCGCCCCATTTTCGCCGGAACTAGAGATTGTGCCGTCGAATGTAGTAGATGAACAGAACGTTCTGCCGCCTCAAGAAGGCGACACGCAGATATTTTTGCCGATGATTGGTTCAGAGTAGAACGACATAGTGTGATTGGAAGATATTTGGTCAGGTTGTTCTTGACAAGGGGATTGATGTGGAAATGACAGCAGTTGATATGATCACTGCTCCTCAGTTGGCGATGGATCAGGTACGGACCCAGGATCCAGGTAGACCAGTTGACGAATTGAGGGTACTTATCGGCGATTTGGGTAAGTCTGGCGGTGTAATCAGCCCTGCTGTCTATGACACAGCCCAGGTATTGCGTTTCAATCCGCCCGAGCAGGGAGTAGAGCCTGCTCTGAACTGGTTGCTATCACAACAAATGCCTGACGGTGGTTGGGGCAATGCGGCAGTGCCCCTTGCGCGTTACATTCCGACATTGGCTGCGGTTCTGGCGCTTCACGAATTAGGAGAAACGCGCATTGCGAGCGAGGCTGTTGACGCTGGTCTGCGTTTTCTTGCTTCTAGGACAGATGAATGGTCAAGTAGTCACATTGATCTGTTGCCTATTGCAGTAGAGATGATTCTGCCATGGATGCTGGAGGATGCGCTTCGGCAAGGGCTGTCTATCGACCTGGAGCCGTTTCAGGCGTTGTTCGACCTGCGTCGTGAAAAGAAACGAAAGCTGGCGTCTCTGACCATTTCAGCAGGTTCTGCACCAGCCTATTCATGGGAAGCCCTTGATCTGCCACCGGACCTGTCGTTACTGGACCAAACCGGTGGTGTAGGACATAGTCCTGCGGCTACGGCTCGTTGGCTGCAACTGGCGAAACGTTCAGGATCTAATATGGCAGAAGGGATCAAGGCAGCAGAATCCTATCTGGAGAAGTCATCATTGGCGACATTGGAAGGAATACCTGGTGTTGTCCCGACGGTATGGCCGATTTCGGTTTTTGAATACATCTACGGAATACACATCCTTTCTGTCAACGAACAGACGAATTCCCGTGAATTTGCTCATTTGATTCAGGCTCATGCCGAAACGATAGAAAGTCAGATGTTAGAGCGTGGCGGATTGGGATTCAGCGAACACTTCATCCGTGATGTTGATTGCACCGCAGTGGGGATGATTGCTCTTGTCGGATGTGGCCGCAATTCAATTTCGGATGATCTGATTCTTCGGTATAGGCAAGGATCCAAGTTTCGGACCTATGAAAAGGAACTGAACCCTTCTGTTTTTTCTAACGCACACGCATTGCATGCTCTTGCTAATAACGGTACGCGGGTCGTGGAGGTTGAGCAATTTCTGCAAGAGCGCCAGCTTGCTGAAGGGGGCTGGATGTCGGACAAATGGCATAGTTCATGGCTGTACACCACGCTTGAAGTCATCAATAGTCTATTGGCGTTGGGTATCACCGATGGACTCAATGCGGCCAAATGTGAAATTCTGTCACAGCAGAATCGTGACGGGTGGTGGAGTAGTACCGAGTATCCTAGCCTGTTGGATACAATTTACGCGATGACCGCGCTTGAGCAACTAAACATCCATGGTTTTTTGGCGGAGGATGAGTCCAACTCGTTAGTTCGAGCGCAACAGTGGCTGCGAGCTAGTTACGATCCTACGCTTCTGCGACAAGAACGGCTTTGGATGGGCAAGGAGCTTTATTCTCCCTACCGCGTTGATAGCGTCTATGCTCTGAGTACACTATGTCGTGATCCGAAAGATGGATAGCAGGCTGAAAAAGAAAGTGGAGTGCTTACTTGAAGCTTGATGAGTTTCTCTCTGCACCGATTGGCAAAATTCGACCTTACGCTCCAGAGACATTGGTGCTTGGCGCCGGCGGAACTCGGCGGCGTGCTGAGCTCATGGGGAAAGCTTCTTCAAGTGCAGAGTACGCCCAGTGGACGCATAGTGAGATGTTGGCCTGCCTGCAACTGATTTTTCGACATGGCGTCCAGCATATCATTGCGCCACTTCTGCTTGAGGGAGGCTACCGAGAGACAACTGCCGGTTACCGTGAGGAACTGGCTTCCTGGGTTGAATGGGGGCTTGGCAGCAGCGATGCGATAGATGCTTTTGCCGAGGCGGGTTGGAATGTACGTCTTCTCGGCAGCGAATGTTGGCCGGAGTTAGCGGAGCTCGCAGCCAGGCTGCCTGAGCTAACCGCGCACGAAGATGGACCAACTGTCTGGTTCACCGTTATTTCGCAACCCGAGTTGCACTGGGCATTGGCCCTGAGGCGTGTTGCCGAGTGTAGTGCCGAATCACGTGCTGACGCTGTGCATGCCGTATACGGCCAAGACATTCCTGCAGCGACCCTGTACTTGGGCTCGGGCAAACCGGATATTGTACCGTCTGCCGTTCCGCCGCTGCTCATTGGTTCCATGCAGTGTTACTGGCGACAGCATCTGGGGTTCGAATTGGACGAGGAGACGTTTCGACGAGTTCTCTATGACTATGCCTTCACCCGGCGAACGTGGCAAGAGGACAAATCCGGCAGATCGCAGGAAGTTCTCAAATATGGAGCGGCCTGGGACCAGCCGCCAGTGATTGGCCTTGGCTTTCGGCTGGGTCCGTTTTGGTATCCATCGTCGTTTGTGCTGTCTACTGAAGTCTCTGTGGAGCAAGAAAAATGGGAATAGAGGCTGTGGTTCTGGATAGAGATGGTGTGTTGTCAGACTATGATGTCGCCGCCGCTGCTGCGTTTTTTAAGCCATTATTGCCTTTGTCTTTGCAACAGATATCTGCTGCTTGGGAATCTTGGGGACTTGAAGTTGGATTCCCACGGAACCATGCCGAGGAAGCGCGCTTTTTCAGTGGTTTTTGGGATAAGCTTAGTGATGATTTGGCGATTTCTGCAGAGGCTCGCCGGACGTTGCAAGCATTCGATTACATGGTCTATATGCGGGCTTTCCCTGATGCACGGCCTCTTTTGCTTGAGGCACGGCAATTGGGATTACGCGTCGGTGTGCTTTCCAACTTCTCCCTTGCAAGCCTAGAATTCTCGCTGCAAGTTATTGGTCTTTCGGATTTGGTTGATGCAGCGCTTGCAGCACCAGTAATTGGTTACTCCAAGCCTAGTGCAGAAGCGTATCTTGCAATAGCTGAGGCACTTAACGTAAAGCCGAAACAATGTTTGTTCTTTGATGACGAGATCGAATGCGTCGAAGGAGGTCGTGCAGTGGGTATGAAATCCTATCTTGTCGATAGAGGGCGAGACCAGCACTTATTCACCGAGTGGACCGTTTGTGAGCTACCGTCTTTGTCTTACGTTTTGGATAGTGAGTAGCGTCTAATGCTTGGGGGAGCATATCAATCTGTCGCGCTTTTTCTGGTGATTGCGGTTTACTATGTGGCCGACTTTCTATTCATCCTCTATTTTGACCGTCGGCGAAATATCGATTCAGATAGAAGTGGCCGTAACTGGGGCTATACGATGTTCACACTGTTTGTTGGTGCGTTTGCCATTCTACAACCCTGGCTCTTACCTGGACTCAGCTTGCGCATTGATGGACCCGTTGGCCTTTCGATTCAACTTGTCGGCCTGAGCGCAGTAATTGTTTCATTGGGCCTTCAATGGTGGTCTAGGCTTCATCTAAAGCAGTATTACTCGGAACGTGTCCAGATTCTGGAAGGGCACGAACTCATTGATTTAGGTCCATACCACTATGTCCGACACCCTATCTTCACGTCATTCTTCTTGCTAGCGGGTGGGATGGTTCTTATCAATCCGTCACTACTCACGTTCGCAATCTTGGCCTACGCATATTTGGACTTTTCCTCGGCTGCGAAAAAGGAAGAGGTTCTTATGAGCGAAAATGTCCCAGGTTACCGGGCGTATATGTTGAGGACATCTCGGTTTTTTCCTTCTTTCCGTAGGTCGGTTAGCTCTGGATGACTGCATTGACGGAGTCATGTCAATGAGTCAAAGTATCGTTCTAGGGCCGCTACTAGTTCTTCAAGACGCACCGGTTTTGCAATGAAATCGTCCATTCCCGCACCTGCGCACAGCTCTTGTTCCTTTTTCATGGCCGCAGCCGAAAGGGCAATGATATATGGCTGGCTTTCAAGGCTAGTGTCTTGTCGAATCAAGCGCGTTGCCTCAAGACCATCCATTTCCGGCATCTGTACATCCATGAAAACAACATCATATTCGTTTCTGCTGACGGCGTTCAGTGACTCTAAACCATTGACAGCCAAATCAGGATGCAACCCTAGGCGCTCAAGCATGAAGAGTGCAACCTTTTGATTAATGGCGTTGTCTTCAACAAGTAAAATGCTGATATTCGTTTCCGGTTGCCAGGCATTGACGTCAGTTGAGTACGAGGATGGCGTCCTCTCTGAAGAAACCGACGACTCGAGATTCTTCTGAATGGCGTTATATAGGGTTGATGGCTTGATCGGTTTGTGAACTACTGTAAGCGCCTCATAACTTGACAACTTTTCTCTAAGCAGGGCGTTGCTCAGGGATATGAAGACAATGATCGGTAGATCCGAACGATTCTTTCGGATCTCATCAATGAGGTGAATGACCTGGGCGGTCTCTCGTCTTGGGTCGAGAATCGCAATATCCACGACTTCCGAGGCCGATATCTGAGCGAGTTCATTATTGTCTCCCCTAATGCCGCAGCTATCCATACCCCAATGAGCAGTGTAGTCCGACAAAATAAGTCGATTGGGTTCATGATCGCTTAGTAGTAGTACTTTGCGATCTTCAAATCCGCGGCTCTCGTCTTCTTCCGTGCGATCTATGCTCTCTTTCACAGCTTCAACCGTGATTCGGAGATGAAAGATTGAGCCAGTTTCTGGGTCGCTGGTTGCCCATAGGGCTCCTCCCATCATTTTGGCAAGACCCAAGCTAATGGCCAGCCCGAGGCCCGTTCCACCGTGGCGACGCGGTATTCGAGACATCAACCTGACTAAACGATTGAAAGAGTTTCCCCATATCTTCCGGTTTGATGCCAATGCCGGTATCCTGTACATCGAATTGTATCTCATAGCGGCTCTCACCAAGGTGATCTGCAGAGACTCTCGTGAAGACTTCGCCAGCGTGTGTGAACTTAATAGCGTTGTGGAGTAGGTTTATCAGAATCTGTCGTAAACGAGTGGCATCGCCAATCACGATTTCTGGAACCTCGAAACCTGCAAAGTACGCTAACTCAATTTGTTTCTCAGCGGCGCGTGCTGCAAATAATTCTATCGCTTCAACTAGGCAGTCGCGCAGAGCATACGGTTTTTCCTCTAGCGTCCATTTGCCTGACTCAATCCTCGAAAAATCCAAAATCTCATCGATTACAGATAAGAGTGCGTCGCTACTGCGACGGATAATCAGAGAATACTCACGTTGACGCTCTGAAAGATCTGTGTCTAGAAGAAGGCTTGTCATTGCGATCACACCATTCATCGGGGTGCGTATTTCATGGCTCATATTTGCCAGAAAGGCACTTTTGGCCATTGTCGCTGCCTCGGCTTCCTCTTTGGCAATCCGTAGGGTTTGTTCAGCCGCAATACGTTCACCAATCTCCAGCTTCAGTTGGCGATCGGTACGGTCTAGTTCTCGCGTCCTCTCTACAACTCGTACCTCTAGTTCATCCCGAGCCTGCTGTAGGGCAGCCTGGCTTTGTTGCAGATCGCGATGTGATACGATTAAATCATTCGCTGCTTCCTCAGCCATTTGAGTGCTTTCCTCTGCTTCTGTTAGGAGAGCAAGCGACAATGCAGTATTCATTGCGAGGCTAATCAGCACGAACAGTAGGTCTTCAAGAGTCGCTGGAGAACTGTGAAATGATTCAATGAATCCGTGTGTCTCAAGATAGAGACTGAACGATAGTGTAATGGCAACGAAGATAGCTGTTCCCCACATGATTCGTTGACCGAAGAAAAGACCGGTTAGCGGAACCAGAATGAAGTAGCCGATCACGCTGAGATCTTTCACGGTACCGTATACAATGATGTGAGAATAGGCTACTGCTAGATATATCAGTACCAATGTAGCAATCGATATCGGACGAATAAGCCCTTGTCTTGTTAGAATTGCGAAAATAGCAAATAGGATTATGAAGATCGGCTGACTCATTAGGAACTCGCGTTTCAAAGCGGGATCCAACCAACTGAAGGGCAGCGAAATCGTAATAATCGTGAGGAATAAAATGAGAAGCAGTAGTGAACGATAGAGCCAGCGGGCGACGCGTGTCTTTTCGGGGTCGTCAAAGACAGGTGGTTGAAGGATTTTATTCACTTTCTTCAGCATTTTGTTCATTTCTTTTTGGATCAGAATTATGTGTGCAGATAGATGAGTTGCCGAAGTCCAGGTTGTTCTTGCGATCCAGATGGTGAGTCCGATAGCTTTGCTATGTGATGCTGTGGTGCTTTCAAACCTAATGGTGACTTCATAGATCTCAACGACAACCGCAATCACAGAATCAAGGACTGTTCCCGTTGAGTCAGAGTAGGACGATTGATGTGGCCTTCATTTGCTGTGAAGCACAGTGATTTTCACGATAGCTCTGATGTAGACGGGAGGGGCGACAGCGACTTCAGCCGGTGACTGATACTGCTATTGTAACGCATGCACTGGGAAAGTTGAACCTTAGTTGGATTGTGCAGTAGGGCAATCGCGCATTTATTGTAAAGTGAGGATCGGACGCAGTAGCGAGAGCAGAAAATTCTGGTCCCAACCCGCCCTGAGCCTCTTGTTCTTGATGCCGAGTTGAGTTGCTTGTCCTGTTTGAGCCGGTTCAGTGCAACATGGCGAAGAATGGCGAAGTTGTGTGCACCATGATCCTTGCGCAAGCGATATTCATCTTCACTGAAGGCGATGCCGAGGACCCGATGCAGTGAGTTTTCGACTGCCCAGTGAGTGCGGACGTGATTGAGCTTCTGAGCCGCCGTTGCTTGATAGGATGCGATGAAGTAACGGTCTTCAACAGAGTTGTCCTCCTCGAGATAGCGTTCGGCACGAATCTTGACCAAGGCCGACAGTTGGGGCCATTTCTCTGAGGTGCGCAGCGCAGCAATCAAAGTCGGATCGGTGATGGTCCAGGCCTGACGCACCTCAATGCGTCCATGACCACTATCGACTGTTTTGGCTGGTTCGTGTTCATAAGCGCTGAACTCGCTCTGTTCTGGATCATCAAAGAGGAGGATGACATCTTCATGAAGCTGGCCATGATTCCCTAGTCTCAGAACTGTTGCAAACCGGCCCTGTTTGGCCAAACCAAATTGCTCTATGGCTACGCAAGCGTCAGCACCGCAGATAGTTGCGCAGATCGCGATGACCAGTATGTCGATGGACTTGTGATCTTGATTCAACCGTGCCCTTGGATCTTCCAAGTCTTCAAAATGGCTGACAATATCGATATGTTCTTCGGTTTGCATTTGGCTCCTCCTTGCGTTTTCTGCAACGATAGAGCCGATTTCTCAGATGTCAACCTTCGATTCGGTCCATTTTTTAAGGTGCGAGATTGCCCTAGATTGTGCAGAAATGGGTGGACTCGATGGGTATGGAGGACCCTTTGATAAGAGACTCTGTTACAGGAGAGAGCCGTGCAGCGGCACAACGAATCGGGACACGGCAATATCAGAGCGGTGTCCTGAGGGAATATGACTCTAGATTTTGAAGAGTCGTTCATAGTTCTGTATATTGGGCTGGCTCCACTGTGAATGCTCAAGTCTTGATCAGAGCCCGCTGGTTTGTCTACCCCGCATACACCTTCCTCGCCACCATCGCAGCCTCCGCCGTATTCACATCTCCATTGGACTCGACATAGCCCAGATTGATCATCGCATCCTGGGTGTTGAAGTGGATATGATCCTCGCCGATCAGATCCACGAAGCCAATATGGCGCAGACTGTCGAGGACTGGCCCCTTGATCGATGCCAGATGCAGGTCCACGCCGGCGCTTTGCAACTCCTCACGTAGGGACTCCAACGTTTCCAGTGCGCTGGAATCGATGAAGTTGATGGCCGATCCGATCAGCAAGAAATGTTCAACCTCGGGCTGATCGGCGACCAGGCCCAGCACCACATCTTCCAAATATTTGGTATTGGCGAAGAAGAGACTCTCGTCAACGCGGATGGCGATCACTTGGGGCCAAGTCTCTACATCGTAGCGTAACACATTGCGATAGACCTCCGTGTGCGGTATTCGACCCACGACAGCCGAATGGGGCTTGCTGGTGCGCCAGATGAAGATGCCCAGCGAAACGGCAACCCCGATCAGAATCCCTCGCTCGATGCCGACCGACAGCACCGCCAAGAACGTGATTATCAGCGCAGCCGCATCGCCCTTGTTGTAGTGCCAGATGTGCTTGATGGCCTTGACGTCGACTAGATTGGCGACAGCGACCAGGATGATGGCCCCCAACACCGCATTGGGCAACGAGTGGAACAGGGGCGTCAGAAAAACGACAGTCAGCAGCATGAGGCTGCCCGTAATGATAGAGGCCAGACCGGTATTGGCGCCGGCGCTGAAGTTCACAACCGATCGACTGAATCCGCCGGTCACTGGATAGCCGCCGCTGAACGTGGCGCCCAGGTTGGACGCACCCAGCGCGATCAGCTCCTGGTCAGCGTCGATCTTCTGACGTCTCTTGGAGGCCAGCGACTTGGCCACGGAAACGCTCTCCATGTAGCCAACGAAGGCGATAGTAAGCGCGGTCGGCAAGAGCAACGTCCATAGATTCAGGTCGAACTGGGGGAACGTGAGCGGTGGCAGGCCCGCCGGCACATCGCCGACGATCTTGACGCCCGCTGTCTGATCGAGGTCAAACCACTGAACGAGTAGTGTGAAGACCACGACAATGATCAGCGGAGCGCTCTTCGACAGCGGCACCACCAGGTTCTGGGGTAAGCCGGCACGTGAGAAGAGCGCCGCTGCACGGTATTTGAAGAAGAGCAGAATCAGAATGCTTGAGACGCCGATTGTTAGCGTGACGAGATTGGTTTCGGCAAGATGGTTGAGTGTGTAGGCGATCTGTTGATAGAAATGATCGAAACGGGGGACGCTGAAGCCAAGCACATGCTTGACCTGGCTGAAACCGATAATAATGGCGGCGGCAGCAGTAAAGCCGACGAGGACCGGATGGCTCAAAAAGTTGACAAGAAAACCGACTCGAAAAAGCCCCATCCCGATCTGTATGATGCCGACCAGAAAGGCTAGCGTGATGGCCAGCGAAACGTAGAGCGTCATGTCACCGTTTGCCAGCGGCGTGATACCCGAAGCAACCAGCAGTGAGACGATTGCCACGGGGCCGACGGCAAGCACGCGACTGCTCCCCAGCAGGCCATAGATGAAGAGCGGCAGAATGCTGGCGTAGAGGCCAACCTGGGGTGGCAGGCCGGCCAGCAACGCATAGGCCATGCCCTGGGGCACCAACATGATGGCAACGATGACGCCCGCCATCATGTCACCGGTCAAGTCCGCTCGCCGGTAGTGAACAAGCCAGTCGAGAAACGGTAGATATCGCTTCAGGCCCGTGTTGTTCTGTCGGATTGCTGCCGAGCTCTTCGGCGAATTTGCTACAGCCATGCGAGACTCCGATCAAAGAGGGCATAGGGTTCACGAACCCTATGCCCCAGACTGCTGAATATTGATTGCCAAGTGAAAGGGCCTACTTTGCCACAGATCCACACAGAGAGTTCACAGATGTCCAAAGTTTCGGGGTACTATCTGTGTCTAATCCCTTTCCCATCTGTGTGAATCTGTGACGAAAAAGGCTTTTGCACTGAATCTACTCTTCAAGCGGCAAGCCCGCATTTTTCCAGGCTGTCATACCGCCCACCATGTTGATGACTTCGTTGGCGCCCTGGGCCTTGAGGATGCTGGCTCCGATGGCAGCACGCGCACTGGATTGACACTGGACCACAATCGGCTTGCCGTTGATCAATTCGCCGGCCCGATCCTTGAGGAAGCCGAGCATGTAATGCTTAGCCCCGTGGATATGACCCTCATCCCATTCACCCTGTCCACGCACATCGATCAGGTCGACGCTGCCGGATTCGATTTTGGATGCGATCTCGGCGGGATGGGCTAGCTCGTAGGAATCCAGCGGCATGCCGTGCTGTTCGAGCATTGTGATCGCCGATGTTTCGAAGTAGCCGGCAATGTTATCAAGCCCGATGTAAACCAGAGAGTCGACGGCATCTGCCAGGTTCTCGGGATCGACGATCAGGTAGAATGGCGTTTCATAGTCCAGCAACCAGCCGGCCCAACTCGCCAACATCTCCTGCGGAATGTTGATCGTCCCCGGCACATAGCCCGCCGCATACTGCTCGGCGCTGCGTGTGTCAATGATCACGGCCTTCTTCTCCGTCAAGCCCGCCATGCGTGAGCAGGGGAGAAGCGCCGGATGAGGACCGCCGTTGAGGACCCGTGGGCCAACCTTGTTGACCTTCTTCATCTCGGCGAAGTACTTGGGCGCTTCCGGTTGTCCGGCGAGCAGCGCTTCGACGAACGCTTCTTCTTCATCGATCTGGAACGCCCAGCCGAATAGCTTCTCGTAGCCGACCGTTGTGGAGGGCACCGCACCCAGCGCCTTGCCACAGGCGCTGCCCGCGCCATGGGCAGGCCAGACCTGCAGATAGTCAGGCAGTGCTGAGAAGCGTTGCAGAGAGCGGAACATCTGCCGGGCGCCAATATCGGCTGTGCCGACCATGCCGGCGGCTTCTTCTAAAAGATCCGGTCGCCCAACATCCCCCACGAAGACGAAGTCGCCCGTGAAAATGCCAACCGGCTCCTGAGTCTTGGCCGTGTCTGTTAGTAGGAAAGAGATATGTTCAGGCGTGTGGCCAGGGGTGTGCATCACTGTCAGCTTGACATTGCCGGCCCAAAACTCATCGCCGTCCTTGAGCAGTTTGTGGTCGTAGCCATCCAGAAACTGATACTTCCAGTTTTCGTCGCCTTCATCAGAGACATAGAGGCGAGCGCCGGTGCGTTCTGCAATCTCTCGTGAACCGGAGACGAAATCGGCGTGGATGTGGGTTTCGGTGGCGCCGACGATCTGCATATTGTTGGCTTCGGCGACCTGGAGATACATATCAACGTCGCGATTGGGGTCAATAACGATGGCTTCGCCGGTTGCTTGGCAACCGACTAAATAGGAAGCGTGGGCCAGTTTGTCGTCGTAGAAGTAGCGCAGTAGCATCTTGATTCTCCATAGTTGTTCTTGCAGCCGGCTCGAGCTTCTCTTTCAGTTCGGAGCGGCGACTGCACGATTGTTGTCTATGGGGAACACTCTACAGGCTACACTTAAGCAGCGTTTCAGGTCTATATGAGAGTTTTGTAAGGGGATTGCTCTTGCGGAAGAATAGTAACGAGGAATCAATGAAATGCATGCATGGCATCGAAGTTGGCCAGCGCGTTGATCTCTTCGGCGTCGCTGATGATCTGCTCTACGCTGCCGTCGACCATCTGGATGACGCGGTCGACATACTTGCACATGCGCAGGTCATGAGTGACCATGATGCCGGCCCGGTTCTGCTCGTGAATCAGTTCAGCGAAAGTCTCAACAACCTGGTTGGCCCGTTCGGTGTCCAGGCTGGCTGTCGGCTCGTCTGCCAGAACGACGCTCGGCTCGTGGATGAGGGCGCGTGCAATGGCCACGCGTTGTTGCTGGCCGCCCGAAAGCTGCTCGGGGTAGTAGCTTAATCGCTCGCCCAATCCCAGGCGGGTCAAGAGTTCGCGGGCACGCAAACGGTTTTTTTTCGTGAACACGCCGTTGAGCCGCAGCATCACCTCTACATTTTCCAGGGCATTCAGATAGGGAACCAGGTTGTTGGATTGAAAGGCGAAACCGATCTCCTGCCCGCGGAATCGAGTCCGTTTCGAGTCGCTCATTGCGCCCAGGTCCTGACCGGCAATTGATACGTCGCCTTCCGTTGGGGCCAGCAGACCGGCAACCATTGCCAACATCGTTGTTTTGCCTGAGCCGCTAGGGCCGACTAACGCAACGAACTCACCTTCATGGATTGCGAACGATACATGCTCAACGGCATGGACTTCGTATTCGCCCTCGCCGTACACTTTTGTAACCTCTTTTGCCTGCAATGCGATGTTGGTACTCAACCTGTGCTCCGTCTTGATGCGATTCTACTGAGCTAGCCCAAGGGCCGTCAGTGGCTCAACCTTAGTTAACAGATAGACTGATACAAGACCGCCCAGCGGACCGATGAGCAGTAGCGATATCACTGCCGTCGATACGGCTTCGCCGGTGAAAACGATGGGGACTTCCACGGGAAAGGTGAGCGACAGCAACAACGATCCCATCGTGCCTAGGAAAACGCCAAAGGCATTGATAGCCACAATCTGGGTCACGGCCGAGAATGCAACCGTCTTGGTGGAGGCGCCGATGGCTTTGAGCATGCCGATTTGGGCCACCTTTTGCAGCGTCTGAATCTGGAAGAAGCCGCCGATGACCAGGATGCCGATGAAGAGCGTGAAGTAGCGTTGTGTGTCCAGTGTACTCTGTTGTTCGGCATAGCCGGGCGTTGCCTTGTAGGCCGTCTCTCGATCCACGACCTCAACGTTTCCGACCTCAGATTCAATTCGTTGGGCGACTGACTCCAAATCGTCGGGGTCCGTAAGCTTAACACCAACAATGTTTGAGACCAGCTCGCCACGATTGCTCTCTGTGGATCCTTGTGGACGAACCTTCTCCCATGTTAGGTAGGGCAGGAAGACAGAGGGCTGGATGAAGTATTGTTGACCGTCGCTCACGCCGACGATCTCAATATCGTAGAATTCCTCGTCAGTCCCTTGGATGGACTTGAGCGTCAGCGTGTCGCCGACGCCCAGACCGGTACGAAGTGCAACATTGAGACCGATAACGGCTTCATTGCTGCGGGCGCGCTCAAGCCCGCGTCCTTCGTAGGCCGGCGGTTCGCCCGGTTTGCCGGGTTCTACGCCCAAGAGCGAGACATCGAGGGTTTCGCCGTCAGGTAGGACAATGGTCGAAGATGAAGTCCCGATCTGCCCGACATCGGCAATGCCTTCAACCCGTCGTATCTCGTTGAGGCGCGACCTGCCGATGCGGCTGGCCGCCACCGAGAGTTCAACGCCATCCTGATAGACGATCAGTTCGCCGTTGAGCTTCTCAAGATATTCCCGGTTGCCTGCACCCAATCCTTCCGTCAACGCAGCGATGAAGATCACCAACGTCGTGATGAGTGCGACAATCATTGCGATCAACAGGTAGCGACCGCGGCTATGCCAGATCTCTTTGAAAGCCAGGTGAAATGCCATGGACGTCTATCTAGTTTCTTTCGAAGGTGGTGACGGCCGTCATATTCCAGCGCAGGCGGTCATCATTTTCATCGGGGATGACGACGACCGTGTAGACAATGTCGCCGCGGCGATCCTCACCAATGGGGCGGATGCGATCGACTGTGCCCGGGAGCGTCAGATCGGGAATGGCATCAAACGTGAGCGTAGCGTTATCTCCCGGCTCCACACCTACAATATCAAACTCGGTCAGATCTTCGGTTCGCACTTCCCAGGACGAAAGATCGGCCAGACGTGCAACTGATGTCCCTGCCGAGACCTGTTCGCCGATCTCCAGATCGAGCAGTGCGACCGAGCCGTCAAACGGCGCCCGCAATTCCCGATCCGCCACAGCGACAAGCGCCTGTTGGAGCGATGCAATTGAAGCGGCTACGTCAGCCTGCGCACTCTCGATTTCTTCGGGGCGGTTTCCGGCTTCGAGCAGCTCAAGCTGTGCCTGGGTCCGGCGGACCTCGGCCTCTGCAGCTGCTACATCGGCCGGCAATGTCTCGCTCAGCGCATCCAGCTGCGCCTGTGCGCGGCGAACTTCGGCGCTGGCCGATGCTGCATCGGCCGGGCTGGGGCCGCTCTGCAGATCCGCGTACCGGGCGGCTGCCGCCTCAAAGTCGTTGGTCGCTCGTTGCAGATCAGCGGACTGGGCAGTGGCTCCGGCATCGTTGCGCCACTTGACCTCGTTGAAGGCGCGCTGTGCGCGTGTAAGCTCGGCCTGGGCATTGGCCATATCCGCTTTTGCGTTGATCAATTCTTGCTCGCTTGCGCCTTCGTAGACTTTGGCAACGCCGGCCCTGGCCGCAGCCACTTGGGCTTCTGCCGCAACAATATCACTGGGCAACGAACCTTGCGCCACTCGATCGAGGGCTGCCTCTGCCGCTTCAAGCGAAGCACGCGCGGCATCGATCTCTTCCTGACGAGATCCTGCCTGCAATTCCGCCAGACGCGCCTGTGATTTCTTTAGATCTGCCTCGGCCCGGCTGACGGCCGCTCGTTCACCATCAGCGTCCAGGCGCACCAGCACATCGCCTTTGGCTACGTCATCGCCCTCAGCGACGAGGACTTCAGAGACGATGCCGCCGACTGGTAGGCTGAGATCTGCTGAATTGGACGGCACGACTCTCGCATCTGCAATAATGGCCTGGTTGTCGGTAATGACCGGCAGAGTGGAACCATCGGAATCAGTCGCTCCCTCTTCATCGGCAGTCATTTCTGCTGTCTCGCTTGACTCTGCACCCGGCAGATAGGGATCCAGAAATCCGCCGAAATAGGCGGCGGCGCCGGCAATGACGACCACAACAAGGACCACTATTAGTACACGTTTCATCGTTTCCCTCTCATTACCCGGCAGAGTGTGTGCCGTTTTTTGCTTCTATTGATTGTGCGCTAAACATCTATATTTGAATATCTGGGCTGACCTTTAGATGGGTTCTTTCAGTCCATCCAACAGCACTGAGACGATATCGTCGATCATGGCTTCCTTGGTGGGTACGTCCGGCCCGGTCCTGGTGAAGGCCATGCCGTCTAAAATGGCCAGGAATGCGCCCGTCAACACATTTGGGTTGACATAGCGTGTGTCACCACGCTGATTGCTATCGGAGAATGCTTGGCGCAACGGCTCAAACAGACACTTGTATGCTACCGCACCTAGGTGTCGTGCGCTATTTTCGCTCAATGATGGCATGTCAGCGTGCATAATACTGGAAAGATTCATGTTCGGCTGGGTGATGAACCATGCCCCCGTGGCTTTCAGCTGTGATGTCAGGTCCGGACCGGCATCGCAGATGGCATTTTCGATGCCGACACGATGTCGGTCAAATGCCCGCTCGGCGATCGCTACATAGAGCTCTTCTTTTCCATCGGGAAAGTGGTAGTAGAGTGATGCTTGCCGAATGCCCAAGGTGTCAGCAATGTCGCGCAAGGTAACGGCATTGTAGCCGCGCTTCATGAAAAGCGCCTCTGCCGTTTCCATCACCCGCTGCTTAGATTCACTGATTTCGATTGCACTCATCTTGATTCACACATGGCTCTACTGCAAAAAAAGTCTCATTCACCGCAGAGGCACGGAGCGGGCACAGAGGTTCACAGAGGAAAAGCTCTGCCCATCTTCGTTTATCTGCGTCCACGAAGCGCACGAATCTTTCCGTTCTACCCGCAAACGCTCTCAAACAACCGCTCCCTACCTATTATTTGGTAGGCAAATCAATGACCAATATATCACACTCGTAGGGATGATTGGTAACCCATTCTCCAATGTGATCAAATAGTGTGATCAAATAGTGTGATCAAATGAAGCAAAAATCGCTTACTCTTTGGTTTGACCTAAGCATGCCGAATCCAGTATAATCACTGTTTGTGGGCCGTAGGCTCATGGCAGTTGAATTTCGTGATTTTTATTAGCGCCTGTGTTGCTGCCCTTAAGCACACAGGGCCGCTCCAAAGTTCTAGACAGCATTGTTGTCTCAGACGCGGCTAAGAAGGGGAGAAAAGCATGTATGCTGTAGTACGAACCGGCGGTAAACAATATCGTGTTGCCGCCGGTGACATTCTTAAGGTTGAGAAGCTCGCCGGCGATGTCGGCGAAGAAATTGTGTTGGATGATATTCTTTTGGTTGCCAATGGCGATGATTTAACTGTAGGCCAGCCCACGGTAGAGGGCGCCTCAGTTTCCGCTAAGATAACCGGACAGTATCGCGGCAAGAAAATTCGTGTCTTCAAGTACCAGCCGAAGAAACGTGTTCGAGTGAGTAAGGGCCATCGTCAATACCTGACCCGGCTCGAGATTGAATCCATCACTGCCGGGTAATGGCGCTTGAGCAGGTGTTGATCTGAGGTGATAGCATAGACTGTCGCCTTGAAGAACAAACACGCCCAGGTGGATTCCCTGAAAACTGGTTCCCTGAATAGACGGGGAAGGTAAAGGAGAAAGCTGATATGGCTCACAAAAAAGGTGGCGGTTCCAGCCGAAACAATCGTGATTCCAATGGCCAGCGTCTTGGTGTCAAGCGCTATGGCGGTGAATTTGTAACAGCCGGCAACATCATTGTTCGCCAGCGCGGCACCCGGATCTATCCGGGCAAGAACGTCAACAAGGGCAAGGATGATACGCTCTTCGCTGTGGCCGATGGCTACGTGACGTTCGAGTGGATGAAAAAGGGCAAGAAGCAGGTCAGCGTACACGCTGAGAAGGTTAACTAGCATGAAGCCAGATATTCATCCGACCTATTACCCCGAAGCCAGCGTCACTTGTTCCTGTGGCGCGACTTGGACCACGGGCAGTACGGCCCCTGAGATTCGCACCGACGTGTGCAGCACTTGCCACCCGTTCTATACAGGTGAGCAGCGCATCGTTGACACTGCCGGTCAGGTCGAGCGCTTCATGAAGCGCTTGGAGCGACGGCAGAGTGAAGAGGCTCGCTTGGAGATTGAATCTCGTGCACGCGCCGAGGCTGATGAAGCAGCCCGCAAGGCTCGCGCACGTGGTGATGATCCGAAGGCTGCTGCTGAGGAAGTGCTGGCCAAGTACGAAGTCGCTGAAGAAGCTGAGATCGAAGCAGAAGCTTAATACGGTCCGTTTTGATGATCATATCAAGGCAGGGGAGGAATTTTCCTCCCCTGCCTTTTTTATTTTGCGCGGCGGATACTTGCATTTCAAGCTGAGACCGGACACAATATCGTTGCCCATTGGCACACGAAAGAGATTGCCGAACGCGAGCGCGATTTGAGGACAATCGTCTCCCATTTCGTCCGGCTCGAAATCTTGGTGGGAATGGGCGTCAAAAATCGTCAACTATCGCATGAGTTCGCGGAGGAGAAGCGATGCATTACCGACCGGCAGGGGGCTGGATTGAGTTGGTCTGCGGTTCGATGTTTAGCGGCAAGACCGAAGAACTGTTGAGACGAATTCGCCGCGCTGAGATCGCCCGCAGGAACGTCCAAATCTTCAAACCACGCATTGACAGCCGCTACGGCGCCTCACGCGTTGCATCGCACAATGGCGTCGCTCGCGAGGATGTGGTTGTGATCGAAAAGGCCTCTGAAATATTGAAGTTGGTGCGGCCGGAGACATCTGTTCTGGCTGTGGACGAGGTTCAGTTCTTTGACTGGCAGATTGCCGATGTCAGTGATGAGTTGGCGGATCGGGGACTGCGTGTCATCGCAGCCGGCTTGGACCAGGATTTCCGCGGCGAGCCCTTTGGCCCTATGCCGCTCATGATGGCTATCGCCGAACACGTCACCAAGTTGCATGCGATCTGCATTTCTTGTGGCGGCTCTGCTAGTCGGACACAGCGCCTGATCGATGATCGTCCCGCTCGTTATGATGATTCGATCATCTTGGTCGGCGGTTCGGAAAGCTACGAAGCGCGCTGTCGGCAATGCCATGAGGTGCCAGGTCGGCCGGTCTCCCGTGTTGCAGAGATAGCGCAAACGATCAATTCCTGAGACAGAAAATCGTCTGACGAGCTATCTTGTGGTTCCGAGGGAAGAATCACAAGATAGCTCAACAGACGATCTAGGGACCGACTCGTGTACCGAATTCAGACAGCGGCTTCGCAGATCGAGCTTGTTTGAAATCTGTTGCGCTGGCATAATTCGTGTCAGACTGACGCACTATCTCTTCAGCACTTCAGATGTCAGGTATGTAGACGCCTTTTTATTCGAAGATGGGACGATACCTTACATCTTAGGCAGAAATCGTTCAGAAATCGTTCAATACCGAATAACATCAGAGCCCAATGAACGAAAAAGTGGGAAAAATGAACGATCTTCTGCATGTTCGACTATTAGGCGGCCTCAAGATAGAGCGCAATGATCAGGAGGTGAAAGGCTTCGCTTCCAGCAAAGCTCGCGCCCTGATCGCATACCTTGCCTGCAATCCAGGTCCTCACAGCCGTGAAATCCTGGCGACCATGTTTTGGGATGACCGCTCCCAAGAACGCGCCATGGGAAATATGCGCGTCCTCATCAGCAGCATACGCAAGCTCCTCTCGCCCTATTTTGACATCACCCGCCACGAAATTGGCCTACGCCACGGTGAATCAATCTGGATTGATGTTGAATGCGTCGATCAGATCTTTTCGGAGATATGTGGTGAAGTCAGCCATTCGGACACACTTCCGCCTAGGGACATTGCCCGCTTGGAAGAATATCTGCACCTCTATCGTGGTGGTTTCTTGGCGGGCTTCAACATTCGGTCGGCTCAGGAGTTCGATAACTGGGTTCGAATTGAACGCGAGCGACTCCACCATCGAGTCGTTCAATGTGTGGCTTCACTTGTCGACCATTTCATCCGTCAAGGTGAAGATGCGAAGGGCATTGAGTGGGCCAATCACCTCATCAAATTGGAGCCACTCTACGAACGTGGCCACGAGCAGAAGATCGTCCTGCTTGCACGTAATGGCCAGAAACGCGCAGCGCTCGCCCACTATGATAGCTATTGCAAGGCGCTTGCGAGAGACATGAGTGCCGAACCATCGCCCAGGCTGCTGGCACTTTATCAGCGATTGTTTGCTGGTGAACAGCCATACGCTTCTCCGACTGAACGGGTGAGTCTGCCACCGGAGAGGGTGTCAAAGAAATCGGCTCAAACCCCGATGCTCGTACCGCTGACGCCGCTGATTGGACGCGAAAAGGAACTTGACGAAATCATATCGCGTCTTCGCCGGCCGACATGTCGGTTGTTGACACTTGTGGGGCCAGGTGGTGTCGGTAAGACGCGAGTTGCTTTGGCATTGATAGACTATTTCAATGATGACGCCTCCGATTTTCCTGATGGCGCTTGCTTCGTCTCGTTGGAAAATGTCCAGATCTCGACTCTGATCGCCACTGCGATTGCGGATGCGCTCAATATCTCTTTGACGGAAGGGACTGCCTCCGATGTCCAACTCTTGAGCTATTTGCGCAGTCATCGATTGCTGCTGGTTCTCGATAATGTAGAGCATCTGGCTGATTGCGCCGAGTTGCTACTGTCCATTTTGGGGGTTGCTCGTGATGTCACTATTCTGTTGACATCTCGTGAACGACTTGATTTGCATGGTGAATGGCTTTATGAAGTCCCGGGGCTGGCCTTTCCGGACGATTCTGTCGCGAACAATGATGACGCGTTGGGTTCTATCGAACGATTTCCCGCAGTGCAGCTCTTCTGCCACGAAGCTCAAGCGCTCGTCTCCTCTTTTTCCTTGGAAGATCAATGCCTTGCGGTAGCTTCGATCTGTCGGAAACTTGAGGGGCTGCCGCTAGCAATCCAACTTGCTGCAGCATCCACGCGGTTTTTTCTGCAACCCAAATGCTGAAGCAGATCGAGCAAAATCTGGATGTCCTTCAGACAACCACGCGCAATATGCCTGATCGGCATCGCAGTCTGCGTGCCGTCTTTGATCATTCATGGACGCTGTTGACAACGCAAGAGCAAGACGCCTTTCGTCAACTCTCTGTCTTTCCAGGCGGATTTTCGCCTGATGCGGCTGAGCAAGTGGCCGGCGTACCGATCCCGATGCTCCATTCTCTGGTCAATTCCTCTCTGATCGAACCGCTGAACGTGTCTGCAAACGTACCGATGAACGCGTCGCGACCGATACAGTTCGCTATAAGATGCACGCAGTGCTGCTTCAATATGCCAGAGAGAAGCTGGCAATGGACAGCCGGCAATTGCGTGATGTGCATGACAGGCATTGCTCCTACTATACGATGTTGCTGGACGATTTTGGCGACGCTCTACAAGGTTATGGAACATCGTCCACCGGCCTTGCTGCTATGGCAATTGACATAGAAAATCTTCGTGCGGCGTGGCAGTGGGCCGTGCTTCACGGGCAACTGCAGCGCACGGAGCGCGCGCTGACGGCGTTCGCTCGGTACTATCTTCTCCATGGGCCGTTTCAGGAAGGCAGCGATGCCATCGGATTGGCGATTGAGGAACTGCAGGGCCGACGACGGCGGAATCGTGATTCTCAGACGGAACGTCTGTCTGCCAAGCTATTGGCAATTCAGGCAGAGCTCTTCAATCGGCAGGCTGCGTACCAGCAGGCCGTTGATGCCGCGTTGGAGACTATCCACATCGCTGGAGACAACGACCTGGATCAGATTGAGATTGAGGGACAGCTTCAGGCTGCTCTTGCCTATCGATTCCTGGGTGACTACGCCAACGCCTTACATCATACCCAATGTGCGCTCGAACTTTCGCGCCATGGTGGGCATCCGCAGTGGGAGGCAAATAGTCTGCTCACGCTTGGAACAGTCTGTCTCTACCAGGCGCAGTTTGAGTCCGCCAGGCAGACATTGACCGATGCCCTGGAGCGTTTCCGCTTCCTTGGCAACCGCCGGCATGAGAACCGTACGCTCAATGTGTTGGGGATTCTCTATCTCTATCAAGGCCGCTATGGTGAGGCAAATCGCTATTTTGGGCAGGCATTGCATCTCTATCGGGAGATAGGGGATCGTCAAGGCGAGGCGCAGGTGCTCAACAACCTGGCAGCCATATGCCATCATAGCGGTGAGCTCGAAGATGCAAAGTCACAGTACGTTCGGGCGCTGGCCATTCAGCAGGAGCTTGGCGGAATGCAGGGCGTTGGCCTCTCGTCCGGCAATCTGAGCCTCTTGGCGCAGCATTCGGGTGATTTCGAAGGTGCATTGGCCTTCGGTGAAACAGCTGAACGCATCGCCTATGATTTAGGCGATCGAGACAGCCAGGCATTTGCCCTGCTCTGCGTTGGCCATGCCTACATTGGTCTCGAAGAGTGGGACAAGGCCCACCGCGCCTATCGGCGCTCTCTGGCCTTGCGTCTGGAATTAGGCCAAGCGAACCAGGCGCTTGAGTCGCACGCAGGGCTGATAGACGCCACGCTCTGCGCCGGCTGGGGCGATGATCTTTCAGATGCAGTTGGCGAGATCCTTGAGGCGCTTGACGGCAACGATCTGCTCGGCATTGTCGATCCGTTTCGTATTTATTGGATCTGTTATCGGGCCCTGCATGCGAAGCAGGACCCGCGTGCGGGTGAGATCTTAGACCGCGCCTATCAACTGCTTCGACAGCGTTCGGAACTGATCGCAGGCAGTTTGCAGCGCCACAGATATGTTGACAATTGGCCTGCACGACGCATGATCACCGAAGAGTATCTGCGTTGCGGAGGCCGGAGATAGTGCTTTGTTAATCAGGGTTTTGGCATTTCGTAGGACAGGTTTTCCTACCTGCCAGCGCCGGGCAGCGAAACCCGCCCTACAAATATCAAGAATCACCTTGACAAACCACTGCGATAGGTCGTGTTTAGTCATTGCTGGAACTTTGGCGGGACCCTTTGACAAGGACCGTTGCGGCGTGGCATGCTATTTTTTGACCGTTTTCGATGCATCGATATTTTACGTATTGATTCACCTTGAAGACCGACTCTTTTGTCCAATCCTATAGAAATACCAGCGTCAACTAATGCTCCAAATGGAGGCAGTGATGGAAGAAAAGCTAACTTTGTATCAGATTACCGAGGACGACCTAAGTGAATTGAGCACCCAACCGGCCTTTGTCACGTTCGGCGAAACCATGGTGCGTGAGACGCCCGCGGATATGGAGCGCCCCGAACGTACTCGCCAGGTCTACCTTTCGATGGCGGGCAGCGAACTCACCCTGGCCGTGGGTCTCAGCCGATTGGGCATCTCTTCGTCCTACATCACTCGTGTGCCTGACAATCCGTATGGTCGGGCATTGCGCAATCTGGTGCGTGAGCAGGGAGTCGACGCCGACCATTTTGCTTGGGCGCCCAAGACCGATCCAATCGGACGTCTCATCTACGAGATCGGGCGCACGCCGCGCAAGAACATCGGCGTCTACCAGCGCAAGTATTCGGCAGCGTCCAGACTGGATGCCGGCATGGTGGACTGGCAAGATGCACTGAAGGGCGCTCGCCTGTTCCACACGTCCGGTATCACCTTTGGCCTTGCCACCCACTCCGAGTATGAACGAAACTACAACCGGGACGCTTTTCTGGAAGCCGTTGCAGCCAGACCGGACGGCTGTTGGACAGGGCTCGATTTTAATTACCGGGCCACCCTATGGACGCCGGAACAAGCAAAGGAAATCATGACGCCGCTGGTCGGCGATCACATTGATGTCTTGATCACCACCATTGAAGATATGGCCCGACTCTATGGCATTGGTTGCGGCCAATACACGGCCAAACAGGTGGTGGACGGCGATATCGGCCGGCTGGAGGACGAAGATATCAGGACCTTTGCCAAAGAAGTGATGAGTATTTTTGGCGTCAAGATCGTGGCCATTACCATTCGTTATCCCGATACGTTTGAGCAGCATCGCTGGGAATCGGCGGCCATGAATGCCGATGGCGATTTCTTCCGCTCGCCTGCGGTCAAGCCTATCGTGTTGCTTGACCGGCTGGGCGGCGGTGATACCTGGAATGCGGGCTTTTACTATGGTTTGCTGACCGAGGGCTTCAGTGGCGAGGGCTTGCGTAAAGGTGTGTTGGTTGGCGACGCTGCCACGCGTCTCAAACAGACGATGATGTTCGACCTGCCCATGATCGACAAGGCTGACGTCCAGGCATTGATGAAGTCCGATGTGATGGGCGGCGGCAAGCGGACATCGCGATAGGTGACGATCAACACTGGAGAGACCCATGAAGAAACATGAAAAACTGAACATCATCCGTGACACGGGTGTGGTTGCCATCATGCGAGCCCAGTCATCGGAACAACTGATTGCCGCGGCTGACGCCATCAAGGCGGGCGGCGTGCAGGTGATCGAGGTGACGATGACGACGCCCGGCGCGCTTGGCGTTATCGAGCAAGCCAAGCAACGGTACGGCGAGGATATTCTCTTTGGGGCCGGCAGCGTGCTTGACCCGGAGACGGCGCGTGCGGCCATTCTGGCCGGTGCTGATTTCATTGTCGCGCCCACGCTCAATCTGGAGATGGTGGCGCTCTGCAACCGCTATGGTGTACCCGTCATGCCCGGCATCTACACGCCGACCGAGGCGCTGACAGCCATTGAGGCGGGCGCCGATATGGTCAAGCTCTTCCCGGCCAGCTTTGGTGGTCCGGAACTTGTCAAGGCGATCCGGGCTCCGCTGCCGCAACTGGAGATTGTGCCGGTGGGCGGCGTTGATCTCAACACCGCGGCCGATTTCATCCGCGCCGGATCGGCTGCGTTGGGCGTGGGTAGCAGCCTCGTCAACAATCAGCTGCTGGCTGATGGCGATCTGGACGAATTGACCCGTCGAGCAGAAGCGTTCATTGTCGAGGTTCAGAAGGGGCGAGGTCAGTAGTAACGGCCAGCAAAGATTGTTTGGTTCATTGTTGCGAACAAAAGTGGGCCTGCAGGCGCAACGCCTGCAGGCCCACTTCATGCTGGATACGCTTCAGCTATAGGATCAGGAACCAGAGCATTGTTGCCCAGATCACGGCGCTGATGATATTCACGGCCCAGAATTGACTCTTGTTTGTCTTGTGGCGGAAGACGACCATGCCGAGCAGGGCTCCCGCGAACCCACCGGCGAGCGCCAGCCCGAAGAGGACAACCTCCGGTACACGCCAGGCGCCTCGTTTGGCCTGCATTTTGTCATAGCCATAAAATATGAACGCTGTGACACTCCAAGCTACTAGCCAAACCCAGAACCAATTTCCGGCGCTGAAGACCCACGTGAGCAAAGCAATTACAACAAGGGTTATCACGACGCCGACAATGGCGAAAAATTTCTGTGGCGATTTCTTCATCATGCGTGCAATCTCCTGTGAAATGTATCGCTGTACCGCCAGCGACGTGAATTGATTGGCTGCTTCGGAGCCACGACGGTCGCCTACGAGTTCATCTTGAATCCCGCAGCAAATTATACAGCCAACAGGTGGAACAAGCCAGGATAAAACGCCAAATGGACGACACGTTGGACTTGAAGAGTTGGCAGAATCTCAACCACGCACAACTGGTTGCACGCCTCCGGCCACTGCTGGAGCAGGACGACGGTACGCTGGATGTCGCTGCCTCCGGCTCGCATCATGTTGTGGTGACCAAGGATGAGGATCATATTTGCCTCTGGCTTCACGATGAGGCAAACAGAAGCACCGGCGTGATTCAGTCGGAGCTGGATCTGAACAACCCCCTTGCGCTGGTCGATGCTTATACCCGCGCCGCGCTGCTCGGTCTGCTCTGGTCACCGGCGCCGAGCCGAGTATTCACTACCGGGTTAGGGGGCGGTTGTCTGCCCACGGTCATGCACCATCATATGCCGGAAACCATTGTTCAGTGTGTCGAGAATGATCCTCAGGTAGTCGATGCCGCTACCCGTTTTTTCGGCTTTTTGCCGGATGAGACGTTGCGCATAGCAATCGGCGATGGCCGAAGGTGGTTGGCGGAGAACGCGACGCAACACGCTTTCGAGATCATCATTCTAGACGTGTTTGATGATAAGGGGGATGTCCCGCGCCCATTAAGTACGTTGGAGTTCTTTCAACTTTGCCGGGCATCCCTGTCTGAGCAGGGCGTGCTGGTCGTCAACTTGCTCTATCTCGATCCGCACCGGACTGCACGCATCAAGACGGTTGCGGCCGTCTTTGAGCATGTCTATCTCTGCCCGATGGATGATGACAATGATGTTCTCTTTGCCAGCCGGCAACCGCTGCCATCCAAAGCAATCTATATCGATCGGATGATCCGACTAAAAGAACAGTATCGGTTTAGCTTTCCGCTCGTACGCCTGGCGCTCAAGCTGAAGCCGGTCGATGTTGGTGAGATGCCGGAGTGGTCGGCCACGAAACTGTTGGCCGATAGTCAGAGGGATGGACAATAGTGGCACTGCATTGGGATGGCATGCCATGCCAGGTGGCTATTTTTCGTCCTGGTCGGTCTCTTCATCGATGAAGCCGTAGGCATGCGAAACCAGATAGAGCGGCCGATTCTTGACTTCATCATAAATGCGGCCCAAGTACTCTCCGATAATGCCCAGAAAAATGAGCTGGATGCCGCCGAGGAAGAGCACGCTGACCAAGGTCGTCGCCTGTCCCAGAAAGAAGAGATTGCCAGACAGGCGCAGTATGATTGTGACAAAGATGCCTGCCAGGCTAAGAAAGGCGAAAGCAAAGCCGAGTAGCGTTGCGAATTGCAATGGCAAGTAGCTGAAACTCGTAATCGCGTTGGTCGCCAGGGTGAGCATCTTCCGCAACGGATATTTGGTCTCGCCGGCAAATCGTTCGGCCCGCTCATACTCGACGCCGATCTGTTTGAATCCGACCCAACTGCTTAGACCGCGCATGAAACGATGTTTCTCGCGTAGTCTGCGCATTGCCAGAATGGCCTTCCGGTCCATCAGTCGGAAATCACCGGTGTCCAGCGGAATGTCAACATTTGCGACTTGCTGGATGATCCGGTAGAAAAGCTTGGCCGTCCACAGCTTGAACCAGGTCTCTCCCTCTCGCTTTGTGCGCACCGCATAGGCGACATCGTACCCCTCGCGCCATCGCTCGATCATCTTCAGGATTACCTCGGGTGGATCCTGGAGATCGGCATCCATAATGATGACTGCATCGCCTTCGGCAAAGTCCATGCCGGCTGATATCGCTACCTGATGGCCAAAATTGCGGCTGAAATCGATGATCTTCACACGCGGGTCGTCACGTTGCAACTCACGCAAGAGGGCAAGCGAGCTGTCCGTACTGCCGTCATTGATGCAGATGAGATCCCAACTTTCGCCCGTCTTCTCCATGACATCAACGACACGTTGGTAGAGGATGGGGATTACAATCTCTTCGTTCCAGATCGGGATGACAACCGAAAAGGTCGTACGCGGTTTGATGGACGATTCGTTCATGACGATATCGTAAATCAAAGGCAATGCAGGGTCAAACCAGACTGTATCTTGTTGGCTGCGAGCTAGCCGCAGCGCCCCGGAAGGCGCTCAATGGTGTTCCTCCTGAACGCCTTCCGGCAACTTGATGCGTTTCTCTACGTAGTGATGGATAGCCGTGAGGGATACTAGTGAGCGATAGCCGTGATGGATATTGTTGTTAGGACGCATTTGCCCGAAGTAAATTGACGGGTGCATGAGGCGATGCTAGACTGACTCGTCAGGTGGATTCAAACCAATCAAAGCTTCATTCCATGGGTTCCAGCGACTTGAGAATGGGGCATCACGCATGATTCAAGCCAACGGGCAAGACAACCAGCATGGCTGAAGATCAATCAATCACTCCGGGTCGAGAATTGGCCGGTAGCCTACCGATGATATCCTCTCGTCCTGGAGGCGGTCTGGCATCAGGGCGAACGCTGCCCAATTTCGACCAGAAGCGGCTGCTGCTCAACCGGATAGCACAACCGGGTGAGGTGCATGTCTACCGGGCGGAGTGTGGCGCCGGCCAACGGCTGCGCGCACAGATGTTGGTTCCAGCGCTGCCATCGGGCGGTTCGGTTGTGCCGGCGTTTGCGTTGGTCGCCCAGAGCTTGCCCTACAGCGCCGACGTGCACAAGCTGCCCATCGAGTTGCCGGTGGGCTACAGTGCCGTCGTTGCGCCACCGCCGAGCGAGCTTCTATTGCCGCTTCAAGACGCCTTGACGCGTGCCAAGTATTATCCCGGGCAGATTATCGACACGCGTACTCTGGTCAGCGGCCATTGCTACGTGGTGGTGTGGAGCCCCCACAACCACATGGGCAAGTATATGCTCCAGTTGGGCCATCGATGGCCAATGCGATGGACCTATTGGCTTCAATTGCCAAGGTTTTGGTGGCAGATCCGGGGATGGTTTGGGTTGAGTCGAGCTGCTGCCTATGTCGCCGGTTCAGCGCTGTTGCTGGGCGGTCTGCTGGCGTGGCGTCGGTCTCGCCGCTGATATCATCGCCGGCGAAACTGATTGAACCGGGGCGGACCGGCTGCCTGTGTAGACGTAGGGCGCCGCCAATTGTTTGATTCAACTGATCTAGAAAGAGTAGTCTATGCGAATTGTTCTGTATTTGGGTAAGGGCGGTGTCGGCAAGACAACCGTGGCGGCGGCTTCCGCAGTACGAAGCGCTGATCTGGGCTATCGTACATTGGTGGTCAGCACGGACATCGCTCATAGTTTGGCCGACAGCTTGGATGTCGCTTTGCAGGGAACACCGATTGAGGTCGCCCCGAACCTCTTCGCTCAGGAGATCAACGTTCTGGACGAAATCCGCGATCACTGGGGTGAGATGCAGGGCTATCTCGGCAGCGTGCTCAGGGGTCAGGGAATGAGCAAGGCCATTGCTGAAGAGATGGCCGTGATTCCCGGCATGGAAGAGATCGTCAGCTTGCTGCACATTAAAAAGCAGGCCGAGGAAGGCAACTTCGATCGAGTGATTGTCGATGCTGCCCCGACCGGCGAGACCATCCGCCTGTTGACCATGCCGGAGAGTTTCCAGTGGTACATGACCCGGCTGACCGGCTGGGGAGACACTGTCACCATGCGCATGGCCGGTGCACTGCTGAAGCGAGTCATGCCTGAAAAGGATCCCTTCACGAGCCTGGATAACCTAATAGACGGCGTGAAGGAATTGCAGAAAGTGTTGGTCGATCCGGCCATCACAAGCTACCGGGTTGTCTTGAATCCAGAGAAGATGGTCATGAAAGAAGGGGCGCGGGCTGTCACCTACTTGTCCTTATTTGGATATCCTGTGGATGCTGCGATTGTCAACAGAATCTTGCCCGGGATCGAGACGGATCGAGATGGCAACACTGCCTTGGTCAAGCCCAGTAGTGATCCCTATCTGCGTCATCTTCAGGAGACTCAGGCACGCTATCTCTCCGAGATCGAGAGTGACTTCTATCCATTGCCGATCCTGCGGGCGGGCTGGTCCGATATCGAAATGGTCGGTGTCGATCATCTGCGTGAATTGGCGGAGACGCTTTTCGCAGATCGCGACCCTGGTGAGATCTTCTATCTTGGCAAAACTCAGGAAATTGTCGAGGACGGCGAAGACTTTATTTTGCGACTGCCTCTGCCCAACGTAGAATTAGATAAAGTGAAGCTGACCAAGCGAGGCGATGAACTCTTCGTTATGATCGGCAATTTCAAACGTGAGTTGCTGCTGCCCGCTGCGTTGGCGCATCGGCCGGCTGCCGGCGCAGTCTTTGCCGATGGTGTGTTGAGCATCCGTTTCCCGGACAACAACGTTGAGGAGCCGGAGGTTGCTGCGCCATAGGAGATCGAGGCAGGCAACCGGCCAAACTGGATGAGGATAGCACTGTGAGCGTAGTCAATATATTAGCCAATTCGATTGCAGCCAGCGCGGGATCGCTATTGGGATCCCAGATTAGTCTCCGCGTCGGTTGTCTTCGCCGGCCAAGACCGATGCCCCACCAGTTTGCGCCCATGCTAGATCATTCCCTGCGCCTTCGCTATCGCGATGTCGCTGAAACGCTCGCCCCGTTTGGGCTGTCGCCTGATCAGACTGTGCTCGATCTTGGATGTGGGTCCGGAACATTCACAGTTGAAATGGCACGGATGGTGGGCGAGCAGGGGATTGTTTATGCTGTCGACCTTCAGTATCCCATGCTAGAAGAGACCCAATCCCGGCTTGACGACGCCGATTTGGCGGATCGGGTCCGGCTGCATCATTGCGGGGCCTACAATCTTCCCTTGCCTGACAATAGTTGCGATCTTGCCGTTATGATTGCAACGCTTTCTCAAGTCCCGGATAAGCCTGCCGTGTTGTTCGAATTGCGCCGTGTCCTCAAGCCAGGCGCACGCTTGGCGATCAGTGAGGAATTGCCCGATCCGGCCTATCTCCCATCTCATATGATGAAACGTTGGGCGGAAGAGACCGGCTTCGTACTGCAGGGAAAAACCGGGAATCTTTTCTGCTATAGTATGATCTTCGTCAACGATAAGGACCTCTTTGGAGAAATCATTGAGTGAGGTCTGCTCCTCTTTGGAATCCTTCTTCCTTCCCCACCAACTTGCTGGTGTTAGAATAACTAAAACTTATGGACTTACCTTACATAACCAATGACCTGCCTGGCATCGGGGGGCGGCTTCGAGCGCGACCTGAATACTTCGTGGTTGAAGAACTCCCACTATATGAACCCTCGGACAGTGGACAGCACCTCTATGTCAACCTCACAAAGGTGGGGATGACAACGAAGGATGTTCAAAGGAGACTGGCCCAGCTCTACAATCTTCGCGAGACCGATGTTGGGTTTGCGGGCATGAAAGACAAGTTTGCGCACACGACCCAGACTTTTAGCCTGTCGGTCGGCCATCCGACTCAGAGCTTTGTTGAAGCTGTGTCGGATCAGATTGAAGATAAGCTGCCTGTTACGGTCAACTGGGTGCGGCTGCACGGCAACAAATTGCGTCTTGGTCATCTGCTGGGCAATCGGTTTCGCATCGTGATTAGTGACCTGGATGACACACCTGCGGTCGCGGTGCAAATGGCCCAAGACGCGGCTGATAGATTGATTGCTGACGGGGCGCCTAACTTGTTTGGTCCACAGCGATTCGGCGCCGGTGGCAGCAACGTCGATAAAGGCCTGGCCATTTTACAGCGCAAGACCTACGTAAAGGATCGCTGGCTACGTCGGTTTCTGGTCTCGGCCTACCAAAGCTATCTGTGCAATTGTTACCTTGCTGAGCGCGTGAGGATGGGTGCTTTCGACCATTTGCTGCTCGGGGATGTGGCTAAGAAACATGATACCGGCGGTCTATTTGATGTAGATGATGTCGCCACCGAGCAGCCCCGGTTTGAGGCGCACGAAATCAGTTTCACGGCGCCCCTCTTTGGACCCAAAATGCGCCTGGCATCGGCCGAAGCGGGATCGTTGGAGACGCAAATCCTTGAGAGCTCACCCATCACGCTCGAACAGCTGAGTAAAGCCAAAGTTGATGGGACCCGCCGCCAGGGACGTCTGTTGGCGCCTGACTTAAGCGTTGAAGCGATCGAAGATGGAGTCGTTGTCGAATTTTCGTTGACCAAGGGCGGATTCGCAACGACAATTTTGCGGGAAATCATGAAGAGCGATACGGCTGACAATGCCGACGCTGTTGAGCATTGATGATGATTACGAGTAGGAGGCAGTGACAACGTGAGCAATGGTCTACCCAATAACGGCCCTTCAGATGGCCAACAATCCAATGACCGTGAGAATCAGCGGGTGGCGGATGTGATGGATTTGCCACTGTTTCCACTGAATGTCGTGTTGTTCCCCGGCATGCTTCTACCACTACACATCTTTGAAGACCGGTATCAAGAAATGATCGGGTATTGTATCGAACGCGGGAAGCCGTTCGGTGTTGTCCTCAATGAAAAGGGTATCCAAAGCGGTGCACAGGCACTGCCGGCCCGGATTGGGACAACCGCCCGTATTCGACGTGTCCAACGTCATCCGGACGGGTGCATGGATATTCAGACAATTGGCGTGCATCGATTCCGAATTGAGGAATTTGATCATACTCGATCGTACTTGACTGGTAGTGTGCGTCAAATTCCGATTGTGAATGGGGCGACGCGGTCCGCCGGCCAGTTGGCCCAGAACCTGCGACCAAAATTGGTCGAGTATATGGAACTGCTCAAACTGGCTCATTCAGCGGATGCTGAGTTAGCCTATGTTCCACACGATCCCAAACCGTTGGCCTTCATGGTTGCCTCATCACTACAGCTGAAGAACGCAGACAAGCAGAAATTACTCGAACTGCCCGGCATTCCTGACATGCTCCAGAAGGAGTACCGCCTGTTGAGCAAAGAGATCCTTCTGCTCAAACATATGATCAGCACGCAGGAGGAGGTAGCCGGGATGAGTACAGGCTCAACGGGCTATCTTTTTCCCAACTGACCACTGCCTGAGAGAGCAAGAATCCGCCTTGCAAATTGCACGGCAAAATTGCTTGGCGGATTTGCTCGGATTCAATCGGCATGCTATACTCTTGCTTACATAAGGGTGATTAGCTCAGCTGGCTAGAGCGCTACGTTGACATCGTAGAGGTCACTGGTTCAAGTCCAGTATCGCCCACACAGTTGAAGAGGTAATTACGACTGCGCTCCTTGATTTTCCGAGGGGCGCACTTTGTAGGATCGGATGTCGACATCGGGAGATGTGGGTTGACGTAAAGATAGCAATGCGTTGATCGGGACGCGTCAGTGAAACACTGTTGTTGCAGAGAGCGGAGATCGATGGCTGAGAATCTCCGTAGCACAGAGTCTGGCAACCACCCGAGAGTGAACCTGCGAAATGCCTGAGCAGAGTAGTGAGTTCCGGGTTGCTCCGTTATTGGCACCACGAGTGGTTCAGATATAGGTCGCAAAGTTGTGACAGTTCTGTTCAACATGGGTGGTACCGCGTGGCTATAGGCTTCGTCCCATGGGGACGGGGCTTTTTTTGTATTGGATCGAGGTCGTTTTGGCAAGTTTGGCGGCTCTAACCAGACCATGTCTGCCGTGTCAACTAGCAAAGTGAACAGGGTTTAGCTATGGACGATTTTGTGAAAAATCCACAGGTGCTGTCCGCGTCGGCCACATTCCTGGACGACGAATCAAAGTTGGTCGACTTGAATATCGCCGTCCAGCAGATCGCGGCGCCAACAGGCGAAGAAGAAGCCAGGGCAGCGTGGGTAATGCGAACGTTCGAGGAGCTTGGGTTGGCGGATGTGAGCATGGATGGGCTGTTCAATGTCTATGCGCGCCGGCCCGGTGATGCAAGCGATTCGCCTGCGCTGTTAGTCTCTGCCCACACCGATACTGTTTTTCCCATGGAGACCGATATTTCGGTCACGGTGAATGAAACGGATGGTCGGATCTACGGACCGGGCATCGGAGACAATTCGACCGGCGTGGCCGCGCTGATTGCACTGGCTGAAAAAATGATCAGCCTCCCGACGCCGCCGTCTGATATCTGGTTTGTTGCCAACACGGGCGAAGAAGGGCTGGGCGATTTGCGTGGCATGCGCGGCGCCGTCGACCGACTTCAAGATCGTATCGGAGCCTCCATCGTACTTGAGGGCATGGGATTGGGCCGCGTCGTGCACCGAGCGCTGGGTTCTCGACGCTATCGGATTTCGGTGTCGGCGCCAGGCGGCCATAGCTGGAGCGATTTTGGCACGGCGAGCGCTATCCATGCCCTGGTATTGCTGGCTTCAGAACTCGTGCGTATCAAGGTGCCGAGAGACCCGCGCACAACATTTAACATCGGGCGAATCAGCGGCGGCACGTCGATCAATACAATCGCTCAGGAGGCGACGATTGAATTGGATCTGCGCAGCGAGGACGGAAAAGCCCTTGAGACTCTGATCGATCAGGTGCAGAACGTGGTTCGAGCCTTTCAGACCCGCCGATGGCAAGATTGGGGAGTGCAGGTCGAGTCGGAGACCATCGGTGACCGGCCAAGTGGCGCCATCGCTACCGACCATCCGCTGGTCGTGGCATCCGGACGTGCACTCGCTGCAGCCGGAGTGACCGACAAGCCGGACCTTCGAATCAGCAGCACCGACTCGAACATCCCGCTCAGTCGGGGAATCCCATCAGTCTGCGTCGGAATCACCCAGGGTGGCAACGCCCATCGGCTGGAGGAGTGGATCGATCCGCAGTGGCTGGGTAAAGGGATGCAGCATCTGCTATTGCTCACATGGTGGGCATCCGGCTGGGCGGCAGAGGGGTAGCCGATGGGCGCAACAGGCTGACGACTGACCTGGGCTGTCCAGGAAGAATTGATATCAGGGCGACTGGATAGCTGGTTTTCGACGAATGTTTGTGGAAAATGAGTCTTTACGTGAGAAGAGGTTGCGCATGTTTGTGGAGTTCTTTGGCGATTGGCGGCATTGCGGAATGAATAGAATGGAGCGATCTATCGCTTATTCTGATTTCGCACGCGCCATCGCCTGCTTGACTGAATACATTGCCTTGGCATCGTCGCAAAGGCGTGCGCTTGATGGTATGCTCGGCGAGCAGAGGCCGGTGCAAATTCGGTTGGGATCGATTTGAGTAGCCTGTCCACTGACTTCTTCATCGGCTTTGCTGTGGCCACGCTTTTCTGGCTGGTCGTGAGTCAGATGGTACGTATCTACTACCGCTTCAGGCGTCGCATTAGGGCTGCTCAGACGCCGTTGGCGGGCAAGGTGCCTGCTGAGGTCATTGCGGATGCCAATCGCGCTCGGTTCGGCCTGGTACTGTGGTTCTTGGCCGTCTTGCTGGGCCTTTTTCTGCTGTGGGAGTTCTTTGCCTGGGGATCAGGAGCCAGCTTGTCCAGCAGGTTGCTTGGTTAGTGAGTATTCTTCTGATGAACAGTCACTTGATTGATTACATATTTGTATGGATGGGAGCGTTTTAGATGTCGAACTATGAAGAGTTGGAACAGGATCAGCTCTACAAAATCCGCCACAGTGCTGCGCACGTGATGGCGCAGGCTGTGCTGGGAATATACCCCGATGCCAAGGTTGCAATCGGTCCGCCGATTGATACCGGTTTTTACTATGACTTCGACCTGGGGATGGATGATGAGGGCAAACCCAAGACATTCTCTCCGGACGATTTGGAGAAAATCACCAAGCGTATGCGCCAGATCATCGGGGGGAAGCATCCGTTTGAATATCGCGAGGTCAGCGCCGATGAAGCAAGGGCCATCTTTGTCGGCCAGCCCTACAAACTGGAACTGATTGATGGTCTGGAGGCGGGTGACGTCGACGAGTATGGCAATGAGGTGGCTGAGAAGCCGCCCATCAGTACGTACACCCAGGATTCGTTTGAGGATCTCTGCCGTGGCCCCCATGTGGAGCACACCGGCAAGATTCCATCCGATGCGTTTCAGCTGATGAGCGTGGCCGGGGCCTACTGGCGCGGCGATGAGCATAATGCCATGCTCCAGCGCATTTATGGCACGGCCTGGCGCAACAAGAAGGAGCTCAAAAAGCATCTCAACATGCTTGAGGAGGCCAAGAAGCGTGATCATCGCAAGCTGGGCCGGGAGCTCGAGATCTTCATCTTTGATGAAGAAGTCGGGCCCGGTCTGCCGCTCTGGCTGCCCAACGGTACAGTCATCGTGGAACAGCTCGAGAAACTGGCCCACGATGTAGAGTCCGACGGCGGCTACGATCATGTACGCACGCCCCATCTGACCAAGGAAGATCTCTTCCTGCGTAGCGGTCATCTGCCTTACTACGAAGAGAGCATGTATCCGCCGATGGATTTGGATGGCGTGCGTTATTTCGTCAAGCCAATGAACTGTCCGTTGCACCACAAGATCTACGGCAGCAAGCTGCGTAGTTACCGAGATCTGCCGGTTCGACTGGCGGAATATGGCACCTGCTACCGCTACGAAAAGAGCGGCGAACTCTTTGGATTGATGCGCGTGCGTTCGATGCAGATGAATGATGCGCACATCTACTGTACTGAAGGACAGTTTGAAGAAGAGTTCATGGCGGTAATCGGTCTCTATCGTAAGTATTTCGACTTGTTCGGTATCGACAAGTATGTCATGCGGCTAAGTACACACTCGACCAAGGGCTTGGGTAAGAAGTATGTCGACAATGAGCGGCTCTGGCTCAAGACGGAAGAGATGGTGCGTCGTGCCATGATTAACGGCGACGTTCCCTTTGTTGAAGTGCCGGATGAGGCCGCATTCTACGGCCCCAAGATCGATGTGCAAATCTGGAGCGCCATCGGCAGGGAATTCACGCTGGCCACGAATCAAGTCGACTTTGCCGTGCCTGAGCGATTCGACCTGACATACGTCAATCCCGAGGGGGGCGAGGAGACGCCGCTCTGTATCCATCGCGCTCCGCTGAGCACCCATGAACGGATGGTCGGCTTCCTGATTGAGCACTACGCCGGTGCGTTCCCGATCTGGCTGGCGCCGCAGCAAGTGCGTGTCATTCCGATCACGGGCGCACACAACGATTATGCCGTCGAGATCGCCGCGCGCCTGAAGAGCGCCGGTGTGCGTGCCGAGGCAGACCTGAGCAATGAGCGGATGAATGCCAAGATCCGCGATGCTCAGTTGATGAAGGTGCCATACATGCCTGTGGTGGGCGATAGAGAGATGGAGGAAGGCACGGTGGCCTTGCGCAAACGAGACGGTTCACGCCAAAACGGAATGCCGATCGATGAGTTTGTCGCGATGGTCGTCGAGCGGATAGACACGCGAGACAGTCAGCTCTAGTAGGCGACCGAGCCCCAGTCGAAACGGCTTCGGTCGAACCAGTGACTGATTGAATGAGCAGATAGGGGCAGGCTGGAACGATGGTTTCCAGCCTGCCCTGATGATATATACGACGTAACTGTGGGCTGAGCTTTTCCTCTGTGAACCTCTGTGCCCCCTCCGTGTCTCCGTGATGAAAAAGACCTTTTTGCAGTGGGGTCTCCAGTGCACACAGTTTCTTAGTAAAAGATTTCGATTTGAGCAGGGATGTTACTGCAGGATTTTTGGTGACCAAATGGGAAAAATCGCGCTGCAACTTGACGCCCCACACTGGCAATGATATACTTAGTAGGTTGACCCAGTTCGGTGAATCTCTGCTGGATGCTCTTGTCACGGATCACTGTTCAGATGAGCGTTGAAGCATTGAATGAGCCGCTCTCTCAGTTGAACAGATGTGCCGAGAGATTTGAAACATTTTACTACATAAGGAGCACGACCATCGCACGAAGAGCACCCACCCGATACCCACGACAGAAGGTAGATAACACGCGGATCAATGACATGATTCGGGCCCACGAGGTTCGCGTCATCAGCCCGGAAGGCGAGCAACTGGGCATTCTGGACATCAACGAAGCGATGAGGCTCGCAGTAGAGCGCGATCTTGATCTTGTTGAAGTTGCTCCGGAAGCAAAGCCGCCGGTCTGTCGTCTGATGGACTACGGCAAATACCTGTACGAGAAGCAGAAGCGTGAGCGTGAGTCACGGAAGTCTCAGAAGCAGATTGAGATTAAGGAAGTTCGGCTGAGGCCCAAGACAGACGAGCATGATATACAGGTAGTGCTGAAGAAGATTCGTAAGTTTTCTGCTGACGGCGCCAAAATTCGAGTTCGGATTCGCTTTCGGGGACGTGAGATCTACCATCCAGAAGTTGCACGCAATCTGATGAAGCGTGTTGCTGAGGATTCTTCCGAAGTGACAGAGGTGGAAGCCTACCCGACGCTTGATGGGCGTAGTATGGTGATGGTATTGGCTCCGGTCAGCTAGGTAAGCGGCATCAATTTGATGCAAGCGAATGCTGTCAAATGATGTTAATATTGATGTCGGCCGAAGCAGTCGTTCTTGAAGAACAACTCAATTGTTGACAAAACGGGCTCATGCCCGTTTTTGTGTGTCTGCCCGACCAGTCTGAATAGTTGAAAGAACCTGTTGTTGATAGGAGGCTATGATGCCAAAAATGAAAACCCATAAGGGGACAGCCAAGCGTTTTCGGCTGACCAAGCGGGGTAAACTGATGCGGATGAAAGCTGGCGGAAGCCATCTTCGTCGCAAGAAGCGCAAGGCGACCAATCGCGCATTCCGTCACGCTGTACCAAGCACGGTGAAGAGCAACATCAGCCAGGTGAAGGCAGCCGGCGGCAAAGCGATTAAGTAGTTCGCAGTTACTTGAAAAAACGAACAATACCCAGCACGTGACCGGCCTGTAAGTGGCTCGATATCCCATAAAGTTCTATGATGGAGTTTCGTGGTAGGAAACTCCATATCGGGTCCGCCATCACGGAAGGAGATAAGAAATGCCAAGATCACGACCGAAAGTATATGCGCACAAGCGACATAAAAAGGTACTGAAATTCACCAAGGGGCAGTATGGCTCACGTTCCAAGCTCTTTAAACGAGCCAACGAAGCCATGCTCAAATCCCTTTTCTATGCGTACCGAGATCGCAGAAATCGGAAACGAGACTTTCGCCGGCTATGGATTACACGTATCAATGCGGCATCCCGTCTCAACGGCCTCAGCTATAGTCGGTTCATCTATGGACTGAAGCAGGCGAACGTACAGGTCGACCGCAAGGTGCTCGCCGACATTGCCGTGCACGATCCGGCAGGGTTCGGTAAATTGGCGGAACTCGCCAAAGCCCAATTGAACTAATAGTATGTTGGTTCGATAGCGGTTGACGACAACAGGGCAGACAACGACGGCAGGAGGGCACGCTCTCCTGCCGTTTGTGTATCTTGAATCGACCGGAGTCAACCATGATTACCAGCGTGAGCAATGAGCGCATCAAGGCTGCAGCACGGCTCTCTAGGCGTCGAAGCCGGCAGGCGATAGGCGTCATGTTGGTTGAAGGCGTGCGCCTGGTGCGGGATGCCTGGCAGGCCCGTGTCCGTCCTGAGGTGTTGTTTACGGCGCCGGCATTGATCGCCGGAAATCGGCATGCATTGGAACTGGTCGATGAGATCGAGTCTGCCGGGGTCGAAGTGTCCGCCTGTTCCGAAGCCGTCTTTGCAAAGCTCACTGACACGGTCACTCCCCAGGGCGTCGCAGCAATCGTTCCACTGCCCGAACTAGAAGCGCCCCCGTCCGCCGATCTTTGTCTTGCTGCTTGACGGCGTTCGTGATCCCGGGAACGCGGGTACATTGATTCGCAGTGCGGAGGCGGCAGGTGTGCAGGCGGTGGTTTTTTGTCCGGGCACAGTCGATCCGTTCAATGACAAAGTCGTACGGGCCGGCATGGGGGCCCACTTTCGATTACCGATTCGGACTTGTCGGACATGGGCTCAGGTCCAGGAATGCGCTTGGCGTCGGCAAACATCTCTACTTGGCGGATATGGGCGGAACGCGTTCCTACGATCACGTGGACTGGACTCAACCATCGGCATTGGTCGTTGGCGGCGAGGCAAACGGCGCCAGCAAGCAGGCTCGTGAGACGGCAACCATTGTCAATATTCCGATGCTCGGTTCAGCCGAATCTCTGAACGCCGGAATCGCGGGGGCCGTGATCCTCTTTGAGGCAGCCCGTCAACGGCGTGAACTCATGCGTTAGGAGACCTTGTTGTGGGCTGATGCCGGCTCACTTGAAGGGTCAGAGACGCCCGTTACACTTTGACTACCGCGTTGACATCGCTATTTGTTCTGTGTATGATAACGACACGATGCGAGCGCCCCTATCGCGTGCTTTTCCTCAACCATTTCTGGGTGTGCCTCAGGAGAAAACATCGGCATGAACTGGCAGTTGCTTTGGTTTGTCCTTGCGGGACTGGTTCTCGGTCTTGCACTCTCTACACTGTGGGAATGGTTCTACTTTCGCCGTGAGCGCATGATCGTGCGCGATGAACGGATAACGGAATTGGAGAGCCAACTGCGCGTCTATGAACGGCGGGAGCGGGAAGAGCGAATGGCTGCTCCGCCGTGGACCGCGCCCGGCTACCAGAGCCCGGACGCCTTACTCGAAAGTGAGCGGATCGACGAGGAGACTGTCGTATCGATGCCTGAGGATGATCTCGTTGAATCTTCCGAACTCTTTGATCGGCATCAATTTCCAGACGGCGAGGCTGACGAGACCGAACATCCCCTGGTTGAGGACGTGGTTCTTCCGGGTGCAGTCCTGGCGGCGTCGGCAGTGGACGATGCCGAACTTGGCGAGAATCCGGCTGACGTGTCTGTGATGGATGAAGCCTCGGTAGATGAAGATTTGGCGGATGAAGACCGTCTTGACGAACCCACTGGGACGGATGTCTCAGAGAACCTTCAAGCAGACGTTGACGTCGCCCAAGGTGAAGTTGTCGAACCGTCAGAATCTCCAGCGCCGCCTCCGGAATCAGATGACGAAGCGGACACAACTGAACGCTCGACCGCAGATGATTCGCATCCACTATCTGAGATTGCGGTAGCGGCTGAAGAGGATGCCGGGCCGGATGGAGATTCGTCTGAGGAGAGTGGGTCAGCAGCAAGCATGGCTGACGATGGTTCGGCAAGCAGCGAATCAGATAGCGACGAGTCTAATGACGATTCAGCTCAAGCTGATGCCCCGGATAGTCAACGATCCGACACTCCTGTTGATGACGAAGAAGATGGATCGCAAGAGTCTGACAAGGCCCTGACCGCCGCTGCCGTGGCTGCGGCCGGACTTGCTGCGGCTGCCTTAGCAACAGACCGATCAGATGACGATGAAGACACCGCTGATGAACCTGTAGATGCCCTTGGTCCTCCAGGAGAAGCCCACGAGGAGATGGGTGAAAATAGGGAAGAAGAAAAGAAAGAAAACAGGGCTGTAGAGACAGAAGAGGTGTTGTTGGCAGCGGCTGTGGTGGAAGGCAAACGGGATCCTGAGCCTGGTGAAACGCCGGCGTCGGCCCAACAGACCGGTGCCGTCGAATCAGAGCCGGCCGGCGAGCCGGCAGATCAGGCGGCGGAATCGAAGGTCTGGAAGCCCGAAGCGATCCGCGGCCACCCAGACAATCTGTCCCGTGTGAAAGGCGTGGGCAAGGTCTATCGTCGCCGACTCTACGCTGCGGGTATCTTCACCTGGCATCAGCTGAGTCAGATGAGTGCCGATGAGATCAGCGAAATCGTCCATCCGTTTGTCAGTGCCGATGTCGAACAATGGCCACAGCGGGCACGCGAAGTTGCCGAACGCAATGGGCGTGTCGGGGCTCAATATGTGGGACCGCCGCCGGATGATCTAATGGAGATTCGGGGCATTGGCGCCAACGCCATGCAACGGCTCTACAAGGGCGGCATCTGGTCATTTCCGCAACTTGCCGCCAGCTCACCGGAAGAACTCAAAGCGATCATTCCGGTTTCACCCAGCGGCGAAAACATTGACTACGAGCGCTGGATCGAAATTGCAGCGGAGTTGGCCCAGGAACGCGACCAACATTAGATCACGGTTCGGGTAACGACAGAGGCTGCAGTCGGAACCAGCGCTACTCAGTTCTGTTGACATTTCAGCTGCCGGGATGTCGGAGATCAGCGACTAAGAACTGGCATAGCGTAGGTGCGGTTTCAAACCGCACAAACTTCGGATACCTCTGGAGATCGTGCGCTTTGCAACCCATGCGCATCAAGCTAAGGCTATGTCTTGCGGCGTCGTCGGTTTCGGCAGGGATGAATCCCGCTGCTAACAGTGAAAAGCGCCCTCAGGCGCTAAATCTCAGCCGCTGAGGCGGCTTTTCGCTGTTAGCAGCCGGCTTCAGCCGTTGCTGCAAGCCCGTTCGCAACAGCGATCGGCTCAACACAACCTTGGCTTGATGCCTATGGGTTTCAAACCGCACCTACGAAACCCGTACGATTTCGTCAACTTCAAATTCCCACTGAAGCGTCTGAGAGCGCTTCTCACTGTTAGCTGCCTGCTTCAGCCGATGCGCTCAAACGTCATCGGACCCTATCCTGCCTAGGCCAAAAATTGGAAGAGATGAGACTATGCCGCGCCAACCTTTTACCCAGCGTCCGTACATGGAACGGCGACTTGATCGCTGGAAGATACTCGTGCTTGCCTTGCTCTTCATTGTGCTGCTCTTCGGCGCGCTCATATGGCCGATCTTGTAGGCCGCAGCCAGATCCATCCTCACTTATCGAGCATGCGCAATGCCAATCGCAGCGCACCGATAACCGGCTGATCCACACATTGAACCGGTTCCAGTTCAAGTCCTAGCGCATCGATCTCCGCCAGAAATGCCTGACGAACCAATACTCCTTTTGTGATCGCGCCACCGGCAAGCGCCGTCGGAATTGGACGGTCGCAACCAATTGCTTGTGCGACCGTCCGAACGGTGTTCGCCAGTTCACAACCCGCCTTCTGAACAATCTCCAGCGCGACGGCATCGGCCTCTTCTGCAGCAGCTGAAACCAGGCGTGCGAGCGCTGCGACCTCAGTAGTCGTAACCCCTTCGTGATAGACTCGATAGAGCAGCCGTTCCGGCTCGCTGAGCGACCAGTGCGCGAGCACGGCATCTGTGAGGACTGTATTCGGCCCGCGCCTGTCATGCGCCCTCATGACTGCACGCAATGCGGCTCGACCGAGATAATAGCCGCTGCCATCGTCGCCCAAGAGATGACCCCAGCCATCCGACCGTGCCTTTTTTCCCGCAGGATTGCGGCCGAAACAGATCGCCCCTGTCCCGCATATGAGCGCGATTCCCCAGCCGTCCGGTGTGCCGGCGGCCAGCACCAGGTGGGCATCGTTGGCAATCATGGCATTGGTGCCGGGGAGCGTTCGCTCCAACCAGGATTCCGTCAACGCCAGGTCTTCAGGGCGGTCGACACCGGAGAGGCCAAGGCAAGCCGCGGCCACCGCGGTGCGCTCCATGCCTGCATCGGAAAATGCTCTGTCGACGGCAAGCGTGAGCTCGCGCTCTGCATTTTCGATACCGACTGACTGGTGATTTGATGCCCCTGACGACCCGTGCCCGATGACTGTGCCGTCGCTCCTGGCCAGTATCGTCGCTGTCTTGCTGCCACCGCCGTCAACGGCCAAAACAAGGCTCTCTACGCTGGCTCTCTGTGTCATGACTTCACTTTTTTGCTTCTGCTCAGGCTGCAGTGGATGGTAGGTTTGAAAGTGTCCGGCAACATGTTATTGGCTCTTTCGGCCCGTCTCGACGGCATCCCGGATCACGCCGCCGGCCTGGGATAGCCGTTGCCTGGCAAGTGTCGGCTCAATGTCGAGTAAGGCAGCGGTGATGGCTGTCTTCACCTCATGATCGCTGGCCTTCAGCAGGTTCGACGCTTCGGGCGCGTCCAAACCTGTGGCCTGCATGACGATACGCCGGGCACGGTCGCGCAGTTTGCTGTTGGTAGACTGCACATCGACCATGAGATTGCCGTAGGTTTTGCCCAGCCGGATCATGACGCCGGTCGAGAGCATGTTGAGGACAAGCTTCTGCGCCGTTCCTGCCTTGAGCCGGGTCGAACCAGTCACGACCTCCGGGCCGACGACCGGGACGATGGCAATGTCGGCGGCCTCTTGCATGGGGCTGTCCGCGTTGCAGACCACTGCGATGACCAGCGCTCCATGCTGCTTGGCTTCGGCCATGGCCCCGAGCACATAGGGCGTGCGTCCGCTGGCTGCAATGCCGACCACGCTGTCCCGTTCGGATATATCCAGACCGATCATGGCCTGGCTACCAGCCTCCCGATTGTCTTCCGCACCTTCGATCGAGTTGGTGAGGGCACTGGGGCCGCCCGCGATAAGGCCGACAACCAGTTCGGGCGCGGTGTTGAAGGTCGGTGGGCACTCGGATGCATCGAGCACGCCCAGTCGTCCCGATGTGCCGGCGCCGACGTAGATCAGCCGTCCGCCGCGCTGCATGCGCGCGCTGATGGCATCGATGGCCGCGGCAATGGCGTCACCCTGTTCGCCCACGGCCCCGGCGACTCTGGCATCCTCGGCGTTGATGATACGAACCATCTCCAGCGTGGACACGACATCAATACCTTGGGTGGCCGGATTACGTCCTTCGGTCGTTGCTTTTCCAGTATCGAAATTCATAACGTGGATGAACTCCCGCTTTCTCGGTTGGGCCAGAGACGACCCGGTGTGATGGTCCCCATTGAGACGGCATGTGTTGCTCCGGTCGCAGAGGGGAGATTGCTCGGTCGTCCGTGCCAGGTTTCGTAGGCGAAGACGGCAAAGGCGATGGCCTCTTTGGCATCGGCCGGCAACCCGGCATCGTCTGTGGTCAACACCCGGGTCTGGATAGAGCCCTCCGGGTTGAGGCGGTCCGACAGCATCTTCATGAGCGTCCTGTTGAGCGCGCCACCGCCACTAACAAAGACGGATTCCGGTTTGTGGGGCAGGAAGTCATGGTAGGCGCGGGCGATGCTCTCGGCGGTGAAAGCCGTGACTGTGGCGACCAGATCGGCGTGGCCGAGGCCAAGTTCCTGGCCTCGTTCCCAGATCTGCGCACCGTACTGTCGTCCGAACAACTCGCGGCCTGTGGTCTTGGGCAAGGGCTGAGCCAGATAGGGCTCGCGCATCAGTTCGTCAAGCAGCCCGGCGTTGACCGTGCCGCTCGCCGCAAATGCGCCGCCATCGTCGTAGGTCAATGCGCCACCTGTGGCCCGCTGAATGGCATCATCGATGAGCATGTTGCCGGGGCCGGTGTCGAAGGCAAATGGATGTGCGTCGTCGCCGGATAGCGCCTGGGTGGGCGGTAGATAGGTCACGTTGGCGATGCCGCCGATATTCTGCGCCGCCCGCGGCTCGGTCGGATGGGCGAGCAGCAGCGCGTCGAGGAAGGAGACCAGTGGCGCTCCCTGTCCGCCGGCAGCCATATCGCGGGTGCGGAAGTTGCTGACCGTGGTGATGCCCGTACGCTCGGCAATCACCGCGGCCTCACCCAGTTGCAGGGTGGACGCGTCCGGCCCGTCAGCAATGTGCCAGACCGTCTGGCCATGGCTGCCGATGAGATCGACTTGATCGGGCGTCAGGCCGGCTGCCTTGATAGCCTGGAATGCTGCGTGGGCAAAGGCCTCGCCCAGGGCGAAGTTGAGGCTGCACAGCTGATCGACAGTGGCTGTCTGCGGTCGAAAGGCCGCGAAAACCCGTTCGCTCAGTTCGTCTGGATAGGATGTTTCGCTCTGTGCCAGCAGCAGCCAGTTCAGTTCAGGCGGTCTCCCTGAAATCTCGACCACGGCGGCATCAATGCCGTCGGCCGACGTGCCGGACATGAGACCGACAACGGTGAGGGGCGTAGGGCGTGGGGCGTGGGGCGGATTGGGCGTCATGAGGGTGTCTCCGTTGAGGCTACCTTGTTGATGCTTTGTCGATGGCTGTGAGAAGCGTGTTGTGAACATCGTTGCGCAGCTGGGCTATCTTGCGATCGGCTCGGCCGTTGTAGACCTCGTTGGTCAGCAAGGCGACGACCAGTTCTCGATCCGGGTCGATCCAGAGCGATGTGCCGGTGAAGCCGGTGTGGCCGAACGTGCCCTCACTGAATGACCTGCCATTGGCATCATGGACGGGCGTCCAGCGCACGAAACCGAGGCCGCGGCGAACGTCGCCCTCTTTGGTTTGCAGACGAGTCATCTCTGCCACGGTCTCTTTTGAGAGCAACGGACTGCCGCCGTCCAGATACATCTGTCCGAAGCGGGCGACATCTGTGGCGGTCGAGAAGATGCCCGCGTGGCCGGCGATGCCGTCCAATCGGTAGGCGTTCTCGTCATGGACCTGGCCGGCGATGCGTCGATTGCGCCAGGTACAGAACTCGGTGGGCGCGATGTCGGTGGGCATGATGTCAGGCGACGGAATGCCGTCCTGGATCGGCAGATAGCCTGTCTGTTCCAGCCCCAGCGGCTCGATCACGAGTTGGTTGACCGCTTCATCCAGGCGTAGATCAGTCAAGCGTTCCACGGCCATGCCGAGTAGGATCAGGCCGATATCGCTGTAGACGACATGGGTGTCGGGCTGGTAAGAGAAGAAGGTGTTGAGGGCCATCTGGCGGGCGGCTTCGGCGTCGGGTTCACGAAAGAGCGGTCGCCAGGCGGGCAGACCGCTGTCATGGGTGAGCAGCTGCCGAAAGGTGATGGCCCCGGCATCGACCGGGTCCGCCGGCCCGTCGATGGCCACAAACTGACCCCAGGCCAGCGGATTTTCGTAGGGCTGAATGGGACGAAGCCCGTTGAAGGCCGGCAGCAGAGAGCCGACCGGCTGATCGACCGCGACTTTGCCTGCCTCGACCAGCGTCATGAAGGCGGTCACCACGAAGAGTTTGGTGATGGACGCCAGCCCGAAGCGGGTCTCCAGGGTGATAGCCGGCCGGCGCGTCTCAGGGTCGAGCCAGCCGTAGGCGTTGGCGGCAATCGTCTGTCCGCGTTGCCTTACAACAAGCTGAGCCGCCGGGCAGATGCCGGGCACGGCCTGCTGTAGCACTCTGTCTACGCTAGAAAGATTGATGATCATGGTGGGTTCAGTATACCGTACCCATACGCCGAGCCGTAACCGCCGCACAGCGGAGTCTGTGGCCGAAATTGGCCGAATCTTTTTGCTTCCGCCTCGTGACTATGATAGACTATTGAGTGCCAATCGTTGTGGGTCCTTAGCTCAATTGGCAGAGCAGCGGCCTTTTAAGCCGCGGGTTCTGGGTTCGAGTCCCAGGGGACTCATTACGCTACTGCATGCGGTAGCCTGATGCAGTGCAACGCCTATATGCAGTGACTGAACCGTCCTAATCATTGGGGCGGTTTTTTCATGCAGCGATTGACGAAGTAGTCTGAATGACGAAAGCCGCTGAGCACGCTAGGCAAAGGTGGTTTGACCGTATCCTGAATTCTGACTAAACTGAGACAAGAAATGAAGGGCAGTCGCTTGCGACGCCTGCCCCGCACCCACTGCTGAGGTCGCAGCAGCGGAACTGAGTGAATCTTAGCATATCCCTCACTTCCCCACACCCTCAGCAGGTCCATCGGCTGACCACGTGTTGGCCACCACTACTCACATCAGCACAGGAAGTGAGACTGTTGCGTTTATGGACCTAAACACCCTGCAAAATTGGCTGTGGCGGGCCGCCTGTTCCATCCGCGGCGAGGTCGATGCTGCTCGCTACAAGGACTACATCCTGCCCCTGGTCTTCTACAAACGCCTTGACGATGTCTACACGGACGAGATGGACAAGCTGGCCCAGGGTCTGAACGTAGACGAGGCCACGGCTGAATTGTTCGCCGAGACCGACCGCTCACTCATCCGCTTCTATCTACCGGCCGATGCGCGCTGGCGCACGGTGCGGACCCAGACCACCGGCCTGGGCGCGCTGCTCACCGACAACCTGCGCGCCATTGCGCGCGAGAATCAGGAGTTGGTCGGCGTCATCGACCGCCGCGACTTCAACGCCTCCGAGGGCAACCAGCGCCTGCTCGACGACAACATCCTGGCGCGCCTGGTAAATATCATGGGCGAGCAGCGGCTGGGCTTGGCCGACGTGCAGCCCGACCTGCTGGGACGCGCCTATGAGTACCTAATCCGCAAGTTTGCCGAGCGGGGCAGCAGCGCCGGCGAATTCTTCACGCCCACCGACGTGGGCCACCTGATTGGCTACATCCTCGACCCGGAGCCGGGCGACCATTTCTACGACCCGGCCTCCGGTTCCTTTGGGCTGGGCATCAAGACGCAACTGCGCCATCGGCAGAAGCTGGCCGACGCCCTGGGCAAGCCGGTGGCCGAGTTAACGCCCGACGACGACCCCAACCCCATCCTGCTCTGCGGCCAGGAGTTGCAGGCCGACAACGTGGCCGCGGCCAAGATGAACGCCTTCATCCACGACATGCGCGCCGACGTGCGCCAGGGCAACACGCTGCGCAACCCGCTCTTCCTCAACGAGGACGGCAGCCTGCGCCGCTTCCAGAAGCTGGGCGCCAATCCCATGTGGAATCAGAACGTGGCCGCCGAGGTCTACGAGAACGACGGTTATGGCCGCTTTGATTGGGGCACGCCGCCGGCCGGCACCGCCGATTGGGGCTGGGTGCAGCACATGCTCGCCAGCCTGGAGTTGGGCGGACGCATGGCCGTGGTGCTGGACACGGGCGCGGTGAGCCGGGGCAGCGGCAACAAGGGCAAGAACGCGGAGCGGGACATCCGCAAGCAGTTTGTGGAGCAGGACGCCATCGACGCGGTCATCCTGCTGCCGGATAACCTCTTCTTCAACACCTCAGCGCCGGGCATTATCCCGGTGGCGCAGAAGGTGGACGAACGCCATCCCCGGACCCACGCCGGCGAGATTCTGCTCATCAACGCGGCCAAGCACTTTGTCAAGGGGCGGCCCAAGAACGAGATGCTCGCCGAACAGGTGCGCCAGGTGGGGGACCTCTACCTCAACTGGCAGGCCGAGGAGGACGTCAGCGCCGTGGTCAGGGTGGCCGAGGTGGTGCGCAACGACTACAATCTCAGCCCCAGCCGCTATGTGGCAAGCAACGATGTCGAGCCGCCCTTGCCGCTGGAGGATGCCGTCGTGCTGATGCAGGAGGCCGAGGAGGCGCGAGCCGACGCCGATGCCAAACTGGATGGGGTGATGGCCGCGTTCGGGTTTGAGGGTTGGCGGTCAAATCCATGAACTGTCTTATCTGTAAGCATGGCGAGACGCACCCCGGCGTTGTCACCGTCACCTTGGAGCGTGGCGGCGCGACTCTGGTCTTCAAGAAAGTCGAGGCCGAGGTCTGTGAAAACTGTGGCGAAGCCTACCTGGATGAGGCGGTCACGACGCGCCTGCTGGGCACGGCCGATGCAGCCGCGCGCCAGGGCGTGCAGGTGGAGGTGCGCACGTTGGCCAACGGCGCGTCCGCGACGTCTGTCAGGGCTGTGTTAGGATATGAGGAGTAGCGGGCCAACGGCCAAACATGGCGAACCAGTTGTGCTCAACCAAGATATTCGATTCGGTTGTGCATCTCGTCGAGTTCCAATACGGAGGCAAGCAACTCGAGAAAACGTACCCAATCCCCGATGCCATGTTTGTGCTGCTGGCCAAAGACAATGCCGGCATGCTCGGCACCGGCAGCAGCAAGGTCCACGTAGTCGGCATCGTTGGTGCAGAGGACATAGCCGAGGTTAGTGGTCCGTACAAGATGATTGCGGTCACTGTCGCCCAGGAGACCCAGGTCGCGTACGGTAACAGCATCAATACCGCGTCGCTGCAATTGCGCGGCGACAGCGACCGGAACATTTTCATCGAGATAGAATCGAATCGGTAGCGCCAACGCGCTGCTCCTTTAGCGCCTCAGCCCGCCGTATTTGGGCACGAACCTGGTCGTCGATGGTCGACTTGTGGGTGTAGTAGTAGGACAGGGCTGCATAGGCCTGATGTAAATCAAGACCGTACCAATCGGCAATACCCTCGGCGTCCAGACCGTGGTAAAGTCGAGCTATTGCGATATCGGCGACGGTGACAGTGGTCCCAATGATATAGGGTCGTCCGTTGCGGATATCAGGATCGATGCCGATGCTTTCTATCGCCTGGATGGTTGTCATGGAGCACAGTATAATGATGGTTGTGAATGAAGTCAACCAGATGTTTCTCTCTGAAAAGACCGAGAATGACTGTGCTGGGGCCGATGCCAAGCTGGATGAAGTGATGGCCGCGCTGGGTTTTGAGGGCTGGCGTGAGGTGGTGGGATGAGTGTTGCCGTTCCGGCTCATATGGACACCGATACAGATGCTTTCCCCGAAGGATGGGGGGTGTGCAGTATAGGCGACGTGTCAAATTCGGTTGGCAGTGGGCTTACTCCCAGAGGCGGCAAGAAGTCGTACCTGGAAAGTGGCATCCCGTTAGTTCGTTCGCAAAACGTTCTGATGAACCGGTTGTCGTTGGCCGATGTTGCGTTCATTTCGCCAGAACAGCATCAAAAAATGAAACGCTCACAGCTTGCCCCGGACGACGTGCTGTTGAACATTACCGGGGCGTCAATCGGTAGGGTTTCTTGCGTCCCAGAATCTTTGTCTGAAGCCAATATCAACCAACATGTGTGCAGAATTCGGTTTCAGATGGACCGAGTCTTTCCCAGGTATGCAAGTTACTATCTGTCGACTCGTCAAGCTCAAGCTGACATCATGGGCATTCAATTCGGGGCGACTCGGCAAGGGCTCAATTTTGGACAGGTCAAAATGCTTCGGATTGTCCTCCCCCGCTCCCCGAGCAGCGCCGCATCGCCGCCGTGCTCAACGCCATCCAGGATGCCATCGCCGCGCAGGAGGACGTCATCGCCGCCGCCCGCCAGTTCAAGCGCAGCCTCATGCAGCGGCTCTTTACGGTCGGGCCGTACCGGGAGCCGGCGGAGACGAAGGAGACGGAGATTGGGGAGATTCCGGCGCATTGGGAGGTGGTGGAGTTGGGAGACTTGCTATCGGACCCGGTGAGAAATGGGGTCTACAAACCTAGAAGCGCATACGGGCATGGAACGACGAAAATCGTTCAGTTGAACGATATTTATTTGGATAATGGCCTGATTGACGTTTCGCAACTCGACACTGCAATGGCAAGCAACCCTGAAACCCAACGTTATGCTGTGCATGACAAAGACATCATCATTAATCGAGTGTCGAAGCGTGAAGAGGGGGTTGGCGCGGTTGCAATTGTGACTCACACAGACACTGATGACGTCGTATTTGAGTCAAATATGTTTCGGGTACGTCTTGACCAAGAACGAATACTGCCGAGGTTCTTCCTGCACTATGGAAATACAACCATCTATCATGACCAAGTGCTAGCAGGCTGTCGGAGAGACAGCATAGATTGAACATAGTTGAGCCTGTTGCCATGTTTTTTGACAAAATCGACTCGATAGCAGGCAGGGAGTAGACATAATCACGGATATGCATGCTCCAGAGCGTCGCATCTTCTCAGCCCTCCCGTCTGAGGGCGCGCAGAATCAGGTCGTGTGCAATACATGAAGACGCTTCAGATTGTAGGCCAAACAAACAAGATTCCATTCGCCGGCCGCCGCGGTCAGTCCGCGCAAGGAAAACTGTCGGAAACCCATGATCTCCTTGATGATGCCGAAGACCGGCTCAACCGTGCTCTTGCGCAGTTTGTAGATGGCTTTGCCGGCTTCGGTGCACAGTTTGTAGTGCATTTTGGTCTTGTGGCTGGCATTCTCGGGCGGGGGTTCTGGCTCACCCTCCAGAAGCGTCCGCCAATCGAACGCATGGCTGTCTCGACCTGCAGCAATGTAAGGTTCGATGCCCATGGCTTCAAAGCCCTGGATTGTCCCAGGGCTGAAATAGCCGGCATCCATGGCCGCCGCATTCGGGGTACCCAGTTGAGCCGGGATCGCCTGGGCCGTTGCCACACCTTCCTGCTTGTCGTTGGGGTGATTGGAAAGAGTATTGCCCACAATGAGGCGACTCTCATGTTCCACCGCAGCCTGGGCATTGTACGATTGTTGGAAAGCCTTGTTGTTGCCATTCTTCATGATACGAGACTCTGGATCGGTGAAATTGACCTGGTCTTTGTCACGCGGGCCGGGTTCAGGTGGCTGAGGGATACGACCTGGCGTCTTCTTGCCAGTTTGCTCTTCCTTCTCCTTGCGAGCAGCCATCTTCTGTTCATACTCGGCTTGTTCTTGAGCATGGCGTTGAGCGGCCATCGTTTCTATCATTGCCTTGGCTTGGGCAAGATCCACCAGCTTCTTGGTGCGCCGTCCGATCTCATCGTCGATATCAAAATCGTCCGGTTGCTCGCTGTCCGCCTTTTCAGCCAGGGCGAACAACTCATTGATCTCTTGTTGCAAGCGCTTCTCCATCGACAAGATACGTCCATAACTCACCGCCTTGCTCTTGGACGCATCGGCATGGACCTTGCTGCCATCAATGCTGATGTTGCCCAGTCTCACATGGCCCAATATGTAGGCAAGCATCAGCACCTGTACAAACAATCCCTTCAGCGTCTCCAGATTCTCCTTGCGAAACTGGTTAATAGTGTCATGGTCTGGATGCATGTTCCCGGCAATGTATCGAAGCGGAATCGATTCGTACGTCGCCCTCTCCAGTTTGCGAGAACTGAAGGTCCCGGTTGCGTAGCCATACAGCAACAGCCCCAGCAGCACTTCTGGCGCATACGGCGCTCCCCCACGGTCGCTGTACTGACCATAGACCTTGCTCAAATCGAGCAGGCTGACTACGCTCACGATGAATCGAGCCAGATGATCTTCCGGCAACGCTTCGCCCAACGTGATTTGGGTCTTTTCCGTTGCCTCATAGTCCGCTTGTCTGAACTTACGTTTCTTTGCCATGCTCTCACATTACCACCAATCCGTCAGAGAGCCGACTGTCGGTTCTCTCCGACAAACTGCTAGGGCGTGCAAACAAGGCAAATCAAACCAGCATAAATCAGCCCGCCCTCAAGAGCGTCGCAGTACCTGTGCCTGACACGGACCAGCAATCGGCCATAGTGGACAATCTCGCGGCACTTGCTGACAAAGTCGCTGCCGAAGAGGACCGCCTGACCGCCCTGCAAGCCCTCTTCAAGTCCATGCTCCACCAACTCATGACCGGACAGATACGGTTGCTGAGCGATGAGGGTTTGCGCTGGACAAACGAGAAAAGTCATGCCTGAACTTGCACGCTTTTTCGGCATTATCATCACCATCTACAGGGAAGAGATGAACCCCATCAGGTTCCCCACTTCCATGTGCGCTATAATGAATATCGGGCATCCTACAGCATCGACCCGATTGTCCAGTTGGCCGGCGCACTGCCGCGTCGTCAGCAGCGCCTGGTCGAGGCATGGGCGGAGCTACACCAGCAGGAATTGGCGGAAAGTTGGCAGCGCATTCAACAGGGACAGTGCACGCCTCGCATTCGTGACCTGGAATAGAGTTCGTCGACGGGAGAAGGATTTATGAGCCATCCACTTTATGATGTGACCGAATTTGAACTGCTTGAAGCCTACACGGTACGCGTCGCCTTTGACGACGGCACGTCGCAGGTGGTCGACCTGGAGCCGGTCCTCTACGGCGAAATGTATGGCCCGTTGCGTGACCCGGAGATCTTCCGGCAGGTGCGCCTCGACCCCGAAGTCAGAACGCTGGTCTGGCCCAACGGCGCGGATTTCGATCCCTACGTGTTGCATGAATGGCCGCGCGCGGTCGACGACCTGGCGCGGCGGCTGCGCGTGACGGCTTGACATAGCCTATTGTTGAAAAGACAGGCTTTTTGGGATCTCAGGGGTTGACGTCGCCTCACCCTGCCATGGCGCTAAAGGCGCCATGGCGGTCCCTCTCCACCTCGTGGAGAGGGAAGCGTAGCCTCCGTCCAGGAGGCGAAGCAGGGTGAGGCAACGCCGCAGCAACATCATGATTCTTGAAAAGGAACCAAGACCGATGACTGGACCCCGACGGTCATATAGCAGCAGAGAAATCCGAGATCGCGCTCGTCAATTTCGTCGTTCCACGACACCTGCAGAGCAACGCCTTTGGGCGCATCTACGCAACCGCAAGCTGACCGGGCTGAAAATCCGACGCCAACACCCCATTGGCCGATTCGTCGTTGACTTCTACTGTGCTGAACATCGGCTCGTGATCGAGGTAGACGGTTCCATTCATGATACCCAAGAGGCGAAAGACCGTGCGCGAACAGAGTGGCTGGAGTCCCATGGCTACCAGGTATTGCGCTTCAACAACGAGCAGGTGGAGAAGCAGATGACCAGCGTCTTGTGCGAGATTGCGCAAGTTTGTCACCTATGATCGGTCAACGGAAGAGGCCTCACACTGCCGTGGCGCTTCAAGCGCCACGGCGGTCCCTCTGAGGAAGAGCCATAAAAGAGGTTCAACACCTTCAGGTGGGTTCTCTTCTTGAACCAGCACGGCATAGATGGGCAGATTGGACATGCGTTTTCTCAGATGCTCGGGGTGCTTCGCAACACGACTCTTGAGTATCGTACCGATACAATGGCGTCTCGCTTGGGTTGCTTGTCTCGCTTGGGAACAGAAACTTCCAGATGGCCGGCTATCTCACGGCTGAGAAACGATTGACTTGATGCGACCTACCTCTGGTTCAACAACGGCACGGTCTTGTGCAGCACGGACAAGGAGGTCAGTATCCAACTCAATAATTGCATGGTTGAAGAGTTCAAAGATGTCCGCTTCGCTATCGCCTATGCTGACGACTTGTGTCCCTGAAGGCATCATCTCAACCGTCTCATTGAGCGCTCTGAGCCACTTATAGCTCTCTTTCTCTTCAATCGGAATCTTATTGCGCTCAGCCGGACTCATTTGCTTGGCCACTTCGTCCCGTGCCCATATCGTCTGAGTGGCAACGCCCAGAGGTAGCCCCCTGGTTGTCGTGAGTATGGTAGAGTGCATCACCAGACCGCGTAGCTTCTTCTGCTCTGTCGTTCCGATAGGCCCCATCCCCTTCTTCTTTGGGTGATGGGTGTAATTCAAAAAGGATGTGTCCTGTGTGGCCAAAACCAGTTCATGCTCTGCGACCCGCTCTCGCGTCCGTTCAAGATGCGGCTGTAGAATCTTTTCTGGCGTCGTCTTCTGGTTGGCGAATAATCGGTAGGTTGCCTTTGGTATCTGCCCAGTCATCACAGGCTTGGTTGATTGAACCCAGCGGTTGAGACGCCAATTTGGCCGTTGTGTCCACCAAGCGCCAGTCTAATCGCTTGTCGCCCAGCGACACACCTTTCAGTTCGTATTCGGACCATTCCTGCGCACTTTCTCGGTCAAGTACGGTTCCAGGATATCATCATCGCTGCTCGCTTGTTCGATTTCGTTGAGATGATATCCATCTTATCAAATTTTCACCCCGCCGATACCCACCTGGTGGAGAGGGATGCGAAGCCTCCGTCCAGGAGGCGAAGCAGGGTGAGGCAAGCCTGTCGTCAACACATAGGGCACTTCTCATGACCCGCATCACCGAAAAACGCGACGTCCAAGACCAACTCATTAATTGTCTATCAGGCATCGGCTGGACCTTCATCCCTCAGAATGAGCTGCCGGCCTGGCGCGACCACGACGAGCATGAGCCGTTCCTGATTGAAACGCTGCGCGCCCAACTGGCGGCGCTCAATAGTCGGCAATGCAGGCGTCACCTGCATCGCCGGCCTACATGCCTCTGTTCACGATAGGCCGACCTGGAGCAACTGCGCCCGCTGAGTGATAAGGGATGAACGATGATATAATCTGGGCCAGACGTTACGGAGATGACTGCAACAAAGCATGTCTATTCGCTGAAAGCGGGAGACCAAAATGATCAACGTACACATCGAACCTGATTATCGCATACCCTTGCCCGAGCCCCTGCGCGGTCTGCTGAGCGTCGGCGATGAGGTGTCCATGATGCGCGATGCTGAAGGCCGAATCGTGATCGTGCCGAGTCAGGAGATAGCTGCCCGCCTTGACGCGACCTTTGGTCTGTGGGCGGGCCGAGAGGACGTGCCGGCAGACGGCGTCGCCTATGTGGATGATATTCGTCGAGGGACCCGGCTCGATGCGACTGATTGACACCGATGTCTTAATCGATCACTTTCACGGACATGCGGCTGCGCTCGACTATATTGCGGACAGCTTGATGTCCGGGGAAACAACCGCTATTTCAGCCGTAACTCTGACCGAACTTCTGGGCGGGATGCGAGCCGGCGAGGAAAACCAAACGGAGCGGCTGTTGGCCTTGTTCATCATCCTGCCTGTCGATGAGTCCATTGGACGCAAAGCAGCTGCGTACCTCCGAGAATATCGACGCAGTCATCGCTTGGAGCTGGGTGACGCTCTGATTGCGGCGACGGCGTTTGTTCACCGTGGCGAGATTGTGACGCGCAACGCAAAGCACTATCCAATGACCGATATCGGCGTACGCGTTCCCTATGTCCGCGGCGGCAGTTCATAGTGCATCGATGATCATATGCGTTTATCTGCGTCCATCTGCGGCTAGTTTTGATTTTTGCAGCGGAGTCATCGATGAGTCGCATCACCGAAAAGCGTGACGTTCAAGACCAACTCATCAACTACCTGTCGGACATCGGCTGGACCTTCATCCCCCAGAACGAGCTGCCGGCCTGGCGCAACCACGACGAGCATGAGCCTTTCCTGGTCGAGACGTTGCGCACCCAACTGGCCGAGTTGAACGGCTGGCCCGCCGATGACGCCCGCATCGCCGACATTGAGCGCCGTCTGCGTCTGCTGCCGGCCAACCTGGAGGGCAACGAGCAGTTTCTTTTCGCCCTGCGCAACCAGTGGACCACCTACGACGACGCCCAGCAGCGTGAGTACAATGTCACCCTCATCGACTACGAGAACCTGGTCAACAACACTTTCCACTTCAGCGAAGAGGTCTGGTTCGAGGACCGGGACCGGCGACGCATGGACATGGTGCTCTACGTCAACGGTCTACCCGTGCTGCTCATCGAGAACAAGTCGCCCAAGCTGCAGGAGCCGGGCCTTGAAGGCTTCGAGCAGGTGCAGGAGACCTACACCGACAATATCCCTGAGTTTATCAAGTACCCCATTCCCTTCGCCATCTGTGCCACGCGCCTGGAATATGGCGCAACTTGGAATCCAAGCATGAATGCCTTCTATCGCTGGAAGGTGGATGGCAAAGACTTCGGACTCGAGGAATTGGGCAAGAGCTTCTTCGCCCGCAAGCAGGTGCTGCGCCTGCTGCGCGACTACGCCATCTTCTACCGCATGGACGACGCCCTGCAAAAGTTCATTCTACGCCCGCACCAGATGCGCGCCGTTGAGAAGATAGAGGCCCGCGTCGTCGCAGGCCAGGCAAACACCGACGCGCCCAACACCGGTCTGGAATGGCACACCCAGGGTTCCGGCAAGACACTGACCATGATTGTGGCCGCGGCCAAGTTGCAGCGCCGGCCGGAACTGGTCAACCCCACGCTGCTCATTGTGGTCGACCGCATCGAGCTTGAGACGCAGATGACCCAGAATCTAGAAGCGTTAGGTCTGGACGCCATCCGTGCCGATAGCCGCCGACACCTACGTCGACTACTTCGGAACGACACGCGCGGTCTCATCGTCACCACCATCCACAAGTTCGACGGCATACCCAAGAACCTACTCACACGCCACAACGTGGTCCTGCTGGTCGATGAAGCCCACCGCAGCCAGGAGGGCGACCTGGGCATCTTCATGCGTGCGGCGCTGCCTAACGCCTTCCGCTTCGGCTTCACCGGCACGCCCATCGAACGCGGCGCTGTGGGCAAAGGCACCTACCGAACCTTCGGTGCAGACACCGACCCCGAAGGCGTGCATGACCAGTACAGCATCAACGAGAGCATCCAGGACGGCACCACACTGCCGCTCTACTACACGCTGGTGCCCACCGACATCTGGGTCGACAAGCTCAAGCTGGATGCCGAATTTGCCGTCCTGCTGGATGAGTTCTGGGACATCGTCGACGTTGAAGGCGCGGGCACACAGGAAGCCCTCAGCCGGCTGCTCCAGCGCGCCGACAAGCTGATGGCCGTGCTCAAGTCGCCCCAACGCATCGACGCCATCGCCGCCCACATCGCCCAGCATTTTCAGGAGAATGTGATGCCCCGTGGCCTGAAAGCCCTGGTCGTCACACCCGACCGCGAGGCCTGCGCACTGTACAAGGCAGCGTTCGACGCCTACCTGCCGGCCGAGTGGAGCACCGTCGTCTATTCGCAGAATCCCAAGAAGGATTCGGACTTGATGAAGGCGAGTTACCTGGAAGACGCCGAAGAGAAGCGGGTACGTCTGGCCTTCCGTGACCCGGACAAGGACCCCAAGCTGCTCATCGTCACCCAGAAGCTGCTCACCGGCTTTGACGCGCCTGTGGCCTACGCCATGTACCTGGACAAGCCGCTCAAGGACCACACCCTGCTCCAGGCCATTGCCCGCGTCAATCGCCCCTATCCCGGCAAGCAGAGTGGCCTGATTGTCGACTACATCGGCATCTTCAAAGACCTCCAGCGCGCCCTGGCCTTCGACCGCAGTGACTTCGACCAGGGCATCATCGACCTGGAGATGCTCAAGGGGCGTTTTGTGGCGCTGCTCGGTGAGACGCAGGCGACCCTAGCGCCCACGCAGCCCGAGCACGTGGACGGACGCACAGCGCGTTTGGTCGACTACTTCTGGGAGGATGAACGCCGGGAAGCCTTCTTCCAGCAGTTCAAAGACTTGCAGATGGCCTACGAAGTGCTGTCGCCGGACCCCTTCCTACACGACTACATCTACCCCTACGGCGACATTGTCGACGCCTATCGGACGGTCAAGAGCTACTTCGACAGCCAGGACGAGACGCGCCGCAAACAGCGCGACCTGCAAAAGAAGACCGAGCAGCTCATCAAAGAGCATGTCGAAGTCCAGTACGTGGCCGAGCCGTTGCCGCTCTATCCCATCAACCGCAACATCGCCGACGTCATCGCCGCCGACCAAATACCCGAGCGCGTCAAGGTCATCAACCTCCAGCGCAGCATCGATGCCTTCGTCGACGACAACATCGAGCGTGCGCCCTACCTGGCCAGCATCAGCGAGGAAGTGGAGAAGGTTGTCGAGCAACTGCGCCAGAAGCAAATCAGCGCCAAGACCGCCCTGGAAGAACTGGAGACCAAGGTCAGCGAGATGATGCAGCGCGGCGAAGAGCGGGAAGAGAGCGACCTCGACGACCTGGCCTTTGCCCTGAGCACCAGCTTGCGCGCAGCTGGGCCGCTCCGCAACCTGGAAGCCGATGCGGTTGACCAACTGGCCGGCGACGTCGCCGGCTACCTGCAGGAGCACGTCGGCTGGCCGCACAACGACCGCCTCAAGGCCCAGGTCCGATTGGAACTGTACAGGCGACTGTTGCCGCAAATGCAGAAGCCGGTCAATCCGCAGGTCGCCAACGACATCGTCGACGCGCTGCTGCGCATGCACAGGATAACGCTGTAGACATGGACATCACGGTCCGCCAGCAGCAGCGCAAGAACATGGTCTTCCGTCTCACGCCCAAGGGTGCAACGGTGCTCATCCCGGCGCATACGGACCCGGACGGCGAAGTAGTGCAACGTTTCATCGCTGATGCCCTGGCACGCCTGCCGGAGCCGGAAGCAGATGTCGAGCCGCTTGCGCTGTCTCAGTTGGAGCAGCTGGTGTCCGACTGGTGCGACAAGTTGGAAGTCGCCGTGACACACGTCCAGGTCCGCGAGATGCGCAACAAGTGGGGCAGCATCTCCACGGCCGGCACGTTGACCCTGGCCGATGGCATCCTCAGCCTGCCGGTTGACTTGGCTGAATATGTCGTCGTGCATGAACTGCTACATCTGAAGTTACCCGACCATCGGCAGGGCTGGCAGGTGAGTATGGGCATGTACTTGCCGGACTGGCGGAAGCGGGAACGGCGCTTGCAGGGGTATGTCATCGCCGAAGCGGAGAGTTGAGGATTGGCGAGAGTATTGACAACCTGTGATAGACTACCAGTAAAAAGAAATGCCCCGGCGATGCTGATAACATCCCAGGGCGTGGCACACGATGGTTAGACATCGGATGCGGTGATATTTTACCACACCCCAAGCAGCCATCGGAGCCACCGAAACGGCTGTTTTTTTGTTCTCGGAACAGCAGCAGCCTACGACACTAAAAACGGGACGACAGCCCCTAAATATAGGTGGACTACCTCTGGTAGAGACTCAATTGGCAGAGCAGCGGCCTTTTAAGCCGCGGGTTCTGGGTTCGAGTCCCAGGGGACTCATAAATAGAGTAAGAGACCTGCGTTCTTCCTCGGAAGAACGCAGGTCTTTTTTTATTGCGCTGGTGGTTTTCCATGATAGCGCACACGGTTTCTCCGAATCATAGTCTCCAAATAGCGAGACCTCCCCCTGTTTGCCGGCAAGCACCTGTCTGATTGGCAGACGCTTCAATATGACGCCCAACGAGCCGGCTAAAGCTCGATGACTCTTCAGGCGCACTGACACCAACGCAAACACGCTATGCTATAATTGCGAAGTTCCAGCTTCGACAGTGGGTCAGAACTCAACACTGATACTCAACGCCGGCGTCAAGCGGCGGGTAGACAAGAGAGGTAGCGAATGGACCGTGTTGCCCGATATCCAAATATCCCATGTTTGCTCTGGATTTTCCCATTGGTGCTCCTGTTGGCCGGCTGCGCCACGCTGGCGCTGCCCGCGGACCCGCTAACCGGCACCTGGCAAATGGCAAGCAGTGCCGAAGTGGGGGAGGGCCCTCAATTCACTTTTGGATCCAATGCCGAAGTGACCCTCTCCGCTGACGGGCAAACGTTTGCGGGAACCTATCAATTGGACTCCTCTGTGGAGCCGTTTGCTCTTGATATTGAGCTTGAGGAAATCGGCCCGCTTGCAGCGATCGTCGCCTTTGACGATCCTGACACGATCCGGATTGCAGCAGAGGCGGGAGGCGTGGAGCGTCCGTCGGCTTTCGACGCGGAGAATACAGAGGTCTTCGTGCGCGTGGGGACGGTGAAGGATGAGTCGAGCGCCCAACAGCCGTCAAACGCGTCCATGGCGCCGATCACTTTGTCAGGCCGGGCCGCCGCGCTAGAAAGTCTGCTGCGCTACGTCCCTGACAGCGCGGAATACCGCGATTATCTGACCTTCGGCGACTACGATGCCTGGCTGCGAAGCTGGGCACTGGAGCGACCCGACAACATCGATGATCTCTTGCAGATGAGTGAACCCGAGAGCCGCCTCTGGAAGTTTCGCATGATAGCCCAGACGACCCCGGCCGCGGCATTCCACATAGCGTACCTGATGGCGGAGGATATGCGTGAGACCCATGGTTTCAGCTTCTTTGATGCGCTCAGCTATCTGGAAGCGGGCGCACCACCTCAGATGCTCAGTGTCGTGATGCAAAATCGCAATCGGTCTGATATCGAGGAAGCGTTGACGACCTTTGGCTATGAGTCCGCGACCTTGAACGAAGAGACCGTTCTCTACAGCATTGGCGAAGATTTTGAGGTCAACCTTGAAGCGGAGAGCGTAATCGGTCGATTGGGCAATCTGAACAGGATTGCTATCCAGGATGATAGATTGATCATCGCCGGCGGCGCCTCGATTGTCGAAGATGCGGTTGCCGGAGCCGGGGATGAGCTTGCCTCACTGGCCGATGCGCCGGACTATCGTAGATTGCTGCAATCGTTGGATGCGCCGGAATTGACGGATGTCGGCGAGTTGGTGGGCGTGATTCTGTTTGATGCTGACTCTTCCGCCGCAAGCTATGCGGATTCGCCGCCAAGTGAAGGTGCGCCTGCGCAAGTGGTGGCTCAGGGGGAACGAATCAGCCAGGCGCAGCCGTCCATGCCGACCTATTCGCTGGCCGGCCTGGCTACCTATCGCGCAGCCGATGCCACCTACCTGGGCTTGCATGTTCTCTTCCCCACCGTTGAGGATGCCGAGGCTGCGCGTGACGCCTTGGCCGAGCGCCTGCCGGGCTATGTCAGTTCGTGGACTGGAACGCCTCTGCCCTGGACGCTGGAAGATGCATTTGTTTTGGATGAGACTGCCGTCGTGGTCATGCGACTTGATGAAACCCTGGAAGAACCAAGCACTGTCTCGTGGTACGACATGATCATTAGCGGCGACACGACCTTCCTGCGCTCAGAATAACGTACGACATCGTAAAGGGAGTACCAATGGCAAACATCGAGACTTCTGCCGACTTAGTCACCCGTCTCTATCCGCAGCCAAGCGGTCAAGAATCGCTCCATGGCCTCTACCTCAGCCACGATCTTCGAGCATTGGCTGACGCGATGGACCGGCCATTCGTCTACAGCGACTACGTGGTCAGTCTGGACGGACGCATTGCCGTGCCCCATTCGACCAAGCCGGGACTGACCGTGCCCAAGGCGATCGCCAATGACCGTGATTGGCGGCTCTTTCAGGAACTGGCCGTCCAGGCAGATGTGGTGATCACCAGCGGTCGCTATCTGCGCGACTATGCCGACGGGCGCGCCCAGGAGATCCTCCGGGTCTACGATGATCCCCGCTTCGCCGATCTCAAGGAGTGGCGGCTGTCACGTGGGCTTATGCCTGCAGCCGGCGCTTGCGGTGATCAGCGCCAGCCTCTCGTTTTCGATTCCAGAAGCGTTGACGCAAGGCGATCGGGAGGTGCTCATCTTCACGGTGGAGAGCGCCGACGGTGACCGGGTTGCACAGCTGGAACAGGAAGCGGGTCAGGTCTTCACGGCCGGCGCAACAAGTGTCCAAGGCGATCAGTTTGTCTCTCGTCTGGCCGAGATCGGCTATCGCACGATCTACAATGCCACTGGACCCAAAGTGCTACACTTGCTGTTGGCCGGCGACATGCTTGACCGACTCTACCTGACCCACGCCAATCGACTGCTTGGCGGCGACCCCTTTTCAAGCGTGGTCGAGGGTCCGCTTTTTGAACCCGCTGTGGACATGCGCCTGCACGCCATCTACCTCGACGAGGTTGGGTTGGATGGCCTGGGTCAGCTCTTCGTCTCGTATAATATTGCTGACGAGAAGTGATCTCTATTTTGCCACAGATAGCCACAGATATGGAGCTGATTTTCACAGATTTTTTCCGGGTGTCCAGAGTAATCCCGGTACCATCTGTGTGTCATCCTTTTTTATCTGTGTAAATCTGTGGCGAAAAAGGCTTTTTGCAGCAGACTCATCTGTCCAGGTTTGGCCAGTCGATGGCAGCCGTCTATACTCAAAGCATCAATCGACAACATCCTCCAGGTATATCAAAACGGGCACATGGCAACTGACATTCTCCACTTGAAGCAACTGGCAGCCGAACATGCAGTCGAGCAGATCGAATCGGGCATGGTGATTGGCTTGGGCAGTGGCAGCACGGCCACTCTGGCCATTCAACGAATCGGCGATCTGTTGAAGTCGGGCCAACTTCCGCGATATCGTGGGTATTCCGACGTCGCAGGCAAGCGCCGATGAGGCGTTGCAGGTCGGGATCCCGTTGACGACGCTTGAGGAACACCCGGTGGTCGATCTGACGGTGGATGGGGCCGACGAAGTTGATCCGCAGCTCAATCTAATCAAGGGCGGCGGCGGTGCGTTGTTGCGCGAGAAGATCGTCGCTCAGGCATCGCTGCGCGAGATCATTATTGTGGATGATTCCAAACTTTCGCCGGCCCTTGGCACGAACTGGCACATACCGATCGAAGTGGTCACCTTTGGATGGGGCTCACAGGCGCGTTTTCTGATTGAACTCGGGGCAACGCCGCGTCTGCGACTGGGGCAAGACGGCGAACCCTTTATGACTGACCACGGCAACTACATCCTTGACAGCCAATTTGGCCCGCTGGACGACGCTGAAGCGTTGGCATGCTTGCTTTCACAGCGCGCCGGCATTGTTGAACATGGTCTCTTCATTGGCCTCACCAGTGAAGTGATCGTCGCCGGTGCTGACGGCATCCGTAGCCTGACGCCCGCCTAGTACAGCGCGGCGCAAGTAACTCGCCAGATTGAGGCGTCACACAGGCAGCCCCCCAACCTTGGGGGAATGCCTTGCCGGCCAAGCAATGCTGGGCTCAGTCTCCTCCTGGATTGGGGGCTGACCTTTACCCACATCTTTTTTGGGGTGGAAAAAACCGCGGTTCCAAACGCTTGTGGCGGCGACCGCCCAGGCATGAATGCCGTGGGCTAGACCGCGGCGTCCCATCAATGGGACTCGGTCGCCGGCATAGCCCCACTTTATGGGGCGCCGTCTGTTAGCAAGGGCATTCATGCCCGGCGGACTCGAGCTCGAACACCGCTTCTAACTCGTCACCTCCTCTCACCGATTTGTGGGTAAAGGTAAGCAGGATTGGGGGCCAGGGGGCCGATTACCGGCATTGCCATCTGTATGGTTATTTGCGCCGACGTGTACTAGCCATCGACCCCCACGCTGCTACAGACCTCTGAACATTGGCGCCACTATTCCACATTTGGGTGTGTTGGCGCTTTACGCCTGCTTCGCAAGCAATACGAGTTGATAGCGTACTTCTATGAAGGGACATGGCATTCCGCACAGGCCCGTTGTTGGCGGAGATCGCTTCGACCTTCAAGACCACAGCCGCCAACCATACGGTGGCTAGGAATGCCTTGTCCGTGCCTGATAGTGCAGTCGGTCTGAAACGGACAAGGCATCCCGAGTCTCATCTTCAGAATGCGGATGATGCTTCTCGATTTGGAATCGCTCAATCAGAGTTCGACCTGGCGGGGAATGCCATGTCCCTACAGATCTCAACTCGTTTTGTTTGCGCAGCAGGCGCTTTTCGCCAACACACCTTCCCTCTTTCCCTCAACGGTCCGTGCCTCAGTCTGATTTGCTCTTGTCAAATGAGGGTGACGAACCCGGAAAACCGTGCTATGATCCAGGTATCTCTCATGCGCTTCGCCGTCAGAGATGTGGGTCGTCTCGAGGGCAAATCTAAGAGTTGTCAGTGAGGAGGAGAAACTGTGGAAGCCAAGATTGAGGCAATTGCAGAGGAAATCGCTTCCCATCGCGAAACCGACGATCCTCAGCCCATGCAAGAGGTGCTGAATACGGCACAGCATGAGCCGGGCGAAATGATACGCGTTGCGGTGCCCAAGGCCGTGGATCCTTCACCGACGCCTCAAGGAGCGGATCTACATGATCCGTCGCTCTATTTCAACCAGGAATTGAGCTGGATTGACTTCAATTGGCGCGTGCTTGCACTGGCCATGGACGAACGAACGCCATTGCTTGAGCGGGTGCGCTTTGTTGCAATTGCCGCCAATAATCTGGATGAATTCACCGAAAAGCGTATTGGCGGCCTGAAGCGTCAGGAGGCGGCCGGTGTCACCAAATTGACGTCAGATGGGCGTACGCCGTCACAGCAGTTGGTCGAACTTCGCCAGGCGCTGCTTGACATGCATGCGACCATGACGGGACTCTGGAAAACGGAATTGCGCCCTGCATTACGAAGTCAGGTCGGCGTCGATATCTGTGACTACAAAGATCTGACACCTGATCAGCGCAACTGGGCCCACGAATATTTCCAGCGAGAGATCTATCCGATTTTGACGCCGCTGGCCGTCGATCCCGGCCATCCTTTTCCATTCATCTCCAATCTTAGCCTCTCCGTGGCGATCATTCTACGTCGGCAGGCGGGCGGCTCGACCCATTTCATTCGCCTGAAGATTCCGGTGGCGCGTTGGGTAGAGCTACCGGTTGATCTGTCCGAAGAAGGCGAGATTGGTTCGGATTTGCCGGTTCAATCCCTGCTGCCCGTTGAGCAGTTGATCATTCGCCATGTCGATGAACTGTTCCCCGGTATGGATGTGATCAGCGCCCACACGTTTCGTATCACGCGCAATGCTGATGTGAGCCGCGACGAGGAAGAAGCCGATGATCTGATTGAGATGATCTCTGCAGAGCTGCGCGAGCGCCGTTTTGCCCCTGTGGTGCGGCTCGAAGTGGCCAAGGAGATGCCGGAACAGGATCAGCGCCTTCTGCGCCGCGAACTCGGGCTTCAGTTGGATGACGTCTATGAGGTCGATGGGCTACTCGATCTGACGGACTGTTTCCAGATTGCAGACTTGAAATTCCCTGAATACAAGTATGCGCCCTGGGAACCCGTCGTCCCCTATCGGTTGGCTCACGAAGGGGAGACCAAAGAAACATCCGATATCTTTGCCATCATCCGGCAGGGGGATCTGCTGGTGCATCATCCCTACGATTCCTTTGCGGCCACCACCGCTCGGCTGGTCCAAGAAGCTGCTCACGACCCCAACGTGTTGGCCATCAAGCAGACGCTCTACCGCACATCGGATGAATCGCCGATCATCAAGGCGCTGATTCATGCAGCCGAGAATGGCAAGCAAGTCGCGGTTTTGGTGGAAGTAAAGGCTCGCTTTGATGAGGCCAACAACATTGAATGGGGGCGCAAACTTGAGAACGCAGGCGTTCATGTCAACTATGGACTGGTCGGGCTAAAGACCCATACCAAGGCCACCCTGGTCGTGCGGCGAGAGCGTGATGGGCTGCGCACCTATTGTCACATCGGCACGGGCAACTACAACTCGAAGACGGCACGACTCTACACCGATCTGGGCCTCTTTACAACCGATTTAGCCATCGGACGCGATATCGTCAACCTGTTTCATTTCTTGACCGGGTATGCACCGGATCAGACGTACGATCGAGTTCTGGTTGCGCCCAACTACATGCGTTCTCGCTTTAACGATCTGGTGGATCAGGAGATTGCTTTCCAGCAGGAGTACGGCACCGGACGCATCGTCGCCAAGATGAATGCCATTGACGATCCAAAAATGATTCGTCGACTCTATCGCGCGTCACAGTCAGGCGTACAGATCGATCTGATATTGCGCGGCCACTGTTGCCTACGTCCCGGATTACCGGGGTATTCCGACAACATTCGCGTGATCAGCATTCTAGGCCGTTTTCTGGAGCACGATCGTACCTATTATTTCCACAATAATGGTGATCCGCTTGTCTTTTTCGGCAGTGCGGATTGGCGTACACGCAATCTCAAGAGCCGGGTGGAACTGATCACACCTGTGACGGACCCACGCTTGAAAGAACGTCTGATCGATATGTTAGAGTTGGCGATGACTGATCAGCGGCTCGCCTGGGATCTTGACGCCGATGGGCAATATCGGCTGCGCTCTCCGGCTGAGGATACGAAGGAGGGAGATTTCCATCAGACCTTGATGAAGCAAGCACGCAAGCGAGCGAAAAAGCAGAGATTGGTCTGAGTGGATTTTTCTTGTTGAGGTCTGCTGATGACAAGTGTAATCAGAGGGTTCATCGATTATCTACTCGCCTGAATTATTGTAGGCCGTCCTGTACTCATGACAACCCAATAAAAAAACAAGAGACCGGCGTTTGTGGGCGCCGGTCTCTTGCGTATTACAACAGCCCTCACACCGACTTACGTCGATGTGTCCCCCGATAAGGCTGTCTGCCTAATACTATCATGATTAGCTAGATCATGCAAGTAGGAAACTGTGAGAAAACAGGGCAATCGTGTGTAAGTTCAAGGGCACGACCCCGTTGCGACAGGGGAAAACCCGTCGCTGCCAGTAGCTGGATTCCATCCGTTGCGAGCAATCTAGACGCGATTGCCCTGCATGAGAAAAACGCGCAACTTGCCAATAAAAAAAACAAAAGACCGGCGTTTGTGGGCGCCGGTCTCTTGTCTATTACAAACAGCCCTCACACCGACTTACGTCGATGTGTCCCCCGATAAGGCTGCAAAAAAAGTGTACCATGCGAAGATGGAAAATACAAGCCGGAAGGTGTCCGCATTCTCTACTATTTGTGTCCGGTTAGCATACGTGGAGGCCACGCAATGGTTGACACAGTCGACGAATCTGCGCAGCGCACATGGCTTGCGTCAGACCTATTCGATGGCGTAGGTTGTGACCGTGCCGCTCAACTCATTGGCTACGAGCAGCAGCGGAGTCCCTGTCGAACTATCGGCTGTCGCCACAAAGGCAATGCCTTCGGGAGCCAAATCTCCGGCTGCTTCCGTTTCGGCTGAGAAGTCTCGATTGTTGAGATATTGGATGAATTGAGGCGCTGATGGATCGCTGATGTCGTAGACCATGATGCCGCCGACACGCTCTAGACCAATGAAGGCATAGGGAATCCCTTTGATTTCACCAATGGTAACGGCTTCCGGCTCCGCGCCTTTGTCATCACTGCGACCGTCCACCGAATCGTTTTCGCCGCTGGAATTGAAGCCTTCGGGCAGCAACTCGGCTGTGATTTTAGCAATCTGGTCACCACTATCGTAGATGAGGTTTCCCTCTGCATCCCAGATCGAGAATGAGCGCCCGCCATAAGCAAATATCTCTTCGAACAGGCCATCACCGTCACTGTCGCCGCTGGCCGTTGTTGTCTTCAGTCGGCCAAGGTTCTCCGCTTGTTGCAGTTCAACTGCGTTGGGAAAGGCGGCCAGATCGAGCACCAGGTCGGCGACGCGAGTTTCCTCACCGTATCCGTCGTAGTCACGGGCATCGCCCTCGTTTGCAGTGACCAGATAGACTTGACCGTCGACCTCGTAGGCGGCGATGGCGTCCGGTTGGTACATGCCCCGTACCGGCCACGGTCGAATACGAATGGCATCATCTTTGTCGCTGGCATCCAAACCGTTGCCGGCCAAAGAGATCAGACCAAGTACGACCGGGACCGGGTCGGGGTTCTCATCCAACAGGCCGGTGGCCGGATCAAATGTACCGGTGAGGCCGAAATCATTGTCGTTGATCACGGCAAGCGTCTGATCGTCAATCAGGGCCAGTCCTTCCGGCTTATCACCCATGGTGTAACCGAGTGCCGATAGGTCGGCAAAAAGTTGCTTCTCCACGGGACGGATGCCGGCCAGGGCCAGGCCTAATTCACTCTGTAGTTCCAACCCGCCGTTTGCGCCCGCGGGTAGGTCTTGGCGGCCATGGATATTGGTGGCATTGTTCAGGTAAATCCTGTAGATGTAGGTCCGGGCACCATCGCCAATGGCCGAGTCGCGTTCGATCACGATCATGGAGCCGTCGTCTAGCGCCACTGCACCGCTGATCTTGTCAACGCCGTCGCCATCGATCGGATAGAGGTACTGGCCAACTGTTTCGCCACTCGCTGTATCAAAGGCCAGAATCCGTGTGTACGTCGAGGCTTTTGAATTGGCCTCATTGCCGGCATCGGGATTGTCGATGGGGCTCTGGATGAAGGCGTAGAGCAAGCCATCGTGCAGGGTTACGGCTTCAAAGCCGCGATCGGCGCGGCGCTGGGCGAAGACTGCCGGCAACGCTTGCTTGCCCGCGCCGGCATCAACTTCGGCGTTCTTATCATCAGGACCTTCAGGAATGAAGCGATCGATCAGTGCGCCGCCGCCATCGAAATGATAGATGGCCGGCCGATATTCATCGACCATCCAGTAGGTCCCGTCATCTGCAACAACAATGCCCTCCATATCTGCGCCGTAGGGATCCTGCGCCAGCGGGTTGCCAAGGAGATCAACCGGGTCCTCGTCTGCGTAGGCCATTCCCTTGTCACCGGAAAGATTGGGCAGACCGGTGATGGGGCTGCCATCCTCTGCTGTCAATCCGATCTGTTCGGTGATATCCAGTTGACCGCTTTCCGGACTTAACTCGAAACGTACCAACTGCGATTGGTAGTCCGGGAGCGGAAAGAGACGTTCGTTGGCGCCATCTTCATATCCATCTGCTCGTCTAGCGCTGGGCCCACGATCTGGATGGGTGATGAACTGAAGGTTGCCCGTCTCTGCGTCAAGGCCTTCAAAGTGGAGTCCAGAGAAGCCACCCAACAGAATCTCCTGCCCCGCTATTGTGGTTCCCAGTGGAGGCAGGTCGCTGAATTCGAACAGGTCAATGACTGCGCTTGGGCGGTTGAAATCTTTATAGCCCAACGGCACGATGTCGGTTACGTGGCTGGACGCCAGATCGACGATGGCCAGGGCATTGTTCTCTTGAAGCGTGACCCATGCCGTCTGCGAGTCAGGTGAAATGGCAATATATTCGGGTTCCAGATCCTGGGCAACCGTTGCGCCCGGGCCGAAGATGCGAACTGCCGGATCGAGTTCGGCGTCGTTGAAGGCGCTGAAGTCAGCGGTTGTTACATTCGCCTCAGACAGCGACTCGACACCGTCTGAGATGTCGACGATCGTGATTGAACCTTCGGGATCGACGCTGTAGTCGTCACTCGGCTCGCCCTCGTTTGCGGTCAGGACCTTGGTTCCGTCAGGCGTGAAGGTGACCATGTCGGGCAATGCGCCGGCTTCGACACTGGCGATGAAGCCGCCGTCCATGTCGAAAAAGACGATGCTGCCGTTGGCCTGCTTGTCCTCGGCCTCGGGACTTTGTGGAAGAGAAAGGATAGAAAGAAAGGAAAATAGGAGAATAGTAAGGAGGAGAAGAGGAAGATGAGGAAAAAAAAGATATGGGAAAGGTAGGAGGTGGAGGAGAAGAAGAAAAAGGGAAAGAAAAGAGATAGGAAAAAGGGAAGAAAGGTGAAAAAAAAGGGGAAGAAGAGAAAAAAAAAAAGAAGGAGAAAGGAAAAAGGAGAAAAGAAATGAGTATGAAAGAGGGTGAAATAGTAGAAAAAGGCGTGATATAGAAGGTGACGGCGGCCTGGTCATAGATGAACTTGTCGGGGGTCAAGTCATGATATACGTGTTGGGCGGTGAGCAGATCGGGAATGGCGACGGCATCGGGCTGGCTCCGGTGTAGGCCTGGCTCGCACGGATGAAGGTATCGGTGGCGGCACGCTGACGTTGAAGCCAAAATCGATGCGTTCGCCGAGGACGCGATAGGTAGCGACGGATAGGCGGCGCTGGCGATGCGATAGCTGCCTTCTCTCTAGGGAACCGAGTGCGCGAGAAGGAGAGAAAGAAGAAGGAGAGAAAGGAAGAATAGGAAGAAAAAGAGGAAGGAAAAAAAGACAAGAAGAGGGAAGAGGAAGGGAGAGGGAGAAGAAGGAGCAAAGAGTAAGGCAGAGAAGAGAAGAGAAGAGGAGAGCAGAAGCAAGAGAAGAGAAAGAAGAGGAGAAACGAAAGAAAGAGCGGAGAGAAGAAGAGAGACGAGAGGAGAAGAAGGAAAACAAGAGGGAAAAGGGAAGAAAGAGGAAGAGAAAGAAAGAAAAGAGAAGAAGAGGGGAGGAGAGGAGAAGAAGAAAGAAGAGGAGAAAGGAGGAAGAAAAGGAGAGAAAGGGAAAGGAAAAGAGGAAAAGGGAAAAGAGAGGAGAGGAGGGAAAAGAGGGAAAGAAAAGGGAGAGAAAAAAGAAGAAAAAGGAAAGAAGGTGAACCGCTGCGGCCAGGATGCCATTGTGGATGTCCACGCTGTTGGCCCCGCCGCCGTAAACAGTGATATCGATCTGATCGATCAATGACGGATCTGTTGGATCGCTGAAGTCGAGAATGTCGATGGTCTTGGCGCCGCCATTGACGACGAAGGCGCGCTGGGTGTCCGCATCAAAGGCGACAATTTCGGCTGCTTGCGCGTCGAAGAGGCCCGTGTCGTAGGTGCCGAGCAACCTGAGGGAAATGGGTGGCCCCTCCTGGGCACGAATCTGCGACCCAATCCCACCAAGAATAAAGGCCGCGCTCAACAACGCAGCCAGGATCAGTCGTGATGCCTTCTCCATTAAACAGATCTCCTTATGTTCTTCCCGGTGTGGCCCCGTTTCCAACACGATCGTTCGGCAACAGATTCTGTCTCTGTCGAGCCGTCATTGCTCTGACGCGAGGCCAGCGCATCCAAGTCTGATAACAGATTCCGTCCTCACATAGAAAGACGACCGTCCGGGAGACAGCCGTCTTTCTATGCGGGATAGCCGTGCAGCATCGCATTCGCTGCTTATGTTCTAGCCTGAAGACGCTATGAAAACATGATTCTTGTAGGTCCGACTTGCAGTCGGACTAGATCGGTGACCTCTGAATCGGTCTGGCACGCGTACCTTGTCACGCTGCAAGCGTGACCTACCAAACGCATGATCCCGTTGTGCTTATAGTTTCGTTCCTTATGATCCAGTTCCTTATTGCGTTAGCTCCACAGCCGATCCCAGGAACGTTCCGTGTCCCAGTAGTCGGTCGGCTGATCGAAGTAGATGGGATCGGCCGGGTTGAGGCGCTCTCGCAGCAGGTCTTCATTGACATCCTCGAAGCCCAGCCCCGGTCCCTCGGGCACTTGGATAAAGCCGTCCTGGATCAACGGTGTGGGCAATCCGGTGACCATCTCACTCCACTTCGGGTCATCCACCGAGTGATTTTCCAGGACCAGGAAGTTCTCTGTGGCCGCGGCGCAGTGGACGTTGGCCAGCGCACAGATGGGCGTGGCTGCCATGTGCATGGCCATGGCAATGCCGTGCTCTTGGGCCAAGTCGCCGATCTTCTTGGTTTCCAGAATACCGCCGGAGCTGGCCAGATCAGGATGGATGACGCTCACGGCTCCCTTCTCAAGCAACGGCATGAAGTCTTCCTTGAGATAGATGTCTTCTCCGGTGCAGGTCGGCGTCAAGAGCGCATCGGTCAGTCGCTTCCACTGGTCCGTCAACTGCCACGGGATCATGTCCTCAAGCCAGGCCAGCGTGAAGGGATCCAGCGCCTGGCCTAGGCGGATGCTGGCCTCGACGCCGATGTGGCCGAAATGGTCGACGGCCAGCGGGATCTCGTAGCCGATGACATCGCGGACGTCAGCGACATACTGGACGAGCGTATCGATGCCCTTGGGCGTGATCTGGGTACCGGTGAAGGGATGCATGATCTCGCGTGATTCGATCATGTTGGGTGGTGCGCTTAGTGCGCCGGGCACGTCGGACAACAGGCCGATACCCACATCCATCTTGAGGAATTTGAAGCCCATCTCCATGCGATTCTTGAGTCGCTTGCCCATCTCGGAGCCGTTGGCGACGGTCGGCGTGTCACAGTAACAGAGGACCTCATCCCGGAACTTGCCGCCGGCCAACTGGTAGGCGGGGACGCCATAGGCTTTGCCGGCCAGATCCATGAGCGCCATCTCGATGCCGCAGACGCCGCCGGCCTGTCGGGCATGGTGGCCAAACTGCTTGATCTTACGGAAAATTTTGTCGACGTTGCAGGGGTTTTCGCCGATGATACGACTCTTGAGCAGCAGGGCATAGGTCTTGCTGGCGCCGTCGCGGACCTCACCATAGCCGGAGATGCCTTGATTGGTGTCGATGCGGATGAGCGTGCTGCGCATAGGGCCGAGTACGTTGGCAATGCGCATGTCTGTGATGCGTAGGTCAGAAGGCTGGGAGTTGGGATTGACATTCTGTTCGACGGACGCTGTCATGGCTTGGTTTACTCCGGTGGTCTTGCTTTGGATTCGCTATGTTGAACATGTCAAACACTGTCTTGCTGGTGCCACAAAATCAGAAAGTCTCGGGCTGTGAGGACTGTGACGTTATCGCAGAGATCGGGTGGAAAATGGCGTAGATTGCCTGTCACCAAAAATGCAGCCGCAGCAGTGGCTACCTCAAGAAACGGCAGGTCATCCGGGTCCGGTAATAGGACGGGCAAGGGCAGCGAGACAATCGCCTGTCCTTCGTGTTCGAAAAACTCAAGCAGGGACGCAATTGAGGCCTGATTGAAACCAAACTTCTTGCGCCGAAGCACAGCCGTATATTCTTCCCGGATGCGATCATCGTAGACCAAGGTAACCTCATCCGCAAGTACCAGATCCAGTACTTGCGCCGGGGCCCCAAAAGGCGAAAGCAGTGCTGATACCAGTATGTTCGTGTCGACTACAGCCTTCATGGCTAACGATCATTCCTGGCCTGGCGAATCTCAGATTCGATCTCCTCAGTTGTCAAGCGGTTAACGCTGCTCGCTGCCGCCTCTTTTCTGAGTCGAGAGACGGCCATCTGCGCTCGAGTGCGACGCAGAGCCGACAACATCTGCTCGACATCTTCACCTTCAATGCTGACCATCAGTGCAAACGGACGTCCGTTTGAGGTTACAATCAGATCACCGTCATCCCTCAGTTGTTGCCATATCTCGCTTGCACGGGTACGCATATCGCGAACAGAAATGAATTCCATATTGCCCTCCTGGTACATTAATGGACTACAAAATAGTATACACTGCCATGTGTCGCGCGTCAATCGAAATGGGTGTGTTGGCGCAAGCGCCTGCTTCGCAATTACAACGAGTTGATTACCTCAAGGCCCTCCGGGAGGAAGATGCACCAGACCTGAACTGCAAGGTGCTCCTCCCGGGGGGGATCGTCTCTACCGATTTTGAACACACCCAATCGACATGGCCTTCTCTCGGCATTGGTCTGATACAGATACTCAGATCAAGATTCGTTCTCGTTCTCGCCCAAACCCACGAATCATTATCTGAACGTCTATAGCCCGTTTTTTTTTGATGGGCTCTTCTCGCATTTTGACAGATGCGCGGAAACGTTTTATATTTTTGTCACCACTTACGAAGAAAAATCGAACGCTCTTCTGTTGCCGTTTATTCGGTTGCCAGAACATGCGGCACTCATCTCTCCCGCCGCTGCAGCAACTGAATCAGAATGTCGGTCACGCTGGATGTTAATGATGACGCCGATTGATCTGGCTCAATTGATCACCTTTAGAATCATCCCTCGAATTTCATCTGTTTTCCCCACTTCTCCAGACGGAATTTTGTCGTCGGAGAGAGTTTTTGTACCGCTTCTAGGTTCCCACAACAACCCAATTTCACAGTATGTTAGGAGAATCGTATGAGTCTGAAGGATATAACCAAGCACGAACTAGATCGACGCAACTTTTTGCGCCTGAGCGGCGTTGCGGGTGCGGGCGTTGTTTTGGCTGCCTGCGGCGGCGCAGCCCCTGCCGGCGGCGGTGAAGCAGCCGCACCGGCTGCAGAAGGCGGCGATGCTGCTGCGCCAGCTGCAGCCGGTGCCATGGTTGATGTTCCGCGCGAGAAAACCATGATCCTCATGTTCGGCGGCGACGGTACCCAGTTTGTCGATACCGGCCTGGGCAACCCCTACGCCACCGGCGCGACGCATCAGATCGGCAGCGCCGCCCTTTGGGAGCCGCTCTACTTCTACTCGGCCTTCGCTGACGAGCAGATTCCCTGGCTGGCCACCGGCTATGAGTATAACGACGATGCCACCGAACTGACGATCACGATTCGAGAGGGCGTCGAGTGGAGCGATGGTACGCCCTTCACCGCCAACGATGTCGCTTTCACTCTGAATATGCTGCGCGATAATGCACCGGTTCTTCCGCAGTCGCAGGCAGTGGCCGCGGCCGTTGAAAATGCCGAGGCTGTCGATGATCTGACGGTTGTCGTCACCATGAACGGGTCCCGACCGCGCTTTATGTTCAACCGTCTGATGTCCAAGTTCGATACTGGACTTTTTATGGTGCCCGAGCATGTCTTCAAAGATGTGGAAGATGTTGCATCCTTCGAGTACTACGATCCTGAGAAGGGCTGGCCGCTGGCGACCGGACCCTACAAGATCAGCGAGTGGACACCGAGCCAGAAGTTCATCGATCGCCGTGATGATTGGTGGGCCGTCAAGACCGGTTTCGTTGAAAAGCTGCCTGAGATCGAACGCATCGTCATGATTCCATATTCTGATGATACGCTGATGACCCAGCGCATCGTCAACAACGAAGTCGACTCGACCTTGGACCTGCGTGCCAATGTCATCGGCCAGACTGTCTCTCAGAACCCGGCCATCATTACTCACACCGGCACAGACTTGCCGTTGGGTTACATGGACTGGTGGCCGAGCTCCATCTGGTTCAACCATGAGGAAGGCCCGTTCACCGAGAAAGATGTGCGTTGGGCTGTCAGCTACAGCATCGACCGTCAACAGCTTCTTGATGTCGGCCTCCAGGGGTCCGGCATTCTGACCGAACTGCCTTTCCCTCAGTATCCTGTGATGCAGAAGTACTTCGATGCAGCCGCGGATTTGCTGGCTGAGTATCCGACCAATGAGTTCAATTTGGAAAAGGCCGCGGCGCTCATGGAAGGCCAGGGCTATGAGAAGGATGACGAAGGATTCTGGGTCAAGGACGGCCAACGCATTACCGAGTCGATGGGCGGCTGGTCGGTCTTCAATGATATTGGCCCGCTGATTGCTGAGCAGTTGCGCAAGGGCGGCTTCGAGATCGACTACGCCACGCCGGCCGACCACGGCACGCGCATCAGTGACGGTACCGCCCATATCTGGATCAACGGACATGGCGGCACGATTGCCGATCCGTTTACGACCATGGACTACTACACCAGCAAGTACTGGGCGCCTATCGGTGAGCCGACCGGCCAGAACTCGCGCTTCAATAACGCTGAGTATGATGCATTGTTGGAAGAGATGGCCACAACATGGGCCGATGATCCGGCCTACATGGACCTCTATCTGGCGGCCATGGAGATTTGGTTGGATAACCTGGTTGATGCCCCGATTCAGCAGTGGCTGCATCGTATTCCCATGAACACGACCTACTGGAGCAACTGGCCGACCGAGGACAATCCCTATGTCAACGGCGCCTTCTGGCACCAGACTTTCCCGATGATGCTGCACAACATGGAGCCGGCGCAGTAAGTATGTCGATCAACCGTAATATCTTGGTGATCGAGTTGCTGAAGTAGACGGTTATCTATGAGTCAATGCGAGGGGTGGATGTTCATACGCCATCCCTCGCATTGGTGTCGGATTGGAACCAGTCAATCTTGGCTCATATTCAAGACAGACCTGATCGTAGATTAGGATGTTGGAACGGATGTCAACGTTAGTACTTTTTGTTCAGGAGATACCTGATGAGGGCTTCGACCGTACGATTTATCGCCAAACGGTTTGGACTGCTTGTGCTGATCGTTTGGACGGCCGTGTCGATCAATTTCATTATTCCGCAGTTGACCCCGCGTAACCCGCTTCGAGAAAAATTGATGGAACAGGCCTCGCGTGGCGGCCTCATTGATGAGGGTTTCGACGAGATGGTTGCTGCGTACGAAGCAAAATTCGGCTTGGACCAGCCGCTGTGGAAGCAATATCTAAACTATCTTTGGGATGTAGCTCATCTCGATCTGGGCTATTCCATCTCCAACTATCCTCAGACCGTTACCGAACTTGTGGGGCGGGCGCTGCCCTGGACCTTGGGGCTATTGTTTACCGCTACGCTCATTGCATTTGTCTTCGGCACATTGTTGGGGGCGCTGATGGCGTGGCCTAAATCGGGCAATTTCGTCAAATATATTCTGCCGTCCACGCTCATATTAGGGGCGATACCCGCTTATCTGGTTGCACTGATCCTGATCTATTTTGTCGCCTTCAAGTGGAAACTACTGCCGTTGGGCGGCGGCTACAGCATCACGACGATTCCCAACGCTAGCCTTTCCTTTGCCGGGGAAGTGATCAAACACTCGCTGCTACCAGCCTTTGCTCTGGTAATTACTAGCATGGGCGGCTGGGTCATCGGCATGCGCGGTATGATGGTGACGGTCCAGGGTGAGGATTACATGACCTTTGCTGAAGCCAAAGGACTCAAGGAAAAGCGACTTTTCTACAAATACGGGATGCGCAATGCCATGTTGCCCCAGGTGACCGGCCTGGCGTTGGCATTCAGTTTTTTGGTCTCCGGTGCTGTGCTTGTGGAACTGGTCTTCGGTTATCCCGGTGTGGGTACCTTGCTGGCGCGTGCCATATCACAGCTTGACTATTTCATGATCTATGGCATTGTGCTCTTCATCGTCATCGCCATCGCCATAGCCATGTTTATCATGGACTTGATCTATCCACTGTTGGATCCACGTATCAGACATGAATGATGGCCTGCAGTAGGTTATGCTACCAGTGAACACTCCTACAATCGGTCGTTCACTTCACCTGGAATCATGAGCAATTGATCCTCCGGGATCGTCTGGCTGAACCCCGGGCCTACTGTAATAAACAGAGGAAGCTATTATGGAACGCATCGGCCTCATCTTGCGCTATATCCGACGCAATATTCCCTTAGGAATCGGTCTTGGCATCCTGCTATTTCTGATTCTGTTTACCATGATCGGTTCGTTCTTCATCGACGCCCAGGTTGATCCGTACCCATTGGCCGCACCGGCCAGCGTAGCGCCAACACTGGCCTACTGTAAGCCAATCGAACCGGATTGTGAAGATCCGGTCGCCTACCCCTTCGGCACCGACGCTCAGGGCCGTGATATGTTTGCTGTGGCCGTGGCCGGAACCTGGATGACGATTCGCATCGGACTTTTTGCTGGTATCATCGGTGTTGTCATCGGCACCTTTCTCGGCTTCACATCGGCCTACTATGGCGGTATGTATGACGGGATCGTGCGTTGGATGGTCGATGTCATGTTGACAATTCCCGGCCTGCTGATTCTCGTTGTGATTGCCTCGTCACTCGGTTCCAAGTCCATCACGATCAACGGTATGGCGCTGATCATCGCGTTGATCTCATGGCGCGGCGCTGCACGCGTCATTCGATCGCAGGTGTTGAGTATGCGTGAACATCCCTATGTGATGATGGCGAAGCTCAACGGAACGGGCAATATGAGCATTATCTTCAAGGAGATGATGCCAAACCTATTGCCCTATCTGGGCGCTACGCTGGTTGGAGCGGTAACGACTGCCATCTTTGCGTCGATGGGTCTCGCCGCGCTTGGTCTTGGCCCGCTGCGCGAACCGACACTCGGCGTAACCATCTACTGGGTGATGAACCAGAGCGCTTTCTTGCGCGGCCTCTGGTGGTGGGGCGCTGTGCCTATTGTAATCGTGGCGCTCATCTTCATCATGCTCTTTATGATTTCGATCGGCCTTGACGAGTTGGCCAACCCACGCGTGAGGAAGGCCCGATGACAAAATATGTATTGCAGGTCAAGGACCTGGATGTTCAGTATTTCACGGATGCTGGCGTGGTCTACGCCAACAACAAGGTTTCGTTCAACCTCTCCCCCGGCGAGCGAGTCGGACTGATCGGCGAGTCGGGCTCAGGCAAGTCGACGATGGCCCTGGCGCTGCTGCGCATGATCAAGTTGCCCGGCAGGATCGCAGGCGGCGAAATTTGGCTGGATGATCGGGATCTGACCAAGATTCCGGAGAAAGATGTGCGCCTGTACCGCGCCAGCGAGATCAGCATGATCCCGCAGGGCGCCATGAACTCGCTCAACCCCGTCATGCGGGTCATCGATCAGATCATCGATGGCATGAAGGACCATGATCTCGGCTTGTCCAAATCGCAACTGAAAGAGCGTGCCTATGATGCATTGGAAGCCGTGGAACTGAAGCGGAGCGTTGGCAGTATGTATCCGCATGAGCTGAGCGGCGGCATGAAGCAGCGTGTCTGCATCGCCATCAGCATTGCCATGCACCCAAAGGTCATCATTGCCGATGAGCCGACCAGCGCCCTTGACGTGGTTACCCAACGCCAGGTCATGCAGACCATCGGCCGTCTGCAAGAGGAAATGGGGGCCGCGGTCATCCTCATCGGCCACGATATGGGCTTGATGGCCCAGTTCGTTGATCGAATGGCTGTCATGTATGCCGGCAGTTTGGTCGAATTGGGCACGGTCAAAGATACATTTACCGAACCATTGCACCCGTACACAGAGATGCTCATCGATAGTCTGCCAGTGCTGGGCAAGAAAGGCGTTTTTAAGGGCATTCCCGGCATAACGCCGCTGCTGCGCGATCTGCCGCCAGGCTGCGCCTTCAGCAATCGCTGTCCAATGGCGATGCCGGTTTGTACGGAAAAAGTTCCCGCGCTCACAGAATATCGACCAAACCATTTGGCGGCCTGCCACCTACACGACACCGAGTTGGTATCATCATGAATTATCTGCTCGAACTACGCAATGTAACAAAGGAGTTCTCCGGCGGAACCGTAGCCCTGGATGATATTTCGTTTTCTATCGATGCCGACACGCCAAGCATCATCTCTATCGCCGGGGAAAGCGGCAGCGGCAAGTCGACCATGGGCATGATGATCCTCGGTTTTCTGGGCGCTACCAAGGGCCAAGTCCTGTATAAGGGGAAACCGGTTATCGGTCTGTCCAGCAGGGACGAACTTGAGTTTCGCAAGCAGGTCCAAGCCGTCTTTCAGGATCCCTTTGCGGTCTTCAATCCGTTTTACAAGGTCGATCACATCATCGAAGAACCGATCAAAAACTACAAGCTGGCCTCTTCCAAGGAGGAGGCCCGTGAGAGGACGAATGAGGCGCTGATCAGAGTCGGACTGCGGCCGGAGGAGACGCTGGGCCGTTTCCCCCATCAACTTAGCGGTGGACAGCGCCAGCGACTGGTTGTGGCGCGTGCATTGTTGATGCAGCCGGAATTGATCGTGGCAGACGAACCGGTTTCAATGGTGGATGCATCACTGCGTGCAACCATCTTGGAGACGCTGCACAAGCTGAAGACGGACTTCGGCATCACGATTCTCTACATCACTCACGATCTGACCACGGCCTACCACGTCAGCGATCACATCATCATCCTCTACCGTGGATCGGTTATGGAAGCCGGTGAGGTGGACTCGGTTATCGCCAACCCGAAGCATCCCTACACCCAGTTGCTGATCGACTCGATACCGTGGCCGGATATCAACCGGCCATGGGGCCAGAAGGAGATCATCTCCACCGATGATGATACGTCCGCTGCCTCGCGCAATGGCTGCAAATTCGCCGGACGTTGTCCCCACGTCATGGACAAGTGCAAGACGAGCCGACCGCCTCTCTACCGTGAAAGTTTCCAGCGGGTCGCTTCGTGTTTCTTGTATGAGGATGCAGACGTGCTGCCCGGAGAGGAATTGGGCAGTCTTTTCACCCAAATCGACAAGGCAAATAAGGCGAAGAAGGCAAGTGCTGCGGATGCCGCCGCCACCAATGGGAGCGATGTGGCCGTAAACGCCGACGAGTCTGATGACGCACCTGCTGATGAAGAGGCGGATTCCTAGCGAAACTGATTGACAGCAAAAACGGGCGTCGGCACGACGCCCGTTTTTGCTGTCTGGAAAGATGGTTGTCTGAGCAATGGTGAACCGACCCAACGGATTCAGGTGCGGCTCACTTCGCGGAATCTTGGAGTGCCTTTAGTCATTTGGGTGTGTGGGCGCATAGCGCCTGCTGCGCAAACAAAATCGGTTGAAGGATCCTCCGGGAGTGGCGCTGCGCGGCGCCACTCCCGGAGGGTCTCGGGGCGCTCAACGCATTTGGAGCACACCCAAGTCATTTAGAGGTAGACCATGCAGATCACCAATATTGAAGCCTTCCCGATTTGGGGCGGACATCGCAACTTTCTCTTTTTCGTTGTCGACACAGACGAAGGAATCTATGGCGTGGGCGAGTCAGGGCATTACCGGTCGTGAACTGGCGGTAATTGCTGCCCTGGAACACTTCAAGCCGCTGTTGATCGGCAAAAGTCCTTTCGATACCGAACACATCTGGCAACAGCTCTACCGCGGCGGCTTCTTTCCTGCCCAGGGCATCCAGGCCTCCGCCATCTCGGCCATCGACATGGCGCTGTGGGACATCAAGGGCAAGGCGCTGGGCGTGCCGGTCTACGATCTGCTGGGCGGCAAAGTTCGCGACAAAGTCGTCTGCTATCCCCATAATTCCGGTCATCGAATGGAGATCGCGCCGTTGGTCGAGTCATGCTTGCAGACGACCGAAGAAGGTTGGAAGTTTGTGCGTTGGGGACTGCCCCAGGACGGCGCGCTGTTGGAGCCGCGGCAGGCCGTCCGTGCAGCGATTGCCCAGTTCGAGGCTGTGCGTGAGGCCGTCGGCGACGAGATCGACCTCTGCTTTGATGTGCATACCCGACTCGATCTGCCCGATGCGCTCTGGTTCTGCAAGGAAGTAGAGCAATACGATCCCTTCTTCATCGAGGATCCGCTGCGCTCTGAGAACCCCGATTCGTTCAAGACGCTGCGTCCGCGCACGTCAGTCCCGCTCGCGGCAGGCGAGCAGTTCAGCTCCAAGTGGGAATTTCGCCAGCTGGTCGAAGAGGAGTGGATCGACTATGCGCGCGTCGACCTCTGCCTGGCCGGCGGCATCACGGAGGCCAAAAAGATTGCCGGTTGGTGCGAGACGCACTACATCAAAGTGGCTGTCCACAATCCGCTCAGCCCGGTCTCATCGGCAGCCTGCCTGCATCTGAATCTCTCTTGTCCCAACTTTGCGGTCCAGGAGCAGCCGCGCAAGACGGGCACCATCCTCACCGATGTGGTTCCTGTGCAGCCGACCTGGGAGGACGGCTATCTGCTGGCCCCGACCACGCCGGGCCTCGGCATAGAGTTCGACCGGGAGGCAGCCAAGGCCCACCCCTTCCGTATGGCCGAACTGCCCCAGGTGCGCCGGCTGGACGGGTCTTTTACGAATTGGTGAGTGGGGATTGGGGATTAGGGAATGGGGACTAGGGATTGGCGATCGGGGAGGTAGCGGTGGGTCATAACCCTATGGTCCCCCCGATCCCCATTCCCCAATCCCCTAACCCTCTTCATATCGCGCCTCCGGATCCAGCGCGCCCAATCCCCCATCAATATAGATTGTCGTGCCGCTGATGAAACGGTTGGTCCCGCTGAGCAGATGGACGACGGTTGAAGCAATGTCCTCGACGCGGGCGCCCCGGCCCAGCGGGTAGGTGTTGGTGAACTGCCGGATCAATGCCCCCGGATCGTCATAGCGGGATGCGAATTCGTCGACAGCCGGGGTCATCGTCATACCGGGTGCGATCGCTACGCACTGGATGTTGTCACGTCCCCATTCGACGGCGATGGACTTGGTCAGTTGCACCAACATCGATTTCGAGACATTGTAGGGGAAAGTGCCGGGCATGGTGTGGCGTGCGTGGATGGATGCCATGTTGACGATCATGCCGCCGCCGGCCTCCTTGAGCGCTGGATAGGCTTCCTGAGCCAGCGCCCATGCGGCATAGAAATTGAGCGAGAAGCAATCTTCGATCTCCTGACGGGTGGCCCCGGCGACACCATGCCAGAAGTTGGCGCCCGCGTTGTTGACCAGCCCGTCTAGCCCGCCAAGGAACTCGATAGAATCTCGCCCAAACTGGCGTGCGGCCTCTTCATCACTCAGATCCAGCGCCTGAAAGAATGAACGTCCTCCCGCTTTCTCCACGGCTGCAAACGTCTGGTCGGCTCCATCTTCACTGTGACCACAGAACGCAATCTCCGCACCCTCAGCCGCGGCCAGTAGGGCGATGCCCTGGCCGATGCCTGCTGTGCCCCCCGTGATGATAATCCGTTTGCCCTTTAGACAGTCCTGCATCTCTCTTGCCTCCTGCCACCTGCACTGGAATTTTGATGCGATTTCTTCGCCTATGATACACTCAGGTATGGCCGATCACAACCGTTCGCAAAACCTGATAGTGAGCGTCCTCGCCAGACTGAAGCACCACAGTGGCACTGATCTAGACCTCCACATCAGTCACAGATCATCTGGCCCGCCGCCGGTCTTGAGTCAAAATGTCTCTAGCCGATCCCACAGTCACAGAATCATCACCGTCCATTGTATCGCCCACAGTTGAGGGCCGGATAGGCGCGCCGCTCAAGCAGGGTGGACGCCGATGGCTGCGGCCTTTTCACAAGCTTGCGGGCATCGTACAGGTGGTGCTCCACCGCATGTGGTACCACTTTGGCCTGACGTTGCTGGCCCTCTTCGGCGTCGTCCTGGCCGTGGGTCTGGTGACCAGCGCCAGCTTCTTTGCTCAGGCCGTAGACACGGTCATGCTGCGGCGTGAGATGAACGAATATACTGCCATCACCGGCCGGCCGCCCTTCTTTTCGCGAGTCTTTTCGCCTTCATCCCAGGCCGTTCCGCTGTCTATGGAACGCGTTGAGATATTGGGGGCGCAGCTTGCCGATCGTTTTTCGCGCGAGATCGGCTTGCCCCAGAAGTGGGTCACTTGGCAGACAAACAGCGGCTTGCTCGAATTGCGTGATCTTGACGATGAATATGGGGATGACGCCGAGGAACTGAATATCGTCACGCTCGGCGATACCTTGGGCGATATCTCCGATCAGATCACGATTGTCGAAGGCGGCGCCATTGGCGAAGGGGCATCCGGTGAACATCTGGAACTCTGGATCCATGCGAATCTGGCTGACAAAACAGGGCTCCAGGTCGGCGAAGAGTACAACATATCTACAGAGCTGAACTTGACGGTAGTCCCCGCACGGATCGCAGGGATCTGGCGCCCCAACGATGCCGACGATCCCGATCTGGATGAACAATCCGGATCAGGCGCTGGTCGACACGCTGCTGGTGCGTCGTGACGACTACGTCAGCCATGTGGAACCGCTCTTGGAGACCAAAGTGCGTTCGGCCATTTGGCAGGTCGTGCTCGATGAAGAGGCAGTTGTCCCGGCCAATGCCTATCGCTACATTGACGGCTATGAGCGGGCCAAGATTGTCGTGCGCTCCTTCCTCCCCGATTCTCAAATCACCACGCCCACGGTATCGCTGGACGAGTTCGTGGATCGGCAGAACTCGTTGACGACCTTGCTGCTGGGCTTCAACATCCCCGGTCTCGGTTTTCTGCTCTACTTTCTTGTGCTCACGTCGGTGATCATCGCCTACTGGCAGCGCAGGGAAATGATGGTCATGCTCAGCCGTGGCATGACGCGCATGGACGTGCTCAACTTCACCATGGTCGATGCCGTGATCCTTTTCCTGGTCGGCCTTCCGCTCGGCCTAGGTGTGGGCGTGCTGCTGGCACGGGCCATGGGCTATGCCTCCAGCTTTCTCAGTTTCAGCGAGCGTGAGCCGTTGCCGATCTCCCTCTATGGCGTCAGTATTCCCCTGATTTTCATCACTTTTGTGGTTTTTCTTGTCGCCAAACTCTGGGCGACCTCGATGGGCAATTGGCGCGGCCTCGCATCACAGAGCGGCGAACACTACCGGCCCATCAGCGCGCCCTTCTGGTACCGAAACTATCTCGATATCATCCTACTGATTCCTGCCTGGTACGCCTACCAGCAGCTGCTTGATCAGGGATCGCTTGCGCTGCTGGTTCAGGATCGACCGGAAGAACTCTACAGTGACCCGTTGCTGGTGCTGGCGCCGGCCCTTTTTATCGTGGTGCTCTCGTTGGTCAGCATGCGGATATTTAGAGCGGCTATGTACGTGCTGGATCGGCTGGCCAAGTGGGTGCGTTCGCCTTCGCTCTATATGGCCATGCGCCAATTGGGGCGCCACAGTCATACCTACATCAATCCGCTGCTCCTCGTGGTCGTCTCGCTTGGCGCTGGGCGTCTACACGCTCTCGATGGCCGCCAGCCTCGATCAGTGGCTGATCGACCGCATCTATTACCAGACGGGCGCGGATCTCTCGTTTGAACCGATGCGCGAGAGTGATATGTATGGCAGCGGAGAGACGATGGCAAGCGCAACCGGCGACTGGATCCCGCCCATTGATGAGTTCAAGGAATTGCCGGGGGTTGAGGCGGCAACGCGTATAGGCGACTACACGGCGGAGATCAAACTAGCAACCGGAAGCCAGCGGGCGCGGTTTATCGGTATCGATCGCATCGACTTTGATAAAGCCGCCTGGTTCCGTGACGATTTCGCATACGAGCCGCTAGGATCGCTGATGAACCGTCTGGCCTCTGCCCCCCAGAGCATTTTGGTATCGCGTGAGTTCTTGGAAGAGAACGCCCTGCGTATCGGCGATCCGATCACGATCGACGTCTTTCCTGAATCGGGCGCGCGGCTGTCGGGGTTGTTCTTGGTGGCCGGCCTCTACGAGCACTTCCCCACAAGCGACCCCGATGAAGTCGTCATCATCGGCAACCTCGATCACATCTTCTCATTCTTCGGCGTGACCATGCCCCACAATATCTGGCTACAATTGGAGGACGGCGCAGAGCCGACGGGCGTACTTGCGACTATTGACGATGAGATGGGTTTGGTACCCCTGAACAAGCAGGATGCCAGTGCGATCTTGCTTGAGGAGCAGGCTAAGATGGAGCGGGTCGGCGTTTTCGGCACACTCTCGGTCAGTTTTGTGGCCGCAACTGTGATGGCTGCGCTAGGCCTGCTCACCTACACCTACGCTTCGCTTCAGGAACGGCGCCAACAGTTTGCCGTTGTGCGCGCTGTCGGCCTCTATCACAACCAGGTCATTCGCCAGGTCGCCATCGAATATACGATTCTGATGATATTCGGCGCCATCGCAGGCATTGCCATCGGCACATTGGCGGCCATCCTGTTCGTCCCACTCTTCCGCGTCGTCGGCGGGGCCGCGCCCCAGCCTCCGCTCATTCCCATCGTCGCCGCAACCGAGGTCATTCCGCTGGCCGTCAGCTTCATCGGCGTCATGCTCGTGGCAGAGCTGGTCATCATTGGCGTGGCGTTGAAGGGGAGGTTGTTCACGGCATTGCGGATGTGAGGGCTGCCACGTACTGCTTGCTGCGTGAGGGCTTCTCGTGAGGTCTGTGGAGAGGGATGCCTGTTGGGATCGACACGATCAGAGATTGACAACGCACTCCAATGCGACATGCTTTTCACGCAGCACGCAGCACGCAGCACGCAGCACGCAGCACGCAGCACGCAGCACGCAGCACGCAGCACGCAGCACGCACAGCAACTCTCTTCCTACAACCGAATCTCCTGCTTGCTCCAGCTATCGCCCAGCGACGCCATGCCGACCGCTTTGCCTTCGCCGTCGCTGACGATAGCGGTCAGATCTGCTCGTTGTCGAATGTCCGGATGCAGGTCGACGCCTAGACCCGGTCGGTCGGGCGGCAGGGCAAGACAGCCGTCCTCGACAGTCACATCGACGTCGGTCAACTCACGGAAGTACGTTCGATAGAAGGCGCGCACACTCTCCAGTTCAAACAGATTGGGAATGTGGGACGCAACATGCAGGGATGCCATGTGTGCAATCGGACCGCCGGCGTTGTGGAGCATGATGGGCAGCCCGAAGGCCTCGGCCATGCCGGCGATGCGCACTGTCTCGGCGATGCCGCCGGTCCAGGCCAGATCGGTGTTCAGGATCTGGCTGGCGCCCTCGACGATCCAATCGCGCAGTTGCCAGCGGCTCAACAGCGTTTCACTGCCCACGATGGGGATCTTGATCGATTGGCTCAGCCTTTTGATCTCCTGGAAGTCGACCGCGGGCAGTGCGTCCTCCATGAAGTAGATGTTGTGGGGTTCCAGCGCGTAACCGATCTGCTCGGCGGCCATGCGGTTCCAGCGGAAGTGCATCTCGATGCCGATGCGGAAATTCTCACCCATCGCCTCTCGGATGCGACGCACCGGCTCCAGCCCGGCCTCAATCTCCTCGCGGCTGATGGTCTGGCCCATGGAGCGCACACTGTAGGTGTCGAAGGGCCAGATCTTCATGCCCCGTGAGCCCGTTTCGTACAATTCCTGGGCCAGGCTGCCGGCATCCTCATGCCAGCGTGTGAAATCATCGTAGGGGCCGTGGCCGATGCACGTGTTGTAGGTGCTGATCTTGTCGCGCACCGGACCGCCTAACAGCCGGAAGACCGGCGTGTTCAGGCTCTTGCCCAGGATGTCCCACAGCGCCATCTCCACGGCCGAGAGCGCACGTAGCTCGGCCCCGGCAAAGCCGTGAAATAGGATGCTGTTGAAGCAGAAGTTCCACAGCCGCTGAATGTCGCGCGGGTCGTTGCCCAGCAGCAGCGGGGCCAGCGTACCGTGCAGCGCCCCGCGCGATCCCGGCACCTTGTCATAGGTCTCGCCCAGTCCCACGATGCCTTCATCCGCGTGGACGAGAACAAAGAGCAGGCGCGGCAATTCATCAAATGTCAATGATTCGATCTTGGTGATTTTCATGGGCTATCCGTTGGTGATGGGTTCTTTCGGTCACAGATGGATACGGATAAAAAACGATAGGGCACCGATAGTTCTAAGGATCGCCGGGCGAACGAAAGATATCTGTGAAAATCATTTCTTTATCTGTGTCCATCTGTGGCAAATCTTTTATCCCTACACGACCCTACTGACAAAGCTCTGCCACAATCTCATCCCACTCCTCGGCCAGCGTGGCCTGCGAGTGGGGGCGTCCGGCCTTGCGATACCAGTACCCGGCGTTGAACTCATCGCCTTCGACGCGGTGGAGGTAGGCGTGGACCCAGGCGCCGTTGCGGTCGTCCTGGTCCTGGGCTTTGGCGTGGGCCTCATCCCAATTGCCGTTGGCGTCGTACCACATGGCTTGCAGGGCCAGGCTCGTGCCCGTGGGCGGGGCATCATCTTTTAAGGTCGCTTTGAATTCCTCAAACGTCATCAATTTTCTCCTTTACCGCATAGCCAAAACACATTTGCGTCCCAGCAATTTGAATATGGCATTCGGCTGCCGATCCGCACGCTCCGCGTTCTAGCCTTTCTCTCTTCGACAGCCTGCTAGGCGACTAATTCCACGCCCCTGCCTGTCTCACCCATAACAGTCAAGAATCGATGTTCGATGTCTGCAAGCAACGGTTCGATATTCTTTCCTTGCAGAGGAATCTGTCCGCCGGCCATGGTGCCGTGTCCGCCGGCTTTACCGGGCGGGACAATGAGTTGTTGAATCGTTTTGCCCGCATGTTGGCCGGTCAGTTCGGTACGCAACGAAATATGAAGCGTGTCTCCGTGTTGTCCTAGGCAAAGCGCAGCATGGGCGTCCTGGAAGCGGATTAGGATATCAGCCATTTCAGCCGTGAAGTCGGGTTGTGTAACCAAGCCAAGGCGGACTACGATCACTTGCCCAAACACGCGGGCCGCTTGCAGCCCACGGCTAAAAGATTGGAAGTATTCACGGCTCAAGCCGGCCAGTTCCACCCTGGACAATTCCTGATGGTCCAAGCTATGGAGCAAATCTAAAAAGGTCACCTCATCGGCGGGTGAGGCGCCTCGCGAAAGGCTGCGTGTGTCGGTCTTGAGCCCATAAAACATCGCAGTAGCCAAGATTGGGTCGGGGTGGATTCCTGCAGCTTCCAGATACTGGAACAACATTGTGGCCGTTGACCCCATCTCCATACGAATATCGGAATACGTCACTGGAAAGATCGTATCCCGAACAGGATAATGGTGATCGATCACAATATGTCTGGGATGAACTGTGTTGAGACGATTGTTCCCGGCTCCCGGTTGCGTATCTACCTGGGCGATAGCGGTGTATTCCCTAAAATCAGGTAATGTATCGCTGTGTTCCCATTCCGGGGTCAAGCGTTTGAGTACAGCTTTGTTCTCTGCACGGGCAACCAATCCGCTGTAAACGAGTCGCGCTGGGATCCCCCACGCTTCTCGAAACAAGGTTGCTAATGCCTTTCCGGAAGCCAGCGCATCGGGGTCAGGGTTATCATGTGTCAGGATGAGTACAGGGCCGCCTCCTGCTATCGAGCGTAATTCGTCCAGGTTGATCTGAAGAATCGGGTTTGCCAATTCAAAGATGAGGTTGCTCATTCTAGGTTTCTCGAATCCGCATGTTGGCTGGGCACATTGTGAACTCATCACTCGCTGATTCTGTATTCATCATGCGAACCCATCCCAAGCACAAATCATAATTGTGTGGTTATCAGTAAGCGTCCAACGCCTTGCTGGAAGGCGCGATTGGCCCGGTCTATTCTTGATCTTTCGTGGTAACTGAGATTGGTTCGGAACAGCTGTCGAAGCACCCTCATTGTAACCAAGGTTGGGGGCGGCAGCAAAGGAGTCAAACCTCTCGGTCTGGGCCCGCTGAACGATGTCAGCGTTCGCCTGTTCTCCATCCGAACGCCAGAGTGCCTATAATGCGCCGTCGTCACTACATTATACACTCTGATGAGGTAGGAGTATCTTTTCGAAATGTCGTGGTGGGGGCGACCCTTGCCGCCGCCCGCTGCGGGTCGGGGCAAGCCCGCCCCCAACCTATTGAGAAGACACATAATCGAACCATGAAGACATCACGAAAGCGCAGATCCGGTCGCTGAAGATTTCATCGAGGATACCGGAATCGGAATGGCCTTGATACGCTCCAGTTGCTATTGGCGTTGTACCCATGGCCGGCAGGGCCAGATCTGTGCTGGCTAAGTGTTGAAATCTGTATTGTTTTGCTCAACAGACATAGCGTTCTCTCCTTGTCCAGTTTGGCGTATAGTCCTCGGCAGAAAATAGGGCGAGGTTTCTCGGCTGGAGGGTGGCGAAGCATTGCGGCCCTAACTCAACCGGGACATACTCGGTTTGTGTTTGGGCGCCATTGGCGGCGCCCGCTGAAGCCTAGCATTAAGAAGAAGCGTCGCCAACTCGCCACTTCCGTTGCGTACCGACCGGATCCAGCGTTCAAGCTCTGGATCCACCTTCGATCTGCCTCGACGGTCATCGGGATTGTGCATCTATTTCCGTCGTACCAAGGGTGATGCCAGCGCAGAACGGTCTCCGGCAGGAAAATGCAAGTGACCCGACTCACAGGCTCTGAGACGAAATGACGGGGACCAATTATCTCAATTGTGAGTCGCGTAACACAATGCCCTGAACAAATGCTGTATACTATCTTTGCGGTCGACGGCTCGCTATTCGTGTACTACCGTCCGGTAGAAAGGACTGTCACTCACTTTCTCAATATGCTTGGTTTGATCGACAAACTTTCACAGCTATGAAATCTACTGTGCGATAAGCCAATGTCACCGATCCGCATTCCATTTTGAATGCAGCCAGAATATAGTCGATAGTGGAATAGCATGAGCTGTTTTCTATGAGAAGTTTCTGTATTCATGCGAGTTGTCACATTAATGTACTGAAAGGAAAGTTCAATGATCACTCAACTACGAAAATTCGGCTTCACATCTGACGCCATGTATCTTGCCGGGCTAGCATCCATCGGTCTAAGTATTGCGATCTGGTTTTTGCGCCGCAGTGAGGATGATTCGAATGCAGAGCGCTTTGGAATCTTTGTTGGCCTATGGGCGCCTACCTTCGTTGGCTTTGCAAATGCACTAAAAGTGAGTGAAGAGAACACGCCAGAAATCGAGTAGCTCACGTTTTACAACTGTAAGTATTCTGATTACTGTATATTTGTTGATATGATAGCGGAATGGAAAAACGCCGTTTCCTAGCAATGCCCACTGGTGTCGCACAGAAACGACGTTTTTCACATTTCATCATCATCTTGACCAATATGCTAATGGTTGAAATTGCCTGTGGCGGTGCTCCCACACAGGCTATCGGCCAGTTCGCCGATAGCATCGGCAAGGGCGACAACCTCCGGCTTGTCTGCAAGACAGCCGGAATCCAGACCCAGGCTGTCTGAATCGCCTTCCACATTCCATCCGACCGAGAGTCTGAGATCGTCCTCAGGCGTGCGACAAGCGGGGCCGGCAGTGACCATTACTGCTTGGACTCGCAGCAATAGAGCCTCCAGATCGGTCTCGGATGGCTCGACAACGCAGCGTTCATAGTTGGGGCCCCAGTCCACCAGGGTTAATTCTGGAATACCGGAAAACAGTTTGGCCTCGATGAAGGGAAAGGGTCGTTCGTCGGGCGGTATCGCGTCCAGGATTTCTTGGGTATGGTTTATCCTCATGTTTACCCTGAAGAAGGGCTGGAAATCCTGCTTGAGAATCGGTTCTGGTGTTGGCTCACGCTCCGGTGCTGTGAGCACAAGACCTGCGTAGGTTAGGCCGGCTACCACCACAACAACGCCGATCCATATCCACTGGACACGCAAAGACAACAGAACCACGATCAATGCGCTAACGACCAGGCTCGCCAACGCCCCGACCATTATGCCACCAAGGACATCGGCAACGCCGCCAAGCCCCATGTCGACGTCGACGAAGAGCTTGACCCACAGGATACCAAGCGCCGTGCCGGCAAAGAGATTTGCTACCACCACAACAAGCCCAGTGGCGATATGCTGAAACCAGCTGACTTCCTTACTGCTCACATCCTCTTTCAACTTTGAGCCTCATTTCATTCTCGGTCCGGTCGAGATCAAAATCACGCCCGGCTTTTCAGCACCACTGACACTCAAAGTCCGCATTCACGAAATCATCAATTGGCGCTTTTCAGATTCGCTTCCAAAAATGCCAACGTCTGTTGCCATGCATCTCCTGGTGTGCCAGGCTGATCGTAGTTCTCCTCATCGAGGAAACCATGACCCACGCCGGAGTATATTGTGATCTCATTTGGCACATTCAAACTGTTGAGCGCAGCCTCGAATTCCAGTACCTCTTCGGGGAAAATCTGCTGATCTTCTTCTGCAAAAATGCCCAGCACCGGCTGCCCATCGGTCAATGGGCGCAGCAACTCTGGATCAGTCACGACAGCGCCATAGTACATGATGGTGACGGCCAAATTTTCCGACTGGCGCAAGCCCAGTTGGAGCGAATGGCCGCCGCCAAAGCAGAATCCCATCGTCGCCACTTTGTCGGGGTCGGTGCTCTCTAGTTCACGCAGAAAGGCAAGCCCCGCATCCAGATCGCCAGTTATCTGTGCTTCGGGCGTTGTCGTCACGAGCCAGATCGCGCGTGGAATCGACTCTGTCACACTGCCGCGATAGGCGTCTGCGGCCAGCACGACATATCCTTGCTCAGCCAACGCATCGGCCAAGATCGTGATACCCTCATTGAGTCCCCACCATTCGTGAATTAGCAGGATCGCCGGGTGTGGGCCGGGTGTGTCCGGCTCAGCAAGATAGCCAATCAACGTGTTTCCAGCCTCGTCGGTGAAGGTAACATTGGCAAGCTCTGCGCTAGAGGCAGACGTAACTGAATCATAGACGATGAAGCCGGCGAAGACCGCTACAAGTGCAAAAGCCACAGCAACTACGCCAAGCAAAATGCGCTTAAGCCATTTCCAAATCATAGTTTTCCTTTGTTTCGATGCAAACCTCATCCCACTCCCGGCCAGCGTGGCCAGCGAATGGGGATGCCCGGCTTTTCGTTACCAGTAGCCGGTGTTGAACTCGTCGCCCTCGACACGATGGAGGCAGGCTTGGACCCAGGCGCCGGTGGCGTCGTTGCTTCGTTATTCGAGCCCCTGCAGGAAGACCTGGACGCTTTGCATATACGTTGTATACGCTTCAAAGCGGACATGATGGCCGGCGCCTGGAATGTGGATGATGGTGCAGAGTGGGTTCAGCGCTTGTACCTGGGCCGCGATCGCTGGCGTAACGATCCCGCCTTTTTCCGGATCCGCAGTGACGATCAGCGTTGGACAGGTCAGCTTCGGGACCTCAGTAGACCAGTTTGCGCCCCTGACGTTTAGAATCGACAGGATGTTCGGGTCGAGTCGTTTTTTGGCCGGACACCAAGTCTGGATGACCGGCTCCGGCCAGGTGGGGTGTTCCTCGCGGGTCTGTGCAATCAATTCGTCGAGGGTCAGACGCTCGATCGTGGTGACCCAGGGAGCCATCGGATGCTCTCCCAGCCGGCTGACCGTTTGAGCTGGTTGAGGCTGCCACCAGGGTGGATCTTCAAGCAGTAAGGCACGTGGAATTTCGGGATAGCGCACGCCCAGCTGAAAAGCCGTCATCGCGCCCATCGAATGCCCGCCAACGATTGGGCGTTCCAAGCCCAGGGCCTGGATAATCCCGGCTAGGTCGGCGGCCATATCCACGGGTTGGCCGGGTTCTACCCGTGCCGAGCGACCGTGGCCGCGGGCATCGGGCATGATGATGTCGTAGCTGGCTTCAAGGTCACCTGCGGTTTGTAGCCAACACGAACTGTCATCGGAAAAACCGTGGGCCAAAACGAGGGGCGGTTTCTGACCATCGCCCGTGCGGATATAGTGCAGACTCGCTCCATTGATGGTCAGGTCGTTCTTCGTCCAATGGGATGGAAGCATGGTCACTCTCCTCTTTCAGAAACCTAGTACACGGACAAGCTGCTCTGCGAATTCATCTACCGATTCCCGTGCACCCCTTGAGCAGATCAAGATATTGTTCTCCTGACATTCTTTTAGGATTTTGGATGTGATTCGGCTATCGAATTCTAGGAATTTGCGCCACGCTTCCTCTGGCTTCGGCAACTGATAAATTGCCTCCTTCATAGATTCTCGTTCAGCGGTTTCCCAAATTTCGGCACTTGTCCGTTCCGGTATTGCCAGACATACAATCTGGCGAGTAGGGATCACTTGCGCAAGGAGAGCCGGGTGCCAGATTCCGCCATCAATCAATATGCTAGAGTCGGAGTCGGTGGCCTCAAGATCTTCACTGAGTAGATCCAAATATTCAGGTAGTGCCGCTTGGTTAAAACGATTGAACTCAGTCCAAGTCATCCCGAGTAACCATCCCAGTCCATCTTGAGTTGTTGACCACGTCTTGTTCACTGGGTGCCGTTCTTGTGTAAATCGACTATGATATGCTCCATAGATATGGGCATCCATATCATAGATAGGAATATCAAATCTGGCTGAGAGGGCTTGGCAGATTGTTGTCTTGCCGGAGCCGGCTCCACCGATAACCCAATATAACCTGTCTCGCTTGAACAAGCCTGTGTGAGATTGTCGGAGCAAATCTCTATCAATGATAAATTGCATTGGAAATTTTCTGGATATCATGGCCAAGCTGATACGACCCATCGACAACAAGGCGAAGAGTATTCTCGTCTGTCTATAATCTGGCTATGGGTTAGCTCATTTCGTGCTCATTGCTCTGGCGATCGATTTTCACCTGATCGTCAGGACCGCACGTTGCAGCTTCGTCATGAGTGTAACATCGTCGTCATGGGCAACGCAACGCCCTACCAGCGCAGCGCTTCAAAGGTCCAGCCTGGATTGACTTTCTGCATCTCGATCTCGTCGTTGCGCTCAGTCAAACCACACTGGTTGTAGGTCTCATGCAACTTGGCCAGCGCCTCCCGATCAAGCTCGATACCCAACCCCGGCTCGTTGGGAATGACGACCGTGCCTTCGTCAAACTGAATGCGCCCGCCCACGATCACCTCTTCGCTCTGCCACGGATAGTGGGTGTCACAGGCATAGGTCAGATTGGGCGTGGCCGCGGCCAGATGGGCCATGGCCATCAGCGAGATGCCCACGTGAGAGTTGGAGTGCATCGAGACGCCACGGTCAAAGGTCTTGCAGATGCGTGACAATTGGATCGACGAGCGCAGACCGCCCCAGAAATGATGATCGCTGAGAATGATGTGCTCTGAGCCTAAGGCGACGCTGCCGGGGATGTCTTCGAACGAGGTCGTACACATGTTGGTGGCCATTGGGATGTCGACAGCCCTGGCCACTTCCGCCATGGCCTCCTGACCGCGCACCGGATCCTCGTAGTATTCAAGAATGCCTTCCATGGTCTTGCCGCAGCGAATCGCGGTCTCCACCGACCAGATGGCGTTGGGGTCCAATCGCAGCGGCGTGCCCGGGCTAAAGGCCTCGCGCAGGGCGAACATGGCTGCGACCTCTTCATCGGGCGGCACAGCGCCGCCCTTTAGCTTGATCGACTCGAAGCCGAATGCCTCACACATGGCCTGTGCCTGGGCGACGACGCCTTCCGGATCGAGCGCGGCGGCCTGGCGTGCGGCGGCCCAGCCTGTGGCCGACGGGTCGGTCTCGAACCCCAGCGATCCGCCTGCGCCCTCGTATTTGTAGAAGAGGTAGGCTGAGAAGGGTACCCGATCACGCGCCCGACCGCCCAGCAGATCGACGACGGGCCTGCCCGTGGCCTTGCCCATGAGGTCGAAGCAAGCGACTTCGATACCGCTGTAGACATGGACGATACGTCGTTTGTCCCACGGCGACTGACCACGGTCTTCGGCATCCTCGCCGAAGCGCTCCTCTAATCCCTGCTGGATGGCGTTTAGCTGGAACGGGTCCTGCCCGATGACGATATCACGGGCTTCTTCCAACGCTGCCCGGGTTGATTCGCTGCCGGGCACCTCGCCCAGGCCGTAGATATTGTCGTCGGTAACCAACTCGACGATGATACGCAGCGCATAGGGTGCATGCAGCCCGGCAGCGTTGAGCAGCGGCGGATCGGTGATGGCAATGGGCGTGATGTGCACTTCGGTGATTTTCATTGTATATCCTCTTGACTGATGCACGAGATGTTCGTTTAGCCTCAAGTTGGAGTAATAGTCCAATCCAAGGAAATGGTTTGGGTGTGTTGGCGCTTTGCGCCTGCTTCGCAAACGATACGAATTGAGATCTGTAGGGACATGGCATTCCCCGCCAGGTCGAACTCTGATTGGACGATTCCAAATCGAGAAGCATCATCCACATTCTGAGAATGATACTAGGAATGCTTTGTCCGTTTCAGACCTTCTGCACTATCAGGCACGGACACGGCATTCCCAGCCACCGTCTGTTTGGCGGCCGTGGTCTTGAAAGTCGAAACGGTCTCCGTCAACAACGGGTCTGTGCGGAATGCCATGTCCCTACACAGAAGTACGTCGGGGTATCGTTTTCTCTGGAACGGCCTTAGGACGTAAGTTTCGCGTCGCTACGCTATCCGTCTCTACACAATCATAGCGAGATCCTGTCTGGTTCCTTGATCAACGAACGGATGCGAACCCGCGCTACGAAAGAGAGTCGACCGCGCAAAGGCGCAAGGTGTTGTCATCTACCTTGCGCCTTTGTGAAGTTCAGTTTCCATCGCCATCGGAAACAGCGATCTGCTGTTTCTCACATGGTTTGTACACGGCTACCCCTTCACGCTACCTGCCGTCAGACCGGCGACCATGAAGCGCTGCCCCCACATGTAGAAGATGACCACGGGCAGGGAAATCAGCAGCGAGGCGGCCATGAGCATGCCCCAGGGATAGATGTCGCCGAAGATGGTCTGGGCCAGGCCCACGGGCAGGGTCATCAGCTTCTGGCTTGAGATGAAGACAAAGGCATAGAGGAATTCTTTCCAGGCATTGGTGAAGGCAAACAAGGTCACGGCCAGCAGCGCCGGCAAGGCCAGCGGCAGCGTGATGCGGACAAATGCCTGCAATCGAGTGGCCCCGTCTACCAATGCAGCGTGTTCCAGTTCGATGGGGATCGAGCGATAGTAGCCCATCAGAAGCCAGGTAGCAAAGGGCACCATGGCGGTCGGATAGGTAAGGATCAGGGCCCAGCGCGTGTTGATCACGCCCAGGTCGGCCAGGATGCCGTAGAGCGGGATGAACATGAGCGCCGCGGGCAGCAAGTAGGTGACCAACAACAGCGTGGTCATGGACTCGACGCCACGGAAATTGAGCCGGGCCAATGCATAGCCGCCTAGTGCCGCCAGGACAACCGCCAAGAAGGTGGTGGTGACCGAGACGATGATCGAGTTGCCGAACCAGCGGAAGAACGCTTCCTCAAAGAAGAGGCGTTCGAACTGCTCGGTGGTCCAGGGGTTTGGCCAGTAGATATCGACGCGCTGGCCGATCTGCAGGTTGCCCTTGAACGCCGTGATCAGGATCCGATAGAACGGGAAAAGAATAAACGCCAACAGAATACCCAAAGCGATATTGCGGCCAATCCTAGCCAACATGTTCTGGCGCCTCAGGCTCTTGGTGCTTGCCTGTCCTGGGAAGATCGAACGCCAGATCCATCCGATCAATTGGAAGGGCAAGGCAATGATGGTGAAAAACAGGTTGATCACCACGCCGATTCCGTCAATGATTCGATCTTGCCAGGTCACACGGCCATCATCGGCATCACTGCGCATGAAGCGTGAAAGCAATAGGATGAAGAAGAGCAATACCGGTACGAGGCTGAAAGCGATGGCCGTACCCGGACCAAATTGGAGTGAGCGGATGGCCTTTTCATAGGCCATTATCGAATAGACCTTGGTGATGTTGCCCGGTCCGCCCTGGGTCAATAGGAAGATGGTCTCGAAGTTGTTGAACGTCCAAATGGTGGAGAGCAGCGTAGCAATAGCGATCACAAAACGCAGGCTCGGCAATGTGATGCTGCGGAACTTTTCCCAGGCGTTGGCTCCGTCAATGGAAGCAGCTTCATACATCTCGTCATCGATGGATGCCATACCGGCCAGCATGTTTACCGTGAAAAATGGGATTCCGGCCCATACATTGACCGCAATCACCGAGGCCATAGCGAGTTGTGGGTCAGACAGCCAAGCGACCGGTCTATCAATGATGCCGATGCCCTGAAGTAGCGGGTTGAGGCCGCCAAAGAGCGGATCCAAGATCGATTTCCAGGCCAACGCCTGCACGACAGACGGAATTATCCAGGGAAGGAGCACGAGTGCCGTCATCACACCGCGGGCCGCGCTTGAGCGAATGCAGCAGCAACGCCGCAATTAGGCCGAAGATCAGCTTGAATATGATCGAGCCAAACGTGAAGATGAACGTTGCCTTCACGGACTGCCAGTAGTACGTATCGGAGTAGAGACGAATGTAGTTGTCCAGCCCGACAAACTTGACCTCGCGCGACATTGTGCGGATGGTCATGCTCGTATAGAGCGCTTTGACGAACGGCCAGGCAATAAAAAGCGACATCAGGATAACAATGGGCAGGATGAACGGCAATGCGATCTTCCAGTCACGGCCAAAGATCTGGCGCATCCTGTGGCCCTTGTGGTGGCTGCCGGTCGACGTCGTTGCAGCAATTGGCGCTGTAGTCTGTGCCATTTAAACTCTCCTATGCAAACAGTCTCGGCGAGTTGAGCAGAGAATAATCCGTTGCCAAAACTGGTCAGTCTACCATCCGGATTGAACGCGGATGGCGCTGTGGATCCACTTCGTGTTCAGGCGGATAGGGCGGACTACCGCCGATGATTTCTAAGTATGCTAGCGCTTCGACAACCACTGTTGGAAGTCTGCTTCGATGGTCTCCGGCCAGGTACCGACGTCGATCTCGCCGGGCGTGTAGGCGCCTTCGTTTAGGCGCAGCTTGCCGAATTCATCGCGTATACGAACATCCTCAGAGCGTTCGACAACCTCCAGCGCCAGGTGGGGCGGAATGAAGATAACGCCGGTTGGCGTACCAAGGACAATGTCGCCTGGCAGTACCGTTGCCTCACCAATGCGAATGGGGATGTTGACCCCGGCCAATGTGACTTCACGGATGGGCGTGGGGTCCATGCCCCGGCAGTAGAATGCTACATCGGTCAACTGACTGATACCCTGGAAATCGCGGATACCGCCGTCGATGACAGCCCCCGCTCGCGTGCGGGTTCGAACTGAGGTTGATAGATTATCTCCGACAAATGTGCCATTCTTCACCTTGCCGCGCATGTCGACCACCATGACATCATCCTTTTGCAGGGTGTCGATGACCCAGGAATTCTGGCCGCCGATACGACCCTCTTCCTTGCCCATCTCCTCCATCAGATCGTGCAGATCCGGGCGATAGGGCACCATCATCGCTGTAACGGCGCGTCCAACAAGAATACGCTCGGGATGGGTGCGAAACCAATCTCCTTCGAACTGAAAATGATAGCCATGCTTCTCCAGCACACTCCATGCTTCTTCGGTGGTCACCAGCTTCATGCGGTCGATTAGGTCTTCGGGAATAAGGGGAAGACCGTCGGAGGAACGATCATACGAACTGAGACGGGTGAGCTTTTCAATCGACTCAGGCGGATTGAGAATGTGCATTGAATTCAGATGTCCCTGGTTTAATTCGGCATGAATGCATTGACATAGGTCCGTTGGCTCAACTTCTGTCAGCATTGGCACGAGGATTGTCAGCCGGATTTACTAGACAGAGACCTGACAGGGTCTTGAATCTGTCAGGTCTCTGTCTAGTAATGCCAAAGGCTATTCGACGCCTCCGACGAGTTGAATCGTTGTCGAACCCTCAGGTAGATCTAAGCGAAGGCACCCAGCTCTTCGGCGATTTGCTCGATACGTCCGGTTGCACGCTCGACAGCTTCTGCTGGGTCCACACCCTGGGTGATGGTCTCGGCCATCAGGTCAGGCAGGATCGACTGTGCATTGATGGCGTCACTCAGAACGTTGGGATCGGCCGGCCATGAGAGACCCGGATAGTCGCCCAGGGCCATCTCGCCCATACGCCGCAGGGTGGGGTCGGCCTCAAAGGCTGCCACGACCAATTCGTTCTCGTACATGTCCTCATAGGCCGGCAAGAAGAGACCCGCCGAGATCAGCGAGATCGGCATGAAGACGTCGGGTTCCAGCATATAGAGCGACAGTTCAGCAGCCTGGGTCGGATTGGCAGCACCCTTGGCAATGTTGAATTGGGCGCCGGCTTCACCGGCCAGCACTTCGCCATAGGGACCGATTACCGGTTCAGTGACAAGGGTATCCTCAAAGATTGGGTTGCCGTCAGCCTTGCCCTTGGCGTAAATGCTGGCAGCGTTCTTTGAGAGACCGATGTTGCCGGCCAGCCAAGCCTCGTTGTTGCTCGAGTCTGTCCAAGCGAGGATGCCCGGCGGAATCATGTCGGCATAGGCATCGTTTACGTAGATATCGGTAAGCCAAGCGACAGCCTCGGTGGTCTCTGGGGAATTGAAGGTGATTGCGGTCAGATCTGCATCAGTAATCTGTCCGCCCCAGTTGTGAATGATCGCCTGAATCAGGCCCGTGGCGTCACCGCCGCGGTTGACCGTCATGCCCCAACCGTAGCGTTCTTCGCCCGGATTGGAGATGGCCAGCGCCGTATCACGTGCGTCGTCCCAGGTCTTAATACCAGCCACCGGATCGACGTTAGCCTCTTCAATCCAACTGCGTCGTGCAAAGAGGCCGGCGCCGCTGCCGCCGCTCATGATGTAAGGCACGCCCCACCATTTGTCATCGATCACATTATAGCGAACCTGTGCGGCAGCCGTATCGCCATACAGATCCATGGCCGTCTGGGCTGTGTCACCAACATCTTCCAAAAGGTCGAGGAAATACATCTGAGAGACTAGATTGTTGCGGTGGTAGATCAGATCGGGCGGATTGCCGGCCTCGACTTCAGCAGCCAGCTTGGCAACAAAGTCCTCATTGGCCTCGGCGGCCACAGGCGAGACTTCCATCTCGACGCCGTTCTCTTCACCCCAGGCCAGCACCGCAGCTTCGAACAGCTCTTCCATCTCCTTGAAGTACTCGCGGCGATGGACGACGGTCAGTGAGCCGGTGACTGCTGCCGGCGCATCTCCACCGCCGGCATCACTGGCCGGGGCGACCGGCGCGGCACAGGCTGCCAACGCGGCCATGGCCATAGTGCCGCCCATGATCTTCAACATGCTTCGTCGAGATACTCGGTTACTGTTTTCGGACACGTTTTCCTCCTTGTGTTGCGGAAAATTGGGTATCTTCTTGGTTTGACTTGCAGCCGGACGCTGTTTGATGGGTCGTGCTACAGCATCCGCCTGTTGACAACGACTGGAATGGCGTCAGGTAGAGGACGAATGTCAACACCTTCGCTTGGCGTACACAATGTCTGGCCTAAACAATGCTTGGTCCGTTCCATGCAAGCAGCGATGCGCGGTCGGTAAAACGACAACAGAGCACCCCGGCAAAACGTACGCAATGGGATTCGTTCGAGTTTTCAACTGACTTTGAGACGGCTTGTATTCGCTTGGTCTGTCTTCAAATAAACGAGACCGATAGTCAAAAGGGGAATCGATCTCTCAGGCCTTGGACAAGTCGAGACTATGGTTACGGCCAGATACATTCGCAAGAAAACATCTGATTGGGATGGGGAGAGACGTTTCTATCCACCGGATCAAACCGACAATACCATAAGTTTTTACGTCGCAGCCTATTCTACAGGGTTTCGACGAAGACGTCAATGACGCGAAATCGTGGGGTGCAATTCACGCCGGGGACGGGTTTGCCTCACCCTGCTGGGACGCCTCAGGCGTCCCGGCGGTCCCTCTCCAAAAATTGGAGAGGGACGCGTAGCCTCCGTTCAGGAAGCGAAGCAGGGTGAGGCGACCGCTCCACGTGCCCCGCTCTGAATTGCACCCAAATCGCGCAACACAGCTCGTTCGGTGTGTCGCCAATGCGGGGCCCAGATCAGACTGCAACCTAGGTGCCGCTGACATGTCGTCATTTGTCTTGATGCGTCGCCGATTCGCCCACCTTCGCCACCAACACTTCACGTCGCTTGATGACACGATCGACCGGATGGCCCAGTTCCGTGTAGGCTCCGCTGCCCAGGATCTGGAGTCGCTCTATGCGCCCGACGATTTCAACCATCTGCTCACGTGGAAAGCGTGTCGCATCCCAGGAGTAGACCAGCGCGCCGCTCGGCGGCAACAGCGCTGCCCAGACCGGCAGCGCGGCGGCAAGCAACTGCTCAAGCTTGCCCTGGTGCTGGATGCCGTAGGGCAGATCGGTCACGATTAGATGGGGGCGGAATCCGGCGAGCAGCACCTTGGCATCGATCGTGTCGCCGGATGCCAGAAGGCACTCCTGAGTAGCCGGCTTGCCGATCGAGAATGTCCAACGTTGACCGACTTGCTTCAGCCGCTCCTCTTTGACCCGATGGCTGACGCGCGCTTCCTGGAGAAACTGTCGCAGAAACGTAGCTGTCGAGGCCACATCCTTACCGTTCTTTTCGACCCCGGCCGCCGACGCGCCCAGCATCAGCGCCGTCAGCAATGTGGTGCCGCCGCCGGCCAGCGGGTCGAAGACGCATAGCGTTGGCCAGGGCCGTGTTGCCAGATCGCTGGCATGACGGGCCACGTTGCAGAGAAAATGGGTGAACATCTCGTTGGTCTTGCCACGGTAACGGCGTGTTTCGACAATCTCCCGCGGCAGCGCCGGCGTGAAATCGAGATCCACCGGCTCAAGGAAGGGGCCAGACCGGTCGCCGATCGACTCGTGGTAGACGAAGGCTGTGCCGGTCATGGCCAGCATGGCCAATTCCTGACGAGTTGATTCGTTAAGGCCTCGTCCGAAGGATCGTCGTGAGATCGAAGGAGAGGTAATCCTGTCCGCCGAGGCTGACCATCTGGAGATTATCCATGCGCGCGGCCAGAGGACTCAGGGCCAATTCGTGTGGGGCCAGACTGCGTGCCGATCCGGCGTATTGGGTGTTGCGTTGCGGGGCAATCTGAACGACTAGGCGGGTCATGAGCGCTTCAACAGCTCCCGTTGACGATAGGCGTCGGCGGCCTCGCGCACGAACGATGCGGTCTCGTCGGCCCCGTAGATAGTCTGCAAGGGTTTCTGCCAGGGCAACCAGTTCATCATGGCTCCCACGGCCCGGGCGCAGCAGTTCGTACATCTGTAACAGTTCGTCGTTGGGCACCGCTGTCAACTCGGCGGCCCGGCGAAGATTGGACGCCAACTGTGGGAAACCAGCCTCCTCGGCGATAGTCGCCTGCGCCTGCAACGTGCTTGCGTCCACAGCCAGGTCATCGGCGCTCAGCGTGCCTTCCGCAACGGCGTCCAGCGTCACCTCAGCGTAGGCGCGCCCGCTGGCTGCGCGTAGCTGATCGGGCATCGATTCATTCAGTGGGTATTGGGGCATCGTTTGGTTCCTCTATGTGCAACGAAGTGCCGGGGAGTGGCCAGGAAAACACTCGCAAACGAAGCGGCTTGTGGCCAGTCCCCGGCACTTCTGCGACGTTTCCTAAAAGTCCGGCTCCCAGTCAAAAAACATCTCTGTCGGCGGTCTGTCTTCGATGGCCGCGGTCTCGCGTTGGTGCAGCAGCGTCGTCTTGACGATGAGGCGCAGCCGTGCGCCGTTGTCGATCTTGACGGCCACGGGCTTGGTCGGACGGTCCAGGGCGTAGCGGGCCGCGTTGCGGCCGATGGCCTCGTAGGTCTCTAGTGTGAGGCTGGGCGATTGGGGAAACAGCTCCAGATTGTTGAGCCGGCGCAAGCCCGCGCTTGTGAATGACTGCCGTGCCTCGCGATTGTAGCCCGATGGCGATGCCCGATCCGCTGACCTGCGCGCCGATGTAGCCGATGGCTGCACAGTCCGACGTATGATGCACCTTGATCATGCGTGCGATCATTCCCTCCCTGGCCACGCCCGTAAGGATGGCGATCAGCACATCCTCGTGGCTGAGCCCACCGATGGTGCTGGTCAGCGCCTCATTGAAGGCCGGGCCGACGGCCACGAGAATCTCGTTGCGCGTTCCGTCGCGCACCGGGCCCAACGCAATCAGCTTGTCAGTCGGCGTCCCGATGTTCTCATCGATGAAGTCGTAGGGTTCCTTGGCCTGGGGAATGGCCTGGATCTCGGCCCAGCGCTCGCCCTCCACACGATAGCCGGTGCCGGGGCCGGCATAGTCGTTCACATCGTTGATGGCGCTAAGCACATGGAAATCACGGTCGAAGATGGCTGAAGGCTGGAGATAGTCGGCGGCCAGGCGTTGGCGACCCATCTCCAGCACGTTGGCAGCCACATCCTCGAAGCCGCGCTTTTGCAGTGCAGCGGCCACGTCGACCATGGTCAGGTCGCTCTCCAGGAAGCGGTCGGCGGCCTCAGAGATCGGCGACAAGGTCACGGTCGGCCATATCTTCGCTACTGAAGGCCATGACAGCGGTCTCGATCTCCTCGTCGCTGATGGCCGGAAATCCCAATTCATCGTAGACGGCTTGGATGGCTAACGCACCCTTGCGTCGGATGGCCGTCGTCTCTTCCTCGGAGATGGGCCGCAGCCCGGCGTCGACCTGCATGTCGCGCTGGAGCACGTTGTAGTCGTCCAGATCCTCGGCGTCAAAGTTGCCGCCGCCGAAGAGGTTGTCCCGCTTTGGCATCACGCTGAAGCCCGAGTGGACGAAGTCGGTGCCGGGCAAAAACTGCAACATGAGCTTGGCCGTCTTGCGAATCTCGGAATGGGAGGCCAACGCGTCGTTGCCGGATGCCACCTCCAAGCCCAACATGGAGGCGAGCAAGTTTTCGGCCAGCACCGCACGCACGCCGCCGGGCAATGCCTCGGGCAGGGCGATGCAGGAGATGGAGCCGTTCTGGACGCCCTGGCTGCCCGCACCTTTGGTCACCAAGAGGCAGCGCGCTTCCAGATAGAGCATGGAGCATTTCTCGGCATTGCCCATCAGTGCCTCGGAGCCCGTCCCCGACGTGAAGCGGATCTTGACCCCACGTGAGGCGTAGGCCGAGGCCAGAAAGGCCTTGGACCAGGGCGTGTCGTCGCCGTCGACAAAGGTCTGCTCCGTGCCGTAGACTGAGAGCGTTTCGGCGTAGGTGACCAGTCCCTTCATGGCAAGCTTCAGCCCCAGCGCCTCCTCGACCGCACATTGGGTGAGCACGCCGCCGCGGCCGGTCTGGGTGCCGACCAGGATGGCCAGCGCGTTGAAGGGTGCGTTGCGCGCAACGCGCACCGTCGTCTCGGCCTCGGCAAATCCGCGCAATCCGGCCTCGGCCGCGTCGGCGGCCAGCAGGGCGGGGTGTTCCTTCCAGTTGGTGACATGGGCCTGGTTGGCGGGCGTACGACGCACACGCATCTTGGCCAGCCCCATCATCATCTCCAGCACATTCATGTGGCGCATGATCTCGACCAGCTTGGCCGGCGTGCAGCCGGCGATCAACTGGCGCACTTCGCGTTGGGGCACATTGACGTCGGTCAACATGCGCGCCAGCGTTATCGACGGCACAAGCATAGCCGCTTTGGCTACTGAGAGATCCAATGCATGGGCGGCGATGAAGAGGTCGATGGCGTCAAAATCTTCACGCTGACGCCCATCCATCTCGACCACCTGTCCGTCCTCGATACGCAGACCCGGTTCTGGATCATAGGGGCTGTCGACGACGGTCAACCCGGCCTCAGGCCATGGATCGACAAAGGTTTCAGGTTGATGTCACGCTCGGCCAATGCGGCAAAACGACGGGATTGAGTCATTGGACGCTTCCAGTTTTGTTCAAAAAAATCAGGATAGAACACGGATACAACGGATCGGGCGAATCTTCACGGATCTCTTCAGGGTTTATCCGTAGAAATCCGCCCGATCCGCGTTCTGTTGTACAGTTCTACAACGAAATCAAATCTTTGTCTACCGCCATCAAGTTCTCATAGCCATTCTCGCGCACAACAATGACGTCCTCAATACGCACGCCGAACTTGTCTTGGAGATAAGCTCCCGGTTCAACAGACATGACCATGCCTTCTTGCAGATGATCTGCCACATCGGGTTTGAAGGCTGGCCCGGGATCATGGACGCTCAATCCGACAGAATGCCCAATCCGTGCGTGAAGAACTTGCCGTAGCCGGCATCTTCGATGCAGGCGCGGGCGGCAGCATCCACATCACCCATGGGGACGCCTGGAGCGATCTTTTCGAATGCAGCGTTCTGGGCATCTCGCACCGCGACGTAGAGCCGGCGCATCTCCTTGTTCGGCGTGCCGACGCAGAGTGTGCGAGTCATGTCGGAGCAGTAGCCGTGCAGGATGACACCCAGATCGATGATGACGAGATCGCCGTCTCGGATCTGTCGCATGTCCGGTTGGTGATGGATCTCCCAGGCATTTTCGCCGATAGCAACAATGGGTCCGAAAGAGGGGCCGTCCAGCGTCTCGTTTTTGGCGATGCGGCTGAGGATTCTGCCGCGTAGAAATCGCTCAGTGACGCCGGGCACGATCTCAGGCAGTGTGGCCGTGAAGATCGCCTCTGCCATTCGTTGTGCCCGATGCATGAATTCAATTTCGGCTTCAGACTTGCGCATGCGAACAGTTTCGATGGTATGCGTAATCTTCAGTTTATGACCATCAAGGTCACGCAGAAGTTGGAGAAAGCGCTCATGGCCGATATCGCTTTCAATGCCGATGGTTGAGGATTTGGGTAGGCGTTCGGCGATGGCGTCGACAGGGTACAAGTTTGTTGAGAGTTCGACGCCCGACGTTTGCTGCTCGGCCCAGGGTATGCAGCGGAAAGAGGTTGCAAGAATCGCGTGATCCTGTGTCAACAGCAGCGAACGCGGTTCGCCCCGGAAGCCGGTGGCGTAGCGCACGTTGTGTTCACCGGTGATGAAGAGCGCGTCAACACCGTCGGCCATCATTTGTTGACGGATACGCCGTTGACGCGTTGCGTATTCTTCCTTGGTGAAGTCCATATGGTTGGGGTCCGGTTGGATGTAGATCGAGTTGTAGACACGTGGCCGATCCACCTCCCGGAAGTGGATCTCTGACGGTCGTATTAGGGAGACGGTTAAGCTATAGAGAACTGGTGACTTGTGAATGGGACTCCGTTGGTGCCGTGTATCTCGAACAATGAATATGCATCAAACTAGTTCATCAACAATTCACTATTGGGTTTCTAGATCTACACCAACAGTGGCTGCACCTCTGTCTGCAACGGCAGTGTTGTCACCTCTACCCAGATCGGCATGCATGTAGCAGTTGACCTCGCTGCGAATCCCCAAGCCCTTGGGTGTTTGGCTGCCATCGAAATTGAAGTCGGCCATGTAGATGCCGGGCTCGATGGTGAACATGACGCCGGGAATCAACTGTCGGCGATCCTGGCTCTCCAGATTGTCGATGTTGACACCGATGTAGTGGCCGGTCGGGCCCAGGCTGTGGCCGGTGCGGTGCATGATGAAGTCGCCATAGCCTGCATCGATGATCACCTGGCGGCTGGCATCGTCGACCTCATAGCCGTAGACTGCCTCGCCGGCGTCAAGCCGAGTCTGGATGAACTCGACGGCGCGATCGCGGGCTGCCGCAACCACGTTGAAGACTTCCGTCACTTTGGGCGGTGTACTTTCGCCCGCGAAGGCCGTCCACGTGAGATCGGCGAATACGTTGTCCGGGTCGCCGACCTTACGGCTCCACAGGTCGATCAAGATCGCGTCGCCCTCGTGGATGGGGCTATGACGTTTCTCGCTGGACATGTAGTGGGGATCGGCAGCATTGCCGTTGACCGAGACTAGAGATGTCAGCTCCCCGACCATGTCGTGCTCGACAAAGAAGTCGGTGATGAATTGCTGGGCCTGGAATTCGGTGATTGGCCGGCCGTCACGCAGCTCTTGGGCGATGAAGGCGAAGGCGGCATTCTTGGCGGCCAGGCAAATGCCAGCGGCTTGACGATGGCTGGCGAGCTGTTCGGGCGTCAACACGGCCTCGACCGACTGCACCAGATCGGCGCTGCTGACGATCTCGGCGCCGGTGCTCTTGATGACCAGTTCCATTGTGCCGGCGTCGACACGGCTCACGTAGGGGATGGCATTCTCGGGGCTATATTCCATGGCGATCTTTGGCTGTCGCCCCGGCTCCACACCGATCAACTTGGGCAGCATGGCGGCCAATTCCTGCCAACTCACATAGCGAAGCATCTCTCCCTGCAACTCGGGGTTGACGCCGACAAACGCGTTGGATTCGATGGCGTGGATCAGCCAGGCCGGACGACCCTCTGCAGGAATCCAGAGAAACCAGCGTCGGCTGCCGCCTGAGCGCAGGCCCGCCACCGAGATAGCGATGGGGTTCTGCTGCCAGAAACTGTAGAGCAGCCAGCCATCGAGGCCTTGCTCTTGGAGGTATGATTGAACATCTGAAAGCTTCATCGTATCGGCCTTCTGTCGATAGTTTCTTGAGTGATAATTTCTACGCTCGAGATATGGGCAAGCGTGTTTCGTTGTCAGATCTCGCCGATGGAAGTCGAGGAAAGGTTGGCTTGCCAATCGATTTGAAGACAAATGCAACCAGTTCGCCTGGATCTTGGTCCAGACCTTGAGGACGCCACTTTGTCTTTGGTCCGATTATCGCAGACCCTACAGATTTTGTCCAAGAGCGTAATTTTAATTCCAATTCCGAAGATTGGAGAGCGAATTCAGCAAGATTCCGCTTCCGGGAGCATCTCAATCTAGGGAGGCGTCGTCAAAGTGCCGGGGACGGTCCGGCAATCGGTCTTCAAGCCGAGACTTTCTGGACCGTCCCTGGCGCTTTCTGCCCGAATCTGCTATGTGCCCCTCCGCCGCTTCGGCGTGATTGACAGGCACGAAGAGCGTGATAAGATCAACCCGGTTCGCTTTTCCGTATCCTTCAATCGGCAACTGCAAAAGGACGTAAACCAATGACCCTCCATACCTTTCAACCGACCCGTTATTACACCACCATGGGCACACATGAACCGGCGCTAAACATCGCACCAGGTGATACGGTGATCACGACCACTGTGGACGCCGCCGGGCATGACGCCGGTAACGAACAGGTGACGCCGCGCGGCAATCCCATGACCGGCCCTTTTTTCATCGACGGCGCTGAGCCGGGCGATACGCTAATCATTCATCTTGAGAAGATCACGCCCAATCGCACGCAGGGCTGGGGCAGCGCCATGCTGGCGCCCAACGTGGTCGATCCGGAGTATGTGCCGGAGCTTCCCTGGCCGCCCACCGGTGAACGCTCCCGTTCCTATTGGCATGTGGACGTCGAAGCAGGCACGGTGATGCTGGAGAAACCGGATACCCGCATCGGCCGCTTCACCATGCCCATCCGGCCCATGATCGGCTGCTTCGGCGTGGCCCCGGCCGGCGGCGAGGCCATCTCCACCGCGACCTCGGCCGCCCACGGCGGCAACATGGACTATCGTCACTTCGTCGAAGGCAAGACCGTCTACTTCCCGGTCTTTGCGCCCGGAGCCCTCTTCTTTCTGGGCGACGGTCACGCCATCCAGGGCGATGGCGAAATGGCGGGTACCGGCGTCGAGATCTCGTGCGACGTCCAATTCACCGTCGGCTTGCGCAAGGGGCAGACAATCCACTGGCCGAGGGCTGAGGACGATGAATACATCTATGCCGCGGGCAATGCTCGTCCTCTCGATCAGGCCGTCCAACATGCCACCACCGAGCTGCTGCGCTGGCTGATGGACGAATACGAACTGGACGCGCTGGGGGCCAACACGCTCATGGGCCAATGCGTCGAGTACGATCTCGGCAACATGTTTGACCCTGCGTATACGATGGTGTGCAAAATGGCAAAGCGCTGGCTGAAATAACAAGAACAAAGATCGAAGATCGGAGAACAAAGATCATTGTCATCCGGGCAAGAAATCGGCTGTCCGATCTTCGATCTTTGTTCTTCATTCATTTCCAAATAGGAGACCCTTTCATGACAAACACTTCTCCCCTCCGCGTCGCCATCATCGGCACAGCGCGGCGGTCAGACTATCTGTATGGACCCATCGTGGCCGCGCTGCCGGATGAGGTTGAACTGGTCGGCGTCTGGGGGCGCAGCGAGGACCCGGCGCGCAAGCTGGGCGAGAGCCTGGATGCACCTTGGTACACCGACATGGCCAAGCTGGTCAGCGAGACCGAGCCGGAGATCGGCATTGTCTCTGTGGCCTACGCCGCCAATGGCGAGGTCGGCCTGATGGCGGTTGAGCACGGGTTGAACGTGCTGCTCGAGACGCCAATCGCGCATGATTTAGGCGAGGCCGACGCCATCATCGCAGCGGCCGACGCGCGTGGTCTCAAAATCGAAGTGGCTGAGCAGTTCCACCGGCGACCTCTGGAGCAGATCAAGCTGGCGCTCATCGATTCCGGGCTCTTCGGCACAGTCTACTCGTCCTTCAACGACTTCGCCGGCCATGGCTACCACGGCGTCAGCGTGATGCGCAGTTATCTGGGTTTTGACGCCAATCCGGTGCAGGTGACTGGCGTGGTACGCAGCTATGAGTTGGGCGAACACTGGGCGCGCATCTCCAATACTTTTGGGCGACGCAATGAAAATCTGGAGCATGGCGTCATCGAGTTCGAGGACGGTCGGCTGGGCATCTTCAGTTGGACGTCCGTCGGCTACGATTCGCCGCTCCGTTGGTGGCGCAGTAGCCGATTCCTGGCGGAAAAGGGTATGGGCATCACCGTGGGTGTGGGGTTGGACGTGGAAGAGCGCCTCTCACTCCTGGCCCCAGGCGGGGAAGCACCCTACTTCATCACGCTGGAGCGGCGCTGGGAGCGCAACGATGGCGGCATTCTGGAGAGCCTGGTTGCCCACACCGGCGACGCTGACCAGCCCGTCATCACCTGGCAAAACCCCTTCCGTCCGGCCCACCAGGGCCACGGTCAGCACTGGCACGACGACGAAATTGGCGTGGCCGGCTGTCTCATGAGTCTGGTCGACGCCGTCCGCAACGACACGGAGCCGAGCTATGGCCCGCAGCAAGCGCGCCTTGATCAGGAGTTGATCCTGGCCATCCGCCAGTCGTCGGAAGAGGGCGGCATTCCGGTGAAACTGCCGTTATAACATGAGAAATGTGAGCGAAGGCGAAGATGCCTGACTTCTGTCAGGAGTCAGGCATCCGGCGCGTGAACATGGTTGTTCGACCGGTAGGGCACCACGTGCCCGATGCTACGCCATGCGATCATTTCGGCTAATGCGGTGGGGGGCATGATGAACGGCTGTCCAGCTAGTTCAGCTGAAGATGTGCACGCGCCGCCACCATCCAGGGATGCACGACCCGCAATTGCTCGCGTTGATCCCAAAGAAAATCGAGATAGACCAGCGCCGCCTGATCCAAAGACCGGTCAAGTGCGGCCAACAGATCGTCCAGATAAGGCGGTGTGCCGGACTGGTCCCAAGCGATCTTGTCGGCCACGAAGACGATCTTGTCGAGTTCGGATGGATTGCCCTTGAGCGTGGTGTGACATTCGATTGCGCTCAACACGGCGACATCGGTGACGCCGAATAGCTCAGCGGGCTATCGGTACCGATAGCTTCTGATGGATGATCATGGGGAAGGTCTCTTCTTCCGGCAGCAGATCGATCTTCAGCGCACGGGCGGCTTGGACGCGATGCTCGTTGGGAATGACGGCGCTGATGTCATGCAGCAGCCCGGCCAGCTCGGCCTTGGGCTGGGAGACACCGAAGATCGCAGCCAGCCGCATGGCTTCATCGGCCACAGCGCCGACATGCGCAGCAGTCTCGGAGAGGCCGCTATCGATGAGAAATTTTGTGACATCGTGGCGCATATCGGCACCGGTGCATGGATTCCCATCAGGACTCGACCGTGGGTATCAAAGCTGCAATGGTACCAGAATTCGTCATACTCTCATCCTTGCTGTTGAAAAATCGTGATTGACGGTCTTCTTTCGCCGATGGTACGCCTCCGGGTCTGACCGCATAAATGCTTGAATCCCAAACCTTGATACCTTAAGCTCCGGCTGTTCTCAAATACTCTGACCGAAATGCTGGATTTTAAAAATCCATGGCTCACAGGTGCCAGCAACCATGTCTGAACAACCCAACGTCCTGCTCATCTGCACAGATCACTGGCCGGCATCATTGATGGGCGCAGCCGGCCACCGCACCGTCGAGGCGCCCACGCTGGACCAACTGGCCCGCAACGGCACGCGTTTCACCAATGCCTATAGCGAGTGCCCCGTCTGTATCCCAGCCCGGCGCACGCTCATGACCGGCACGACGCCACGTACCCATGGCGACCGTGTCTTCAAGACCGACGAACCCATGCCCGATGTGCCGACCCTTCCCCAGACATTCCGCAACGCCGGCTATCAGGCCTACGCGGCGGGCAAACTCCATGTCTTTCCCCAACGCGATCGCATCGGCTTCGATGATGTGATGCTGGCCGAGGAGGGGCGTCCACAACTGGGGGCCATCGATGACTACGAACTCTGGCTGGGCGAGCATGGGCTGGCCGGCCAGTCATTCGCCCATGGCATGTGCAACAACGAGTATAGCTGGCGCACCTGGCATCTGGAAGAACGCTATCACATCACCAACTGGACCACCCAGCAGATGGCGCGACTGATCCGGCGTCGTGACCCGACGCGACCCGGCTTCTGGTATCTCTCCTACTGCCATCCGCATCCGCCGCTGGCTCCGCTTCAATCCTACCTAGATCGCTACCGGGATGTCGATCCCGATCCGCCGATCATGGGCGACTGGTCTTTGGATGCCGACGCACTGCCCTATGCGCTCCAGTCTGTGCGCGACCACTGGACCTTCGAAGACGAACGCCAGGTGGCCTGGATCCAACGTGCCTTCTACGCGCTCTGCACCCAGATCGATCATCAGATGCGGCTGGTTATCGGCACGCTGCGTGAGGAGATGTTGCTGGACAACACCATCATTCTCTTCACGTCTGACCATGGCGACATGTTGGGCAACCATGGTCTGTGGGCCAAGCGAACGTTTTACGAGGATTCGGCCAACGTGCCGATGGTGTTGATGGGTACGGCGGACGATCCGCGCGTTATCGGTCAATCACACAGAGGACCGGTTGGTCGGCTGGCAGGACATTATGCCCACGCTGCTCGACCTGGCGGGCATCGAGATTCCTGCCAGCGTCAATGGCATTTCGATGGTCGGCGAGGAGAAGCGCGAGACGCTCTACGGTGAGGTCGGCGAAGATGCCAGCGCCACTCGGATGATCCACGATGGGCGTTTCAAACTGATCTACTATCCGGTCGGGAACTGTACTCAGCTCTTCGACTTGCAGGAGGATCCCAAAGAACAAGTGGACCTCTCAGATTCGTCTGCCCACGCTCAGATTAAGGCGCAGCTGACAGCGACTCTGATCGGTGAACTGTACGGTGGTGACGAAGAATGGGCCGGGGATCGTGAACTGATTGGCCTGCCAGATCAGACCTACATCCCTAGACCCAACCGAGGTCTATCCGGACAACGGGGCATCCATTGGCCGCCGCCGCCGTTGGACCAGTCTGGGCGGGTGGTAGGCGCGCCGTAGGGAGGTGCTGCGTGCGGCTTGCTGCGTGAGGTTTCGCTGAAATCATTGATGCGATATTGGTACCGCTTCTGCGAGAAATCATCGAAACACGATACCGGATCCGCAGCGCGAAAAATCACGCAGCAAGCAGCACGCAGCGACTCCCTTATCTTTTCATCAGAAAGGTCTCATCCCATGCGCGTCCTCGTCACCGGCTCTCAGGGGCGAATCGGTCAATATGTTGTGGCGGATCTCGCGGCGGCCGGGCCCGATGTGTTCGGCGTTGACATTCTGCCGTCGGCCATCAGTGGCGAATACCACTATCTGCGCGCAGATCTAACTGAGGCCGGCGAGGCGTACCAGGCAGTGACGTGGGCGCAGCCGGACGCTGTGATCCATCTGGCGGCCTGGCCCAATGCGGGGATGGTTCCCGATACACGCACATACGGGAACAATGTTACGAGTACATACAATCTCTTCAAGGCTTGCGCTGACCTGGGCGTCAAACGTGTTATATCTGCTTCGACCAATCAGATCTATGGCCTTGCCGGCGCGCCGCCGGTCTACGCGCCGGTGGACGAGTCACACCCATTGCGCCCGATCAACAGCTACGCGCTCTCCAAGATCGCCGGTGAGCAGGCGGCTGACTTCTTCGTGCAGAACTACGGCATGACCATTCTGTCATTCCGTTTTATGGGCGTGCGTCCGCCGCATCAGATTGCAGGCGAGATCGAGAAAATGCAGGCGGACCCGGCAAGCGGGACGGGACTTCTTTGGACGCGCACCGACGCCCGCGATGCAGCCATGGCCTGCAGGCTGGCGGCGGAGGCAGAGTCTGTTGAATCAGGACCGTACAACATCACCGGCTCACAGACCGTCTTGCGCGAACCGACAGCCGAATTAGTTGAGCGCTACTTTGGCGATCGCACAGAGGTCCGTAGGCTACTGAAAGGAAACGATTCGCCGCTCAGCTGCGCCAAGGCCAAACGGGCCTTCGGCTATGCACCGAGCTATATCTGGCGTCCGGATCGCAGTTATGAAGAGTAGTATCGAAAAATAGGAAACGAGGGAGACTCAATGGCCGCACCAAAGACAGCACCGACCAATGCCAGCGTGGAAGATTATCTCAATGGCGTATCGCCTGAAACCAAACGACAAGATAGCTTCACTCTGCTCGAACTCATGAAGGAGGTGACCGGCGAGGACGCCGTCATGTGGGGCGCAAGCATCGTCGGTTTCGGCACCTATCAGTACACATACGCCAGCGGGCGCGAGGCCGATTGGATGGTCACGGGCTTCGCCCCGCGCAAGCAGGCCCTGACCGTCTACATCATGCCCGGCTTCGACAGATACGATGATCTGCTTGCTAAACTCGGCAAGCACAGCACCGGCAAATCGTGCCTCTACATCAAGCGCCTCAGCGACGTGGATTTGGATGTGTTGCGCGAGTTGATTGCGGAATCGGTGGCGCATATGAGCGCGAGTGATGAGAGGTGAGGTAGCGTTAAGGGCTGCTTGCTGCTTGCTGCGTGATTTTTCTTCAGAGACGCTCTGTGGGATCAGCAGATCTTCCTGTCGCATGCAGCGTCCAATCACGATAACCGCCCTGCCTACGAAACCTCACGCAGCAAGCAGTACGTAGTCAGCAGCACGATAGAAAACGATGCATTATCAATAAGATTTCAGTTCGTTAAAAACTACTCCAGGAGAAACCCGTGTCACCGTTCAAAGTAGCATTGATTGACAAGGATCGTGAGGATGTTCCAGGCTTTGTGTTCGATGATCTGGCGCAAGCCGGCATCGAGTTTGTCTATGGAATCTGTGAGGATCGAGCGGATTTGGAGCAAATGGCCGGCGATGCCGATGTGGTCTGGATCTATGGCGGCTGCCAACTGGCTTCGCGCGAGAACATGCCGCTGCTGACCAAGTGCCGCGGCGTGATCCGTTCGGGCAGCGGCGTGGATCGCATCGACGTTGAGGCAGCAACCGAGCACGGGATTGTCGTTGTCAACACACCCCATGCACATCACGACGCTGTCTCAGACCACACCATCGCGCTCATGTTTGCCGTGGGGCGGCGTATCGCCAGCCAGGATCACGCCATGCGCACAATCGGCTGGGCCAACCGAAGCGACCGGCTGCCGACCTGGAGTCTGCGCAACAAGACCATTGGCCTGCTGGGCTTTGGCCTGATCCCACGCCAGGTCGTGGCCAAGCTTCAGGGCTTCAATCCGACATTTCTGGTCTACGATCCCTATGTGGACCCGGCTTCGCTGGCCGAGGCTGGTGTTGAAGGCTGCGAGCTGGACGAACTACTGGCGCGGTCAGACATTGTCTCCGTGCACACGCCATTGACCGCAGCCACCCGACACATGATCGGCGCACGTGAGCTGGGCCTTATGAAGGCGGATGCCATCTTGGTCAACACCGCACGTGGGCCGGTGATCGAGGAGGATGCGCTGGTCAGTGCGTTGACCGAAGGGCAGATCCTCGGTGCGGGTCTGGATGTCTTCGAGGAAGAGCCGACAACGGTCGATAACCCGTTGCTACAACTCGAAAATCTCGTGGTGACGCCCCACACGGCGGGCTTTTCGGCCGAGTCGGTCGAGCTGACCTGGCGGTTGTCGGTCGAAGCTTGCCTAGATTTGGCCGCGGACAAATGGCCCCGCTCCTACGTCAATCGTGCTGTGGCACCGCGCTGGACGCTCAGCGAGAAGGAACGTGAGGCGATGTAGGCGTCGTGGATGGATCTTCCTGGAAGCCGGCAGCTTCCAGGAAGGTGAAGGACACCGTGTTGGCCTGCAACCTACTCCCCAAACGGTTTCAGATCGATTTCATTCATCAAGAATCAAACAATTCACAGAGGAGAAACCGAAATGGCGCGTCCTGAGGAATACTACGATATCGATCTGCCGCGGCCGGATAATGTGGACCTGCCCATCGTAGGACCCGCATACAACCGGCCCGATCCAAAACTGATCGAGCAACTTCGCGATGTCAGCAGCGCAACGGCGGCGGCCACGCTGCACCGCATGGGCATCCGCCAGACCTACATGGACGGCCCTCTGCCCAGAACGCCCGGCGCCAAGGTTGTGGGCCCTGCCGTGACGCTCCAGTTCATGCCCCAGCGTGAGGATGTGGCCTCCGGCAAACAGCAGGAAGGCATCGAAAAACGGACGGCGCTCTGGTCAGTCTTTGACGCGGTGGAGCCGGGCGATGTGCTGGTTGTGCAGGCCTTCGGCGATCCCTACACCGGCTGTATGGGCGATATGCTCACGACCTACTTCAAGGGGCGGGGCGGCGTGGGCATTGTTGTGGACGGCAGCATTCGAGACTGGCCCAAGATTCGTGAAATGGACGTCCCGGTCTGGACCAAAGGGTTTACGCCCAACTATGCGTCTCAGACCCATCTCTTCCCCTGGGCCTACAATGTGCCGGTGGCTTGCAGCATGGTCCTGGTGATGCCGGGTGACATCATCATTGCTGACGATGATGGCGCGGTGGTTGTGCCCGCCAAGATGGCTTCCCTGGTGGTCGAGCATACGGTCGAACATGAGGAGTGGGAGGTCTTCAGCCGCATCAAATTGCTCGAAGGCGGATCGATCATGAAGTACTATCCGCTCAACGACGAAGGCTGGGCCGAGTATGAGGTCTGGCGAGACGGGCAATAGATTCTTCTAGTATTCCACCCGCGTGCGACGCACTGTCCAGCAGAACATCGAGTAATCGAACTCATTCTGGACAGTGCGTCGCACGCTTGCCTTTTCAGAGCTAGCAACTATTGGGAGAAAGATCATGATCCGTGTCGCCATGGTCGGCGTGCCTCGTGCCGGAAGCTTCTTCAACGCTTTTCGATCCCATCCCGAAACGGAGATCGTTGCACTCTGTGACATCAATGCTGCCGCGCTGGACGCAGCCGGTGAGTCAACCGGCGTGGATGCTCGCTACCTCGTCTACGAGCAGATGCTTGACGAGGTCAAACCCGATGCCGTGGTCATCGCCACGCCCATGCACCACCACGCTGCCCAGTCCATGGCCGCGCTCGGCCGTGATATCCACGTCCTGTCCGAGGTCACGGCGGTCGTGTCGATGGATGAGGCGCGTTGGCTGGTTGATGCCTGTGCCCGCAGCAAAGCCGTCTACATGATGGCGGAAAACTATCTCTACAATCGCACCAACGCGCTGGTTAAGGGCATGGTCGACGCCGGACTCTTTGGCGACATCTACTACGCCGAAGGCGAGTACCTGCACGAACTGTCGGCGTTGCATCACATGCCCGACGGCAGCCCGACCTGGCGCGCCTATCGGCAGGTCGGCGTCAACGGCTGCACCTACCCGACCCACAGCCTGGGGCCCTGTCTGGAGTGGGTGGGCGAACGGGTGGCGAAGGTAAGTTGCATCGGGACGGGTCGGTGGACCGATCCTGAACATGCCATGGAGGACACGGTGCTGCTGCTCTGCAAGACTGAAAGCGGCAAGCTGATCCGTGTACGCCTGGACATGTTGTCGAAACGGCCCCACGCCATGACAAACTACACGCTCCAGGGGACCAAGGGCGTGTACGAGAGTGCACGTCGCACCGGTGAAGGTGATTGGGTCTGGGTGGAAGATCGCAGTCAGGATCCAAATCAGTGGACTCCACTTGATGACTTCGCCTCGGACTATCTGCCCGATTCCTGGCGCAACCATCCCGCAGCGGCACGGCAGGCAGGCCATGGCGGAGGCGACTACTTCGTCGTGCTCGATTTCGTGGATGCCATCAGGGAGCGCAAACTGCCGCGAGTCGGCATCCATGAGGCCATGGACATGACCTTGCCCGGCCTGATCAGTCAGCAGTCGATTGCCGGTGGCGGCGAGTGGTTGGATGTGCCGGATTCGCGGAATTGGGAACGGGCTCAGCGGACGTAGAGACGCAAAATCTTGCGTCTCTACTGTAGCCGTCCACGCGCAGCCACCGGCCAGATCACCTCGACCTGGTCGTTTCGCACGCCGTAGACCTGGTTAAACATGTTGCTGACGACACAGCAGTGATTTGGGATCACAGAGATCCGATCTCCGACGACGGGGCGCTGCTCACAGGCCGAGAAGTCGACGAATCCATGTTCCTCGGAGAAATGATATAGGGTCGCTTCCGGATACTCCAGAATGTATCCATAATCGTCAAAGCCCATTGTGTCGGGCGTAAACGTCTTGCTGCCGCCGTCGAGGATGCCGCGATCTGCTGTGGGGCGGCTGACCACGGTGCAAAGCACGCGCATGGCACATTGCTTCAACGTCATGGCGCCCGAGCGGATCATGGCGCGGTCGCCATAGACATAGGTGCCGGCCCGGTGCTCGGTGATGCCCGGATGGGTGTGGGCCTCCCACATTACCGGCGATCCGCCACCGCTCACAATGTTGACCGTCAGACCTTGGGCTTCGATGAGTCGCGTCGCTTCAACAATGAACTGGTCCGCCGCGTCAAGATTGGGATAGGTCATGAGGCCGGCAAAGCGTAGGCCCGGCGAGCTAGCGATGACGGTTGCCAAATCGGCGGCTTCCTGGGGCGTCTGCACGCCGCAGCGTCCGGTTCCCGCGTCGAACTCGACCAGCACGGGCAGTTCAATGCCGGCAGACTGCGCAGCTTCGGCATAGCCACGCACCGTGGTCACCGAATCGGCGGTCACGCTGATGGTCGTTCGTTTGGCCAGATTAGTGAGCCGTTCCAGCTTGGAAGCGCCCAGAATGTTGTAGGGAATGAAGATATCCTCAATGCCGCCCTGGGCCATAACCTCGGCCTCGCCCACCTTCTGGCAGGTGATGCCGACGGCCCCGGCCTTGACCTGCATGTGGGCAATTTCGGGAATTTTGTGTGTTTTGATGTGGGGCCGATTGGCGATACCATGTTCGTCGAGATAGGCTTGGAGCCGGTTGATGTTGGCGCTCAGCTTGTCCAGATCGATGACGACGGCTGGGGTTTCGAGTTGATCGATGTGCATGGGAATTCCTAATCGTGAATTGTGAATGCTCAATTTTGAATTGTGAACGGGTGAATACGAGCATCATAGGGGGATAGTTGGAACCTGTCAACGTCGCGCCGGAATTTCACGTGTGAGTGTACGTAGCGTTGACAATATTACGCAGCACGCAGCACGCAGCACGCAGCACGCAGCACGCAGCACGCAGCACGCAGCACGCAGCACGCAGCACGCAGCACAAATCACTTCGCACCCAAAAACAGGAGCGCTCCATGAAAATCACATCCATCAAGACCGCGGCCACGAAAGGCCACGGCATGCATCTCTGGGTCAAGATCGAGACCGATGCCGGCGTCACAGGTATCGGTGAATGCGTACATGGCGGCACTCAGGCCATCGCCATCATCGCCTACCTGGAGGAAAAGCTCATCGGCCGTGATCCCTTTGCCATCGATGCCATCTTTGAGGATATGCGCCGTTCTCACGTCTTCGACGGCGGTTCGGGCGGGGCTCTGATCACGGCGCTGACCGGCATCGAGATCGCGCTCTGGGATCTGAAAGGCAAGGCGTTGGGCGTGCCCATCTACGAGCTGATGGGCGGCAAGTTCCGCGATAAGATCCGCGTCTATGCCGACTGCCAGGTGGAGCCGGGCATGAACTTCGACGAGATTCGCGTCGTGGTGGATGATGTTGTAGAACGTGGATTCACGGCGCTGAAGATCGACGTGGATATCCACGCCTACGGCAATGTGGGCAGCGAGGTCGAGGGGTTTGAGAAGGACAAGTTTAACTACACGGCGCTGCAATGGGAACACGAGCGCATGGTCAAGCTGGTCGAGATGGTGACGACCGCGGCCGGCCAGGACATGGCCGTGGCCGCCGACGTGCACACGCGGCTGGATGTGCCCAGCGCCACGCGTCTGGCGCGTGATCTGGAGCAGTTCCACCTGCTCTGGCTGGAGGAACCGGTTCCGGCCGAAAATGTGGCCGCCATGCGTGAGGTCAAGCAGTCGACGACCACGCCCATCTGTAGTGGCGAAAATCTCTACCTGCGCCACGGCTTCCGAGACCTGATCGAGCAGCAGGCCGTCGACATCATCATGCCCGACATCCCCAAGTGCGGCGGGCTTTCCGAGTGTCGCAAGATCGCCAACATGGCCGAGATCTACTACATGCCCTTTGCGCCCCACAATGTCTCATCGCCCATCGGCACCATGGCCTCGGCCCAGGTCTGCGCCAGCGTGCCCAACTTCCTGGTGCTGGAATTCCACTGGCTGCACCGTGACTACTGGACGACCATCATCCAGGAGAAGACCGACATCATCGTCGACGGCTTCATTCACATGAACGATCGGCCAGGTATTGGGTTGGAGTTGGATGAGGAGGTGGGGCGGCAGTATCAGTATCCGGGGACGAAGTGGTTTGCGTAGGACAATGAAAAATAGTCAATTGTGAATTATCAACTTTCAATTGTCAATGACTGTTGACTGCGGCCATTGACAATTGAGCATCGACAATTCACAGTTGACTATTTCCTATCCTTTCAACGCCCCAACCGTAATCCCCTTCTGAATCTGTCCCTGGAAGATCACATAGACAATGAAGGTCGGGACCATGATCATGGTCACGGCGGCGAAGAGCGCGCTCCAGTCGTTCTGGTAATATTGCTGATGCAGCATGTAGGCCAGGCCCTGGGTGAGCAGATAGCGCTTGGCGTTGGTCATCAACACAACGGGCAGCAGGTATTGATTCCACATGCCCAGGAAGTTGAAGATGCCGATGCTGATCAGGCCCGGCTGGGCCAGCGGCAGCATGATCTTGAAGAAGACCTGGTACTGGTTGGCCCCATCAATGATGGCCGCCTCGTGCAACTCGGACGGCAGCGTCTTGAAGAAGCCGGTTAAGAAAAAGACGCTGAACGGCAACGAGTAGGCCACATAGACCAGAATCAATCCCTGATAGGTATTGAGCATGCCCAGCCAGTTGACAATGAAAAAGAGCGGAATCAGCGCCAGAAAGATGGGAAAGAGCATGCCGGCCAAGAAGCCGTAGAAGATGACGCGGTTGCCGGGGAAGGGGAAGCGCGCCAGCACATAGGCCGTCATGGCTGAGAGCATCAAAATCAACGCCAGCGACGGCAACACCACGATGAAGCTGTTGAGAAAATAGCTGCCGATGTTGGCATCGACCCAGCCGCGCCGGAAGTTGTCCCATTGAGGCGACGCCGGCAGGGCCCATGGGCTGAAAAAGATCTCCTGATCCGTCTTGAATGAGGTATAGAAGAGCCAGACCATGGGAAAGATGACGATGGTGGCCCAAACTGCCAGCGTGACATTGAGTATCCAGCGACGGATGGTGGCCCAGATGCCCTCGCGGTAATGCTTCGGTTTGGTCTCTTGGCGGGTCTCGGCAATTGCTTCAGTAGCCATATCAATACTCCAAACTCTCGCGGCTCATCAGCCGCGCCAGGACCACCGATAATGAAGAGCACGATGAAAAAGAGCGTAACGGCAATGGCCGTGCCATAGCCGAATTTGCTGCCCAGGAATGCCTCACCGTAGAGGTAGGTGGAGAGCACCTCTGATGAACGGGATGGACCACCCTCGGTCATGGTCTGGGTGATGGCAAACATGTTGGTGGCGCTGATCATGATAAAGATGACCGCCGTCTGCAACGTGTCCCAGATAAGCGGAATCGTGATCTTCCAGAAGATATCCCACTGGGTGGCGCCGTCGATGCGCGCCGCCTCGTAGAAATGGTCCGGCACGGAGTCCATGCTGGCGATGAAGAGCACCATAAAGAAACCGATGGCTTGCCAGATGGTCACGCCGGCAATGGCGGGCAGTACCGTATCTGGATTGCCCAGCCAGACCGGTGGATTTTCGATCCCGATCCCACGCAAAATCGAATTGAGGATGCCGATGATCGGATGATAGACGAAGCTCCAGAGCACGCCAATGGCAACCACCGACATCACCTGAGGGAAGAAGTAGGATACACGGTAGAACTTGGCGAACCGCACGCCCTGCGTAAGGACAAAACCGAAAAAGAGTGCGATACCTAAGGTAACGATCGGCAGAACAATGGCATAGAAGGCATTGTTGCCCAGCGCATTCCAGAAGTTGTCGTCCTGGAGCATGCGAGCATAGTTTTCCAGGCCGATGAAGACCGGATCCTTGGAGAGGCCACGCCAGCGCGTCAAGCTGATATACATGGCGCTCACGTACGGATAGAGCACAAAAGTCACGTATAGAATCAGCGACGGCAACAGAAACGGAATGATAATCCGGTATTTATTGCGATACATGACGGTCCTCCGTCAAAAGAGACCGGCCTGCGCCCATCGGCGCAGGCCGGCCAATGCATGATATTCCTGGAAGCACTGCGTTAGTCATACTCGACTGTTAACAGGTACCAGGTCACTAAAACCTACTCGCGCGTGTATTTGATCACATCCGGGTCTTCCCTGACCTGGGCCGACATGGCTTCCATGGCTTCCATCCACTCATCCGGCGTGATGCGGCCGGTGAGCAGATCGCCGGTGCGATCGCGGGCTTCGTCGCTCAGATCGCGATACCAGTCCTTCCAGCGATAGTCGACAGTGTCATCACCGGATGCTTCAGCGATTGCAACTGCGGAGATCACGGCGGGGCTCAGATTCGACGCCTTCTGTGCCGCCGATGACGGGCATGATGGCGCCCACATTCTCGGCCAGGTACTTGGCGTTCTCGACAGACATGAGCGCACGCAGATACTCCAGGCCGCCGGTGGGATTCTCGCCATTGGCGGGCACGATGAAGTTCTCACCCGACCAGGCCAGGATGGAGTTGCTGGTGCTGGCGTCGGTGCCGGGCACCGGCTTGACGACCATGTTGAAGTCGTCGGGCGTCATCTCACGCATCTCATTCTCCAGCCAACTGCCGGAGGGGATGAAGACGGCGTTGCCCTGCAGCCATTCAGCCTGAGATTCGGTATGGGTCAGGCCCTCAGTGCCGGGCATGATCAGGTCACGGTTGTAGAGTTCCTGAATCTGCTCCAGCGATTGCTTGACGGCGTCGGTGGAGAAGGCGCCTTCGACCAGGTTGTCCTGATCGATGATGGTCTGCAAACCGCCATTCTTGTAGATGAGCGGCATGAGCACGCCCCAGACCATGTAGCCGGGGAACTTGCCCTGATAGGTCCAGGGGTAGACGCCGGTCTCTTCCTTGATCTGTTCACTCAACTCAAGCATGCCGTCCCAGGTGTCCGGGTATTCCCAGCCCATCTCCTCGAAGAGGGTTTGGCTGTGCCAGATGCCGGACACCGTGTAGGCCATCTTCAGTTCATACTGGGTGCCGTCATAGTTGCCGGTATCCTGGGAGCCCGGGAAGAGGGTCTCGCCAAAGGTCTTGCCCGGCGTGTCAAGCGACGGTGCGTCGAAGAGCGGGGCTAGGTCCAGTAAGTTCGCCTTCCGCCACCAGCGCAGCAGCGTCCAGACTTGCCGGCGCCGCTGTTGTCGATCACATCCGGCGGATCGCCGGCGATGAAGCGCGGGCGCAACTGGTCGCCGACACGCTGGATGCCTTCAACCGTCATCGGGTTATCGGGATGGACGGCCCGGAAGATGTCGGCGGCATTGTCGAGGTAGCCGCGGCCATAGCCACCCTCAAAGAAGATGCCTTCAAGTTCGGCGCCGGGCTCAAGGCCGAGCGGGTTGACAGCGCCTTCTTCGATCTCGAAGGGCAGGTCGGCCGGTGCAGCGGCTTCTTCGGCCGGAGCTTCGGCGGCTGCATCGGTCTGCCGGTGCTGCTTCGGCTGCTGGCCGCAGGGGCGACAGGCCGTGAAGGCCAATGCCAATAGAAGCATCAAGCCAATCAAACTAAGTCGTTTCATGGTGTTCTCCTGAAATTGTAATGGTGGAACAAAGTAGATGGACTATCTAGTACGACAGGATTGTAAAAATGGTGGTTGCGAAAACCTGTGGGAACGTGTCACCTCCTTTGCTGAGATTCCCCTCATTTTGTTTTCGGCGTGGACCACAGTCCAATTTGATCCGACGTATGGAATGGGCGGTCGGTGTTGGATCTATTTGAGGCATCGCCAGTCGTTTGGACGTAACGCTACTCAATGTGGCTAAATTCGAGTCTATCACTGCGCCCATCTCTTGTCAATTTGGCGACGCGAGTCCCGGAGGAGCATATTCAACTGGGGCACAAGTTCTGGTGAAAATCACAATCCCGGAATGGGCCGCAAAATGGTCGGCTTGCACAGATTGTCTGGCCCATTCCGGGATTGCTGCCGGCCCTAGAGATCGTCCTGCACAATACGGGCGTCCGGCAGTTGCGCCATCAGTCCGCCGTCGACCAGCAGGGTGTTTCCGGTGATGAAGCTAGACTGGGACGAAGCCAGGAAGAGTACCGCATCGGCCACTTCGTCCGGGCGACCGCCGCGACGAAGCGGATAGGCCATCAGCGCCAGCTTGAGCCGTTCTTCCGGGATCGGCTCGGTGCCGGTCTGGATCCAGCCGGGACAGATGGCGTTGACGCGGATGTTGTGTGGCCCGCCGTCCACGGCCATCTGCCGGGTCAGGTTGATCATGGCTGCTTTGGCCGCCGAGTAGACCGGGTAGTTCGGGTGCGCGCCCAGCCCATGCACCGACGAGATGTTGACGATGGCCCCGCCGCCCGCCGCCATCATGGCGGGGAAGGCGTACTTGCCGAAGAGGTAGACCGACTTGAGGCTCACGTCCATGGACCGGTCCCACTCGTCTTCCTCCAGGTCGACGACGCTCTTGTGGACCGACCAATAGGCGTTGTTGACCACGATGTCCAAGCGCCCGGTTCGGGCCAATGTTTCGTCGACCAATGCTTTGATCTGTGCGTGGACCCCGACGTCGGTGAGCGAAAAGAATGCTTGTCCGCCGTCCGCCTGAATCTCATCCGCCAACTGCGCGCCTTTTTCGGCCAGAATGTCGGCAATGAAGACGGTCACGCCATGGCGGGCCAGGGCGCGGACGATTGCGCGCCCGATGCCCTGAGCGCCGCCGGTCACGATGGCGGTCTTGCCGGCTAGGTCCTGGGTGTATGGATTCTCTGTCATGTCTTGTCGTCTTGTCCCCTGAAACTATAGAGCCTCGGTTCTGTCATCCTGAGCGAAGCGAAGAATGACAATTTCCTGAAATCTGCGTATTTGAATTGGGTGTGTTTAATACGACTTGATGGCGTACTTCTATGTAGGGACATGGCATTCCGCACAGACCCGTTGTTGACGGAGACCGTTTCGACCTTCAAGGCTACAGCCGCCAATCATATGGTGGCTAGGAATGCCTTGTCCGTGTCTGACATTGCGGTCGGTCTGAAACGGACAAGGCATTCCTAGCCTCATCTTCAGAATACGGATGATGCTTCTCGATTTGGAATCGCTCAATCAGAGTTCGACCTGGCTGGGAATGCCTTGTCCCTACAGGTCTCAACTCGTATTGTTTGTGCAGCAGGCGCTTTTCGCCAGCACACCCATTTGAATTAACCGGCGGCCTCTCGAAGTATTCTCAGCAGCCGTGCCAGCACAATCTCATCTTCGCCGTCGGCCAGTGTCATTGGGTTGAGGAAGATGCCGTCCTGGTCAGCATTGGCCACCGAAATTCGTGGTGAGCCATTCAGCATTGCGTCGGCAATCTCATTTCGAGACAAGCCGACACGTTCTGGATCAAACGTCACCTTGGCCCGCGGCAGCGGCTGGAGCGCCTCGTTGGGGAAGGAGCGTTCGGCATGGACACCGTCGATGCGGTTGAGTTCAGCGCACCAGCCGCCGACGATCTCTTCATCCTGCTCAGCGCGCTGATCCTGGTCGATGGCTAGATAGCGCTTGACCGCGGCCAGCAAGCCGGCCATCTCTTCCTTGCCCACCTTCATGGGCCGGCCGATGCTATGGTTGGGGCTGGCGTTGACGCGGCACGCTTCGATCAGATCACGCCGTCCCAGGATCAGGCCCGATGACTGGGGTCCGCGCAGATCCTTGCCGCCGCTGAAGATGGCCAGCGCCGCGCCCATCTGGGTGTAGCGCCAGAGATTTTCGGTGGGCGGCACCTGGGCCGCGGCATCGACAATCACCGGCACGTCGTGGGCCGTGGCGATCTCGATGACTGTCTCCAAGGGCAGATCGGCGTGACCGGTCATGACGCCCTGGAACCAGAAGACGGCTGCGGTCTGCGGCGTGATGGCGCTCTCCAGCTCCCACGGCTCGGTGCTCAGCGAGGAACCGATCTCGACGACCTTGACGCCGACCTGGCGCACGCCGTGGTCATAGCCGTTGCGATGCGATTTGTGGATGATCACCTCGTCTTTGAGACCGCTGACATCGGGCAGGCGGTTGATGGCGGCCAGATCAGTGCCGGCAACGCAGGCCGCCGTGGCCAGTGCCAGTCCCGCGGCCGCACCCGAAGAGACATAGGCTGCCTCATTGTGGGTCAGTTCGGCGATGCGATCGCCGATGCGGCGCTGCAATTCGTCCAGCTCGATGAAGCAGGTCGAGGCTTCGACCATGGCCTGCACGACTTCCGGCGGCATGACCGAGCCGCCCAGGCGCGTCAGCGTGGCGTTGGCATTGATGACCGGTTCCAGTCCTAGCTCCTTGTACAAATTCATTGGGTCACCTCTTGTGCGGATTGGCCGGAGGGTTGTGTGCCGGGCACGACCCAGTAGGGCGGCGGTGCGTCGGTCCAGACCGGCATGCTGAGTCCGGTCGGATCGTAGACGATGTCGCCTGCGCGCAGGGTCATCGTGCAGTCGAGGCGCTTGTCGCCAATCAGCTTGGCGCGTCCGCAGTCGACGTAGCCAAACTCGCCCGTCTCCTGCTTGAGCACGGCCACATCCGCTTCGGCGCCCACAGAAAGATGGCCCAACTCAGGATGGCCGATCTCATTGGCCGGGTTGATGGTCGAGAGCTTGATCACATCAAAGAGCGGCACGCCGATATTGAGGATCTTGTTCATGGTCGTGATCATGTCGACGACGACACCATGCACGTTGCCGGTGTGCAAATCGGTGCTGATTGAGTCGGGTACGAAGCCGTTCTGGATGGCGCGTACCGCATTGCGGAACCAGAAGCTGCCCGCGCCGTGGCCCACGTCAAAGATGACGCCACGCTCGCGTGCCTCGAACAGGAAGTCATTGGGCTTGCCGTTGTCGTCGATGATGGGGAACTGTTGCGCGAAGACATGGGTGTGGATGTCGCCGGGACGCGCCTTCTCTAGGATGAGCTGTTGGTAGCTGCGTTCCGGCAGGCGGGGCCAGAAGTCGAACATGACCGGCTTGCCGCAGATGTCGCCTGCCGCAACCGCGTTGTCGACTGCGGCCCAGGGCGGATGCTCTGCGTCCCATGGCAGGCGCGTCCAGTAGTGTGCCGTCTTGATGCCGACGCAGTCATCGGGGTAGGCCATGGCCACCGAGGCCGCAAATTCCGGGTCCATGGTGGCGACATCCTGTTCGAAATCGCCCAGCATGCCCAGGTCGACAATGTTGATGTAGGCGAAGATGCGCGTCTTGGCCAGATCGATGCAAGTCCGTTTGAAGTGTAGGAAGTTCTTGGCCCCGGCCGTCCCTGTGTCGACCATGGTGGTCACGCCCGAGCGGAACGAATGGGAGTCGGCCATGAGGCTAAGGCCCTCCGGCTCACGCGTGTGATAGACGTGAACGTGGATGTCGATGAGGCCGGGCGTGACGATTTGGCCCGCGACGTCGACGGTCTGCGCGGCCAGCTGCGGATTGATATCGGCCTCAACGGCCGCGATCTTGTCGCCGGCAATGGCAACATCCATGATGCCGTCGATATTATTTAGCGGGTCGATGACATGGCCCGCTTTGAGGAGTAGATCGTATTGATGATTCTGGGTCATCATGTTCCCTTTCTGGTTGGTCTGTTGTCAACATCATCGTAGGGACAGGGCATTCCCTGTCGAAATTCTGTCTTTCCCAACAGTGACAAATCCATAGACCATGTGTCAATCTACGGCGATGTCAGGAATGACCTGTCCGCCATGCACGATACCGTCACGAGCGGACAAGGCATTCCTGACATCGCCCCCGGTCAACTCTGGGTCTCCGAATTTGGAACTACCCGTATGGAGCCGGGGGTGGCGAGGAATGCCCTGTCCCTACGTTTTGTATTGATGTGGGTCAATCGTCGGCCAGCCCCGGCTGATAGAGGGCTACGCCATAGAATTCATACGACGCTGCCCGATCCGGCACATCTACGACATGGACGGTGAAGCGTGCCGGCAGGCCACGGCCAGGACAGTGTTGCTTGAAGAACGCTCGATAGGCCTTGTGATAGGCCGTGCGCAGGCGATCGGTCTCCTGGATGAAGCCCTCTGGATCGACCACTGGATTGGGCGACTTGGGCTGACAGCCGAACGCATGGACCTCAATGAAATCGACATCGCCGATGGCCTCGCAGACGCCGGCGTCGCGCAGCCATTGCTCCCAACACTGGAAGACCAGCGGGATCTCGATCTCCGGTTCCATGCGTGTGACCGTGTCCAGGCCAAGAACGCCGGTGGCCGAGTAGCCGCCGGTCAGGCCCGAGAAGTAGATCTTGAGATCGCCGTCGCCCTGGTCTTCGGTGACGAGGGTGGAAAGCACCGGATCGTCGCCTTCATAGTAGTACGTGATCTTACCGCGTTTTTTGATCTTGAATGCCATTGTTCTGCCTCCTGAGCAAGCGTCTGATTTGGAAGTTCGAATGCATGAAAGGATCGTTGAGCCTGAAGTATGACATTTTGAAGGTTAACAAAGTGGTACGAGTTTCGTAGGTGCGGTTACAAACCGCACAAACTCCGGCCATCTCTGGAGGTCGCACAGATCGTGCGGTTACAAACCACACCTACGTTAATCCAGCTTATCCGTTAACCTCCAATGTTCGGCATAGGTGTCGTGCTACAAAGCCGAACGCATGGTGGATACCGCCTTCCTGAAGATCTTGGCTTTGGCGGGATCTGCGAAGACCTCGGCCCCGCCAAAAATCTGCACGCCCCAGCTGGGCGGCGATGTAGCGGCTGTGGCCAGCAGGCTATCGGGAAAGTCGAGCGCATCCAGAATGAGCTGGACTTTGTGGTCGGACGAGATCAATGTCGTTGTTGATTTCAGTACCTCCTTTGCCCACGCCGGCAGTCGACCGCTCTTGTGCGCGTAGATCAGCGGTGTGAAGACATCAATGGCTGGGGCCATCAGATCGTAGTCCTGCGCAAAGATGCGCGAGAGTGCACCGTCGTATTCTTCGGGGTTCCACGGACACATATATGCGCCGATGATGCAGCCCGGCAGATGCGAGCGGATCAGATCTGCGTAGCGCGTGGCGTAGCGGGCGACGCGTTCGCACTTGTATCTCGTCCACGCCGCCTGATGCCCGGCGAGGATGGTGCCGGGCTCGTCGGCGTCGATGTTGGTGGCGTCGCAAAAGTCAGCGATGCAGGCTGGGCAGAAGCAACTTTCCTGCAAGTCTGGATCCGGCGTCTCGAACCAACCGGCGTAGGTCAGATAGTCAAGCCAGATGCCCGCCGGCTTGAAGGTTCGCAGACCGGCCAGCAGCTTCTCCTCGGTTTCGTCTAGGAACGCCTGCTGGGAAAGACAGACGCCCTGGACCAGCCGACCATAGCGGATGGGCTTGCCGTCGATCCCAATTGGGATCAGTTCTGGATGCTCGTCAAAGTCGGCCCGGAAAGTCTTGAACTCAACACAGGGCGCGATACTGTGGCGGACGCAGATCTCGAATGCTTCCGGATCGAACATGTGAAACCATGCTGCGTTGGCGCCGTGGTTCTCGAACTGCGACGCATGCTGGAGCGCTGCGCCGCCGTATGGTCCGAATAGTAGTGGAATGTCCATGGTGGATCCTTGATGTTGGCTGGTTGCGAACGCAGCATCGACTGAAGTCGGCTGCTAACAATGAGAAGCGCCCTCAGTCGCTTGCGTTCGTGACAAGTTTTCCGTGATTGCAAAATATGGAAGGCGCATATGTACGCTTATGCTCGCCGAATATGAGTGTTCGTTCCGGCTCTTCCTTTGTGAACTCTGTACAACCTCCGTGCCACTTCGGTGTCTACGTGGTGAAATCATTAGGCTGTGTTGGCGAAAAGTGCCTGCTACGCAAACACACCGAGATGAAACCCGTAGGGACATGGCATTCCCCCGCCAGGTCGAACTCTGATTGGGCGATTCCAAATCGAGAAGCATCATCCGCATTCTGAAAATGATTCTAGGGATGCCTTGTCCGTTTCAGACCTTCTGCACTATCAGGCATGGACAAGGCATTCCTAGCCAGCGTATGGTTGGCGGCGGTGGTCTTGAAGGTCGAAACGGTCTCCGTCAACAACGGGTCTGTGCGGAATGCCATGTCCCTACATAGAAGTACGCCATCAACTCGTTTTGTTTGCGCAGTGAGCGCAAAGCGCCAACACACCCAAATCATTCCTGCTCTTCACCAACCTCGTAGTTCCCCCACTTGCTTCCGTAGGATGATGCGAACATTTCGGCGTTGGTACGCTCGGCCTTGTCTCGTGCTTCATCGAGAATCGCTTGGCGTTGTTCTGCGGCATCGGCCGGGGGCTTGCGTACAGAGCGAGCCACGCTCACGATTCGGACGCTTGTGATGTCGCCCATCGCATAGTCAACCGTCGTCCCGGCCGACTTTCCGATGACGGCTTTGGCAAGCGGCGAGCTTGCACCTAGAAAATCTTGGGCCAGATCGGCGAACTTGTCGAAGACGATGTCGACGGCCATCTGGTCGATAGCTTCGTCGTGGGCCAGCAACTCAAGCTCGACACGCGTGCCGATGGCCGCTTGAGTTCGGTATTCCGGTTTGCCTTCTGTCATGCTTCAGCCTCCCCACATCGATGGATCTGATTCAAAGAGCCTTCAGAAATTGGATCCGTCATCGACGTAGACCCGTTCGCACGTGGGCGTGCAAACTAAACAAATCCTGAATAAGCTTGCCATCGCCCAGTCCCCAATCACCAGTCCCCTATTCCCCTAACGCCATCATTCCCGCCTCCAATACCTCGACAATACGATCCACGTCATAGACGCAGCCGGCCCAGGTTCCGCCGCTGGCCTGTTGCAGCGCCGCCCACAGACGCGTGTCATCGGGCAAGGCCGGATTGGGGCGCAGAGCGGGATGTGGGCTACGTTCGTGTAGTAAAATTGCTGCTTCTGCTGGGGTGAGGTCGATGTCCCGGTCCGGCACTGCGACCAGATTGATGCTGCCGGTGAGGTCATTTCGATCGATGTGCATCTCAACGATGTCGCCGTCGCGTAGCTTGCCGATGGGGCCGCCGGCCAGCGCTTCGGGGCCGATATGGCCGACACAAGCGCCGGTCGAGACGCCGGAGAAGCGTGCGTCGGTGAGGATGGGCACATGTTTGCCCCAGGGGATGAACTTGAGCGCTGAGGTCAGCTGGTAGGTCTCCTCCATGCCGGTGCCGGCCGGGCCTGCGCCGATCAGCACGAGCACGTCGTTGGCCGCAATCGGCGTGCCGCCGTCTGTGCCCTTGATGGCGGCGATGGCCGCTGTCTCTGAGGTGAAGACACGGACCGGTCCGCGGTGGCGGTAGATGTTGTCGTCGTCGACCACGCTGGGATCGATGGACGTCGCCTTGATGACGGCGCCGTCGGGGGCGATGTTGCCGCGTGGAAAGACCACCGTGCTGGTCAGGCCGGACGCCCGTGCAGCCTTCACATCCATGATCACCTGTTCGGGATCGATCTGGCCCGTATCTGCCAGGCGTTTTCGGGCAACTTGCCGGCGCTCGCTGCTCGCCCACCAGTCAAGCACGCTGTCCAGCGACTCACCGCTGGCTGTCAATACATCGAGGTGCAGCAGCCCCATTTCGCGTAGATGTAGCATCACTTCCGGCACGCCGCCGGCCATGAAGACCTGGGCCGTGGGGTGGTTGCGGGGTCCATTGGGCAGCGCGTCGACCAGGCGCGGGGTCAAGCGGTTGATGCGACTCCAGTCGTCAACTGTTGGTTGGCGCAGACCGGCCGCGTGGGCAATGGCCGGAATATGCAGCAGCAGATTGGTCGATCCACCAAAGGCTGCGTGAACCAGCATGGCGTTCTCGATGGTCTTGTCTGTGAGGATGTCCGAGAGCGGGATCTGTAGCTGCGAAAGATTGAGTAGCGCCAATGCCGACCGATGGGCCATGTCATACCAGGCCGGTTCGCCCGAAGGGCAGAGCGCGCTGTGGGGCAACGTCAGTCCCAGCGCCTCGGCCACGACCTGGGCCGTGGCGGCCGTGCCCAGGAACTGGCAGCCGCCGCCGGGCGACCCGCAGGCGGCACAGCCCATGCTGGCCGCGTAGTCGAGACTGATCAGATCGTGGGCGAAGCGCGTACCGATGGTCTGCACCGTGCCCGCGTCTTCAGCAACGACTCCGTCTTCATCGACACCCGGCAGCGTGACGCCGCCGGGCACAAGAATGGCAGGCAGGTCGCTGCATCCGGCCAGCGCCACCATGGTGGCAGGCAGACCCTTGTCACAGGTTGCGATGCCCATGACGCCCTGGCGTAGCGGCAGCGATCGAATCATTCTGCGCATAGTGATTGCGGCATCATTGCGGTAGGGCAGGCTGTCGAACATGCCGGTTGTACCCTGGGTGCGTCCATCGCAGGGGTCGCTGACATAGGCGGCGAAGGGAGTGACACCCTCAGCACGCAGTGTCTCCGCGGCCTTGCGCACCAGCAGTCCAATCTCCCAATGGCCGGTATGGTAGCCCAGCGCGATGGGCGTGCCGTCTTCGCCGCGCAGACCGCCTTGAGTGCTGATGATCAGATACTGTGGATCGCCGGTTCGTTCCGGCGTCCAGCCCATGCCCGCGTTCTGGGTCATGCCGAAGAGGTTGCCGCTCGGCTCATTGAGCAGCATTGCTTCGGTGATCGGTAGCTTGCCCTTTGGGCTATCGCCCGCCAGCCGAGTCTGCGCGATGGTCGTAGCGTCGCCAAGCAATTGGCCACGTGAATAGCTGGAATGGTTCTCTCTCATTGAGTCCTCGCATACCGCCCGATAGTCTGGGTTCAATTGATGGCATCGCAGGAGGTGCACAGCCATCAAGGTGTTAAATCTGATCCGGACAACCAACTGTCCGAGTGAACTATTCCACATTATCGCCCGAAGCGGATATCCATGCAACGAGTTCAATTGTAGGCTGCTGCATTCGACAGTCGATGTGTTCAAAATCGGCAGGGGCGTGCCCTTGTGGCCATCCTCACGTAATTCCGAACAAATCTGTGCAGTGAAAAAGTGGACAGGCAACCGGTAAAGACAAGCACGAGTGGTTTCGCATAGTACTGGAGGTCATGGCCACGAACTGACACTGACTGCTCCTAGAGGATGTAGCACTGGCGGCATTGTCCAGCTGGTCATTGACCGAGAGCAGGTTTACAATAATTGTTCGAAAAATGCACGTGCGCGTAGTCATCGATCTGCGATGTTTTGTGTTTGAAATTGGGTATTGTGCATGGAAAAATGCCATGCTAGGCTGAACTCAGTTCACACCCCGGCGGTTCGTCAACTGCCGTGTGGCGGAGGCCCCCAATAGCAGCCTCGGTCATAGCAGGAAAAGGGTGTGACAGTACGAGACCGATAAGTTGAGGAGGGATTGAGATGCGAGAGCAAATCCGAACTTATCTACAGCACCCCTGGATGCGAACGGTAGTGAGTCTGTTAGCAGTGATATCGATCCTTAGCCGGAGCGGCAATGGTCGGAGCAGTGCCACAGAATGCCGGGGCATCCGATGTGATGGATGTAGTGAAGAACGGAAGTTTCGAAGGTGGATTCTACAGCCAGCCTGGCTGTGGGATGGTCGGGAATGACTGGACCTGCTTCACGAATGGCGGGTCGGCCGAGTATGGCTTCTACGATGATATGTGGGAACCGGTGGTGGCGGACGGCAAGCATAGCCAGCTGTTGGAGATCAACACCAAGGGGCTGGTGGTGGCCGATGCGGATCGCTACTCGGGCATCTATCAGACGGTGCGGGTGAAGCCGGGCGAGGCGTACAAATTGAGCCTGGCCGGCATGATCCGGACGACCAATTTTGAAGGCGATCCATGGCGGTACCGGGTGGAAGTCGGGTACACGGATGGACCGCAAGGCCGACTGGAAGCAGGTCAAGAACTGGCAGGACGTGGGCTGGGACACCTACTACCCGCGGACGGAGCCGGGCGGGTTTAGCGGATTCATGGGCCAGATCAAGGCCAAAGAAGGATCGCTGACGCTCTACGTGCGAGTGTGGAAGAAGTGGGGCGTGCCCAACGAAGAGATCGATGTGAATCTGGATGCGATCTCGTTGGTGGGCATGGTAGACCCGATGGGAAAGCCGATGCCCATGCCGATGCAGGGCGAGATGATGCCTGAGTCCGGCCATCCGATGCAGCCCATGGGCGGCACGATGGACGAGATGAAGATGGGCTCCATGCCCCAAAGCTGCGGCGGAGCGAGCCTGCTCTACAACGGCAGCTTTGAGAAGGGCTTCAACCCGGCGAGCATCGGCCATGTGGGTAAAGGCTGGGGCAGCTATACCAACGGCGGCGCAGCGAGTTACGGCTTCTACGACGATATGTGGGAACCGGTTGTGGCCGACGGCAAGCACGCCCAGCTGATTGAGATCAACACCAAGGGAATCATGCCGGCAGACGGCGACCGCTACGCAGGCATCTATCAGCGCATCGGCAAGCTGGAAGTGGGCAAGACATACGAATTGACGGTGCGAGGCGTGCTGCGAGGGACCGGCGGAGAAGCCGGAGACCCGAACCGGTGGGAAGCCCAGGTTGGGTACAACTGGGGCGGCGACACCAACTGGCAGCAGGTGAGCAACTGGCAGGGCATGGACCTGGGCGGCATCCAGAAACGGACAGAGCCGACCAGCATCGGGACCTACAAGGTGCGCTTCACAGCCCACGAGCCGAGCATGGTCTTGTTTCTGCAAGGCTGGTTCAAGTGGGGCGAGACGAACCTGGAGATGGACCTGAACTATGACGAGCTGAGCCTGCGGGCCTGCGAGTCGGGCGAGATGAAACTCGGTCATCCGGACATGGGCGGCGGCATGATGCCGATGCCCCCGATGAAGCCGGAGCATCCGATTGCCAACATGTGTGAGCATGTGGTGAAACCGGGCGACATGCTGAGCGGCATCGCCGAGCGGTATGGGACGACAGTGCAGGCGCTGATGAAGGCCAACAACATCAGCAACCCGAACATCATCTACGTGGGTCAGAAGCTGATGATACCGGGCTGCGAGATGGGGATGAAGCCGACGCCTTATGTGGCTGAGGGCATGATGCCCCAAGACATGGGCCAGAGCATGAACATGGGGAACGAGATGTCGCAGGGCGGCATGCCCCACGAGCAGATGCCCCAGCAAGGCATGCCTCAATCTGGAATGCCGATGGAAGGGTCGATGGGCATGATGGCCCCGATGCAGAATCCGCCGATGCAAGAGATGATGCATCGAGTGGCGGCAGGCGAGACGCTGAATGGCATCAGTCTGCGCTACGGAGCGAACCCGTATGAAGTGGCGATGATGAACGGAATCAGCAACGCCAACTTCCTCTACGTGGGGCAACAGCTGCGCATGCCGTGAGAATTGGGGAATGGTGACTAGGGGATGGGGATTGGGTTGTGAGCACGAGACGCAATACCTAATCCCAAATCCCCAATCACCAATCCCCCCTAACAATGATATCACCTGAAAACATATAGAAGGGGCGCAAGATCGTCTTGGTACTGGGGGGTGCTGGATCTTGCGCCCCCTTCGCGTCCAGGGGACGTGAAGGGGTGAGCGGGCGATGAGAACTGAATCTTTCATCGTAGGGACAGGTCTCTGACCTGGCCTTTTTGTGTTGGTGAAGTCCTTCTTGATGATATTCGTGGCAGCGGGCATAGGATGGAGCGGTGGTGAATAATCTCCGGCTAAGTCACCTCCGCTGCTCCGCTCCATACGCACACAAATTCGCTCAAAGCGGGCTGAACATTTCAGCAAAAAAAAAGATCTTGCAAGAATTCTCTTTGACCCACATAATAGCGTTCCAACCCGTGACCAACACTGAAGTTTTCGGAGGAATCCCCGTGAAAACGAAAATTGGACCTTTCTACTTGCTTCTCCTGTTCCTAGCACTAGCTGTTACCCGAACCACATTCGCCCAGGCAAAGCCAAACTTGATGTCGAACGCTCCGTCTATTGCGGTAGAAGCCATGGTTGATGGGAAAGCCCTGACTGCTTCCGAAATATTCTCACAAGTCTCACCATCCGTTGCTTTCATCGAGACTCCTTCGGGATTCGGCAGTAGTGTTCTGATAGAGGGCGCTTATCTCCTGACGAACGCACATGTGGTATATCCTTATGACCACGTTCGTGTTGTTTTTCCGGATGGGTCGGAGTTCCGTGACGTGCCGGTCCATGCATGGGATCTCATGGTTGACCTGGCGTTGGTTGGTCCAATAGATGTGTCCTTCCCACCGCTGACCCTAGTTGATGGATCCGATCTTGAGATTGGCAGCGATCTCTATTTGGTTGGATATCCTACAGAGGTTGACTCTTTTCCACAGCCAACAATCACAAAGGGTATTCTTTCACGAATCCGTCACTGGAATGTGCTTGATCTGTCTCTGTTCCAAACCGATGCTACGCTGATTGGCGGACAGAGCGGCGGCGTTCTGACGACACAACAAGGCGAGGTGATCGGCATCTCAACCTTCACATGGGATGGCTTCGGTCTGGCAATATCGATAGGTGATGCGTTGCCCCGTTTAGAAGCCATGTTAGCCCAAGACTTAGAACTCTCCCTTGGGACGCGTAGAATCGTTTTTGCCGAAAGCTCCAGTACGCATGAAGGCGTTCTGCGCCATGATTATGATGAGAAAACCTATTTGCTTTTCGCTCCCGCCGGAACAGAGGTCGATGTCCGCGTTGATAGCACGGCAATTCCCTATATTTCTATTGTTGATGGTCATGGCTATGCCGTCGTTGACTCTCATTTCAAGGGCGAGACGGGCGCAGTTGCGACGTTCAAAGTATTGACCGACGCGCCCCTTTATGTGCAGGTCACTCAGGCGTTGGACTATGAGGCTCCCTTCTCGCTGACGGCGTCCCATGCTCTAGCGCCCTTTGATGATCCGGACGATGGAACGATGCTGACCCGGGGTCAGGCTGTACTTGGCAGCTTGGACACGCCGCTTGACTTTGACCATTACGAGGTTTACTTGAATGCCAATGAGTTGGTCGAGATTTCTGTTGATTCGCTTGGGACTCAATCGATGTTGATCCTCCATTATATGGGATCGGATCGAGAAGAGGTCCTGATAGATGGTTTCAGTGGCGGTGGCGTTTTCGGCGAGAACGATAGAATCGTATATCGTGCACCTGCATCCGGCGTCCATCTTCTGAGCGTTGAGCTATCTGGAGACTCTGCGGCAACCGGTGGCTATTTTCTTTCGCTTGCCGCTGCGGAACCGGACACTAAACCTTCTGTCGTGCAGGTAAGCAAACAACTCGTCGATATGCCTGCCGGATTGATGGCGCTCTACGAGAGTCAAGACTATGCCCTAGAAATGCTGTATCCATTTGATCCCACGGCTGCCCTAGAGGAAGAATGTCTTTACGCGGTGGAGACTTTCTGCGCCAATGGCTTGGATCTATCGCTGATCGTGACGGAAAGGGATCTGGCCTTCGTGCCCGAGACCAACCAACAGTTGAGCAAGTATGTTGACTATCTGTTGATCAATTATGAATTTGACGCGCCGGGCTTCGAACTGATCAATCGCCAAGAAATCACGACAGTGCAAGGGCTGACAGGAGAATCGTTCACCTTTTACACCAACGCCGGCCTCTCGATAGGCGCCGGTGTTGCCTTCATGGATGAGGCCAACAGTGTCGCCTTTGACGCTTTCTATCTTGCAGATAGTGAAGAAGAGTACGAGAGAATGGAGCCGCTCTTTGCCGAATCGTTTGCATCGTACCGATCATGGGAGGGTGAGATCCGACGGAAGAGTCCAATTCATTTTCTCGATCAGGGTTTCCGCCAAATGACCGGCGGTGATACTCGAGCCGCTCGACGTTCGTTTTCGAAGGCGATAGAACTTGATCCTGATCTGATTTCGGCCTACGTTCAGCGAGCATATGTGCATAGCGCATTGAATGACACGGCTGGTATGGTTGCCGATATGGAGCAAGCTATCTCCTTGGCTCCGGATGAGCCGACGCTTCCATATTATCTGGCGGAACTACTCTACTACTCGTTCGAGTACGAGGATGCGAGGAACGCAATCGATGAAGCCATCGGACTTGATCCGTTTGATCCAGATCTCTATTTCCTGAGCGCGAAAATCGCAGCTCTACAGGATGACGAATCAACGGCATTCAGTGATCTGAACGATGCCTCTCTTTTGACACATGGTTTTATGCCGTGGGATGCCTGGGAGACGCTTGGATTTCTATACCTGATCGTGGAAGATTTCGAGGAAGCAGTTGTCCACTATGAGAGTCTGCTAACCGATGTGCCGGATTCGCCACACGTACTGCTGGGGATAGGGATCTGCTACGCCAAGCTGGATAAAGACGACTCCGCGGTTTCTCTGCTGGAGGAAGCGATGCTGGCTGCAGAGAACCTCGGTCCGGAGAATGATCCTCAATTGCTGAGGCTCTACGACATGGCCAAGGAGGTAAAACGGGAACTGACCGACTAGCGGGCAAGCCACCGGCATACCGTATGGCAGGTCGGTACCTGTCTACAATACAGCCTTTGGTAGAACCCTACAGGGGCCGCGTCGTCAATGCATGTCGCTGATTCGCCGGCACAAATCGAAACATATCGTCGAAGAACACAAGCTTCGGGGCTTCCGGCTCGAACTGGCCGAAGGTTTCGCTGAGTCGGTCATTGATTCGCTCAAACGTACGCTCGACTTCCGCTTGCTCGTCCAAGTCAAGCTCAATCAAATTGTAGACCAGCGAAATGTGGTAGCCGTACGTATCATGATTGGCAAAGCGGACGCCCGTGGCCTGGGCCAGTGCATCACGATAATCAGCTAGGGCTTTTGCGATTATCTCATCTGCCGGCTCTAGGGCAATCAGACCGGGTTTGCGCATGTGGCTATAGCGCATGCGGAGTGTAGCGGGCGGAGGGATGTCCGTGACGGTCGCCATGAAAAACTGGTCCGTCTCCTCCAGTGACGCTGTCAGCGGTAGTTGATTCGACCAGTTGGACGCTGTGCGCACCTGATCGCAGAGCAACTCCATCACCGTCATGTGAAAGCTCGCCGGCGGCAGAAACGCGAACTTGTCGCTGCAATCCATGGCCCGCAGCGCCTGTTGAGCCCAAAGCGTTTCCCCATAGACGACAGGTTGCCGTTCTGGATCCACCGTACAGATGATCGTGTTGCCGGGAAACGTGCGAACGCTGCCGTCCGTATGAAATTTGCTGCCCACAGAGCGTGTGTATTTTGCGGAAGACATGTGTACTGTCCAGAGATGGTGACAAAGGGCGAAGCTACAAGATGACGGGAAGCCAAGCAGCCTGTCACCCCCTCGCCTTGTCATATTTTTATTCGAGTGGACTCATCCAGCGATCCGTCCCGTCCCCGTCAGCCGCCCATCCCTCAATGGAACCATCATCGCTGCGGACCTGGTACCAGTTGTAGCCGTTGGCGGTCTGTGGGCCGGCCAGCACGGTAAACTGTGATCCCTGGCTCGCTTCGGTCAATAGAATGGCTCCAGTACCGGGCGATGCCCGCACCGAGAGCGGAATCGCCAGCACAACGCGGTCACCGACGTTGGGTGGCCGGTCGACCGGTTGGGCCGCGCCGACCTTCGGGCTCAGCCATTCGGTCTCGCCGTCGCCTGCTGCGGCCCAGCCGACATTGCCCTGGCCATCGTCCAATTGCCACCAGGAGAAGTTTTCGGCCGTCGTCGGCCCTTCGATGATGTTGACGATCTGGTTTGCGCCGAGACGGACCACCAATTGTCCGGAAGCGGAAGGCGTCTGGCGCATGTTGAGCCCGCCGGCAGCGGCCACACGCGCCGGCTGGCCGACAGCCAGCGCGGTCCCTGCCACCACTGTCGGCGTGAACGTCGGGGTTGGAGCCGTGGCCGCGGGCGTGTCCGTGGCGACAGCCAGAACTGGTGTCGCATCCGGCAAGGCCGCCTGTACACCCTCTTGTGGCGCGGCTCCTGGCGCAGCAGCGTTGATTTGGGCCGTAGGCGTGGGTGTGGGGCGCGGTGCAAAGCTGCCACACGCAAGCGCCGGCAGGAGCCAGATCAGCGAAACGGCAAAGAACATGCGTATTTGCCAGTTGTTTTTTTTACTACGGAGGCATGGAGATTTCACAGAGTAGGCGGAGGGGAAAGAGCTGTTCCTCTGTGTACTCTGTCCATCCTCCGTGCCTCTGTGGTGATTATTTTTCCTTGCCTGAATCATTCGTTGATCACCCATTGATTTCACTATAGCGTCACCGAGTACATCCAAAGGATCTCGTCGAGACTGTCTAGCTTTGCAAGTATGGACGCTGCCGGCACTTCATCTGTTCCAAGCGCCATGATCGCTTCCGTACGCGGTGCGCGCCGGCCGACATGCATGAAGCTGATGTTGACATCGGCCTCACCCAGCATGGTGCCAACCCGACCGACGATGCCCGGCTGGTCCACGTGAGAGGTCAGGACGATGGTGCCGGTGGCCGGAAAATCGACCCACTGTTCGTTGATGCCGACAATGTGGGGCTCGCCGCGCAACATGGCCCCACGGACGGTCCAGCGCGTCTGGTTCGAGGTCGCTCGCAGGGTCAGCATGGAATCATAGCTGATGTCCTCGCGCTGATGTTTCTTGCGCTCGATCAAGTTCAACCCGCGGCGTTCGGCCAGCAACAGCGCGTTGACCAGGTTGACGCGGGTATCGACCACGCCGGATAGCAGTCCTTTGATCACACCTGCGTTGACATAGGTCAGGTCAAAGTCGGCCAGGTGGCCGTGGGCCGTAACCTCGACATCGCCCATCCCCTGGGCGCCGAGTTGGCGCAGAAAGTGGCCCAGCCGTTCGGCCAAGTCGATGTAGGGAATGAGGAAATCCAGGTCGGCGGGCGGTATCAGCGGAGCGTTGACGGCGTAGCGGGCGGGTCGATCGTTGAGCACATCGATCACCTGCAGCGCCACGTCAACGGCTACCTTTTCCTGCGCCTCGACCGTGCTGCCGCCCAGATGGGGCGTGAAGATGACGTTTTCACAGTCGCGCAGCGGGTTGTCGGCGGGCAATGGCTCATCGACGAAGACATCAAGCGCCGCGCCGGCCACATGGCCCGAGTTCAGAGCGGCAGCCAGATCGGCTTCATTGACCACGCCTCCGCGAGAAACGTTGAGAATGCGCACGCCCGCTTTGGTCGTCTTCAGACTTTCGGTATTGAGCAGGTCGCGAGTCGTATCCGTCAGCGGAACGTGGCAAGTGATGAAGTCTGCTGTCGCCAAGAGATCCGGCAGTTTTACCAGTTTGACGCCACGTTGCTGCGCATATTCGGCAGTCACGTAGGGATCGTAGGCGACTACCTGCATCCCCAAGGCGATGGCTCGCTGGGCAACTTCTTGGGCAATTCGCCCGAGACCGATAGCGCCCAACACCTTGTTGCGCACCTCGACGCCCATGTACTGGCTGCGTTTCCACTGGCCGCCTCGCACATGTGCGCTGGCCGCCGGGATGTTGCGCGCCAGCGACATCAGCATGGCGATGGTGTGCTCAGCCGCAGCGACCACATTGCCGGTCGGCGCGTTGACCACCGTGACACCCGACTGGGTCGCCGCTTCAATATCGATGTTGTCGACACCGACGCCCGCCCGCCCGATGACGCGCAGCCGTTTGCCGGCCTGGATCACCTCGGCTGTGGCCTTGGTGGCGCTGCGTACGAGCAGAGCGTCGTAGTCGCCGATGACGTCGACCAACTGTGCCGGCGTTAGATCGGTGCGGATGTCGACGTCAAGACCATCCGCTTCCATGAGCGGTTTTAGGCCCGATTTTGCCAGCGAATCGCTGACCAATACTCGATAGTTCATAGATGGTTTTCCAAAATTACTACATCGTATCCGGCGCACTGATGCCAAGCAGGCCGAGCACCTTGGCCAGCGCGACCTGTGCGGAGAGACAGAGATATAGTCTGGCTCTGGTTAATTCTCGATTCTCCGCGTTGATGACGTGACAGTCCCGATAGAAGGTGGTAAACGTTTTGGCCAGATCGATAGCGTAATGGGTCAGATTGTGAGGCGACAATTTCTCGATGGCCAGCTCGATCTGCTCTTCTAATTCCATCATCTTGCGAATCAGCGCCAGCTCAGCAGGCTCGGTCAACAGTGAAAGATCGACATTTTCGCCGTTGAGACCGTCGACATCAAAGCCTTCGCTTTCGGCTTTTGCCAACATGGAACAGATGCGGGCATAGCTGTATTGGACATAGAAGACCGGGTTGTCGCTGGTCTCGGTCACGGCCAGATCTAGGTCAAAATCAATGGTGCTTTCCGGCCCTCGCAGCAGCAGATTGAAACGCAGAGCGTCAGGACCGACCTCGTCCACTACGTCGTTGACGGTGACCAGATTGCCCGCCCGCTTGCTCAGCTTGACCTCCTGGCCGTCACGCACCAGCTTGACGAAGTCATGCATGACAATGGTCAGCCGGTCCGGGTCGAGACCGAAGGCCGCCATCATGGCTGCCATGCGTGCGACGTGGCCCTGATGGTCGACGCCCCAGACGTCGATCACTCGGTCGAATTTGCGTCTGAGAAATTTGTCGTAATGATAGGCGATGTCGGCGGCGAAATAGGTCGGGTTGCCGTCCGACTTGATGACGACCTCGTCCTTGTCGTTCTTGGGGTAGTTGCTGGCCTTGAACCAGACGGCGCCATCGTGCCGGTCGATCTCGCCCCGGTCATCCAAGTAGCTGAGCGATTGTTCAACCAGTCCCTCGTCGTGAAGGGTCTGTTCGCTGAACCAGTTGTCGAAGGTGACATTCATCTTGCCCAACTCGGTCTGGAGTGCGTCGACTACGATGCCCCGACCCAGCGCCTGGATCTCCTCCACGGCAACCTGTCTGTCCATGGCCAGAAAGCGGTCGCCTTCAGCGTCAAGGATCTGTTGGGCATAGCCAATCATGTATTCGCCCTGATAGCCGTCCTCCGGGACGGGTACATCCTGGCCGAGCAACTGTGCGTAGCGTGCATAGAGCGTCTGGGCAAAGAGTCTGAACTGATTGCCGCTGTCGTTGACATAATACTCTCTCTGCACCTCATAGCCTGCGGCTTCCAAGGCATTGGCCAGCACATCGCCAAGTACGGCGTTGCGCGCGCCGCCATAGTGAACCGGCCCCGTGGGGTTGGCGCTCACATATTCGACCTGCCAGCGTTGCCCCACTCCCAGGTCAATGCTGCCGTAGGCTTCACCTTCTTCAACGATCGTGCTGACCTGAGATTGGATCCAACTGTCTGACAGATAGATGTTGATGAAGCCGGGACCGGCAATCTCCACTTTGGACACCGGATCGGCGATTTTGATGTGGTCGACGACAGTCTGTCCGATCTGGCGCGGATTGACCTTCTCGCCGGTCGCCTTGCGTATGGCCGCCGCAGCCACCATGGCCACGTTGTTGCTGTAGTCGCCGTGACCTGCCTGTTTGGGCCGTGAAATCGCAACCGCCGGCATTTCAAATGCCGGCAGACTCCCATCTTTCTGGGCCGCCGTAATGGCCGCCTCAATGACTGACTTGATTGTATCTTTAAGCATATCTCTCAATGCCTTCCTTGCTTTGAAGTATCGTTAGATAGAACGCGGATTGGGCGGATCATCGCGGATTTTGCTTCCGTTTTATCCGTGTATATCCGCCCAATCCGCGTTATCCGCGTTCTATCCTTTTACTACGCCGGTTCCTGATCGTACCAATTTGGCCCGATCTCTACATCGGCCTTCAGCGGCACGTTCAACTGATAGGCCTTCTCCATGGTCTCTTTGATCAGGGCTACCAATTTGTCGCACTCAGCAGGCGGCGCCTCAAGCACCACTTCATCGTGCACCTGCAGCAACATGCGGGCTTGATAGCCCTCGGTACGCAAGCGAGTGTGGAGACGGTCCATGGCGATCTTCATGATGTCGGCGGCAGTGCCCTGGATGGGTGCGTTGATGGCCGCGCGTTCGATGGCCTGGCGTTGGTTGTGGGGCAGACGTGGGTTGCTCAGCTCCGGGAAGAAACGTTTGCGCCCAAGAAGTGTCTCCACATAGCCCTGTTCGTTGGCCATGACGATGGTCTCGTCGATGTAGCCGCGTATGCGTGGATACATGGCGAAATATTGATCCAGAAATTGCTGCGCTTCCTTGGGGCCCATGTCCGTGCGGCTACTGATGCCGAAGGCGCTGGAGCCGTAGACCGTGGCGAAATTGATGGTCTTGGCCACGCTGCGCTGACTGCGGTCCACCTCGTCAATGGCCACATCAAAGAGCCGAGAGGCTGTGGCCACGTGGATGTCCAGGTCGGCGCGGAAGGCTTCGATGAGCGCAGCTTCCTGGGCCACATGGGCCAACACGCGTAGCTCAACCTGGCTGTAGTCTGCCGAGACCAGCAGCCATCCCTCGGCGGGCACAAATGCCTTGCGGATCTCGCGCCCCAGGTCGGTGCGGATGGGGATGTTCTGCAAATTCGGGTTGCTGCTGCTCATGCGCCCGGTGACCGCACCGGTCTGGTTGAAGCTGGTGTGCACGCGTCCTGTCTCAGGATTGACCAGCTGAGGCAGCGCATCCACATAGGTGCCGCGCAGCTTCTCAAGCTGACGCTGCTCAAAAATGATGGTCAGCACCTTCTGCTGATCCTCGCTCAATTGATCGGACTTAGCAGCCAGCTTCTCCAGCACACCAACCGCGGTGCTGTAGTTTCCCGATGAGGTCTTCTTGAGGCCCTTGGTCGGGAACTCCATCTCTTCAAAGAGCACCTGGCTCAACTGCTGGGTGCTGCGTAGATTGAACGAGTGGCCCACGATCTCAAAGAGGCCGTCGGTCAACTCGACCAGGCGGCTGCCCAGGCGTTGCGACATCTCGGCCAGGAAGTCTACGTCAACAGTGATGCCCGTCATCTCCATGTCGGTCAATACAGGGACGAGCGGCCGTTCGACCTCGTCGTATATCGGGAACATGCCCGATTCAATCAGTCGAGGCATCAGCTTGTCGAAGATCTGCAACGTGTAATCAACATCTGCGCCGCAGTAGGCTCCGGCCCGATCAATGTCGACCTTGTCCATGGTGATCTGTTTGCGGCCCGTACCGATCAACTCGGTCAACTCAGTCATCTGCACGCCCAATTCGGCCAGCGCCTGGGCCTTGAGCCCCAGTGAACGACTGGACGGATCGAGCAGCCAGGCCATGGTCATGGTGTCGTCAATCAGGCCGGCGACATCGAGCCCGTGGCGCAGGCAGACGGTCAGATCGTACTTGGCGTTGTGGGCCAGCTTGGGCAGGTCGGCATCGGCAAAGAAGGGCTGGAGCGCCGTGAGCACAGTCTCCCAAGGCAACTGTTCGCCTTCCTCGTGGGCGACCGGGATGTAGGCGGCCTCGCCGTGCGCCCAGGCAAGACCCAGCCCGACCAACGTGGCGCGCATGGCGTCGGTGCTGTCGGTCTCGACATCAAAACTGATCCGCTCAGCGGATTCCAGCGCGGTGACAACTTTGGCCAGCGCCTCCGCGTCCTGAACCATCAGATAGTCGTTGGAGGGCGGCGCCTGTTCGGCGGCGACAGCCTCGTTGTCGCCGAACAGCGACATCTGGCCCGAAGCATCCTGGATCGATTCACCGGCGGCGTCGGGTAATTCTTTGAGCAGGCTGTGAAATTCCAGCTCGCTGAAGATGGCCGCAACCTTCTCACTGTCATAGTCGCGCACGCGGCAGGCATCAGCATCAAAGGTCAGATCCAGATCGGTGACGATGGTCATCAGCCGTTCGTTGCGCCGTACGGCCGGCTCGGCTTCGATTAGGTTCTGTTGCGTCTTCGGTCCCTTGATTTCGTCGGCGTGGGCATAGAGATTGTCCAGCGTGCCGTACTGCTTGAGAAATTTGATGGCCGTCTTGTCACCCACGCCGGGCACACCGGGGATGTTGTCCGATGAATCGCCGGTCAGGGCCTTGAGCTGAAGAAACTGGTCGGGCGTCATCTCGTAGCGCTTCTGGATCTCGGCCAGCCCGTAGACGGAGGTCTTGGGGCGAGGTCCGCCGGATGTGTAGAGGATCTGGACGCGGTCATCGACCAGCTGAAACATGTCGCGGTCGCCGGTCAGGATCAACACGTCGACATCTTGCTCGGCGGCGCGCTTGGCCAACGTGCCCAGCACATCATCGGCCTCGTAGTCGGGCATGGTGATAATGGGAATGTTGAGCGCGGTCAACACTTCCTGGATGCGCTCGATCTGGCTGCGCATGTCGTCGGGCATGCGTTCGCGTGTCGCCTTGTACTCCTCGAACTCGGCATGTCGCCACGTGTCGCCCAGGTCGAAGGCCACGGCCACGTACTCAGGCTTGTACTCCTTGAGCACGCTGAATAGCTTGCGCGTAAAGCCGAAGACCGCCGCGGTCAACTCGCCTTCGCGAGTCGAGAGCGGCGTCTTCATCCCAAAATAGGCCCTGTAGGCCTGAGAATGGCCGTCGATCAGCAGTAGTGTTGACATGGTTGTCCGTTCGGAAAAGGAACAGTTGCGGAAAAAGGGTTTTGTCACAGATGGACGCGGATAGAAGAATGATATTCACAGATGATTCCTGAGCAGGTCTTGTGCTGCAGGAAGCATTGCGTGTTATCTGTGGTTATCCAACCCTATCTATGTCCATCTGTGACAAAAAAACGGGCTTGGCCCTAGAAACCTACTCGATGGTCAGCTCGCCTTGCTCGACCAGCTCGCGGACCTGGGGAATCTTCATGACGGAACGCAGCGTGCGGATCGTTCTGCCCGCGTCCAGGCGGCAACGTCCGCTGGGCATTTCAAGGATGTAGTTGTTGCTTGAATGGTTGACAAGCAGGATTACATCGTCGGGGTTTTCCTGCCAGGTGTTGCCGTTGTACTGTTGCTTTGCCATCATGCGTTCCTTGGTTGGTTAGGAAACGAGATTTGCCATCCGTGTCCTGGACTAGCCAGTCGGTGGCACCCGTCCGCTTATGCGCAAAATACTCCGGGTATTCTACAGTCCGTGCCATCATTTGACAAGAAAATCGGGGAAGGGATGGAGAGGCGTTACCAGTTTTATGGTTCTCGGAACGCAACTATCTTCGTGCAGTGTCGGCATTGTGGGCGGCGAGGAATGTCTGCGGCAGGTAAACCGGCAGACTTGCTGACCTGAAATCCCGAACATTGCGCGTGATGATAGCGTCTAGATCTGTCAAAATCGCAGATTCATGGAGAACCGCATCTTCGAAATCATCTATAGAGGAACTCAAGGCAGAATGGAGGACGACGTGATCAACTTCGGCAATGCCAAACACCTTCAATAAGTCGCCAATGGCTTCACGGGAGCGACTAGTATCGCTTGCCTTTTCCAGCAGATTCGCGATTGTTGTCACTGTGGTAGCACACAAGTATCCGTGGATTCTTTCTTGCTCAATCAGGCCCATCAACTTGGTGGCCTCATGAACATATGGCTCTCTGGCTAATAGCACATCGAGCACGACATTGGTGTCCAGAAGTACCCTCACTGATGTTTTTCCTCTAGATGACGGTAGTAGTTTTCCTCGTCGAGTTCAATGTCTTTGAATCTGCCGACCAAGGATCTCGTTATCGGTGGAAGTTGCTCGGTGTCCGGCTCGCTGTTTTCTCCATCTGTTAGCAGAAAACCGAAGTACTCAGAAACCAGTTTCGATAAGGACGTGTCATTGTGACGTGCGTAATTCTTCGCATTCTGAATCAGCTGCTTGTCAAGCCGGAGTGTTAGTTTTGTCTGCATGGTAGCCTCCTGCACCTGCTCTTCAGGTAGCCCAAAATATTGTGCACGTATTTATATTGCATAATTGTACGTCACTGGTGATTGAATGTCAATCGAAAGGGCTTTCTATTATCGAGAAATCGTATCCAATTTCCAGAGTGCGACCTTGCTATGGCAGGGTAAGAGCCCGGTGCTAACAACGAGAAGGCGGGGTACCCTCCGGCTTCTCGTTGTTAGCAGACGGACCCCATCCGTTCTAAACTGGTTTTGATGCGATTGTCCTGCTTTCTATGCTGAAGGCTCAACGGGATCATGACTCTTGTAGGTCACGCTGCAAGCGTGACAAGGTACACATACCAGACGGATCTAGAGGTCACCAAACTCGTCCGACTGCAAGTCGGACCTACAAAAGCCATGTTTAATAGCGTCTTCAATTTGGTACAAGCAGCCTAGGGATACGATCCGACCGCTACTCGACAGCTGTCGGATCGTCCTACGACATGCGGAAGTCGATCTCCTGCGGCACGGGGAACTCACGTCGCACGCGAGCATGCAGCGCATCATCGACGGACCGGCCTTCCTCAGCAGAAATCCGCTGTTCGTGGAACTCGAACCAGAGTTGGGAGAGGGATCTCTCGCCCTCACGTAGATCGGCCACAACCGGCGGGTTGGCAAAGATTCGTTTGACTCGGGCAAAGTCTTTGATGGCCAGCGCTGCCTGGGCCTCCAGCAGGCGGATGCGTCCGGAATTGCGGACTCCATCGGGCAGCTCAGCAAGCAGCGCGAGCCATTCGTTGGGCCGATCAGATTGAATCAACGCAGCGCCGCATTCGGCGGCCAGCGGCTGTAGCGAGGGACGTTGGCGACAGGCGGCAATGTAGCCGTCGGCAGCCGCAGATAGGTCGCCTTGAAGTTGGGCAAGCAGGGCCAAATTGCGCTCTGCCCACGGTGTCGGACGGAGAACCATCGACGTAATCCAGGCAGATCGGGCCCCGTCAGAATCGCCAACATGGTAGCGCATGACGCCCAGGTGGTACCAGGCGGCCCAGTTTTGGCTGCGCCCCTCCGCAATCGACTGTTCGAGCAGGTTTCGCCATTCGTTCTGGACCATGTAGCCAAGCGGCTCGACGTCTGGGTCTAGTTCGGGGAACGTACGGTCACGCAGCAGGGCCAGCCAAGGCGCCTGCTCTTCGTTCAGATCCGCGTCAGTGAAGGGAGCGTTCTCTACAACCAATGATGGAGCCAATGCTGGATCGCCGGATGCCTCAAGTCGAAGCTGCTCCAGCATGCCCCAGCCGGAGCCGGATTGGAACAGGTCAGTTGGAGCATCGTTGGCCCAGGCAGCGCTCCGCTGGTGCTCGGTCTCCAACTCAGTCTCAGAGATCAAGGCGTCTAGCGGCTTCTGCACTGCCTTCTGTGCCGCTGCCCAGTCGCGGCCATGGACGTCCTCGGCGTCGGCATCCATCAACCCGTAGGCCTCAAGCCAGGTCCACTCTGTGTGTGGCGGCATGCGTAGATGCTCAGTCTGGGTGCGAGCAAGACCGGCCTGGATCTCGAGATAGGTCACGCCCGGCTTGGCAAGGAAGGTCTGCCAGGTACGTCCGCCCGAACCCATGCCCCATAGGAAGAGCTTGCGGCCCTGAAGCCGGGGCGTCGAGGCCTGGACCAGCCCCTTTCCATGGCCGTCAAGCGCCGTGATCCAGTGGCGTTCGCCGTCAGGAATGTGGAAGAAGAAGTCGGCGGCACGCGATACGTTGGTCGTGTAGCTGACATCGGTGTCGTTGACTTCGGGAATCGGGGCGACGAAGAGGCTGCCTGCCTGGTAGCCGAAGCTGTAGGCTGATGTGGCCGGCGCGACAACGCGCGTCTCCGGCGATTCGGGCGCGGCCATGTTGGACCACCAGTACATGGGTGTCTCTTCATCATGCGGGTTGGTGATGCGCACGCGTACGAAGAGTACCGGCGAGCCGTCCGGCAAATAGGCGTCGATCTGGAAGGGGGTGCGGCGAATGCGCTCCCATTCGTACATTCGCAGGACCGGCGTGCCGTCGTCGCGCTGCGCGCGGGCGGCGAAGAGGGGCGAGCAGGTGAAGGGGCAGTGGCCGATTGTGCCGATATTCCACTCGACGCCGCCGCTGAACCAGGCATTGCGAATGGCCAGGTTAGCCGGCTGAAAAACAGGGTTGACGCTGAGCAATTCCCGGTCGCTTGGCTTGTGATAGAGCGACCAGAGGCGGCCGCCCATCTCCAAGAGAAAGGTCGCGCGCAGGGTTTCGTTCTCCAGTACGGCGACGCGGAAATCACGCTGGACTTTGTTGCGGTCGTAGCGATCTTGCATGGTGTAGGGAAGGGGCGTGTCGACGCGCCCGTAGGTCATGTTGCGCACCATCTCTTCGGGCACGCCGGGCGCGTCGGTGATCTCATGCACATCGCGTGCCGGTTTCAAGGGTGGCAGGGGGTTCTGTGGTCCGAGATCTGCCGCCGGCATGGTCCAGGTTTCAAGTCGCAGTTCGCTCATACGATCATCCTTTCAAGGTGGTTCTGTTTTCGCTCAGCGAAAGAGAAATGACGATCTACGAAGAGACACGAATGAGCACGAAGAACTATCACCCTTTGTGTTTCTTCGTGCTCATTCGTGCCCCTTCGTGGATCATAGTTTTTCGGTACTTGCTCAACGGATGCATTCTGACAGTCACACACTGTGAACGCGTCTAGGATGTTGATTCACTATACCTAAATTCGTGGAGCCGTCAATCAGGAGTTCATCATTAGCACTCAAGTCGACAACCAAATCCAAACATCCGAAGCGGGCAATCGAGCCTTCGAGCTTGGTCTCTACTCCTTCGCCGAGTTGACACCCGATCCGCAGACCGGCATCAAGATCAGCCCGGCCGAGCGACTGGCCAATCTTGTGGAGAGCGTTGAACTGGCCGAGCAGGTTGGTCTGGATGTCTTTGGTTTGGGCGAACACCACCGACCGGACTTCGTCTCGTCGTCGCCGGCGGTGATCCTGGCGGCTATCGCTGGACGCACCAAGAAGATCCGACTCAGCAGCGCCGTCACCGTGCTCAGCTCAGACGATCCGGTGCGCGTCTTTCAGGATTTTGCTTCGTTGGATTTGCTTTCCAACGGCCGCGCCGAGATTATGGCCGGGCGCGGTTCGTTCATCGAGTCGTTCCCGCTTTTCGGTTACGACTTGAACGACTACAATGCTCTGTTTGCAGAGAAGCTGGAACTGCTGCTCGAACTGCGCAAGGCAGAACAAGTTACGTGGAGCGGCAGACATCGGACGGCGCTCACCGGCCAGGGTGTCTACCCGCGCCCGGTTCAGGATCCGCTGCCGGTCTGGGTGGCCGTGGGCGGCACGCCCGAGTCGGTCAAACGCACGGCTGCGCTGGGCCTGCCCATGGCGCTGGCCATCATCGGCGGCATGCCCGAGCAGTTTGGGCCCATGGTCGACCTCTATCGCCAGAGCTGGCAGCGCGCCGGCCACGATGCAGCCGATCTGCAGCTGAGCATCAATTGCCATGGATATCTTGCCGACGATTCTCAGCAGGCCATCGACGAATCGTTTCCGTCGTTCGAACTGGTCATGAACAAGATAGGGCAGGAGCGGGGCTGGCCGCCGATGAGCAAAGGCGCGTTCGAGGCATCCTGTTCGCTGCGTGGGGCAAACTTCGTGGGCAATCCGGACGATGTGATCGAGAAGATCCTCTATCAGCACGAGATCTTCAATCACGACCGGCTACTGCTCCAGCTCAGCGTCGGCACCATGCCCCACGCCAAGGTGATGCATGCGATTGAGTTGTTGGGGACCAAGGTCGCTCCTGTGGTGCGGGCGGAGATTGGACGGCGAAGAAGCATGTCGGACGCGTAGCCTCTGCAGTTCATTCGTGGAACGGGCGTTACAGCGCCGGTGGAGCGATAAATCTTGTCTACACCGCGCGGAGACTTCTCACCCCTCGGTGATCAATGGGTTTGACACAAGGATGTTTCGATACAATTGTCCGGCGTTCAGATCCTCTGACCATAACATCTTGCAACCTAGACGTTCAGCGCTGCAGATAATCATGGCGTCCCAAAATGATATCTGGTATCTCTCTTGAATTGCAATTGCTTCGTGAATGTCTTCCACAGTCGGACTGTGAATGCGCCACAGTCCAAGACTGTCGATGATCTCTAACGCCTGACCGGACGCGATTGGTCTAGTCACCTTCCGCGTGGCAGTTACATAGAATTCTTGCAACACTTGAATACTGAGGCAGCCTTCTTTGCTCTCCCAAAGCCTCTCGATCAATGCTTTTGCCCGGTCATGTTTCTGCCCGGCGGACTGATCGTGGGCGTAGACCAATACATTCGTATCGATGAACTGGTACGTCGGCTCATCGTTCATGCAGGGACTCTCTTTTCCAGTCGACTTTGCCGTTGGTGCCCAACTCAATCTCTTCGGCAAGCATCGCTAGATGTTTTCTTTTGGCGATGGCGTATTGTTCATTCTTCTCCACCAGATCAGTCAGCAACTCAACCATTAGCCCGGACAACGACGTTTCGTGGTCAATTGCCATGATTTTTGCTTTGCGAATCAGGCTTTTGGGAAGCGACAATGTCACGTTCTGTTTTTCGATCATGGTACCTCCAGGCGTTCACGCAAATGTGTGTTGCACGTGTTTGCGTGACAATTGTACCTCGCAGCGATAACAATTGCAACGTCGAATAGTTTGTTCAGTACACGCAAGCAGAGCAGCGCTCGGGATGGCTTTGGCGACAAACGGCTGCTCCAACTCAGCGTCGGCACCATGCCACACGCCAAGGTGATGCATGCGATTGAGTTGTTGGGGACCAAGGTCGCGCCGGTGGTGCGGGCGGAGATTGGACGGCGAACTGACAAGGTTTCGGATTGAGTTGTGTTTGCGGATAGCCCATGCACATCTACTTGCCTTGGTTCAATTGCACGAACTCGCTATGAAAGGCTGGCTCTCTAAAGGTCAGGCCACCGTCTGCGTAGGTGCAGAGATCGGGCCATGTTGTGCCGTGCGGATCATTGATGAAGCGTTTGTAGAGAACGGTCACAGCACGGCTGCCCAATGCCCATAGCCAATCAGGCGATCAGCAGTTTGAACCCCCAGAAGATGCTGTCGGGCAAGAAAGTGAAAAGCATCAAGATCGACAGCAGCGCGATGCTCCAGCCCGCAAATACTGTCGTTCGCGTATGACGATCCAACTTGCGCTTGCATGCGTAGCAAGTTGGTACCGTAAAGCGCAACAGTTTTGTGCGTTCCCATATGAAGCGAATGGGGCGATCATTCTCCTGCTTTGCGATCTCTCCGCTCTCATCCGGATTATCAGTCCCGCACCGTGTGCAACGCGAGGGCATGGAATAGTTGGAAGCATGTGACGGATCATGGATCGGGAAAGGGCCAGGTATTCCAGCCGTGGTGGTTGCCTGTGTCACGAAATGTGTTCTCCATTGGAACGCTGAATAGGATCATGCTTGTCAACGTCGAGTCACCCAGCAAGTATGCGTTGACTATAGACTGTGTGGCGTTTCCAAAGCGTTTCCTGGTGAAAAAAACCGGCCCATCATCTCAGATCTGCACCTCGATGTAGCGCTCCGGCCCGAATGCACCATCGTTGTTCCAATCCTGTGGTAGCCCGTACTTCTCGATAATTCCCGGAATCTCTGCCAGCGTGTAGACCGTGCGCCTGTATTTCTGACCATCGGTGACGCCGAGGCTGAAGGGGGGAAGAGGTTGCGGGCCCGATTGCGTCGAAGGCATTTTGCCGATACAGTGCTTGCATAGAATCAGATGATTTTGTACAATTCAATTGTACATTGTCGGGCGGAAGCGATCGAGAGACCGGAGGCAATAATGATCGATGTCGGCATCAGTGAATTTCGTGCCAACATGAATGCGATTCTCCAGCAGGTACAGAATGGCGAGGTGGTTTCTCTGCTGTTGCGCGGTAAAGAGATCGCCAAGATCGTGCCGTCAGACTATGCACGGACGGCTGCCCAACAAGAATTGGAGGCGCTGCGTCAGACCGCGGTCGTGGGTGATGTGCTGGCGCCAATTGATGAACAGTGGACCGTCACGGATGAGTCATGATTGCGGTTGACACCCACATCCTGATTTGGGACGCCCTGTCGCCTAGTCGACTTTCATCTGTGGCCGTCGACGCCATTGCTGAGGCCAATCAAGCCGATGGCATTGTCGTCGCCGATATTTCTCTCTGGGAGATCGCCATGCTCATTCAGAAAGGACGCCTCCAGGTTGCCACCGAGTGTCACATCTTTTTGAATCTGATCCTTCAGGCCAACCAAATTCACGTACATCCAATTACGCCGCAGATTGCCGCTCTTTCAACCCAGACCCTATCCAGCATCAACGCCGATCCCGCGGATCGCCTCATTGTTGCCACCGCGCTTGCGGCCGACATCCCGCTGGTGACAGCAGACCGCAATCTGCGCAATTCAGATGAAATCAAAACAATCTGGTAACTCCACGATCGGCCCATCATCCCAGACCTGCACCTCTACATACCGCTCCGGCCCGAACGCACCATCGCGATTCCGATCCTGGGGCAGCCCGTACTTCTCGATGATCCCCGAAATTTCATCTAGTGTGTAGACCGTGCGCCGGTACTCCCGGCCGTCGGTGACGTGAGGGCTGAAGGTGGGGAAGAGGTCACCATAGGTGAATGAGAGGGTGTTGGGCGCAAATGCGGCCAGGGCCAGGCGCACGCTGGCTGGCTCTTCGTACCAGGTCTCCAGCCAGGCGCATGGCCCAACGACCATCGTGTGGGGAACGGCTCGTTTGGGCTTGCCGCCCTTGGCGATGAAGAGGCGCCGGGCAAGCTGTTCAAGCTCAATTCGACGTTCAAGATAGCCGTCATAGCGCTGCGCTGCCATCACCGTGCTTTCGGCCTTGAGGGTGTCGAGCACACGCTGGGCCTTTGCAAGGGGCAGATCCGAGAGGTTGAGAAAGGTTCCCTTGTGTCGTTCGTAGTAGTGGTAGAGATCTGGAAGTTTAGGCATTTCGATTCGATACTGCCGGACGCTTTCAGCGCTTCATCTTCGTCTGTGATACGGCAGTCGCCAATGAGAAGGCTGAACAGGATCATAAGGCCAGATCGGACATATTCTTCAGAACAGTCATTGTGGTTTTCTCTTTGCATCTACTACATGTCGGCGTGAGTACGCATACGATTCGTAGTCTGCACTTCACGCATCTGCGGCGGATCTTTTGTCTTTGCGCAGTGCATTCAGGACCACCACAAACAAAGTGATCACGGTAAGCGGTAATGCAAAGTACAACATCGTAGCGCTGAACGCCGGCAGCGCATCATGTTGAGACGCGGCCAAGATCACGTAGAGCGTGTAGCCTATGTAATAGACGAACAGCACACCCCCCTCGATCCGGCTGATATTGCCGCCTGTGAAAAAGATCGGCAGACAGGCGAAAGCTACTGCGATCATGACCGGCAGATCGAAGCGGATCACCGCGGGTGAAACATCGATGCCTGCGGGCGCGATGATGCTGGAGATGCCAAGTACGGCCATGAGGTTGAAGAGATTGCTGCCTACGACATTGCCGACCGCAATGTCGCGCTCGCCGCGCAGACTGGCGACAATCGATGTGACAAGTTCCGGCATGGACGTGCCCGCGGCGATGATGGTCAGCGCAATTACCAGTTCGCTGACGTGCAGGTATTCTGCAATGGATACTGCGCTGTCGACCAACCATCGGGAACCGAGGACCAATGCGGCAAGGCCAACCAACACGAAGGCGATATTCTTGAACCAGCCGATGGGCGCCGCCTCGGCGGCCACGTCGCTGAGGCCGAATTCCTGCTCATATTCCATTCGGATGGCCGTCTGTTCTCGCCGGGTCTCATAGATCAAGAATCCGAATATAGGCGATCAACGCTGCGAACAGGATCAGTCCATCGACGCGACCGAGCGTCTGATCCAGACTGAGGACCAGCACCAATGTTGAAAGCCCAATCATGACCGGAACGTCAAAGCGGACCAATTGTTGTGACACAATCAAAGGCGCAATCAGCGCCGACAGACCGAGAATGAAGAGGACGTTGAAAATATTGCTGCCGATGACGTTGCCCAAAGCAATGTTGGCCTGACCGGACAAGGCCGCCTTGATACTGATCGCAAGCTCGGGCGAACTGGTGCCAAATGCGACCACGGTAAGGCCGATGACCAGCGGCGATATGCCGAGCGCACCGGCCATGCGTGAGGCGCCGCGCACCAACACCTCTGCGCCGGCGATCAGGAGGGCAAGCCCAGTAATGAAGAGCAGGATTGTCATAGTTCGTGCTGACCTCGACAAGTAGCTACGGCTTCTCTTGCGCATCCGGGGAGAGGCCGGAGAATGGCGGACGCCGTCGTGTTTGACCCGGCATATAGAAGGGACAGTATCGTCAACCCCAGCCTCAGATCCAGTCTCAACCTCAGAAAGCACGATCTCTCCGGCCTTTCACTCTAAACTGAAGACGCTATGAGAACATGACTTCCGTAGGTCCGACTTGCAGTCGGACGAGTTCGGTGACCTCTGGACCCGTCTGGCATGCGTACCTTGTCACGCTGCAAGCGTGACCTACAAAACTCATGATCCCGTTGTGCTTTCAGTTTAGGTCGGTAACAGAGCCTGCGTGAACTGTATTGCGCTAAATTTCTCAGGGTAATGATTGTCGTCGGTGCCGACTGGATCCAGCGCCCATCCCACGCTCACCTCTTCGCCGTTGATGGGCAACATTTCGTAGCGGCCCAAAAAGAACTTCCATATGTCGCCTTCTGCGGGGGGTAAAGAGCGATTTCCGGCAAGTTCCTTCATGCCCGCCCATGGCAGCACAATCATCGCGGTCCAGCCTTTGCTGACCACAGATGGGTCGTTCAATATCCCGTCAACGTGGACAAAGCTCTGAAGGCCAGGGAAATCCCAATTGCGGAATGCCCAACGGTTTCCCCGTGGATGCGAACCGCGCCAGAAATAGTGGCCGGTGCGGTCGTGGTTGCCGCCAAAGGTTAGAGCGCCATTGCTCAGAATCTCGAACTGTTCGTCTTGATCCCAGCCGTTCTTCTCGTAGACATCCTGCCAGATATAGAAGACTTCATAGATGGTGTTCAACGCGCTCAACTGAAATTCATAGTAGCAGTCGCCGCCGTCGATGAAGACTTCCAGATCATTTTCGAACCACAGAAGTCCATCGCGCTCGGGGATGGTTGCGTGGGGGAACGGTTCTTCACACCAGAAGCCGATGTAGAGATTCTCACTGTCGTACAACATCGCGGCTTGGGTGTCATACAGTCCGGGATTGCCGCCGATCACATCAACGAAACGTCTGGTTTTGGGTGCGTTCTGCCATGCCGGGTGGTCCAGTTTTCCGTTCAGCGGTAGGGGCTCATTCACTTGATAGCAAACATATTGGGTGCTCATTGTGTCTCCATGGATATCATTTTGACTGGAGGGCAGAGAGACGCAATATCTTGCGTCTCTACGTTCTATCACTATGGCGCTTGCGGATGTCGATAGGTCTCTTCACCTGCAAGCAGCGTCAAGAGTACCTCTACTTGGCCGATCTTGCGAACCGGGATTTCGAACAGATTCTGATCGAGCACGACAAGATCGGCGAACTTGCCTGCTTCAATGGATCCGGTTGTATCGTCCTGATGCAGCAGGTAGGCAACGTCCAGCGTCATCATTCGGATCAGATCGTCTAGGGTGATGATGCCCGCTGGGTCCTTCTGCAACACCGCCTGCATCTTCTTGAGTGGCGACAGCGGATCTGCATCCCAGTCGCTGCTCAGGACAACCAAGGCGTCACGCTCAACCATGTCGTAGAGCGGCAACACCTGGTCCACACGATCACCGATGTAGGGAGCGATGAAAGCAGCGTATTCCACGTCCGTGGCATTGGGTGAATATTGGAAATCGGCGATGACGCCTAGTTCTCGGAAGCGGTCACGGTCGGTCTCATCGATCAGGTAAAGATGGGTCAGGCGCTGACGCTTGTCGCTGGCGCCATTGGCATTGGCGGTCGCTTCAATGGCGTCCAGAGCGATGCGTGCGCCGCGATCGCCGGTCACGTGGAAGTGCAGTTGGAAGCCCAGTTCATCGAGTTCACGTGCATACTCGTTCAAGACTTCGGCCTCAAAGTAGAGAAACCCGTCATCGGGTACGCCGGGGATGTCGAATGATTGCTCGTAAGGCCTCAGCAGCGCGCTCGTGCCCTGGCTGAGAATGCCGTCAACATAGATCTTGGCCTGCGCATAGCGCAGCAGGCTCTCAGGGTCATTGCTGTAGAGACGTTTGAACTCGGCGAGCTGTTCGTCAAGATCGAGATCGGGAAAGAGATAGAGCGCATTGTTGGCGCGTGCAGTGAGCGTACCTTCATCGGCTGCGCGCTGGAAGACCATGTGATGACCGCGTGGCCCATAGCCGCCGGCATCGCTGACCGTGGTGATGCCGTTCTGAGCCACGGTTGCCAAGCCAGTGAGCAGACCCTGGTAGGCCAGTTCCAAGTTCTCCGGCGTTGGCGGCAGTGATGCCGTGCGTGCCGCCTGCTGAGCGTTTTCCAACACAAGGCCGGTCAACTGGCCGCTCTCCGGATCGCGCACGAGTATGCCACCTAGCGGATCACCCTCCATGATGTCATAGCCGACCGCTTGCATTGCCATTGTATTGAGCCAGGCGCCATGGCCCAGATCATCGAGAACGATGGCGGGGCGGTCAGGGATAGCCTCATCCAGCACGTCGATGGGCAGCCGGTCACGGTGCAACAGATCGGCCATGTTGGCTCCGGCCACGCGCACCCATTCGCTCTCCGGCTGTTGATCGGCGCAATCGAGGAATTCATCGATGTAATCATCGAAGTCGGCCACATCAGAGACCAGGCAGAGATTCTCGTTGAGCCCGGCTTCAAGCACATGCAGATGCGGATCCTGGAAGCCGGGCACCATCATGGCTCCGTCCAGGTCGATGATATCGGCATCTTCGCCGACCACGGATAGCACGTCTGCCTCCGCTCCGACGGCCAGGATGAGCCCGCCGCTGACGGCTACGGCCTCGGCCCAGGTCTGTTCTGGATTGACGGTGTAGATTGCGCCATTGGTGTAGACGGTCACCGTCGTCTCACCCCTGACGTTTAGGATGACGGGCGTATTGGTTGTCGGTGAATCTGCACTCGTCGTCTGGGTCATGTTGCCACAGGCAGCCAGTATAAACAGCGACAGGAGCATACCAAGTAATCTCACGCTCGTCAGTCTCTCCTAACAGATTGGGGTTGCAACTTGAATATTCAGTAGTTCAGGAATTCGGTGCCATTGTCATCCCGATGGAGCGAAGCGACGAGGAATCTCTCCTGTGCAAACCTGAGATTCCTCTTCCCTCCGGTCATCGAAATGACAGATCGTGAACTACTGATATTGCCGGTCAAACCTGTATGGACGAATAGTCGTGACGAATTCTACTCGAATCAAGTTCATGACGCCAAGTCGACATTTTCTTCGTCAAAATCACCTTCGCTTCTTCCGGGGGATTCCCTCATAACAGGCCCATGCTACTTATCACAAAACTTTGGATTCTAGCGGGAGGATGGGCGGTGTGTAGGGAGACAGTGTGTGTCGCGACGACGCATCGGCGGTTGAGGGTATTGCGCCCTACCCCAGGCAGAGCGCACATAGACGCGTAAGTATTATCTGGCGACTTCGACGTCCGTGGCAGTGAAGCCAGGAGCCGGAACCAATGGTGTTGTTTCGTCTTCAGTTCAGCGGACTACGACTGGCAGATAGATTCGTGTGGTGGATCCATAGAATGCTCTCACAACGATCTGTTGCGACGGCAAACCCTCTGCGGAAATCGTGACTATTCCCTCTTGCCAACCCGGCGCCAGCAGTTGCTTGTTGACAGTGATGGTTGGCGATGTCCCCGATTCCCCGGCGTCGGGTGTGACCACGAGCCAGGGCGTGGATGTGGTCGCAGACCAGCTTACGAACTGAGGACCTGTGATGCTCACGGTCGACGAAGGCGCTGTAGACGCTGCCGGGTCGACCTCGAACGTAAGTCTTTCAGGCTGAACCGCCAACGAAAGCGGAACTGCAAACGCCGCCTGCAATGTGTCGTACGCTCGCGATGCTTCTGCCGGGCGGTAGTCAACCACGACAACATAGCGCAAATTGTCCCAGTCGACCCCGCTTAGCTCTGGGATGTCTACGATATAGGTTGCAGTGGCATTTGGGGCCAGGCTGTCGATATAGATCGCACCCACAGCGCGTACATAGCGACCGGTGAGTGCCACTTTCTCGTTCTCGTAGACCAACCCATGTACCGTCGCCCCGTTACCGGGCGTAAGCGTAGTATTGGTGAGATTGGTCACCTGCACGTTGAAGCGGACCTTGTCGCCCTCGCGGCTCCAGTAGGCCTCAATTTTCGCGTTGGCAGGCCGTGCCAGAGACTGGTCGATCATGCTCTTGTAAACCGTATGGAAATCCAGATAGCCGGAGCTAATCTGATGGCCGCTGTCGACCATCATAAACGGAAGGACCCCCGAGCTTTGGTTATGCGCAGCCCAGAAGCGGCCGCTGCGCCACCAGGATGCGTCATCGGCCGGGTGCTCGAGAAAGAGCACTGGCTGATTTGCATACTCGCTGGCGAGTTGGTCGACCACCGGACCGGCGGCCACGGAGTTCCCTCAGGTGGGGCGCAAGAATGCTTCAAAGACAACCAAACGCTGGGGCGCCTCGCTGTTAGCGCAGGCCGTATGTGGTTCGAAACCCAGCCAACTGCAAGCCAGGATAGATGCTAGCAACCAAATCCAGACTACAGGAAAACGATTCACGGGTTCACTCTCCATTCTGAATGGTCGGGCATATGCCGGAATAACAAAACTGTTGCTGTTCCAAGAGAACACTTGTGACGGATCGAAACAGTGGCGTCCTCTCTTCCGCTGTCTTGCTGTTGAATGATCTCATCTATGATTGCGAGAACAGTGAGTTCTGGACCCCGTCTGTTGGGATTTCGCGTGAGGTCCGGGAGAGCGAATGCCGGTGCTCGTGGGATCGACTCGGCATCTGCATCAGTCAGTATAATCAATCGTGAAAAATGTTACAACTGAAGCCGGCATGATCTGATGCGTGTATTCCTTCTCCCGGCGCGAAATGCATCCGGTGGCTGCTGGCATAGCGAAACTGCCGGACTGTGGGTAGAATGGGGGTTGAGCAACCGTCCTCGAAATCCACCGATCTCCTCAGGATCATGGCGATTGCTGAGACAATCCTGGCCAAAGCAACCTTGACAGGAGGTTTGGATGAACAAGCAAGCCGTCTTCACCCTGCATGAAAGGCGCCAGCGTCTTGACCAGGACGATGGGGGACATGCCATCTGGCGTGAAGAGATCCTAAAACGTCAAGTCCCAACTCGACGTACGGCCATCATCGTCTGTGACATGTGGGATCGTCATTGGAGCCGTGGTGCGGCTGAACGAGTGGATGCCATGGCGCCACGGCTGAACAGCGTGTTGATGGCGGCACGGACACAGGACGCTCTGATCATCCACGCGCCATCTGATACCTTGTCATTCTATGCAGATACACCGGCGCGTCAGCGGACGCTGGCCTTGCTGGCGTTGGAACCGCCCGATGACATAGATCTGCCTGTTCCAGGCTTGCCTATTGATGATTCAGATGGGGGATCTGACACTGGCGAGCTTAAAGTTCACTATCCCTGGACCCGTCAACATGCAGCCATCGAAATCGACGACGACCGCGATCTGATCTCGGACAGCGGGCTGGAGGTTTATGCTGCGCTGCGCCATTATGCGATCGAGCAGGTTGTTTTGATGGGCGTCCACACCAACATGTGCGTGCTCAATCGCTCGTTCGCCATCAAACAACTGGTGCGCTGGAACGTGCCGGTTGTGCTGGCGCGAGACCTGACCGACGCCATGTACAATCCGGCTATGCCGCCCTACGTGAGCCATGATGAGGGAACAGAGCTGGTCATTGGCTACATCGAACGCTTCTGGTGTCCGACGATTGCGAGTGCGGACCTACTCTAGCGGCCAAACCAAATGTCATATACCGTTCATGAACCGCTGAGCCGTGCCATCAGTTCGGACCACGCCGGAAGTTGGCGCAACGGGGCCAGTTCCGGCTCGTTACGCAGCTGGTCTCTGTCATCATATCCGCTGTCGATGGCCAGATCCAGGTGAGCCAGGGCCGTGGGGGCATCGCCGGTCGTCGCTAGCGCGCAGGCCATATTGTAATGCGCCCATGGCAGCCAATTGGCGACAAAGCGTGACGAAGCCACATCTCGGTGACCATCCTCGATCATCTGAAAGCCCGTGGCATATTCCACCACGGCGGCCTCAGGCTGCCCGAACTCAAACTTGAGCATGTTGCCGCGCACGAATTGGTTGTCGACGCGATTGTACCAGGCGTGGTGGATGGGATGCTCGACGGTCTGACGGAAGCCGACCTTGAGCGCGGTCTTGGCCGAGGCGATGTTGCTGCTCCAGCAGTGCCAGCCCACATAGTCGGCGCCGCTGACGAGGCAGGTTTCGACCATGGCCGCGGTGGCCAGCGTGGCAAGGCCCTGCTTACGGTAGGCATCATCCGTGTGGATGCCGACCTCCACGGCATTGCCGGCCGCATAGTCGCCCATACACCAGCTGGCAATATGGTTATCGTGGAAAATGCAACACCCTACACCGTCCCCCATCAGTGGCTTCATGGCATCGTGGGATCCGCTGCCCCAGTCACGAAGCCTCTCTATGTTGACCCGCTCGTTCCGCATCAGCACTTCATCATCGACCAGTCGCATCTCATAGCCGTCGGGCAGCTGTGCGCGCCAGTCGATGTCCGGCGTCTGATCGATCACGAAATGTTTGCGCAGGTGGCGCATAGGTGATGCGCCTGCCAATAGGGCTCCGAACTGCGCCTCCCATGTCTCGGGATGCCAGTTGACGAGCAGTTCGACCATCCCGTCCCTTGCTCTGCCGGCGGGAAGGAGCGTCTCGGCTATCAGCGACCGCAAGCCTTCCACGACCTCTGGATTGGAGCTATCCCCGGCCAGATACCAATTGCCCTCAACCTGCTCGCAGATCAGCGCAACGGTCGGGCTGGCGGCATCATCGGCGAAGATCTGGCCGGGGCATTTGCCTTCGATGACGGCGAACAGATTGAGGTGATACCAGAGGCCATCAAAAAGGCTGCGGGCGTTCTCATATTGGGCAGGTTTCAGTTCAACGATCATTGGTAATTCTCGATCTCAAGCAACACGAGATTCTTCGCTGATCTTTCGCCCGAGTGAAGGGGCCTTGTTGAGTCGCTCAGAATGACAAATCGTGAAGTACTGATCATTGGCTATTTCCGTGTCTCCTCCAACGCTTCCAACACGACCGGCAGCGACTCCTTCCAGTTGCGCGGATAGTGCTCGGACACCTCAAAGGCCAGCCCGCGTCCGTCGGGCGACGCCTCGGCGACTCGACTGAGTACCACATCCTTTAGTTCCTCCGGTGGCAACTCGTAGCAACCGACATTGAGGTTGGACCAGAGTAGCTTGTCCGGCCAGGCTGCCCGGCAGTCGGACAATGTCATGTCACCCTCCGGCGGCGGCGTCACCGACTCGATCAGGTCCATGGGCGCAGCGGCGACAAGGTCCTTGACCGCCGACAATTGCCCATCATAGTGGGTGCCCACGATCTTGCCTGCCTGTTGCAGCCAGGGAAAACACTCGTCGTAGACCGGCGAGAGCAACTGTTTGTAGCGCTTCGGACCCAGCGTCTCGGCTGTGAAGTTCTCCAGGACCGAGACAAATCGGCCGGGACCGTCGGCGACCAACTCGGCTCTACGGCGAAAGACAGCCAACAACGCAGTGTACAGCTCCATCATTTCCGCCTCAAGGTCGAAGAGATGGAACGCATAGTTCTCCAGGCCGACGAGATCGACGAGTACAGTCTGATTGGGCGTGCGCCCGGTGAGGGTAAGCGGCACGCAGTAGGGCGGCAGTTCAGCGACCTTGGCTTCATATTCCTCGTAGGCGGGCTCAACTTGGATCTGCTTGGCAACGTAGGTCATCACCGCGTAGTCCTGAGCGGTCTCCAGATAGAACTTCTGCCGCCAGTCATCCTCGAATAGTTCGTACACTTCGCCGACCGGCGTCACAATGCTGCGCTGTCTGAGGGCCTTTCCATCCTTCTGGACGGTCTCCTCCCGGAACTCGACATTGTCGCCCCAGTTCTCCTTCGTCGTACCCAAATGCCAGGTGACGCCCATGCCCTTGTCAAACAGGTTTTGCCAAGCGGGATCGTGCTCCGTATGTCGCCATTCCCACTGGTAAATCGTGAAGGGAATCACGTCGGGGCGCTCGCCGGCCCAAAAAGCCTCCAGCCGTTCACGAATATTCATGCGGTTACTTCACTCCAAAATGGGCGAGTCCCTGCCGAATCTCAACCTCTTGCTCGGCCGGGGCTGCAAAAATGTGATATTGAATGCCGTTGGCCGTACCAATCTGTTCGATCACGGCCTCGATGGCGGCAAACTCGCCGCTGATGAGCTGGATGCGCTTCCCGGCGGCATGGATGGCCTGGTAGATCTCGGGCCAGTTCGAACAGTCCGGCTTGCCGTCGCCGTGGATCCACTGTACGCCGTCCAACTCGTCGATCGTCAGAAGCTGCTCTAAATGCGGAATCTGACCGACACCGTCGAGATGGTAGAAGGTGCGTGGCAAGCGTCGACAGCTCGCCTGAAGCTCGGGCAGCACAAACTGGCCGAACATGTCAGGGCTGATCATGTACGAGAAATCGCACTGCAGAATGTAGGAAGGCGAATCGCTATAGATGCCCGACCAATCAGAATAGCCGGAGTTCGTGGGCTGCAATACGGCATTGATGGCTGCGTAGGCCTGATGCCAGGCTTCGTGGGCTTCCCATGCCAGCCGCTCCACCTCTTCTGGATAATCGATCAGATCGAAGAGCAGTTTCTCGGTAGTACGGAAGGTGGCTGGGATGTCCAGATTGCCGCCCAGATCGGTCATGCCGACCAGTACCTGGCTCTGCCAGCGCTCCATGGCCGCAGCGCAGATGTCCAGGATGCGATTGAGCCAGATGCTGTCGGGATCAAATCGCAGATGGATCTCCTGGATCGGCCTGTCATCCGGTGGCCAGAACCAGACTTGACCCGTCGAGTTATCGAGTTTGGCCCCCATCATGGCCGCCAACACACCGGGACCGAAACAGTCCATGTTGAACCACGGATAGGCATCGCCCAAGAAATGATAGCGTGACATCTCATAATCGATGCGGTCGACTAACTCTTCGGGGGACCAGGAAAAATCCGTGCACGTCGCCTGCGAGAGCATAGGCGCAGCCGGCTCCGACCGACCCGGATCGCGCCCGGCGACAACGACGGGAATGATCGGCCGTTCCAGTTCACCTGCCCACCAGGCATCGTACGTGCTGCGTACACGATCCCAGCGTCCGCGATCGAAATCGATTGGCATTTCAGACCCTTTCGGTTTTAGAGAGACTAAGTGAGTGTCCGCAAATAACCTCCGGGAGGTGGTCACGAAAGGTTGGCTTAACGAAGTGGTTCTGACCACCTCCCGGAGGTTCAAACCGCTAAGTTGTTTGCGGACAGTTACTAATTCCACCATGGAGGCACGGAGACTCCACAGAGGTCACGAAGAAAAAGCGGCCAAACACAGTCCCGAAACCATCTGTGGCTTATCCTTTTTCCATCGGTGTGAATCTGTGACAAAAATCCTTACGCTTTTATCAAGAATTTGCCAATTTCAGACGCCCCACACCGATCGAGCCTCCTCCATCGATTGCACTGGTTTGCCCTGTGCGGTGTGGCCTGCCCCATTCTTGCGCCAGCGGCTATCCACCGGATCAGAGGCGGGCTGAAAGCGGATGTCGCAGCTGAGGCGGAAGCGATTGGTGAGGTTGGTGGTCGAGGCGTGCATGGTGTGCATGCCAAAGAGGATGACATCGCCGCGCGGTAGTCAGTCGTCGCCCACTGACCGCCGAATTTCTCGACGATCTCCATGGGATCCTTGGTGAACCAGCCCTCGATCAGATCGCGGTCGACGTCCATTTGTCCATAGGTGTCGCGAATGGGCGCAAAGCTCTCGAGATGGTTGGAGCCGACGCACATGGCCAACGTGCCCTGGTTGATCGGGATGTCTCCGAACGGAATCCAGGTAGTGTGCAGATTGGTCGAGCCGCGGCCCATGTAGACAAAGTCATAGTGGGCGCCGGTGTATTCCTCATTGCCGACACCGCGCAACCATTTGTAGTGATAGGTCAACGACGGTTCGCCAAAGTAGCTGTCATAGAAGCCGGTTAGTTCCTCACCCTCGAGCACGTCCAGCACATCGTCGTGATGGGCGATGCCCTTGATGCCCATCATCTGCGGGCTGCGTCCGCCCATGACGCCTTCAAGCAGCGGGGTGTCGGGCACTAGCGAGCGGTGTTCCTCCATGTAGGTGAGGATGGTCTCCCTTGCACCCAGAACCTTGTCGCGGTCGATCAGGCCGCGCAGCAATAGATAGCCGTCTGCCGCCATGCGTTGATGCAATGCCGGTACATCGCCCAGCAGAGCATTGCTGTCGCGCAGTTCAATAATATTGGCGCTGGGAAATTCCATATTACGATAGCCAAATCGGATGTTCATCGACGGTCTCCTCAGTTCAAGGACGTGGATCAAAAAGCCGCCTAAGTCCGTTGCAAATCATTGTCTCCCCTCATGACGTCAATATGGGATTCTTTTTCTTGGAACGGCCTAAGGCGGATGCGGTGCTTGTCCTGTACTTACGAAAGGTACCGCATTCCCTAGATGATCTGCAAATGGTTTGGGTGTGTTCAGAATGAGTTGAACGACAGGCGACTCTGATGTATAGATAGGATGAACGACCAAGAACATCCGTCTATAACAAAGGAGAGCGCCATGTCGTTCAACTCGGAAGAGATTGTACAGAATATTCGCAAAGAATTCGAATCCATGCTGGAGTACGTTCAAGAAAACGAAGCGAGAACGGCAGATGAAGTGGAACGTAGCCTGTTCAAGCAGTTGCTTGGTCTTGGGGCGCAACTGATGCTGCTCTTTTTTAGCGTACGCGCAAGTCGATATGGATATCAGCCACTGGTGACGAAGGCGGGAGCGAAAATACCCTACCATAGCCAGAAAAAGCGCGACTATTACTCGATTTTTGGGAAGCTGCCCTTGTGGCGGCCCTACTTCTACAAGACCGGCGTCGGTGAAAGCAGTCCATTGGACGAAGAACTGAGTCTGGGTGACGACTGCTATTCGGACTTGATGCGAGAGTTGGCCGAGTTTTTGGGTGTGGATGTGACCTATGCCAAGGTTCGTCATTTTTGGTCTCGATTGTTGGGTCAAGCGCTATCGACGCAAGCCATCAAAGCGATGATTGCCAAAGATGCCGCCGATGTACAGTCATTCTACGAGCAGAAGCCGGAACCATCTGTCAAAAGTGAAGCAACCATCTTGGTGGTGCAGGCAGACGGCAAAGGCGTGCCTATGGTGCGTGAAGAGGCGGTTGCATCCAAGACCCGTTTGGGCAAAGGCGAGAAACGGAGCAAAAAGAAAGAGGCGATCGTCACCAGCAATTACACGATCGAACCCAATCCACGCACGCCTGAAGCGGTCATTGCCTCGTTCTTTGGCCAGGAAAGCAGTGCGACCTCTTTGTCACAGAGCCGCAGCCGCCCGCAAAACAAGCATACTTGGGCCACACTGGATGGCAAAGAGGCGGCCCTTTCACGTCTCTCTAGCCAGACGGCAAAACGAGATGGAGCGCATACACAACACCGAGTGGCTTTGACGGATGGCTGCGAAGCGTTGCAGAAACTGGTCGAGATGCACTTGCCTGACTTCACCTTAATCCTGGATTTTGTTCATGCCAGTGAATACCTCTGGAAAGCGGCCAACGCACTCTACGGTGAACAATCCGACAAGCGAGACCCCTGGGTTGAGCAGCAGACTCTACAAATCCTATCTGGTCAAATGGAACCCGTGATCGTTGAGCTGGAGCGTTTGGCCCAGAAGCCCAAGTGCAGCCAAGCGAAACGTAAGGCATTTACATCCGCCGCCAACTACTTCCGGCGCAATCAGTCCTACATGAAGTACGATGCCTATCTGGCTAAAGGTTGGCCCATTGCCTCAGGCGTGATAGAAGGCGCTTGTCGCCATTTCGTCAAAGACCGTTGCGAACTCTCCGGTATGCGCTGGACCCAAGAGGGCGCCGAATGCCTGTTGCATCTGCGAGCCGTTGCTGAAAACGATGACTGGGATGACTACCACCAATTCCGCAAAGAGCAACGCCATCAACGCCTTTATGGCTCGCCCTACCCAGAACGCAACGGGCCGGAACAACAAGCGCTTACACCGTCAGATTCTGACAAAATTATACGCTTTGATCAGGCTGCACAACATCGGCACAGCCGGCAATTTCCTAACCAACAGCCACTGGCCGCCTAATTCCATGCCCAACTCATTTTGAACACACCCAAATCAATAGCCAGTTTTGGGCTTTGAATTTTCGAACTTTTGACAAGTCCTCTCGATGGGGTCGATACTGTGTGGAGCGCACATACCCTGTCAGTGTCCGCACGCTGACGCAACCATGTATCACGCGAGGACCTATATGCCACAGATCACCATCGACGCAGCCCAGTCCTTCATGGAAGCCGCTCTTGGCAACATTGGTCTACCCGCGTCCAATGCGACTCAAGTTGCTGAAGTGATCCTTGACAGTGAGCTACGCGGTCATCCTGACCACGGGTTATTCTTCTGTCGAATGCTCATCGACATGTTTCAGCGAGCGAACGATAAACCCGACGCCGAACGTGCGGATCGTGAAGGATTCGACACTGGTGACGATCGTCGATGGTGACAAGGACTGCGTCGTCGGCATGAATGTTGCCATGGACGCCAGCATCGAGAAAGCCAAGGCCCACGGCATGGCGGTGGCATCCGTCACCAACTCCGCCAACGTCGTCGCCCTGGCCCCCTATGTACAACGTGCAGCCGATCAGGATCTGATCGCCTTTGCCTGCAGTGGATTCCATTTGCCGATGGTGACAGCCACCGGGAGTCTGACCCCAACCTTTGGTACCAATCCGATGGCTTACGCAGCGCCGGCCGGTGAGCATGTTCCCTTTCTGCTCGATATGTCCACGAGTGCCGTGGCGGGGGCCAAAATGGCCGAGGCCCGCAGCAAGTGGAAAGAGCCTTGCCGTCGGTCTGGTCGAATCAGCCGATGGGCAAGCCATTGACTGACCCCGCCAAATTTGAATTCGGCGAGAGTTTCATCCTGCCGATGGCGGGTATCAGAGGCTACGGTCTGGCGATGATGGTGGACATATTTGCCAACGTGCTGGGTGACAGCCAATGGGGCCACTTCATCTGGGTGCTCGACCCGGCCCAGTTCCGACCGATCGAAGAGTTCAAGCGCTTGATGGATCAGGAGATCGACCGCATCAAAGGCGGCAAGAAGAAAGCCGGTGTGGACGAGATCTTCTACGCCGGCGAGCGTGGCCAGCGACGCATGGCCCGACTACGAGAGCAAGGTGTCGTACCCCTGGGCGATGCCGCCTGGGCAGCGATTCTTGGCATGAGCGAAGAACTGGACGTGCCGGTCCCTGGCTTAGCCTAGCTCAAGAGATGGACCTCAGAATGTACAGGGCATTTCCACACGAATTCACACGATTCTTGTCTCTCGAGCAACGACACAATTCGTGAAAATTCGTGCCCATTCGTGTCAAAAAAGACTTCTTGCAGCGGAGTCATCCATGGTTGTCGACGCCTTCGGACCACAGCCGGGCCTCTGACATCCAACCGTGTAAGGCTCCTGGAGATCCAATATGACGAAACAGACCACGATCATCAATGCAGTTGCACCAACAAGAATCTGCGACGTTGGCGGATGGACGGACACCCATTTTGCCAGGACAGGGGCCGTGTTCAACCTGGCAGTATATCCATACGTCGAGGTTCAGGTCCATTCGCTGCCGGCAGAGCAGATGGGCGCACGCCTGGTCATTGAAGCTGAGAACTACGGAGACACCTATAGCCTGACGCCCGGTCAGGTTGTCTACGATAGGCATCCACTAATCGAGGCGACCATCAATGTGATGGAACTGCCCGAAGATATTGGACTGCGGATCAATATCTTTGCCCATGCCCCGCCCGGCGCCTCGATGGGCACATCGGCAGCAGTTTCGGTGGCCCTGATCGGCGCGCTTGATGCCCTGACGGAGAGAAGGCGCTCGCCGTACGAGATCGCTGCTCTGGCGCACTCAATTGAGACAAAGGAACTTGGGCTGGAGTGTGGCGTCCAGGATCAACTCGCCAGCGTTTATGGGGGCATCAATTTTATTGAGATCCTGGAGTTTCCAAACTCACGTGTCTCGAAAGTGGAACTCTCCGACAATATTTGGTGGGAACTTGAGCATCGACTGCTCCTGACATACATCGGCAGGCCTCACTTCTCATCCGATATCCACAAGCGCGTCATCGCCGGGCTCGGAGACGAACCTCAAAACGACGGACGCCTGGAACAACTGCGCCGGCTGGCCTATCGTTCAAGAGACGCGCTCTTTGAGGGGGATTTTGTCGCCTTGGGCAGAGCCTTTGAGGAAAACACCCAGGTTCAGCGTGAACTTCACAAAGACCTCGTCTGTGATGACTTCGAGGCCATCATGTCACTGTCCAGTGACTTCGGCGCGCTTGGCTGCAAAGTCAACGGGGCCGGCGGGGATGGCGGCTCAATTGCCATTCTCACCAATGGGGATACGTCCACGAAGCGAACTCTGCAAAAGGCGCTTTCTGATCATGGATTCCACGTGTTGCCCATCTACTTAGCGCGCCGGGGGCTGCGGGTCTGGAAGACGGTTTCTGATAAAATGCCCGGAGATGTGCGCTGACAGGAGACCGGTACACGATGACGCGGTCTTGGTAAATACTCATGGTCAAAACTTGGCATTCGTTTGTCTCAGTGGATTGATTGTTGATGTCAGTGTCACGTAGAAAAACAACTTGAAGAAAGATGAATATGATGGTAATATACACGCATGGTTGACTTGTCGAGTCTTTCCGGGTTTGAGTGGGATGAGGGAAACTACCTCAAAAACTGGCTCAAGCGCCAGGTGTCAGCATCGGAATGTGAGGAGGTTTTCTTCAATCTGCCACTATTGCTCACTGATGACCCGAAGCATTCGCAAGTTGAAGCGCGATATTATGTGTTAGGGCAGACGAACAATCAACGACCTTTGTTCATTTCTTTCACCGTACGCGATAGCAAGATACGGATAATTTCGGCTCGACCTATGAGTCGTAAGGAACGTCAAATCTATGCCAAAAGCAATTCCAGAATTTAGCAATGAAGATGAAGAACGGGCGTTTTGGGCTGAGCATGATTCGGCCGACTATCTCGACTGGAGTGACGCCGAACGCGTCATATTCCCAAAACTCAAACCATCGACCAAGACAATTTCGCTTCGCCTATCTGAATCGATGCTGAATGAGTTGCGCTTGCTTGCCGATCGGCGAGACGTTCCTTATCAGTCGTTGATCAAAGTGATTTTACAGGAACGTATCGATCAAGAATTGTACGGCACAAAGCTGTAGGCCAGGGAATACGGCAACCGAATCGCTATGTGGAACCCCCAGGTGAATAGCGGCACTATCGATAGATCGGACGTCGGGCGCAGAGCCCTGGCGCGATTGGCGCGTCATCGACCGGCGGCAAGGGCTTGGCTGTGGCGGAAGAGACAACCTTTGACAGTGATATCCAAAACGGTTACTATTGGCATATGATAAAGTCGTTCAGCGATGAGGAGACAGAACGGGTGTTTTATGGCCGTTTCTCCAGGAAACTGCCACAGGACATTCAGCGGATCGCTGAACGCAAGCTGATAATGCTCCATCGCTCAGTATCGCTATACGATCTTCGTGTGCCGCCCTCTAATCGACTTGAAGCGTTAAAGGGTGACCGTCAAGGCCAGCACAGCATCCGGATAAACAACCAATGGCGAATCTGTTTTGAATGGAGAGATGATGGCGTGTACGGAGTCGAGATTGTAGACTATCATTGAGGGAAAAGATGAGAGATTACCCACCTATCCATCCAGGGGAGATATTGCTGGAAGAGTTCTTGACGCCAATGGGAATCAGTCAGTATCGACTGGCAAAGGACATTGGCGTACCTGCGATGCGTATCAGCAAGATAGTTCGTGGTGAACGAGGAATCAGTGCAGATACGGCATTGAGGTTAGCGAGATATTTCGGCATGTCGGTGGAGTTCTGGACCGGGATCCAGACCTATTACGAGATCGAGAAGGCCAAGGATCTGTTGGCCGACCGACTGGAAGACGAAGTAAAGGTGTTTGCATCAGCCTGAAACAGTCGGAATTATCCAACATGCCGTAGGCATTGACTGTTCCTGTCATTGACGAGTTCGCCCAATGGATCGATACTGTTTGTAAGATAAATCACATGTCAGCACCCGCCCGCTGACCCTCCCAACAACCCTGCCAAGCGAATCGCTATGTAGAACCCCAGGTAAATAGCGGCAATATCAACAGTCCATACGCCAGGCACAGCGCCCCGGCGCTGTTGACGCGCCATCGGCTGGCAGCAACGGCTTGGCTGGAGCAGGGCTGTCGATTGTTGCGCCACCGGGACTCCGGCAACTGACTCAATGTCTTCGTCCAAGATCCACAGGTGGAACTGGTGCAGTCCGAGTGAGTGCGAAGCGTGAGTGTTCTTCCGCGTTTGCGGTGAGATAAGCAGCCGTCGTATAATACGATTGTGCGAATTTCGTACAAATGGATCATTTTCTGAAAGGAGGAGCGAGATGCAGAAAGCCTATTCGATTCGTTTGCGCGACCGCGGTCAACTGACGCTGCCCAAAAGCATACGCCAAGAGCTCGACATCGCGCAGGGCGACATGCTGAACCTTGTCCAAATTGGCGATGTATTTGTGCTCTCGCCGCGTCAGCAGTTGTTGTCAGGATTGGCGGACGAATTTACCACTATCATGGAAGAAGAGGACGTGAGCCTAGCCGATCTCCTGCAAGGTCTTGAAGAAGAGCGGCGTGCGATCTGGCGTAAGGAACAGGATGCGCATGCGTAGGGTCTTCATCGATGCCAACGTGTTGATCGCCGGTGCCGATTCCCGCACCGGCGCCAGCCATGCTGTGTTGCTCATGGCCGAAGTCGGGCTGTTCAGGGCAATCGTATGCAAGCAGGTGCTCGACGAAGCCGAAAGAAATCTACGCAAGAAACTACCGCGAGCGCTACCCAATTTTGCCGCCCAGATGGCCCGTCTCCGCTTGGAGATTCTGCCGGATCCTTCTCCCGAAGACGCAAGGCCCTACGAAGCCATCATTGAGGCACCGGATGCGGTAATCCTCAAAGCAGCGGTTCTAGCCTCGGTAGATCGCCTTGTCACGCTCAACACCAGGGATTTCACCCAGGATGTTGCGAAACAGTGTGGCATCATTATCCAGACGCCGGCCCAGTTTGTCGAAGAGATTCGTCAGATGATTGGCGATGGGTGAGGTTTACTCAACGTTGACTCCCACGAAGGCAGGAAAATGAACGAATCAGAGAAGCTCAGCCCGATTCATCCTGGTGAGATATTGCTGGAAGAATTTCTAAAACCGATGGGTTTGAGTCAAAATCAACTTGCGCTGTCGATCCGGGTGCCGGCGCGACGCATCAACGAGATCGTCTATGGCAAGCGCCGAGTCACTGCTGATACCGCACTGCGCCTAGCGCGTTATCTCAGAATGTCGCCTCAATTCTGGCTTGGGCTGCAGACGGACTACGATCTCGACATGGCAGAAGATGAAATTGGTGAACGGCTCAATTGTGAAGTCGTCGTAATGGGCAGATAAGTGAGGCCTGGAATGAGCATTGTGACCCAAGTCGAAAACTCAATACCGTCGCCCACCAACGAACCGCTCAAGTTCATCGCGATTCAAGTGAGCGACAAACAGATCACTGCCGAACTCTCTGATGGACGTGTCGTCAGCGTCCCCCTCTGGTGGTCTTGGCGATTGGAGCAAGCCTCGCCGCTGCAACGCCAGAACTACGAGATTATCGGGCCAGGGGCAACAGCTTACTGGCCTGACATCGACGAACACCTCAGCGTGGACGGCTTCTTGACTGGCTCGCCTGCACCGCGCCCACCTTCCGCCGTCTGATAGACCCCTGCCTCAGCGGCCACGCCATTCTTGAACTGGGATCATTCGGCTTGTAACTTTGCTCAGTCGCCACAAACTGTAACCCTTGACGATGATATCCAAAACGGTTATGATTGGCCCATGATAAAGTCGTTCCGGGATCAGGAGACAGAGAGAGTGTTCAAAGGCCGTTTCTCCAGGAGACTGCCACAGGACATTCAGCGGATCGCTGAACGCAAGCTGATAATGCTCCATCGCTCAGTATCGCTATACGATCTTCGTGTGCCTCCCTCTAATCGACTTGAAGCATTAAAGGGTGACCGTCAAGGCCAGCATAGCATCCGGATAAACAACCAATGGCGAATCTGTTTTGAATGGAGAGATGATGGCGTGTACGAAGTCGAGATTGTAGACTACCATTGAGGAAAAAGATGAGAGATTACCCGCCTATCCATCCAGGGGAGATATTGCTGGAAGAGTTCTTGACACCGATGGGAATTAGCCAGTATCGACTGGCGAAGGACATTGGCGTGCCTGCGATGCGTATCAGCAAGATCGTTCGTGGTGAACGCGGAATCAGCGCAGATACGGCATTGAGGTTAGCCAGATATTTCGGCATGTCGGTGGAGTTCTGGACAGGGATCCAGACCCATTATGAGATTGAGAAGGCCAAGGATCTATTGGCCGACCGACTGGAAGACGAAGTAAAGGTGTTTGTGCCAGCCTGAGGCCGTCGGAATTATTCACCATGCAGCAGGCTTTGATTTTTTGCGTTATTGACAAGCTCGCCAAATGGATCGATACCATTTGTAATATCCATTACATGTCAGCGCCCGCCCGCTGACCCAACCAGCAACCCAGCCAAGCGAATCGCTATGTGGAACCCCCAGGTGAATAGCGGCAATATCGACAAACCGGACGCCGGACACAGCGCCCCGGCGCTGTTGGCGCGCCATCGGCTGACGGCAAGGGCTTGGCTGTGGCAGGGCTGTCGGTTTTCGCGACGGAGGGCAGGGAACTGAAACTGATCGTAGTGCCAGCCTTCGCACGACAGTTGTCGGATATGATCCCAGAACGCGGTGTTCGCGCCACAACCGTCTGACAAGACATCTGGATTAGATGCTATCCTGGCATTTTTTTTGGCATTTGTTGCTCAACAAGACCGTTATTGGGTAAGATTCTTTCGAGAAAATTCGCGTTACGCACGCTCACCGAAAGGACACGATACTTTGGCAAAAACACACACGATCTTAGAAGTCTTTATTGCGTCGCCCGACGATGTCTCCCCGGAGCGAGCCATACTCGAAGACGTCGTTTCCGAATTCAATTTGACCTGGGGCGACAAGCACAGAGTCCGTCTCGAATTGGTGAAATGGGAGACGCACTCTCGCCCTTCCTTTGGCGCAGATGCCCAAGATGTAATTAACAAGCAGGTTGGCGACAGTTACGACATTTTTCTTGGCATCATGTGGGGGCGATTCGGTACCGCTACAGCCCGCGCTGAGTCCGGAACAGAAGAGGAGTTTTCCCGTGCGCATGAGCGACTGCGCAACGGTGATAGCATTCAGATCATGTTCTATTTCAAGGATGCTGGGATTTCGCCAAGTCAAATGGATGGCGAACAGATCGTGAAGGTACAAGCGTTTAAGAAGCAAATAGCTGATGAATTTGGCGGTCTCTACCAGCAGTTTGAGACCATTGAGGAGTTTCAAACAAAAGCACGGATCCACCTCAGTAAGGTAGTCCAGGATTGGCTTGACTCGAACGCCGTCGCAATTGAATCCAAGACAGTCCTAAAAAGAAATAACGAAGAACCCGACGACCACAATCCTCTCGCTAACCTCACCGCACTCGATGACGGCGATGCCGACGAGGGGATTATTGACTTGGTTGAGCGTGGTACGGATGCAATGGACGAAGTCGCGCAAATCGTAAAACGGATGGGCGAGGCCACCAATGACTTGGGACAGAAGTTCGTTCAACGGACAGAGGAGGCGAATGCTATATCCGCTGCGGGCGGCACGCCCGATCGCAAATCTGCAAAACGTGTCGTAAACAGTGCTGCGAACGATCTTGATGTTTTTGTAAAGCGTATGTCCGTCGAAATTCCTGAGTTCTACAAGCAGAACACGATCTTCACCGAGTCATTCAGCAAAGTGGCAATGATTTCGGAACAAGACACTAACGAAGACGCCGATGACGTACAGAACGCTCTGGATAGCATGCAAGAGTATCGAACGGCAATCGAATCAAGCTCTCAGAATTTGATAGATTTTCGGCAAACCTTATCAGACATGCCTCGAACTACGACAATATTCAATCAAGCACGGCGACGGGCGGTAGCAATCATGAATGATTTGCTAGTCCAAATGCGTATCGCGGCGAGCCAGTCGACAGATATCGAGAATCTTCTATTGCGTTTGCTCAAAACCGATGGCGACGAAGCCCAATAACAATCCGTTGCACACGGGGCCGCGGGCAGTGCGTTTTTTTTGAAATCAAAGTCATTCACCGCGACCCGTGAACGGTGACGTTGTAACCGATCACCATTCCCTACACCCGCCGCGTCAAACTCGCATAGTCTCAGGCCAGCAGCAACACGATCAACCCATAGACCATCTGCTGAATCGCCTGTCCCACATTCAAAAACGTCAACATCGAATTGAGCACACTCAAGATCAACGCGCCGAGAATCGTCCCAGTGTAGCCGCCGATGCCGCCGAAGATCGACGTGCCGCCGATGACGGCCGCGGCCACAGAGGGGAGCAGGAAGGCGGCGTGAAGCTGGAGACCGACCGCGCCGCAACCTCGTTGCCCTCGCCGGATCCAATGTCAATGCACAGACTTCGCCAATGAATCACTGAGGTAGTGCGTTGGTCAGCCCGTCACGGAGATTTCGCCGGCCAAGCCATTTAGCGTCACGATCAACTGATTGAGCACATCGCGCCCGATGATCAATTCGTTGCCCTGACGGTCGCCGATGACACGAATGCCATTGACCGCTATCGGACCGATTCTCATCGATACCAGATAGATGTCGACCGAGTGGCCAACACCAGATACGCCTCGCATCATGGCTTTTCGTACTGGAAACAGGTTGAGATCCTGGATGACCTTGATCGGCACCAGGCACCCATCAGCACCTGAATCCACGATGGCCGTCATTGGCTCGCTGCGACTACCTGTTACGATGTCTTGGACGGTTACGTCAACCACGGGCATTGGCGGGACATAGGAGGCGTCGTAATCATGACTGTACTGAGCCATTGGCTGGTTTCTCCAACATGCGGGGGGAGCGGAATGTGTACGACTCTTCCGCTATCGGTTGGACTTGCGCAATCAACACAAAGCGATCCGTATACGCTTGCCGACAGCGTCGGTAGAGCGTGACCTGATCTGTATCGTGATCGACGAGCCGGCCATTGTGGATGGCAACGTACTGTCCCGGATATTGCGTCAACAATGAAGAATGCAGTACCTGAAATGCGCGTTCTTCACGCCACACAGCCTTCTCATCAAAGCCGCTTGAGTCTTCGCCCACTTGGGCATCAACGTCAGGATCGGCCTCAGGCAACACGATTGAGGCCAGGAGAACGTCGTGGAGATCTAGATTTCGCAATGCCGCCAAACTCTGAGCGCGTTCATAGATGGCATCGGGCAGATACAGCCGGATTGATTTGGTCATCGCGTCGCTACTCCTTCCAGCCCCAAGCCGTCATCTGTCATATCCTCCGAAGATCGGCGTCTGACGGTATTTTACCATAGCCGTCATCTGATTTCTACGCACCCGAGGAAAATACAGACACGGCCCTCGCTTGCCGCTACGCAACCGGCTTCATCGCCTCACACCCGCCGCGTTAAACTCGCATACCCCCACGCCAGCACCAGCACGATCGACCCATACACCACCTGCTGAATCGCCTGCCCCACGTTCAAAAAGGTCAACATCGAATTGAGCACGCTCAGGATCAGCGCGCCCAGGATCGTGCCCGGTATAGCCGCCGACGCCGCCGAAGATCGACGTGCCGCCGATGACGGCCGCGGCCACCGAGGGCAGCAGGAAGGCGGCGGCAAGCTGGAGATCGACCGCGCCGGTGCGCCCGGCCAGCAACATGCCTGCGATGGAGCCGAGCACGCCCGCGGCCATGTAGGCCGAGATCTTCACTTGCCAGACGCGCACGCCTGCCAGCCGCACGGCAGTCTCGTTGTCGCCGACCGCATAGATCAGACGGCCCCAGCCCGAACGCCGCAACAGCCATATCAGTATCACGGCGACGATTGCCCAGACCACCACGCTGTAGGGAATCCGGTTGCCCAGAAATGAGCCGGAACTCATCAGCTTGATGAAAGGCCGCGACCGCGGTCGCACCCTGAAGGATCGTCTGGGTCCAGGCCGTGAACAGGCCCAGCAATATGCCCGACATGGCCAGCGTCATGATCAGCGGGTTGACGCGGAAGACGGCCACGCCCACGCCGTTGGCGCTGCCCGCCAGCAGGCCGACCGTGATGCCCATCACAATGGCGATCAGCGCGCCGTTGGGCGACTGGTTGGCCGCCACATAGGCCGAACCGGTGGCGATCATGGTGATGGAGAGGTCGATGCCGCCGGTGAGCATGAGGATCGTCTGCGCGCCGGCCAGAATGCCCAGCGGCGCGGCCTGGAGCAGCATGTTGCGCATGCCGCTCTGACCGATAGAAAGTTGGGCTCAATCGCGCCCGTGACCAGGATGAGCACGACGAGCACGCCGATCAGGACCAGCGTCGGGATGTTCGGCCATGAAGAGTCTGGGACGCAGCCCCAGGTTCGGCTGACTTTGGCGTTCGGGTTCCGTTGTCGACCTGTGTTGAATGGGTCATGACGCTCTCTCCCGAATGAGGGTGGCAATGCCGCCGACCATCATCACGCCGGCAATCAGCACGCCCTGGATGACCTGGGCGTTGTTGGGGTTGATGCCCATGGCGGTCAGAATCGGGTTCAGCATGACGAGGATGATGGCTGCGGGCACCACGCCCAGCACCGAGCCGACGCCGCCGGTCAGAGCGACGCCGCCGAGCACGATGGCGGCCACACTGTTCAACGTGGCGATGGCGCCGACGCTGAAGCGCGGATCGCCGGTGCCGGTGATGGCGACGGTGGCCAGGCCGGCCATTGCAGCCATGGCCCCGCCGATGGCGTAGGAGACGACCTTGGCGTGGCGCACATCGATGCCCGCCAGCCGGGAGGCGACATCGTCGCTGCCGATCGCGTAGATGGAGAGGCCGAGGCGGGTATGTTTGGAAATGTAGTAGACGATGGCCGTCGGGATGGCCATCATCAGCACCGGCATGACCCAGGTGCCGCCGATGCCCGACTCCGCGCCGGTGAAGAGCCAGCGCATCTGCGGGGCCGTGCCGCCGCCGGGCGAGGGCAATATCCACAGCGCGACGCCGGACCAGATGTAGCTCATGGCCAGGGTGACGACGATGTCGGGCACGCGTGAGATGGTGATGATGTAGCCGGTCATGCGAGTTGAGATGCGGCAATGGCAAGGATCAGCAGGACGGCGATGCCGAACACAATCCCCAGCGGCTGGTCCTCCATGAAGCGGGCGGCCACCACGTTGCTGAGCAGCAGCAGCGCGCCCAGCGAGAGGTCGATGCCGCCGGCGATCACGATGATGGCCTGGCCGATGGCGAGGTAGGCCAGCGGCAGGCTGTTCTTGGTGATGGAGACGACCTGAAATTCGCCGAATCTGGGAATCAGGGTGGAATACCAGAGCAGCAGTCCGCCCAGCAAGCAGCCAGACGCCGATCACCCAGCCGCTGCGTGCAAAGATCTTGCGCAGGCTGCTGCTGGATCCACCGGTGAGGGCAACAGTCGTCATACAGAAACCTCCAGCCCATGCGCGGCGGTCAACATGGATGATTCGGTGGCCGTTGCCGCGTCCTGCTCGTCGACAATGCGCCCGCCGTGGATGATGATGCACCCGGTCGCAGACCAATTGAATCTCGGCCAGCTCACTGGTGTAGAGCACGATGGCCGCGCCGCCGGCTGCCAACTCGCGCAGCAGGGCGTAGATCTCGCGTTTGGTCTGGATGTCGATGCCCCGTGTCGGGTCAAAGCAGAGCAGCGTGCGGAAACCGCCCACAAGCCAGCGGCCCACGGCCACCTTCTGCTGGTTGCCGCCGGAGAGACGCCGCACCTGTGACGCGGCCCGGGTGTCGATGGAGAGCCGGTCGATGGCGTCGTCGACCCGTGCCGGTTCGTCCGAGGGGATGCCCAGCCAGCGCCGCATGCGGTTGAAGAGCGGCATGCGCCAGGTTCTGGTGCACGGACAGATCGGGCAGCAGCGCCAGCAGGCGGTCGCCCGGCACCAGCACCACGCCCTTGCGCACGGCGTCGTGGGGCGAGTGAAAACGGCAGGCTTCGCCGCTCACCAAGATTTCGCCCGATGAGGGGCCGCGGTCGCCGGACAGCAGCTCGAAGAGACGATCCTGCCCTTGGCCCTCCAGCGCCACGATGCCCAGGATCTCGCCGGTGCGCACCGAGAAGGAAATATCCTGCACTGTCTCTTTTGAACTCAACGCCCGCGCTTCAAAGGAGACGACGCCGTACTCGCGTGCAACGCCGTCCGCGTCTTGGGCGATGGCCTCCACCGGTGCGCCAAGCATGGCCTCGACCAGCTGATGCTCGTTGACATCGGCCATCGCGATCTGGGCGACATTCTCGCCGTCACGCAGGATGGTGGCCCGGTCGCAGACACGCATCACTTCGGCCAGCCGGTGGGTGATGAGCACGGCCGAGCGGCCACGTTCTTTCCAGCGCCGCAGCAGGGCAAAGACCCGCTCCGCCTGATCGGCCGAGAGCGCGGCCGTGATCTCGTCGAGCAGCAGCACATGCGGGTCGCGGGCCACGGCGCGCGCCAGATCGACCATGCGCAGCGTCTCCAGCGGCAGCTCGCGCGCCAGTGCCGAGAGGTCCAGCGTGCCCGAGCTCGAACCAGTCGAGCCATTCGCTGAACTCGGCTTCATCGACATCGCTGAGGCGAAGATTCTGTTTGATGGTGAGGTCGGGGATCAGTGCCGGGTCCTGGAAGACGGTGGCGACGCCTGCTTCAATGGCATCAGCCGGCGTCCGAAATTGAACCGCTTTGCCGTTGACGCTGATCTCGCCGGCATCGGCGCGAATGGACGCCGGCCAGCGACCTTGACCAGCGTGCTCTTGCCGGCCCCATTGGCGCCGAGCAGCGCATGGATCTCGCCCGGCCCCACCGTCAGATCGACGTTGGTCAGGGCCACGACCGGCCCATAGGCTTTGGCGATGTCGGTGGCGGCAAGCAGTGGTTGGGAATCGTTCATCAATATGGATACTCCACAAAAGATTTACCACAGATGAACGCAGATGAAACACAGATGGGTCACAGATAAGAACAGGAAATCCTACCGTCCTATCTGTGACCCATCCGCGCTTATCCGCGTTTATCTGTGGCTAATGGTTTTTACTCGCCGGGCCCCTTACAAGCAGACACATCGGCACTGCCGTTGTAGTGGGTGTAGGGCTCGATGTCCACGTAGGTGCTCCAGCCCGGTTGTTCGTCCGGTGCAAAGAGACCTTCGAGGCCTTCAGCGTCGCCGGTGGCGAAGAGGGCGGGCGTCAGGATGGTCTCCAGCGGCGGATCGTTGCCTTCCAAGGCGTCAATGGCGATCGACATGCCGACGCCGCCGATTGCCGGCGGATTGGTCACTGCCGCGCCGACCAGTCCATCACCTTCCAGCTCGATCAATTGGCGTACGAAGCCATTGTTGTCTGCACCGACAATCGGCACATAGTCGACATCTGCGGCCTGGAACTGCTCGACCACCGGATAGTCGATACCCGACGTCCAGATGCCGTCGATTTCCTGGGTGGTGATGAGGTCCAAGGCCTGCTGCGCGCCGGTTGACGGATCCCAGCCGGTGAAGGTCTCGGCAACTATGTTGATGTCCGGGTAGTTCTCCAGCGCAGCCAGGAAGCCGTTGTGGCGATCCGTATCGGCAGGCACACCGTCAGCGCCGCGCATCTCGACCACATTGCCTGAGCCGCCAAGCTTGCTCAAAGAGCCACTCGGCCCCGACCTGTGCGTACGCAGTCTGGTCGTTGGTGACCACATGCGCGCCCTCAGCCGTCACCGCCTGGTCGACAGACACGACGACGATGCCCTGGTCGATGGCCGCTTCGAGCACGGCATTCAGACCTTCGCGGTCGGTCGGGTTGAGGATGATGGCATCCACACCCTGGGAGATGAGGCTTTCCAGGTCGGCGATCTGTTCGGTCTGGCCGCCGTTGCGGTTGATGACGACAACTTCGTCGACCAGGCCGCTGGCCGTGGCCTCGGCCTTGATGGCGCAGATCATCTGGTCGCGCCAGCCGTTGCCGACCAGCGTGTTGCTCACGCCGATGACGTAGCCGCCTTCGCTTTCGCCTTCTTCGGCAGCCGCTTCGGCCTCGGCCGGTGCACGCGGCATCATCGGCCGGTGCGGCGACAGGCGCTGCACAGGCTGAAAGCGCAAGCATGAGGCACCAACAGTAGGCCAAGCATCGTAAATAGTTTTGAGCGATAGTGCATAGTGTCCTCCTGTAAACGTACGATTGTGGGTTAAGTGAGTCAAGTGGAACGATTGAATCGATCTGAAAGAGCTAACGCCCATCTATCGATTCGACATCGATGATCACTGGGGAAACCGTGAGCGAACAACTACACTTTTGGGAGCGAGTCGAGTCCGGGTGGAATCGACTCGCCTGTTGGCAGCATAGCATATTCTGGTAGCCAGACAAAACAGCTTTTCCGGGTCAACAACCGCTGTCTAGATGGCGGCCATCCCTCAATTGCGCAAAGCATCTTGACCGAAGCGGATCGAATGGATCTGGTTGACCTCGACATCTTCGAGTCTGCTCTTCCAGCCGTTGGGCCAGACCACGGTCAGGTTCTCGATTGCGGCGTCATCCAGGCCAAAATGTAGCGTCGTGTCGTTGCCGGCACCGAAACTCGAACCGATCTTCACCTCTTGCATCAGCGTTCGGCCGTCGTCCAACTCGAGGATAGACCCGACTACCGACTGCATCTCGATTGACATCGCGTGCACCAACAAGCCGCACGCTGACCCAGTCGGCGCCGAGACCGGCGCTGCCGCTGTTGCGATAGAGCCGGTAGCCAAATCCCATTGACCAACGACCAGGTCAACCTGACCGTCGTTGTCATAGTCTGCATATGCCGCGCCCATGGACTCGGAGGGATTCCGACGCCACGCCGGCAGGCTCCTGTCCTCAAATGTTCCATCGCCACGATTCTCATACAGAAAATCAGGATACGGCATCAGCATGCCGACGGGTATGGTGTTGACCCGCTTGTACTCGGTTGTGGCCAGAAAGATATCCTGCCAGCCGTCATTGTCGTAGTCGAAGAAAGTTGTGCCCCACCCCACGGCACTGCCGGTTGACGTGGCGACGCCGGCCTGTTGGGCGACATCCTCAAAAGATTCACCAGGTTTTTCAGGAGCGCCATCGATTCGACCATGTCAGAGAAGTAGATATCCAGGTCCAGGTCGTTGTCATAGTCAGCGATGGCCAGGCCCATGCCATGCTTGGCTATGTTGGCCCCCATCTCGGCCGACACTTCGCCAAAACACCACCCGCCGCAGCCGGGTCCGTCGTTGCGCCAGAGCACATTGCCGATGGGGTTGTGCAGCTTGTCGTTGACAACGTAGATGTCCAGATCGCCGTCATTGTCGGCGTCAAAGAAGGCGGCTGCGAAGCCCGAGCCACGCAGCTTCTCTTCGTCCATCAAGCGCGACACAGCAGCGAACGTCCCGTCGCCCCGGTTGCGATAGAGATGATCGCTGGCCAGGGTCGGATCGATGGGGTCACAGTCAGGAAAACAGGACCAGTTGGCCACATAGAGGTCCAGCAGTCCGTCGTTGTCATAGTCACCCCAGGCCGCGGCCGAGCCTTTGCCGACATCCCCGATCCCCGACACTTCCGTCACATCGCTGAAGCCGGAGCCCCCATCGTTGTGCAGAAGCACGTTCGCCCCGTTGGCGAGCACGTAGAGATCTCGCCAGCCGTCGTTATCATAGTCGACCCAGACCGCGCCGCCGCTCCAGACGCCAGGCAAACTGACGTCGTTGTTGGCGGAGGAGATATCGAACGTGCCATCGCCTTGGTTGCGATAGAGCACATTCTCATCCAGCCCGCCGGTGACATAGAGATCGACCCAGCCGTCGTTGTCGTAGTCGCCCCAGGCCTGGCCCATGGCCAAATAGCCGCGGTCGAAATTGCGGCTACTGTACTCCTCCCAGCTGCCATCATGGCCGGCAGCGATGCCCGCGGAGAGGCTGCGATCTTCGAACAGTGGAACGTCCGCTATATCGTCCAGATAGCGGTTGGCCCATGGACAGGACGATGAGAAGAATCAGCCAGAGGAAATTCATGGTATATGCGCTATGTTCAGGTCAATGAAGAAAATGATGATCCACGAAGGGACACCAATTTCCACGAAGGATAGTTTTTCTTCGTGTGAAATTCGTGTCCCTTCGTGGATCGCTTTCTATCTCACCCCTACGCCTTCATCGAACCAGCCGTCATGCCGGAGATGAAATAGCGTTGGAGCATGAGGAAAAGCACAATGATCGGCACGGAGACCAGGGTGGCTGCGGCCATCATCTCGCCGTAGGGAATGCCGCTGCTGCCGGCAGTCGATGAACCCATGCCGGCCATGCCCACGGGCAGTGTGATAACTTGGTCACCACGTAGCACCATCAGCGGCCAGATGAAGCTGTTCCACGAACCCAGGAAGGTCAAGATAGCCAAGGTTACCATGCCGGGACGCACCAATGGCACGACGATCTGCCAGTAGATGCGAAATTCGGACGCGCCATCCAGACGGGCCGATTCAATGATCTCGGTGGGCACGGCCAGGATGAACTGGCGCATGAGAAAGATGCCGAAGGCCGGGGCCACCCAAGGGACGATCATCGAGTAGTATGAGTTGATCCAACCAAACCGGCTCATGAGAATGAAGAGCGGAATCAGCAACAACTGAAACGGGATCAGCGTCGAGCCAATGAGGATCACGAAGAGGATATTGCGGCCCTTGAACGTGTATTTGGAGAAGGCAAAGCCGGCCAGCGAACAGAAGAAGAGCACGAGCACGGTCACGACCGCAGCATAGGCCAGGCTGTTGACGTACCAGTAGCGAAACGACCATCCTTCGAAGAGCGAGACATAGCTTCTGAAGGACCAGACTTCCGGCGGCGCCCAGGGCGGATAGCGAAAGATCTCGGTGGTCGTCTTGAAGGATGAGTAGATCATCCACACGATGGGTAGCATGGTCATCAGCGCCCCGGTGATGACGACGATGTGCAGGACGATTGTGCCAAATGATAGACGCCGGTGCATATCAGTCTCCCCGAAATACGCCGAAGCGTTGCAATTGGATAAGCGAGAGAATAAAGGTCGCTGCAAAAAGAACGGTGCCGACTGCGGATGCGAAACCCAGCCGCAACCGCGAGAAGCCGCGCAGATAAAGATACTGCACCAGACTGAGGCTCGAGTTTGCCGGTCCGCCGGTGCCGCGCATCAGCACCTGTGGCTCATCGAAAATCTGCAATGCGCCCAGCATGACGATGATGCTGACAAATAGAATGATCGGACGCAGCATTGGAACGGTTATATTTCGGAACAATTGCCATGCATTTGCGCCGTCGATGGCTGCGGCTTCATAGAGGCTCTGGGGAATGCTCTGGAGGCCGGCCAGGAAATAGACGGTCAGCAGCCCGGTGGAACGCCAGATGATCAGAATGATGATGGCAACTTTGGCCCACGTCGGATCGCCGAGCCAGTCGATGGGTCCCAATCCGGCCGAACCGAGTATGGCGTTCAGCAGACCGCTATCCTTGTTGTAGAGAATCTGGAAGACTAGCGTGATGGCCACTGTAGAGGTGACCACTGGCGTGATATACATGGCACGCCAAAGCGCTTTCCAGCGCAGCGTCTTTGCATTGAGCAGCACAGCAATGATTAGCGCCAGCGGAATGACAATGAAGAGGCTGGCTGCGGCATAGACAGCAGTATTGAACGATGCCTGAAAGAACGCGTCATCGTTGAACATGCGTACGTAGTTCTTGAGACCGATGAACTCGGGCTGGCCCATGCCGTTCCAACGAGTGAAACTGAGCACGAGCGCCGAGACACTGGGATAAAGGAAAAAGATGCCAAAGAGCAGATAAAAGGGCGCGATAAAAAAATAGGGCGCTACCTTCTGCTGGCTGTAGCGACGGGGCTTGGTCATGGAGACCGAATGTCTGTCTGTACTGGTGGTAGAGGACATGCTTCTCAACTCAAGTGGATGATAGTTCCGATGTTGGAAAGCGCATTATGACTGCAATTCTCATCAATGAGAAGCCTCGCCCAGAGCCGGCGCCGTGAGGTGATATCGGTGCAGCACTGTTGGTTTGTCGGACAAGAAGTCAGGCTTCCGGTAGAAGCCTGACTTCTGAGCGCTTGAGCACCCGTCGTTTCATGTCCGTCTTACCACAAGAACTGGGCGAGCTTCTCACTTTCTTTCAACCAAGTCTACTGGTTGAAATCAATCTCGTCCTCAACGGCCTCGATCACGCTGTCGAGGAACTCGTCGGCCGTGATGCTGCCGTCGTAGAAGAGGGGCATCTCTGCATTGACCGCGTCAGCAAAGGCGCCGCGGAATTCGCTCTGATACCAGACCGGCACATCGTCAACCAATTGGGCATAGACCTCGCCCAGTCGCTGGCCGCCGAAGTACGTGTCCTCCAGGTCAAGGATACGCTCATCTTCAAAGAGTTCGGACATGGTGGGGTAGTAGCCGATCTCTTCAAAGCGCTTCACTTGATTTTCGTTGGTCAGGTAGGAGTACTTGAGCAGATCCCAGGCAAGATCAGCGTTTTCGCTGTCGCTGAAGATGCTGAATCCGGTGCCGCCCCACACGGTCGTCACATGGCCTTCGCCGTCATCCCAAACGGGCATGGGCGTCTGACGCCATTGGCCTTCCATATCCTCAGCCTGCAACTTCAGAATGAAGTCGCCATACCAATCAGGCATGACGATGCCGGCTGCGCGGCCTTCACGGAAAGCCGTGATCGGCGATGCTCCCCAGAAGTCTCCGCCGACCATAGGCAGGTAGGAGCCATTGTCGATGCCTGCTTTCATGAGTTCCAACACGTCCAGAGCGGCCTGACGATTTGCCTCATCGCCCAGTACAAATTCACCGCCATCATCAAAGACGGCGCCACCGCGCTGAAGCAAGTACATCATGAAGAGATCGGCGCCGTCGGGGAGTACGGAAAGGGCGATCCCGTCTTGGGCCAGCACTTCGCCCGTTGTCAGGAACTCATTCCAGGTGGCGGGCACTTCCAGGCCACGGGACTCGAAGATCTCAGGCTGGTAGTAATAGGTGGCTGCAGAGAGGCTGCTGTCTACGCCATAGACCCGGCCCTGGTACGTGTAGGGTGTCCAACGGCCTTCAACCACTCGCTCGTAATCATCGCCGATCAGATCGGTGAGATCGACAAACTTGTCGGCAAGAATGCCGTCACGCATGAATGCGGGCACCTGGCCTTGTTCCATGCCGAAGAGATCGGGAACGTCTTCGCCTGCGGCCAGATCGGCCAGCGTCACCGTCCAGATATCGGGAACGACCTGGAAGTCAAAGGTGAAATCGATGTCAGGATAGTTCTCGGCCCACTCTTCTGCACGTGCGCTGAAGAACTCAACGTAGAGACCGTCATGGGTCCACATGGTCAGGGTGACCTCGCGCGGACCATCTTCAACTGCCGGGGCCTCTACATCTGCGGACTCGGCCGGTGCTGCATCCGGTGCCGGCGCACAGCCGGCCAAAGCAAAGGTGAGCAATAGTGCCAGGACGAGGAGCAATTTCAGTTTCATCGTCGCGTACCGCCTTTCAATTGATGGGAAATGGGTTGTTGACTTGCTGAAGCAATCGGGTTGGTGAGCAAACATCCAAGACTGCGACGTCGGGGACCACTGGGTGCAAAAGCCCGTATCTAGCGTCAAGAATTGTAATATTCAGCACAAAAAGTGTAAATCGTTTTTTCCTTCAATGTCAATCAAGCAACTCAGACGCGAGTTTAGGCGACTTCACTCACTTGACGAGTGGCTTTGCCCAGCCAGTCACTGTTGATGGTCACGCCCCAGCCGGGGCCCTCGGGAATGCGGACCCTACCGTCCTCGACCACAAGCGCCGGGGCATAGAGACCCTCGGTCCACGACGTGGGCTCGATGGAGAACTCGACATGCGGGACCGGCGTTGGGGATGGCCCCCATCATGTGCAGCGTGAAGACGGTGACCAATGAGAGGTTGGCTGAGTGCGGCACGCAGGGCAGACCGGCCTCATCGGCCATCTGGGCCACACGCAGCGCCCTGGTCAGGCCGCCGACATAGCAGATGTCCGGCTGAACGATGTCGACGGCGCGCATGTCGATGATGCGCTCCCACTGCTTCAGGTCGTAGTCCTGCTCGCCGCCCGCGACCGGGATGTCCAGCGCCGATGTCACTTCCGCCGTCCAGTCCAGTTCCCAGTAGGGGCAGGGTTCCTCAAAGTGGCCGAAGTTGTGCTGTTGGAGCAGCTTGCCGACCTCGATGGCCTTGCCCGGCGTGTAGCAACTGTTGCCGTCGGCCAGGATGGTCACGTCGTCGCCGAGTGCCTTGCGCACCGCCGGAACCAGCGCCTCAGTGCGTCCCGGCCACTGGTCTTCATCGTGACCGGCCACTTTGCCGACGCGGATTTTGAACGCCCGATAGCCGAACTCATCGCGCAGCCTGCTGAGCCGAGCCGCCTCGTCCTCCGGCGTGATGTCGCGTCGCATGCTGGAGCCATAGACGCGGAAGGGGCGCGGCGTTCCGCCGAGAAGTTCGCAGACGCTCTTGCCCGCTGCCTTGCCCCTCAGATCCCAGATCGCCGTGTCCACGCCGGTCAGGGCGCGGCAGACATAGGAGCCGGGGAACTTGTAGGTCGCCTCGATCACCTCGTCGCAGAGGCTGTCCAGATCTTCGATGTCGCGTCCCAACACAGACCGGAGCCACCTGCCGATGCAGCACCGTCGCCGTGATGTCGGCATTGAAGGTCGAGACCTGGCCGTAGCCCTCGGCTCCATCCTCGGTGCGCACACGCACGATGCCGACATTGGGCGCGTGGACGAAGGTCTCTATCGAGCGAATTTTCATGTCGTCTCCGTTCTCTATATGCGTCCGACAGACGGTGAGGGCATGAGTACTGACGGGAACGCATCCGATCAGCCTGATCGCCTGTTCGCCCGTTCTCGTGCCCGGATTCGGCGAGATTTATTGGCGACGGGCACGTGATAGAGCGGCGAATGTCTTGGTCTCTGGAGATGCATTCCCGCGCGACACATGCCCCTACGGTCCTCGACGAATTTTGAACCCGTCAGATCAACCTGCTGGGATCCGAACCGCCATACCGGAGGTCCATTCTGGACTACGATTATTCATGTGTCCGTGCGCGCCTCCACGCCGGCCAGATCCTCGATGATGGTGATGACGGCCGAGTGGTCCAGTTCGCCGCGGTCGGCGGCCATCAGCGCGTTGAAGAGCTGGTAGGCCACGCCGGTTGCCGGCAGCGGCACGTTCAGATTCTTGGCCGTCTCCATGATGATGTTCAGATCCTTGAAGTGGAAACGGCTCTTGAAGCCCGGTTCAAAGTTGCCCTCGATCAACAGCGGCCCGCGCACGTCCATGACCCGTGTCTGGGCATAGCCGCCGCTGAGCACCTCGAGGATGATGGCCGGATCGACGCCTGCCTTGGCCCCCAGCACCATGGCCTCGGCCATGCCCACAAAGTTGAGCGCCACCTGGATCTGGTTGCAGGCCTTGACCGTCTGCCCGGCCCCGTTGTCGCCGCAGAGCGTGACCGTGCCGCCCATGACCTCAAAGACCGGCTTGACCTCATCGAAGAGATCCTCGGGGCCGCCGACCATGATCGAGAGCGTTGCGCCCGCTGCCCCGGCCTCGCCGCCGCTGACCGGCGCATCCAGACAGCGCACGCCCTTCTCGCCCAGCGCCTCGGCCACCTTGATGGCGGTCGCCGGCGAGATGGTGCTCATGTCGGCGTAGATCAGTCCTTCACGCGCCGCCTCGATGATGCCGCCCTCGCCCAGCGCCACCTGCTCCACGTCGGGCGAATCGGGCACCATGCTGATGATCAGATCGCTGTTGGCCGCCACGTCCTTGCAGGAGGCTGCAGCCGTCGCGCCCTTGGCAACAACGGCGTCCACGGCCGCGGGCACAACATCATAGGCGACGACCTCATAGCCGGCGTCCAGCAGATGGCCAGCCATGTGCCTGCCCATGATCCCCAGTCCAATAAAGCCAATTCTCTGTTTCATGATGGTTTCCTTTGTGGTGAGTTGGTTGTGTTGAATGTGAATGTCTTTTTTGTCACAGATGACTCTACTGCAAAAAGCCTTTTCTTGACACGAATGATCACGAATTTACACGAATTATGTCGTCACCCAAGAGAGATCATTCGTGATAATTCGTGCAAATTCGTGTCAGGATCCCTTTTTGCAGTGAGTCACAGATGGACACAGATGAAGAAAGGATGGGACACAGATAGCTCTGAATTCCTCCAACAGAATATTTATCTGTGAAAATCCATTTTCATCAGTGTCCATCTGTGACAAATGCTCTGTTTCTCGATCCCGAAACCCCTACTGCGCGCCATCCAGCCGCTGTGGATAGGCCCGTCGCCAACCGCGATGGCCGAAGGTCGGATCAGTGGCCAGGCTCGGTGGTGTAGACGCGCTGATCGTGGTTGCCGTCGGTGACGGACTGCATGATGGATCTGGGTCAGCAATGTGTCCAGTTCGATGATACTTCTCCCAATGGGACGGGTCGCGCAAGTAGATTGTGCTGCTCTTCAGGATCGGTTCTCCATGTCAAAGAGCAGGACTTCGCCGGTGCTGTATTTGCTGAGCTTCCAGCGCCCTTCGAAGATCATCCAACCGCTGCTGGTGACACCGATACTGAACGGACGATGGCGCCGGTTCTCGATACCCAGATCGGGCAGCGGGATCGAGTCCAGGTAGCCGGGCAACGTCATGGCCGGCCAGGGCGAGTAAGGTGGCCGTCACATCGCCCAGCTCGACCAGGTCCGTACAGGTCCGGGCCTCGCCCATGCCCGGCGCGTGCACGATCAGCGGCACATGGATGCTGCCCTCGTAGAAGTCGCCCTTGCCGATCAGGTTGTGGTCACCCAGATGGTCGCCATGATCGCTGGCAAAGATGATGACCGTGTTCTCGTCGAGTCCCTCCTCTGCCAGCGTCGCCAAGATCTGGCCGACTTCGTAGTCGATCTGCTTGACCGACGCCGCATAGTGGGCGCGGATCTTGCGCTTGTCGGCCTCGCTGAAATCAGTGTAGTCGACGCCGTTCCAGGCGCCCTTGTTGCCGTCGATGCTTTCCTGGCGCAGCTTGGGCGCGTCGCCCGCGACTTCGGGGACGGCAGGCGGCATCGTTTCCGGGTCGAGCCCGTCCAGGAACTCCTCGTTGGGATCGTAGGGACAGTGGGGGCCGGGGAAGCCGACCATCATGGCAAAGGGGCGTTCGGAGCCGTAGTTGCGCAGAAAGCGGCAGGCCTCCTCGCCCACGTAGTGGTCGACGGACAGCTCCCACGGCAGCCGGTTGAGGATGGCGCCCTTGTTCTCGAAGTAGCCGTCATGTTCGTTGCCGTGATACTTGCGCTCGCCATGCTCAACCAAGTGATGGTAGTACTCGTCGCGGACGTGGATCCAGCGCTTGTCCTCGGCGGCCACCCGGTACTGGAATCCATGGGTGATGTCCCACGGGTAGAAGTGCATCTTGCCGATGGCCGCGGTGTAATAGCCGTCTTCGGCTCAGCAGCTCAGGCCAGGTCCGGATGCCGCAGTCGGCCAGATCCGGGCGCAGCCACTGGCCGTTGTCGGTCACGCCGTTCTTGATGGCATCGCGCCCGGTCAAGAGCAGGGCACGCGCCGGCACGCAGATGGGTGAGACCGAGTAGGCGCGGGTGTAGCGCACGCCTCGCTCGGCAAGGCTGTCGATGTGGGGCGTCTCGACAAAGTCGGCCCCGTTGCAGCCGAGAAAGTCGTAGCGCAGCTGGTCGGGCATGATGAAGATGAGGTTGGGTTTATTGGCCATGGGTTTGCGTTCCTTGTAGATGGGGCTTATTCACCACAGAGGGCACGGAGACTACACAGAGGTTCACGGAGGAAAAACCTCCCTTCTTCTGTGATTAGCTGTCTCCTTGTGCGGCTGAGTAAGCATCTGTCGGTTGTGCGAAAAAGTGCCGGGGACTCAGGCAACAAAGCGAGTTAGTTTACCCTGATTTTGAGGTTTCAGCATCGGGAAGTCCCCGGCACTTTTCGTAACGACTTCCAGACTTCTACTCAGTGTATCGTTAAGGGGACTATTGTCATTTCGAACGAAGTGAGAAATCTAACGCTCTCAGCGTCGAGATTCCTCTTCGCTTCGCTCATCGGAATGACAAAATTCTGGTTGACTGACTGCCAGGGCAATCTGGTATTTTGAATGCTGAATGGCATCGCCGCACTATTCACCAGTCTCTGCTGGTTGAAACTCCAGCGCGATCGACGCCTTTTCCACACCGTTGATCACAATGGCGATCTCGTGGGGGCCGGGATAGTGTTTGCGCGTCGAGAGATCGGCAAAGGAGAGTTTGCGGGTGACGGCATGGATGCCCGGGGCCATTTCACCTTCAGCCGATCTGAAAGACCTTACGCGAGCACTTGCCGCGCGCCTTCATGTAGGTGACGATGAACTCTTGCCGTAGCAGTTTCGCCTTGTCGCCATCGACGCACAGGTCATAGGAGAATCGAATCGAGTCGCCGATGTGCGGGCTGTTGTTGTCCAAAGTGAGATTGCTCACGGAGACACCGGCCGGATCGCTGAAGCCGAACAGCACAAGCGCCTCCGTATTGCCGGCCTTGAGCAAGGTTCGACAGCCTCGTTTGGTGATCCAGTCGGTACGCGGCGAAAGACCTCGCCATCGTTCGCAAATGTCGAGCACGACTTGCGGGTTGTCCTTGGAAATGTCATTGAGATTGTTGGCCACACTCTTGCGCACATACTCCGATGCGTCGTCCTTGAGCGTCTCCAGAATCGGCAGGATCGGAGAAGGATCCTGCTTGAACGCAGGCAGAGCCATGGCCCAGGGCAGGCGTGGCCGGCAGCCTTCGCTGGAGAGACGGCGCAGGTGTTCGTTTTCACTCTTCGACCATGTGTATAGGTGGGACATTGCTCGCCCGGCATCAGCGTCGATGAACGGCCGAACGGCAAACTCGGAGCTGCACAACAGCGTAAATTCGGCCAGGGCCGCCATGGAGGGATCCCACTGGTCGAGACCATAACATTCAACGTAATCCGGGAAAACCATGGCATTGAAGCCACTGAATGCCGGGCCGACCCGGCGGAGGATGTCCAGGGCTTGCACATAGTCTGGCGGCAATGTGGCGTGCAGGCATAGGGTGACGTGACGCATCTTCTGTTTCAGCGCCATCGATGCGAAGTCATCTTCATGGATCAGGCGATTGAATTCAGCGGCGTCATAGGATGGTTCAACAGCCTGGATGGCCGTTGCTAATGCCTGGATGAATTCGTCCGTGAAGAATCGGTCCTTGAGCTGATCGGCCATGACAGTTTCACCTCAGGAGGAGCAATGGAATCTTGGAAAAGACACCTAAGTTTACCATGTGCCTTGATGCGGATACAATGCGTCTTTTCTAGGTGCATTTCACGCTGAAGGCGACAATTGCGCAACGCGTGCGACGACCCTGAAACAGACCCGTTTCTATCAAACATTCCTGTCCGTACAGTGGATTGCGGCTGACAGCATGGACTCTATCGAGACAGTATAATCGCTGTTGCCTGAGCGAGCCGGCCTGTTCTGAATCACGTCTTGGATTGACAAATTGCCAACCGCTCAATCGTCAGGTAGAGTCAGGATCAGCAGGCCAGATTTTCGTTTCGGGTGCAGGGGTGTTCCTTGCCTGCGTAAATAAAAACGAGCATTTAGCTCACTCACAAAAGGAGTACAACATAGTGGCTACCATTTCAGTATTGAAGTTCCATTCAGCAGAGGGCGCCAAACAGGCGCTAACCACGGTTCAAAGCTTGGCCAAGCAGCAGTTGATCACGTTGCAGGATGCGGCCATCGTGACCTGGCCCGAAAACAAGAAGAAGCCCAAGACCGAGCAGCTTCAAAATATGGCCGGTGTCGGCGCATTGGGCGGCGCTTTCTGGGGCATGCTCTTCGGCCTCATCTTTCTCGTCCCCTTCCTGGGCGCGGCCATCGGCGCAGGTATGGGTGCGCTGATGGGCTCGATGACTGATGTGGGCATTGACGACGACTTCATCAAGAGCGTGCAGACCAACGTCACCAAGGGTACGTCGGCCCTCTTCCTGATGACCAGTGACGCCACCCTGGACAAGGTTGCCGAGCAGATGAAACAGTACGATTTCGAGATCATCACCACCAACCTCTCCCATGAGCAAGAAGACGCGCTGCGCGCCGCCTTTGGCGACGAGGACGAAGAAGAAAACGCTGATGAGGCCGCCCAGGCCTAGGCGATGATTTCAGGTTGAAAATCAGCGGTTTTTGTCACAGATGACTCTACTGCAAAAAGCCTTTTCTTGACACGAATGGTCACGAATTTACACGAATTATGTCGTCACCCAGAGAGAACATTCGTGATAATTCGTGTAAATTCGTGTCAGGATCCCTTTTTGCAGTGGAGTCACAGATGGACACTGATAAGGAATTGATTTCCACGGATATTTTCGGTGGTTCATCTTCTTTCGTCTGTGAAAATCTGTGGCAAAAACCAGCAGCGACGACGTAAAATCTATCCCCCGACATCGTATGAGTCCTCTATGCACCACCATGGAGCAAACCACCCATGAGCAAGCGAATGGCGCTGATCCACACCGGCAGCTTTCTCGTTCCCGCTTTTGCAGAGATCTGTCGGGCGGTTATGCCTGATGTAAACATTTTCAATATTGTGGATGATAGCCTCATCCAGGACACGATTACAGCAAACAAACTGACGCCGCGCACATCACGCAGACTAGCCGGCTATATCGAAGCTGCGGAGGATGCAGGAGCAGACGTGATCTTGGTGACCTGTTCGTCCGTAGGCCCCGCAGTTGAAGCCGCCCGTCCCTTTGCAGAGGTTCCAGTGCTTCGTATTGATGAAGCGATGGCCGACGAGGCCGTGAGACGAGCATCCAAGATCGGCGTGATCGCAACGCTCTCCACGACGCTTGAGCCCACCAGCGCATTGATCCAAGCAAGGGCCGAGGCCCAGGGCCATGATATCGTGGTCACGACCCATCTCTGTTCAGGGGCCTTTGAAGCGGTTTCCATCGGCGATTCTGTTACGCATGATCGCATTGTCCGTGAAGGTTTGATGGAGCTGATGAATCAGGTGGAGATAATTGTGCTGGCTCAGGCGTCAATGGCGCGCGTCGTTGATACGCTAAGCGAAGAAGAGAAAAAAGTACCGATCCTCTCGAGCCCCCAACTCGGCATCGAGGCGGCCAAAGCGGTAATCGACGGGCTCCCCGGCTGAGAGCCGCTGCTCCCACAGACCGACAATCAATTGCTCGGCGTCTCCTCAAGAACCCCTTTCTTGTGGTTGCGCGACCGCTGCTAAGTCTTGTACCATCACTGCAATCAACTCCAACCGGATCTTATCGGAGAACACATGAGTGATGGACAACGAGTTTTCGACTCCGAATACTACGCACTTGATTGGCCCGGACACCCTCTGGTACCGTCAATCTGCTTCGCGCTGGGCCAAGGCGCTGCCCATCGGCAACGGGCGCATCGGCGGCATGGTCTTCGGCGGCGTAGACTCGGAATCGATCCTGCTCTCCGAGGCGACCTGCTGGTCTGGAGAGCCTTTAGAGACCAACAACCGTGAAGGCGCTGCCGACAGGATCCCTGCCATCCGAGCGGCGCTCTTGCGCGGCGAATACGCTGCCGCCCACGATGCTATCGGCTCTATCATTGGCGAAAAGCAGAACTACGGCGCCAATCTCCCCGCAGGCGGCCTGTCCATCGTTTTCGATGTTGAAGACGCTGCCCCCCAGGCCGTGAACGACTATTGTCGCCAACTGAATCTCGACCAGGCATTGACGACAACCTCATACCGCGTCGGCGAGACTGCATTCCACCGAGAGAGCTTCGTCTCTCATCCGCATCAGGTCCTGGCGCTGCGAATGTGGGCCGACACGGCCCAGGCGCTCTCCTTCGGCGTATCGCTCGATAGCGGTCAGAACCCGTCGAGCGTGTGCATGTGCGCCAGCGGTGACCTGCTCCTGCAAGGCCAGGCCCATGAGTCAATCCACAGCGACGGGCGAACGGGCGTGAGCTATGCCATCCGGCTGCGCTGCCTCCTTGAGGACGGCTCCCTTGTGGCTGAAAAACAGCGGCTACAGGTCAAGCAAGCCAATGCCGTGACCGTGCTAGTCGCAATCGCCACAACGTTCACCGGCGATGATCCGACGCCGCGTACGCTGGCGCAAATCGACGCCGCTGCATGCTGCGTCTACGAAGAGCTCTTGGCCGCCCACATCCGCGATCACCGTGCACTCTACAGCCGGGTCCGGCTCGACCTGGGGCAGTCGCGTTCGCAACAGATTCCCACAGACGAACGTCTTCAGGCGCTAAGACGTGGCCACGAAGATCCGGCATTGGACGCGCTCATGTTTCACTATGGCCGCTATTTGCTGATTGCCAGTTCGCGCAACGATTCACCGCTGCCTGCCCACCTGCAAGGAGCCTGGAACGACAATGTCGCATGCCGCATCGGCTGGACCTGCGACATGCACCTCGACATCAATACACAGATGAACTACTGGCCGGCTGAGGTCACCAATCTCAGCGAGTGCAGCCTGCCGCTCTTCGATTGGATTGAGCGGACCCTGGCCCCTTCAGGTCGAGATACAGCGCGCACCACCTATAGTCTGGACGGATGGGTCGCGCATATCGTTTCTAACGCCTGGGGCTTCTCTGCACCCGGCTGGAGCACGCGTTGGGGCCTGCACCCCACCGGCGGGGCTTGGGTTGCCATGCACCTCTGGGACCACTACTGCTTCACCGGTGACCAGGCGTTCTTAGCGGAGCGCGCCTATCCGCTGCTGCGCGAAGCCGCCCAATTCTTCATGGGATATCTGACGCTTGATGCCGAGCGTGGCTACCTGCTCTCCGGCCCTTCCTGCTCGCCCGAGAATGTCTTTGCGGTCGACGGTGAAGCGTTCTCGAACAGCATGGGGAATACCTGCGACACGGTGCTGATTCGTGCATTGTTTGAAGCATGTATCGCCGGCGGCCAAGCCGTGAATGAGTGTGAAGCGTTCCTGTCAGACCTTAGAGCTTCTCTAGCCCAATTGCCGCCGTTCCAGATCGGTGCGCACGGTCAGCTTCAGGAATGGCTTGTCGATTATCCGGAACCCGATCTGCACCACCGACACACGAGCCATCTATTGTCGCTCTTTCCTTTCGGACAGATTTGCCCAGAGCGGACGCCGGACCTGGCTGCCGCCGCGCAAATCACCATCGATCGACGGACCACGCCTGAAGCGGCCTGGGAGGATACCGGTTGGGCACGATCACTCCTGATTCTCTACGCCGTGCGGCTGCGCAACGGTGATGCAGCCGCACGACACATCAACGCCATGCAACGTACGCTCGCTGACACTAACTTGATGGTCTTCCATCCGGCAGTCGCCGGCGCAGCCAGCGATGTCTACGAGCTGGACGGGAACACGGGTCTAACTACCGGAATCGCCGAAATGCTCTTGCAGAGCCACGCCGGCGTCATCCATCTCTTGCCCGCTCTGCCGTCAAGCTGGCCGACTGGCGCAGTCGAAGGGCTCTGTGCCCGAGGCGGCCTCATCGTAGCGATTAGATGGCAAAACGGAGCGCTTGTCGACGCAACGATCGTGTCGCAGACTGGAGCAATATGCCGCATACGGTACCGTGATTCGCTGGTCGAGGTCGCCATTCCAGCGGATGAGACATTCCGTTTTAACCACGCATGGTTTGATCAGGGAATCGTATGATTCTAGGAGGTTGTCGGAGTGACACTCAGTAGAACGCGGATGACGCGGATTTGGCTGATATGCGCGGATAAAGCAGAAAAATCCGGCTTTTTTCCGCTACATCCGCACAATCCGCGTTCTATCCTTTCTCTCTCCGACAGCCCCTAGGCACAGTGAGCGCCTGTAAAATGACAAAGCACGACAAATCCAAATCAGATCGGAGCCTTCAATGAGCAATCCCAACGCACTGCCCAGCTTCCCGTACGGGGCCGTCTACTTCCGTAAGACGAATCCGCCTCAGGAGGACTGGGCTCGCGACTACGGCACTGCTTCCGAGGACGGCATGAACATCTTCCGTCACTGGTTCTGCTGGAACGCCGTCGAGATCGAGCCGGGCGTCTACGACTGGTCAGACTATGATCGCCAGCTCGATCTGGCCGCCAAGAACGGCATGAAGACGATCATCGCCGAGTTCATCGCCTCCGCACCGGAATGGGCCTTTCGTACGTATGCTGATTCGCGCCTTGAAGAACGAGACGGGCAGAAGATCGAAAGCTATGTCAGCGCCAGTTGCGGGGTGGGCGGATTTCCAGGACTCTGTTACGACAACGACGATGCCAGAGCGGCGGCAGAGCGCTGGTTGCGAGCGCTGGCCACTCGCTACAAGGATCACCCCGGCCTCGGCGGATACGATGTCTGGAACGAATGCAATTATAGAGAGAACGTCTGCTACTGCAACGGCACAGCCGCCAAATTCAGGGCGTGGCTTGAGATGAAGTATGGCGATCTACGTACGCTGGGCAAGGCTTGGGGACGCTACAGCTTCGCAGCGTGGGAAGACATCCTGCCGCCACGCCAGCTGGGCCAGCATCCCCATGTTTTGGATTGGCTGGAATTTCGTATCGACAACGCATACGAGCTGATGAAATGGCGTGTCGACCTGATTCGCAGCATCGACGCCGACGTGCCCATCGTCGCCCACGGCATTGCCGCCAGCTTGACCAAGATGGCCCCTGGTGGAGCCGATGATTGGCGTGCCGCAAGCCTGGCCGAGGCATACGGCTACACCTGGGGCTCGTCCCGCCACGGCGACGAACCATGGAAGCAGATCCACGCCGTCGACCTGGTACGCGCCAGCTCGCGCGGCAAACCCTTCTGGCACGCCGAGGCCTATGCCGGGCCACTGTGGCTGGCACAGCAAGTGCTCAACAAGCCGCGCGATGAGGGCCGCATCGCCGCGCCCGAGGACATCCGCTACTGGAACATGACCAGCTTCATGTGCGGCGCTACCGGTCTGCTCTACTGCGCTGGCGACCGCTGCTGGACGGCCCGCTCTTCGGCGCTTTCGGCGGCTATGGCATGGACGGCTCACGCACGCCCCGTTCGGAGATGGTGAGCAAGGTCGGCAAATGGACGGCTGCCCGGAACAGGCGAAACTCTGGCAGTCGCGACCGATCCAGGGCGAGATCGGGATCGTCTATGTGCCGGAGACCCAGCTCTTCGACTACTCGCAACAGGGCAACACCGACTTCTATGCCCGCTCCATGCAGGGCGCCTACCAGGGCTTCTTCGACAACAACATCCAGGCTGACTGGGTCCATATCGACCACATCGATGAGTGGTCGCTGCTCTACCTACCCTTCCCCATCATGCTCAAAGAAGAGACGGTCAAGAAGCTGCGTAGTTGGGTCGAGGCGGGCGGCACGCTGATTTCTGAAGGCTGCCCGGCCTATTTCGGCGACCGCGGCCACGTCGGCCAGGTCCAGCCAAACTTTGGACTGGACGAACTCTTTGGCGCACGCGAGAGTTATGTCGAGTTCGTCCCTGACCTGCTCGATGAGGAACGGTTCAACTTCAGCGGCACGCCAGTTTGGGGTGGTATCTACCTTCAGGCCTACCAACCGACAACGGGAACCGCAGTCGGCTGGTATGAAGATGGCCGTGTGGCGGCTGTGGACAACCAGATCGGCAAGGGGCGAACCAGGTTGATAGGCACGATGGCCGGCTACGGACATGGAACGCATGCCCCCGAAGGATCTGCGCCCTTCTTCAAGCAATTGCTGGACTTTGGCGAGCAGGAACAACATGTCGTCTGCAGCGATCCCTCGGTCAAAGCCCGCATCCACGCCGGCGATGGCGGCGTCTATCTCTGGGTTGCCAATCCGACGCGCCAGGATCGGCCCGTCCGTCTCCAGCTGGGCTCGGATTGGGGTTCATTATCGTCAGGCAACACGCTGTGGGGCGCTGACGCAGAGGTAGATGGATCGACCGTTACGCCCACCTGCCCGGCGCGGGATGTGACCGTCATCGCACTTGGGTAGTCGGTTCGAATCGACGCGAATGGAATCGTCATGGCACTATGCCGGGATATCCACACGAGGTCGTTCTCGTGTGGATATCCCGGCTTTTCAGTCTGGGTGTGTCGGCGCCGAGCGCCTGCTTCGCAAGCAAGACAGGTTGAGGCGTGTAGGGACATGGCATTCCCCGTCGAGCCGGTCTCTGACCAATCAATTCCAAATAGCCATGCAGCACCCCGTTGTTCACATGATGCTAGGAATGCCTTGTCCGTGCTTGGCATTGCATGATGCCTCAGAGTAAACGGACAAGGCATTCCTAGCATCGTTGCAGTCGGTAGGCAAGGTCTCGAAGGTCGAGGCAATCACCGTCGACAATGGGGCTGCGGGGGAATGCCTCGTCCCTACATGTGCTCGAACAACAAAATGCCAGTCACGTACTCCGGTTGCCAAACCAAAAACCATTTGGGTGTGTTCAAAATGAGTTGGGCATGGAATTAGGCGGCCAGTGGCTGTTGGTTAGGAAATTGCCGGCTGTGCCGATGTTGTGCAGCCTGATCAAAGCGTATAATTTTGTCAGAATCTGACGGTGTAAGCGCTTGTTGTTCCGGCCCGTTGCGTTCTGGGTAGGGCGAGCCATAAAGGCGTTGATGGCGTTGCTCTTTGCGGAATTGGTGGTAGTCATCCCAGTCATCGTTTTCAGCAACGGCTCGCAGATGCAACAGGCATTCGGCGCCCTCTTGGGTCCAGCGCATACCGGAGAGTTCGCAACGGTCTTTGACGAAATGGCGACAAGCGCCTTCTATCACGCCTGAGGCAATGGGCCAACCTTTAGCCAGATAGTCATCGTACTTCATGTAGGACTGATTGCGCCGGAAGTAGTTGGCGGCGGATGTAAATGCCTTACGTTTCGCTTGGCTGCACTTGGGCTTCTGGGCCAAACGCTCCAGCTCAACGATCACGGGTTCCATTTGACCAGATAGGATTTGTAGAGTCTGCTGCTCAACCCAGGGGTCTCGCTTGTCGGATTGTTCACCGTAGAGTGCGTTGGCCGCTTTCCAGAGGTATTCACTGGCATGAACAAAATCCAGGATTAAGGTGAAGTCAGGCAAGTGCATCTCGACCTGTTTCTGCAACGCTTCGCAGCCATCCGTCAAAGCCACTCGGTGTTGTGTATGCGCTCCATCTCGTTTTGCCGTCTGGTTGGAGAGACGTGAAAGGGCCGCCTCTTTGCCATCCAGTGTGGCCCAAGTATGCTTGTTTTGCGGGCGGCTGCGGCTCTGTGACAAAGAGGTCGCACTGCTTTCCTGGCCAAAGAACGAGGCAATGACCGCTTCAGGCGTGCGTGGATTGGGTTCGATCGTGTAATTGCTGGTGACGATCGCCTCTTTCTTTTTGCTCCGTTTCTCGCCTTTGCCCAAACGGGTCTTGGATGCAACCGCCTCTTCACGCACCATAGGCACGCCTTTGCCGTCTGCCTGCACCACCAAGATGGTTGCTTCACTTTTGACAGATGGTTCCGGCTTCTGCTCGTAGAATGACTGTACATCGGCGGCATCTTTGGCAATCATCGCTTTGATGGCTTGCGTCGATAGCGCTTGACCCAACAATCGAGACCAAAAATGACGAACCTTGGCATAGGTCACATCCACACCCAAAAACTCGGCCAACTCTCGCATCAAGTCCGAATAGCAGTCGTCACCCAGACTCAGTTCTTCGTCCAATGGACTGCTTTCACCGACGCCGGTCTTGTAGAAGTAGGGCCGCCACAAGGGCAGCTTCCCAAAAATCGAGTAATAGTCGCGCTTCTTCTGGCTATGGTAGGGTATTTTCGCTCCCGCCTTCGTCACCAGTGGCTGATATCCATATCGACTTGCGCGTACGCTAAAAAAGAGCAGCATCAGTTGCGCCCCAAGACCAAGCAACTGCTTGAACAGGCTACGTTCCACTTCATCTGCCGTTCTCGCTTCGTTTTCTTGAACGTACTCCAGCATGGATTCGAATTCTTTGCGAATATTCTGTACAATCTCTTCCGAGTTGAACGACATGGCGCTCTCCTTTGTTATAGACGGATGTTCTTGGTCGTTCATCCTATCTATACATCAGAGTCGCCTGTCGTTCAACTCATTCTGAACACACCCTATTGATTTCGTAATAACCGTGGTGTATACTTCGGCTATACTGGGCTGTTTCCAACTGGAGGTACGTGTATGGTGACCCGAGTTCAAAAGTGGGGCAATAGCCAGGGATTGCGGTTTCCCAAGACTGTACTCACAGAAGCTCATATAAACATCGGCGACGAGGTACAGATTTCTGTCGAGGACGGCAGGATCATTGTCGAACCTGTGCGCGTAATCCGTGGGAAATACACCGTCGAAGAGTTGGTCGCACAGTTGCCCGACGACCATGAGCCGGAAGAGATCGATTGGGGTGAACCCACTGGAAATGAGGTCTGGTAAATGGCACGCTATGTCCCCCGACAAGGTGATTTCATCATCCTCTCTTTCGATCCACAATCAGGGCATGAACAGAACGGGCGCAGACCGGCGCTCGTTGTCAGCAAGTTTGAGTTCAACAGACGTGCTGGCTTGGTGATTGCCTGTCCCGTTACAAATACTACGCGTAGCTCCCCATTCCATGTTGCCGTACCGTCAAACAGCAGCCTCACAGTCCATATCATGGTTGAACAAATCAAGTCAGTCGACTTCCGCAGTCGGCGCGCTGTCTTTGTGGAAAGAGCGCCCGATGAAGTGCTAGACGAGGTCCTGGCAATTTTGGACGCGCTGCTCTACCCGTGATGCTTGAAGCCATCTACCGTGCAAAATGCGGCGAAATGATTCGGGTGTTCAAAATGAGTTGAGCACTCGGGTAGCCGTAGGCGGCTCGACCCGACTTCGACAAGCTCAGCCTGCGCGATCCCCGTGACAATGTCTCAACTCATGTTGAACACGGCCAAATGACCCGCGAACATGAACGGGCGATATTGTTTTGGTTGGTCGATCAAAATTCAATCCTCAGAGACGAATGAATGCCAAATGTCGGGATAGAGTTCCTGAAAGGTCAACCAGGTATCGCGCTCGATTTCGGGATCGTTTGAGCGAACGACATTCATTGATATCTGAAGGTTCTTGAGCGCGGTATCAAACTGGCTTTTGGAACAGTCAAATTCCTCAATCGCCTCGTTTCGAAGTGTCGCCGTTTCTCCAGGCTCATTTCGAACCATCTCGAAGATGTAGACTGACAATGAATTTAGCTCATCCACAGGCCTGTAGGCCGAAGCAAAATGGACGTCGCGCAAATAGTCCATCGCCATCAACACGGCAAATCCGCCCTTAATCTTGCCGTAGAAGATCTCATCGGGAAACTCTGCCGGCAGACGGTTCTTCCAACTCCAAACCGCGGTTACCTTTTCACCCCAACCACGCTCGCCTTCCTGCTTCTCCGGTAGATCGACGTATTCCCAGAGTGAAGGCAGTACCGTCTTCGAACTTTCGAAAATTGTGCATATCTTCAAGTCCAGAATCAATAGACGGGCTTCTTCAAAAGTTTTGATCATGAGGTATTCCAATGGTTTTTGGGGCAACAACGGCAAAAACATCGCTTACTTCGGATGCCCTACCTGTTGGCGCGACGCCAAGGCCGTTTTCCAGAAAAACACAGTGTCAATATGGGACTACTTTCCGGTCTGTGAATAGAGCGACACATGGCTCTTGCTTTCGGCTGTGAAGGGCGAGCGATCCCACCATGACCAACGTTCACGCAGCCTAAGGCCGGCCAACTGGGCCATGAGATCCAGCTCGGCCGGCCAGGCATAGCGCATAAAGTGCGGTGTCATCTGCGTGCCTTCTTCGCTGATGACGATGCGTTGAAAGGCGACAGTCTGGGCGACTCGATCTTGGATGGCGATCTCAAAGCGTGCGGCGTCCATGGTGGCCCAGGATCCCTTCATGCGTTGACCGTCCATATACTCGGAGAAGTCGGGCACGACGGTTTCGATGACAAAGAGACCAGTGGGGCTCAGATGGCTGGCCGCGTTGCGAAAACAGCGCACCTGCGCTTCCTGGGTCGTCAAGTTGAAGATGGTGTTGAATACCAGGTAGACCAGGTCGAATTCGCCGTCCATTCGAGCCTCAGCCATGTCTCCGATGGTCACCGGGATGGCGCTGCCGCCAGGCTTCTTGCGTAGCTCTGCGACCATCTTCTCTGAAGCCTCGATGCCGTGCATGCTCAGGCCGCGCGTTGCCAGCGGAAGCGCCACCCGTCCGGTGCCAATCGCCAACTCGAGCACCCGTCCGCCGTTCGCGAGTGCAGCCAACGTCTCTACGGAGTCTTGTGTCTCTGCTGCCATCGCGTCTTCGCAGCCCGCGTCATAACGCTCGGCGTTCAGCTCACCGAAGGTCTCAGGGCCGTATCCTTTCATGTTCCCCCCCCACATCAAATTGTCACCTGTCAACAGTCAGGCTGCTTTCAGCACCCGCAATGCGCGAAGCGTGACCCATTTGTTGGGCTCTTTCTTCTCTCCAAAATCTACCCAACTCTTGCCCGCATAGCCATAGTCCAATGCCCATCGACCGTTTCTGTCTTGTTTGTCACGGATTATCGTCAAAACGCTTGACAATCGGGGGTCATCACCGTGGCCCAACGCCACCAATGCGGCTACAAGTTGCAGCAAATCGGTCACATAGAACATCGGAAAGCCAAACTTCCACCAGTTCCGACTCGGTTTGTCACTGAACCCGGACGGATAGGTTGCCTCCGCCGGATCTACACTCAGCAAGAAATCTACGCCGTGTTGAATCGCACGTTCCATGATTGGCGTGCGGCGCTCTTGAGGCCACTTGCCCAAAGCCAGCATCACCTTGACGCCGCCCCACGCACAGGGCAGTTTGTTGTTCGAGCCACAGGCAAAGGTTGGCCCACACTTGCCTGCATAGTAGCGGATTCCTGCCTGTTTTTCTGTGACCGGAGCAATTCCTTCGCCCGTTACAGTTCGCGCCATCCATTCATAGGCTTTTTCCAGCCGAGGATCTTCGTGGCCCAGCTCGACCAAGGCCCAGCACAGGTTCCCCTGCAAGCAATCAACCGTCCCGGACGGTGTACCGGATGCGCTGAATTGCCCCCTAGACGTCAGTGCATGGTCCAAAATGTAGGTGCATGCCTGGGCTATGCGCTTATCCTCGACCACAGATGCACCCAGTTGAGCCAGCATGATAACCGACCAGACCGAAGATCGATACTTTGGGTTATAGCCCGGGCCGGATCTGACCCAGTAGCCCGCGGAATCCATTTCGGCCAATATCCTCGCGATTGGGCCTTCCCGATGGGCTGTCGTTCGAGCAATACACAACTCTGGTTCGTCCGGGGAGAGTTCTAAGATGTCGCGCAGGGTCAGATAGCGCGCACCCGGCGAGTCAGGCTCCAGCAACCAGGGCAACGGATCGCCCTTCAGTTGATCGTGCCAAGACATTTCCACAACCTCCTGCGAGATGCTCTTCGCTTCCTCATCACGTCACCCAGCCATCACTTCACCCAGACATCAGTTCACCGTGCCGGATTCTCACCACGCACAATACCCGCCGTCGATGATCATATCGTTGCCGGTCATATAGTCCGACGCAGCCGACGCCAAATAGACCACAGCGCCCTGCAAGTCGGTGACCTCGGCCATGATGCCGGCGGGGGTGCGTGCCATCCACTCGGGCAGCATGGTCTGGCCCTCGGGCGTCTGCAACAGGTCGTCGACGAGTTGGGTCCGCGTATAGCCGGGGCTGATGCTGTTCACGCGTACACCGCGTTTGGCCCATTCGGTGCCTAGGCTGCGCGTCAGGTGAATGACGCCTGCCTTGGTGGTGTTGTAGGCGGCCTGGTTCTGGGGTGCATTGACGATGTGGCCGGACATGGAGGCAGTGTTGATGATCTTGCCGTATCCCGCGGGCAACATGACGCGTGCCTCAGCTTGTGCGCAAAGGAAGACGCCGGTCAAATTGACATTGACCATGCGCTGCCAATCAGCGTAGCTCATCTCCTCGGCGGGCACCCACTGACCGATGCCGGCGTTGTTGACGCCGATGGTGAGGCTGCCCCAAGCATCGACGATGGTGGCAACCATACGCTCAACCTGCTCGGGCTGGGTCACGTCTGCGGTGATGGCCATAGACTCGATCTGTTTTGCCGCCAGTTCGGCGGCCACCGTTTCGGCAGACTCAGTCACCAGGTCGACGATGGCGACAGCTGCGCCGGCCTCGCCCAACGCATGGGCAAAGGCCCGGCCAATGCCCTGTCCGCCACCGGTCACCAGGGCCGTGCGACCATTCAGGCTAAAACGATCCAGAATCGGGGCTGCTGATAGAACTACGTCGTTCATATTCGGTTTTCTCCGCTGAAATGTATGGGGGCGAGATTCTCGATATATGACAAACCAGGCTTCTCAAAGAAACCTGGTTTGTAGTTCAGACTGAAGTCCAGTGTCGATATGATGCTAGGCGACTGCGGCAAGGCGTTGGTTGACGATCTGCCAAAAGGTTGTCACCGCCTCGCGCTTGTTCTCAAAGAAGTCTTCAAAAAAGCCGATCCGATTCAGTGACGGCGGATAGCTGTAGCGTTCGCCATCTTGGCCAAATTCGATGCTCCAGTCTTCCGGCACGTTGGCGTCCACAACATCGAAGAGTTCAGCAGGATAGAGAAAGGGGCGTCCCTGATCGTTGAGTATGCGCAGATCGTCGGCTTCAATGCCAATGACAACGTAACCCTGACCGGTGGTCAGGTCCTGATATTCTCCGTTGAACATTCTTAGTTTTACAATCATCGGCTGCTCACCCGCTTTCGCTTCACCTCGACACGACCTACATCGGAGTTTTCATACCAATGGAACTCGTAACGTCTGTTGCCGTCTGTCACGATTGGGCTGCTTTTCTTCATCCACTTGGCTGGTCGCCCACCATACGTGGCTACAAGCCGTTCCAGGTCTCGAATTCGAAGCCCCTTGGCGATAACTCTCGATTGTGCGAGCATCCGGGGGCGAAGCTCTCTGTCCACTCTAGTCTACACCATTTTGTGATACGTTTGAAGTCAAAAAAAACACCGCGGATTTTGCAGATTGGCCGGGTTCTCTGTCACGGAGAAATCCGCCGAAATCCGTCGAATCCGCAAAATCCGCGGTGAATTGCTTTTTTACGCCGTTTCGTCAAAGACGATGACAACCTTGCCGCTCTGGCCTTCATCGGCCACTTGGTAGGCTTCGGCAGCCTGGTCAAGGGTGAAGCGGTGGGTCACGGTGATCTCGGGCTTGAGATCCCACTCGACCAGCTTCTCGACCAGGTCCTCCATGTGGCCCAGGCTGGTGACCCAGGAACCGTAGATGGTGATCTGGTTGTGGATGATGGTCTGGCTGACATCGAAGTCGACGTTGTTGCCTTCGCCGACCATGGCAGCGCGGCCCCATCGACGGGTGCCCTGGAGCGCCAAGCAGACGTCCCTGGGGCGCACCCGAGCAGTCGACCGAAACTTCACAGCCGAGGCCCTGGGTCAGATCCTTGATCGTCTGAATGGCATTGCCATCGGAAATCACGCCGTAGTCGATGGCCCCAATATCCAGCGCAAAGTCGAGCCGTTCCTGGGAGATGTCCGCGCCAATGACCATGGACGCGCCCATGGCTTTGGCCAGCAGGCCCGCGGCCATGCCCACCGGGCCGATGCCGGTGATCAGCACACGGTCTTCGCCGGAAACCTTCACACGCTGCAGCGCCTCGTAGGCCGTGCCGAAACCACAGGCAACCAGCGCGCCGTCGACGAAGCTCAGCTCGTCGGGCAACGCCACACAGACACTCTCCTCAGCGACGCAGTAGTCGGCGTGGCCGCCGTCGCGTTGCCAGCCGTGGGCGGCGCGCTCGGGCGAAGTGCAGGAGATCATGTAGCCTTCACGGCAGTCATGACAGACGCCACAGCCGCTGATGTGGTAGAGGATGACGCGGTCGCCCTCTTTGAAGCGCTTGACGCCGGGACCGACCTTGACGATCTGCCCGCACGGCTCGTGGCCACCGATCACGCCCTGATAGGCCTCGGGACCATGACCCAGATGTTCACGATAGATAGCACGGATGTCGCTGCCGCAGATGGATGACGCTTTCATCCTGAGCAACACCTGGCCGTGGCCTGGTTCCGGAACATCAAATTCTTTGAATTCAATCTGTCGATTACCGGGAAGCAGAACGCCTGTCATTTTCATTTATTGGACTCCTAAAATTATTGTGGCCCAACCGGATCTCTGGTGAGGCGCCGCCTCACCAGAGATCCGGTTGGGCAATCCTTATTTGGATCTCCGTTATTGCGGATTGACAATATGGTTGACATCTGTCACTAAAACATGTACAGTAAGTCTGTACAAGAAAGAGAGGTGGCAACCTTGACGATTCAGACGACCTACACAAATGCCAGGGCGAATCTGGCGGAATTCTGTAATAGTGTAGCAGAAGACAGAGATGTCGTGATAATTCAGCGCCGCGGCGCCGCTGACGTTGCGCTGATTGCGGCTGACGAGCTGAATGGCCTTCTGGAGACGGCGCATCTGTTGCGCTCGCCGGAGAATGCTAAACGCTTGCTGACGGCACTGGCGCGTGCTCTTGAGGACAATGTTGGGCCGCAGTCCGTCGAGGAACTTCGTAACGAAGCGGGGTTGGATGATGCCGGATAGCGAAGCTGGAATCCCCCGACAGTGGAGCGCTGTTTTCCACCCTGAATTCCGTGATGATCTTCGCTATTGGGTCAAAACCAATCGTAAAATTGCCCTGCGTGCCCTCGACATCGTTGAGGCAATCTTGCGAGATCCTGCCCGCGGCATCGGCAAGCCGGAGCCGCTTCGCTATCTCGGAGCCGGCGTCTGGTCTCGTCGCCTCACGCAGGAGCACCGAATCGTCTATCTGGTCCGCGACAACCGTATCGATTTTTTGCAAGCACGCTATCACTATTGAGGTGGCTGGTGACTAGGAATTGGGGACTAGGGATCAGGAATCTGTGCACGACCCAACCCCAATCCCTAGTCCCTCATCACCAACCCCAGTCACACCAACTCGATCTGTGCCTTAACGGACGCGGCCGGCATGTTGACGGCAAAGTCGAAGGCTTCGACGCTATCTGCGAAGGCAAATGTATCCGTAATCAACGGCTTGACATCGAGTTGTCCGCTGCCCATCAGTGCCAGGGCGCGGGGATAGACGTGGGCATAACGGAAGACATGTTCGACGCGCGCCTCCTTGGATGCAGCGTAGACCACATCGTAGGCAATCGGCTCCATGGGCATGCCCACAAAGACGACCGTGCCGCCGGGGCAGAGCGGTTCGAAAACGCCGGCTGCTGCACGCTCGTTTCCACTGCATTCAAAGACGATGTCCGCTCCCCAACCATCGGTCACTTCGCTCACCACCTCAAGCAGACTTTGCTCAGCTATATTCACCGGCGTGATCGGACCCAGCGTCGCGGCCAGATCCAGCTTGGGCTGCTGCACGTCGGTGATGATCACCTGGCTGCAACCGCCGGCCAGCGCAGCGAGCGCGGTCAGTACGCCGATGGGGCCTGCTCCCGTGACCACGGCCACGTCGCCCGCTTTGATCTGCGCTTTGATGGCGGCATGCATGCCCACGGCCAGTGGCTCGACCATGGCGCCCTCGGCAAAGCTCACATTCTCCGGCAGCTTGAAGGTGAAGGCTGCGGGATGGACGACGCTGGGGCGCAGAACACCGTGGATGGGCGGCGTGGCCCAGAAACGCACGGCCGGATCCAGGTTATAGATGCCGAGCTGAGTCGCCTTGCTGTTGGGGTCGGGAATACCCGGTTCCATGCAGACCCGATCGCCCATGGCCAGATGTTGGACCGCTTCGCCGATCTCCGTGATCGTGCCGGACGCCTCGTGGCCGAGCACCATGGGTTCGCGCACAACGAACGGCCCGATGGCCCCATGGGTGTAGTAGTGGACGTCACTGCCGCAGATGCCCACGGTGTGGATGGCAATGCGCACATCGTGCGGCCCCATGGGCTCGTCGAGTTCAATGTCGCGCAGCGTTAGTTCGTCTTTTTTTTCAAGGACTAGTGCTTGCATTCGATTGCTCCGATAGTTGGCAAGGGGTGACAAGATGAGGGGGGTGACGAGGTGATCGAGTAAGACTTTCTAGCCAATCACACGCTCACCCCTTCACCTTGTCGCCTTATCACCCCTTACGTACGATAATTACAGCCAGAATCAACGAAATGACGGTCGAAATCCAGAGTGGCAGATAAAACTCGACGAAGCGCATCCAAAGCAGGCTGATGGCGACGAAGAGCACGACACTGATGAAGACCCGATCAAATGTGTTGGTTTCGATGGGTAAAAAGCCCTTGCGCCCTTCGTGCTCAACAGGCGCCTGGACAGCCTTTGTTTCTAGCGTCATGGCTATGCTCCCTATTCCTTCACTGCGCCGAACGTCAAGCCCATCACAATGTAGCGCTGGACAAAGATCAAGAAGACCAGGGCCGGCAGCAGTGAGATGGTCGCAACTGCCGCCATTTCACCCCAGTTGGTGCCGGTCACCGTGACAAACTCGGCCAGGCCGGTAGTGATGGTGCGAGCTTTCACACTGGTGAGCGATGCAGCAAATAGGTACTCATTCCAGGCAAAGACCCAACTGAGAATGAAGGTCACGGCGATACCGGGCGCGGCCAACGGTACAACGATTCTGGTCAACACGGTCCACCGATTGGCTCCGTCAACGGTTGCTGCCTCATCCAGCGTGATGGGAATGCCGTCCATGATACCCTTCATCAGCCAGATGGCGAAGGGTAGATTGAAGACGCAATAGAGCAGGATGAGGCCAATCCGCGTGTCAAACAAGGTCCAGTTGCCGATGCGGAAGACACGGGTGAAGAGGAGGAAGAGCGGCAGGGCAAAGGCTGCCGCCGGGGCCATGCGATTGGTGATGGTCCAAAAGAAGATGTTGTCAGAGCCGGCCAGCTTCCAGCGTGACAGCGCGTAGGTGGCCAGAATAGCCAGAACCGAAACAAGCAGCGCATTGCTGGTGGCGATAACCACCGAATTGAAAATATAGCGCTGAAAGGCTGGATTGGTCAGCGGCTTGATGTAATTCTGTGAATAAAAAGATGTCTGAAGCAATGAGGGCGCGGCGAAGAGTTCGACACGGCTGCGGGCTGAAACCACAAACATCCAATAGATTGGCAGAATCGTGAAGATCGACATCCCGATCCAGAGCGCGTACAAGCCGATCCAGCCCAATGTCTTGCGAAACTTGGCAGTTGTCATGGTTTCAAGCCTTACTCCTGCTGTTTGCCGACCTGCGACATCGTGATGAATAGGAGCCAGCAGAGCACAATCGTGAAGTAGAGGACCAGCATGGACATGGCTGAGCCATAGCCGTAGTCAGTACTGGGAAAGACCACGCGCCAGATGTAGATGCCGATGTAACGCGTGGCATCGCCGGGGCCGCCGCCGGTAAGCAGAAAGACCTCGTCCACAATGCGGAATGCATCCATCAAGCGGATGAAGAGCGTCGTGATGATCACCGGCATCATCATGGGGATGGTCAAAAACCGCAGTGTCTGCCAGCGATTGGCGCCGTCGACCAGCGCCTGTTCCAGCGGTTCCCTGGGAATGGCCGTGAGACCGGCCACCATGGTCAGCGTGACGAAGGGTGTCCAGTGCCAGATGTCCATCAGGACTGTGGTGGCGAAGGCGTGATTGGCATAGCGTCCAATGTTGTAGTCGATGCCGAACCATCTGTCCAGGTAGTAGGGTGCAAGACCGAAACCGGGAATGGTCAGCAGGCGCCAGGTGGCGCCGACTGCGATGGGGGCCACCATCAGCGGCAGCGCATAGATTGTGCGGAAGACGGTTCTGCCGGGGAAATTGCGGACCAGTGTCGTGGCCAGGAGAAAGCCGAGGACCATCTCGGTGCCGACGGCAAGGAAGGTGAACGTAAGCGTGCGGCGCATGGCGCCCAGAAAATTGGGATCGAAGACAAGTCGCCGGTAGTTGTTGACGCCCGCCCATTCCATTTCGCCCGAAGCGGAAAAGACGTTCCAGTCAAAGAAGCCGACGTAGAGAACATAGAAAAAGGGCAAAAGCCCCATGATCCCCAGGATAATAAGGGTGGGACCAGCAGCCCCCACCCCATGCGGTTTGAACGCATGTTTTTACTCGCCGTAACCCAGTTGCATCATGGTCTCTTCTGCAGCAACACAGGCGGCATCCAGCGCCTCTTCAGCGGTCATTTCACCGGCGATGGTCTGCCAGATGAAGGGCTCAACCGCGCCACGTAGTGAAGGATGGAACGGAATCGGCGGCGCGCCGGCGAAGAGCGGGCCGTCTTCCTTCATCTTGGTGAAGTAGTTGTCCGTCTTGGCATCTACTTCCTGAACCAACGCGTCGTCGTAGGTGGAGTCCATGACGATGCGTGAACCGGCAATGGCCCATTCGGGCTGCACGGATTCTTGACCGATGAACTGGAGCCACAACAGAGTGGCTTCCTTGTTCTGCGAGGAGTGCGGCACGCCAAAAGCGCCACCGTCGTAGTAGCCGATGTAGCCTTCGCCGGCTGCGGCCTCATCCATCACGCCTTCGGCCGTTGGTGGCAGAGCCACGCCGACGTTGCCGACAACTGCTGAACGGTCAGGATCGGTGGCGATCCAGGCGGCATTTTCGCCGTAGACCCAGCCCTGGGCTGCACGGCCAGCGGCAAAGCTGCCTGCGACCTCGTCCCAGGTGCTGCTGGAAGCTTCGGGCGGTGCATAATCGAGCAGTCCGGTCCAGAAGGCAAGGGCCTCCTTGGCTGCGGCGCTATTCATCTCGCCGCCGTTCTCTTCACAGGCCTTCCAAGTCTCCAGATTGACACCCCAATTGTAGACGCCAAAGGTCGGTGCAATCGATTCTACGAATTCGTAGAAGGAGGAAGAGTGTCCGGAATGGGCCTGAACAGTCGATCCCCAGAGTTCCATGTCGTTCTCTTCACCATATTTCGTGAAGAATGCCGCGTTGTCAGCATACTGCTCGAAGGTCTCGGCCGGGGTCAACGGATAGCCGTATTCAGCCTCGAAGGCAGCCTGGATGTCCGGATCGTTGAAGAGATCCATGCGGTATAGCTGAATCTTGATGAAGGCTTCCATCGGCACGCCAAAGACGTCGCCGTTTGCATCCTTGAAGTAGTCAAGGAAGGAGGTGAACTTGGCTAGATCGAAGTCTTCAGCGGCCAATTCCGGATTGTCGGCCAGCATCTGGGAAAGGTTGACCAGGAAGTCGCGGGCCAGATAGGTGTAGATGATGTCCTGCTCGATGTACACAAAGTCATAGATGCCGGTGTTGGCTTCCATGTCCTTGATGGCCTTGTTGTACATCTCATCCCAGGACGTCACCTCGAACTCGACATTGATGCCGGTTGCCTCAGTGAATTGGGGGCCCAGCACCTCTTGAACATAGCGAGATGGAGGAGTGCTCTCGGAAATGCCGTGGATTGTGGCCCCGGCATAGGGCTCTGCGGCCTTGGCCCAGAAATCCATTTCGCCGTCGGCAGCCGCAGCGCCTTCTTCTGCCGCCGGTTCAACCGGTGCAGGCGCGGCGGCCGGGCAAGCCACCAAGATCATGGCGATCAGCATCAGAAGTACGGTCAAACCAAACATTCGTTTGCGGAACATCGTTGTTTCCCCTTTGAGCAACGGTTGATTGAACAGCTCTGAACAAGATTCGAAATATCTGAAATTGACTGCGATTTCGCTCAAGCCCTATTCCATCGGCACCACCTTTCCGTATTCGTGTTCTGGAGGACAGTCACATATTACACAATCGGAAGCCACGCGGCAGCTTGGAATCGGGCGCTGAGCCCTGTAGTCAATGCTGCCGAAATAACGGCCAAACTATCGTTAAGCTAGACAGTGATCACGTTGACATCTTGATTCTTCACGGATTGGACCATGGCTGTAGGCGCCTCAGATCCCGAAATAACGGTGGAGATTTCGCTCAGACCAGCAAACGAAGCGAATGCAACCCGCCCCCATTTTTCGTGGTCGGCGAGTACGATGGATTCGCCGGCTGCTGCAACCATCAGTCGTTTCGCTTCAATGACCCAGGCATTGACATCAGTGGCCCCCGCTTGAGGCGAGATTCCCTTACAGCCCAGAAATGCCTGATCGATATTGACATCATTCAATATCTGATTGATCCAGGCGCCGACGACGACCCAAGAGCTTGGCCGGACGATACCGCCCAGAATGACCACGGTAGTGTTAGGCGACTCTTCGAATTCCATGGCGATTGGCAAACAATTGGTAAGCACCGTAAGGCCACGGCGATCTCCTAGATGTTTGGCCATCTGTAGCGTGGTCGTACTGGCATCCAGCAGGATGGTGCTGCCATTCTGAACCAATGACGCTGCCGATGCGCCGATGCGCTGTTTCTCATCTTCCAGAACCGACTGCCGCTCGCTAAACGAGAAATCGGCACGACTGACATCGGTTGCCAAGGCAATGGCCCCGCCATGGGTCCGTTGCACAATACCCTCTTGCTCCAATCGATCCAGGTCCGTGCGAATGGTGACCGGTGAGACAGCGAACTGAAGCGCTAGCTCATCCACTGATACACGCCCATTTTCAGACACAAGCGTTCGGATCTGCCGGCGACGCTCTTCCGGAAATATCTTTTGAATGCTTTTGTTCTTCATTGTTTGTCTGGGAAGATGTTGTTGTTTTCTTGCTTAATCATAGTGCGTTTATTGTGATTCGTCAAGTGTTTTTTTTACTCATTCCACTCGATGCGCGCGTCAATATTGCCCGAATCCAGCATGTCGAGTTCAACAGCTGCAACAGAGGAGACGTCGATCAGATGGGGGTTGTTGGACGGCATGCGGTCGATAACCGTGACCACCACAGAGTTACCGTTGTAGAGATTTGTCACAAGCACCTGGGTTCCGAAGGGCAGATCCTTGTGAGCTGCCACGTACTCGTCCTTGTTGTAAAGTGCGCCGCTGGCCGTAGCCGCCCCTTGCAATGAATCGCTGAGAAAGGACGCAACACCTTCATCGACATTTACAGCTTGTGTGACGCTTTCCGACGGTTGCTCTGCTACCGCGTCAGCGAGGACCTCTTCTTCGGGCGTCACTGTTGGTAGCGCTGCAGGTGGCACTGTAGGTACCATTGTCGGGGCCAGGGTTTCTGTAGGCGCCACGGTCTCTGTAGGGTTTTCTTCTACAGGGGGGGCCGCCGTAGGCTCTTCCATTGGCGTCTGCGTTGCGCGTTTCTCGCCATCTTCATCAACCGGGGCCGACGTAGTAGCCGGCTCCGGCATTTCTTGCGCGCTATCCGACGGCTGACCACACGCAGTGAGTGCGAGCAAGACCACGAAGGCTACAATCAGACTCAATTGTCTGTGCATAATATCGATTCCTTTATATTTTTATGGCTCTGTGAGGAATTGTGGGGCTAGACCTCCGGGAGGTGTCCACAAAATGGCCGCCTGGGCAGAGATTTCCTGGACACCTCCCGGAGGTTGGGTTTCCGTATGTCCCCACAATAGCTCAAAGAGCCATTTTTTTGTTTCCGATTCTGTTCAATCAAACTGGAACCAGACCGTCTCCATCATTTGCTCGGCGAGCGCTTCGGCCCCAGCATTCTCATTGACGAGTTTTTCCAAGGCTGACCAGCCAAAGTACGCTCTTTCATCAATGCCCATCGGCCGCGCATCTCTGAATGCTTGCGACATCGGCCCACGCAGTTCGGGGGGCAACGTCTCCCAGTAGTCAATCTCCTCGGCCACGGACCGGCGAGCGGGGATGCTGCGCACCGGCCCAATTGGCCGTTGCCGGCTCAGGTACGTCAGCCATCTCCATACAGCCAGCGGGTTGTCGCTGCTCCGACTGATCACGCCGCTGTTGAGTTGAAGGGGCGTGGGACCGCCGGCTAAGTTGCCATCCACAGTCGCCTGCAACGGCAACACGCCCACATCGCCAATTTGACCAGTGTGTTCATAGAAGGCGGGCAGATCAACCCACAGCGGCACGGTGCGCGGAACTGAAAGCAAATTGACGGCCCAAAAAGCTCGTTCATCCTCGTCCATTGATGCGAAATCGGGCATGTTGCCGTCTTGCGCCACGATGGCATAGTACCATGTGAGCGTGGCCGCAAGATCTTCTCGCGCAGAGGTGCGCTACATGGCTGGAGATCGTCTGCCGCACAGCGTTTCGCAAACGCATAGGCGTAGAGGCTGTGGACGCTCGAATCCAGAAAGCCCCAACTCTCCGACTCTGTGCGCAGCGCTTTCAGTGGATCGGCTTGCGAGCGCACGGCATGCTGCCAGATCTGGGACAGATAGTTCTCCGGCGAAAGAGTCCCAACTTCAAACGACGGCTCGTCGAAATAGACGAGCCGCATCTCCGCCGAAAGTGGTAGAGCCCAAAGCCGTCCACGCCAGTGTGCGGCAGCCAAGATATGGTCATAAAAGTCTTCGATCTCCACCTTAGGATCCGTCTCCGCCAATGATGTCAGATCGTGGATATGGGCCGAAGCTATCAGTGACGGCGCGGGTTGCAGGTAGGCGCCGTCGACCATGGTGAGCATCTCACCCGTCTCAATGGGCAATTGGGAAAACGGCACGATCTCAACGGTGATGCCCGGGTTCTGCACTGTGAAGTCGGCGGCACGCGCGTTTCAGGAGGACGGCGATTTCATCCGGCGCAGCAAAGCGGATCGCGGCTGGCCGAAGATGGGCGTTCAGCTCAGTTGCCAGACGTTTCCAGAAGAGCGGTGAAGGCCTGCCCGCACCATTCAGGCCGATGAGGCGGGGTGAGGGGATGCGCAACTCACCCTCAACCGCGGTGGCGTCATAGTCGGAACTGAGGACCAATGTGAATGGCCGACGGCCCTCGACACAGCCGTCTTGACAGAGCGTTTCAGATCTGGACAGTGACAAACTCACCGATCATCGCTTCCCACTCGCTGTCGGCGTGGTGCAGTCGAAGCTTGCCCCACGAATACGAATGTGTGAGTTCGGGACCCCAGAAACTGGGATCAGATCCCGCGTGAAGCAGGCGAGCATCGCTGCGCCGGAAAAATGCCTGCCGATGGATGGGCGATGAATCCATCATGGACGTCAGCGTTGCCCAGACGTAATCACCCTGTTTTTCGAGATGGGTCACTTCGATGCTTTTGGCCTGAACCAAGTCCCGGGCAAGCCAGATCTGGCTTGCCCGCCAGGCCGGGTCTTCCTCCTGCATAGAGAAGAAGATGGTGTCATCGCCGGCGTTGACAGCGCGCTTTTCCGCTTCAACGTAGAGTTCGACGGCACGCAACAACTCTTCATCGGCCGTCTGGGAGGTTCGATACAGGAGTGCAAGGAGACAGCCGCCAAGCAGGAAGAGTAGAGCCAGCATCCATAGCCGGCGCTTGTTGGCCCGATCAGACGAAGGCTTCGCTCTCCCCTGATCGCTATCAGGACTGGTCCACTCAAACTCTGTGCTCATGGGCAGCTTTCGAGCGAGCGCATGAGGCGCCGGGGGGCCGGACACCAGCGGGATTGATGATTGCGCGTTCGTACCTGGTGGTTCGTTGAGGTAATTTTTGATATCTGTAAGGTGGGGAAACCTGCCCTACGCAAGTCGTCAAACTCTTTTTTCACGAACGCCTATTTCAGATACGCTTCCACAACATCACGTTCCAGACTGAGGCCAAGCCACTCATCCTCGCCCGGTCCATCGTAGATCAACGTGTACGGACCGGAGAAGCCGGCGCCTTTGGCCAGCTCCAGACACCGTATGTAGTCATCCCGATCGAACTCGGTCTGTGTCTGGAAAGAACATTTGGCATGGCAAGATTCGGCCAGCGGCAAGATGGCGGCCAATTCATCATACTTGGTCGGGCCGGACCAGTTGCCGAAATCAGCGCAAAGGCCGACGCGTCCGTTCAGCGGCTCCAACAAGGCATGAACTGCTTCAGATGTGGAGAGCAGCGTATGCCAGTTTTCGGTCATCAGCCGCAAACTGCTGCCGGCCAGGTTGGCGTCGATGTATCCAGCCAATCGCTCGAAGCCGGCGCGACTGCGGGCAATGCTCTCGTCATTCGGAGCCGACTTGCCTGCGCTGACGCGTGCCTTGCCTGCGCCCAGTGCCGCCGCCGTCTCCAACCAGCCCTCTGTCCACGCCAGATCTTGTTCAGCACTCTCCGGATCGCTGATATCGCCGCCATCGATGAGCAGGGAAAAGAGCTCCACGCCGGCGTCAGCCAATGCAGCGCGCAACGACGCAAGATAGTCGGGATCGCATGTCGGCAGATGGAAGTGACAGATTTCAAGCGTTCGGATGCCGAAATCGGCCAGGCGCGCGGGCAACTCGAGCAACGGTAACGCATCCGGATCGACACGAAACACAGCCGGATCACTCTTGGGACCGTAGATTGGCGGACGGCCCAACGTGCGGTGCAGGCTCCAGGTGGAGACGGAAAGACGGGGATGCTGTACTTCGGGCATGGCAAGTACTCCTTCGTTTGACCAACCACAGTTTGGCCAACCATTGTAGACTCCGCTGCAAAAAGAGACTTCTTGACACAAGTGACTCTACTGCAAAAAGGGATCCAGACACGAATTCACACGAATCATCACGAATTTTCTCCCTGGGGCGACGACGCAATTCGTGCTAATTCGTGTCAAGAAGAGACTTTTTGCAGCGAACTCACGAGTGTCCACGAAATCACCCGAATTGCGTCGTCGCTCTGAAAAGAAGATTCGTGCAAACTTGTGTTAATTCGTGTCAAGCTCGTTTTTTTTGCGATATCACGTGAACGAATTGTTGCGCTCAGCGAACCATCGCTCGCCGGACCGCAGAACTTGATAGGGTTGCCCCAATGCTTCGCAAGTCTGGATGAATAGATCGGGGGATGCCGTATTGAACTCGAACATCTCGAAGTGGCATGGGATGACCAGCTTGGCGCCGATTTCGCGGGCCAACGTGGCCGCTTCTGCGCCATCCAGATTGCCGGCCACGCGCCGCTCCGGCTTGCTGCCGTTGATGGGCAGGATGGCAACGTCGATCTGCCATTGACGCAGCGTCTCGGCCATGCCGGGGTACAAGATCGTGTCGCCGCTGTGATAGATCTTCCACGATCCGCACTCGACGATAAGTCCCAGGTAATGATAGCGCCCCTGATCGTCTCGATCCAGCTCTTCATGGGCGGCGGGAACACCAGTTAGTCGAAAACCGTGCATTTCCACCGATGAGCCGACATCGATGGGCGTGAGCCGACCCCGGTCGGTGTCAAGCCGTTGTGCGGCAAAGTCCTGGTTCGCGGCCGGCACGACAATCGTCAAATTCTGGTTGACCGCCATCAGCGGCGTCAACGTTTCGGCGTCCAGGTGGTCGGTGTGGTTGTGGCTGGATGTGACCACATCGATGAAGTCTAGGCGATCCGGCGCAATCACGCGCTCGGTCATGCGCACGTGTGGCTTGTCGGTGGTTGCGTATTTTTTCGTCAATGAGTCGGAAAGATATGGGTCAAGGAGCAGGTGTCGGCCTTGCCATTGTACCAGGAAGCCACTCTGGCCCAGCCACCGGATGTGGAGCTGATTGGGCAGGGTGCGACTGACCATGACATCGTTGAGAAGAGTTGAATCCTGTTGAAGTGGCGTAATCATACGCGGATCATAGCTGATCGGAGCGAGTTTGCAAAACGACTCAGCCGATAGACCATATCGCTTTGAAATGAATGGCGCCACCGCGTGCGTCGCATGCTTCAAGCAGGCTGTATTCTCAGAACGCGGTTGACGATTTTGTGAGAACCGGTCTTGAGTGAGTGGTTATCAAAAAGCGCCGGCAGGGCATGTGCCCTGCCGGCGCTTTTTGATAATAAGAAATCTAGTCCTCGATCTTCACCTCGCCGCCGATCTCCTGGCTGCGATAGATGGCGTCCAGAATCTGCTGGACCTGGAGCGATTGCTCTGCAGGCACAGGCGACGGCAGATCCTCGGCCACGGCTCGCGGCAAACTCGACGCATTCCAGCGCGTGCGGTTCCATGGTGTCGGCGGTCAGTTGCAACGACTTGTTGTAGAACTGGCGTGTGTCGAAATCAGAACTCATGATCTTGCCCTGGGGCCAGTGTGAGCCGCCTTCGGTGCCGTAGAGCCACATCTGCATATCCTCGCCCGGCGTGTCGTGGTGCAGCAGCCAACTCACCTCCAGGATGAGGGTGGCGCCGTTGTCGAAGCGCACGAATGCGGCGGCGAAGTCCTCCACGTCCATGTCGTTGGGCACCGGCGTGTTTCCCCATTGGCTGAACGAATCGTCGCGCATGGCCAGCGGCGCCTTGGCCACGCCGCTCACGGCCACCGGCTTGGGATTGCCCATGAACCAGAGCGTCAGGTCCAGGATGTGGACGCCGATGTCGATGGTGGGGCCGCCGCCGCTGTTCTTCTTGTAGATGAAACCGGGGCGAACCGGGATCCAGCCGCGGCGCAGCATCCAGCTGCGTGCGTGGTAGATGTCGCCCAGCGCGCCGGTCTCGATCTCGGCCTTCATGGCTCTGGAATTGCCCTTGAAGCGGAAGTGCTGGGCGGTCATGAGCTTGCTGCCCGGACGCATCACGCGCAGCGATCATGCGTTTGATGTCGGCCGGCGTGGGGGCCAGCGGCTTTTCGCAGATCACATCCTTGCCTGCTTCCATCGCTGCGATGGCCAGCTCAGTGTGATACATGTTGGGCGTGCAGACGTCGATGATGTCGATGTCAGGATCGTTGATGATGTCGCCGGCATTGGTGGAGAGTTTGGAGACGCCATACTGCTCGCCCCACGTCTCCAGCATCGGGGCGACTACATCGCTGCCCGCGACGACTTCGGCCAGCTCGGATGCCGCCCAGCCTGGCATGTGCGTTTTGGCAATGCCGCCAACGCCGATGACGCCGACCTTGAGAATGTCTGACATGATTGTCTTCTTTCCTTAATATGAAGTTTGGATTAGCTTTGATAAGGGATCGGTTTCAGTTTATCAGAGGTTCTATGGCTTTCCAATCATTGTTTTTCTGGCGGGAATGCCGATTCTGTCGCTGAAAAAGTCTTGCCGCCTTCGTGGCGGAAAGGAGAGTCATCTCAGCCACGCAATATTCAGGCCAGTTCAATGTCCGTCTGTGGAAAATCGTTGCCAACGCACAGGAGGGGGAGGCGCGCCGCCTTGGCGACTGCGTAGGACAGACAGTCGCCGTAGTTAAGCGCTGCGGGGTGTCTACCTTTGCCGTATTTGCGCCAGGCGCCCACCGCTAGACCAAAGTGCGTTTCTTGAAACGAAACTACTGCAATGCCGGCTTCCGTCAGAAATCGTGTCAGTAACGGACGAGCATCATCTTCCAAACGTGCCGAAAGTACGATGCCTGTCTCTACCAATGTCGGCGAACCGATGCCAACGTATTCAGCAGCTGCGATTTTGCCTGCAAGCTTCTCGTATCGGGGCTCTTGAAAAAGGATTGCAATAACGGCCGACGTATCGACGATCATACGCCCTCCGGCCCATAGCCGAGGATAGCTTCCTCTTCTGCCTTCGAAAGCTGTGTGCCGAGCAATTCATCTGGGATTTGTGGCCAGATCTCGTCTTCCAGGAAAAAGAGCAGCGCGGCTTCGTCGCGAACGGGCGCTGCTCGATGGGCCAACCGCTGACGTCTTTCTTCCAATGCTTTGCGCACAGCTTCCGTCTTTGATTCCCCGGTCATCCGTGTGAGCTCATTCAGGAGTATGTCGACTTGTTGATTCTTGATATTCAGCGCCATGGCGACCCCTTTCTCTAGCATACTGAATGCAGTATTCTGTAAATATTCTTTATTTCTGCAATTGTATCACACAGGAACTGTTTCATGAAAGCGCATTTTGTCGTAGCGTCATCTGAGATCTATACCGGCTCTGGCAGTATTTCGCCAATATCCTTGACCGGGCGCTTCATGAACAGGGCGAGAATGGCCAACGCAAAGGGCAGAATCGACAGTACGCTCAGCGCCATGTCGTAGCTGCCGAACATGTCGCGAGCAATGCCCATTGGCATAGGCCCGAGTGCTGAGGCCGCCACCGAGATGGTCGCGGTGATGCCGGTGATGCTGCCCAAATGCAGGCGTCCGAAATAGGACGGCCAGACGACGCCGCCGACGGTTCGAATGAGACCCATAAGCGTGCCCAATAGAACACCGTAAGCGATAGTCATCTCCGTGCCCTGGAGTCCCTGCGCCAACCAGAGTGAGGCTGTCTGAACGAGCAGTGCTGCCGATAACAGAAAGCGAATGGGCACCCGATCGGCCAGAACGCCACTGCCCAGGTTGACGATGGCGGAGGTGATGGCCATGGGCACGAAGACCGCCGCCGCTGCCGTAGAAGAAAGTCCGTTGTCGGCAAAGATGCTGACCATGTGGAAAGTCAGTCCCGTGAAGAGCATGGAGATGGATGCCATGCCCGCAGCCACGATCCAGAACGCCGACGTGCGCATGGCCTCCCCAGAAGTCCAGTTTTCCTCAGCTGGGCGGTCGTCCTCTTCCGGCTCACCGTCTGTATCATCAACGATGCCGTCCGGCACAAGGTCGTAGCGTTCCGGCCGTTCGCCAAACAAGAACAATCCGACAGGGGCCATGATGACAAGCAACGCAACGCCCAAGGCTACGTAGGTCATTCGCCAACCGAACAGTGGGATCATCCAGTTGATCACGTTGGGGAAACTGGCCAGTCCAAAGGCGGCGACCATGATGCCGGAGATGCCTAATACCGTGCCGCGACGACGCACCCACCACTGATTAATGAAGTAGTTGCTGGTCAAGCTCAGGCTGCCCTGGCCTAACATGCGTAGCAGTACGAATCCAATGAGCAACATGGTTGCGTTTTGCACGGTTGCCATGTAGATGCAAGAGAGCCCAAAGAGCACTGAAATAGCCGCGACCATGAAGCGCAGCACGCGTTTGTCAATCTGGCGGCCAACCCAGGGCAGCGCCAGTGCTGCGGTCAGCGTACCGGCTGCATAGAGCGTGCTCACCATGCCTCGGCTGATGCCGAGATCAGTGATGAAATAGTCGATGAAGATGGAGATGGCATAGGTCTGGCCCGGGCTGGAAAAAATCAGACCGAGGGTGCCTGCAAGCATCACGATCCAGCCGTAGTAGAAGGGAACATGGTAGATGATGCCGCGAGTCAAGGAATGGAAGTAGGCGCGTGCTTGGCCGTTGTTCAAGAGGTTTGTCCCCGAGAGTGGATAGGATAACAGAGAGGAAGGAGGAGAGAATGGTTAATGGTGAATTGATAACTGTGAACGGTTAATGATGGTTTCTGCGCAGGTGGAACTTCATTGACCATTGTGCATTATCAATTCACCGTTAACCGTTTAGCCGGCTTCGTCCACGATGACTTCCGAGAACTCGCCCGTCTCTTTGTGCTTCAAAATCAACTTGAGCCGACCATCGGGCATGCGCTCCTGCTTGATGATGGTCTGGCCGTTGTATTCGCCGCCGTGGGCGTTGATGCGCTCGACGCCCGCCCCGCGCCAATCTTCGATCTCGATCGGCTCCCACTGCTTCGAATCGGCTGAGCGATAGCAGGCGTCCATGACCGCGTTGACGATGTAGCCGTCGTAGAATGTTTCCATGGGCTGACGACCCTCGTCCATGGAGTCGAACATGTCGGTGAACATGTCGACATAGCCGAGTTCACTGACCTCGTCGCCCACAGGGAAGAGCCAGCCGCTGTCGGATTCGGCCTTCTCAGCCACATAGCCGCCCTCGCCCTGGCCTGAAACGAAGGTCTCGAAGCCGGTGCGCAGGAAGTGGTTGAGCCAGATGGTGCCTTCCGTGCCGGCAACCTCATCGCGCAGATCCATGCCGCCGCGGAAGGTCCAACTGACCTCAAACTGGCCGATGGCGCCGCTCTCAAACTTGATCAGCGCGATGCCGTTGTCCTCGGCCTCGATGGGATGGACCAACGTGTCGGCCCAGCACATGACCTCGACCGGGCGGTTGTCCTTGCCCACAAAATTGCGGATGATCTCGATGCAGTGGCAGCCCAGATCGACGATGGCCCCGCCGCCGGCCTTCTCAACATCCCAGAACCAAGCGCTGTGCGGGCCGGGGTGGGTTTCGCGCGAGCGCGCCCAGGTGATTTTGCCCAGCGCGCCGCTCCGCACAGTCTTGAGTGCCTTGAGCGTCTTGGGCGTGTAGCAGAGATCCTCCAGATAGCCGGCGAAGACGCCTGCTTCCTCGACGGTGTCGAGCATGCGCTTGGCCTCGGTCGCGTTGCGCGCCAGCGGCTTGGTGCAGAGGATGGCCTTGCCGGCTGCCGCGCAGCGCGCCACCAGATCCTCGTGCATGTGGTTGGGCAGGCCGATGACCACGCTGTCAGTCTCCGGGTGGTTGATGGCCTCGTTGAGATCGGTGGTCCAGTGGGGGATGTTCCACTCCTCAGCAAATTCCTTGGCACGCTCTTCGCTGCGCGAATAGACGACCTCGACGCGGTCGCGGTTGCGTTGGCCATGGAGCGTCATGGTGTAGAACATGCCGATGAGTCCGGTGCCGAGCATAGTTACTTTGTGCATATGATTTCCTCTTGGCGCTTGGTGTGGTTTAAGGATAGAACGCGGATGTAGCGGATTGGGCTGATCTGCGCGGATTGTTTTCTGCTGAACACAGCCGCAACGAGGCAGGAGAGCCTATGTTTCTGGCTGTATTGGTAACAGGTGTTCGATTTGAGCGTACAAGGAGGGGACGTCGTGTGTTACCGTGGTCCATACCTCTTCCCAGTCAACAGTATCGTAGGCATGAATGAGGTGATCGCGCATTCCGGCAATCAGTGTCCAGGGAATCTCATCATAGCGTTGACGGAAACTGGGCGACATGCGTTTGACTGCTTCACCGATTACCAATAGCTGATACAGCACCGAAGACTGAGTCTTGGGGTCTTCGAGAAAAGCATCTTGGGTCATAGCTCCCAAGAAATCCTGGATCAATTCTGAAGCCTTAGCAATATCGAGCAGAGTCGCTTCGTCTCTGTCCACCTAGCCCTCCGGCATAGTTAAAAGAACTTGGCTATTACTCAGAATTTCCTGTCTGCGAAGCCAATTTCGGCTCTGCTCGACAGCGCGCTTTGTGATCAGATCCACATCCCTGCCGAATAGCCCTTCGAACTCATTTTCCATCTGGACATGATCGAGCAATCCCCAGTTGGCATCGTCGGCAAACGTGACCAAGATATCCAGATCGCTGTCCTGCCCAAAGTCATCGCGCAGGACAGATCCAAACAACGCCAGCTCCCGGATTTTCCAGCGATGACACAGTGCTGAGACTGCGGTTTTGGAGAATGCTACATTCGTGTCGAGATCTTGTGACTGCACTTGTTGCTCCATAGGGACACGCTTTACAACCGAACGAATATCTCCATTATACTCCATCAAGGGTGCTGCCATCCAACGCGATCACGGCAATGCCCCTGGGCGAAATCAGAAAGGATACACGACCACCGTCAACGTTCATCTGTTCGGTACGCTGTCCAAAAAGATTACATGTCCAGGCATCTGTAATATCAATGAGCGCCGATCCGATCTCTGCCGTCCGCTCTTTGTCGCTAGCATTCAGCAAACGCACGATCACCCCATTATCATCTGCCGCCGGCTTGACATGCAAGACCTGGATCGGCGCCTCCGGCAAGGTCAGCAGACTGCCGGCTGGCGGCAACGTCCGGGCTTCGCTCGGCTCGCCCATCTGCTGGATCAGCGGCGCGTCGTAGGTGGCCTCAAGACCGAATTGGTGGGCCGCCGGCTCGTCAAACCCTCCGATATGGGGTTGGATGCGATAGCGGGCATGCACGCGGCCAGGCTGATGGGGACGGAAGTTGGTCTCCCAGTAGCTGTTGGTTACCCAGCCGAGCAGCATTGGACGCTCCAGCACGAACTCGCTCTGGTGTTTGGCAAAGTGAAAGTCGCCCAGTTGCACCATGGGGTTATCGGGCGTGGCGATGGTCACACCCAGATCCTGGTTGGAAAAGTCAACCCAGTTCTGCACGGTGAAGTAGTCCATGCAAGAGCCGGACAGTTGCTGGCGGCCTGGTTCGACGGCCAATCCGCCCACGTCGTAGCGGGCGGTGGCGTCGGGCAGGGCAAAGGGGAAGAGCAGGTAGGTGGCCTCAGGATGGGTGTCGAGACCCATGCGCCAATGCGCCCAAAACTCCACGTAATCGGCGTAGTTGGGCAGGAAAACGCTGGTTACGACCGGACCGTCGATGCCCGGTTGCTCCAAGACCTGGACGACTTCAACGCCCAACGGTGTGGTAAATACTTTATGACTAAGGACTGATGTCGGCGTGCGTCGTCTTGCGTTCCAGCCGCTCTGCCAGAGGCTGCGCCGTTCCACTGCATCCGGGTCCCAGTCCATGAGTGAGAGCAGCTTGCGCGGCGTCTCATGCGTTCGATCCGCCACTTCTTCATGGACGAAGCCGCCGAAGGCGTAGCCTGCCTCCTGATCTACCCACTCGCGATCGAGCGTCTTGTCGATCCACGAGATCACGCCGCCGCGTTCTCGGTCGAAGACGAGCCGGTGGCGGTCGGTCTCGATCATGGCGTCTTCACTCACGCTGTCGGTCAGCTTGTAGGTGAGCAGATCTTCTTCGGCCACGACCGTGTAGCCGAAGGCGGGAACGGTCTGCGGCTCGATCATCTGACGGTTATAGGTATATTCCAGACCGTGGTCCATCGTGACCGGCTGGTAGGATCGCCCGGCCAGGATGCGGTCTTGGAACTGGCGACCGGCCGTGGTGTCCTCACGCCCGCCACGTTGGTCGGTGACCCACTCGGGCACGAGCGCGGTGAGCGTGCGCGGCCAGGGCAGCGGGTTGACGAGCAGGATGTCGTCCTCGTTCTCTCGCTGCACTCGACGGGCCAACACGGCCAACGCATCGCGTTGCAGCATCATACTCAGGCTACGGCCGCGGTAGGCAAATTGGGATTTGTGGGCCCATTGGCTAGCCGTGTCTTCACCGTCGGGCAGCTGGATCGAACAGTCCGCGCCCCAGGTATGCTCATCCCAGAAGAGCACGTTGTGCCAGGCCTCGTCTCGGTAGCGTGCCATGCGAGACGTCAGCCACGGGTCGCCGTCATGGCCCTTTGCCAGCAGCGCACCGGCCAAGCCATCGGCCACACGCAGACGGGCTCGACTTTGGCGGTTGATGGACTGCTCGCGGCGCTGCTGATGCAGCCGAAGTTCCAGTAATCGGTCCAGTCTCCGGCGTAGGTGGGCAGACTGTCGCCGTGCTCGCGCAGCGCAGCCCACCATTCGGACGGCGTCGTCAGGCGGATGCGGGGTGACTTGCCGGCAGCGTTCCATTTGTCGATGAACTCGACGAAGCCCTCGAAGGCCGTCCCGTTGTCGCCGAAGGGATGGTACGACTGGATCATCAGAATCGGCAGCGAATAGCCGATCTTGGCCAATCGTTCTTCGATGCGTGGCCACCAGGTCTTCTCGAACGCTTCCTCATCTCGCCCGATGCCGAAGCGCCAGCCATGATCGTAGGGCCATCCGTTCCAGGTCAGCAGCTTGCGCCCGCTCGGACCCTGCCACCAGAAGGCGTTGGGGCGCTCGAAAGGGTAGCCGCCGAAGTGGGTGTTGATGGCCATGCTGAAAGCTTCGATGCCGGCGTCGAGCAACACGTCGACCAGCGGCCAATTCTGGCCGTTGACATCACAGTTCATGCCGTGGCGGATGGTGAAACCGTAGTCGTTTCGCAATGAGTGCAACAGTTGCGTACTCTCGATCATCGCGCCGGTATCGTAGAGGGGCGTGAGGTTGGCCAACATGCCGGTGACCTCGATGCGACCGGCCTTCTCCAGGGCGATGAATTTGTCGACCTCAGCCTGGGGCGCGTGGTCGAGCCATTGTTTGAGGACATACGTCGTCTCGACCGTCCAGCGGAAAGCGCCATTGGTGTCAGAATCAGCGTAGGTGTCGGCTAGACGAACTGCCTCGCTGAGGAAGCGTTCTTCCAGGTCGAAGAGAATGGGCTGGTCATGGGTGTAGCCGATGTCGGTGTGGGAGTGGTGGATGAAGTAGATGGTTTCGATTTTCATGTTTGCCTTGGGTCCGTAAAGGAAGGGTAATAATGCGACGGAAATCTCAGAGCGACGCGGAGGTTGCGCCGATTATAGCCGGATCATAGTGTCGAACACAACTGCTCCTCTTGGGTCTTCAGCGATATGAAGATAGAATTCGATTTCAGCAAGGGTCAGAGCGGCAAGTTCTTTCGTCAAGATGCAACGTTACACATGCCGAGGTAAGATCATTGTCAGAATTTCAACCTTGGAGAAAAATTGGTTCATCCGTGCAGTTTCTGCAAGGATCTTCCCCCGATTGGACGAATATGGTGCTTGGGTAGATCAAACAGACCTTCACAAGTGACTGGCTGGTCTTTGCATAGCGCATGATCATGCCAACATCCACGACCTGTCCGTTCGCATCGAGCCCAACGCACCCTACAGGCTCGACCCTTGACTGTGCCGAAACCAACTCGCTGGACTTCATGCTCCCGAAGGAGCAACAGGTCACGTCCATCCTGGCACAAAACGAGCGAATGTTCAGACGCTGAGTCGTCGCGTTGGATGACACACCGGTAGAAACGCCTCCCACGTTTGCTTGCGTATCTGGAACTCCTTTTTCAAAGAGAACACCGTGTATTGAGACGACATGGGTAATTCAAACTTGCAGAATCTCTACCTCAATGACGTCAGGTCGATCTGCGCAAGACATCAGATCGAGATCAACAAACTGACCTCGATCACCGGCAGCTTCGACAAGCGAATCTACTTCATCAACGACGAATTGGTGCTGCGGGTCTCTGGCGACAGCATGGAGGCCGAGCAGGCGAAATTCAGACGGGTCTCGGCTCTGGATTTCGTGCCGAAAATTCTGCACCTTGGCGTACTCCAACGCGAGACTAGTCCGCTCCACTACACCCTGTTGACGCGCTTGCCGGGCGATGATTTTGTCAATGTCTATGCCGAGACCACCGTCGCGCAGCAGATTCAACTGGGAAAAGAAGTCGCGCTGTTTCTGGACAGCCTGCACGCCTTGACCGGCACGGCCTACGACATCGGCCTCTACGTGCCGGCCATTGCGACATTTACCGGTTCCTGGCGGGCGGGTCATGAGCGCTATTGGGCGCGGCTCAAGCGAGAGGCCGAGGCGTTGCCCCTGAAGCCGGAGAGTTTGCGCATCTTCGACAGCGCGTTCCGGTTTCTGGAAAAGTCCGCTGACGCCCTGGACTACCAGACCGGCCCCACCCTGCTGCACAACGACTTTCACCCCAAAAATATCCTGCTCGATCACGGGTGTTTTTCAGGCGTGATCGATTGGGAATGCTCCCAGTTCGGCGAGGGGGATTCTGATCTCTGCCATCTGATCCACTGGTCTCTCTACCCGCCGCGCCCCGATATCGATTTCCGGCCGTTTCTGGGCGCGCTGTTCGATGGGTCGCCCACCTCCGCGCAAGCCCCGGGCCTGGCCAAGCGCTTGACCCTCTATCAGATCGAGCATGAGATCCAGCAGATCATCTGGCACGGCAGCGCGGCTGAAGCGGAACGGGTGCCGCGGATTTCGCGGTGGATGGATGGCGGTGTTGATGAATTGTTGGGACAGATATGAACTCGTGCGGTCGCAAGCCCTTTGCAATCCTCAATCGATCATCAGATAATAGGACTATGATTTGGCGGTTGCGTCATTGTGACTGCCTGAAATAGCGAGGTGCAGAGGTTGAATTACCATTTTGAGTGGGACCCTGCCAAGGCTTTGTCGAATCGGAGCAAACACGGAGTATCGTTTGAACGCGCGGCAACGGTCTTTCGCGATCCTGGCCAAATGTCGATGCCCGATGACGACCATAGTGGTGTTGAGGATCGTTGGGCGACTATCGGCATGGATGAACTGGGCAACCTCTTGGTTGTGATCCACACGTATCGCAGTGAATCAGCAGACGGCATTAGAATTCGCATCATCTCGGCAAGGACGGCGACGCGTTATGAAACGCGCCAATATGCGGAATAGGACAAGAAATAACATGAAGACAGAGTATGATTTCAGCAAGGGTGAGCGCGGCAAGTTCTTTCGTGAGGACGCGAAATTGCACATACCGATCTACCTTGACCCTGATGTAGAGCAAGTGATGCAGTCATTGGCAGAGAGTACAGGGCAAAACATGGGCACGCTGATCAATGACTGGCTTCGCAACAACATCGAATTGATTCATTCCGTTCATCCATCGCAAAGTCCATAGATAGCAGATGGGCGGGGATATCTACGTTGCCCGGCAAACAGTGATATTCCCGAAGCCGAAGCCATCCACCTTGACCATCTCGCTTCGGCTACCGGCGTCGATGCTGGATCAAATACGGTTGCTTGCCAATAATCGGGATGTGCCCTACGAGTCGTTGTTCAAAGTGTTTCTGCAGAAACGGATCGACGAAGAGTTTCTTCGGTCATAGTGAGCTATGAGTATTCCAAACACAACCCGCATGGAACGCAGGCCGGCTCACCCCGGTGAAATGCTGCGCGAAGATTTTCTGCCGGACTACAGCCTCACAGCATCCACCCTGGCAGAGGCAATCGGCGTATCATGCCAGTCCATCAATGAACTGCTCCACGAACGACGAGGCGTCAGCCCGGGCATGGCACTGAGGCTGGCGAAACTGTTCGGCAATTCACCGGAGTTCTGGCTCAATGCCCAGCGTGCAGTGGACCTGTGGGAAGCGGCGCAGGTGATCCAGGATGATGTCACGCGCATTCGAACGCTCACGCCGGCTTGAATCGGTCGCAAATGTGGCATAGCACGAGAAGTGCTTGACGCTCATTGAGAACTGATTTGTAGGCCAAACTGTGAATTCCCAACAGCCGCTGGTTTGGCAGATCGAGAGAGAGCGTTACCAATTGATTCTGGGGACGCAACAGAGTTGACAGAAAATAAGCTGCCGCCAATCCATCCTGGAGAAATACTGTTGGATGAGTTCCTAGAACCCATGGGCATTTCTCAGTACCGCATCGCTAAGGATATCGGCGTGCCGCCGCGCCGAATCAACGAAATCGTCCATGGCAAGCGTGGTGTTTCGCCCGACACAGCGCTGCGACTATCGCGATACTTTGGTATGTCGGAACGGTTCTGGATGAACCTTCAGGCCCGATATGATCTTGAGGTTGAGAAGGATAGGCTTTCCGATCGACTGGATGATGAGGTCAAGGTTTTCGCAGTACCGACTGCGGGTGCATGAGCATATCGAAATGAAGACAGAATACGATTTCAGCAAAGGTGGGCGCGGCAAGTTTTTTTGTAAAGATGCAACATTGCACATTCCGATCTGTATTGATGCTATTGTCCAAGTCATCGATGATCATCGCCATGAACTGGTCAATCGATACGGTGTGCAGTCACTGGCTCTGTTTGGCTCCGTGGTTCGTGGGGAAGCCAATCCCGACAGCGATATTGACATGCTCGTCGAATTCAATCGCCCGACCGGTTACTTCGGTCTGGTCGCACTGCAAGATTATTTGACGGCGTTACTGCAACAACCGGTCGACTTGGGCACCGTTCGCAGCCTCAAGCCGCGCATACGATCGTGCGTCGAATGTGAGATGCGCTATGTCCTTTAGGAACTTGCGAGAACGCATCCAAGATATCTTCAACATCATTAACGAGCCATACCATCACCTACACGTACTTCACCGTCGATCAGCAGATTATGTGGGATATACTGAAGCCAGAGTTCCCCGACCTAGTCACAACATTAAAAACTATATCAGATTCGTAAGATCTGTAATCGTGGTAATAGTGGTGCCGGAGGTCAGAGAACTACTCCAGGTTTCGTCGGCAACTGGTATCCATGACCCGCAGCCGACACGTCAAATAAGTATTACAAATCTAGCGTATCAGACAAATATCGGTGCAATATATGCAGAATAGTGATCATAGACCATGTTTAACCGTAAGTCGTCACGAAGCGAAAAAACGGATTGAATCGCAGATCGATAAAGCGGATAGCGTTCCCAATGTATCTGTCAACAGCAACGATGAGGCTCGACGCTGGTACGAGTACACTGCAGAATTGCTGCGTCAACTATTCACAACTGATGAACTAGCTGATGAATTCACCGGACTCAGTAGCATCGGCGGAAGTGATGAAATTAGCACAGGCTATTTCTTGAAAAAGTTGATTTCAATATACGAAAGGGTTGATCTCTACACCGAAGACATTGAATCCATTCCGATGCAACCAACAAATCCAATTAAGAAAATCGAAACGCTCCTACATAGATACCACGCTGTTGTTAAGCAAATCCAACATAGACATGAGTCTCGGCCGACACTATTGGTCAGCGACGAATATGATGGCCAGGACCTGCTGCATGGGCTCCTGAAAATTTTCTTTGACGATGTTCGGCCTGAGGAGTGGACACCCAGCTATGCTGGTGGCAGCTCACGGATGGACTTCCTGTTGAAAGCTGAGAAGATCGTCATTGAGGTGAAGAAGACTCGCAGCCGGTTGCAGGATAAAGAGATTGGAACTCAATTGGCTGATGATGTGATGCGGTACCGTTCGCATCCAGATTGCCGTACTTTGATGTGTTTTGTTTACGATCCAGACGAGCAAATACAAAATCCGAAAGGATTGGAACACGATTTAGGCCAATCATTTGGAGAGCTTGAAGTCAGGTTATATATCTTACAGAGATAATTCGATTTTCGGTTTATCACAAGCCAATTTCTTTCTTGGTTGACGACATGGCGTCAATCACTTAAGCGCCAAATATGTGACGACTGTCAGTACCGGAAACGAGAACCACTCGAATGTCCTACACACCCGAAGAACAAGTCAACCGCACCAAATGGGACGAAGTCGCGCCCATCCATCTCCGTTCCTACGGACTGGACCAACTGCGCCGTCGCCAGTCCATGCTGCGTGAGATCGAACGCCGCGAACTCGGCGACCTCACCGGTAAGTCGATCCTCCACCTCCAATGCCACATCGGCCATGACACGCTCTCGCTGGCGCTGGAGGGCGGCCACGTCACCGGCGTCGACTTCTCCGAGCAGTCCATCGCCATTGCCCGGCAGTTGGCGGACGAGCTTCAGCTAAACGCCCGCTTTCTTGTGGGCAATGTGTTGCATCTGGACGAGGTGCAAGATGAGGCACTGGACAAGCGCTTTGACCTGGCCTACACCAGCAACGGCGTGCTCTGTTGGATACGCGACATCGAGTTGTGGGCAAAGAACGTCGCCGATCATCTACGCGATGACGGCGTCTTCTACATCTACGAATACCACCCCTTTGCCTACGTCTTCGACGAGGAAAACGAAACGGGACTGACGCCCAAGTATGACTACTTCCTCAGGCAGCCCCTCTACTTCGATGATGAATATGCCGATTACGCCGACCCCACTCACATTTCCCAGAACCCGACCTATGAGTGGATGTGGTCGGTCGGCGACATCCAGAACGCCTTGATCGCGCAGGGGCTGGAGATCGAGTTCTTCCACGAGTTCAGTGCGGCCACTTTCCAGATGTTCCCCTTTTTAGAGGACGCGGGCGATGGCTACTGGAAGCTACCGCCCGAAATGCCGGCCATCCCGCTGATGTTCTCGATGCGGGCGCGGAAACGACGAACTTGATGGGACGCAGATGATGCTGATCGGGCCGGATTTACACAGATTCTTCCGACTCGCTCGATCGGTGGGCATTCCTGACGTATCCAGTCCAGATACCACATCTTTGAGCTATTCTGAACGCATAACCATTCAGGCTCCTCCGGGAGGGGTCATCCGAAAATCGATGGGGCCACTGTGTGACCTCCCGGAGGCCCCAGAGTAACCAGGAGACAACCGCGTGTATAAAGGCTACGTGTACGAGGATGAGACGTTCCAATACGAGGATAAATATAGCGGATGCCAGGTGACACGTCTTACCGACTATCTGGGCCATTCCAACCATCTCTATTTTACGGATCCTTGTTGGTTCAATGATGGCCGTTCCTTCGTTTTCACCTCGGATCGTGGCAACCATAGCAATCTATTTCGCTACGATCTGGGTACCTATCGGATCACGCAACTAACGGATCTGACCGGGAGCAGCATCGAAAACGAGCGAGTCTTTGATCACCGGCCCGCCGGCGCCTATAGTGCGGTCAATCAGAAACATTACTATTGGTGGCAGAACACGTTGTACGAGCTGGATGTCGATACCTGTCAGGAACGAGTCGTCTATCAAGCGCCGCCTGACAAAGTGCTGGGCATTCATGGAATCACCTCTGCCGATGGGCGTTACGTCTGCAACATGATGCGCGACCGAATTGACCCAACGGAGCCGGTCCTTGAATTTCCTTACTCCTATTTCCCGGCGCTCTTTGAGGGCAAACCGTTGACGCAGATCATCCGCGTCGACGTGGCGACCGGGAAGATGGAAGTCATCCATGAAGACCGTCGATTTATGACCCATGTCAACCTGTCGCCGACTCAGCCCGATATTTTGACCTTCTGCCATGAGGGTCCTTGGCATCTTGTCGATCAGAGGATATGGGGCTTGAACATTAAGACAGGCGAGGCCTGGAAGATCCGTCCACAGGATGATGGCGAATTTGCCATCGGACATGAGTATTGGTTTGAGGACGGCGAGCATATCGGCTACCACGGCAGACCGCGGGATGGGCAGGGCGAGCACGTATTTGGGTATCGGAAATGGGACAACAGTGACGCAGTGGAAACCCGTTTCCCGTTCCATTCCTGGCACTTTGCCAGCAACGACCATCGACTGATTGTGGGCGACGGCACAGGCGTCTCTCAGGCGGCTCAGCAGCCCTTCATCCAGTTATTCAAATGGGACGGAACCGACTATGTTGGACCAAAAATCCTTGTCGATCCATCGGAGCACGTTTAACGGACAGCCCGCCCATTGCCATCCACGTTTCACACCAGACGGCAAACATATTCTGTACACATCGGACGTGACAGGCTATTCAAATATGTATCTGGTCGAGCTACGACCCTTTGACGAGCTACCGGATCTGACGTCCGATGTCGTGCTGAGATGATCTTTTGGTAGCTGCTAGATCTTCCAATTCACGGGAAACTTGCCGGGGTTTTGCGGATTGCCGCAGGTTTACCTGAAAAGATTCGCGTGCATTCAGAACGAGTTGAGGCGTGTAGGGACATGGCATTCCCGGTCAAGCCAGCTGCTGACTAATCGATTCCAAATGGCCATGCACCCCCCTTTGCTCACATGATGCTAGGAATGCCTTGTCCGTGCTTGGCATTGCATGATGCCTCGGAGTAAGCGGACAAGGCATTCCTAGCATCGTCACAACTGGCAGTTGCGGTCTCAACGGTTGAAGCAATAATCGCCAACAATGGGGCTGCGGGGGAATGCCTCGTCCCTACATGTGCTCGATCAACATAGTTGCATCTCTCGAACCACTACCCCAGGAGAACTGCATGGTTTCCAATGCAAATGCTGTAACATACGAAGACTTCGGCGCAACCGGCGACGGCGTGACCGACGATCTGCCGGCAATTTGCGCCGCGCATGACCACGCCAACGCGCAAGGTCTCTCCGTCCGCACCCGACCCGATGCCACCTACCATCTCGGCTACCGGGCGCTGACCGCCATCATCGCCACCGACACCGACTGGAACACCTCGCGCTTCACCATCGACGACAGCGGTGTAAACGCGCAGGTCGAGGACCACACCAAGGCGCTCTTCGAAGTACGCTCGCTGCTGGAACCGGAGGACGTGTTGATCGACCGCCTTGTCCGTGACCAGCGCCAGACAGACGCACGGCCATCACATGACTGTCACGTTCTGGTCGAGAATGAGCAGAAGATGCTCTACATCCGTCGCGGCCTCAACCAGAACAACGGCGATCCGCAACACGACTGCTTCATCCTGCGCCAGGACGGGTCCATCGAGGGCGACATCGACTGGGACTACGGTACTATCACGCGTATCGAGGCGCGCCCCATTGACGAGAAGCCATTGGTTGTGAGTGGCGGTGTCTTCACCACGCTGGCCAACCGCATGGAGCAGCCGGTCGGCTACAACTATTGGGCCAGAGGCATCGACATCATCCGCTCCAACACTGTGGTCGATGGGCTGACCCACTATGTCGTCGGCGAGACCGAGTTCGGACACCCGTACCGGGGCTTCCTCAACGCCTACCAGTGCGCCAACATCACCTTCCGCAACTGCTTTGCCACGCCCCACAAGATCTATTCGACCATCGGCGCCGCGGGCAAGCCGGTCAACATGGGCTCCTATGATTTGCACGCCAACAACGTGGTCAATCTGCACCTGGCCAACTGCCGCATGAACCTGATCTGCGACCGCACACGTTGGGGCGTCATCGCCACCAACTTCTGCAAGAACATCGTCCTGGAAGACTGCACCTTCTCGCGCATGGACACGCACATGGGCGTTTCCGGCGAATACACCATCCGCCGCTGCAATTTCGGCCACATGGGGCTCAACGCCATCGGTCGCGGTCGCTGACCGTCGAAGACTCGACACTTCACGGCCCGACATTGGTCAGCTTCCGCCAGGACTACGGCAGCACCTGGGAGGGCGATCTTGTCATTCGCAACAGCCGCTGGGTTCCAGCCTGCGGCGACGAGACCTGGCCGCATCTGATCGGCGTCAGAAACGATGGCACCCATGATTTCGGCTATCCCTGCTCCATGCCGCAGACGGTGACCATCGATGGCCTGGTCGTGGAGGACAGCAACACGCCCGCGGGCTACGACGGCCTCTACCTCTTCACCGATCCCGATGCCATCAACGATGTCGTCGACGCCGTCCCGCTGACGGAAGAACGGCCTTTCCCGTATGCGCACTGCAATGAGGTGAAGATTCAGGATCTCAAGACGGCCAGCGGCAAGGCATGGCGTGTGTCACCGAATGCTGAGATGGAGAAGAGTACGGTTGTTATCAGACAGGGGTGAAGGTAAGCTATACCGATTGGCCACCGGTTGCGCCTCACCCTGCCATGGCGCACAAGGCGTCCATGGCAGGGTGAGGCAACGGCACGGCATCGACATCTTATTAGAAGGACAAAAATTTTATGGTGAACCCCCGACAGTCATCCAGTAGTAAGGAAATTCGTTTACGAGCTAGAGAACTCCGTCGTGCAACGACCCCGGCAGAACAACAACTCTGGGAACATCTGCGAAATCGCAAGCTGGGTGGGCTGAAGTTCCGCCGTCAGCATCCGATTGGCAGATTCATCGTCGACTTCTACTGTGCAGAGCATCGACTTGTCATCGAGTTGGATGGCCCGATCCATTCACGGCAATCAGCGAGAGACCACGCACGAACCGCCTGGCTCGAATCTCGGGGCTATCAAGAACTGCGTTTCAAGAATGAACAGGTGAACGAACAGCTTCAAGTGGTATTGGAGCAGATCGTGGCGGCTTGCCACAATGACATCTGGAACGAAGGAGATAATATGAAGATCAAAATAGAGACCATCGTCAAGGCCGACATCGATTCAGTCTGGATGGCCTGGAACACGCCGGAAGATATCAAACAGTGGAATGCCGCATCCGATGATTGGCACACTACCCAAAGCACCGTCGATCTACGCGTTGGCGGGACCTTCACTTCCCGGATGGAAGCCAAAGACGGCAGCATGGGCTTCGATTTCGAGGGGACGTACACCAATGTGGTCGACCAAGAGCGCATCGAATATGAAATGGCGGATGGTCGCTCTGTTGCCATCGCATTCGAAGCGCTAGGCGATGGCGTCAAAGTGACGGAGACGTTTGATGCTGAGAGTGAGCACGAGGCTGAGCAGCAACGGCAAGGCTGGCAAAGCATTCTAGACAACTTTGCTATCTTCGTCGAAGCTAAGGCCAATGCAGGAAAATAGGTATCTACGAAGGAACAATTGATGGAACGTCGTGAACTTGTCCGCGGGTATCTTGAGGCACTTGACCTGCAAGACCGTGAGCTGGATCGCCAATTTCTGAACGATGTCGTCGCCCGACACGTTGCCACATTTGCTTTCGGCAGCGTGGGGTGCCGGCTTGGAGACGAATTGCCGCTGGATTTCGAATCGCTCTATCAGCGTATCGTTGTCCGACGTCGTGGCGGATACTGTTTTGAACAGAATGGCCTGCTCTTCGGCGTCCTTGAAGAACTCGGTTTTTCGCCGCAACTCTATCTCGCCCGCGTGATCAGCAACCAGGACACCCATCCGGGTCTGACACACCGCATTTCGATGGTCGAGTTTGACGGTCTGCGCTACGTGCTGGACGTCGGCTTTGGATCGACATGGGCCCGCGACGCCGGTTCTCTTTTCCGAGACCGAGTCGAAGGACGGCGACAGGATCTTCCGCATAGCCGAGCGTCGGCCCGGCGAGTACCACATGCAGGTACTGACGGATGGGGAGTACTTCTCACTCTACCGATTTGAGCTTTCGCGATACGGTCCATCTGATTGCGAAGTGGGCCATTTCTACTCACACAAACACCCTGATGCCACCTTCGTGAACCACCTGGTGGCGTCGGTGATTCTGGAAGACGAGACCCGTTCCCTGCGTGATCTGACCTATTGGGTCATCACACAGTCCGGCAGTCAGGAGCAGAAAATTCGGGATTCAGACCTCCTGAGGCGAATCCTTGTCGAGGATCTCGGCGTACGGGTCAGTGAAGAGGAGAGCCGCCGGCTGTTTGAGGGACTCGTTCCCTGAATCGCGGCTGTTTAGATGTTCAAAAGAATTCGTGATATATCCATCGGAATGGCCCGCCGATTGTTGAAGAGTAGCGAATAGACACCGGCATAGACTCGTCGTTGTGGCCACCGGTCTCGCCTCACCCTGCCATGATGCAAAAGGCGCCATGGTGGTCCCTCTCCAAGAATTGGAGAGAGGGACGCGTAGCCTCCGTTCAGGAGGCGCAGCAGGGTGAGGCCAAGGGCGTACCGATCTCGCCAATGCCGTTACTATTTCGTTACCCTCCAGTAATCTGCGTCTGCCACGAAAAACGTGCTGAAGCACGTTATGGCTGGGCGGTCAACCGGCTTCAGCCGACTTCGCATAGTCGGCGTCGGTCTCAACCGATGCGAGCCTAGCCGTCATTCACACCGAGGTGATCCATGAAAGCAATCGTTTTTCCCCAACCCAAAACCATCTCCGTCGAACGAGTGCCCGATCCCGAATGTGGGCCCGACGAACTGGTCATCGAGGTGGCGTCGTGCGGCATCTGCGGCACGGATCTGCACATCTACCGCAATGAGTACATGTCCGAGTTCCCGCTGATTCCCGGACACGAGTTCAGCGGACGCGTGGTCGAGGTCGGGCGTGACGTCACCGACTTCGTCATCGGCGACCGGGTGGCCGTCGATCCCAATCTAGATTGCGGCCACTGTTCCTTCTGTCTCAACGAAGAAGCCAATCATTGCCTCAATTGGCAGGGCGTTGGCGTCACGCGACCGGGCGGTTTCGCCGAGTACAACGTGGCCCCGGCGCGTGGCTGCTACAAAGTCCCCGAGCACCTGAGCGACAAGCAGGCGGCCTTTATCGAGCCGCTGGCCTGCGTGGTCTACGCGTTGACGCGCATCAATGTCGGCCCCGGAGCGCAAGTGCTCATCTTCGGCGCCGGTCCCATGGGCTTGTTGTTGGTGCAGGCTTTGCAACGCAGCGGCGCGTCACGCGTCGTCTCGGTTGAAAAGCAGCCGCAACGGCTGGCGCTGGCCGCGCAGATGGGCGCAACCACCGTGGCCGTCGGCCCGGACGCGGACGAGGCGTTGCGCAGCTACGCGCCTCACGGCTTCGACATCGTCATCGACGCCACAGGCGTGCCCGCGGTCATCGAAGGGGCCTTCGCCTACCTCAAACCACGAGGCCAATACCTCCAGTTCGGCGTCACGCCCAGCGATGCCAAGATCAGCATCAGCCCCTACGATCTCTTCCACAAGGACTGGACCGTCATCGGCAGCTTCGCCGCCTGCCACACCTTCCAGCCTACCATCGCCTGGCTGGCCAATGGCGTCATCGACGTCGAACCGCTGGTCAGCGACAGCGTGCCCATGGACTCGTTTGAAGAAGCCTTCCACCACTTTGCCCGCGGCGAGACGCTTAAGGTGCATGTGCAGGCGAAAGCAGGATAGGTCAAGGACTAAACAAGCACAAAGCACCGAACCCGTGTAGACTGTTACCAATGATTTCATTAGGTCATCAATCGCAATTGCCTTAACGAAAAGGAAACAACGTGAGTAAATTATCATTTGGAGTCATTGGGACTTCAAAAAAAGAAAACGAGCGACGTGTTCCAATCCACCCGGAGCATTTGCCGCGCATTCCTGAACCCGTTCGTCGCCAGTTGATATTTGAAGAAGGTTACGGAGCGCCATTCGGAATTGCAGACTCGGAGATTGCTGCTCAGACGGGTGGCATCGCCACACGCCACGAATTATTGGCCGACATTGGGAACGTTATTATTCCCAAGCCAGTGCTATCTGATTTAGAAGAACTTCGCGAGGGCGGAATCCTTTGGGGTTGGCCGCATTGCGTACAGCAATGGTCAGTAACCCAAACCGCGATCGATCGCAAGCAGACACTCATTGCCTTTGAGGAAATGTTTGTTTGGGGACCCAACGGGCAAATTGGCCGCCATACCTTCTATAAGAACAACGAAATGGCCGGCTACTGCGCGGTATTACATGCCTTGCAGCTAAGAGGTATCGACGGGCACTATGGGAACCAACGCAAAACTATCATTTTCAGTTTTGGTGCGGTCAGCCGTGGCGCCATATACGCCCTCAAGGCCCGCGGCTTTAGAGATATCACAATCTGCATTCAGCGTCCCGACCACGAGGTTCGTGAGGAGATCCTTGATTGTCACTATGTCCGTATTCGTGAAGGCATTGAGGGCGAAGCACGCATGTTGGTGGTGGAGCACGATGGTACTGAGCGACCGTTGACTGATCTGATCAGCGAATCAGACATTATCATAAATGGAATATTTCAAGAACCTGACAACCCCATGGATTTCGTGACCGAAGAGGAAGAAACATCTCTCAAGCCAGGCTGTCTGATCATTGATATCAGTTGCGACGAGGGGATGGGCTTCTTTTTTGCCAAGCCAACCACATTTAGAGATCCTATGATTAGAATTGGCACCATAGATTACTATGCCGTGGATCATACACCGAGCTATCTCTGGGAAAGTGCGTCGCGATCGGTCTCCGCGAGCTCTCATTGTCCATTTACCGACTGTTGTGGCAGGTCGTGATGATTGGCAGCAAAATGAAACCATTCGACGGGCAGTGGATATTGATGCGGGAGTGATTCAGAAACCCAATATTCTGTCGTTTCAGAATCGCCAGCCGGACTATCCCCACGCGCCCATCAAGGTCTAGCGGGCTCACGCGAAGTGCCCCGCATGTGCGATAGGCCGACAGCCCGGGTTTCCGGTGGTTTGACTGCGTACCTGCCACCGTAGTGGGTGCGACCTTTGCATTACAGTCGCATTATCGCTCACCGTGCTGACGCACGTCTCGCACTAGCCGGCGCTTGCAGGTGAAGCCTACGTTAGGCAAGGACAGCGAACCTTGCCGTGAAGCGAAGCGGCTGACACAGCAACTGACAACAGGAGAAGAAGATGTCTTCGAGCGTCACCATTGAACTTCCGCGGCAGAAGACGGCGAGAATGACCGGCGGTCTGTACCTGGCGTTCGTACTGGCCATGATCCTCGCCGACACTGTCGGCCACATCGGAATCGGCGAAGTCGATCAGGCCTACGAGGTGCTGACTGCCAATTCGGGACAGTTCGCGGTGGGCCTGGTGTTCGGTTTGCTGTCGGCCTTCCTCTTCGTTATGGCGGCCTGGGGTCTGTACGTGCTTCTCAGGCCCGTGCATCAGGATCTGGCGCTGCTCTTCCTGCTGCTCAACGCAATCGGCGTTGCCATACAGGTCGCGAGCTACTTCCCGCTCATCTTCGCGATGCTGATGACAGATGCGTCCGACTATGCGCAGGCTTTCTCGGCAGCACAGGCCGAGAGCTTGCAGTACATCTCCCTCAATCTTTTCAAGTTAAGCTTCGTGACTGCGCAGCTCTTCTTTGGCACGTGGTTGTTCCCGTTGGGCTATCTGGTCTACAAGTCCGGGTTCATGCCCAAGTTCCTGGGTGTGCTGCTGATTCTCGATGGCTTCGCCATCGTCTTCTGGTTCTTCCAGGCGAACCTGCTGCCGGACTACCCGGCGATCAGCTATCCTGGGTTGGCGCTGAGCTTCGTCGCCGAAGTCGGGCTAGGGCTTTGGCTCCTCATCAGAGGTGTGAATGTCGGGCAGGATGGCTCAGCTACAATCGCATCGCCAACATCCAATCCGGGCGACCGGACCTGATCTCGCTCGTTTTCGAAGTTGTCGGCACGCGCTCATCGACCGAAGGAACGAAACTCAGTAGTTCACGAATTGTCATTCCGATGACCGGAGGGAAGAGGAATCTCGGGTTCGCCAAGGAGAGATTCCTCGTCGCTTCGCTCTGTCGGAATGACAGTTGCGACCAAACCGGTAACTACTGAAACTGTCCATCCGCTACCGGTTCGGCGCCTGACGCTAACCTTAGCAGTCACATAGCCACCATAGATCGGGTTCGTGCCGATCTGCAGTTTGCGAGGAATGCACATGATTGACTCTGACTATCTGTACAAAGGTCTCTACGCACTTGCTCGTGCCGGTAAGGTAAATGGTATGGCGGGGCATCTTGGCGCGGCGGTGGTTGCCGGCTACTTCTTTGGCGAAGCGCATCCGGCTCTGGATCCAAGGGTCTACGCCGGCGTCGAAGAGCAACTGGATCGCATCATTAGCGGCGAGGAGTCCATTTGGTACGATCAGGAAGAAGCACGGATTACGATTTCCGAATTGTTTCACCCGTTTCCAAAAGAGAAGACTGAAAAGGAACAGATTGCGACCATTGCCGAAGCGCTTTCGGGCAACATCGACAAGACGCGTCAGTCGGGTCATAATGTTATCTTTGCTTCCATCGCCATCCGTGCGCTCACTGACCACCCGGAGTACGCGACACCTGGAATCATCGATGGGATTCGAAAGCTGATTGAGGGATTCAACGGCGCGATTCCAGGAAGGGGTTATTGGGGCAAAGAGAAAGGATGGCTCACCGGCGACAAAGTTACGCTTACTGAGAAGAGCATGTTTCCCCAGTACGACTCATTTCAGGTGATGGCAAATGTTGTCGTGGACGATCTGATTTACAAAAGCTCTGAACACCGCCGAGGGTTCGGCGGAATGGTCCATGTGACGAATCACGCCTCAGCACTCACTGAATTGTCGACCTATGGCTTCCATGAGCTTGCACAAAAGGGCTTGCCAGCCCATCACCATCATGTTCGCCTGTGGCGTTCCTTGCCCGACTTGTCAAACGAATTAGGTGTGCTCAAGCCAGCGAAATTCGATCCACGAACGCCCGAGTACTGGAACGACCCGGCCGAATCGCAGCTTTCAGCAAATTTGACCCATCGTATCAAGACGCTGTACGGGTTCTTCACATTGCTTCGTTTCATTGAAGACACCGAAAAACGCAAAAAGGCACAAGAATATTATTTGTATCTGATGGGATAGGACCTGCCAGCGAACGCTTCGGGTCCGGCACCAAATGCGTCTGTTATGGGAATGACCGTAGGATTCCACGAGGAAGATCACCCCTATTCGGTTGCAGATTGGACGTCAACGTCGAATAGCTTCCGTTGCAAACGAGGTCCTCGTCGTGGGAAACACCCAACCGACACGACACCCATGCCCCACGCGAGCAAACTCACCCTACCAAAGACAATGGCGGCGGTCGTCTGCCACGCGCCCGACGACTATCGACCGGAAGAAGTACGCCTGCCGACGCCGGGCGCGGGCCAAGCATTGCTGCGGGTTTATGGCGTGGGCATCTGCGCCGGCGATCTCTTCCACAAGGATTGTACCATCGTCGGCAGCATCGCCGCATGTCACACCTTCCAGCCCACCATCGCCTGGCTGGCCAATGGCGTCATCGATGTGGAGCCGCTGGTCTGCGACGCCGTGCCCTGGACTCGTTCGAGGAAGCTTTCCAGCGCTTCGCCCAGGGGCATGAGCAGGCGAAAACAGGCTAAACTGACATTTCTACGAGATCAAAAGTTTCGTATGTCCGGCTACCAGCCGAACGACTTCGGGAAACTCGGGATCTGTCTGGTTGGTGGAACTCATCACGCTCGTTTGAGGCCTGGTCACGCGACCTCGCCAACATTGCGCCGAAACGACGGCGGCCTCCGCGGCGAAGAGTGATCAGCGCGCATCACCTTGTTTGCTCGCATCAAGTTGACTCTGGCTGCCGCCTCTCACAAAGTCGTTAGGCAGTGCAGCGTGAGCGGGCCTATTAATGGGAATGGATCAAAGTCGAGCCTGTATTGCTCGACTTTTCTGCTATAATGATGGCAGTGATCATTGTTGTGTTCGGGTGGGCGACAGACAATGCCAGACACTTGCATGACTGAAACTCGTTCCCAAGAATTACCCAAGATTCGAGGTGCATGATGAATCATCTACTCCCCATACCACCCAGTAAACTGGCAGAGTTCTGTCGACGCCATCATGTTGAGCGACTGGCGCTATTTGGATCGATGCAGACAGAATCAGATGGGCCGGACAGCGACATCGATCTGCTGGTAGAATTCGAATCTGGACATGAGCCCGGATTGATTGCGCTTGCCGGCATGGAACTTGAGCTATCTGAACTGCTGGCTGGGCGGCGGGTGGATCTGCGCACACCGCTCGATCTAAGCCGCTATTTCCGTGACGAAGTGCAGACTGCTGCCGAGGTCCAGTATGCAGCATGAAGATCGCATACGTTTGCAACATATGCTTGATGCCGGCCAAGAGGCACTTGCATTTGCCAAAGGTCACTAGCGCAACGATCTATACCAGGATCGCATGCTGCTTCTGGCATTGGTGAAATGCATCGAAATCATGGGCGAAGCTGCCGGCAAAGTGTCAGGCGACGTGCGTGAAGATGCACCGGATATCCCATGGGCCAACATCGTAGCCATGCGCAACAGACTCATCCACGGATATTTCGATATCAATCCTGATATCGTATGGAGAACCGTTGACGAAGAGATTCCGCAGTTACTTGTCCCACTCGAAAGAGTGCTCAAGCGCTGATTCTGGCCAATACCGCCTAACAGCACATCCAGCCGACCGAGGACGGATCGATCAAGTATTGAATTGATGGTTTCCGGTAAAAATGAGGTCAAGCGGCAGGTTTCTGGCGTCGATGCCCCTCGATCCCCTTGGGTAAGTGTGCGGTAACGGACGCCTTTTTTCGAAGTTGCGGCGCAAATTGGGCCAAACTTGGAAAATCAGCCTTGGCAAGTAGGCGTCGCAGCCGCCCAGGCGTGGCCTTGGGCTTGCGATCCCAGAATCCAGAAGGAACGGGAGGCATAACAGCGGCCACATATGTCAGAATAGCGCCGGCAAGTAGGGCCAGTTCCGGCAATCGATAGCAGGCTTCTTCGGCAAAGACAAACTGACGATGTAGCCCGATCATCTGTTTGGCAGCCAAAGGTGGTTGTTCGACTGTCCATCGGTCTAGGTAGATCAAGTAGGCAGATTGGGGAGATACGGGCAGATCGGTGGCCAAGACCAAAGGGTTCACGTAGTTCGGGTCGATGAAGACGAAAATCGAAAAGGTTTCGGCCTCGGCTGAAACTTCGGTCTCCCTCAAAACCAAGTCGTGCCAAAAGGCGACCTGAATAGTCCGCTCATCATGACTGAACTCGGCTGTCTCGTCAGCAGCGCTGGCTGGGATCACATTCTCCTTGTGTTTCCTGGCCAAGGGACGAATGATCTCCCCAAACTTGGGGTGAGCGCCGCGGCCTTTGTATTCGGGCAGTTCATTGCGACGGGCAGTACAGTTCGATGGCATCCGCACCACATACCTGTTGAGGCTTGCCTCATGAAGTTCACTAATCTTGAATCCGGCGTCCAGCACGTTGACTTCATCAGGCCTACTCTGGGCAGCGGCCTGCTTGAGCAAGTCGACCCGAAACTTGGCTTCACTCTGCTCTGCCGGACATCGCATGATTCCATTCAGCAACGGAATCCGTTTCTCATGAATGCGACCGGAAACTGCCATCGCACCGAAGACCACCGCCGGTAGTGCTTTGCCCGCAATCGAATGATAGTGCTTTCCGGCCCAACCTTTCAGCTTCGGTCGCCAGAATCCGATCATGTCGATGCTGACAACCCGATATCCTTCATAGCGATTCTCTTGCCACTTGTTCTCGCTCTTGACGTAGACCTGCCATGTTTCTATCAGTTCATCGATCTGCCAAGAACCATTGCGCATCGCTGACCAACTGCGACGCATCTCATTGTCACTTAGGTTGATGGCTTGCAGTGCCGGAAAGACTGCACCTCGACTCATCAGAAATGAACCGTTTACCATGGCCCACATCATCCAGACCAATCCCAGATTCGTTCCCATTGGCGTCATCTGGACGACGAACACGATTGCTTGTATAGTTGCTTCGACGGCGTTTGGCATAATCCACTCCTTATGGTTTCTGGTAACCACATTGTGGACTGTCTTTCGCCGTCTGTCATATCTGCCTTCTTTTCGCTCAACTTTTACCGGAAACTAAAGTAAACAGCACATCCAGCCGACCGAGGACGGATCTATTCAAGTATTGAATTGATGATCCTTGACGGCTGTGGGTGGTAGTTATGGGAAAGACCGTAGGATTCCACGAGGAAGATCACCCCTATCCGCTTGCAGATTGGATCTAATTGTCGAATCGCCTCCGTCGCAAACGAGGTCCGCGTCGTGGAAAATACCGCCTCTTCAGGGGGGTGGCAGCGAAACCTTCCAGGAAGATTCGCGGGAACCAGAGCACTGCGGCGCCGATCTTCCTGGAAGATGGTCAGCACCCCCTGAGATTCCAAAGTGCCAGAATGCCCCAGTTATGCGGACTCCATGTCCCTCACGAACATACTCACCCTACCAAAGACAATGGCGGCGATTGTCTGCCACGCGCCCGAGGACTATCGACTGCAAGAAGTACGCCTGCCGACGCCGGGCGCGGGCCAAGCATTGCTGCGAGTTTATGGCGCGGGCATCTGCGCAGGCGATCCCTTCCACAAGGACTGGACCATCGTCGGCGGCTTCGCCGCATGCCACACCTTACCGCCCACCATTGCCTGGTTGGCCAATGGCCTCATCGAAGCCGATCCGATGGTCAGCGACACCGTGCCCATGGAGGCGTTGGGCGGGGGTGCGATCCCATTTTTAAGGTCTTGCCCGAACTGGATCGATTTCGTCGACTTGAGCGTCTCGATTTTTTTAGCCTTGGCAGCGCTGATTTCGGAGCAGAATGGGTGTCTGAGAAGTACTGTTTAGCCGCTTTTGCAGGAAACCATAAAGATGGGATTGTGTCCTTGGGTGGGCCGTGGGCAAGAGATAGACGTATTCATTAGTCGAGCATGATCTGCTAGGCTTTTCTGTTATAATGGTGGCATGCTGGCTAGCATGCGATATAGAAGGACACTCGGTATGTACGAACGTATCCTGCGACAAATGCGAGAGAAAATTCGTACACGGCAGTATGTCATGACCCTACACGCCGAGGAGGAGATGAATGACGACGATCTCAGCATCTTTGATGTGGAGCGGGCAATTCTGACCGGCAGGGTGACTGAACGACAACAAGACCTGGTCACCGGCGAATGGAAGTACCTGGTTACTGGCCGCTCAGTCCATGAGGAGGGTGTTGTGGTGGTAGCCAAGATCAGCGTAACCGAGAAGCTTGTGATTATCACGGTATACAGAGAGTGACGAGAATGACAGAGAACATCAAGGCAACAATCATTTGTGATATTTGTGGCAATGAAGGGGCGAAGATACGCTTCGTTTCTAAGAGTTATGGGCGGGGTCAAACCTTGTTTGTCATTGAGAATGTGCCGGTTGTAAGTTGTCCTCACTGTGGAGAAAGCTATCTCACAGCAGAGACACTGCTCGAAATTGAGCGAATCAAATTGCACCGGCAGTTATTGGCAGAACCACGCTCCGTTCCTGTTGCCGTATTTGCCTAGGTTGCCGTCGTCCAACAACACACATCCAGCCGACCGAGCCCCCTGCAATACCAGTTGCGCGATTATCGGCGGCTGATGTGCGCGTTATGGGAAAAACCATAGGATTCCACGACGAAGATCGTCCCTACTCGGTTGCAGATTGGATGTAAATGTTGAATCGCTTCCGCCAATAATGAGGTCCTCGCCGCGGCAAACACCCAAGGGAGACGGATTCCATGTCCCACATGAGCAAACTAACCATACCGAAAACAATGTCGGCCGTCGTCTGCCACGGACCAGAAGACTATCGATTGGAAAAAGTACCTGTGCCTACGCCGGGGCCGGGCGAGGTGCTGCTGCGCGTCAACGCGGTCGGCATCTGTGCCAGCGATCTCAAATGCTATCACGGTGCGCCCCTCTTCTGGGGGGACGGCGAGACGCCCGGCTATGCCCAGCCGCCGGTGATTGCCGGCCACGAGTTTGCCGGTGAAGTGGCGGCATTGGGCAAAGGTGCAGGCGAAAAGTACGGTCTCGCTCTGGGAGACCTGGCCGTCTCCGAGCAGATCGTGCCCTGCTGGAACTGTCGCTATTGCAAGCGTGGCCAATATTGGATGTGCCCCAACGGCGATGTCTATGGTTTTCGGCAACGGGCACAAGGCGCTTGGGCCGAGTATGTGCTGTTGCCCGCGGATGCGCTCAACTACAAGGTACCGGACACGGTTTCGCCCCAACACGCCGCCTTTATCGAGCCGTTTGCCTGCTCGGTCCATGCCGTGCAGCGCGCCGAGATCAAGCTGGACGATGTGGTGGTGCTGGCCGGGGCCGGCCCGCTGGGGCTGGGCATGGTGGCTACAGCCCGGCTGCAAAACCCGAAACTGCTCATCGTGCTCGACCTCAACGACGATCGGCTCGCCATCGCCAAGCAATGCGGGGCCGATCTGGTCTTCAACCCCACCAAGGTCGATGTGATCGATGAGGTCAACAAGCTGACCGACGGCTACGGCTGCGAGGTCTACATCGAGGCCACCGGCAGCCCGGCGGCGGTGGTCCAGGGCCTGGACATGATCGCCCGCCTGGGCACCTTTGTTGAGTTCAGCCTCCTGCGCAAGCCCGTGACCGTCGACTGGACCATCATCGGCGACCTCAAGGAACTGAACATCCACGGCTCGCATCTCAGTCCCTACTGCTACCCCATCGCCATCGACATACTCGCCCGCGGCCTGCTGCCCATGGATCGCATCCAGAGCCACTGGCTGCCCCTGGAACGCTTCCAGGAAGGCATCGATCTGGTGGCCGACGGTTCGCAATCGGTCAAAGTGACGTTGTTGCCGTAGATGGAACGCGGATGACGCGGATCGAGCGGATTCTCGCGGATAAAAACAAAAATCCGGTTTTTATCCGCCCGATCCGCGTCATCCGCGTTCTATCCCTAAAACAAGGACATCCAGATCATGATCGAAACAGCCCGATCCATTCTCACGGAAATCGACCGCGTGCTCGCTGCTGTCGAGCAGGACGAGGTTGATGCGCTCTGCGAAGCCATTCTGTCGGCAGGCACGACGGTGGTCTACGGCCTGGGCCGTGAGGGACTGGTGATGCGCGGCTTTGCCATGCGGCTCATGCACTTGGGCATATCCACGGCCGTGGTCGGCGACATGACCACGCCGCCGGTAGGCCCAGGCGATCTCTTTCTGGTCAGTTGCGGGCCGGGCTATCTGTCAACCGTGGAAGCGTTGACCAGCGTGGCCCAGAACGCCGGCGCCACAGTGGCAATGCTCACCTCGCAATCTGAAGCAGCGCTCCCGCAACGCGCCGATCTTCGCCTGACCTTGCCGGCCCAGACTATGGCCGAGCAAGAGGGGAGCAGCTCTCAACAATCCATGGGCTCGCCCTTCGAGCAGGCCATGTGGATTCTCCTCGATGCCTTCGTGCCTCGCCTGCAGGCTGCGCGAGGGCAGACCAGTGACGATTTGCGCCGTAGACATACCAACCTGGAATGAGCTTTGATGCGGGACTCGGGCTTTAGCATCGCTTCACTGGGCGGGTAGGGAAACCCATTGGCATCAAGCTAAGGATTATATCTGGCGCCGTTATCGTTTCTGGTGAAATCGTGTCCAGATTTCAGAGGGCAACGTTTCCGAGGCAGGGATACATCCCGCCTCTAACACCGACCCGTCGCCTCAGCGACTCAACAGTTAGCGCCTGAGGGCGCTTTTCACTGTTAGGAGCCGGATTCTATCCATGGCGGAAAGGTTCGCACTGAAGGCACGATGAAGACATGAGTTCTGTCGGTCCGGCTTGTTGACGTTTGACGAAACCTCAGAGAACCTCTATTTGGTGACCTCTGAATCGATCTGGAATGTGTACCTTGTCACGCTGCAAGCGTGACCTACGAAACTCATGATCCCGCTGTGCTTTCCGTTTCGGCCATTTAACCCCTATTGGGCCATTTTTGTCAGACATCCCAGAGCGCTTATACTAAGAACATGACTACTTCAACGGCTGTCAAACGTTCCGTGCCGACTGTTAGCGAACTGGGTCCTCGCCAGGGGCTGGCCGCGCTCAAGGCGCTGCGCAGTGGCTTCTCCGGCATTCTTCCGCTGCTCGAAATGGTGCAGCGTGAACTTGGCGACATCTTCCAACTCACATTGCCCGGATTCCGACCGGTCTTCATCGCCCATCCTGATGCCATTCGGCAGGTGCTGGTCGAGCAACGAGACGCCTTTTTGTGGCGGCCCGAAGGCGATCCGGTGGCCCGCCTGCTGCGTCGCGGCATGTTGGTTACCGACGGCGAGGAGCATCAACGCTTGCGCGGCATCATGGAACCGAGTGCCAAGCGCAAACATTTCGCGCCCAAGGCCGATGCTGTGCTGCTGGACACGGATCGTGTGCAGGATCAATGGCAGTCGGGCCAGAGCTACGACATGTTGGTGGAGATGCGCAAGCTGGCGCTGCTGGCGTTCGAGAGCGTCTATTTCAGCCACGATCTGGAGCCGGAGCTTGACCGTATCTGGGATCCGGTCTTCGCCGCACTGGGCTACATCTCCCCAGGACTCTGGATCATGCGCTCAGACGGTGCGGGTCCACCGCCCAAAGAAGTGCTCGTGCTGGATATGCATCTCTACGATCTGATCCGCGAACGCCGGGCCGATAGCGATCCGCCTGACGATCTCCTGACTCACCTTGTTCAGGTGCTGGATGACGACGACCTGGTGCGCGACCAGATGATGACCATGCTCATCGCAGGGCATGACACCAGCACCGCGCTGCTGGCCTGGACCCTTTACCTACTGGGCGCGCATCCTGAATGGATGGCCAAGGTGCAGAATGAGATCTGGGAGACCCTCGGTTCGCAGCCGCCTACGCCCGAAAACACGCGTTCACTCACGGCGCTGGATCAGGTCATCAAAGAAAGTCTGCGTCTCTATCCACCCATTCACGTCGGCAATCGTTTCACTGCCAGTGAGGTAGAGTTGATGGGCTACACGATTCCTGCGGGCACGCGTCTCATGTACAGCATCTATCTGGTGCAGCGCCATCCTGATTTTTGGGAGGCGCCCGACCAGTTCCAGCCCGAACGGTTTGCCGGCGGCTACCAGACCCGTGTCGTGCCCTTCACCTATCTGCCATTCGGCGGCGGCCCGCGCAACTGTATCGGCGGATCCTTCGCCCAGCTTGAATCACGCATCGCGTTGGCACGACTGCTCCAGACCAATCAATTGACCCTCCTCCAGACCAAGGTGAAGCCAAACATGGGCGCGACGTTGGAGCCGCGGCCCGATGTCACCATGCGTGTGGAGAAATACCCTCGCCTGGGGAAAGGCTCATGACCTACTTCGGGTTCTTGGCCCGATTCCTTGTGATCCCGATGATCATTGTGGCATTGCTGCTCTGGCGCGATCACCGGAAAGACGTGGCCACGCCGCCCTACCTGCGTAACTTCGCTGCATGGGCAGCCATTCTCGCACATATCATCATCGCGGTGGTCTACACGACGCCCTGGGACAACTACCTCGTGGCGACCAGCGTCTGGTGGTATGATCCGGCTCTGGTCACGGGCATCACATTGGGCTGGGTGCCGATTGAAGAATACACCTTCTTCGTGCTGCAAACATGGCTCACCGGCATGTGGCTGGTCTGGTTGACCCGCAGGTTGCCGCCGGCGCAACAATGGACGCCGTCGGGTACCCTACGTACGATCTTTGCCATTCTGCTGACGATCCTATGGCTGCCGTTCGTCCTCTTCTTGATTCAGGATGTGGAACCGGCGACCTACATTTCGCTGATACTGGCCTGGGCCCTACCGCCCATCATTCTCCAGATCGCCTTTGGCGCAGACATACTCTGGCGCTATCGAAATCTGGTCTTCACGACCATTGCCGTCCCCACCATCTTCTTGGCTCTGGCCGACACGTTGGCCATCCAGATTGGCATTTGGACCATCAGCCCTGAACAGACCACAGGCATCCATTTTCCAGGCGGCCTGCCGTTGGAGGAATTCCTCTTCTTCCTGGTCACCAACGTGCTAGTCGGCTTCGGCGTCACGCTGATGCTGGCCCAGGAGTCGATTGCGCGGGTTCCATGGTTGAAGAGAGGCGCCACTGCGGAAGGCGCAGATGCCTGAGTCTCTGTGGGTGGGCTTGTGGGTTTGTGTCGCCTTCCTAGCCGGTTCGATCCCATTTTCTGTTTGGCTTGGGAAGCTGTTCATTCGCTCAGACATTCGCGCCGTCAGTGACGGCAATCCGGGAACGACAACGGCGTGGAAAGCAGGCGGCTGGCGGCTTGGATTTCTGGTGCTTCTGCTCGACGCCCTCAAGGGAGCAATACCAGTCGGTGTCGCCGCATTGAGCTGGGGCTGGAGCGGCGAGGCGATGGCGGCAGTGGCTCTGGCCCCCATCATCGGTCACGATCTTTCGCCCTTCTTGCGCGGACACGGCGGAAAGGGATTGGCGACCACGTTTGGCATTTGGACGGGGCTGCTGCCCGCGATTGCCCCTCTTGTACTTGGCGGCTGCATGGCGATTTTCACCTTGCTGCGCATACGTGACGGCTGGGTCGTCATGTGTAGCCAGTTAGCGCTCCTGGCTGCGCTCTTGCTCGGTTCACATCCACCATACCTCCTGATCATCTGGGTGGGTTCAACCGCTTTGTTGATCTGGAAATACAGAAATCACTTCCAACTGCCGCTACGCGCGGTGCAGGCAGCCCATGAATGACGGTCTTAGCTTCTACTTCACATGGCGGGGCCAACAGACCGGTGTGTTGGTCTATCTGATCGTTATCTTTGTCAATACGCTCCTCAATGCACTGGTGCTGCGTCGACTTGACAGCTATCCCGCTCTGTCAAGCTGGCCTTCGGTTGCCCTGCTCGTCCCGGCTCGCAATGAAGAACAGACCATCAGGCATTGCGTCGAGTCGCTGCTGGCCCAGGACTATCCGGACTACGGTGTCTGGGTGCTGGACGATGGGTCCACCGACGATACTGCCGCCATCCTACACGGACTGTCGGCTGACCACGCCAACCTCGCGGTCCTGTCCGGGCAGCCTCTGCCGAATGGTTGGTTGGGCAAGCCCTGGGCTTGTAGTCAATTGGCTGAAGCGTCTGAGAGTGAGCTGCTGCTCTATGTGGATAGCGACACGTGGCACCATCCGCAGATGCTGCGCGATGCGGTTGCTGCCCTGGAGGCCGAACAGGCTGACCTGCTCTCCGTCATCCCTGACGAGGTCATGGAGTCGATGGCGGAGAAGCTCTCTGTTCCCGTCATTCCCTGGAGTTTGCTTACGCACTTCCCACTGTTGTTGGCCCAAAAATTCAACTGGGCGCCGCTGGCGACCGCTATCGGTCAGATGATGCTCTTTCGTCGTAGCGCATACGAGTCAATCGGCGGGCATGAGGCCGTGCAGGCGGAGATCGCCGAGGATCTGTCCTTGGCCCGAAACGTAACCAGATCGGGCGGCCGTAGCATCTTGCTCGATGGCGTGTCGCGAGTCCACTGCCGGATGTATCGCTCGTGGACTGAAGTCCGGGATGGATTTGGCAAGAACCTGCTTTCCGGCTTTGGCAATGTCTGGTGGCTCTACCTCTTCGTCTGGATCTGGCTGGGCATCGCCTTTCTTTCGCCCTTCGGCATGCTGCTCTGGTGGATGGCAGGCAATGTCTCGGTCTCGCCTGCGATTGCCCTGTGGAGTATCCTATTTTCTGTGGCGATCTGGACCGTTTACGTGCGCCGGCTGCGTGCGCCCCTCGTGCTTATTTTGCTCTACCCGGCCATCATAGGTTCAGCGTTGGTATTGGCCTCGTACTCGCTGATCCAGCGAGTACGAGGCCAGGCGACCTGGAAAGGTCGCCCGGTTGGGTGATAGGCACGGGCACAATTGCCACCTGTTTTGTGGCCAGTCGCTCATCTACTGCATCATGCCTGCCTCGTCCAGCCTGGCATGGATGTCGGCAAAGGCGTTCGCTTCTTGCTGCGTCAACTCTCCAGCTTCGACCATCCCCGCGAGCAGTTCGTCCTGTAGTTCATCCATATTACCGGTGGAGGCGTCGCCAAGCGAAGTCCGATAGGTGTCAAGTCGCCCGTGGACATCCATGAATATGTCGGCCTCGGACTCTTGGATGACACCGAGATCCAGGGCCGATGCCAGCATTTCGGCCTGCATGGTCGCCTGCATTTCCTCGCGCATGGATCCGGCGTCGGCGCTGTCGTGCAGGCCGCCCAGAGATCGCGTATAGTTGATGGCATCCCAGCGTGCCTGCTCATCCAGAACCTCTTTCCACGCAGGCATGGCTGAGTTGAAGGGTTGCATCGCACCGCCCTCGCTGATGCGCCAGAAGAGATAATCATCGCCGGTCATCATGCTCGTCTGTGCGAGCATGGGCGGAGCCGGATCCAGTGCGGCTGCGGCCGGGCCATCACCAAGCCCTGCGGCGCCGTGACAGCTTGCACAGAAAAGGTCGAAGTGGATCTTGCCCTGCGCCAGCGAGTCGGCATCGACGGCCACAGGACTGGTCAGGCCCACATATTCAGCGGGAATCGGCGCCATGTGGCGATCCCTCATCTCCGGGCCCATGCCACCATTGCCACGTCCCGCCCCGCCTGAGCCGCGTTCGCCCTGCTCTGTCTCAGTCTCAGTCTCAGTTGAGCCGGACGTTTCAGCCTTGGCACTGTTGGCGGCCGAATCATCAAATTTGCCATTATCGACATCGTCAACGACGGCATCCTCTACCTCTAAATCTGCATCCACCGGTTCGGTGGCTGCGGCGACATCGACCTCGATCACGGGGATGACCGTCGGCAGCGGTGCGGCAGCTTCACGGTTGCGGCTGCACGCTGCCATCGTGAACATCATTGAGACAATCATAAGCGTAGCGATCCAAAATTTCATCGATATGATTCCTTTTTGTCATTTTTCGCGCCATTCACGTTCATTCCCAATTCACTGCGGGTTTTCGGAACAAGAATTCGGGAAACCCGCAGTGATGTCTTTCTATCCCTGCAAGTCCTAACAGCGTCGTCCGCTACGCACCTTGGCGTCGCATTTGTCCGTTACCCGGCCCACGATCGCCACGGTTGCCGCGTTGTGAGCCCTTTTGGCCATCTCTTTGACCACTGTCGTTGAAGCCATTGCCCTTGCGGCCGTTGCTCCCATCCATGATTTCGTCAAAATTATCCTGCTCCATGTATTGAGGCAGGGCTGTCTCGCCGGTCTGCCGCTCAACATTGGAGACGAATGCGCGCAGATGGTTGCCGGAGCCGCGCAGCAGGTTGGCATAGACGAGCTGGATATCAGCGTTCTCTGTCTCTGCCAATTGTTCCTGCAGGTCGATAATGTCGATCTCTTCGATGGCCATGCCGACCAACAGGGCGTCGACCATCGACTGGCTGCCACTTGCGGTCAACTGATTGTAGAGCGTCTGCAGATCCTGGTTTGCAAACGTGCCGAGAGGGCCGTTACTCAGATCTGCGTCAACCCCATGGCGTTCGAGCAAGGAGACGACCGCGTCCATGTGGGTCTGCTCGGCCCGGCTGATGTTGCGGAAGATGGGCAGTGCCCACTGTTCACCCAGTGTCATATAGACGTCGTGGGCCAGCTTCTCCTCTTCAAGCATGAATTGCAGGCCCAATACGTCTTCTGACGAGAGGCTCTCTGCACCTGCCTGTGCCGATGCCGGGCCCGCGCCGAGTGAGGCTACAGCTAGTACGGCGAATCCAAGTGTGCTCGCCCAGATCGCGTGAAAGATGCTTCGTGTGATATTCATTTCTCGTTCTCCTCATATTTGCAGATTCGGTTCAATGCGCTCTGAGCCAGCATATCGTGGCCATCGGGAGGAGTTGTGCATTTGATGTGGAGAATTGATGGAGGGGCGCTGAAAGCTGAGCCGCTGAGGCGGCTTCTCGTTGTTGACGGCGGGTTTTTACCCTGCCGCTGGAATGTAGACGCGATAGCCCTGCGACATGTGTCGACCGTGCTTGACGCAAATCGCGCTCTATGACAACATGATAGTCACTTTCTAGTTCACGATACACCACAACACAGAATCAATGACATGAGCGATTTCGCACTACTTGGTATTGATCTCGGCACATCGTCGGTCAAAGTGATCCTGACCTCGTTGAGCGGGCGTATTCTGGCTGCCTCCAGCAGGGAATATCCCATCACCCACCCTGCTTCCGGCCATGCCGAACAAGATCCGGCTGATTGGTGGCAGGCGACTGTTTCGGCTGTCCACAGCGCCATCGGCAAGGCTGATCGAGCGGTGGACATTCTTGCCGTGGGCCTATCCGGCCAGATGCATGGCACAGTGATGATGGACAGCCGCGGTCAACCATTGGCTCCGGCCATCATCTGGCCGGATCAGCGCAGCAGCCGGCAGGTCAACGAGATGACCGAACGCATCGGCCAGGATCGCCTGATCGACATCACAGGCAGCCCGGTGGCCACTGGTTTCTTGGCCGCAAGTGCACTCTGGGTGCAGGATGAAGAACCCGATCTCTGGGAAGACGTCTGCCAATTGTTGTTGCCCAAGGACTACATTCGTTTTCGCTTGACCGGCAACTACGCTACCGATCCCAGCGACGGCTCGGGCGCGCTGCTGCTCGATGTCAGGAGCCGGACTTGGTCCGATGAATTGCTTGATGCCCTGGAGATTCCGCCAGAGTTGCTGCCGCGGGTTCAGGAGTCGCAGTCGGTCGCCGGGACATTGTCGACGACGGCGGCCAAAGAACTGACCCTGATGCCCGGTATTCCAGTGGTGACCGGCGCTGCTGACACCGCGTGCAGTGCACTGGGCACCGGCGCAGTCGATGCCGGATCGCTTTTGCTGACAATCAGCACCGGGGGGCAACTCGTGTTGCCGATTTCTGAAGTGGCCGTCGATAAACAGGGGCGTATTCATACCTTCTGCAGCGCATTGCCGCCGGGACCCGGCCACGCCGGCTGGTATCAGATGGGGGCGATGCTCTCTGCGGGTATGGCCCTGCGCTGGCTGCGCGATCGAGTGTTAGGGTTAGGGGGCGATGACGCCTACACGCGCATGACAAACTGGGCGGCCAAGGTGCCGGTCGGGGCCAATGGACTGATCTTTCTGCCCTACCTGGTTGGTGAACGCACGCCCCATATGGACCCCAACGCCCGCGGCATGTTCCTGGGGCTGACCTGGCAACATGGCCGGGACGAATTTGTACGCGCCGTGATGGAAGGTGTGACCTTTGCCTGCTACGACGGCTACCAGGTGTTGGCAGAGTTGGGCGCTCGCCCGGAGCGCATCATCCTGGCGGGCGGCGGTGCACGCAGTGAGCTTTGGCAGCAGATGGTGGCCGATGTCTTCGGCCTGCCGGTGCAGCCCTTCCATGCCGCAGATCAGTCGGCCAAAGGGTCGGTGTTGCTCGCCGGCGCAGGGATAGGCGCCTTTGAGCTGGCGTTGACCGCACGCAAATGGGCGAGCTATGGTAAACCGGTCGAGCCGAACGCTGAACAGCATGCCCGCTATCAAGAAATCTTCCCCGCGTTCCAGGCCGCCTATCAGCGCAATAAGGCCGCATTTGGCTAGCAGTCTGTCGGAGAGCAAGGATAGAACGCGGATAAAGCGGATGTAGCGGAAAAAACCGGATCTTTCCGCTCTATCCGCGGGTATCAGCCAAATCTGCATCATCCGCGTCCTATTGTTTTTCACGCCACCACGTCATCACGCCAGGGGCAAGGTATCCACCTTCATGATCATCACCGTCACGCCCAACCCGGTGCTGGACCGCACGTTGACCGTGCCGGACATCGAGTTCAATGCCGTCCTGCGCGCCTCGGATATGCGGCTCGACTGGGGCGGCAAAGGCTTCAACGTCTCGCGCACGCTGCAGGTGCTGGGCGCTGAGAGTTTGGCCATGGGTTTCGTCGGTGGAGCCACAGGCGATATGCTGGAGCAAGGCCTGCATGGCCTGGGCATCAAGACCGACTTCGTACGCATTGAAGGCGAAACCAGAACGAACATTGTCATCACCGACGAACAAGCCGTACGCCACATCAAGGTCAATGAAGCCGGACCTATCATCTCCGCAGCGGAACGAGATGCCTTCTTTCAACGCATCCGCGATCGCATCCAGCCTGGAGACATCTGCGTGATGGCGGGCAGTCTGCCGCCCGGTCTACCGGCATCGTTCTACGCCGAGCTGATTGCCCTTCTCAACGAGATCGGCGCCGTCTCCGTGCTTGATGCCAGCGGCAAGGCGCTGCGTCTGGGCTGGCTGGCTGGGCCGACGCTGGTCAAGCCCAATGCACTGGAAGCGTCCGATATTCTGGATGTGACGGTCGAGTCTGTGCATGACGCCGTGGACGCGGCCAAGGCGCTGCTTCAGCACGGCGTGAAGAGTGCGGCCATCTCGTTGGGCGCGGATGGGCTGGTGCTGGGCCAGGATCACACGGTCGTTGTGGTCACACCGCCGCCCATCGTCGAACGCAACGCGGTGGGCGCGGGCGATGCACTGGCTGCGGGGTTGGTCTGGGCGCTGGATCAGGGGCTCGATACGGTTGACATTGCACGCTGGGGCGTGGCGGCGGGCACAGCATCGGCTGCGGTTGATGGCGTTGAGTCAGGGACGATTCTGGAGATCGAGAAGATCCTGGAATCCGTGCAGATTTCGACCTTCTCAGCAGGCTGAACTCGCGATCAGAGCGACTATGAGGACCGCGAAATCTTGACGAATGTGACCCGTAGTGATATCCTAATGTATAATATCATGGTATCGGTAACACATAACGGTAACAAAGAATTTCGAAACAGACCCTTGGGTTCATAATGCGTCGCCCGCGTGTGGATGCCCTAGGCATCGACGATATCCTGCAGATGTTCCCCATTCCAGGCCCTGCCACATTGTTGCAGGTGTAGAATTGGTTGTGTCACTCGAAGGGTTTTCGAGTATTTTCTATCGGATATTGCCTGACCCAGGTGGCTCCTTTGCCTCATGGGAAAGCTTGTTCGCTAGTGAACAACAAAACGTATCTTTTCCAAACAAAAGGAGAATTTGTATGAAGAGTCGAAATTTGTTGGCCATCATTCTCGGCGTGCTGCTGATTGCAGTGCTCGTGAGTGGTTGTGCCGCGCCGGCAGCCCCTGCTGCCGATGCCCCGGCAGCCGATGAAGCTGTCACGGAAGAACCGGCCGAAGAAGGCGCCTCTGAGGAAGCAGCAGAAGCGATCTACATTCCCGTGATCTCCAAGGGCTTCCAGCATCAGTTCTGGCAGGCCGTTCAGAAGGGCGCCGAGCAGGCAGCCGCTGACCTGGGTGTCGAGATCACCTTCGAAGGCCCCGAGACCGAGGCCATGGTCGACAAGCAGGTCGAGATGATGCAGACCGCACTGGACAAGGCTCCTGCCGCCATCGCGCTGGCAGCCCTGGACAGCCAGGCGCTGATTCCGCTGCTGCAGAAGGCCCAGGACGCCGGCATTCCGGTCGTCGGTTTTGACTCCGGCGTGGACAGCGACATTCCTGTGACGACTGCCGCCACCGACAACGTGGCCGCCGCCGCCATGGCCGCTGACAAGATGGCCGAGCTGATTGGCGGTTCGGGCAAGGTTGCCGTCATCGTCCATGACCAGACCAGCCGCACCGGCATCGACCGCCGAGACGGGTTCCTAAACCAGATGGAAGCCGAATATCCCGACATCGAGATCGTCAACGTCGACTACGGCGCAGGCGACCAGCTGAAGTCGACCGACCTGGCCAAGGCCGTCATGCAGGCCAACCCGGACCTGAATGGCTACTTCGGCGCCAACGAAGGTTCCATCATCGGCGTGTTGAACGCTGCCAAGGAATTGGGCCGTGAGGGCGAAATCGTCATCATCGGCTACGACTCCGGACTCCAGCAGATGGAAGCCATCCGCAGCGGTATTGAGGCCGGCGCCATCACTCAGGACCCCATCGGCATCGGCTACAAGGCCGTTGAAGCTGCCGTCATGGCCCTGAATGGTGAAGAGGTTCCCAAGATGATCGACACCGGTTTCCACTGGTACGACGCCTCGAACATCGATTCCGAAGAGATTGCAGCGCTGCTGTACGAGTAGAGTTTACTTCCTCCGTTCAGGCGATGAGGGGGTGCGGGTCTCCGTACCCCCTCATTTTTTCTCCACACCACTGTTGCACAGGATGTCGCGTGTGGAATGCATAAGGGAATTCAGTATGCATGAAGTACTAGTCAAGATGGAAGGAATCGACAAGAGTTTCCCAGGCGTGCGCGCGCTCGACGCCGCCCAGTTTGAGCTGCGCTCAGGCGAGGTCCATGCGCTGGTCGGCGAAAACGGCGCCGGAAAATCGACGTTGATGAAAATCCTGGCCGGCATCTATCACAAGGATGCCGGAGAAGTATTGTACCAAGGGGTCCCTGTTGACATCCCCAGCCCGCGATCCGCACAGGATCTGGGCATCTGCATGATCCATCAGGAACTGAACCTGATGTCTCATCTGACGCTGGCCCAGAACATCTATATTGGCCGCGAGCCCCGTGGACGTGCCCGTTTCACGTTGGATGAGAAGGCCCTCAATCGTCAGACCGAAGAGCTGTTTGAGTCGATGCATCTGAAGCTTGACCCGCGAATCAAGGTGTCGGATCTGAGCGTTGCCAAGCAACAGATGGTGGAAATTGCCAAGGCGCTCTCCTTCAACTCGCAAGTGTTGATCATGGACGAGCCGACGGCGGCACTGACCGACACCGAAATTGACGATCTCTTTGAAATTATCCGCAAGTTGCGCGAAAACGGCGTGGGCATTGTCTATATCTCCCACCGTTTGGAAGAACTGAAGCAGATTACCGACCGCATCACAGTCATGCGTGACGGTCGCTATGTCGATACGGTCGAAACTGATGCCGTCACCGTTGACGAAATCATCAGCATGATGGTCGGCCGTACCATCTTTGAAGCCGCGCCTGAATTACCGGAACATCCCAGCGAAGAAGTTGTGCTTGAGGTCAAAAACCTGAACAAGGGCCAAGCGCTGATTGATGTAAATTTCGATCTAAAGAAGGGTGAAATCCTTGGTTTCGCAGGGCTGATGGGAGCCGGCCGTACGGAGGTTGCACGCGCTATCTTCGGTGCTGACCCCATCGATTCCGGCGAGTTTTATGTCAAAGGTGAGCTTACGTCGATCAAGAGCCCGGGCGATGCCGTTCGCAATGGCATCGGCTACCTTTCCGAGGATCGCAAACAATTCGGTCTAGCTCAGGGCATGGATGTCGAGACCAACATTGTGTTGGCCTCTTTCCAAAACTTCCTCGACGCCAAGCTTTACGTCAATAACCCCAAGATCCACAAGACGGCTCAGCACTACGTTGACGCCCTCTCGATCAAGACGCCGAGCCTGGTGCAGCAAGTCAAGAATCTGTCCGGCGGCAATCAGCAGAAGGTTGTCATCGGCAAATGGCTGACTGCAGACACGGACATCCTGATCTTTGACGAACCGACGCGCGGCATCGATGTCGGGGCCAAGAGCGAAATCTATCGCCTGCTCAACGACCTGGCGCAACAGGGGAAGTCGATCATCATGATATCCTCGGAGTTGCCGGAGATTCTCCGTATGAGCCACCGCATTGCAGTCATGTGCGAGGGACGCATCACGGGGATGCTTTCCTCTGAAGAGGCAACGCAAGAGGCGATCATGACATACGCCACCATGCGCAGCAGTGTCGTAAGCGAAAACGGGTCCACCCCCACTAATTCTGAAAACGGGTCTGCCTAATTATGGAAACTACAGCTACAGAAACTACTGAAAAACGTTCGCTCTTCGGCGGAGATGCTGCACGTAAGTTTGCCGCATTCGGCGCGCTGATCGTGATGTTCATCGTCTTTTCGTTGGCGTCGGAAAATTTTCTGTCATTCAGCAACATCGTCGGCATTCTGCTGGCCACCGCTGTCAACGGTGTGTTGGCCCTGGGCGTCACCTTCGTCATTATCACCGCCGGTATCGATCTGTCAGTGGGCACGGTGATGACGCTCTCTGCGGTCATGACCGGTGTCTTCATCACCAATTTGGGGTTGCCGATTCCGTTCGGCGTTTTGGGCGGCATCTTGGCGGGGGCCACAGCGGGTTTGGCCAACGGCACCATGATCGCCAAGATGAAGATTCCGCCCTTCGTCGCCACCTTGGGCATGCTCTACATCGCCAAGGGATTGGCGCTGGTGATTTCGGGGTTGAAGCCCATCTACTTCACCGATACGCCTGAATTCAGCAACGTCGCCATGGGGTCGGTGCTGGGCAGGATCATCCCCGGTTTTGACATCCCCAACGCCGTGCTGATCTTCTTCTTCGCTGCCCTCCTGGCCAGCTTCATTCTCAACAGGACGATTTTGGGGCGCTACACCTATGCCCTGGGCTAGCAACGAAGAGGCAACCCGCCTCTCGGGCGTGAACGTTGATGCCTGGAAGATGGCGGTATATACACTGGCCGGCGCTTTTGCCGGCTTGGGCGGCGTGATCATGGCCTCCCGTCTGAACTCGGCCCAGCCTGCGCTCGGTGCGGGCTACGAGTTGGACGCCATTGCCGCGGTCGTTATCGGCGGCACGTCGTTGAGCGGTGGTGAGGGTACGATCCTGGGCACGGTTATCGGCGCCTTCATCATCAGCACGCTGACCAATGGCCTGCGCATCCTATCGGTGCCGCAGGAATGGCAGATCGTCGTGACCGGCGGTATCTTAATTTTAGCTGTCTTTGCCGACATGTTGCGCCGTCGTAAGCAGGCATAGTCAATAATTGTAGGTGCGGTTCGTAACCCATAGGCATCAAGCTAAGGTTATGTTGAGCCGATCGCTGTTGCGAACGAACTTGCAGCAACGGCTGAAGCCAACGACGCCGGTAGACATAATCCTTAGCTTGGTGCGCATGGGTTTGTAACTGCACGATCTTAGGAAATTCTGGATAATTCGGGAGGCGTGCGGTTGCAAACCGCACCTACAGCGGCACTGGTCTGAAAATAACCGGACCCAGTGTGAGTGAACCAGGCTAAACAATGAAATCGTAAGCAATGACGCACCTCTCTGTTTGACTTCAGGCGGAAGAACAACTTCTATTGAGGTTGTGACCCGCCGAACAGAGAGGTGCTTCGTCATATGTAATACCAATTGTCCGGTCAACGATCGTCTATCGTAGGGGCGACCCTTGCGGTCGTCCGGTGTGGCGAGCGGACGACCACAAGGGTTGCCCCTACGAAATTATGGTTCATGAATGGGCAAACGGTATAAGTCATTCAAAGTTCTACGTATTTATCCGTGCCCCATCATCTTTCCATCTGTGTGAATCTGTGACAAAGAAAGCGTTCCGAAAATCTAACGTCACTGAGTTCAACAAGAGAGGCTGAACACCAATGGCAACAAAGATCACCCTGAAACCCGGCATGTTTGCCGAACACGAGCAGACGTTGGTCGAGCATGGCTCGTTGTCTGCGTCAACGTTCCGATTTTCAACCGGCGTCTGCGGGCTGCGCATTCGCAACGCCAAAGGTGAATTGGTCCTGCTCCCTTTCCAGGGCCAGCAGATCTGGTCGGTGTCGTTCCTTGGTCGCAATTTGACCATGAAATCCATGTTCGATGAACCGCGTGCCACTCGCGACTACCTGGGCACCTACGGCGCGTTCTTGCTTCACTGCGGCGCCAGTTCCATGGGCGTCCCCACTGACGAGGACAATCACCCGCTGCACGGTGAACTGCCCAATGCGCCCTACAGTGAAGCCTACCTGCTGACCGGCGAAGATGATCTAGGGCGCTACATCACGCTGTCTGGACGCTATCAAGAGACGGTCGCTTTCAGCACCAACTATGTGGCCGAACCGCGCACGACCCTGCACGAGGATGCCTCACTCTTCGGCGTCTCCATGACGGTCACCAACCTCAAGCAGACGCCCATGGAGCTGATGTACATGGCCCACGTCAACTTCCGTCCCGTCGACAACAGTCGCTTGGTCTACAGCGCGCCCTGCACGCCGGAGACGGTGAGTCTGCGCGCCAGCATTCCCAGCCACGTCACGCCGGGGCCGGGCTATCTCGAATTCCTGGATGAACTGGCCGAGAATCCGGCCAAGCATAACGTACTCTCGCCCGAACTCAGCTTCGATCCGGAGGTCGTTTTCTACATCAACTACGAGACGGATGGCGAAGGCTGGGCCCATTCCATGCAGGTCCACCCCGACGGCGCGGCCGACTACATTCGTTACCGCCCGGACCAGCTCGACCACGGCGTGCGCTGGATCTGCCGAACGCCCGACCAGGACGCGTTGGGCCTCATCCTGCCCTCCACGGCCGAGCCGGAGGGCTACACCGCAGAGAAGGCCAAAGGCAACATCAAGACCCTCGCTGCCGGCGACCAATGGCGCTGCGATATGGTCATCGGCGCGCTGCCGGAGGCGAGAGTGGCCGAAATGGAAGCAACGATTGAAGAAATCTTGGGGGAATAGGGGACTGGGGATCGGTGATCGGTGATTGGGTCGTGTGCCCAGTCCCTAATCCCCAATCCCCAATCACCAATCCCCCTCCAACCAAGGAGATCCAAACATGAAAATGAACCCTCCAACCAACCAACTGATCGGCGACATGCCCAAGATCGGCATTCGCCCCACCATTGACGGCCGTCTCGGCGGCGTACGCGAATCGCTGGAAGATCTGACCATGGACATGGCCAAGAATGTGGCCAAGTTCCTCAGCGAAAACCTGCGCCACTACAATGGTCTGCCTGTGGAATGCGTCATCGCTGACCGCAACATCGGCGGCGTGGCCGAGGCGGCAGCCTGCGCAGAGAAGTTCCGTCGCGAAGGCGTTGGCGTCTCGCTGACCGTGACGCCCTGCTGGTGCTACGGCTCTGAGACCATGGATATGGACCCGCATCTGCCCAAGGCCATCTGGGGCTTCAACGGCACCGAGCGACCGGGGGCTGTCTATCTGGCCGCTGTCTCTGCCGCCCACAACCAGAAGGGCTTGCCCGTCTTCAACATCTACGGACGCGACGTCCAGGATGTGGGCGATGACTCGATCCCTCAAGACGTCCAGATCAAACTGCTGCAATTTGCCAAAGCCGGCCTGGCCTTTGCCAGCATGCGCGGCAAGTCCTACCTTTCCATGGGTGGCACCTCCATGGGCATCGGCGGTTCCATCGTGAATCAGGATCTCTTCGAGGATTACTTCGGCATGCGCGTCGAGGTCATCGACATGGTCGAGTTTGTGCGTCGCATGGAAGAGGGCATCTATCGACGCCGACGAGTTCGAGAAGGCGCTGGCCTGGACCAAGGAGAATTGCCCTGAGGGCAAGGACTACAACCCGGAAGCCGACCAGCAGAGCCGCGAGGAAAAGGACGAAGTCTGGGCCACCTCGGTCAAGATGGCGTTGATCGCGCGCGACCTGATGATCGGCAACCCCAAGCTGGCCGAGATCGGCTACGGTGAGGAGGCCCAGGGCCACAACGCCATCGCCTCCGGTTTCCAGGGCCAACGACAGTGGACCGACCATCTGCCCAACGGCGATTTCCTGGAAGCGATCCTCAATTCATCGTTCGACTGGAACGGCATTCGTCCGCCCTACATGGTGGCCACCGAGAACGACGCGCTCAACGGCGCGTCCATGTTGCTGGGCAATCTGCTGACCAACACGCCGCAAATTTTCGCTGACGTGCGCACCTACTGGAGCCCGTCAGCCGTCAGGCGCGTGACCGGCCACGACTTGGAAGGCAGGGCGGCCGGCGGCATCCTGCATCTGATCAACTCGGGTCCGGCCACGCTGGACGGCACCGGCCAGATGGAGAAGGACGGCACGCCGGCCATGAAGCCCTTCTGGGAGATCTCGCCTGAGGAGGCCAAGGCCTGCCTCGACGCCACCACCTGGCACGCGGGCATGCTCGAATACTTCCGGGCCGGCGGCTGGTCGACCCGCTTCAAGACGCGTGGCGGCATGCCGGTGACCATGTGTCGCATCAACCTGGTCAAGGGCCTGGGGCCCGCCATGCAGATCGCCGAAGGCTGGACCGTGGAACTGCCCGACGAAGCCCACGACATCCTCGACGAGCGCACCAACCCGACCTGGCCGACCACCTGGTTTGTGCCGCGCACAACCGGCGAGGGCCCGTTCCGTGATGTCTACACCGTCATGAACAACTGGGGCGCAAACCACGGAGCCATCAGCTATGGCCACATCGGCACCAACCTGATGACCCTCTGCGCCATGCTGCGCATCCCGGTCTACATGCACAACGTGGCCGAAGAGACCATCTTCCGGCCGAGTGCCTGGGCCGAGTTTGGGGCCAACGAGCCCATGGGCGCGGACTTCCGGGCTTGTGAGACGTATGGGCCGACGTATGGGTAGGGCATGTAAGCCGATAGGGTGACCCGTCGGCAAGCTCAGGGAAGGTAGGGCGAGGGGGTGACCGGGTGATGTGCCGGTCGCCCCCTTAGCGCGATTAGGGGTCGGGCAGATTCCCTCGATGTTTTGCTCAGAAATGCAGGAAGTGTTCAGATCCGCTATAATTGGAACATGTTTTGTTTGCGAGCAGACTTTGTCGTATCACCTATTGGTTGGTCGGTAGTCGGAAGGACATGAATGATGGCCATACAGACGATCACAATCGAAGTGGATGCGGAAACAGCGGAGGCCTATAACACAACATCTGCTGAGCGACGCCGAAAGCTGAACGCCCTACTAGGTCTGAAGTTGAGTGAGATGATGCTTTCAGCGCGCGCGCTCGAAGATGTGATGAGGGACATGAGCGACAAGGCCCAGCACCGCGGCTTGACGCCAGAGATTCTCGACCAAATCCTGCGAGAAGATTAGCGTGCGCGTTGTTATCGATACAAATGTTCTAGTAAGTGCTGCTCTGTTGGAAACCTCGTTGCCTGGACAAGCGGTCTACAAGGCGCTCGAATTCGCCGATGTCCTGCTGTCAATAGAGACCCTCAGTGAATTGCACGAAGTCCTACAACGGCCCAAATTCGAGCGCTATCTGACGGCAGAGGAGCGAGAGGAATTCCTGGTTGCACTCGCTCTGCGCGCTGAGATGATCGAGATTTCTGTGCAAATCAATGATTGCCGAGACCCCAAAGATAACAAATTTCTGGCACTGGCAGTAGACGGCAACGCAAACATCATCATCAGTGGCGATGGCGATTTGTTGGTATTGGATCCGTATCGAGGTGTAGAAATTCTCTCGCCTGCCGTTTTTCTGATTCGGCATGGGAATGACCAATGAACGTCTAGGCCACAGGCATCGACGCCGACGTTACCACTCAGGAGATTCCGGAAGCCATTCGGGAGTCAAGGACCGACTACCGCGCCGAGCCATAGGAAGAGGCAGATGCGGAGTGACGGCACAATGCGTTCTGTTGCCGGTTCATCCTGGCAAGCTTCTGAGCGAAACACCGTAGGAATTTGATATACACTGACCCGTGCGAACCGGACCAGTGTTGTCTCGCGCCCATGCCTGTGAGGATGTGATCGTCCACCTCTCACCCCCTCACCTTGCCTGCCCTGAGCTTGTCGAAGGGTCACCCTCTCAATTATTGCGGTTGCCCCAGCGGTAGGCATTATCTACTGACCGCTTCCGTTGACCATTGGCAGGAAGGCGAACTCGAAGGCGTCGTACAAGACGGAGACGTCGACGCTGATGGTATCGCTTATCGCGCCGAAGGTGATCGAGATCGATGAGGATGCCGTGAGTGTAACGGTCTGCGTCATGCCGCTAGGCCTGGGCAGCGCAGACGGATTGACCGTGATCTGCAGCGGCTCGTCTGTTGCACCCTGAATATGTGGCAGCGAGATCCAGGATGCCAATGTATCCGCTTGCCAAGACCGCGAGATGCCTGCGTCGTCAAACGTGATGGTGGCCTGATTTTCTCCTGCCGGGAGATCCAACTCGATGGATGTCGGCGAGACAGTCACCTTGCCTGGCGCCGGTGTGGCGGTCGGTATGAGTGTCGCCGTTGGCGTAACGGTCACAGTGACGGGTGGAGAAGCTGCGGGCGTCGGTGTGAATGTCGCGGTGACGGTCAGGGTTGGTGTGAGTGTCGGCGTGAGCGTTGGTGTGACGGACACGGTAGCCGTGGGTGTCACAGAAGGTGTCATCGAAGGCGTCGATGTTGATGTGACGGTCGGCGTGGGCGTGGCGGTTGACGCTTCATTGCACGCAAAGATTGTGACGTCATCGATGTACGTCCATAGTTGGCTGCCGTTGCCATCGTTGTAGACATTGAAATAGACGACAACTGTCTCCCCGCGGTAGGCGCTGAGGTCGAATGTCTTCTGGCGCCACTGGTCATCGCCCGATGTTCTGTCGTCGTCAATTTGGGCCAGAGGACCGTAGTTACTGTCCAGCAAACGCACCTCGCGGAAGTCGACGCCGTCACCACTACCGCCGGGCCTGGACCAGTAGCCCAATTCGACTGTCTCGACGTCGGCTGGGATCGTCACTTCTTGAAAAGCTGAAGAGTGTGCCAACCGATTTGCGGCATTTTCGGGAATGCCCTGTTGCAGAGCCCGTTCGCCCGTGTGGACCGGGCCCAAGACCACCTCCGCAGAAAACGGCGTCGTTCCATAGCGCCATCCTCCATCGCCCTCCCAGCCGCCATTGGCGAGCAGATCCACGCAGCCTGCGGGCTTCGGTGTCGCTGTGGCGGTAGCGGTTGGTGTGGCCGTTGCAGGCTCGGGCGGCTTCGTTGGCGTCGGTGTTGAGGCCTCGATCGATTCAGCTGCGCCTGCCAACTCAGCGATTGTAGCCAGCGCCGTCCTGGCATGGGCCAGCACATAGTCGAGATCGACGCGGTCCAGGGTGTCACCGCTCTGGTGGTACCATGGCGAATGGTCGGCGGGGATCCCGTCCGTGTAGAAGTTCTCGATGGCCAGCACAGCTGGATAGCCGCCGTCCCAGAAGGGCGAGTGGTCGGAGAAGCGGCTGGCGCTGGTTGTCTTGCGCTCGAAGCTCAGGCCGAGCGAATAGGCCGTGCCGGCCTCAATGATGGCTGTGCCCAACAGATTCGACGCCTCGCCGGTGCCGGTGTGCAACTCGGCGACGTTGTCCCCATTGCCGTCCCACCCGATCATGTCAATATCGATGTAGCCCATGATCTCTTCATCGGTCCCGGTTAGTGTGGGCACGTATCGCTTGCTGCCCCATTGCCCCTGCTCCTCGCCGGAGAAATGAACGAAGCGGATGGTGTCGGCCAGATCTGCCTGCTTCAGGATGGCGGCGATCAATAGCGTGGCCGTGCTACCGCTGGCATTGTCATCGGCGCCCGGCGCGTTGCTGTAAGGAAGCTCAGAGTTGCTGTCGAAATGGCCGCCGATAAGCCAGATGCGCTTTGGGTTCAGCACGCCCTTGAGGTCGGCAACAATGTTGCGACCGCTGTATGAGCCGTAGGTCCAGTCGACATAATCGGCGTCGATGCCCATCTGCTCGTAGGCCTGGAAGATATAGCGCTCCGATTCATCAATCCGTGACGAAAGGGTGTAACGGGTGTCGATGACATAGGTTGAATCGCCGATTGTGACCTCAGTTTCACCGCTCAAATTACCGATGATCGTGGCTGAGATCTGCTGCGTTCAACTGTGTCAGTAGTCCGGTGATGAACGGGTCTGCCACATCAATGCGCTTGAATGAAGCAGCCTGGACGGCATCTGCATCGGCAAAACGAAGGGGAGCGGCAGTCACTAGTGACAACGGGATGCCCTGGTTGGTCAGCGTCTCGACCAGTGATTGCTCATGCTCATCCGAGATTGAGACCAACAACGTATCGTCTGCTTCGTAGAGCAGCCTCCCGCCGGCGGAAAGCAGATCGCCTGCCTGGGCAAGCCGGCCATCGACAAGGTAGTAGCGCTGCCCGTCTGTCGACGCGTCCAGCAGGACGGCGCTGAGCCCCACGTCGCGTAGCATCTGCAAGTCGCCTGGACCGCCGCTGGCGATGTAGAGGTTGCCTGCCAAATCCAATGCAGTATGCAGGATCACGGTCGGCGGGAGCTTGCCCAGGGACTTGTCTTCGGGCAGCGTTAGGGCGAAGAGTGCCGGTCCGAAGCCGGGGTCGGCAGTGCCGTTGGTGCTGTCGGAGGCATTGATGATAGCGACGGCCCGCTCTGAATTGATCTGCACGTTGGCGGGACGGCGTCCGGCATTGGACGTCGCGACTCGGTCTGTGAGCGTCAGGAGAGCGATCATCAATCCGAGTGAGATAATCAGGGCGACAGTCGGGCGAATATGGCGTGCCATTGGTTTTCCCTGGGAAATCTAGTAGATGAAAAAATCGGTGTGGCTGACACGGCACAACTGACATGCAGGTAGCAGTGATCAATGTAGCAGCAGCCGACTGCCTGTACAACTACGGACCATCGACAACCGACCTACGAAACGCGTCGCCCGTGCATTGAGCGTGAGCGATGATAAGGCAACGAAGCGAGGGAATGATCGCGTATTTTTGCCGGTTGCCCTATGAGGTATTCGCAGGTTAAGAGTCGGTTTCGTGGAAGCAACAATGCTCTGTCATTCCAAACGGAGTGAGGAATCTTGGCACCACCGATCTCTAGATTCCTCACTCCGTTCGGAATGACAAAGTGTCCTTTTGATCCAAAGATTGCATCGAATAACGCAGGTTTCAAACAGATCTCGGTTCAGCAGCGGATTTTAACCCTGCCGCAACAAGGTCGTAGCCTGGAAATTGGACGTGATTGCCCTCGCAGGTGTTCGCGACATGCGTTGCAGGAAGATACGCATTCATGATATGTTTACCTTCTCCAATTCAGTATCATAGTGGTTAGGTACGCTCAGGATCGGTGAGTATGGTTGGAAAGAATGGACGTCCGTTGAAGACGCTGGCTGACTGGGAATTGATGGCCGGGCCGAAGTCCTCGATCCAGTGGAAGGACGGGCGGAGTGCAAAGGAGAGTGCTCGCGCCTGGCTTGAGCGAGGCCCGGCGTACATACCTGCTGAGGTGAAGGCGACTCTCGCATCCCACAGCGATTTCACTCAAATCGTTTCATGGACGGCGGAGCCTGAAGCACTCGTGCCCTTCGACGCGAGAGGCGGACCAGCGAACATCGACGTCCTCGTCACGCTTCAAGACTCCATCGGCTATGCGGTCTTGATCGTAGAGGCCAAGGCCGACGAGGCCTTCGGAGGCACAGTGGCTCAGACGCTGGCCAAGGCTCAACAGCGACTTGAGTCAAACCCGAGATCAAAGGGAGTCGAACGGCTAGAGCAGTTGGCGAAGGCAATCTTCGGCTTAGAACCATCATCAATTGACGACATCGGATCGCTTCGCTACCAACTTCTCACGGCGACTGCGGCCGGCCAGGCCGAGGCGGCTCGTCTTCCTGATGCACAGAGTGTAGGCCGGGTGGTGTTGCTCATCCACGAGTTTGTTACAGATCAGACGACAGATTCGAGGCATGCCGCCAACGCTCGGGATCTCAACGCGTTCGTCGCGCGGCTTGACGGTTCTGAAGCGGTGAGCGCTGGGTCCATCGTAGGTCCCTTCACACTTCCTTCCAGCGCGATGATTCCTGCACCGGTCCCTTTCTATGTGGGGAAGGCCGTACGCAGCACGCGCACATAGAATGCTTGACATGCGAATTGTCTTGATGCATGGCCCAGTGTTGAGCAGTTCACGATTTCAAGCAAGACAAGATTCTTCGCTGGTCATTTTCCAGTGTGAAGTTGTTTGGTAGACGCACTCAGAGTGACAAAGCGTGAAGTACTGGTGTCTCCACTGAAAAAAGGGATCCAGACACGAATGGTCACGAATTATCGCGAATTTTCTCTCTGGGGCAACGACACAATTCGTGAAGATTCGTGTCCATTCGTGTCAAGAAAAGGCTTTTTGCAGTAGAGTCACTGGTGTTGAGTACTCGGGTCACCACCTGAGCCGTTTTTTTGGATTACCAACGTCCAGGATCGCAAGATGCTAGACCCAACTACAGGAGAAGAATAAGTCCCTATGTCAGTTCCGCTCTCAAATGAGGAATTGGATCACCTGCTCGCCTTCGTCGGCTATGGCACGCCTGACGCGGATGTCTGGTTTCTCGGTATGGAAGAAGCCGGCGGTGGTGAGGACAATATTCGCACCCGACTCGAATTTCAGACGGTTGAAGACAATGCCGAGGCTCACAAAATGTTGGAGATCACCAAGCACCACTGGGGCAGACGGGTGATTCAGCGAACATGGCGCGCGATGTGTTACATCATGCTACGCCTTGAGAATCAAGAGCCTTCGACTGAGAACATTCGCCGTTATCAGGCCGAACAATTGGGACGGTCACAGGGCAACACACTCCTGACCGAATTGATGCCCATTCCCAAACCAAGTGTCGGCAGTTGGGGGTATGAAGAGCTAATCTCTCAGTTCTCATCGCGAGAAGACTATTATCAGCAGATTAGGCCTCGTCGAGTTCAGCTACTGCGCCAACTGGTTGCCCAACATAATCCTCAAGTAATCATCGCCTACGGAAAAGCATTCTGGCCAGATTACAAGGGGATCTTTTCTGATATGACGTTCCGCACGAATGACCAATTCGAAGTTGCGAGCCAGGACGGACTCTTAGTGATTCTGACTGCCCATTTCACAGCTCGAACCATGAATGGCAAGCTTGATGATCTTGTCAACATTGTTCGGCAGTATCCAAGCCTGGATATCAACTCGTAGGATGGTCTATCGAAAATGACGCCTATGAAACAAGAACTCACACGGATCGCCGCATACGGACTGGTAACCTACGAAAACAAGATGTTGCTCTGCCGAATTTCGAAAGAGCTTCCTCGCTGGCAGGGCCAATGGACCCTTCCCGGTGGCGGCATCGATTTCGGCGAACATCCCGAAGACGCCGTTGCGCGTGAAATTGAGGAGGAAACTGGGCTACATGTGAATGTGAGCCGAGTCGCGACTGTCGACTCGATTCACGATGAGTCGGGAGATCGGCACTTTCACGGAATCCGGATTCTATATCATGCCACGTATGTGGATGGGACATTGCGACACGAGTTGTCAGGAACCACCGACTATTGCAAATGGTGTTCGCTGGAGGAAATCGACTCTCTGCCGCTGGTTGACATTGCGGTTCTTGGCGTCAACCTGGTTTTCGGCTGATCTCTGTGAGTTTATCGGCAGCGTGAATGAGGAGAGGTGCACTTCGCGCCTTTCTGACCACCTTCGAGTTCCAGGCGCAGGATTCTACGAAAAACAGGGCTACTACGTGACAGGCAAGTTGGAAGACTATCCACCAAAATCAACCTACTATTGGATGCGGAAGGACCTGATAGCGAAGCCATGAGCAAACGACCCAACATTCTATTTTGTCTGGCCGATGATGCCGGCATGCATTTCGGCGCCTACGGCTGTCCTTGGGTGGAGACGCCGGCCTTTGATCGCGTCGCGCGCGAGGGGCTGATCTACCAGCAGGCCTACACATGCAACGCCAAGTGTGCGCCGTCGCGTGCCGCCATCCTCACGGGACGCAACTCCTGGCAGTTGAAGGACGCGGCCAATCATCAGTGCTACTTTCCTGCCGAATTCAAGACCGTCTTCGAGGAATTGGCCGATCAAGGCTACCACACCGGCCACACGACCAAGGGCTGGGCCCCCGGTGATCCGGGCATGGTCGACGGCAAGCCACGCCAACTCACCGGGCCGGCCTACAACGAGGCAGAGCTGATTCCGCCGACGCCCGACATCAGCTCCTGCGACTACGCGGCCAACTTCGATGCTTTTTTGGACGACAAGGCGGATGACGAGCCCTTCTGTTTCTGGTACGGCAGCATCGAGCCCCATCGCGGCTACGATTACAGGTCGGGTATCGAGAAGGGCGGACGGAGGCCTGAGGATGTCGACCATGTCTACGACATCTGGCCGGACAATGAGGTTGTGCGCACGGATTTGCTCGACTATGGCTTCGAGATCGAGCACTTCGATCGCCACGTGGGACGCATGCTGGCTATTCTGGAGGAACGAGGGGAACTGGAGAATACGCTGGTCGTGGTCACGTCTGACAATGGACTGCCCTTCCCACGCGCCAAGGGGCAGGAGTACTACTACTCCAACCATCTACCGCTGGCCGTCATGTGGCCGACGGGGATTGCCGAGCCGGGCCGCATCATTGAAGAGATGGTCAGTTTCATCGACTTCACGCCCACCTTTCTAGAGATCGCCGGCATCCAAGCGCCGCAGACAGGCATGGCCCCGATTACGGGCAGGAGCCTGACCGATACCTTCTCTGGCGAGGAGATCGACCCCAGTGAGCCGGCGCGCAACCGCGTCCTCATCGGCAAGGAACGCCACGATCTGGGCCGGCCCGGCGATGTGGGATATCCGATTCGAGGCATGTTCAAGGGTGAGTACCTCTACCTGCACAACTTTGAAGTGGATCGCTGGCCTGCAGGCGATCCGGAGACCGGCTACATGAACTGCGACGGTAGCCCCACCAAGACGGAGATTCTGAAACGCCGCCACGATCCGGTTGAGGGCAAGTACTGGGATTGGGCCTTCGGCAAACGGCCGCGCGAGGAACTCTACAATGTGGTGGTCGATCCGGATTGCCTGACCAACCTGATAGACAATCCTGAAATGGCAGCGATTCGAGACTCGATGTCCGCCCAGTTGTCGGCCGAATTGCGTGCGCAAGGCGATCCGCGTCTTACCGGCGACGGCGGGCCGTTGGATGAAAACCCGGTAGCCGTTCTGCGGCTACGCGGCTTCTACGACCGTTTTTTGAATGGGGAAATCGGCGTGGCCGGATGGATCAACGCATCGGATGTGGAAAAATGATCCTCCCCGAAGGCACACGAAATGCCACAATGGATTGCTTTCTTCGTGAGCCTTCGTGCTCTTCGTGGATCAATATTTCCTTGGCCGCGCCGGATCAATCGCATTGGAGAAAGTATGAAAACCTCTGGAGAGTTCGAAGTAGACCTGAAGCCAATGGATGCGTACGCCCAGGGAAGCGCAGGCATCAGCCTCGGGCGCATGTCGCTGGACAAGACATTCAGCGGTGGACTGGAAGCCACAAGCAAAGGCGAAATGCTCAGCGCCATGACGCCGGTCCAGGGATCGGCAGGCTATGTTGTGATTGAACAGGTCGTTGGAAGGCTGGATGGGAAGGCAGGCAGCTTTGTCCTGCAACACTTTGGGACGATTGCGCGGAGCGTCCCCCGACTTATTCTGGAAGTGGTTCCGGACTCCGGCACTGAAGAATTGGCCGGACTCTCTGGAAGCATGTCGATCAGCGTGGAGGAGGGCAAGCATTTCTATGAATTTGAGTATGAACTGGACTGACAGCACAGCAACGCACACAGGAGACGTGCCAATAACTGGCACCACGCGTGAAACCCTATGAGCCCGTCTCCGATTATCGCAATCATGGTTCATGCACCCGAATGGGAGGAGGGGTTCTCCTGGTATCAGCGCGCCTTCCCGGAATCGAATGTAACGAGCGCCCAGTCTCAAGATTGGCGACATCTTGAATACGACGGTGTTTCAATCGAGATCGTCAATGCCGATGAGAAAGTACCGCCAGGCGCGGCCGGTTCAATCGTCTACTGGGGCGCCAACGAATTCGACGAGCGATTGGCGTACCTACTTTCCATTGGCGCAACGCTCTTTCGCGGTCCAATGGAGATAGAAGGAAATGTTCGAATCTGTCAGGTGATGGATCCGTTTGGCAATGCGTTCGGCATTCGGGAGCAAGAGGAGGCCGGCCGGCCTGACCCGGATGCTTTAGCTGGATTGCCCGCCATCGTTTCACAAAGTTCAAGGCAAATTGATGACAGGCCAAAAGAGATCAATCAGGGTGATATCTACTGGATTCAGCCGCAAGAGTCGACTGGGATAGAACTGGGCAGCTACCGCCATCCTTATGTGGTCGTGCAAGATGATCTCTTCAATCATAGTCGGATCGAAACTGTCGTCGTCTGTGCTTTGACATCAAATATCCGACTGGCAAATGACCCAGGCAACGTACTGCTTGACATCGACGAGGCAGATTTGCCCAAGCAAAGCGCTGTGGTTGTCTCGAAGATCTCTTCGGTTCCCAAGGCACAATTGGGCGAATACGTCGGGTCACTTTCGAAATCGCGCATCGATCAGATATTAGCCGGTTTGCGCTTTCTACAATTGTCGTATTTCGCCCGATGATGCTTCCCTCAGCAGGAGCAATTTGCCACAGTACTGGAGTCATCTTCTGTGAACACACTTGCTGAACAACTCGCCGACCTTACACAAGCCTATGTGGAATTCGTCGAGATCGCTAATCAGCTTGATCCGCAGAAACGGCTTCAGCCCGGCGTATGTGGAGCATGGTCGCCCAAAGACATGGTTGCCCACTTGGTGGGTTGGGACAGTTCGCTATTGGCGTTCATCACCGACCCAAACAACTTCGACCCGCCCTATGATGTGGAGCAGTTTAATCAACAATCGGTTGCGCAACGAAAAACGCTCGCCTGGTCTGACGCCATGCGCGAGATGGCGGTCATGTTCCACAGCTTGCAGCAAGCCGTCGCCGACGTGACGCCGGAGATGCAGATCCATGACCGCGTACTCAGTTGGCTGGCCGGTCGAAGCCGAGGATTATCGCCTGCATCGAGGTCAACTCGCTGAATGGATCGTGTAGGACAAGGCCCATTCGCCGGGATGCAATCCCATTGCGGGGCCTGGATATTATGCTCAGCAGTTGCGTGTGTTGCTCAAGCGCATTAGCGGTAGGCTACCGTGCGGTGATTTGTACCACTCCCCGGTTATGTTACAATACCGCCACTTCTTCTCAGTACGGTACCAAACTCGGTAGAACTCAATGGCGCAAACAGAACGACGTTCCAGTTTCAAGAACTCATGGCTACGTTGGCTCGTCATATTGGCCCTGGTCGGCGTTACGCTCGCGGTCTTCCTGCCCAGCCTGCGCCGGATGTCGTTCAACATCTGGCTCGGGGCCATTGCCGCCGGCTTGGTCTTCGCGCTGGTTGCCCTTGGCGTCTACATCAGCTTTCGTGTACTTGACTTCCCGGATCTTACCATTGACGGCAGCTTCCCGCTCGGTGCGGCGCTTGCGGCGACGTTCATCGTGTCGGGCATGAACCCTTACCTGACCCTTCCGATCGCATTCATCGGCGGTGCGCTGGCCGGGACGGCGACGGCCTTGATCGCGACACGCTTGAAGATCCACAGTCTGCTGGCCTCGATTCTTGTAACGACAGGGCTCATCAGCATCAATCTGCGCATCATGGGGAAATCCAATATCCCGCTGCTCAATGTCGAGACCATCTTCACACCCTTTGCCGACAGTTTCCGAGCGTTTCTTGTATCGGTTGGCGGACCGCAGATGGCGCGCATGTCAAACAACATTCTCGCCATCCTACTCTTTGGCATCATCGTCATAGTGGCCAAGTTTGGCCTGGACTGGTTCATGCGCACTGAGATCGGACTGGCGGTACGCGCCACCGGCGACAATCCACAGATGATCCGGGCCTTGGGCGTCAACACCGACAACATGATCATTCTTGGTCTGGCCATAAGCAACGGATTGGTTGGCCTGGCCGGGGCCTTGATCGCCCAGTATCAGGGATTTGCGGACATCAATATGGGGGTGGGGCTAATCATCGCCGGGCTGGCAGCAGTCATTCTAGGTGAAACGTTCTTCAGACCCAACCATTTTTCGACGGCCAGCACGGCCGTGATTTTCGGCATGATCATCTACCGTGTCGCCATTGCCGCCGCTCTGGTGATCAGTATTCCATTGCCCAACGGCGACAGATTTAGGATTGACGCCCAGGACGTCAAGTTGGTCACGGCATTGCTAGTGCTTTGTGCCCTTGCCTTTGCTCAGTGGCAGAAGAACCGTGCCGTGGGTACCAAAAAAACGGCGTAGGCAGAGCACCTACGACTGAAGGCTCAACTGGATCATGGCTTTTGTAGGTCACGCTTGCAGCGTGACAAGGCACACATGCCAGACAGATCCAGAGGTTACCAGACTAATTCGACTTACATGCGCTCCTACAAAAGCCATGTTTTTATAGCGCCGTCAGCTTAATTCACCCAATAGCCATCCGTGAATATCTCATTTCTATCTGTGTCAATCTGTGGCAAGAAACCCGCGGTTGACATCTAAGAAATTCTTGCCAAAGAGCCAGCCATGCTACGTATTCAGGATCTACATCAGATATTTCACCCCGGTGAAGTCAACGAAGTGCACGCACTGCGTGGTATCGATCTCTACTTGGCGCCGGGGGAGCTTGTGACCGTCATCGGCAGCAACGGCGCCGGCAAGTCTACATTGTTCAACGTGGTGGCCGGTGTCTATGGGCCGACCGAGGGCAACATCCAGATCGATGGCGTCGACGTGACCAAATGGTCGGAGCCCAAGCGAGCCTCCTTGATCGGACGTGTTTTTCAGGACCCGCTCTCCGGCACAGCTTCCTCAATGACCATCGCACAAAATCTGACGCTTGCATTGCTGCGTGATCAGAGGCTACGCTTTCGGTCTGCTGTGGATAGCTCACGGCGTCAATTGTTCAAAGATCTGCTGGCGCCACTGGAGCTGGGACTGGAAAACCGCCTGGATGCCCGCGTCTCGCTACTGAGTGGCGGACAGCGTCAGGCGCTCACGTTGTTGATGGCAACCATGGCACGCCCCAAAATTCTGCTTCTGGACGAGCATACGGCGGCGTTGGATCCAGCCACGGCCGCGACCATCCTGGACCTGACCAAGGAGATCATCGAACATCAAGATCTGACCACGCTCATGATCACCCACAACATGCAGCAGGCGCTGACGACGGGTGACCGTACCCTCATGATGGATCGTGGCCAATTTGTGCTTGACCTGACTTCTGAAGAACAGGCCGACTTGACGGTGCAAGATCTGGTTGACAAGTTCAAAGAAGTCCGCAATGCGCAGCTCACCGATGATGAACTCCTCTTGGCATAGACGACAACCATTGCGTTTTCTCGATTCGCGATAATCACTCGATTTCCCGATTCTCGTTTTGTATGACGAACCCTGTTCCATCAAGTGTTCCAACAAGGAGGAACATCATGAACCAACGTTTCAAGATTTTTGCACTGCTTCTGGTATTGACGCTGGCATTCTCTGCCTGTGTCGCTCCAGTGGCCGCACCGGCGGCAGAAGGCGAAGCATCGACTGAAGCCGCCGCTGAGTCAGACGGCGAGGCAGCCGGTGAAATGCCTGTGATCGGCATGATGAAGATCGTGAGCCATCCCGCGCTCGATGCTGAACAGCAGGGCGTCAAGGATGCGCTGGCCGAGGCCGGCTTCATCGACGGGGAAACCATCATCATCCTGGAGGCCAATGCCGAAGGCGACATGGCCACACTATCGACCATCGCCCAGAAATATGTGGATGACGGCGTCGACGTGATCTTGGCTACGAGCACCCCCACGCTCCAGGCCGCCTTCAACGCCACCAAGGATCTCGCGGGACCGCCCATTGTCTTCAACGCCGTGACCAGCCCCTACGCTGCTGGCATCGCAGTCGCGCCCGACGATCATCCGGCGTGGGTCATCGGCATCCAGGCATTGGGCCCAATCGCCGATGCCATGGGCTTGATCCCAGAGGCGATTCCAGGCATCCAGACTGTCGGCTATCTCTACAATCCGGCCGAGGCCAACTCGGTGGTCAACACCGGCATCGTCGAGCCGACGGCTGAGGAGATGGGCATCACCCTGGAGATCGCAACCGTCAGCAACAGCAGCGAGGTGCAGACCGCAGCCGAGGCGTTGATCGCCCGCGGCGTGGAGGCCTTCTTCGTCAGCACCGACAGCACGGTCGTTTCCGGGCTGGAGGCGTTGGTCAAGGTCGCCAACGACAACGACATTCCACTTTTTGCCAACGACCCGTCCAGCGCCGAGCGTGGCGCTGCAGTCGCCCTCGGTCTCGACTACTACGTGGACGGCCTTGAATCAGGCGCCCTGGTTGTGGGTATTCTGAACGGCGAGTTGGATATTGCCTCGGCCATCATCGAAGAGCAGGACGCCGGCAGCTTGGCCGTCAATCTGGCTGCGGCTGCTGAGCAAGGCCTGGAGCTTCCGCAGGAGATGATCGACCAGGCCGCTCAGGTGTTTGAATAGGGATTGATGCGGACCGAAGGGCACTGAGGTATTTGTGACAGTCGCTTGCCCAAAAAGGAGGAGGGCTTTCGAGATACTCGGAAGCCCTCCTCCTTTTTGAGCATATATTTTTTCCACAGGTCGGTAAGGCCGTTCCAAGAAATTGAATCCCTCGAACGTCCCCGGCACAGCCCGGACCTACTCTGGTCAGCACGGATTTTCCTGGGCTGTGCCGGGGACGTGAATTCTCAGGATCGGTCTAAGGCGAATAAGGGACAGCCTCCCCCGTCAACTCACCAATCCATGCCGCAACGCCAGCACCGCCGCCTGCGTCCGATCCGTCACGTCCAGCTTGACGAAGATGGCGCTGATGTAGTTCTGCACCGTCCCCTTGGTCAGATGCAGACGCCCGGCGATCTCGGCGTTGTTGAGGCCATTGGCCAGCAGACCAAGCACTTCCAACTCCCGCTCACTGAGGTCCGCGCCGATGGTGCTACCGGTCTGCGGACCGGCCCCCGGCTGAGCCAACTGTTTGAGCAGCTTGCCCGCCACGCTGGGATCCACGTAGGATTCACCCGCGACCGTACCACGAATCGCTGCGATCAACTCTTCACGCGGCGTGTCCTTGAGCAGATAGCCGTCGGCCCCGGCGCGGATGGCATCGAAGACCCAGCCATCGTCGTCATAGGTGGTGAGGACCAGCACACGCGTCTCCGGAAAGCGCTCACGGATGCGCCCCGTCGCCTGGATGCCGTTCATAATGGGCATGCGCAGATCCATGAGCACCAGATCCGGTCCATGCTCCTCGACCAGATCCACAGCCTCTGCACCGTCATGGGCCACCGCCACTACCTCGAAGTCCGGGACCGTGCCCAAGATGACCTGCAATCCTTCAGTCACAATGGCCTGGTCGTCGCATAGAATTAGTTTGATTGTGGGTGGCATGGTGGTTCCTTTCAGGTGCTGCTTGCTGCGTGGATGCTGCTGCGTACTTCGTACTGCGTAAGGTCTCGATTGCGAACGTCTCAGGTCAACGAAATCAATAATCGTTGAGCATTATCAATTCAGCGTTAACCGTTTGGGTGTGTCTTGAACGGGTTGAACCAGCATTCCGGGATTAGGCCAGAACAATTTGGGGTGAACTGGAAAGGCAATGGCCTAATCCCGGAATGCTTCAAATGAGGCTAAATAGGCTCTAGCCATTCTCGTTGTCAATTTCACCCCGCCGTTTCATGCCTGCTGCCTCGTACGCGGCGTCAATTACGCGCATATTGCTCACGCCATCAGCCGCATCGGTCGGATAATCCGCTCCGTCCACAGCTGCAACAAAGGCATCGAGTTGATAGACATAGCTCGATCGCTTAGAAAATCGCTCCGAGCGTTTCTCCTCTGGTACATCCACAGTCAGCTTGTGGTAGACAAGATGAGGCAGGATAATATTACCCACGCGCAGGCTGCCCCGCTCGCCGACAATGCGCAGATCAATGCGGAAGAGGGCACGCGAGCGAAAGGAACAGAATGTATGCGCCGTCGCGCCGTCGCCCAAGTCAAAACTGACGTCCATCGATCGATCGACCTGAGGGGACGAAAGCGTTGCATCTGCGCGGATGACGCTCGGCTCTACGCCGCTGAAGTGGCGGATCATATGGATTGTGTAACAGCCCAAGTCCATGAGGGCGCCGCCGCCAAGCTCATAGCGGAGTCGGATATCGTCGGGCCGCATCATCAACGTGCAAAACTGGGCATCGATATGACGCACTGCGCCGATCTCACCGCTGTCCAGGATCTCCTTGGTTCGTTTGGCCAGCGGATGATAGCGATAGTGGAAGGCTTCGAAGAGCACTAGTCCAGCCTCACCAGCGACATGGGCCATCTCTGCCGCCTCCTCAGCATTGGCAGCCATCGGCTTCTCGCAGAGCACATGCTTGCCGGCGCGCAGCGCCTTGATTGACCACTCGGCGTGCAGGCTATTGGGCAGCGGATTGTAGATGGCGTCGATCTCAGGATCGGTGAGTAAGGCGTCGTAGGAACGATGGACGCGGGGAATGGCGTACTTGCGTGCGAATCGGGCAGCCCGGTCGACATCTCGCGCAGCGACAGCAACAACTTCGACGTTTGGGTTGTCTAGCGCCGGCGCGAGAATAGCACGCGGCGCAATGCGCGCCGTACCCAATAGGCCGATCCGAAGCGAAGATGGTTTCGCTGTCATAGCCTCATTGCCCTAGCCCCACACTCGTCTTGTGGCACAGATGACTCTACTGCAAGAACAAGAGATCAGCCAAGCGGAATGTGTCAATAGTCTTAGACAGTGAAATCAAACAATTACTGTAGCAGTTGTGGTGTGGTCACCCCCTTGCCAGCGATGGCCGATTGTGTCCCGGTGCTCGTCGGCGTCAAGGGCTTCGCAAGTCGGCAAAACGCCGCCGACCCTTGACTCCTCCTGTGCGCCGGAAGGGCTGCTCGGTATCGCTGGCAAGGGGGAGGTCTCTGGCTCCGACTCACCGGTGCCGCCAAACGAAGGGGTCGGTGGATTGATCCAGACTGCCCCTGGTAGCTGCGGTGGAATCGGTACTCCTTTCACAAATCGTTCTGGATGTTGCTCGTAAGCAGCCTGCAAGACCTGTTGTCGTTTCTCATTGACCTGAGCAGCCAGGCCGTAGTGGACGGTGGCCGGCGCCATCAAGGCGATACCTGTATGACGATGCTCCTGATTGTACCAACTGACAAACGCTCGTGCCCACGTCCGGGCATCCTCAATGGAGCCGAAGCGTTGCGGATAGTCCGGTCGATACTTCATGGTCTTGAACTGAGCCTCGCTGAATGGATTGTCATTCGACGTGTGCGGCCTCGAATGGCTCTTGACTACATTCAGGTCGCTCAGCAACTGCTCCATACTCTTGGCGATCATCGGCGACCCCCGGTCGGCATGCAAGGTGAGCTGCTCTTTGTCGATCTGCTGCTTGCGGCAACTCTCACTGACAAGCTGTCGGGCCAACGCCTCCGATTCCTGGGGAGCGATGAGCCAGCCCACGATGTAGCGGCTGAAAATATCCAGGACCACGTAGAGATAGAAGTAGCTCCACTTGACCGGACCCTTGAGCCGGGTGATGTCCCAGGACCAGACTTGGTTGGGGCCGGTTGCCAACAGCTCTGGCTTCTGATAGACCGGGTGACGCAGTTGGTTGCGCCGCTCTCGCACTTCACCGCTCTCGGCCAACACCCGATACATGGTACGCCAGTGACAATGGTAGACGCCTTCATCCAACAGGACGGCGTAGACCTGCCGAGGAGAAGCATCTTGGAAACGCTCGCTGTTGAGCACAGAGCGAACCGTCTCCTTCTCCTCGGCGGTCAGTCCTCGAGGCGACGGAGCCGGCGACTCTTCCACACTGCCCGTTGGCGTCGGTCGACGACGCCAGTAGAGCGTACTGCGTGGAAAGGCCAGCGCGTCACAGGCTGTGGTGACCGGCACCGAGGCCGTCAACTCGTCCACGACCTCTCTTACGATGGTTCGGCTTCGGTCAGCGATTCCAAGACTTGCGCCAATTTTTTTTGGGCAGCGATGATGAGCTCAGCCTGCTCCAACTGCTTGCGTAGACGCTCGTTCTCGCGTCGCAGTCTCGCCAACTCAGCCGCTTCTTCGTCTTTCTTGCGGCCTCGCTTCTTCGGCTTCAACCCGGCAAGCTCTCCGGCTTCCCGTTGCCGACGCCAGGTCGTCAGATGCGACGAATACAGCCCTTCCCGCCGCAACAGAGCGCCCATCTCTCCGTGCTCTGTGCAGCCATCTGCTTCCTCCAGGATGCGTCGTTTGTACGCCGCTGTGAAGGTGCGCCGTTTGGCTTTCGTTCTCACTTCTGGATCTAACATCTTCCGCTCGCCGTTCATTGCATGGGTGGTCTGATACACGATTCTTTCGTACCTTTCTTCGCCCTTGCATTCTACACTAATTTCAGCGCTACCACTGTCCAACCCTATTGTGGCACAAAGGGCAGATGAACACTGATGGCTTCAGATAACCCCAGATAAGGTCTGAATAGCAAAGGAGCAGCTCAAATATCATCTGTGAAAATCAGTTGTTTATCTGTGGCCATCTGTGGCGAATTTTCGTTCTTGCAGGAGAGTCAACCGTACTGGAAGGTCTACCACGCTCTCCTCCGCGGAACTACTTTATCATAAAAGGAATTGGATCATGGTACGATGACGAAGGCATTGTACAACCCAGATAGAGCACAAGCATCGAAGGGATACGAATATGGGGGACGAATTACTCACGATAGATTTACCCGGCTTCTTGGATACGATTCTACCCATGCTGGAGCGACCAGCTGTTCAACGTCAACTACTGACGGTGGCTTTGATCTTCTTGCTGTCATGGCTGCTGCCGAAAACGATAGAGAAGCTATTAGCACAACGGATCAGCCTCGATTCCACTGTCAATGAACATGTGCCTGCTCGTTGGCGAACGCTAGCCGTTCGATTCGTGCGCGCGCTGCGCCAAACCTATTTTCCTCTCTTGGGCATTCTGTTCAGTGCTGTTTCTATCCGCATGTTCGAATCGCAGGGCTGGCTTCACGGCCTACTTGGCCAGATACAGCTCTTCTTCTTGCTGCTGCTGGGCTATCGAATTCTCGTAGCCATCTTGTACGTGCTTCTCAGTGAGTCCCAGGCCCGCAAATATCACAGCCGCTTCCTACGTCCCTTGTTTGTGATCGTCGTTCTGGTCGGACTAAACCAAGTGCTTTCGGGGATCGTGCCCATTGCCGAAATCACACTGTTCACCGTCACCGGCCAGGGACTCACACTCGAATCGATCTTTATAGCCGGCGTTGTCTTCTACTTTTTTCTGGCCTGCTCCTGGCTGGTGGATGATCTTCTGGATGGCATCGTTTTGCCGCGCTTCAACCTGGAACGGGGTATCGCCAATACCATCAGCACGATCGCTCAATACGCCATTATGTCGGTGGGTTTACTGGCGACCCTGGCGACGCTGGGACTCGATCTGTCATCCGTGGCAATCATTGGCGCCGGTCTTTCTGTCGGCATTGGCTTTGGCCTCCAGGGTCCGGTTGCTGACTTCGTCAGTGGTCTCCTGATGCTCTTTGAACGGACAGTTCGTCCAGGAGATATGATCGAGATGGGTACTAGATTTGGCACCATCGAACGTGTCAGTGCCCGCTTCACTACGGTGCGTACCCCTGACAACATTGAACTTATCGTTCCCAATAAAGACCTCTTGGCCACCACGGTTACGACCTATACGCACGCTGAGCGCTCCATTCGCTTGTTGATCCCAGTGGGTGTAAGTTACGACAGCGATCCGTCTGAGGTGCGAGAAGCGCTGCTTGATGCGGCATCTCGCCACGGCTTGGTCGTGAAACGGCCAGAGCCGGTTGTTTTCTTCATGAACTACGGCGCGTCCAGTATTGACTTTGAGCTAGGTATCTGGGTAGCGGACCCCGACAACATCCGTAAAGTACGAAGCGACCTGCGGTTTATTATCTGGGAAGAATTTAAGCGCCGCAATATCGAAATTCCATTTCCACAGAGCGATCTCCACATCCGCAGCGGCGTGCCGTGGATACAGGCAGCGGATCAAGACACTGACAACGAAACGATACAGACAGCAAAGTAGAAAACAGGCTATGCGACAACACTCATCTCTCCAAGACATAAAATGGCCGATCCTTGCCTGCCTTCTTCTGTTTGGGCTGGTTCTAGCGGCCTGTCGGCCAGGCCAGGATGCAGCACCGGACGACCTGAGCGGCACAGTCATATTGTGGCATGATCTGGGCGAAGAAGACGCCTTGGTGCTCGAACAGATTGCCTCGAATTTCGTTGAGATTCATCCGGAAGTGAAGGTCGAGACCATATCGGCGGATCCCTCTGAGTTACGCCAGCGTTTTGAGACAGCCTCTGACTCAGGGCTGGGGCCCGATCTGTTGCTCGGATCCAGCAGTTGGATAATGCCACTGGCTGATAGCGGTCGGATCACACCCCTTGATGGCCTGATCGCGCCGGAATTTTGGGACCAATATCTGCCGGCTGCAGTCGCAACCACAAAATATGACGGGCAATTCTACGCCATTCCCGAATCGTTGCGTATGATGGGCCTGTACTACAACAAGCGCCTGGTCGAGAATCCGCCCGCTACACTGGACGACCTTCTGGTACAGGTTGGAGAAGGGAAAAAAGATCGGCATGAGTTCTGCCTTCTCCAGCATGTTCTGGGGGATTCGAGCCTTCGGTGGTGAGCTGATGGACGAGGATGGACGGATCATATTAGATCGAGGCGGATTCGCCAATTGGCTGGCCTGGCTGGCCGCCGCACAGCCCGGGCCGAATTTTCTCATCGACAGAGACAGAGAGACGTTGCGTACTCTTTTTGGCGATGGCGAACTTGCCTATCTTATCGATGGCTCATGGGCGGCACAAGATCTGCGGAATCTGGTCGGCGCAGAGGTTCTGGGCGTTGCATCGCTTCCCGCAGGACCGATCGGGCCAGCCAGTCCACTGTTGGAAACCAACGCATTTATGTTGAGCGCTGCCTCGTCTGAAAGACAACAGACATTGGCCGTTGAATTGGCCAAGTTCATCACAAACCCTGAACAGGCAACGACCTTGATGCGTCGCGGCGATCGCATTCCTGCTTCAAGCCGCATTCTGATCAACCCCAGTGTAGATCCGATTGCGTTTCCATTCGTCGCCCAGGCCCGCAACGCCATTCCATATGAAAACACCAGGACAATGGATGCCGTGATCAACATCGGCGCTGGTGTATACAATCGGGCTTTGCAGGGTGTGGAAGGCCCTGTGGTAGCGGCTAGCAACATTTCCGCCACAATCAATGAGGCGTTAGGGTTTCCACCACAAAATGCCACGGCGTCCACATGTGAACAGCTTGGGGTATTGGAAATCTGGCACAGCTTGGATGAAGAAAACGCTGTGACTTTACAGAGGATGGCGAGTCGTTTTCGAGAGCAGTGTCCAAACCTTGTGGTGCAGCTAAGCAGCTACGAACCGCAAGCATTGGTGGAACTACTCACATCAGACGCCACGCAGCTGCCTGAACTCGCGCTACTGTCCAGCCAAGACGTCACATCGCTCGCAGAGAGTGAGTCGGTCCGCACTCTGTCGGCCACAATTGCTGCCGAGAGGCTGCAATCATTTCAGCCGCCGGCGGTTCAATCGTGGCTGGTCGGCGAGCGCCTCTATGGTGTGCCCTTTGCCCTGGAACTGCCAGTCCTCTACTTCAATCGCACGTTGGTTGAGAATCCGGCACGCACGCTTGATGCGCTGATTGCTGATGGCGCAGCAGAACTGCCGACGGCCCTGAATACCGACTTCGTCCAGGCCAATTGGGGCCTCCCGGCCTTTGGCGGCAGGATCTTCGATGCTGATAGACGTGCAGTTTTGGACGAGGGTGGATTCAGCCAATGGCTCGACTGGCTGCAAGCTGCGCGTACCAAAGACGGGGCCATATCTGGATACGGATGAAAATAGATTGCTGGAGCGTTTCCTGAGCGGCGATGTTGCCTATTACGTTGGCGGTCCGAACGCACTCGCCTCGGCTGAGGCTGCTCTTGGCGAAGAGAATGTTGGCGTAATCCGACTGCCGACTGGACCGGTTGCCGAGGCGTCACCAGTGCTTACCAGCCAAGGATTTGTCGTGCCGGGCAGGGCTAGCGATGACCAGGCCGCCAATGCGATGCTCTTCATTGAGTATGCGACCGATGTAGACATGCAGACTTTGTTGATGAAATCGGCTCGAAAGGTTCCTGTCAACATTGCAGTCGACTACACCGCTGATCCGGCCATCAGCGTTTTTCTGGAGCAATCACAGAGCGCCACCGTCTATCCGAACATCACAGAGATGGCGGCTGTAGAGGAATACGGCAGAGAAGCCTATGCCGCGATCGAAAGCGATCCTGTATTGTCGGAGGAGGAATTGGACGACTTGGTCGAGGAACTCACCGAGGCGATCAATGTGGCCAACGGCTTTCCGCCCTCGCTGCCGGAACAACCTGAACAAGAGGATCTGAGCAACGAGGCCGGTGATGTAGAAGGTGCCGGTGATGTAGAAGCCAGTGATGTAGAAGCCAGTGATACAGAAGCCGGTGATGCAGAAACCGATGAAGTAGGCGAGTAGGTCAGGGTGGACCTGGCTTTGACCGGGTCGGTATGCATGAACTAGTTCTTCGTTACGGTGGTTCTTGTCATTCCGAACGGAGTGAGGAATCTTGACGCTGCAGATCTCGAGATTCCTCACTCTGTTCGGAATGACAGGCACTGTTGCTTGTGCAAAACTCGCTCTCAAGCCGCAGTAGAACCGTAGGTGCGGTTGCAAACCGCACGATCTCTAGACAGAATGCGCGGTTGCAAACCCATGCGCATCAAGCTAAGTTGCCCCTCGAATTGCCGTCGATTTCGGCAGGGATAAATCCCGCCGCTAATAGCGATAAGCCGCCTCAGCGGCTGAACTCTAGCGCCTGAGGGCGCTTTTCACTGTTAGCAGCCGGCTTCAGCCGTTGCTGCGTGCCGGTTCAAATCGGTGCGGAATTTGACATAATCCTCAACTTGGTGCGTATGGGCTGCAAACCGCACCTACACTACCTGACCACAACAGATCTGGACAACAGGTCTGTTTGTAACCGGTACCGGGCATTTGCGTACGGCTACCCTATCCGACCGGCACTTCCAGCCGAACAGTCGTCCCTTCACCCGGTATGCTCACTACGGTCAACTCACCGTTGATCATGCCGGCGCGTTCGTGGAGCCCGCGCAGACCGTAGTGCTCATCGTCTTCATCAACTTCGCTGGCCAACTGCTCAGAGACATCAAAACCCTGCCCAAAATCTTCAATCTGCAATACGACGGCCCCGTCCTTCTGGATAAGCGTGACGATGACCGAGCGTGTGCCGGAATGCTTGACCACGTTGGCCAGCGCCTCCTGGGCCGTGCGATAGATAGCCTGTTCCGCCGCTGGAGAAAGACCGTCGATATCCTCACAGAGGTCGATCGCATGGCAAGGCCGTTGCGCGCCGCCGTTGCCGTTGCCAGATTGTCGACTGCCAGTACCAATCCCAGATCCTCCAGCGGTGAAGCGCGCAGCGCCTGCAAGGCCCGTCGAGTCTCGGTCAGGCCGGAGCGTGCATTGGCGCGTGCTTTGACCAGCAATTCGTGGGCCTGGTCTGGGGCTTTTCGCCAAACACTCTCGACTGCCTCCAACTGCACCGACAACGAACTGAGCCTATGGGCCAACGTGTCATGTAGTTCACGTGCCAGTCGGTTGCGTTCATGGCTGACGGCAAGCTGCTCGACAGTGGCTGCGTAGTGGCTCAGGCGTGCATTGGCATCCGCCAGCTTCTGGCGCTGTTCACGCTGCGCACCGATCATGCGCGTGATGACATAGCCGACGATCAGGTAGATGATGGCGCGACTGAAGGTAACACCGACGACAATCCAAGATTCTATCGATTCCGGACGCCAAACCAGCCAGGTCAACAGTAGCTCAATCACTGTCGTCGCAGCCACAAAGAGAAATACTTCGCGGTAACGGTACTGCCAGGCGATCAGCGTCAACGGCAGAAAGAGCGCCAGGACCAACTGCCAGCCCGTGCCGATGACCGCGTACTGGATATCCACCGGAAGCTCTACCGAAAAAAGGTAGCTCAATGTCAGCGCTCGCTCCAATAGCGGCGCAAGGGTGGCGATGGTGAGGCCCAATGGCAGGTAGAAGCGTCCCAACTGCTCTTGAAGACCGGGCCACCAGAGATAGACAATCAGCAGCAGCAGCCAGAGAACCATCCAACTGCTTCCGCGATTTGGGTCGCGGTCGCCGATGAGAAGCCCTGCCGCGGTAGCCACAAAAACAAAGCCAAGGTGTACGCCGACAATCAGCCGGAAGACTGACAGGAGACCCGGCTCCAATTCGTTGGCGGCCGGCTCGATATAGGTGTCTATGGCGGTATTGGTAGCGGTGTTTGGTGCGTCCAGTTGCTCTGACATGAATGTAGTATAGCAGGAGCGCCGTTCTTCGCCCATGCCCAGCGTTCAGATCTGGGCATGAGTTCAGCCATGAGCGGAGATGAGTAGACTCATGAGCCCAGGTGAATGGTAGCACTAGCGTGTGATAGGTAGGATGGGTATGATCTGCAGGACAGAATATGAATCGGGTGTGCTCAACCAGCTTTGAGCACCTCGAGGCCCTCCGGGAGGGCTATGACGTGAGACTGGGAACTACATAGTGCCCCTCCCGGAGGATCTCTTCAACCGATTTTGAACACACTCATATCAATCGGAGCTAGCCAACGGTAATGGTTAACGGTGAATTGATGATGGTTAATTGTCAATTGCCTTGTCGGCCAGACACATACGCAACCGAAACCTTACGCAGCACGCAGCACGAAACACGCATCATCTTCCGGAGAACGCACACATGTGGAACAAACTCTTCACCAAACGTCAGACAACCAACTCGAACGGCACGGCTCCATGGACGACGCAGGGTGGCGCATCGCTCATCGAACTGCGGTCGGTCGAGAAGGCCTATGACACGGCGGCGGGTGAGTTCCTGGCGCTCAAGGAGGTCGACTTGACCGTCGATCCCGGCGAGTTTGTGGCGGTGGTCGGCAAGTCGGGCAGCGGCAAGTCGACGTTGAGCAACATGATCACCGGCATTGACCGGCCGACGCAGGGCGAGGTGCTGGTTGCAGGCACGCGGGTCCATACGCTCAAGGAGGGGCAGATCGCCTCGTGGCGCGGCCTCAACATCGGCGTCGTCTTCCAGTTCTTCCAGCTGCTGCCGACGCTCTCCGTGATAGAAAACGTGATGCTGCCAATGGACTTCTGCAATGTCTACAAGAGCAAAGATCGTCGAGCCTATGCCATGGCACTCCTGGAACGAGTCGACATGGCAGACCAGGCAGACAAACTGCCGACTGCATTGTCGGGCGGCCAGCAACAGCGGGTGGCCATCGCGCGTGCTCTGGCCAACGATCCGCCCATCATCGTCGCCGACGAGCCGACCGGCAATCTGGATTCCAGGACGGCGGATGCCGTCTTCCAGCTTTTCGAGGAGCTGGTCGCCGGCGGCAAGACGCATCCTGATGGTCACCCATGATGATGACCTGGCCCACCGGGTGACGCGCACCGTCACCATCGCTGACGGTGAAATCGTGGGCGATGAACGGTCGGCCCCGGCTTGGCAACAGAATGGCGCGCCGGGTGGCGGGCCATCCAACCAATTGCTCCGTCCAATGGTAAGATGAGCAACCGCATATCCCGCGTTATCAATCCCTGCACCAGAGGTGAGTTATGCTTAGTTTCCAATTATTGAGTCCCCGATGGATGAAAGTGGTGCGCGACCTCTGGTCGAATCGCATGCGTACGGTGCTGGTCGTGGCCTCCATCGCCGTCGGCATCTTTGCTGTGGGCACCGTGCAACAGTTGAGCACGGTCATCCTGGGCGAGATGCAAGCGGTCTACGAAACCAGCAACGCCTCGCATGCCACCATTTTTGCGACCGGTCTCGACGAAGATATGCTGTCGACCATCGAACATATGCCCGAAGTGGCAGCGGCCGAAGGACGCGGCACAGCGACTATCAAGGTCGAGGTGACGCCAGGCCAGTGGGAA
>CAVXYK010000011.1:0-235661 GCA_963765875.1 uncultured Chloroflexia bacterium
GATCGCCATCGCCGGACTGCTGATGCTTGAGTTTACGGTGCAGCCCGGCTTCTCGGCAACGGATGTCGCCAGCGGTGCGATCTTCGGTGTTGGACTGGGAATGGTCCTTCCCCAAACGTTGAACCTGGTTCTCTCCCTTGCTTCGGACAAGGACACGCCGGAGACCGCCGGTTTGAACGGCACGTTCGAGCAGTTGGGCAATGCTGCCGGCGTGGCGTTGGTGGGCACCATCATGCTCGTCGTCCTCAACGGCGGCCTGAGTCAGGGCATTGAGTCAAGCACAACGCTGCCGGTGGAAGATCAACAAGCACTGGTGGCCGCGGTCGAGGAAGGTGTGCAGCTCATGTCGGAATCGCAGGTGACGGAACAGCTTGAGACAGCCGGTGCAGATCCAGCGGTGATCGACGAGGTGCTAGCCATCTACGAGCTTTCCCGCGTCAATGCATTCCACGCCGGGGTGGCGTTTCTGCTCTTCATGTCCCTGGCCGGTCTGGTGTTGAGCATGGGACTGCCAAATCGGATGCTGGTCGAGGCCAATGCGTAGCGCCTATGACAGCGTCCGGCCCTGAGCCGAACAGTGGTTACCTGTCCAACTACAATTTGCAGTACTTAAGTATGTCAAGGAGAAGAGATCATGCTACGGAGACCATGGCGCTTAATTGGGCTGACCCTCGTGCTTTCGATTCTGTTAGTGTCCACCGCAGGGTGCCAGATGATGGAGCCAGAGCCAACGCCCAGCCCGGCAGAGGTTGCCGAGGCTGTTGAAGCGGAAGTGGAGGAAATCGTTGGCGCCTATTCTCTGGCCGCAACGGCGTGGGAGTTGGCGTACTTCGGCCCGCCGGAAGAGCCTCTGCCCGCGCTCCCCAACACACGGTCGTCTGTGACCTACTTTTGGGATCGGTACGCCGGCTATGATGGCTGCAACTGGTTTCTCGGCAGCTACTCGGCTACGGCCGAGGGCGAACTACGCATGATGACCCCGACACAAACGCGTAATGTATGCGAGCCGGAAGAACTGTACCAACAAGCAGCGACGTATCAAGGGGCCCTGATGAACGCGACCGAATATCTCTTTGAGGGCGAGCAACTGGTCATCAATACCGTGGACGACCAACGACTCGTCACCCAGGATCCGGCGACACCGGTCCCCATGCCGGGCACGGAATGGGACCTTGGGTTCTGGTGGAATGCCGAGCGCGAGCAGTGGGCGCCCGTGGCGCTCGAATCCAGGACGTTCATTGTCTTTTCCGAGGAGGGAGAGGCCAGTGGTTCCGGCGGGTGCAACGACTACACCGTCTCTTATGAAGGGGATCTTCAGATCGAGAAGGTGATGGAAGCAACCGCCACCTATGCCGAACTGCCCTCGCTGACCTTTGGGCCAGTTGCCGCGCAACTGGTCGAATGTGCCGAACCTGAGGGCATCATGGAACAGGAACAGGGCTACTTCACAGTCTTGGGCTCAGTTGCCTATTACTTCAAGTTGGGCGGCATGCAGATGATGCTGGACGCCGATGGGGTGCCGCTCTTGTTGTTCGGCGCCCGCAACTGACCGCGTAGCGCGCGGTATTTATTTTTAGAGAGAAATCGACTCGCGTAGCAAGTTAGTTGCGATTCATCATCACAAGGCCCGTTGGCGTACGCCAACGGGCCTTATCGTGTGGCCTCCATCCGCTCGGGAGCGCGCTTTATTAACCTTTTTTGAGATCGAGCGATTTCGGCCTTCGGCCAGAGATTGAGAGACTGCACACTGGGCTGTAATCTCTCAATCTCTCATTCTCTCAATCTCAGCCACCGTCAGTCCCCACTCCCTCGATCTCACCGTTTGCTTCCATTGTCACCTGACTCCAGAATGCCCATCACCCCGCCTAACTTCAAGAACCCTTAATCAAAACATGTACATTTTATGGACATTATCTTTTCGATTGTGTCTGCGGCTACACACCGATAGCGATTCCTGCCGTATCATTGGGTCATACACAAATGTCCAAATCAAGACGGAGGAACATACTAATGAAACGCTACAAACAATTCTTGGCTGTCAGCGGTCTGCTGATGCTTATGCTGGCCCTGATGCCGCAGCGTGTGCAAGCGCATCAGCCCTACTGCGAGTTTGGCGACACCACGGCGACCAGTCCATGGCAGGTGCCCGACTCCACCATTTCCTATGCCTACTACGCCGATCTCTATCCGGCCGGCGATATCGACTACTTCACCTTTGATGCTGAAGCCGGCCAGTCCGTATTGATCAGCATGAGCATTCCGGACATTGAAGGTCAGGAAGACTTTGCGCCGGTCATGGTGCTGTATGGTGAAGGTGTTGAAGGAGAAGTGGACGAAGCGCTGCCAACGGGTATCGAGATCCCCAACGGACAGGGATCCATGATGGTCGACCTGGGCGACGAACCCAACTACTGGTATGAGCCGTTTGGCGGCCGCTACTACTGGAACTGGGAGGATACGTTCTTTGAAGCCCCAGAGGACGGCAGCTACACAGTAGCGCTCTGGCATCCTGAGGACGAATTGGGGCGCTATTCGTTCGTCGTTGGCGAGGAAGAAATCCGTGGCGGTGACATGGACTGCTCGGCTTCGTTCGATGACTATTGGACACCCTTGGTCGCCGGCGAGAATCCCTACCGTGACACAGACGTGATGGGCGATGCCCACAAACACGAAGATGGCAAGGCCCACGATCATGAAGATAGCATAACCCACGAAGATGGTATGGCCCATGATCACGAAGATGGCATGACCCACGATCACGCCGATGGCATGGCCCATAATCATGGTGAGCCGATAGAACTCAATGCCGATGGTGCGCCGGTGGTGGATCTGCAGGTGATACCGTTGAGCGACGGCAGCTACAATGTCCGTATTCAGACCATGAATTTCATCTTTGCACCCCACAATGTCGACATGGATCCGGCTGACGGTGAAGGGCATGCCCACCTGTATGTGGATGATGAAAAGATTGCCCGTGCGTATGGCGAATGGTATCACATCGCCAGCCTGCCGGAAGATGCGGAAATGATCTACGTCGCTCTGTATGCCAACAATCATCAGCCGCTAGTAGTCGATGGAAAGCCGATCAGCGACATGGTACTGGTATCCGATCTGATGACGGCTGACGACATGGCCTCATTGCAGTAGGTCTATGCGGGCCACAGCTAGGCTGTAGATCGTAGGCTTCAGGTTGTCCTGGGCCGATCAAATGAAATGGGTGTGTTCAGATTTGGTTGAAAAGATCCTCCGGGTGCTCAACCAGCTTTGAACACACCCAAATGAAATAACACGCTCAAGGTCCCCGGTACTGATCGGCAACCTCCTGGTCCAATGAACAGGGGTTCGGTCAGGACCGGGGACTTTTGCCAAGCTAGCCCATATTTTGCACCAGCCTCATCTTGAATTTCAATTTCTGACCGATTCATGGCGATCAAGCAGACCGCGTTGCCTGGCAGTCTCTATCGCCTGCATACGCCGATTTGCGGGAAGTTTGCGGTAGAGATTGCGAACATGTGCGCGTACAGTATTGATGCTGATCGTCAGCGCATCGGCAATCTGAGAATAGGTCAGATCAGCGGCCAAGAGCGTCAGCACGCGCTGTTCCTGGTCGGTCAGCCTGATGGCGTCGTCTTGGGTCAAGGAATGTTGCGCCATCGACGCGGGCCGTTGTTCGATCTCAGCCAACAAGGGGCGCAGGTCGGGGATGTAGCCCACAATGTGCATATATCCGGTTTCCGTGGCAAGCATCACAGCCGCCTGCTTGTTGTCACCCAAGCGCAGCTGCTGCCATGCCATCAGCGTCAGCACGTGCACCTCACCAAAGCGATTGCCGCTCGCCCGACGTTGGTCCAACGCCTGCTCTAGCTGCGGGGCGAGCGCCGCCAAGTCCGCGCCGCGTGCGATGGCGGCCAGGTATGCGGGGAAAAACACGCGGTCATGGAGCATGTCCGATTCCAGCGCGGCGAAAAGACCGACTTCCTGGGCTAGCTGCCAGGCATACGCTCTGTTGCCGTCAGCGAGCAGCTTTCGGATCGCGAACTCGATCGCGATATCGCGCAGTACAGGGCCAGCAGAACCGCTTTGCCCTGTGGTGGGCCGCGATGAGCGGCGGGCTGCTGCTGGTCATCGTGACGCTGGTCTACTTCCGCCCGCCGACGTGGCCACTCTGGTTGGTGGGTGTGGCCGTCGCCTTTGGTGGGGTAGAGGCGGCCACGCGCGGACGACTGCGTGGCTACCTCTACGGTCTGACCATCGCGCTCGGTGTGCTCAACGCGGCGATCCTGCTCTATGAGTTCTGGGTGCTTGCAATTGTTATGGCGGTGGTTGGGCTGGTCGTGTTGATGATCCGCGACGATCTACGCGAGGTGTTTGGGGGCTGATTGCCCGTCGCTCCCGCTTGTCTGTTGTTTGACGACAGAGTCCCAACTGTGTCAGTTTGTAGATATTACAGCGCCGTGGCGCGATACGATATGGGTGTGTTCAAAATCAATTGAAGTGATCCTCCGGGAGGGGAATGACAGCAAACTGGTATTGCGCAGTACTCCTCCCGGAGGGCCTTTAGGCGCTCAACTCATTTTGAACACACCCATACGATATGCCCAATGCGCCAAAGATGCCCGCCGAAAAAGATGAGGCGGCCGAACAAAGGAAATCTCACATGAAACAGATTGTTGGTCCCTTCATTCAGAACCCGGCCCTGATCGCCCTGATCGGCGGTCTCTTTTTCGTCGCCTACCTGCTCCTACGCGGCAAGCCGGAGCGGCGTAGCAGTGCGCTGCTTGTGCCGGCCACGGCCTGGCTGCTCTGGGCGCTGTGGGAGTGGGCCGTCTTGGTCTTCTCGCCGGAGGCCAACATCCGCGTGGATCTACTGCTGATCATCCCGTTGGTGCTGATCGCCTCGGGCTTTGGGATTGCGGCGCTCTTTTTCAAGCGCAAGCCGGGGGATCCGAAAAAGCCATCGGCCGCCGAATAGCGCTATTCCGTCCGATAAACTGCGGAGCAGCTACTGCGGAACACGTGATCCTCCATGAAGTAGGTTGTTCCTCAATCTCTCCTGTGAAGAGCGCCAGCGTCTCTTCAGGCAGATCGTCACAACCGTCGGACACCCAGATCTTGCCCCGCCAGTTTCCGACACCCAACTTCCGCTTGCTGGTTGCCGCGTCGTTAGGCACAAGCGTGGCAACCTGCTTGCCCGCCTTGCCAATGATCGCCTCTTGACCCTGCAGAACCTGCTCGATCAGCTTGGACAGACTCGATTTGGCATTAGAAATATTCGTGATTTGCATGGTAGTCCGTCTACTTTCGACTCCCTTTCACCCAGTATAGCCTGGTCTGCGATCGGTACGCAGCACCCTCTTCATCCATGCAGCCTTGGCCGGCGGACTGATAAGCAGCTATGCGGTCGCGTCGACCGCGCTGGTGGAAAGCGGCGTCTTTGCCTATGGCCGCGCGGTCATGTTTCACGTCATCAACGTTGTAGCGGCAAACAACCGTCTTTCGATTCTACTCTAGCCCCAGGGTGGTGTTATACTACCGAGTTGTGTGTTCTGAGATTTAAGATAGATCTGATTCTGCGTCCACGGTTCCAGTGCGGACGCAGTTGTTTGTTGAGATACGGTATTTGGATCGACGCGTAAAAAGGTGGTTGACAGAACGATGATTGAACTAGAAACACGCCAGTACGACAGGACAGAGACGACGTTGCGAAACGATATTCGTAATGTCGCCATCATTGCCCATGTCGATCACGGCAAAACAACATTGGTCGATGGCATGTTGAAGCAGACCAATGTTTTTCATAGCAACCAACAGGTTGCCGAACGCGTGCTCGATTCCAATGACCTCGAACGTGAACGCGGCATCACCATTCTGGCCAAGAACACGGGCGTCATCTACGGCGACACCACGATCAACATTGTTGATACGCCCGGCCATGCCGATTTCGGCGGCGAGGTCGAGCGCATCATGAACATGGTTGATGGCGTGGTGCTACTAGTCGACGCGGCCGACGGCCCCATGCCGCAGACGCGTTTCGTGTTGCGCCAAGCCCTGGAACGGGGACACAAAGCCATCGTCGTCGTCAATAAGATCGATCGCGATGCGGCCCGTCCTGCATATGTGGTGGATGCCACCTTTGATCTCTTCATCGATCTCGGCGCCACTGAGGAACAGGCCGATTTTCCGGTCATCTACACCAGCGCGCTTGAAGGTCGGGCCGGTATAACGCCCGATGCACTGGCCGACAATCTGGCTCCGCTCTTCGATGCCATCATCGATCACCTGTCGCCGCCCAAGATCATCGTCGATGGGCCGACCCAGTTGCTGGTCACGACGCTCGAATACAGTAGCTACGTGGGCAAGATCGCGGTAGGACGCCTGACCGGTGGCACCATCCGCAAGGGGCAGACCGTGGCCCACATCACCGCCGAGGGTGAAATGCGCGGGGCCACCGTCGGCCAGGTTTTTGTCTTCCGTGATCTGAAGCGCCAGGAACGAGACGAGGTCAACGCAGGCAATATCGTTGCGGTCTCCGGCATTACCGATGTCGGCATTGGCGACACGTTGGCCGATCCCGAGGATCCGCGCCCGCTGCCGCCCATCACAGTCGAAGACCCGACCGTGCGCATGACTTTCCGCATCAACGACAGTCCCTTTGCCGGACGTGAAGGCAAGTATGTCACCAGCCGTCAACTACGCGACCGGCTCATGCGCGAGTTGGAGAGCAATGTGGCGTTGCGCGTCGAAGAGACCGACTCAGCCAATGTCTTTGTGGTTTCCGGACGCGGTGAACTGCATCTGGCTGTCCTCATCGAGACCATGCGCCGAGAGGGCTACGAGTTTTCTGTCAGCAAGCCCGAGGTCATCATGCATGAAAGCGAACTGGGCTTGATGGAGCCGGTCGAGCGCGTCTACATCGAGGTGCACAACGACTATCTGGGTGGTGTCAGTGAGATGATGGGCAGGCGCCGTGGCCAGCTTCATCACATCGAATATGGAGATGACGGCACCGTCTATCCCGAGTTTCTGGTACCGACACGGGGCATGCTGGGATTCCGTCAGCCCTTTTTGACCATAACTCGCGGCACGGGCATCTTCAACTCGCTCTTCGACGACTACGAGCCTCTGAGCGGTCCCATCGCCAGCCGGGCGCTCGGTTCGTTGGTTGCGCTCGAGTCAGGCGCGGTCAGCGCCTATGCGTTGGAGCATCTACAACAGCGTGGCACCTTCTTCGTCAAGCCGACGGACGAGGTCTACAGCGGGCAAATCGTGGGTGAGCACATTCGCACTGAAGATTTGGTGCTCAACGTCTGTCGCACCAAGCACCTGACCGGCCATCGCGCCGTGCCCAAGGGCATCGCCGAAGGCCTATCGCCGGCCCGTATCATGTCGCTGGATGAGGCCATCGAATACTTGGGCCCAGACGATCTGCTGGAGATCACGCCGGAGTCACTACGCCTGCGCAAGGGTGAGTTGCGCCATGATCTGCGGCAGCGAGCGGCCAAGGGAAACAAGAAGGCGTAGGCGAACCGCTTACCGTTGGATAAAACGCTCACGTGCGGCCCTCAAAGAGAGCCACCGGCACGTGGGCGTTCTCTATTGGCGGGCAGACTGGACGATCTGGATATTGGGCGCAGACAACCAACAGCCCATCGCACCACCTGAGGAGAATTCTAATGCTTGAGCTATATCACACCGGCGGATCCAGCAACGCTCAACGGGTCAGGATCGTGCTGGCCGAAAAGGGGCTGCAGTGGGAGAGCCGTCTGTTGCAGGCGGGGCAGCAGCATGGTTCGGCCTTTCGAGCGATCTCTCCGTCCGGCACAGTGCCTGTCCTGGTTGACGATGGTCGATCGCTGAAAGATTCGACGGTTATCAACGAGTACATCGAAGATTGCTTCCCTGAGCATGCCTTGCGGCCCGCTGATACCTACGCCACGGCGCTAATGCGTCAGTGGACCAAACACGCGGATGACTATCTGCAACAGAGCATTGCCGTCTTCACCCACGCGCTGTGGCGCCGGCCGGTAGTGCTTGACCAATATGGCGGCGATCTGGACGCGGCTCTAGCTCAGATCGATGATCCCATCATCCTGCGCTGGCGGCGCAGCGTCTATGCTGACGGTCTGGCGTCGCCGTTCGCAGTTGAGGCGCTGCGTTTGATCATGGCTTCGCTGACGCGGATCGATGCGGCGGTGCAGACGAACGACTGGTTAGTGAACAACACCTTCTCCCTGGCCGATATCGCCTTGCTTCCGGCCGTCTATCGGTTGGAGTGTCTGGCAATGGAATTCCTCTGGATCGAAAATCTTCCGCATGTCGATGCCTGGCTACAGCGGGGCAAGGCCCGCGGTTCGTTTCAGGCCGCGGTAAATGCCTATGTGTCTGAAGAGATGGTGGCGAGCTATCGGCCGTCGGGGATGGTTGCCAAAGATGAACTATTGAAGCTCCACAGGTTTATCCAGTAATACAGAGCAAACCAGTCTGTATGCCATGCTCAGCCTACAAAATCGCATCGCTTTGCAATACGTCCGAGATGTGGGTCGCAATCATCTGTCCGTCCTCGCCCGCGATGCGCTCATTGAGCGAAACACGGCTGGCCACGACGGCCTCGCCGTCGGCCCAGGTGACCGCCCAGGTCGGCTCGGCCAGCTCGATTGCGTGATGGAAGAGATCGCCAATGCAATAGAGCACCTGTCCATCCGACTCGACGCGCACGCTCTGGTGGCCCGGCGTCTCGCCCGGCGAGGGGAAGATGGAGATGCCGTCGCCCAAGGCTATCTCACCCTCGACCAGCGTCAGCTTACCAAGCTCGGCCAACGCACCCAGAACCTCAGCCTCGACAGAATCGGGCATATCCATAGCCTCCTGGATGGCAGCGCTTTCCCAGATCCGCCCTGCCCAGATAGACCTGTGCATTGGAAAAGACCGGCGTCGGCTTGCCGTCGTCCCTCTGCATCAACCCGTTGAAGTGGTCGAAATGGGCATGGGTGATGACCACATGTTGTACGCCATCGACGGCGATGCCGGCCGCGTCCATCTGTTCAACCAGCGACGGCGGCGGTTCGTAGCCGGGAATGGCGTGGGGCGATTCGGACGTCAGGTCGTAGACGCAGGCATCCACCATCAGCGACGTCTTGCCGCTCTGAATGTGGATACACTGAATCGGCACAGCCACATCGCCGGCCAGGTCTGCTCGAAATGCTTCCGGTCCGGCGTCACGCTCGACGCCGAACCACTCTGCCAGGTCGGCACGCAACATGCCCACGTTGAAGATGTGGACGGTTGCGTCACCGACGTGCACTTTCCTTACGTTTTCCATTTTTTAGATCCTCTATTCATGAATTGACTCGGCTTCAACAAGGTTTTTTCACTACAGAGACACGGAGGCGGGCACAGAGATCGCCGAGATAAAGCGGTGAATAATGCCTTCCATCTGCGGCTAGATTTGGCATCGGCCACGCTTTCGACATCCGTGTCCCATTGGCTCATTGCCAGGCCGGATCACGCCCTTCCAGATAGGCTCGATTGGACTCGATCGCGTCCATGCTCAGTTGGGCACGCTCCTGCAAGCCTCGATAGAACGGATAGAAGTCGTCGAAGTCCATGTCGAAGGCGCTGTTGAGCGCCAACTTGCTCATGCGCGTGCCTGTTGAACAGGCAGCCAGGTACTCCTGTGCCACATCATCCGAATTGATCAAAAAAGTCCTCGCCTGACAGCACATGATCCACCAGGCCGATGCGGTGCGCTTCTTCGCCGTCGATGTTCTGACCGCCCAGCACCATCTTCTTGGCGCGACCCCAGCCGATGTAGCGCGGCAATCACCAGACGCCCAAGCTTGGGATCAGCGTTTCCTTGATGGCGGACAGCCCGATCTGGCAGTCCGGTGTGCTCACGCGGATGTCGCTTGCGAGGGCCAATTGCAGCGCCCCGCCCAGGCAGTAGCCGTGCAGACCGGAGATCACGATCTTCTCCATAGTTTCGAAGAGGCGCAGCGCCTTCTCCCAATGATCGTGATAGATCATGTCGATGTCGCCGGCGGCCAGTTCTTTGAGATCGATGCCGGTGGAAAAGGCCTGCCCCTGCCCCGGATCACGACCACGCGCACGTCTTGATTCTCGTGCAGCACCCAGGCGAAACGTTCCAGCCGGCGTGTGCCTTCCATGTTGATGGCGTTGAGATATCGCTCGCGGGTGAAGGTTAACCAGGCCAGCTTGCCTGATTTCTCCAGTTTCATGTTGTCGTGCTCAATCAGCGTTTCCATGCTCTTCCTTTCCGAGTCGTTCCGAAAGGCGGGAGGTTTTCCAGTTCCATGAATATCAGTATTGCGGGCCGCGAGCGGACAGGTCAGAGACCTGTCCCTACGCGACGTGGATTCCATCGACCAGCGTGGTCTGGGTCGTTTGATGCCTGGGCAGCGATATTGTGAAAACGCTGCCTTCACCTTCCACGCTCTGAACGTCGATATGGCCGCCGTGGGCCTCGACCAACTGGCGGACGATGGCCAGTCCGAGACCGCCGCCCGAACCGTCGCCACGGGTGCGAGCGCGGTCACCGCGCCAGAAGCGATCGAAAATGTGAGGCAGATCTTCGGTGGAGATACCAGAACCCGTATCCTTCACGATTGTCCGAACAATACCCCCGTCAGATTGGGCAATCAACCGGACAGTTCCGCCGACCGGCGTGTGGCGCAGCGCATTGGCCACAAGATTGGTCAGCACCTGATAGAGTCGCCCGGGATCTCCCTCAACCGTTAAATCTGCTCCTTCCCCATCTCGATTAGGAGCCTCCAATTCTAACAGCAACTGAACACCGTCTGCCTCCGCCGTTGGACTGAAACTGGTCTTGATGTCAGTCAACAACTCACCCATGTCGACAGCCTCGCGGACCAGCGCCAGTTGGCCGGCCTCGGCCAGCGATATCGTCTGCAAATCCTCGATGAGTCGGGCCAGAGCTTTGGTCTCGTCAAGCGTGGCGCCGATCTGCTCATCGCTCGGCTCATAGATGCGGTCGAGGATGCCTTCCAGGTTGCCTTGAATGATATGCAGCGGCGTTCGAAGCTCATGCGCCACATCGGCGGTCATGTTGCGCCGCTGCTGATCGCTGCGCTCCAACTCCTCGGTCATGCGGTTGAAGGAACGCGCCAACTGCCCGAACTCCCCTGCCCCGGTCTCCGGCACGCGCACGCTGAGATCGCCGTCAGCCACGGCATCGGCCACGGTCATGACATCGGCCAGCGGCGTGGCGTAACGGCGATAGGCACGCACCATACCGCCGACGAGGAGAATGGGCGCCAGCACGATCAGCACGATCAGGCCGATGACGCCCAGACCCACTAGCACTAGATCCTGGCGATCCCCGCCGAAGACCTGGGTAACCAACAGCGTCAGTGTAGCCAGACTGCAAGATCCAAGCAGCCCAAAGAAGAGCAATCCGGCGATGAAACGGCGCAGGAAGAAGCGCCGCTTGCGATGCCAGCCGGGCGCATGACGAATGAAGGGAGGCGGTGGCGGACCGCTCCACCTTCCCTCCCACGATCTGCCATGTCCACACTCTGGTCTACGATCGGGCATGTTCAGCCTCGTTCCAAAAACTTGTAGCCAATGCCGTAGACGGTCACTATGTACGCCGGGTTCGCCGGGTCATCCTCGATCTTGCGGCGTAGATTCTTGACGTGAGCGTCCACGCTGCGGTCGTAGCCGTCGTGGCTCACACCATGCAGTCGGTCCAGCAATTGGACGCGTGAAAAGGCCTGGCCAGGATGATGGGCCAACAGGCTTAGCAAATTGAATTCGATGCGCGTAAGCTGTATTGACTCATCGCGGACCAAAACGCTCCGTCCAGCCTCATCTATCTGGAGATCGCCGAATTGCAGGACGTCCGCAGTCTGCACTGCGCCCTGTACACGGCGCAAGACAGCACGCACACGCGCGACCAGCTCTCGAGGCGAAAATGGCTTGGTGATGTAGTCATCGGCGCCCAACTCCAGACCAATGAGGCGATCCATCTCCTCAACACGTGCCGTCAGCATGATGATGGGCACATCGGATTCACGGCGCAGTGCCCGGCAGACGTCCAGCCCATCCATGCCAGGCAAGTTGAGGTCCAGCACAACCAGGTCCGGTCGATCTGTCCGCGCCACGGCCAGCGCGGTGACGCCGTCATCAGCAACCACGACGCGAAAGTTGTTGCGCTCAAGATAGTCGCGGGCGATCTTGGTGATCTTGGGTTCATCGTCGACGACAAGAATTAGCTCGTTCATGGCATCCATTATAGCAGAGGTCGTGGCTGGGTAAGCGAAGATGTCTGACTTCTGCGAGAAGCCAGACATCTGGTGGCCCTGAAACGGGCCGGTCTCCATGCGTACCTACTCCTCGTTCACTTTGCCCGCTTCGGCTGATTCAGCGGCCTCTGTGCCGCCGTCAGCCTTCACAGGCGGCTGGGCAGGCGGTTCACTGGCCGATTCTTTCTGCGCACGACACCAAGGGGGTCCGTGCCGCCGGAATCCAGGCTGCCATTCTCCGCCATCAGGTCCACCGGCCATTTGCCAACGACGCATGTGGGCCATACCAAAAAAGAACTTGGCCACAAAGAGCAGACCGAAGAGCAGCAGACCGACCTTGAAGAGGCCGCCAATCGCTCCGGCCAATGACGGAGAGCGACCAGTGTTGTAGAGCACATATTGTGACAGGGCGTCGCCTTCGCCGTTGCCGGCAATCAGCCCCATCATGTAGCCTTCTGACCAGGCCGATTGCTGTATGGAGACAGCCCCGGCTCCAAGCAGCAACACGATCACCAGCGCTGCAATTCCAAAACGTACCATTCGATGTTCAGACATTTGATCCTCCCGATCAACTTCTTTTTCCGGCGTGATGCCGTTTTCTGTTTGTGCAGCCTCAATTGGCTGATGTACACAGTATGTCGCCGGTCTGTGAAGAAACTGTGAATTTGTGGGGCAGGTCCCGTGAATTTTCGAGATGTCAATCGGATAGTCGTTCCCAGGCTTTTCTGCTATATTTTTAGCTTGACCGATCCCGCAACTTCAAAACCATGGAGCAATCAATCTGTGAGCAAACTGCCATCGCTCTCCCACCAAGAGCTGGAAGAGGGCACGCAAGTCGCCCTCGACTTCACCAAACTTCAACAGATCGGCCAGACCGGAGCCGAAGTCGTGCCCGTGGCCGTTCAGGACGCTGACAGCAAGGAGTTGCTGATCATCGCCTACGCCAATGACCTTGCCCTACAACACTCGCTGGATCAAGGCGTCGCCACCTTCTGGAGCACCTCGCGCAACGAACTCTGGATCAAAGGCGCGACCTCGGGCGATACCCTCGACCTGGTCGAGGTGCGCGTCAACTGTGAGCAGAACTCGCTGCTCTACCTGGTACGGCCACGTGGCGACGGCGCCTGTCACACCAAGGATTCGTCAGGCAAGGCCAGAAACACCTGCTATTATCGCCGTCTTGTCGACGGTCAACTTGAAATTTCCCTTGAACACGTGGAGGAAAGAGCATGACGGAAAAACTGATATTAGGCATCCCCAAAGGTAGCCTGCACGACTCAACAGTAGCGCTCTTTGCCAAGGCCGGCTATCGCGTGCTCGGTACGCGGCCGTTCATATGCGCCCTACATCGACGATCCGGAGATCGAATGCCTTATGTTCCGCGCCCAGGAAATGGCGCGTTATGTGGAGCGCGGTATCATGGATGCCGGGCTGACGGGCAAAGATTGGATCCTTGAAAACGAGGCGGATGTGGTCGAAGTGGAGGATCTGGTCTACAGCAAGGCGACGACCAGCGCCTATCGCTGGGTGCTGGCTGTGCCCGAGGATTCGGATATCCAGAAGGTTCAGGATCTGGAGGGAAAACGCATCGCAACTGAATTGGTGCAGGCCACCCGGCGCTATCTGGAACGACATGGCGTCAGCGCCGAAGTCGAGTATTCCTGGGGCGCGACCGAGGCCAAAGCGCCCATGATGGTTGACGCCATCGTTGAGGGAACCGAGACTGGCTCGTCGCTGCGCGCCAATCGCCTGCGCATTGTCGACACCGTAGCCGAATCGACGGCCAAACTGATCGCCAGCCGCGGTGCGTGGGCTGATCCGTGGAAGCGTCAGAAGATTGAACGATTGGCGCTGCTGCTGCGCGGCGCGCTGGAAGCCGGGGCCAAAGTCGGGCTGAAGATGAATGTGCCCAAAGCCAAGTTGGATGACGTCACCAGCCGGCTTCCCGCCCTGCACACGCCGACCATCTCCTATCAGATGGATCCGGAATGGGTGGCACTGGAAGTCATCATCGATGAGAAGGTCGTGCGCGATCTGATTCCTGATCTGCGCCATGCCGGCGCCCAGGGCATCATCGAGTATCCACTGAACAAGGTCGTCTATTAGGTTCCATTGGCATTCTGTATCTGCAACTACAATACATGCTTCGAACATCAAGAAGCGCCTATTGAAGGTTGAAGATCTAGGCCGCTGCAAGAAATTGAATCCCTTTTTGATGATGCTTGCGCAGCGGCTTGCAGGCCGTCAAATAGGGATTTGATTTCTTTGAACGGCCTTATTCGGTAACGCTTGGGTGCGGTCTGCACATGCACCCAGCGATTCAAGGCTGTATTCACTACCCTCAACAGAGGCTGTGCTCTAGCCGCAGGCTCCTCTGGAAGCCTGCGGCTACTCGTTTTCGGCCAGCTTCAGCCGTTTCTGCAGGTCAAATGTCAGCAAAGCCTAGGCGACTCACCGCTGATCTACTGGATGTGACCTGCAGGACGTCCAAATTCTATAGTAAAGAGCTGAGGCCCTGGGCCTCAATCAATGTACTTGCAGCGGGCCTGCAAATCCGGTGTTTAATGGACACGCATCGTCCCATCTAGGCGGTGGCTGAACAGGTCATTGTTGGACCGGCAGGCCCGATGTCAAACAGATCCAGATTTGATGCGGTCCCATCCCACCATTTGCTATTCGGGCTGGTTGCATCGGCGAAACGATCGTTGTCATCTCCGTGGAAGAGATCACCGACATCACCCTTGTTGACGCCATGTTCCAGATCGAAAGCGTTGTCGGCCTGGACCAATGAGCACTCGTAGTGGGAGGCTGACGTCATCTGTTCATTGTTGTTGCTGCCCAGTTCATCGACATGCCAAATGGCCAGGCCCGAGCCTGGCAAAGCGCGGTCGCGAAGCGATCTATTTCGATTTTCAACAATGAAATATTCAACAGGATTTTTTCTGTGAATGAGATAATCATTCTCCTCGGCGTCTATGCTCACGCTGAGTTCAGGCGTGATAGCGGTTACTTTCGTCGCCCACCCGGCCCGAAACTTGAGATATGCACAGATGTGAACAGGGTTGCGTCTATCTGCACTCCCGCCGCTGCACATTAGGCAGTAGACACCTGTGCCACGCGACTCGTAGCCATAGTCGTAGAGATCAGGAAAATCGCAGATCATATGGCCGTTCTCATGACAGAAGGTACCCAACGTAGGTTGCGAGCCCACGTCCGTAATCTGATAGTCAAAGGCAAGCTTGCCTTCTGAAAGCTGATACGGCAGCAACAGATGGTAGGAATGGGGCCACAGTCCCTCCGCCCAGTTGTTGACACGAGTGCCGGCATAAAACACGTTCAAGGCGTACACAAAATCGCCGTCATCCACTGTGAGCGGGCTGAAATCGAATCCTTGGCCCTTCAGATCGTCGAGTGCCTCTTTGATCAATTCCCGGGTACGAATCGGTTGCGCGATTTTGGGGTTGGTGTAGTAGGCCCTAGGATGCTTTGCCGTGTAGTAGGGTGCAACGATGTTTGTATAGTTTAGCCTACCTCGTGAGTTATCATAGAAGTAGTCGAAGACGGAGCCATTGTTGCCAAATCCGGTGTAGCCCGGTTGATTACAGAACGCGTCAACCTCATCCCGTGCGACGGTGCCGGGAACATCCGGGAACTGGATCAGTAGACATAGCCCTACATACTCCCCGACTGTCTCGCGCTCGGGTGGTGCGAGACCCATGCCGGGCGCGGCCATAGCGGCTCGTGATGCTGCTTTCTGCCGGTCGCGTCGAACCTCCCATCGGGATCTAGCCGGAGGCAGCCCCGTACTCATCAATGCTGTAGCTTTTGCGGCATCTCGATTGATGCGCATCCCCTGTGCCAGGCCAAGTGCTGCCGGAGCCATTGTGCCGGCAACAACACCACTTGGCTGCAACTCTTCTCCATCAGCTGTGACATTGGCGTATTGGTAGAAATCTGTGGTCGGATCTTTGACAATGGTATACCCATCCAATGTCTCAAACACAGCGTGGTGTTGATCACCCCAGCCGCGCACCTCTATCTCGGTGCCATCAGGTTGGGAAAAAGTGAACTGTTCGCCGTAAAAAGGAGATGACATGATCAGATCCTCCAATTCGGAATTGTACCTCCACGGTATCTACACAGATTGGGGCCAGTCATGAAGCTCACTACTCTCTCAAGCGCCCACGGCCGGCTCACTCAATATCGTCATTCAGCTCTTCTTCACTGAATCGATCCACCGGAGCGGGCAGATCGACTTTGAACTCCTCTGAAGGCACAACGCTCTGGACACCCGGGGCATTGGCTAATTCTTCGCCCAGTCGTTCGGTGCCTGTGACAAAAAGCACGCTGAAGGTCGTCGGATTGCCGATCTTTTGGACATCACCTGAGAGTCCGTTTTCATCGATCCAAGTTCTCAATGCTTCAGCCGACTCAACCGACATCCCCTTCAACAATCGATACTTCTCAGCGCGATCATAGTCGGCCAATTCCTCTGACGTTGGTCGTTCAAGCATCACAGTATAGGTGTGTATGTCGTCGGCCAAGACGGGCCCAATGGGTTCGACCGGCGACCGGGAGCGCTTTGTCGGATCCGTCGGCGGATCCGTGAGCGGAATTCTGCCGGGCTCTTCGTCCCCCGGTTCAATCGGTTGTCCCGGCAGAGAAGAATCTGACGGTTTCTTGTTAGGCATGCTAGACAAACCTTACTAACCCAGCGCCAACTCGCTCGACGGGTTCGGCCAATTCTGAGGCATCGACGATCAACTTCTGACGGAGAGCTTGACCCTGCAGTGACGGATTCCGCGACGCATACAACGCAGCGATTCCGGCGGCATAGGGTGTCGCCATGCTTGTACCACTCATGCGTGCATACAGACTATTGCGGTCGGCATCTCGTTCCAGCGAGGATAGCACATCCACACCGAAGCCAACAACGTTGGGTTCCGGTTGACTGTTTTCGGGTGATAGACCACCGCCGCTAAACCAGGCTGGCTTCAGCGACGTATCGACGGCGCCCACCGACAGGGTACGTGGAAAGTACCCAGGCGCGCGCATCTTGTTGGGACCGTCGTTTCCGATGGCAACCAGCGGCAGGACGCCGAAGTCATCGACTAGTGTAGAGAGGATGAGCTTCAAACCACCTATCACCGCCCCGAGATTGCCGCTCGTGATCCATTCGGGCAGAAACCCCAATGACATGTTGATGATAAACGGTTTGCTGCGGTTTTCTTCCCGGTCGAGCTGGGAGAGCATCCAGTCCAGGCCGACGACAATGCGTTCCAGGCTCGTACGATGGGACTCACTTTCTATGACCGAGGCCACCATCAGATCTACGTCAGGCGCCACGCCGACGTTCTTCCCTGCAATGATGCCGCACACATGGGTGCCATGGCCACCGGTATCAAATCCCCTGCAGGCTCGCATTGGGCTGAACGAAGGTTGTAGCGGCACGTACCGGTAGTCTATTCGTTTGTCGCGAAGTTCAAGATGATCGGCGTCACATCCCGTGTCGAGAACACCGACCAGTACGCCTTCACCTCGGATGCCGCTTTCGTGGGCCACACTGACGCCGCTGATGTCCGGCCAGTAGGGCTTACGTCGCGGGCGCCGCGCCAGAGTCTGCGCTTGTTGAGGTTGAGGAAGGCCCAACTCAACGTTCGGCACAATCTCATACTCGGGCTCAAGTTGTTCCATGGCTTGTGCAGCGACTTGCTCGCTCTCGGTCTCCACCACGTATGCGCCCATGTGGCCCAATCGCCGAAAACTGTTCTCCGAGGCTATAGACCGTTCGACAGGTTCATCCTCGGTGACGGGCTCCATTTTGGTCAGACCAAGCGATTCCAGAGAGGCGCTTCGCTCTGAAATGGGTGCAGCTCTGGACAGCGCTCTCCGTCTTCCGTCAAATGACATCGACTCTAACCCAAGCGTCTCAGTTCTTGGTTTCCTACGTATCGCTAAAAACTTGTTCATGCTGGCTCCTTCGTGCTTTCTAATTGCATCATTCCCTCATCGATCGTCTTCCCGCCGAACTGCTTGACATCGCTGCGCATTCGGCCCAGTGCCTTCTTCAGAGGGTCGCCGGCCTTGCGTTCATATTTGCCAAGAAGCTTGTCAATCGATTTCACGAGCTTGGCGCTGACCGGTTCGTTTCGTCCCAATTCATCAGCTGCAATGAACGTATTGACCCGTTGCAGCGTCGCAAGTGCGTCGCGTAGCAGTTTGTCGTCGGCGACAGTCAATTCGATCAGTTCGCCAATGTGACGTTCAAAGAGATCGGCATAGCGCCTTCCCGCCTCACCCTCAATAAACCGATGCTCCATAAGGGCCGCCGCCTCAGAAACGCACAGACAATTGGTACAGAAATTGATCAGACCAGTGGATACCTCCTTGATGATCCTGATGCCCTCGGTGAAGGTCGGCTGAAACTCAGAACCGGTTTCAAGCACAAAGGCTGTGATGCGCCGCTTGCTCGGATCGACGAAGTGACGACCATAGGCGTAGTCCTCTGAAGTCCCGGTCGTGGGATAAAGATCCATCCCTTGCTGTACGCTGTAGACCCGGCCTCTTTCATCGTCAATTTTGTCCCGCATATTGTTGCCCAAGAGCACAAAGCGATCCAGATCAGTTGCGGGCATGAACTCACGATAGCTGCCGGCGCCGGCAGTACCGCGTAGGCCATTGTAGATCGGATTTCTGAAATTCATGTTCGGATCTGTGGTCTGGTTGTGATCATCCCCCCATGGATGCAGAATCAACTCTGAGTACGAGTGAATGTCCAGCATGTAGCCAATACTTGGATAGGTATCCAGCAGATGGCGAATGTTGCCGCGTCTCCGGCTCAGAGAATGGCGCAGCACCTCTGTAGGTCTGGCTGCATGAGTTGGTGCTGGTCCCAATTCCACTGGACCAGAGAAAGTCGAAGTTCCTGTTCAGGTCGACACCCCTGCACGGTTTTCCTGGATTTGGGTTGCGATTCTTACGCCACCAGGCATCGCCGCCGGGCGTCTGCACGAAGGTACGCCCGTCAGGATTGACGAGTGGAAATACAAATAGATCCAGGTTCTCGACAACGAGATCGACAATCCAATTGTCGAACGTTGTAGCGCCGATGACGAGATCAGTCTCTTCTGCGTAGGCGCGACAGAGCCTGAAAACGAAATATATCAACAGATCGGGGTTCACAATCTCTCTTGCATGCAGCCCCCCGACAAACAGGGCCCCGCGTTTCTCCGCAGTTGATGGTTTGCCGATGCGTACGGCTCTACTGGTCCGGCCCTCATGGCTCTGCTCAGGCAAGACAATCAACTGACAGATTGTTGGGTATCGGTAGGCCAGGTGAACTAGGGCATTCTCGATCCCACTGGTGGTCAGATATCCGCTGGGTGGCATGTTTCATTCCTCCATTTCCGCTAGCCATTGCTCAAACGTGATCGTCTCTGTCTGGGCAGGCGTCGGCTTGTCTCCAGACTCCTTCACCATAACCTGATAGCCGTCCTCCACTAGCCTGCCGATGTCCGCAAGCGGGATCAACCCGTCGATGCGAAGTTCGTCTTCCTGCGCAGTTGCGGGAGCCACCGCAGCCCGAAGAGCCACTGTGCTCAGCGCCTGAGCCGAAGAATGGAAGAAGTCGAGTTCATACAACTGAAGGTTGGCCAGTGCGCGTTTGTCCGGCGCAGTGACGGTGACGAAATAGCGATCTGACATGATTCATGCTCCTTTCATCGAATTGACCCATGAGCATTCGTGTGTCAAGCGCGCTGTGCTCGAAAAACTGCCGATGGGTTGCAGTCGCAAGGTGGCAGATCTGGTCAGCATTCGAACATTGAATGCGGAAGTACTGCCTCTCCCATTCAGTCTACAGATAGGAGCGTTCCAAATACGTTGCGTAGAATTATCTTCATAGCCATCGATATTGATATGCACAACATTCCCCAATCGAATTGCCCCGCTGTCACGATTATTTCTGCTACGATTAGAGAGAGGCCAAACGTTCGAAGAGACTGGCATAGAACCGTCGCTGCTGACCAAATTGGAGCGGTTCAGGCGACAGGCAGATATCCAGATGATCGGTATCTCGTAGCCACATGTAATACCATTTCCCTGCCTTGAAACGGTTGGAAGGTGTCTCAGCGTTGAATTCGCCGCCTAGCGGATGATCCCCGCTGACGTGGGGGTATTTTTGCGAGTAACTCGGGACCATTCCGTCACTCTCCCACCAGTCTGCACTACAGAAATCCTCGGTGGGAATGGGTGACTGCTTAAACGCCTTGCGTCCCATATATGCCGCCATTGGCGCCATGCCCGCCGCCATCAAGGGACTGGGATAGTAGTGTCCGCTCAGACCGCGGAAGGTCTGCTCCGTAACGATTGAAAAGTAGTAGGTATCAGGAAATGTGGGCCAGACGGAGTTGTCCGCATACGCGCCCTGAAGCGTGAGAGAGTAGCAGGCGTTATCCCTTCCCAACATGAATTGCGAACTGCCCACACGTAGCAGGTAGTCGACCAATCGTTCATCATCCCGGCGCTGGAAACCCCAATGCTGGAGATCGAAATCATAGAGAGACTCATGGACGGCGTGGGTCGCATACATGTACGTCTCGATCAGAAACATCAACGCAACGGCAGCACTCTCGCCATCCAGAAGGCCAGTCTGCTCATCAGCGCCGGCAAGGTAGGTCAGCGTGCTGCCATTGGTAACGCCCGATATCGTAGTCAGCGATCTGATCCAGCGGTCATTGCTGTGCCAGCCCCAGTAATCCTGGGCCAGCAGATGCTGCAAACACCGAATAGTCGGTGAGCCCAGGCTATGACCGACGAGGTGTACCGCGTTCTCCTCACTCCAGTCCGGTTCGAATCCCTTGCCGGTAAAATCACGACCAAAGCGTTCATGTCCTTCATCAAGTGCATGCTGCGCGCCGAAGTCCGTTCTCGTGCCCTTGATCTGCGCAGCCAACTCGCAGGCGCGATCGTGGGCGGAACTGATTGGACCGACACTCGCCTCATGCCGGGAGAGAGACGAGTCCACAAGACGCGCAAGCCCCCAATAGTTGATCGGCCATAATTCCTTTGGACCAAAGCCAAAAATACCATGCACAAGTACAACTGGATAGTTGTTGGCCACCCTCTCCTCCTACCGGCATAGCCGATTGCATCGTTCTCTATTGAACGAAGATTCGCTCAGCCATCATCGCGTCTGTTCCTGTAACATCACCGTCAATGCGTACATTCAGCCCAGATATCAACAACCCTGGGGGCACCTTTCTGTCATTATGAATAATCACGGTCTCCTCAAGAAGCTCGACTGAATAGCGCGTGCTGTCAGTGCTCACCACTAGTTGCAGAAGCCAGGTGACCAGTCGTCTCAACGATTGCTGGAAGCGTAAGCGCAGTAGTTCTCGTTCCGATACGACCCATTCGTCGTATAGTTTGGGCATCCGGATGCCGCCAGATTGATTTAGGCGTAATCTCAAGGCAGGCGCTTATCTGTGGAAAAGAATGTCGTATGCGATAGACGAGATTGCGGAGATTGGTACGCGATTGGTCTTCATTGGTATCAGGCCAGAACAAGAATGCCAACGCCTGACGCGTCTGAGGCATATCTGCATTTAGAATCAGGTACGACAGCAACGACTGAAGTCGGGACTGATGAACACGAACTGGCGCCTCTCCGTAAAACATCAACTGGAAGTCACCAAATAGACGAACTTCAAGTTCGGCCATATTGCACCTGCGAGGAACTTAGATAGGGTCGGGCGATATCGCCCACAAACAATTCTACGGGACAACTGTCCACAAAATGGCTACAACAAGGCTACAGAAGCGACAGACCCCGCCGATTTCTTCATGAGGCAGAAGCCAGATGACATCGCAGATTCAAGATTAAGGCTCAATATCCAACAGCCGGACAGTCCCCTCACGAAATGATCGACAGTGAAACTCGATTTCGGCTTCACCAAGCTGCAGCGGATCGGCCAGTCCAACGCTCAGGTCGTGACCGTGGCCGTCCAAGATGCCGGCAGCAAAGAGGTGCTGGTCATCGCCTACCCCATGACCTGGCTCTGAAGCATTCACTGGAGCATGGCGTCATCACCTTCTATGGCAGATCACGTAGCGGACTCTGGACCAAGAGGCGACATTGAACGACGTCCTCGTCCTGGTTAAGGAGCGCGCCAACTGTGAGCAGAACCCGCTGCTCTACATTGAATGGTTGATGTTTTTGCACAGGAAATGGCGCGTGATCGCGAATACACTAAACGCCAACTAGGATGCGTGGATCGACCTGCAGAACCGGCAGACGTTATTAAGCTGGCGCTTCTACCGAGTGATGTACTGTAGGCCGGGGCCAAGGCCAGACTTGAGGATACCAACAGCCGACTCCCTACCCTGCACATGCCAACCATCACCTGCCAGATTGACCCAGGATCGGTCGCCCAGACGCCGCCATCGACGAGGAAGCCATCCACGTTCTGATCCTCGCTCGGCGTCGCCCCCCTTCTAGTCACTCCACGCCGCGTAGACGGCTTCGACGTTGGCATAGGGGGTGTCATTGGCCCACTCGCATTGGGCGATGAGACCGCCCTGGCCGTCGTCCAGTGCCCGGCGCACGCGATCCACGTCCTTGCGAACTTCTTCGGGCCTGCCGAAAACCAGCGCGCCCTGACGGTCGATCTCGCCCCAGAAGGTGATTTGCCCCTTGTGACGCTCTGCCAGTCCCTCGATATCCATGCAGAAGAGCTGAGAGTTGATGGCGTCGATCCCGATCTCGATGAGGTCGGGCAGGATATCAGCGATGTAGCCGTCGGAGTGAAAGAAGACGAACTTGCCGGCGTCACGGATGATACGGCAGTACTCGGCATAGAGTGGTTTGAAAAGAGCACGCCACTGCCTCGGAGAGATGAGCAGGCCCGTCTGCGATCCCCAGTCATCCTTGAACATGATGCCGTCGGCGGCGACATCGATGAGGCTGTGTAGATTGCGCAGGTTGAAAGCGTGGATCTGGGCAAGCAGGTCATGAAGTTCAAGTCGATCGTAGCCGAAGTCCATCATCAGGTTTTCGAAGCCGCGCAGGAAAATGAGACGCTGGAACGGTTCAACCATGGACGAGCAGAGGACGAACTTGTCTGTCGCCGCGTAGAATGCCGCCGTCTCCGAAGTGTCCAGATTCTCCAGCAGTTCGTAGGGCGGCGAGAACGTAGCCAGGTCCGCCCAATCTGCCAACCGCGGCCGGATCACCTCGCCGACGACGCCCGGCTCCAGCACCTGCCACTCGCTACCCCACTCATCAACGTAGCGCCCCACATAATCGGGGCTAGGCTGGCGCGGCCCGCCGGGCGACGTGGCGTAGTTTGCACCGGCTTCGGCCGACCATTCGTCTGCCAGCTTGTCACGCCAATGCAAGGGTGCGCGTACAAAGTCCATGGGGTATTTCTCGACCAACGTGTCCAATTCCGCCTTGTGTCGGATGGGAATGGTGCCCAGCATCCACAGATCCCGCGGTGCGCGGTCCGGGTTCTGAAATGTGATGGATCGCCGTACTCGCTCACGACCAGTCATGGCATCTGGCATGGAACTACCTCCGCTTCACCTTCAATATTGGATGCACTGCTTGGAGAATTTACGCAGCTAACGTCACAGTCCAAATTGTAGCGTTCCTGTTTGACATCGGTCAAGGCTCTGTCGGGTTGGAGAAATCCCGGTTTGCACAGGCGGCAAGACGTGGCAAACTGTAGATGTGTACCCAACATCCTTCATCGACAAAAACAGAGGACAAGCCCGTGAAAATCACAGGGATCAAGACGTATCTGATGCACGCCGGAACCGGCGGCGGCGGCTGGAATGCGCGCAACTGGCTCTTCATCAAAGTCTTCACCGACGAGGGCATCTATGGCGTGGGCGAGGGCAGCGGTTGGCCACGCGTCGTGGAGACGGCTGTCAAGGATCTGACGCCGCTGCTCATCGGCGAAGACCCGATGCAGATCGAGAAGCTTTGGCAGAAGCTCTATCTGGCCATGATGGGCCACGGAATGACCGGTGTAGTGGGCGGCGGCGCGCTGACCGCCATCGAGATGGCGCTATGGGACATCAAGGGCAAGGCGCTCAACACGCCGGTCTGGAATCTGCTGGGCGGCAAGATCCGCGACAGCGTCTGGCTCTATCCCCATGCCAAGACGCCAGAGGTTGCCAGAGCGATGGTTGATAAAGGTTATACTGCCCTCAAGATCACGGGCATGGAGAACATCGTGCAGCGCACCAAGGCAATCCGCGAGGAGGTCGGCCCGGACATCGATCTGATGGTCGACATCCATGGCCCGCCCTGGCTGACCGCTGCCGACGCCATCCGCACGGGCCAGGCGCTGGAGGAATTCGACCTGCTCTTCTACGAAGACCCGGTCGCGCCAGAGAACCCTAACGCGCTGGCCGAGGTTGCGGCCAATGTCAATCTGCCCATCGCTGCCGGCGAACGCTTGACCAACATCTACGGCGTGCGCGAGCTAATCGAGCGCGAGATCGTCGACGTCATCCAGCCGGACACCGGGCGGTCTAGCGGTCTGATGCAAATGAAGAAGATGGCGGCCATGGCCGAGGCTCATTTCATCACCTTTGCGCCCCACTCCGGCTCCCTGGGCCCGGTGGCAGAGATGGCAGCTGTACAACTGCTCTGCACACTGCCCAACTTCCTCATCCTCGAACATCTGGACGTCGACGTTCCCCAGCGCTACGAAGTCATCGATCCCCAGCCCGAGATTGTCGATGGTCACATCGTCGTCTCGGATCGGCCCGGGCTTGGCGTGGACATCGTCGAGGAGGCCATCGCCAACTATCCGTCGACAGGCAATGTCTCGCCACCCAATCCGGATGCAGAGTACGTCTATTTTCAGGCGCGACGACAACGCTCTCGCTGGATGAAGGGCTCGTAGAAAGTAGGACAAGATGGCATCTTGCCCAGGGTCGGTTACCAAAAAGTTCGAAAAACATAGAAAGCGAAGCAGAACAGAGATTGAACAGGAGTACACCATGGCACAGGAAGTGGAACGAAATGCCGGCGGCGTGCCGGTTCGCAGACTAGGCAAGACCGGGCTGAAGGTGTCGATCATTGGTTTAGGGGGCGGCCACTTGGTTCGGCCGAACATGGATGAGGCCGGTTCTGTTAACCTGGTACACGCGGCCATCGACGCCGGCGTGACCTTTATGGACACGGCGTGGGAATATCACGGCGGCGAATCTGAGCGGCGGATGGGCCTGGCCTTGCGCGATCGCCGCGAGCGGGTCACGCTCATGACCAAAGTCTGTGCGCGCGATCGGAAGACGGCGGAGGAGCAACTGCACGAAAGCCTGCGCCGGCTGCAGACCGATGTGATCGACGTCTGGCAATTTCACGAGATCAACTACGACAACGATCCGGACTGGATCCTTCGCGCCGACGGCGCTCTGGAAGCGGCGCTGGCTGCGCGCCAGGCCGGCAAGATCCGCTTCATCGGTTTCACCGGCCACAAGAGTCCCCACATCCTTAACGATATGCTGGCTCAAGATTTCGATTGGGATACCTGCCAGTTGCCCATCAACGTGATGGACGCGCACTACCGCAGCTTCCAGCACGAGACCCTGCCCGAGCTGAGCCGCCGAGACATCGGCGTCATCGGCATGAAGAGTCTTGGTGGAGCCGGACAACTGATCACCGAGGCCGGACTGACGGCGCAACAATGTCGTCGCTACTCGCTCTCGTTGCCAATCAGTACACTGGTTTGCGGCATGGTATCACTGGAGGATTTGGCACAGGATGTGGAGATCGCACGCAACTTCGCGCCCATGTCCCAAGCAGAGATGAAAGCACTTCAGGACGTGGTTGTTGATCAGGCCACAGACGGGCGTCACGAGTGGTTCAAGAGTACGCAGTATTACGATGCGCCGTACCATCGAGATCAGCACGGTTTTCCGCCCATTGGCACAGCGGTCAAGCAGGCTGCACTGCCGGAAGATGAGTAATATGGTCTGATCCGGGCAATCCGCACGTGTAGCCAACATGATCCTGCTGGGGTTGCTGTCCCACTATCTGGACGTTCCGGCCCAGATCTGTCGCGATGCAATTGGCGAACGTATACCGCCCAAGGTGAGGGATGTGAATCTGCGGGCATTTGATGTGGGTCGTTAGGCGGTGGAGTGATTCAAATCAGCACGAGGAGGGCGGGTGACCCTCACAACTCGTTCCCTCGCCGGATTGAGCTTCGTCGAGGTTCTGCACAATGGCCGCAATTGGATCTCTCAGATCGGGCACATCGGTCATTGCAACATCCCAGATGATCTCCAGCCGTATCTGAAAGTACTCATGGCTCACAATATTGCGCAGATCTACAATTTGACGCCAAGGTACGTGTGGATACCGTGCCGTCAGATCTGGGCTGAGATGATCGGCCGCTTCACCCATGATCTCAAGTGATCGTTCCACAGACAACTGAGTCTTTCGATCAGCTCGAAAAACCTCGAAGTCCATGGCGCCGGCGAACTCGCCAATCCATTCGATAGCCTCAATAATATGAAGGAGCCGCTGACGATCACTGGGCGGGGACATGGGATCCGCTCACATCATAGAGGACGGTCAGATCCTTAGCCATGCCCTCGCGAACAAAGGAATACGTTTCGACCAGTTCTTCAGCAATCAGGTCAACCGTTCGCCCCAATGCGTCTTCCATTTCATGTTTGATGCCCAACATCTCGAATAGACCGGCATCACGACCGAAGCGAATATAGAGGTCCACATCGCTGTCGGCACGCGCATCCCCTCGCGCAAACGACCCAAAGATGGCCACATAGGCGATATGATGCCTTTGGGCAATTGCGACGAGTTTTTGCCGTTCGTCCTGATGGGTCTCTTCCAAATTTCACCTCGATTCGCAGGAACAATTATCGCGGCAAGGTCATATTCAAACTCAGTCGGGATGAGCCGATGCGAGTTGACCATGATACGTTCACCTATCTTAGCACATTTTGACTGCGACGTCGCACGGCGTATGATTACTGGGACAAGCACAAGTGGCAGACGCACTACATCAGATCGGACAACACCATGAGCGAATACCAATACTACGAATGGCAGTGCATCGACCGCTCGCTGACCGCGGCAGAACAGACCGCGGTCGACGGGCTCTCCAGCCACATCCACGTGACCTCAAGCTCCGCTCAGGTCGATTACAGTTGGAGCAGCTTCAAGCACAATCCGGCCAAGGTATTGGCCGACTATTTCGACGCCTTTCTCTACTTGGCCAACTGGGGCGACCAGCAGTTGATGTTTCGTTTTCCCAAAGCGCTGCTCGATCCTCAACAAGTTCGTCCCTACCTGGTCGACTATCATATCGAACTGGATGACTACGGCGAAGTCTACATCCTCAAGTTCAGCCTAACGGAAGAGGATCCGCCTGACGAGTGGATCGACGGCGGGGGCAAACTTTCCACCCTGGCGCGACTGCGTGACGACATCCTCCAGGGCGACTACCGAGTGCTCTACCTTGCCTGGCTGCGGGCCACAGAGTTGGACTACGACCTGGATGAAGAGGCGATTGAGCCGCCGGTGCCGCCGGGCCTCTTCGAGTTGACGCCTGCGCTCGGCACCTTCATCGACTTCTTCGAGATCGATTCACGACTGGTCAAGGCCGCGGCCCATGCCAGCCCTAGCATGGCCCAGCCGCCCAGCGCAGCCGAATACCAGACGGCGCTCTCCGGGTTGTCGCGTCGCGAATGCGAGCGCTTTTTGGTGCGATTGCTGGCGGGTGAACCCAATCTGGTAATCGAACTGAGGAAAATGCTAAAGCCGTTGATCGACGAATCAGAACCGGTTGTTGCCTTGTCATCGACCGGGCGGACTGTCGGAACGATCCATGCCATTCGTGACCAGTTGGAGGAAGCGGAGCGGAAGCGCCAACAGGCCGAGGCAGAGGTCAAACGTCTGCGCGAACTGGAAGCGCTGGCCACGCGCAAGGAAGAGACCTGGCAGCAGGCGGAGCGATTGATCGAGCAAGGCAATCGCAAATCGTATCGAGAGGCGGTCGACCTTCTGAATGCACTGTCAGATCTGGCGATCCATCAGGGAGATGAGGCGCGCTTTGAAACTCGTCTTGCCGAGTTGCGTGCTCGTTATCACAGACGGCGTTCCCTCATCGAAATGCTCCAGCATACTGGGAGTGTAGATTACCATTGACCCAGGAGAATCTCAGGTTTCCTGCATCACACATTCTGGGATTAGGCCGGAGGTTGCTCTGCTATCGGAGCAACCTCCGGCCTAACCCGGAAGGCTGGCACCAAATGAACGGGGTTGCCCCCACGCTGAATTTCACCCAGCCCGAGCTAGACGCTGGAACTTCAACAATGACCAAAGAAGCTTTTGACCTTCGACTGCTGGGAAACTTCCACCTGGCACTTGAGGACCAACCTACAGTCTTACTGCGATCGGCGCGCGAGAGGGCGCTGTTGGCCTATCTATGCCTGCATCGCGACGCGCAGCAGCGCCGCCAGCATATTGCATTCCGGCTCTGGCCCAATTCGACGGAAGCGCAAGCCCAGAACAATCTGCGTCGCACGTTGCACTACCTGCGCCGCAATTTGCCGGCGGTAGAAGGTCATCTACACGTCGACCATCAGACGCTCCTATGGCGGGCCGATACATCGTTTACGCTCGACGTAGCCGAGTTCGAGACAGCGCTCGATCATGCAGAAGCCCATGCAGCAGACCATCGATCACAACGGCGCGACTTTCTCGAAGAGGCGGTCCGACTCTATCGAGGCGATCTGCTGCCGGACTGCTACGATGATCTGGATCGTACCTGAGCGAGATCGGTTGCGATCACGGTATGTTCAGGCGCTTGAAGAACTGGGGTGGATATACGAAGAGCAGCGTGAATACACAGCAGCTATCCCATACGCCCAACAACTGCTGCGCACCGAGCCGCTGCACGAAGCCGCTCATCGACGTTTGATGCGCCTGTATGTGTTGAGCGGCGACAGGGCGGCAGCGCTACGCACATACAACAGTTGCGTTACACTGCTCGAAAGAGAGTTGGGCGTAGGGCCGGGCGAAGCGATTCGGGAGGCCTATCAACGACTGCTACAGCAAGAGGCGCCGGCTGTACTGCGCCACCGTTCAGGACCGCTCGGGCAGAATGTAGTACCCTTGATCGGTAGAGAAGCGGAGTGGCAGACATTGCTCAGTCGATGGCGCCGCATCGCACGCGGCCATGCGCACTTCGTCCTGATCGCCGGAGAACCCGGTATCGGCAAGACGCGGCTGGCCGAGGAACTGTTGACCTGGGCCGATCGGCAGGGCATTGGCAGCGCCCGCGCTCGATCCTACGCTGCCGCCGGCGAGTTGGCCTATGCGCCAGTGATCGACTGGCTACGCCAGCCGATATTTCAAGCATCTCTAGACGAGGTGGACGATGTTTGGCTGGCTGAGATCTCGCGACTTCTGCCCGAGATTCAGATCGCACACCCAGCGCAGTCACGCCCCGGGCCTGTGGATGAAAGCTGGCAACGAAGGCGGCTCTTCGAGGCCCTTGCCAACGTTGTCACAGTCGATCAGCGGCCCAAGCTGCTGCTGATCGACGATCTTCAATGGTGCGACTCGGAGACTTTGGCGTGGCTGGCCTACTTAATGGTTACCTATCGCCAGACACCGCTGCTGATCCTCGGCACGATCCGACCAGAGGAGATCGACCGGGACCATCCATTGAATACGCTGCTTTTCGAACTGTGTCGTGGCGACAGGTTGACCGAACTTGAACTGGGTCCACTGAGCCCGGACGAGACATTGACATTGGCAGCCCATGAATCAACTGATTTGTTCGACGTAGACAAAATCGAGGACCTCTTTGAGTACACGGAAGGTAATCCGCTCTACATCGTGGAAACGGTACGCGCAGCCATGGGCCAGGACGAAGACCTGACGGCAGCGCTGAAGAAACCAATCGCGGAACTGGAACCGGCACTCGCTGATCTACCCGCGTCCACACTGCCGGTGAAGGTCCGCACAACCATCCAACGTCGGCTTGGTCAGCTTTCACCAGAAGCCTATGATCTGGCCTGTTTGGCAGCTATCGTCGGACGATCGTTCTCATACGCCGTGCTGGCGCACGCCTGTGACCTGGATGCTGAGACGCTGATGAACCGGCTGGATGAGTTGTGGCAGCGGCGAATCGTCGTTGACCAATCCGAAGCGACCTATGATTTCACCCACGATCGCATCCGCGAAGTCGCCTTGGTGGAATTGAGTCCCGTTGGGCGCCAGCGGCTGCATTTCCGCGTGGCCCAGGCGCTGGAATCACTATACCCTGACAAGAGTGACGTGCTCTGTGGGCAATTGGGTTGGCATTATGCTGAAGCCTTGCAGCGGCAGGAAGCGCTTCACTATTACCGCCAGGCTGCGAAGGTATCAGCAGAGATCGCCGCCTCGGATCGAGCGCTTGTCTACCTTGAGAAGGCGTTGCTCCTTCTGGATCAACTGCCCGATACGCCTGACCATATCGCCCTGTGCATTGACTGTTGGTTGGATGTGGCAAGTGCACAGATTGATGTCCATGGATGGACATCCATAGAACGCAAGGCGGCATTGGATCGAGCCCTTCAGTGGGCAGAGAATAGCCGCGGTGAACAACGTCAGATTCAAGCGACCATCGGGCTGAGCACCTTTTATGTCAGTAGCGGCGACTGGGTGATGGCGATTCGATTGGCGCAACGCGCTTTTGAACACGCCCAGGAATTGGGAGACGACCAGTTTCTCTATTCGACCACTCACCATCGTGCCTTTATCTCTTTTTTCCGTGGAGAAGTCGGGGCTGCGCTTGATCAGTATCGGCAGACAATCGCCCTTCAATCAACATTAATCAGCGATCCATCTGACGCTGTTGGATTGCATAGCTGGCTGGCGGAAGCGCGCTGGCACGCAGGATATCCTGAACAGGCACTCGAAACGGCGGCGAAAGCCGTTCAACTCGCCGATGAATCCGGCATGCCCGGCGACAAGATTCACAGTCGAGAGTATATGATGTACACGACGCAGCGGGCCGGCGAACTCGCGACCATGCGCCGACTCACCCTCGAAGTCCTGGACCTATGTGCTCAATACGGCTTCCCAGACTATGTCGTGACTGCAACAGTTCATCTGGGCTGGCTTACCGCAACAGCCGGCGATCTTGCAACCGGCCTGACCCAGATTGAAGAAGCGCTGGACACTGCTGAGCAGATGAACATGCGGTTTAATTACTCCTACTTACTTAGCCTGCTAGCGTGCGGACAGCACGGGGGCGGCTTGATCGAGCAAGCATTGCGTAGCCTGGAGCGAGCGCTTGATTTCTCAGAAACATCGGAAGAATTGTACTGGCGAGCGGAGCTCCTGCGCTTGACCGGTGACTACCGACTGGACGTGGGTCACCCGGAACACGACGCTGAGGACATGTACGCGACTGCTTTGGCACTCACACGTCAACAACGCGCCAAAATGCTGGAGCTGCGCACGACCGTCAGCCTGGCAAAGTTGTGGCGTAGCCAAGGCAAGAGTCTCGAAGCACACCAGGCGCTCACCACAATCTATGGTTGGTTCAGTGAAGGATTTCAGAGTGCCGATCTATGTGAGGGCGCGTGCATTGCTGAACCAACTCGCCCATGATGCAAACTGATACCCACCGTATTGGAAACGAACTGCGTGCCACGCGCTGGAGACTGATGAACGGTCAACCGGCCAATTCCCACCGGGTCCATTTCAACCCAGCACGTGGGGCTCCGAGAGTCTTTCTTATTAGATGTCAATAGTCCATTAGTGTTCAGTAGAATTGGCTCCCGGAAGATCGCGCAGATCGGTCGGGATCGCTTATCTGCCTTCCTCTCTGCTTGATTCACCGCCAATCTATGTAAAGAAGATCGCTTGCGGATCGCTGTATCCGCTATGCTGCGTCCGCGACACGAAGTATGTGTGATCGACGAATCCATATGGTGCACCCAGGACGAAAGGAATCAGACATGAAGACCCTATCCGTTTTATCAGTGTTGACCATGATGTTGTTGGCGTTGAGTGGCTGTCAGCCGATCTCGGCGCAGCCCGAAAGCGTGCCCGCCGAGGATCAAGTCAGGGCGGCCAGCGCCGAATGGGACGGGGCATTCAATTCGGCCGATCTGGATCGGCTTGGTGCGCTCTATGCAGAGGATGCCGTTGACATGCCCCCGGGCTTCCCTGCTCTCGAGGGCAAGGAAGCGGTACTCGGCGACCTGGCATATATCCTTGACGAGTTTGAGGCACGTCACGAAACATCAATAGTCGACATTGTCATTAGCGGCGATCTAGCCATCGAGCGTGCGAACTATACCATGGAACTCAAGCCCAAGGCAGGCGGCGATACCATCAACGAAGTAGGCAAACATATCGTGATACGCCAAAAAAACGGCGACGAGTGGATGATTCTCTGGGAAATCTGGAACTCCGATTCCTGATGACGTCGAATTTGGGGTACCATCGACGTGCTTGAAACGGTGCCTGGAAAACCATCACCTACAGGAGGAAGCATGATGAACACCCGAATCGTTCGTATCGGTCCATTGCTGGGATTGATCGCACTGCTCTTGATCGGCTGCCAGCCTTTGCAGCCGATTGCCGCCGACGCGACTGCTCCCAGCATGGAGGAAATGGCGGTCGCTGAACAGGCGTTTGTCGACGCTGTTATGGCCGCCGAAACTGCCCTGCAATCGGAGGATGCCGCTCTTGCCGCTTCGTACTATGCTGACGACGCGGTCTCTATGCCGCCTGGCTATCCACCGTCATTTGGCCGGGAGGCGATCCAGGGCGATCTTGAATTCTATTTCGACAGTTTTGACATTGAACGCGACTTCTCACTGATGAACTACGAGATCAACGGCGACAATGCAACCAGAATGGCCGAATGGACACAGACGTTGGTGCCGACGGACGGGAGCGAGCCAATTGTCGAAAGCGGTCAATGTATCCTCGGTTTCGAGAAGATCGACGGCGAATGGAAGATCGCGTGGGAAATCTGGAATACACATTGATCCAAGACAATCACGTTTCGGTTTGAGCGTACATCCATATGTTGGCATCGCGGCAACTCCACCGCCAGCAACGAGACACGCCCGCAGATGCTGAACTGGGTCCCGTGCCATTTCAGCATCTGTGCTCTGTGTTGAAGGTGCAAGGGTCGACGGCGAGCGCAAGCCCCGTTTTGCCTTCCGAAATCAGAGCAACGGGCTCATCCGTGGACCTGGAAGAACTCGATTGACTCTCCATTGGGACCGTCAAAGAAGGCGATGGTGACCGTCAGAGCGCCGAGATCAAGGGTCTTGGGTTCGACGGTGATGGTATAACCGGCGCTACGCACGATCTCTGTGGCCGCGGCGGTGTCGGTTGTTGCCAGGGCGAAGTGCATGACCGGATCGTTTGCAGCGAGCGCACCCGGTTTGGCTGTGTCCGAAAGTGGATCAAAGAGCTCCATATGGCTGCCGTCGCCGATGTCGAGCAGGAAAATCCGGCGTTCATCGCTGCCAAATTGGGCAACGATCTGCATACCGAGCACGTCCCGATAGAGCTTGAGCGATTCGTCCATGTCACGTGTTTGGACGGCGATGTGATGGGTCCCGCATCCGGGAATGACAGAATTACTGGTTCCGACTGGCATGAATTTCTCCATAAGAATATTGATACTGCGCTCTTGTCAAACGTTGGCGAATTCCTGAACCATACGCGATTGAAAACGTAGGCTCTCACCAATCACAATACACCGATAATTCAGCAGGGGCAAAGCTGGCATTTGGGCCGCCGACTGCTGCTGCCCGACTTTGCAACACGGCCTAGTTCAGAAGGTAGGCACGGATGACTCTACTGCGAAAACGTCCATTTCACCACGGAGGCACGGAGGAGGCACAGAGTTCACAGAGGAAAAGCTCCTTCAATCTGTGGGTATCGGCGTCCATCTGTGGCAGATTTGCCTTTTTGCAGTAGAGTCACAGATTGGCACAAAAGAACCAATCTAGATCCCGTTGATGCTTGAGCACATCGGCTAAAGCCGGCTTCTAACATTGAGAAGCGCCCTCAGGCGCTCTAGTCCTGCCGCTGAGCCGGCTTTTCGCTGTTGGCACCGAGAGTTTTTCCGGAACCTGAAACCTCAACAAGACGTAACTCAATCGCGGGCCACGCTGACAAAGTCAACCACCTCACGCCACCAGGGCGCATTCGGCTGAACCGGCCAGCTGTTGTGACCTGCGCCTTCCAGCATCCAGAGTTTCTTGTTGTCCCCCACTGACTCAAACAACCTGAGACTATGTTGGGTCGGAATAATCTCATCCTGCTCCGCCACCACAACGGCCACAGGCCCGGCATAGGACGCCAAGTTTTTCACACTGTCATATTGGTCCCGAATGAGCCAACGCGTCGGAAAAAACCAGTAGATGGCCTGTGCCAGATCGGGCAATGAGTCCCAGGGCGTCACCAGGACCAGGCCCGCAATAGGCGTTTCAATTGACGCAACTACTGCGGCTGCAACGCCGGCTCCCAGCGATTCTCCCCACAGATAGATGGGGTCGCCGTACTCCTTGTAGGCAAGCTCGACAGTCTCCTTTGCATCGGCAACGAATGTAGCCTCACTCGGCTTGCCGCTACGTCCGCCATAGCCCGGATACTCGGCCAGAAGCACCCGATAGCCAAGCGGAGCCAGGGCATCTGCATAGTAGCTTCGATCCACAGCTCGGCCGGCGTTGCCGTGCAAGACGACGACGGTCGCAACAGCGTCGACCGGGTCCACGCTGACAAACCCACGGTAGTCCCCGGCTGATGCCGGCCAGAAGGCCAGGCCGGCTGATTGAGCCAGTTCCTCAGATGGGCGTTGCGGATTGGGGAAGTAGAGCATATTCCGCTGCAGAACGAATACGACGGCGACAATGGCGCAATAGGCCAGGGTCACGAACAGGATAATCTTCAGGGCAGCAGACATTGGCATCAGTGATCAGCTTCCACAGGCCAGACCAGTCATTGGCGCTGGGACAGCATCGCCTTCACCAGCCGATCCGGCGACATGGGCAGCTCGGCCAGGCGGACGCCTGTGGCATGATAGATGGCGTTGGCCACTGCACCGGCGGGCGGCACAATCGGCGTCTCGCCGACCCCACGAACGCCGAAGGGATGGCCGGGATAAGCATTCTCGATCAACTGGGTGTCGATCATGGGCAGGTCGGGCGCGGTGGGCATGCGGTAGTCGAGCAGGCTGGCGTTGGCCAGGCGACCATCTTCGTCATACCAATAGCCTTCATTGAGCGCCCAGCCAATGCCCTGGGCCACGCCGCCCTGGATCTGGCCCTGGACATAGGCCGGATGGATGGCCGTGCCCACATCCTGGATGGCGGTGTAGCGTAGGATGGTCACCTTGCCGGTCTCTGCATCGACCTCCACGTCGACAATGTGAACAGCTGCGGCCCCGCCGTAGTTCTGGGCATCGACCGAGGCGCTGGCCGTCACCGGAGCGCCGCCGTCGGCCACGATCTTGGCGACCTCAGCGAAGGTTAGGCGCTCATCGCCGGCTGAAAAGGTGTCTCCTCGGAGAATCACGTCGCCTATATCAACATCCCAGAAATCTGCCGCAACGGCGGCCATCTGTTGTTGAATCGTCTTGCCCAGTTCGTAGGCAGCAAAGCCCGTTGCATAGGTCGTGCGGCTGCCGCCCGAGGTGTCATTAAAGCCGATGAAATCGGTGCCCGCAACCTTAACCGAGACTGCGTCCAGCGGGATGCCCAGGGTCTCGGCCAGCTGCATAGCGACGGCCGTCCGCGATGTACTCAGGTCCACCGAACCAACCACCAGGTTGACCGTTCCGTCCTCGTTGACGTTGGCTGAGACGCTGGATTTTGCGCCCCAGTTGGCCCAGAAGGTAGAGGCAACACCGCGGCCGCGGTTCGGGCCACCCAAAGGCGTCCGGTAGTGAGGATGTTCCTTTGCGGCGTGAATCGTTTCATGATAGCCCATGTGCAGGTGGGGAATGCCATTGGGACGTCGATCCCCTTCGACCGCGCCGTTGAGCAGGCGAAAGTCCAGCGGATCCATGTCGAGCGCTTCAGCCAGCTCGTCAATGACAGTCTCCGCGGCATAGACAGCATTGGTGGCGCCGGGTGCGCGGTAGGAGGCCGTCTTGGGCTTGTTGACCACAACGTCGTAGCCGTTGATGCGCACATTTTCCACCTTGTATGGCGCCAGTACAACACCAACGCCGCCGGAGACCCAGCCACCGGGAAAGCCACCGGCATCGTAGGCCATGTCGACCTCGGCTGCTGTGATTCGACCCTGGCCATCGGCTCCGATCTTGACGCTGATCGAAGAACCGGCGCCTGGCCCTGTGGCCTTGAGAACGTCGGACCGAGTCATGACGATTTTCACAGGCCGGCCGCCGCTTTTTCGTGAGAGCATCGCGGCCAGCGGCTCCAGATAGACGTCGTTCTTGCCGCCGAAGCCGCCGCCGATCTCCATGGGCGTGACGGTGATGCGACTGAGCGGCATCTGCAAGATGTCGGCCACCTGTTTGCGGGCGAAGTGGCTGCCCTGTGTACTGCACCAAATCCGTATCTGATTCTCATCGCCCCAGATCGCGGTGGCGGTGCTGGGCTCGATGTAGCCCTGGTGGACGGTCTGCGTATGAAATTCTCGTTCCACTATCACGGAAGCCTGGGCAAAGCCCGCCTCTAAATCGCCGCGTTCAGCTTGGACATGGCCTGCGATGTTGGTGGGCGTATCGCCGGTTCGACCCAACGCTTCGGTGCGCAGATTCTCATGCAGGATCGGTGCGTCTTCGTCCATGGCCTGGCGAGCGTCAAGCACATGGGGCAAGACCTCGTAATCGACCTGAACCAACTTAGCAGCTTCGTCGGCAACATGACGATTGGTTGCAGCCACCGCAGCGACAGCGTGGCCATGATAGTACGTCTTGTCATGCGCCAAAATCTGTTGGCCGGCGTAGTCAGCCTTTTCGATGGGAACACCGGTTAACTCAGAGAGATCCATTGCCGTGACGACGGCCTTTACGCCGGGCAGGGCTTCGGCGGCGCTGGTGTCGATGGCGAGGATGCGTGCGTGGGCGTGTGGGCTGCGCACCACCGCGCCGTATAGCATGCCGGGCAGATGGATATCGGCTCCAAACTTGGCGCGACCCGTCACTTTGTCGACCCCGTCCGGTCGGATTGGTCGCGTGCCGACGGTCTTGTAGGTATTGGGTGTTGTTGTCTTTTCTATCGTCATGGCTCGGGTCTGCGATTCCATGGTGCGCTCCAGTTGAGTCTTCCGCTCTGAAAAAAAACGTAAGTTCAAGTCATTTTGATTGAAGACGCGTACGCTACACTCGTCCCACGATGTCAGGTGGAAAGAGGATGAGTGTGTCGCAGCGGCATCTCGCCGACCGCTTGGTGCTCAGCAGCGTCGGGTGATCTGAGCTGATGTTTCGCCATCAGGCTGCCGTACCAGTTTGCGCCCGGTGCAGCCGTGATGCCATGGAGGATGACACTGAGAAAGACAGTGATCATGGTGACATCATAGATGAGTTCGGCCCCGATGATCCCGTCTGTCTCCAGCACCGTGAAGATGTAGAGGATCGAGGCCGTCCACGCGGGCCAAACCAGCCGACAAATAGGGTCGTGACCGGTCGCACGCCGGAGCCGATGAGGCTCAATGCCACCGGCAACAGGCGCACTACCGTCAGGCTGAACAGCGCATAGAGAATGACCGGGCCGGTCAAACTATCTAGCGTCAGCGGCAGTAGCACCGCGCCAAAGAGCACAAAGGTGAGCAAAATGAAGAGCTCGACCTCCGTTTCGAGGTACTCAAACAGCCCTTTGCTGTCCGGCGACTTCTGGGAGGCGCCAGCCACCATACCCATGCAGAAAGCGGCAATGAATCCGTTGCCGCCCACAAGTTCGGCCAGGCCATAGGTCAACAGAATCAGGCCGTAGACGCTGACTTTCTGAAAGGGAGCCGACATCCAGCCGTGGGTCCGTCCCCAATGCACAAAGCGAATACTTAACCATCCAATGCCAACGCCGACAGCGATGCCGCCGATGATCATACCGACTGCGCCAACTAGAGAGGTGACAAGAAACCCTGTGCCCAGCGTTAGCGCATCGGCTGCCACGGTCAGCGAGATGGCCAGCAGAAGAAAGGGCATGGCAATCCCATCGTTCAGCCCACTTTCGACATTCAATGCCTGTCGAATGCGTAGCGGCACCTTAGTATTCATCACGACGGACTGGCCCAGACTCGCATCGGTAGGCGCCAGAATGACAGCAAGAATGGCCGCGCCCCAGAAGCCCAGTTCGCCAAACATCAGATAGGCGACCAGTGTGCCCAGGAGCATGGTTAGGAGCAAACCAACACTGAGTAGACGCTGCGGGAGACCATGGTCGCCTTTGAGCAGTCGCAGATTGATGCGGGAGGCATCTGAAGCCAGCACTGCGACCAGCGTCAACTCGGCCACTGCGCTTAGGAATGGACTATCCAGATCAAAGCTGACCCATCCCAGCCCCAGACTGCCTACAGCCATCCCGAGCGCAACGTAGACCATGGGCATCGTAACGACGGTACCCTGGATCCGGCGTGACACGGCTGCGGATATTAGAATGCAGAGCGATATACCGATTAGGGTGAGTGATTCCATGATGGGACCGATCTTCAATCAGAAGCCAGACTTCTTCCCACTATCGGGCCGGCGCGTCTTCCTGGAAGAGGGTAACGCCCATCTCAATATAGCTCTCCCGTTCCTCAGGTTTTGTGGCGGTGCCCATGGCAATGCGGATGTCGGTATCTTTCAACTGTTCATTGACGTTGCGCATGCAGTCTTCCACGGTCTGAAGCGGGTAGGACGGGTGACCCTCCAGGCTGAAGCTGAGATCGTTGGGTCCGAATGTCACCGTGCTGATTCCGGGCTTAGCCAGATTCCTGATATTGGTCACAGCCTCAACAGACTCCACCTGAATGCCGACGATGACATACTCATTCCACCAGGCGGCGTAGGCCAGGCGATCCATGGCCTTGGCAACGCCGCGCAGGCCCCGGCGTCCGGCACCGCCCCAGCTGCGTCGGCCGACCTGGGGATAGTAGGCATAGGCAAGGGCGTCATCCACCTCTGCTTCGCCCATGACCTCAGGCACCAGTACGGCGCTGGGACCCATATCCAAATAGTGGCCAACCATGTGGGCGGAGCGTGTATGTGGAATCCGAAGCTGTACATCAATGTTCAGGTCTTCAGCAGCGGCACAATAGTCGACAAGCTGCTGTTCGCTAAAGGGCGTATGCTGGGCATCGATCCAAATGTAGTCATAGCGACCTGTTGCCCAAATATCGGCTAATTCGCTCTTGGTGGTCGTGATCGATCCGCGTAGGGCGACCAGAATTTCGCCCGCCTGTATGCGCTGCCTGAGGGTCTTTGACTGAGACATGGTTATTTCCTAGGGATAGACGTTGAAGATGCTGTTGATTGAGAACGGGCTGATTACATGATACAACAGGAAGTATATCATATGCCCCCAGCAGTCATTGGCGGTAGTCTGTACGTGCCTTCAGTTCAGCTATACACGTCGATCATACTCGATCTTGCCGTAGTCGACTTTGATGATTCGGTTAGCGACATCATAGTAGTGGTCGTCATGGCTGATCACGATTACCAGCTTACCGAGGTCGCGCAACTCAGGCAAGAGCCGACGATAGAATAGCTCTTTGAAATCAGGGTCCTGGCCAGCTGCCCATTCATCGAACAGATAGACTGGGCGATTCTCTAGGTATGCGGTGAGCAGTGCCAGACGCTGGCGTTGACCGGTGGAGAGATCTAGTGTAGAAAGACCACCGTTGCTGGCCTGCACCTTATGTTCTAGTTGGAGCAACTTGAGATAGTTGTTGGCTGCGTCATCATTCGCTATGTCTTCCAACCCCAACAACTGATCGAAGAGGAAGAAGTCGGCAAAAACAGCGGAGAACAGTTGGCGATAGTCATCGACATTCTCCGAAGTCACCGGTTGACCGTTCCACTCTATTCCCCCTTGCTCAGGCGTATATAGACCTAGCAGCAATTTGGCCAGGGTTGTCTTGCCGCTGCCGTTGCCACCGATCAGGAAGATCAATTCACCGCTATCCATTGTCAGGTCAATTGGGCCAAGATCAAAGCTGTCCTCTCTGTCCTGCTCCTGATAACAATATTGGAGGCCACACAATTGCACACGGACCGGCGGAGTGGCATCCGCCAATGGCTGTGTCGCTCCGACTTTGTCGGATGCCAGGATCATTCCGATCTGTTCCAACTGGTCAGCGGCAATAACTGCGTCATTGAGGTAGGGTACAATTGCGAACAATCCATTCATGGAAGTACGTGCGTAGAGAGCGACCAACGCGAAAGTCATGAGAATTGTCTGGCTAAGCCCCCAAATATTGGCAAGCGCAAAGAGAGCCAGAACAAAAAAGAAGTAGATCGACTGCGTCCAAGACATAGCCAAATGGTGAAGGCTTTGGGAGCGCAAGATATGTGCTTCATACTGCGACGCGGTTGGCATGATCAGATCGTCAAGAAATGCATTGCGTCGCCCCCGATGCATCTTCAACTCTTTGACGCCTTCAATCACCATGCGGTACTGAGAAAACAGCTGGGTCCTGATCTTCACAGCCGCCTTGCGACTACGGTTGGCCCTGTTGCGAAGCCAGATCTGGCCAAGCACAGCCGGCAGCATCATGATAGCCGCGAGCAGCAGAGTCGGTGGTGAAAGCCAGGCGAGGTACGCAAAGCACCCCACAAGGACAACGCCACTCATCACGGTCGTTGGAATCAGGTTGAACGCGAGGTTGATCACCTTGACATCATCCGTAAGAGCAGCTATCAGCCGCGATGGGCCAAGTTGCTCAAGTACAGCCAGAGGCGATCGAAGAATCCGTTTGGTCAAGTCGACACGAAGGCCGTAGGCTGTACCCGCCGTCATGTGCAGCAACAGCCATTTCACCCCAAAGTCGAGCCCAATTACTAGCAGCGCAACGGCTGCGAACTGCAGGACAAAAATGGCTGTGAACTCATCACCGGAAGTTAGACGTTGGCTGATCAACGCGACAATGGCGACATTAGCAAATCCAGCCAGTACACTGGCGACAATTGCAATCCATAGGGTCGTTCGGGGCACATAGCCGAAGAGCTTCCATAGTCTCATGTACGTCTGCCCTGACCTTGCTCTTCGGCCCACTCATCAACGATTTGCTTGATGCTATCTGCAACGGGTCTAACATTTTCATCGCCACGCAAGAAAGTACTGTGGTTCACTCCTGAAAAATGGACCGTCTCCAGGCGTTCCGATAGGTCGGCCCAGCCTCGCTGCAGGCCGTTGACCAAGGGATCCTCGCTCTGAAGCAGGATGAGCTTCATATCTCCAGGTTCTGCACGATAGTTATGCTGTGCCGGTATATGTATCCGGTAAATCTCTTGGATCGTCTGGAAATGAGGGTCCGACGAGCGGCGTAGCCGCTCCAGCAGCTCTCGCCGGCGGACCCGCAGTCCTTGCTCAAACGCTGCCGCATTCAAACGTCCCTGGTTAGTGTAGCGAAACTGATTAACGAGTATATCTGACTGCGACGCAAACAGGCTATGCATCAGCATCAACTGATGCATAGGCGACAGCGGATACGCGTCCTCAACATTCTTCATCTTCATTTCAATAATCCTCAGCGCTGTCGAGCGTATCCAGCAAGTCAGCAAGGTGGCCGAATTCTTCATTGCCCAGGTCGGCCAGGTCGAAATCTGACGGCGTATGGCCACCCGTTTCCGTCGACAAACAGTGATCGATGATTTCCTGTAGAGCCGTCACAAACCTCTGTGCCAGTTCAACAATCGTGTCTTGTCTATGGATATCCTGACTGTACTGCCACTCCAGCCCCACAAGAATCTCTCTCTAGTTGCGTTGCGCCTTTATGACCATAGTTCGAACAGCCGGTCTTCTCAATGGCGTGCCATTATCCATGAAACTGAAACGTCCGCAATTTTCTTGCCACACAGACCAGGGTAGTCGCACATAGATCCCAAAGGTAGGGCATTGCTGCGGCAAGGTAGAAAAACCACCACTAACAGCGAAAAGCCGGGAAATTCCTTGGGTCCAGCGACTCAGTTCTCAGCGCCTGATGGCGCTTTTCGCTGTTAGGAGCCGAATTTCATCGGTTACGGACAATCTTTACGCAACAATTCTGCCACACATACCGCGTCCCCTTGCAATGGGTCACGGCTGCACAGCATTGATCGCTTCAACGACGTATGGATAGAGAGTCTCCACGACAACGGCGTAGCCTTCGGCTGTGGGGTGAATGAAGTCTGCCTGATTCAGGGTCGGATCAGCGGCCACTCCTTCAAGAAAGAAGGGCACAAGGATGACATCGTAGCCGCCGGCGACCGTGGGGTAGAGTGCGCGAAAGGCGGTCGTATACTCCTCGCCCATATTTTGCACCATCTCCATACCCGCTAGAACCACCACCGCCCCTTCATCCTGAAATCGCTCGACCAGTTGCTCCAGATTTTCCTGGGTAAGACTCGGTTCGATGCCGCGCAGGCCATCATTTCCGCCGGTCGCCAGGATCACCACATCCGGCTGCATGCTCAGAACCCAGTCAACACGAGAGAGCGCGCCGCTGCTGGTTTCGCCACTGCTCCCGGCATTGATCACTGAGATGTTGTAGCCTTCATCCAGCAACTCTCGTTCCAGTTGCGCCGGGTAGGCCTGCTCCATGTCAAGACCAAATCCCTCTGTGAGGCTATCACCCATGGCTACGATTACGATTGGCGGTTCAAAATTCGCCGGCGTCATCGTGGGCGTCTGCTCGGGTAGGCTGGACGGCGATTGGCCACTGCAGCCGGTCAAGAGTATGGCCATTGCCATGCTTAGCGCCATCAAGAGACGTGAGCGATAGACTCTGTTACCCGTCCCTTTCTTTCGGAAAATGCCCGTCTCCATCGCTTCCATCGCCCCTTACTCCTCCTCGGTCTGTTCACGCAGGAATTGAATCGGCTTGCTGCGCAGGATGGAGACCGACGCTGCCATGCCAACCGCTGTCACCAACAGCATGGTTGTCAACACCATGACGACGCTGGCTCCGGCAAAGGGGCGATAGTCCAACTCGAAGAGCCGGGTGTTGATCAGCCAACTGCCGACCTGCGCCATGGCCAGCCCCAGCAGCGCGCTCACCAGCCCGAGCAACAGGTTCTCCGCAGTAAAAACCTGCAACACAAAGCGTCGCTTGGCCCCCAGCACCTTGTAGTACGCCGCCTCCTGGATGCGCGCAAAGCGGGTGGCGAAAACGGCGCTAACCACGATCAACAGTCCCGCTGCAATGCTCAATGTCGTAAAAAAGCGGATCACACGCGTGATGCGACGGGCCAGGCCCGAGAAGGTCTCGATAGCGGCCGTGACATCGATGACGCTAACGTTGGGGAACTGTGCCACGATGCGATTCTGCAGGGCCGCTATGTTCGCCTTCTTCGACACGCAGAGCGGTGAAGATAGTCTGCGGTGCATCCTGCAAGTCGGCGCTCGGAAAGACAAAGCTAAAGAATGGCTCCACAGACTCCTGATTGCGGGTGCGGACGCTGGTGATTGTGGCATCCAGTGGCACGCCCTGGATTCGAAAGGTGACGACGTCGCCCAGCCCAACGCCGGCAAAATCCAACACTTCGTCCAGGACCGAGACCTGCGGGCCATCAAAGCTTTCGTCAAAGAGCGCAGCGCCCCGGACGACGTCCTCACCCTCAAGCAGTCCGTCCCGATAGGTCAAGCTGAACTGGAAGTCTCGGCCATCCTCGCGGCGTGTGCCGCCCTCATCGGTAAGCTCGGGCGGGGCTCCCATTGACGGCCGCGACCGTGGAGCGAATCACGGGAAAGTATTCGCTCTCCTCGCCCAGCGCAGATCGAAATTCCTCGACCTGATCAGGCTGAATGTCCACAAAGAAGACGTTGGGCGCGTCCTCAGGGTAGGAGGCCACAAAGCTGGCGTCCAGCGTCTGCTCCACGAGAAAGATGCAGAAGAGCACGGCCAGACTTGCCGACAGCGTGATGATGATGGCACGTGTCGGGTTGCGTGGCCGGAAGAGGCCGCGCAGCGCCTGGCGCAAAGGCAGTGAACGTAGACGCAAACGGCGCAATCCCCTGAGCGTTACCTCGGTCAGCAGCGCCGAGATAGCGAGCAGACCGAGCACCGCGCCGACGAAATAGAGGCTGGTGCGGACATCGCCCAGCAGCCAGAGCACCATTGCACCGAATGCGCTCAGAATGAGCAGAAAGGCGACAAGATAGGGCCAGCTCCGCTCGATGCCGGTCTCTTCCTTGCGAAAGATGAAGTTGGGTCGCAGTTGGCCCAATTGATAGAGCGGAATGAAGGTAAAGGCCGCCACCACGAAGCCGCCGAGCAGCATGCCTTCAATCAAGGAACGTGGCGTGAGGGTCAGGTCGACGTCAGGCGGCAATAGATCACGCAGCAGGATCGGCAGCGCCGTCTCCAACAGAACGCCCAGCAGCAGGCCGATGGCTGCGCCGATCAATCCCAGAACACCAACCACGACATAGAAATTGAGCGTCACAAAGCGACGCGTGGCGCCCAATGTCTTGATGATTGCGATTGCCGTGTAGCGCTCGCGTAGAAAGGCGGTCAATGCGCTCTGGATGCCGATACCCGACAGCAAGAGCGTAAAGATGGCGACCAGGCTGAGAAAGAAGAGCAGGTTGTCGAAGAAGCTCTGCACGCCGGATGGTGCAGTCAGATAGGTCTCAACGCTCTCCTGCCCCAGATCGCGCACGCCACGCAGTTGATCCGCCACGGGATCGAGTTGGTCCTCATCGGCCATTTTGAGCAGCGTCGTGTAGGTGACACGGCTGCCCTGCTTGACGAGATCCAGCGCCGGCAGATCCGCGGCGGCCACGAATAGGCGAGGCCCTAGCGAGAAGAAGTTGACTGGACGATCAGGCTCGTTTAGCACGACATCGGCAATGGTCAAGGTGGCTTCGCCGACGCGGAGTTGATCGCCAACGGCAACGCCCAGGCGATCCAGCAGCGCCTGCTCGACCAGCGCAACGCCGGGTTCCAGCACAGAAGAGAGCGCTCGGCCAGAGGCCAACTCAACCGCACCGTAGAAAGGATAGCCGGGCTCCACCGCCTTGACGTTGGATAGCAGCGTCTCTTCGTCATCCGGCAGACGCACCACCGTATAAAACTCCCAAAGGCGGGCGGCTTGCACCTGTCCGTCATCAACAAGTTCATCGATCAGTGTCGCAGTCGGCGTCGACAGCTCGAAGTTGGACTCGATGATGATGTCGGCCGCCTGCAACTCGCGGGCGTCAGCCAACAGCGCCCGATTGATGCTGTCGCCGAAACCGCGCAAGGCGACCAGTGATGCCATTGAGAGGGCGACACAGAGCACGAGGATGGAAGATTGTCTTTTCGACGTAGTCAATTGGCGGCGCACAAAGCGCAAGTTCAACATGGCTTACCCACTCACCGCCATGCTCTGCTTTACATCGGAAACCAACATTCCATCATGCAACGTGAGAACGCGCTCGGCCATGGCGGCAACAGCATCGCTATGCGTCACCAGTATCATGGTCATCCCCCGCTCGCGATGCAGGTCGGCAAGCAAGGCGAGAATGTCGTCACCGTTCTTGGAGTCCAAGTTGCCGGTCGGTTCGTCGGCAAACAGAATCTCCGGGTCATTGATCAGGGCGCGGCAGATGGCCACACGCTGTTTTTCGCCGCCGGATAGTTGGTGCGGGTAATTGCCGCCTCGTGCGTGCAGACCTACCCTTTCCAGCAACGCCTGTGCATTTGCATCTGCATGGCGGTCTCGCGCCAGCTCCGCCGGAAACATGATGTTCTCCTTGGCATTCAACGAGGGAACCAGGTGAAACGACTGGAAGACGAAGCCAATCGTGCTGTTACGCATGGGCGCCAGCTCATCCTCAGTCAAATCCGTGATATCATCGCCCTGGATGAAGACCCTGCCGCTGGACGGGCTGTCCAGTCCGGAGAGCAGGCTGAGCAACGTCGACTTTCCGCTGCCGCTGCTGCCCTTGATCACGATAAATTCACCCGGCTCGATCGAAAACGAAACATCGTCCAGCACCTGGATGGGACGGTCTTCGATCGTGTAGGTTTTGGTCAGATTGATGGCTTCTAGAATCGCCATAAAAACTCTTTCGCTTGAATTTCGTCGGTAAAATGCTGTCCACTCACCGGATAGGTATACCACAGAATCATAGACCGCTACGGTAATTTCCTTCCCAAAGAACGTACTTCAGAAAGAATGTGGCATTGAACGTACCGATTTTCACGGTCGCAATTTCAAGGGTGACTGGATTGTTCCAGAGGATGGGTAAGGCACGCGCGACCAGCGCAAAGGTCATCGGCGGCGTGATGACCTTTGCGCTGGTCGCGGGTTAACGAAATGATACGGGTTTCGTAGATGCGGTTCGTAACCCATGCACATCAAGCTAAGGATTATGTTGAGCCGTTCAATGTTGCGAACGGACTCGCAGCAACGGCTGAAGCCGGCTGCTAACATCAAAAAGCGGGGTACCCTCTGGGTCCTGGCGATAACTGTTGAGTCGCTGAGGCGACGGGTCGGTGTTAGAGGCGGGATTTATCCCTGCCTTGGAGGCGTCGTCCTCTGAAATTTCGACACGATTCCACAAGAAACAACAACGGCGCCAGATATAATCCTTAGCTTGACGCGCATGGATTTGTAACCACACGATCCGTGCGATCTCCAGAGGTAACCGGAGTTTGTGCGGTTACAAAGCGCACCTACGCTATACTAATGCTTATTCGTCAACCTCCAAGTAGCGTGACCTACGACATCGACCTGCATCAGTTTGAACCATAGCCTTGTTTGTGCCGCCCTGTGCTAAATCCCCCAGGGGCCCTGATATCCTTCTGAGACCACCTGGGTCTGCGCAACATCATCCTGTTGCTGATCGACCAGCGCCCGTTCGAGAAGCTCAAGCCGGGCGCTCAGCTGCACCACGGACTCCATGGTGATGTCGTTGAGTCGATCATGGTGGAGATCCTCGTGAATGGGATCCCGCACCTTCTTGCCGTCCTGTGAACTGATGCGCCCCGGAACGCCAACAACCACCGAGTTGGGCGGCACATCTTTGACCACCACCGAGTTGGCGCCGATACGCGAATAGTCGCCGATCTCGATGGGCCCCAGCACCTTGGCCCCCACCCCGACTACCACATGGTTGCCCAGAGTCGGGTGTCGCTTCTCCTTGCGCCAGCTCACGCCCCCCAGCGTGACGCCGTGGTAGAGCGTGACGCAATCACCGATCTCCGCCGTCTCGCCGATGACCACGCCCATACCATGGTCGATAAAAAATCTGTCACCGATGGTGGCCCCAGGGTGAATCTCGATGCCGGTCAGCCAGCGGGCCAGATGAGAGATCCAGCGCCCCAGCAGGTAAAGCTCGTGGGTCCAGCACCAGTGGGCCACACGATAGAACCAGATTGCATGCAACCCTGGGTAACAGAGCAGAATCTCCGCCACGCTGCGGGCCGCCGGATCGCGGGCAAAGACCGAGCGGATATCCTCGCGTAGGGTAAAAAACATGGACACTCCTCCAGATTAGCGCGGCGTTGTCTAGGCGAACCCAAAGAAGAAATGATCCACGAAGAGCACAAAGAAACACGAAGAAATGCCGACCTTCGTGTAAATTCGTGTCCCTTCGTGGATCATTTTTTCCCGCATTCGCCTTTCATTGACGCCTCAATCAGCCAGATCGGCATAGAGCGGTGTGCTGAGGTAGCGTTCCCCATTCGAGGGAATGATAACCACGATCAGCTTACCCGCATTTTCGGGCCTGGCCGCAACCTCGAGCGCAGCCTGCAGGGCGGCCCCAGAGGAAATACCCACCAACAGCCCCTCTTCCATGGCCGCACGGCGCGCCATGACAAAGGCTTCTTCGTTTTGAACCTGAACCACCTCATCAAACACTTCTGTATCGAGGACGTCTGGCACGAAGCCCGCGCCGATGCCCTGGATCTTGTGCGGTCCCGGTGCGCCCCCGGACAAGATCGCCGAGTCCGTCGGCTCGACCGCGATCACCTGGAGCGAAGGTTTGCGCACTTTCAGCACCTCGCCGACGCCGGTGATGGTGCCGCCCGTGCCAATTCCGGAAACGATTATGTCGACTTGGCCGTCCGTGTCACGCCAGATCTCTTCGGCCGTGGTGCGGCGATGGATCTCGGGATTGGCCGGATTTTCGAATTGCTGGGGAATGAAGTAGCGATCATCGGCAGCGGCCATCTCCTGGGCAAGATTAATGGCTCCCTTCATGCCGTCTGCGCCGGGCGTAAGGATCAGCTCTGCGCCATAGGCCCTGAGCAACAGACGACGTTCGGCACTCATGGTGTCAGGCATGATTACCGTACACTTGTAGCCCTTAGCCGCGGCCACCAGCGCCAGCCCAATGCCAGTGTTGCCGCTGGTCGGCTCCAGGATCACGGTCTCCTCGTTGATGAGCCCGGCAGCCTCGGCGGCCTCGATCATGTTCAAGCCGATACGATCCTTGACGCTGCCGCCGGGGTTGAAGAACTCGAGCTTGGCCACCACATCGGCATGGCATCCTTCGCTCAGGCGGTTGATGCGCACCAGCGGGGTGTTGCCGATGAGCTGAACGATATTGTCGGCGATTCGCATTGTTGATGACTTGGTCATTTCTGGTCTCCTTTGTCTGTCCGTTGTTGAAACCCGTGGGGAGCGGAGGAAAGAGGACAGTACCTCAGAAGCGGGATTGAGGCAACCCGCGCTTGTCGAGCAGGCCGGGCAAGCGTGTCAGATTTCAAGAGGGAGATCGTTTTTTGGCAGGGTATATGAAGCGTAACGAATTGGCACTGTAGGTGCCGGTTTGCAACCGCACGATTTCCTTGGAATCCAGAGGTTGTGGTGGCTTGTACGGTTTGAAACCCATAGGCATCAAGCTAAGCGTTGCGTCTCGCGTTGCCGTCGGTTTCGGCAGGGATAAATCCCGCCGCTAACAGTGAAAAGCCGCCTCAGCGGCTGGAGTTCAGCGCCCGTGGGCGCTTTTCGCTGTTGGCAGCCGGCTTCAGCCGTTGCTGCGTGCCGGTTCAAATCGGTGTGGAATTTAACATAATCCTTAGCTTGATGCCTATGGGTTTGCAACCACACCTACGTCATAGCAGCACAAAATTCTCGAACGTCAATATCCCGGAATCTGAAATGCCAACGGGACTCGCCCGCTCATCCGGCGATGCCCTACGCTTCGACCGCCGGCGGCAGCGCCAGAGCCTTGTGCAGAGCCGCGGTCGCGAGCCGGACGAATTCAGTGCGCCGCTGGTCCGAAGATCGACCGCAGACAACCTCCGCCATCCAACTGGTCGGCCACTCGGCGTCCACATGGACGGAGCCGGCAATCTTGGACTGTTCGCAGGCGGGCAGGGCGTCGATGATCTGTTGGGCGTTGCCATGTGCGTTGCAGGCCGATGGCTCGGCTGTCAACACGACTGCATGACACTGGACCAGAGGCGCCGTCTGCGCCCCCAATCCGTTCCGATCGACCGGGTCCAGCCCCACCCAGATCGCCACGTGCGGATTGTCGGCGGCCGCCAGCAGGCTGGCCAACCCGCCGGCCGAAAACCCCATCAAACCAACCCGTGACGGATCGATGCGCTCTTGCCAAGTGTCGTGGGTACAAAGCTGTGCGCAGAGATCAGCAAGGAAACGTCCGTTGCGCGCCTGATCTGACCACGAGGGCAGATTCGGCACGGCGGCGACAAACCCCTCGCCGGCAAGATGGCGCCCCCAGCCGGACATGTTGCGCCGTTTTCGCGAGAAGCCATGGGCCACGACCACCAGCGGGACGGCTCATCGCTGTCGGGCCGGTAGATATCTACACTGGCAGCCCCTGCGGAGCCGCGCACCCGAACCATATCGACTATGACGAAACTGTCCTTCTGCCTGTCCAGTTCGGCAGATTGCGTGTCCGACATGACATCCTTTCTGATATCCACCCCGGCGTCTGAATGGTGTCGGCGATGGGCAGGGCCCGGGCCAGCTCGGCCTGGCTGAGCGACGGCAGATCCGACGAGGCTGCGTTCTCCTCGATCTGACGCCGGTTCTTGGCCCCGGCAATCACGCAAGAGACGCCCGGGTGGTCGAGCACAAAGCGCAGCGAAGCCTGCACCATGCTGCGCTCCGGCGCCGCCAGAAAGTCAAGCTGGGGCAGCTTTGCGAGCCCGTCGACGCTCTCGGGCTGGTTGAAGCGGGCGTAGCGCAGGTCGTTGTCGGCCAGCGTGGCCGCGTTTTCGCCGGAGTATTTGCCGCTGAGCATTCCCTTGGCCAGCGGCACCCGGATCAGTGTGCCGATCTCCTCTTCTTTGGCCCAGTTGAGTAGTTCGTCGGCGCTGCGTTCCAGCAGATTGTAGCCAATCTGCAACACATGGATCGGTCCGAAGACCATCAGCTGTTGGATGGCGTCCCAGTTGTTTGTAGAGATACCGTACCAGTAGATCTTGCCGTCGGCCTTGAGTTGGGCCAGCGTCTCCATCACCACGGGCATGGCCCAGGCGTAGGGCACGGCATGCAGTTGGTAGACGTCGATAGCCTCGACCTGCAAACGCCACAGGCTGGCCTCGCAGGCTTCGGTCAGACGCCGGCGCACGGCATCCTCATCACGGGCCTCAGCATCAACGCCCCGATCGGGCTGCACCTTGGTGGCGATCACCCAGGCGTCGCGGCGGCCGACCAGCGCATTGCCGATGAGGGCTTCGCTATGGCCGTCGCCGTAGATTTCGGCCGTATCAATGAGGTTGATGCCGAGATCCTGGCTGCGGTGGATCAGATCAATGGACTCGGTGTCATCGGTGCCGGTCCAGCCAAAGTTGGAACCGTCGGGCCGTCGCCACATGCCCGAGATGGGGTAGGCGCCCAGGCCGATCTCGGAGATTGAGAGGCCGGTTTGGCCTAGGGTGCGATAGTTCATGGTTTTATCCCTTTGTAGTAGTATGATCCTCCGGGTGGAATTTCGCCAAGCCATCCGGTTTTCCTCAGGCCCTCCCGGAGGATCGTTGACTGCTTACACTTCCAGATACGGCGGGCATGAGTAATGTGATCCTCCGGGAGGAGTTTCGTCAAGCCATCCGGTTTCCCTCAAGTCCTCCCGGAGGATCGTTGACTGCTTACACTTCCAGATACGGCGGGTATGGTATCGCACTGTTGATGAATGCCTGATACTGCCCGCTGCTGAGGCCAATGGGCGGCAATGAATGCGTCATCCTTGAGCGTCCCGTTACGCAGACCGATCCAGTCTCGATAGTTGGAATAGGACCAGTTGTGCGCTTGTGCAGCCAAACCGGCTGCCACAGGATTCAGATGGATGTACCGACAGAGATGCCGTGCGTATTCATCTTGCTGAACGACAACGTGCTTGAACCGGCCTTCGAAAAGTGGACCGCGCCGCTTCACCCGTCGATTGAAATTCTGAACATATGAGTTGAATGTCCGACCCACAAATCGGCTGAGCGGTGTATCGCCATCCTGCCGAACAAACAGATGGTAATGGTTGGGCATCAGGCAGTAGGCGATCACAGTGATGTTGCACTCGGTTCGATTGCGTTGGATGAGACGTAGGCAATGGAGATAGTCTATGGCATCAGCGAAAATGGGACGGTGGTCAACGCTTCGATTGAATAGATGATAGTAACGCCCTTTTACAAACTCGTGATTACGGCGTGGCATGGGGGATATGCTCCTTGTGGTCAAGACCCTCCGGGAGGGGCCTTGCCGAAATCACCGATTCCCGGTCGAGCCCTCCCGGAGGATTGGAGATGATCAGAAACGTGTCTGGATATATTTCTCTGCACTCTCTGAGTTTTATGAAGGACCAAACTCCGGGAGGCGCTCATGAAGCTCCGGTCGGGTGTCGCGAACACTGAGCAGTTTTTTTCATTGTACGACCACGCACGGTCCTGGGCAAACGGTCGGCGGGGGGCTTGCCACCGAAGTCCGCGGTTTGGACGCCCCTCTCTTCTAACTGTAAATCGTGGCTGCGGCGGGCATCCTTCGGACGCGCGACGGATTGGGGCAGATCCTGCCCAATCATCTGCGTCAATCGGCAGCTGATTGTATTCTTGCAGCGGGCCCATCCGTTAATGGTTCCGTAATCCTTTCGAACGATTTGTGTAAGCTCTCGACTCTATTCTCTTCTCAATGGCTCGTTTATCGCACGAGCCAGCACCGATTGGGCACGAGTTTGAGGAGGGGAAAATGAGTAGATTTCTGAAACTGATTGTTGGCCTGTCGGCCATGGCCCTGGTGGTCGCATTGTTGCTGGCGCCGTCATCAGCCGACGCCAAGCGCGGCGGTCAAGGCGGACGCGGCGATGGCCCCGTCATCTATGTGACCGGACAGGGCTTGTATTACGATTCGATTGTGACGGCAGATCCGTTGCCTATGAAGGGCAAATTCCAGAAGTTGGAACCTGGTGGCCCCACCGGCTTGCAGACCGAGTTCGGCCCCGGCGACAAAGGCTATGTGGGTGGACGCTGGTGGCTGGATCTGAACGGCAACGGCGAGATGGATCCGGCCGGCGAGGATGGAGACAAGTACTTCTCCTGTCCGCTGCTGGGTCCGGGTCGGACAGCACCGTAGCACTACGGTGGATGAGAGTCTGAAAGAGGAGAGCAGGCGCTGGAATCAAAAAAGAAGAGGCCGATCTTCCGAGGAAGATCGGCCTCTTCTTTTTGTCTATCTAGAATTCTCGAAAGCAGGCATTACCTGCGTCGATGGTCCTATTAGTTGTTACTGCCCTGCGAGGAACTCTTGCGCTTGGGAAAGCGACGACGGCGCGAGGGCTTGGAGCCATTGCTGCTGCCCGATCGTCTTGGATCCGTTGCTCTGGCTGCTGCCGGAGCTAGTGGAGGACCCGTTGGAGCCGGACTGCGACTGACTGCCGTTGCTGTTGTTCCCGTTGCTCTGGTTCGAATTTGACGACGACCTGCGTCGTCGATTCGAACGATTCGAATTGCCCCTCTTCGACGAACTCTGGCCAGGCTGGGCTTGGCCGGGCACATAACCGAGGTAGTCGAAATCTTCCATCTGGCGTCGTTCAATCTGCATACCCAGCACCCGCTCGATCTCACGCACCATGGGCGCATCATCATCCACGGAGAAGGTGAAGGCCTCGCCGGTCTGATGGGCGCGGCCGGTGCGGCCGATGCGATGGGTGTAGGCGTCCACCGTGTCGGGCATGTCGAAGTTGATCACATGCGAGATCTCGGTCACGTCGATGCCGCGGGCGGCGATGTCGGTGGCGACCAGGATGTCGAACTTGCCGTCGCGGAAGCCGTTGATGGCGGCCTGGCGCCGGTTCTGGGCCATGTTGCCCTGCAGGGCCGAGACGCGATAGCCGCGCTTGTCCAGATCCTGGGCCAGGAAGCGGGCACGTCGTTTGGTGCGCGTGAAGATCGAGCACGCGACCGGTGGCCGTGCGCTGCAACATGGTGAAGAGCATCTTCTTCTTGAGACCGTCGGTCACCGGATAGAGCGCATGGGAGACCGTCTTGGCCGGGGCCAGCATGTCAACCTGCACAACCTTGGGCTTGTTGAGGATCTCATCGGCCAGGCCGCGGATGTCCTTGGGCATGGTGGCCGAGAAGAAGAGCGTCTGGCGCTTGGCCGGCAGTTGCCTGAGGATGCGACGGATGTCGGGCAGGAAGCCCATGTCGCACATGCGGTCGGCCTCGTCCAGCACCAGCACTTCGACGTTGGAGAGGTCGATGGCTTTGTCGCCCAGCAGGTCGAGCAGGCGTCCGGGACAGGCGACGACAATCTCTGCGCCGCGGCTGATCTTCTCGATCTGGGGCCGCTTGCTGACACCGCCGTAGACGGTGATGCTGCGGATCCCGGTTCTGCCGCTCAACTGCTGTGGCGGACTCGTGGATCTGCTCGGCCAGCTCGCGGGTCGGCGCCACGATCAGCACGCGTATCTTGCGCATCGGCCCTTTGGTCAGGCGTTGCAGGATGGGCAGCATGAAGGCTGCGGTCTTGCCGGTGCCGGTCTGGGCCAGGCCCAACACGTCGCGCCCTGAAAGCACGATGGGGATGGCCTGCTGTTGGATCGGGGTGGGTGTCGGTGTAACCGGCGGCTTTGACCCCCGCATAAATGCGCGGATCGAGGGAAAACTGTTGAAAACTCAAAATGTACTCCTTGACTTCGATGAGCCAAGTCGCACTCTCAGCCCTCATTGGTGCGACAGCCGTTGCCGCCGCTTGGCCCGGCGAACGAGATTGTTCGCAGGCACAAGCGCTCATTATGGGGGCAATGCTCGTTTATGGCAACTCCGGCCATGCGTGGAGTGCATTCTACGCAGAGAGCGAGATTGCACGTGCCGGGGGCGATCCAGTCCAATTTGGTCGCACAATCAGTTCGTGGACCGTTCCCGGCACGTTATGGTCCGAATCTGCCATACACCCCCTCCATCAAGACGCGGTGCCCACATTGACCGACAAAACTGTCGCTTTTGGACGGCATACAGACGCGCACTATTGATAGACTCCACTAGCAGTCTGTCGGAGGGACCCAAAAATGGACCGCTGATTAGGCGAGTAGGCGGAAACAGCCTGATTTTTCCGATTTTATCCGGAAATCAGCCTCATCCGCGAATCCGGGTCCATTACCGCTACCTGAAAAGTTGACCCAAAGCTTCATTCTGTACGCAAACTTGTGTTGAAAGGAAACAGTATGTACGTGGTCACAAACGTTTTCAGAAGGCTACTAGCCCTGCTCGCAGTCGTATCGGTAATCGCAACCGCGATGCCGTCGGCTGCGACCGCGCAGACGAACAACATTGCAGAAGGCACTTCGGTCCTCTACCTGCCCACTGTGATCACCGAGACCGACTCGAGTCAGTTGTGCGCCGGAGACCATTCGGCGACACTGGCTGTGCGAATGTCCGGCGCCATTGCCGACACCGATACGGTCGTTCGGGTCGCGTTCAACAAACCGATGGGCGACAGTGCCGCTGATCCGGGTAACTATACGGTCACCCAGGCGGAGCCGGCCGGATCAGGCAATTCATTGGCCGTGACGGCGGCAACGTTTGTCGACTGCACCCGAACCGTCGTCCAACTGGTCACCGAGCCGCAGGAAGAGATCACCTACCAGGTCAGCGCCGCCAATGTTGAAGACATATTCAGCAACGCCCTGTCCGCAGCCGGCAACGGGGCCGACCTGATAACAAGCGCCTCCTTCCGGGGCATCTCCTCAAAAGGCAAATCCAAGGACCCGGACCGCGACGGTCTGCGCACCGAGGACGAAAGGGATGGTTGGCAGATCCTGGTGATCGGCGCCAATCGTGCAGTGGAACGGCGACACGTGACCAGCGATCCGAATGACGCTGACTCCGACGATGACGGATTGGGTGATGCCGATGAGAAGCTGCGCGGCCTTGATCCCCGTCAATCTGACACCGACGGTGACGGTCTCTCCGATTTCCAGGAACTTGAGGTGACCGATACCGATCCCAACACCCAGGACACAGACGGCGACGGTGTAGCCGACGGAACCGAGGTCAACGACTTCGGTACGTCGCCGACCGTGGCCGACACCCAGGAGCCACGGGTCGTCGAACGCCATCGCCAAGAGCAATACCGTCGTCGAGGTCACCTTCAGCGCGCCGATGGATGACAACGCTGTGGATCCGACCAACTACGAGATCGTCGAAGAGATCGATAGGGGCGTCGCTGCCGCCGACCTGGTGGAGGCCGCGCAAAGCGAGGCCATCGACAATTCTCGCCTCGATGTCACTCAAGCTGAATTCCGAGACGCCGCCCGCGACGTGGTGGTGCTCACGACAAGATCCCAGGCCGACCTGCGCTATCGGCTGACCGCGACCTCCATGCGTGACGCCTTTGGCCATCCCTTTGCGCCCACCCAGAATGTGCAGGGCGTGATCGTCGACCCGACCACGGCCAACTTCTACGGGCGGCCGCCCGGCAGCAGCGAAATTGTCGACAGTGACGGCGACGGCCTGACAGACAACACCGAGCAGGACGGCTGGATGGTCGACATCAAATATGCCGACGGCACCGTCAATTCGTACCATGTCACCAGCGATCCGGACGATCCCGACACCGACCTGGATGGCATCGGTGACCGCGACGAGCAGACCTACAAGACCGATCCGCGCGCGTCGGACACCGACGCCGATCAGTTGACCGACTACCAGGAACTCAACATCATCTACACTGCGCCGGACGACCAGGACTCCGACGGTGACAGCCTGGCCGATGGCCTGGAGTTCAACTTCTTCAAGACGTCACCCATCTTTGCCGACACCGACGGCGATCAGATTTCGGATGTCGACGAGGTCAATGCCGCCATCCGCAACCCGCGCGTGGCCGATCTGCCGGAGCCGGCCATCGAGATCGGCGAGATCGGCCTGCGCCTCGACGTGCGCTTCACCGAAGAGACGGCCAGCGAGACGCGTGAACTCGATACCAAATCGGTGGAATCGTCGCTGACCCAGAGCGACAGCCGCGGCTACTCCAACATGAACGCCAACACGCAGGAGGCCATGACATCGCTGACCGTCGGTACTTCGTACGAGGTCCAGGGAAGCATCCTGGGGCCGAAAGGGACGTTCAACTCATCGGTCGAAGCGAGAGCAGTTGGACCGGTCAGTGGACGTCGGAGCACACGAGCACATCCGAACGCCAGACAGAGCGGGCTTACCAGGAATCGCTTTCCACCGAGGCGGAGAAGACACTGGGCTCGACCGTCACCCGCGAAGTGGTGGGCGCGCAGATGCAGGTCACGCTCTTCCTCAAGAACGCCAGCAATCTCGCCTACACCGTCCGCAACCTGCAGATCACGGCCCTGATCCAGGATCCGCAGAATCCGACACGCCTCACGCCGGTGGCGACCCTGCTGCCCGATAATGAGCCGGACGAGGGCTTTACGCTGGGACCGCTGACGCCTGAACGGGGACCCTTCATCTTCACCAATGATACGGTCTTTCCCAATCTGGTCGAGAGCCTGATGCAGAATCCGCGCGGCCTGACCTTTGCCATCGCCAACTTCGACATCACCGACGAACTGGGGCGAAACTTCGCCTTCAGCTCGCAGGAGGTGGTCGAGCGCACCGGCACCCTGGTCATCGACAACGGCAGCTATGACAGCGACGGCGATGGCGAGGGCGATCTGACCGAGTACCACCGCGTGGCCACGGGCACAGGACAGTTGCAGGACACCAATGGCGACGGCCAGGTGGACGAAAACGATTGGCGCGTCGTCTTTGACGAGACCGGCGACCAGGTCGGCATCACCCTGGCCGACGCCCTCGACGCACTGGGCCTCACCCACTACGATGTGGCCGAGACGCCGGACTCATCGTTGACGCCCAAGCAGATCGCCAACAGCTACGCCACCCAGACCGTTCCGAATGGCGACCAGGAGGTTGACGTCATCGTGCGCGTGCGCGAGACGGCGCGCCAGGAGGGCACGCCCACGGCGTGGGAGATCCTGACGCCGACCGGCATCGACCGCAGCCTGAGCCCGGATGAGCATATCCTCACGGCCGAAGGCGACATCAAGCTGGTCTTCGTCGCCGACCTGGATGAGGACCGGCTGCCGGCCAGCCTGGAGTACGTCAACAACTGCTCCGACGCCGCCGCCGACACGGACGGCGACGGTATCACCGATCTGGATGAGGTGCTGATCGGCTGGACAGTGCAGACCGATCGTGGTTCGTTCCAGGTCTTCTCGCGCTGTAGCGTAGAGGACAGCGACGGCGACGGGCTGACCGATGACGAGGAGTCCGCCAACACGCCCATCGTCTGCCCTGCCGGCGGCACCGTGTCGGCATCAAAGTGACCGATCCGAGCAGCCGCGATACAGACGGCGACGGCATCTTCGATCAGGATGAACTCTGCGGCTATGAGGTAACGCTGCGCGTAGACGGCTCCACCATCACGGTGCAGACCGATCCCACGGACAGCGACAGCGACGATGACGGCGCGCTCGATGGCGTGGAACGAGAGTTGGGCGGCGACCCGACCGATTCGTCAGACCGCGACAACTTCGCCGACGATGACGGCGACCGTGTGATCAATGCCATGGAGGCAACCACGCGCACCATCACCATCACCGGCGTGAGTGCCGCACCAGCGCTCTGCACCAGCGTCTGTGATGAAGGACCGAGCATCAGTTATGCAATGGACGATGTGGACGATATCGATGGCGACGGCCTGGTCGACCGTGTGGACCCGGATAGCGACAACGACGGCCTGAACGACGGCGACGAGTATGACCTGGGCACCGATCCACGGCGGGCCGACACCGACGGCGACGGCCTGACCGATGCGCAAGAGGTCTTCGGCTTCCAACTGCGCGATGTCGGCGTCTACATGACCGATCCGACCGACGCGGACACGGACAACGACAAACGCTCCGACGGCGACGAGGCCGAACTGAACAACACCGATGAGGCGAGCTTCTGGATCGTGCGTGCCTACGGTCGCGACCCGGTGCGGGTCTTCAGCGATCCGCTGATCGCGGACGCCGACTTCGACCAGTTGGTGGACGGCGATGAGTTTGCCGTAGGCTCCGACCCGACCGATGCCAACACCGATGACGACACACGCAACGACTATCGTGAGGTCGAACTGGATCTGAACCCGCTGATTGCTGACTACCAGATCACGGTTCAGTACGTATCGCTCACCACGGCCGATGAGGATGTCGAACGAATTTGGCCTGGCTTTCTTCGATACTCCGAACGACCTCTACTTCTCGTTGGGCATCCGTCAGCCGGATGCTGCCGACCCGAGCGGTTTGGGCGCATTCCAGTCCGTTGTCCCCTATGGCAACTGGATGGGCGCGTGCACATCGGACGGGGGAGGGAAGACGAAGGAAACACCCTGCTGGGACGGGCCGGGCGGCGATTTCGACCTTGACTTTCAGATCGATAAGGGCGACACCCTGCTCATCCCTGAGGAGTATGGATTGGCTACCTTCGCCATAGCCGAAGATCAGCGATTTGCTATCGAGGGTACGATTCAAGAGCGCAGCACCTTCGACCTGAGCGAGATCCAGGACGAAACAACATTCGGCGGCCTGAACGGCACTATCGATGCCACGATCGACGGCGTTCAAACGATCGCTGTCTTCGATGGCGAGACGGTCGCCAACCAGGAGTCCGTGGAAATGAGTTTTGTGTTGGACGACCTGCCGGACACGACCGTGGTCGTCCGCTATTTCGTCGAGTAGCATGACGGTCTGATTGAACCTAGTTTTTCGTAGAGACGCCGCGGTCGATGGACCGCGGCGTCTCTATGTGTTGTGTTCTCACGGATTTCCGAATTCGTTCTGGATATTGCAGCCTGAGCCTGTCGAAGGCGGGTCAACCCGCCTTCGACAGGCTCAGGCTGCAATATCGTTTACCATTCCCATCGATCCAGTTGTACACCCGCCATAGTCCAGGTATCATAGAACCATGTTGTCCGGAATCTACGTCAACCAACAGGCGCTGGCCGCGCTGACCCAATTGATCCTCATCCTTGCCCTGATGGGTCCGCTGTTGTTCAGGGCGCACAGATCGCGTGCCACCTTCTTCTATGTGGGTGTCGCTTGCCTCCAGCGTGGCTGCTCGCCGCCATTGTACTGATTGAGGCGCTGACATTCGGCGATGGCTTGTTGTATGCCTCTGCACTTTGGCACCCGGCCCGTGCCTTTGCCACGCTCTTCGCTGTGCAGTTCGCCTATGTCTTTCCTCGCGGGCCGATGGATCCACGACAGCAACGCGGCTGCGCCGAGAAGCGAAGGTTGTGCTCTATCTATCCATCGCTGTGGCGGCGATGGCAACAGGGGTCGCATTTTTGACACTGACCGGGTTCAAGCGGCCGGATGTTGCCTATTTTGTTGCCAGGCTGGTTGACGGCTGGACCGTGGTTGGTTGGGTCTGGGGAACCCTTGTACTTTGGCGGCGAGCCGCCGATTTCTCCAGGCCGTGAGCCCTGGACGGAAAGTCTGGAAACAGTGGCTGTTGCCGCGTGGGCGCTATGCACATGTCGCCGTCATCATGGCGCTGGTCGGTCTGGTTCCCGTGACCGTTGTCGTGCTGCTGGCTATCCAGCCGTTTGCCACGTCGCCGTTCTTCGTCTTCGTCCCCACCATCGGTCTTCTTCTGGCGTACTTTGCCGGCGGTCTTGTTTTCTACAATTACTCTGAGGAGACCATCTCCGTACTCGTCAAACTCAGCGTGACGACGCTGGCCATCGTGCTCATCTCCATCAGCCTGGTCGGGGCCGTTATCGAGCCCCGTTTTCTGGACGCGTTCCAGCGGCTTGCAGGCGATGGGACATCCGTCGATTTTCTGGTGGCCCAGCGCGCCTATCTGCACGAAATGATGCTGCCGCTCTTCTGGCTGCTGATTGGCCTGAGCGCCTTCATCCTGCTCGGCTTCCCCTTCTTCTTCCGCTACATTCTGGTCGTGCCGCTGCGCAGCCTGATGACCTCGGTCGGCGCTGTGGATCGGGGCGACCTCACCGCCCGGGCCACCGTCTACTTCCCCGATGAAATCGGCGTTGTCACCGATGCCTTCAACCGCATGGTCGCCTCAGTCGAACAGGTTGAGGATGGCCTTGAGGCGCAGGTGGCCGCACGCACCGAGGCGCTGGCCGAAGCCACCGACCGGGCTGAAGCTGCCAACAAGGCCAAGAGCGACTTCCTGGCCCACATGAGCCACGAACTGCGCACGCCGCTCAACGGCATCCTGGGCTATGCCCAGATCCTACAGGCTGAGGCCGGGCTCACGCCGCTCCAGGCCAGGGGCGTCGACGACCATCTACGCCAGTGGTCGCCATCTGCTCACGCTGATCGACGACATTCTTGACCTCTCCCGCATCGAGGCGGATCGGCTGGAACTGGCCATTGCCGACTTCTCACTGAGCGATCTGCTTGAGGGTTTGGTGCAGATGCTGGCGTTTGCCGCCGAGGAGAAGGGGATTCAGTTGGCATCAACTGCGGAGCCGGACCTGCCGACGCGCATCGAGGGTGATGAGCGGCGGCTGCGCCAGGTGTTGATCAACCTGATCGGCAATGCGATCAAATTTACCCAGACGGGCCAGGTCCTGCTCCAGGTGTCACGACTGGACGCCGACAATCGACAGGAGAGGCATGTTGTTTTACGCTTTGAAGTGATCGACAGCGGGATCGGGCTGTCGGCTGATCAGATCGAGGAGATCTTCTCGCCCTTCGAACAGGCCAACCACGGTAAGTTTCCTGCCGAGGGCGTTGGCCTGGGGTTGCCCATCAGCCAGCGTCTTGTCCAACTCATGGGTGGTGAGATTCAGGTGGAGAGCCAGCCGGGTTTGGGCAGCCGCTTCTGGTTTGACCTGATAGTTCCCTGCGTCGAGGACGCGCCGAACATGGTCCAGCGATTCGCAACAACGCCAGGCGGCTCCGCAGCCAGATGTCGCCGTGGAGAAGCCCGAGGTTGCGCTGCCGCCGCCGGCCGTGCGAGCGCCATTCTACGAGCTGGCCGTCATGGGCGACATGCAAGGCATCGAACAAGAAGCGACCCGGCTGGCCGCCGAGTCGGATCTCTACCGACCCTTTGCGGAGCAGTTGCTGGCCCTGGCCGCAAATTTCGACGATGCGGGTATTTTGGCGCTGGTTCGGCCTGACTGAAGGTACACTTGGGCAATGGCATTTGCCCATTACGTATCGATGCTGCCATGTAGGGCGGAATGGTATTCCGCCTGGCTGGGCTAGGCATAGCAAAGCTAGTCGGATTACCAATCCGACCTACGGAACGGACCCGACCTATCGAGTCGGGCAGATCCGCCTCATCCGCCAAATCCGCGGTCTATTACATTGATAGAAACCAAGCGCCATCATGAACGACGGAGAACCCAATGTCTGTTGCACCCGACACACGCACCATTCTCATCATCGACGACACCGTCAACAATCTGCGTGTTGCCGTGGATCTGCTGCGCGCCTACGGGTTTCGCATTCTCACCGCCTCCAATGGCGAAGACGGCCTGGCCCGTGCCCTGCTGGCCAAGCCCGATCTGATCCTGCTCGACATTCGCATGCCCGGCATCGACGGGCTGGAGACCTGCCGCCGCCTCAAAGCCAATCCGGAGACAGCGTCCACGCCGGTCATTTTCATGACCGCGCTGACCGATACCGATGACAAGGTGCGCGGCTTCGAGGTGGGCGGTGTGGACTATGTGACCAAGCCCTTCGATGCCGGCGAACTGCTGGCGCGTGTACGCACACATCTGGAACTGAGCGATCTGCGTCTACATTTGACCCAACGTGTCCAGGAACGTACGGCTGCGTTGACTGAGGAAGTGGCAATGCGCAAGCGCAGCCAGGAAGAACAGGCGCAGTTGCTCGAACTGCTTCGGCAGCAGAGCGAGCAATTGCGCCAACTCACCCGACAGTCATTGGCGCGGGAAGAGGCGGAGGCCGGCTTGGCCGGCAATGTGCGCGGTCACATCATTCCGCGGCTGGAGGCTGTGCGAATTGTGTTGACGCAAATGCACCACTTGTTTCAATCGCAGCGCGAGTTGCTGGATGTGTCGATCGTCGACAACCTGGAAGGCCAACTTGCCCACGGTTTGAGCCTGCAAAACAGAGCGTTGGACGAGCTACGTCAAGCCACAGCCATCGAAAACCAGGATGCAAACAGGTCCACGCAATCTGCGCAACGAACTTGCTCCTCAAACTGACCACACGCGAGTACGAGGTGCTCCAACTCATCGCCCAGGGCAAGAGCAACAGCGAGATCGCCGAGATCCTCGTCGTCTCTCGCTCCACGGTGAGTTCGTACCGCACCCGCATCATGCGCAAGCTCGGGATAGAGGATGCCGCTGCGCTGTTGCGCTTTGTGATGGAACAGCGCCTGGCCGCGTGACCAGCGGGACGGCTACGAAGCATCGCCATTTGATAAAGTAGCGTGATGATAGGCGTTTGTTCGGTCAGCTCGTTTGTGACGCTTCGATTCCAGGGCAGCATGGCGATGCCCATGCGCAGGTAACAATTGTCCGTCACCGCCGCATTGAGCAACCCGAGACATAGAACGATGGGAATGACGATGAACGCTGCCGACCAGAAAGTATAGCCCATCAGAAAAATGGCCAACAGCAGAGCGAGGGCCATTCTGAATTGGCGATCGATGCTCCAACCGGCGTTTGACCCAGTGATCCCCACGCCCGCGTCGGCCAATGTCGCCATCTGCTGCTCCAGCAGGAAGACGTTTGTGATCCCGTGCTGTTGGAGTTTGTCGGCAACACGACCGGCACGGAGACCGGTCTGACAGACCAGGACGATAGAACGATCGGCGAAATCTTGATAGCGCTCGATCTGAAACTGCGTCGATGGCACGTTGATGGCGGTGGGCAGATGGCCGTCCCGAAATTCGGCCGGCTCGCGCACGTCAACGAGAACCGCCCGATCGCCGGCGACCATGGCGAGAGCCACATTGTTGGCGATTTTGGTCATGACAGAATTCCTTTGTTCCTGCGAGACGCTTCTTCGGTCGATGCCCGATGGCTTCAGCCCCGAGCGTCAGCACACGGCGGGCAGGGAAGACTCACCCTGAGATCCGGTAGCCTCATCAAAGTTCGAACCAGCGCGCCCGGCGGGTAGAAGCGAAGGCTGCTTTCGCCTTCACCAAGTCAGCCGTGGGCTGCGAAAAACTGCCCGTCGGTTTGGGCGCTGAGAGGAAATTGACCTCAACCTTGCCCACCCGCTTGTCGCCGAATTCGATGTAGCAGGAGCCGATGCCGTCAAAGGGCGGCGGCGATTCGAGGCCCTGGATCTCCGCAATCAGCGATTGGGCCACCACCTGGGCCGCGCCTTCGGCAAAGACACCGGCCTTGGGCGTTCCGACGCTGGTCACATCGCCGATGGCATAGACGCCGGGAAAGCGCGTCTTCAGATTGGTCGGATCGACCGGAACCCAGCCATTTTCGACCATGCCGCTCTCCGCCACCACCGACGGCGCACATGTTTGGGAATGCAGAGGAAATGATCGCAGGGCAGTTCGCTGCCATCGATCAGTGGTGACGGTCTTCCGGTCCGGGTCGTAGGAGAGACCAACCGGCCGGCAACATAGTCGATGTCCCGCTCCGCAAACGCGGCCAAGAGCGCCTCCGATGTTTCGGGCGAGGGCGGGATGGGGTGCTTGAAGGGCATCACCAGGCTGATGGTGCACTGGTCGCGGACGCCGCGTTCGGTCAGATAATCATGCAGGAGCAGTACCGACTCGCTCGGGGCAGGCGGGCACTTGAAGGGCGCAGCGGCCACGCCAACCACCACATGGCCCGGGGTCAAGGAGGGCAAAAACTCGCGCAAGCGCTCGGCCCCGGCAAAGGAATAGAACTCGTGGCCGCCTTCGATGAGGCCCGGCGTGGCCGCAAAATCGTAGTCGGCGCCCAGGGCTATCACCAGCACATCGGCCTCATAGACGCCGCCCTCGGTGGTTACGCGTCTGGCTTCCGGATCAATGGCGGTGATGGTCTCCTGCCGGAAGCGCACGCCCGGCTTCATGTAGGCGCTGTAGGGCATGCGGACGGCCTCGGCCGTGTTCGCGTCCGAACATGACGTCAAATTTGGAAAAGCCGATGAAGAACGAATCACTCTTGTCAATCAGCGTCACATCCACATCGTTGCCCAAGCGCCTCAGAGAGCAGGGTGGTGAGTTCAAGCCCGCCAAAGCCGGCCCCCAACACAAGTACACGCAGTTTCATAGTTGATTTTCCTTTATTCCTATTGCGAATATCGGCAGCGGCTGACCGGTGTCGTGCCGATCCCGGCTAGCCGCTGCTTCTCATGGCATTCACATGCACACAGAGTTCAATACGCGAAAGCGCATGGTTGAACACATGATACCCATCATACGAAGCGTTGTATGCCGGTCAACGCAGACAGTTTTGTCGTCCAGCGCTGCCATGTGTCCACAATGGCCGACAAAACACTTGGGTCAGTGCAAGGGAATGGTTCTCCACGACGGGGCACGAATTCACACAAAGGCCGGCTTTCTTCGTGTTTCTTTGTGCTGTTCATGGATCATTTTTTCTTTGGATTCGCCTCACTTGGTCACCAGCGGCAGGAAGATTCTATTGTTGTCGGCGCTGAGCGTACCCGGTCCGGCGGGGTCAATGATCTCGCCGTTGGCCACGCCGTCAGCATCCCCGACCGCACCGTCGGTGAGCGTAATGGTGATGACATTGTCGCCGTCATCGCTGCCGTAGGGGTATTGGAACCAACTGCCCTGATATTTCCAGAGCTCCGACCCAACGGGCAGAGGATTGGGCAGTTCGAATAGTGACATTGGCTGTGCCGCCGATGGAACAACTGACCAATTTGAGGCCAAAGAGACCGTAGAGGAAGTCCACACTCGGCTTGCCCGCGCTGGGCAGCGAACTTTCGGCCACCGCCTCGAAGGTTTCGATAGCGCAGTTGTCCACCGCATAGGTGACCGGACCGGCGCCTGTGGCTGACTCGACCGTATCCGCCCGTCGGGTGTTGGTGAAGGTGCAGGTCACGTCAGCCGACGGCATAGGCAGGCTGCCGCTGGCGGCATTGCCGCTGCTGCCATCCGTGCAACTGTAGGTTGTGACATAGTCAGCCAGATCGCTGCTTGTGCCCGAGTGCTCGGCGAAGGTCGCCACCTGACCGGCGCCGACGTTCGCACTGGCAGTTGCGCCATCACCCGCTTCGGCCCCTGTCGCGCCGTTGGCATCCATGACGAAAAGACCGTCATCGGTGGCCGGGACCAACACCTTGTTGACCGTCAACGTGTACCCTGAAAGGTCGAAGGTGGCGACGCATGACGTGGCCGCAGCCATCTCCACCACACCATCGGCGCAGTCGGCGTCCCCGCTCCAACCGGCGAAGATGGAGTCACCGGCGGCCGCAGGGGTAAGGGTGACCGTTTCGCCTTGGGGGAAGTCTGCCTCACAGGTACCGCCGCAATCGATGCCTGTAGGACTGCTGGCGACGGTGCCGCTACCTGCGCCCGCCAATGTGACCGCCAATGGCTGATTGATGCGCACATTGGTAAAGGTGCAGGTGACATCGGCCGACGGCATGCTCAAACTGCCGCTGGTGGCCGTCCCGCTTGTGGTGGATGGGTCGTCGCAACTGTATTCGGTGGCATAGTTGGCCAGATCGGCGCCCGCGCCACCGCGCTCGGCGAAGGTCGCCACCTGACCGGCAGTGACGGTTGCGCTGGCCGTCGCGCCATCCCCCGCTTCGGCCCCTGTCGTCCCGTCAGCATCCATGACGAAAAGACCGTCATCGGTGGCCGCGACCAGCACTTTGTTGACCGTCAACGTGAACTCAGAAAGGTCGAAAGTGGCGATGCATGATGTGGCCGCAGCCATCTCCACCACACCATCGGCGCAGTCGGCGTCCCCGCTCCAACCGGCGAAGATGGAGTCACCGGCGGCCGCAGGGGTAAGGGTGACCGTTTCGCCTTGGGGGAAGTCTGCCTCACAGGTACCGCCGCAATCGATGCCTGCAGGACTGCTGGCGACGGTGCCGCTACCTGCGCCTGCCAATGTGACCGCCAATGGCTGATTGATGCGCACATTGGTAAAGGTGCAGGTGACATCGGCCGACGGCATGCTCAAACTGCCGCTGGTGGCCGTCCCGCTTGTGGTGGATGGGTCGTCGCAACTGTATTCGGTGGCATAGTTGGCTAGATCGGCGCCCGCGCCCGCGCTCGGCGAAGGTCACCACCTGACCGGTAGTGACGGTTGCGCTGGCGGTCGCGCCATCCCCCGCTTCGGCCCCTGTCGTGCCGTCAGCATCCATGACGAAAAGACCGCCATCGGTGGCCGGGACCAGCACTTTGTTGACCGTCAACGTGAATTCTGAAAGGTCGAAGGTAGCGATGCATGATGTGGCCGCAGCCATCTCCACCGCACCATCGGCGCAGTCGGCATCCCCGCTCCAACCGACGAAGGTGGAGTCACCGGCGGCCGCAGGGGTAAGGGTGACCGTTTCGCCTTGTGGGAAATCTGCCTCACAGGCGGCGCCGCAATCGATGCCCGCCGGATTGCTAGTGACTGACCCGTTGCCCGTGCCCGCCAGTGTCACCGTCAACACTGAGGGGATGTATTCAAACGCGCCCATATCACAACCCGATCCTTGTGGCCGAGCGATGCCTCGCTGGTCGTCGGCGAGAACGCAATCGACCGATGGAATCTGGTCGATTGCCGGGCTGCCTGCCTTGAGCGCATGGGTCTGCGTATCTCCGCCGTTGTCGGCCAGGGGGGCCAGTAAGGGGTTGGTGTTGGTGATGTCACTACCGGCGGTCAGGGTGCAGGTGTTGCTATCTTCCAGGTTGTAGCCGCCGGAGACAAAGCTGCTTGTGCCTCCTAGTGCACAGTTTTCAGTGCCGTTGTAGGCGATGATGGTATTGGTGAAAGTGGCCTGTCCGCGTAGCAGGTATAGGCCATCGCCGCCATTATTAGAGGTATTGCTGACGATTGTCGTGTGAATGAGGTGCAGTTGAGACGACGTACCATCATTAGTCTGATACAGGCCACCACCGCCCACATTGTGATTTTTCCCCAGACCTTGATTGTGGCTGACGGTGCTATTCGTCAGCGTGGCCTGCCCAAGATTTAACAGCCCGCCCGCATCATCGTCGGCAATGTTGTGGGCGATGGTCGTGCCGGTGGCGGTAAAACTGCCCCAGTTCTGAATCCCAGCCCCATCCGAAGAGGCGGTATTGCTCAAGACACTGCTTTCGCTCAGGCTGAGTTGGCCCAGATTGTTTACCCCGCCGCCATACGTAGCGTGATTATAAGCGAAGGTGCTTTGGGTAATGGTGACAATCCCTTCGCTCTCATTGTACAAGCCGCCGCCATCGCCATTTGTCGAGGTCTGGGCGGTGTTGCTCACAATCTCCACATTGCTCAGGGTCATAGCGGCATTGTTAATAATGCCGCCGCCATTGCCGACCGCCTTGTTATTATCAAGGGTGCTGTTGCTGATAGTTATGCTATCTGCGTTACCCCGCACCCGAATGGCCCCACCATGCTGGGTGGTGCTATTGCCCGTAAAGGCGCTGCCATCAATGCTAACCGTCCCGGCTCGATGACGGATGGCCCCGCCGCCATTGGCCCCGGCGGTGTTGCTGATAAAGGAGGTGTTGGTGATGTAGAGCGCAGGGACAACATCACTGGCGCCGTCATTATTGTAGATGGCTCCGCCGCTATCGGCTGTATTGGCGGAAAATGTCGCCCCGGCAATGTGCATTTCGCCGCCATCATTATCAATGGCCCCACCTTTGTCAAGGGCAGTATTGGTCAGAAAAGTGCTGTTTTCGATTCGCATCCAACCCGGCGCGCCCAAAGCATTGTAGCGCAAGTTGCCAATCGCTCCAGCCCCACCAGCCGTATTGCTGATGAAACTACTGGCCGTCACAGTTACGTGGCCGCTGTTGCCCAGCGCCCCCGCCGTTGCGGCACTGTTATAGCTGAAGGTGCTGTTTTCAATTGTCAGTTTTCCGTTTGCGCCGTTGCCTGCCCCGCCGCCACTGCCGCTATTGGCATGATTATCGCTAAGCGTTGTGCCGCTGATGACGGTCTGCCCCAAATTGCCCAAACCGCCGCCGCCTTCGGCCAAGCCGGAACCAGTGGCAGTGTTGCTCATCACCTGGCTGTTGAGCAAGCTCAGCCCGGCGGCGGTGTCCACGTACAAACCGCCGCCCGAGTTGGCCGTGCCGCTCATCACAATCAGATTTTCGATGGTGGCCTTAGCCGTGTCGGTGATGAGAATGACTCGCCCTAAATCATTGGCTGAAAGCGTAGTCGGGTTGGCGAGGGGGTCGGGCGTGGCGGCCCAGTTGGTGGTGGTGTAGCCACCCCGCAGGGTCAGGTTTTGAGCGATGTAGGCCGTTTGGTTAATGCCCGCCGTTTGAGTGACACCCACGCAAGTGCCAGCCAGTTTGAGCGTATCGCCAGAGTTGGCGGCGTTGATGGCCGCTTGCACCGCGCCAGCATTGGCACTGCTGAAAGCGGTGGTGCCGCTATTGTTCAGGCTGACAAAGCAGAGGGGGGTCACCGTATTTGTTAAACTAAATTGAACGCTATTACTGCTCCCTGCCGCTGTAGCCGTGATCTGATAGGTTCCGGTGATGTTGTTGGCGGTAGGCGTTACACTGGCTACCCCACTACTATTGGTGGTGGCGGTGACAACCGCCGGGTTGATACCCGCTCCACTGCTCGGCCCGGTGAAGGTGATCACTTCGCCGACAAAGGGTACGCCATTTTCGCTCATCGCCAGGGTAACAGTTAAGGGTTCGCTGAAAAGGTATTCAACTTCAGGGCTTTGCCCATCCCCGCTTGTGATGGTTAAGATGGGCGTATAAGCGGGACAGCCCACCGGAGCGCTGGTTAAAAAGCCGCTGGCATCAATGTTGGTGGCATTGTGGATGGAATCACCGTGACCGGGGCCGGCTTCGCTCGGCCCGTCAGTGGCCCCCCACCAGTTGCCCGTGGCTGATAGCGTTGGCCCGCCGTTGTGAGCGACAGCCGTATTGCTGTTAAAGACCAGACAGCTATTGGTGATGGTAATAGCATCGGTAGAGGAATTTTGGTAAACCGCCCCGCCCTCATTACCCGCGCTGTTAGACAAAATCCGCGCCCCGTTCATGGTGATACGACCATCCAGCACATACAAACCGCCGCCCCGAGATTTGGCCGTATTGTAAGCCAGTGTCAGCACCCCCGTTTGGGTGACCACGGCATTGGCATGACCCAAATAGAGGCCACCGCCCCCCTCGTTGCCACTGCCAGTGACGCTGTTGCTGATAATCTGCCCACCGTGAATGGTCAACAGTTTGTCGTTGCGGATGCCACCGCCGGTCGCAACGGCCTGATTCTGGCTAACAATGGTGTCGGTCAACAGCATGGTACTGAATAAGTCGTTAAAGAGACCACCACCATCACTTGCGGCAGTATTGGAGAAAACCGTGCTGTCTACCAAACTGGCCCAGCCGCCATTGATGAGGAAGATGCCGCCACCGTCACTCGTGGTAGCCTGGTTATGACTCAAGGTGGTGTTGGTCAACACAAAGCGATTGTTGCCATTGTTCTTCAGTCCGCCACCATTGGTTGCCTGATTATGGCTGACCAGAGTGCCGCTCAAGACCGTGGTGCCGGAACCTTGATGGCGTATCCCGCCGCCGCCAGAGGCAGTATTGCTGATAACCTGCCCGCCCAGAATGGTGAGGCTGGCATTCTCAAGATACACGCCGCCGCCGTCACTGGTAGTGTTGCCGTTCTGCATAATTAGGCTATCCAAAGTAACGCTACGCCCGCTGGGGATGTAAACCACCCGCCCCGCGCTTTGTGCATCCAGCACGGTAGGGTTGGCGACGGGGTCGGGGCTTGCCAGCCAGTTGGTGGGGGTGTAGCCGCCTTGCAAGGTGAGGTTCTTGTTGATGTAGACTGTCTGGACCTCCCCGCTCACGGTCGCTACGCCGGCGCAGGTTCCGGCCACCTTGAGGGTATCGCCGCTGTTGGCGGCATTGACGGCAGATTGCACCGCACTGGCATCGGCGCTGCTGTAGTCGGTGCTGCCGCTGTTGTTGAGGCTGACGAGGCAGGCGTCGGCCTGGAGCGCAGCCATCGGCTGGCCGGCCGCCGATGCGGGTTGCCCTCTGAAGCCCACAAGCGACAAGAGAGAGAATACGCCAAAAAATATGCTCGTGCGAAGCCAATGTGACCGTAGTGCCATGCTGCTTTTCCCCAAATCTATGCTGATCTGCGTGACCGCAAAATCAAGCGTTTGAATTATCAGGCGCGGACGCACCTGCATCGCTGGTCGCCGGGATGGAACCGAACGCAGGTAACAATATAGGTTTTCTTAAGGGTTTTGTCTGCCGGTCAAAAGGGACAATTTTGCCGGTCAGTCTTGACAAGTTGTCGAATTACTGAGGAATTGTGGGGTGAAACTCTAGCTCACTCAACTGGCGTTCATTGAGCAAGCCCACGTGCGGTTCTAACAGAGGGCGACCGGCACGTGGGCTTGCCTACTAGGCGACGTCGAACTGTCACAGTTTCTCGACTACTACCCCCGGCGCAGGACCGCCTGAATATCAGTTGCGTAGGCTTGGCTGTCGTCAGTATCTGTCACCAGTTCGATCTGGTCCGGCCCGGCAACGCCCAGCCCAAGCTCGACGGCACGCTGCGATCTGTTCCTGCTCAAAGATCGCGCCTCGGCTCACTTCGTCGGTGGTGCCGAAATGGCGCAGCAGGGCCACGCCCACCGCGTCCAGCGCCACACGGTCTGTGCCGGCCAGCATCACGTTGGCTGCGACCAGATCGCCGTTGGCCGGACCGCCGCGCACGAAGGCCTCAACGCCATCCATGATGACAAGATCGGGGTCGTAGGCAGCGTTGATCTCCGCGATCAGCGTGCGCTGGAGAGGCGAAGTATGCAGTTCGCTCATGTAGTTGTAGGATTCGCCTGGCAAGAACTTGGCGACCAGGCCGACCGAATTCTTGAGCGACATGGTGAAATGGCCGCCATAGCGGTGGGTCTTCAGGCAGCAGAGTTGGACGACTTTATCGGCCTCGCGCACCAGCCGTGGGAAGGGGAAGCCCTGTTTCCAGTGCCCGCCCTCAACCTCAATCATCTCCCACTCATCGGCCGCCAATTCATCCAGGGCAACCAGCCGGCAATTCATCTCGTCCGCTGCCTGGTCGACGCCAATCTGTTCCATCACGCTGCGCGTGTTGCCCATGCCGCTGCGGTCGGCGATGGTGATCTCGCCGCTCCCTGCATCGTGAAGCGAGGTCACAACCGTACGCAACACGTCCATGTGTGTCGATCCCGGCGCCGGATCGGCGCTGTTGAAGTTTGGCTTGATGAGCACGGACTTGCCTGCCCAATCGGCCGGGCCAAGCAATGCCATGGCCCGGCGTACGCCGTCGGCCCGATCTGTGGTCTTGACGAAAGCCACCGTCGCACGTTCGTTGTTGACCACAAATGCCGGTTCAGTTTCGGTCGCCGGATCTGCGCTGGACAGCAAAGGTTCGAACGGAGAACAGCCAGACAGCGTCGTACTGATACTGGCTAGTGCGCCGACGGCAACGGCACCCTTCACAAACCGACGCCGTCCATAAGCGGCCTTTCCGTTTTCACCAAGCACTCGAAGTTTTGTCATGGTTGGACTCTCCCAAATTTCTAACGTTTGCCGCTATCACAGACCCTTTGTCCGGAATGCTTCAATCTTGTCCTCATCGAGCACCAAACCCAGACCGGGTCCCGTTGGTACAGTAAGATAACCATCCTGTAATTCAAGCGGTTCCTTCAACAGAAGTTCGTGAATCATCATCTCGGTAAACTCGACAACCGGATCGGCATTCTTGATGGCCGCGCCGAGATGAAGTTTGGCCGCCACCTTCAGCCCGACCCCCCATTCGGTCCCGATCACAATCGGCAGATCTGCACTTTCGGCGACGGCGGCCCATTGCTCCACGCCGCGAATCCCGCCGGCCTTGGCGCATTTTGTATTGATCACATCGGCGACATCACGTTTTACAATCTGGTGCACCTGTTCCAGGCTGAACGCGCCCTCGTCCACCTCAACGGGGATCGAGGTCGCCTCCTTCACCCGCTTCGTCCCATCCAGATCCAGCATATTTACCGGTTGCTCCAAGATCTCCAGGCCCACACCATACCGCTCAACCAACTCGCAGAAGAGAATCGCTTCTTTGACGGTATACCCACAGTTGGCATCGGCTCGCAGGCTGATCTCCGGGCCGAGTTTTTCACGTATTGCTACGATACAGTCGGCATCCCACGCAGGGTCGGAGCCGACCTTGGCCTTGATGCCGCGTATGCCCTGCTGATAATACTCAAAGCTGTGCGCCGCCATTTTCTCAGGCGTGTTGCGGGGCACCTCGATCGAGGCCAGAACCCTTGACCTTCGGCATCCGCCCAAAAGCGTGTGTACCGGTACGCCCAATGCCTTGGCCACCAGATCGTGGAGCGCCAGATCGATCCCGGATGTCGAAAAACGCGTCGCTCCCGCGTGCCTTGTCCCAACTCACCAGATCGATCAGATGTCGCCAGTTCATTGGATCCTGCCCAATCAGGTGCGGCGCCATATGTCGATCGATCATGGCCAGAACGACCTCGACCGGCTCCGTGGTATCACAAGCGGCCTCCCCGATGCCGATCAGTCCCTCATCGGTGTGGATCTTCACAATCACGTTGGACAGCACCAGAGTGCCTTCGGCATTCAGGTTCCAGGGGCGATATTTGAACGCTCCTGTGGGATAACGTTCGGGTGCATCTACACCGATGACCTTGTCATCGCCGTCCTGGAACTTTCCAACCGGCAAGCTCACTGGGATGGTTTCTATGGCCGTGATTTTCATGCAACCTCCAGGTTACCAAAGCGCAGGAAAGCGCTGCAACAAGCCGTCCTGTGCCATTGTCGCTTCCACCTCGTCCAGTTCCAGCGGCGCATCGCATGTGAAGTTCTCATACCCATCTTCAGTGATGAGCAACGTGTCCTCCACACGGATGTAGCGCCTCTCTTCCGGCACCCACATCATCGGATCAAGGGTCAACACAACACCGGGCTGCAACGGCTTCTCTCTGTAGTTGCCCACGTCGTGTACCGTCATGCCGACCGGATGAGACAGATGGCCCTTGAATTCCAACGCTCTTCTGGCCGACTGCTCGTAGATTGGCTTTGAGAAGTTCGTCGTCTCAATCACGCTCCTCATCCGATCCGCGGCTTCGTCCAGAATCTGCCCGGATAACACGCCGGGGCGAATCAGATCAAGAAATGTCTTGTGGTATTCCACAATGAAGCCATAGAGTTCTCTCTGCAAGTCCGAGTAGCGACCGTTCACCGGCCACATCCGACCGATGTCGCTGGTGTAGTACTGATAATCCGGCGCGCAATCCACCAGCACAAGATCACCGTCTCCAAGCGGCTGATCATTGGCGTTGTAGTGTCCATACCACGCATTTGCCCCGCCTGCGATAATCGCCCGGTAGCCCGCATCTCTCGCCCCGTTCACCAGGTAGACATAGCGCATCACTGCATCGAGCTGATACTCCATCACGCCGACTCGCGTCGAGCGCATGGCTTCAACAACCCCGCTCGCCGTCAGTTTGCCGGCTTTCCGCAGCAGATCGGCCTCGCTCTCACTCTTGATCAAGCGCAACTCGTCCAACACCGGCGCCAGATCCTGGATTTCCGCCCCAGGAATCCGGTCGCGTAACAATGCGATAAAGGATCGCATTCGATCCAAACGGCCGTCCCAGGGATCTGCCACGGCCTCCTGCTGGGCGCGCTGGAGCGTGTCCCAGCTCATGCCGGGGCCTTCGGCCATGCGCATCGGCGTGTAGACCACCGTGACCTTTTCCAAGAAACGACCCAGTTCCTCAATGCCATAGACCGCGTCCACACCGGTCAACTCGCAGGCGATATTCGGCGTTCTCCGGCGAGAGCGCTTCGCCCTCATGTTCTCGCCTTGTGGGCGTCTGATGCGGAAGGAACAGGCAGGATATATCGGAGCGACCATCGATCAGCAAATAGGCGTGAGGCACTTCCACGCCGCAGAGGTAGTAGAAATCATTGGTCTGTCGAAAGAGATCGTGTGCCTTCTCTTTGGGACCGCCCTGAACAAGTGCAACGGCCTGATTGCCAGTCGCCTCAAGCACTTGCTTACGCCGCGTCACGAACTCATCAGATTCAATCGCCGTTCTGAACATAGTCAGCCTCCTGAATACCCGCTGTGATTTCTCGTCGACTCTGCTGCAAAAAGCCTGTTCTTGACACGAATGATCACGAATTTACACGAATTGTGTCGTCGCCCCAGAGGGGAGATTCGTGCTAATTCGCGTAAATTCGTGTCAAAATCCTTTTTGGCAGTGGACTCCCGTCTTGTTAACTTTCGTCATCCATAGTGAATTATCACCCATTTATGTATAATCAAAAGGGTGTGTTCAAATCGAGTAAAAGTCCCCGGCACTTTCGTCTCAAAGACCAAGCATCATCTGTTTAGATCGAAGTGCCGGGGACTTTTGTGGCCAATCCATTTTGAACACACCCTAACCAAAAGCGTTCGTTTGAGCAAGTCAGTTTCACCCCATAGCACCTGGAGGAATCATGAACCACGAACTGCTCGAAAAGGTATGCCATACGCCCGGCATTCCAGGGTATGAAGATGAGATTCAGGAGATCATTCAGGAAATACTGGAAGGCTCTTGTGATGAAGTATGGCGAGACCGTGTGGGAAATGTGATCGGTCTGAAACGTGCAACCAATCCTCCTGAAGGCCGGCGCCCGCTCCGCGTCGTTCTGGCTGCGCACGCAGATGAGGTCGGCATGATGGTCAAACATGTCGATGATGACGGTTTCATCCGCTTCCAGGGTGTTGGCGGGCTCAATCCCCAGGTGCTCGTCTCCCAACGCGTCATCATCCACGGTCGCAGGCCGGTCAAGGGCGTGATCGTTCCGCGGAGATCCGGCGAAGCGCTGCCAATGCTGGAGGAGATGCTGATCGATGTCGGCTTGCCGCGGGAGGCAGTCTGTGAAGTAGTAGAAGTCGGCGACATTGTCACATTTGCATCGGAGCTTGAACAACTCAACGACAAAGTCTTCGTAGGCAGGAATTTCGACGACCGCATCGGCACCTACTGCCTGCTCGACGCCATGGAGAACCTTGGCCCGACGAAGGTGGATGTCTATGCGGTCAGTTCCGTGCAGGAAGAGGTCGGTGTGCGCGGCATGCCCATGGCGGCCTATGCCATCGAACCGGACATCGGCCTCGCGCTGGACGGCAGCGTCACTTGGGGCGCACACATTCCAAAGCATGACTACATCTGCGCCATGGGAGAAGGTACGGGGATCTATCTCATCGACAACCTGACCATTGGCGACCGCCGATTGATCAGATTTCTCATCGACCTGTGCGAGCAGCATGGGATCGCCTTCCAGCGCAACATCGGCGGGGGTACCGATGCGTCGGCCATTCAGCGCACAAAATCGGGCGCGCTCAGCACCACCATCGGCGCGCCCGTTCGCTACATGCACTCAACCGTTCAACTGTGCCACCAAGACGACATCGAAGCAACCGTCGCCCTGCTGAAGGTCTTCCTGGCACACGCCCACGAAATGCTGCCGTAGGTCCAGCGCTGTCTTCATCTCATGTGATGGTTCGACTGCAAAAACGAAAATTAGCCACAGATTCACACAGATAGGAATCTGATTTTCACAGATGGTTTTCGGATTTCCAGAGTAATCCCAGTCCTATCAGTGCCTTATCCTTTTTCCATCTGTGTGAATCTGTGGCGAAAAAGGCTTTTGAGTAGTCTCACGTGATCATCAATAAATCCAAAGGAGCACTCGTATGAGCAATTGGTGGTTGAGCTATCCGTGGCGTCTGATCCAGACCAACCTGCGCGAGATCGACATGTTGGACATCGATGCAGCGCAGGTTGTCCGCGACATGCAGGCATTTGACGCCAACATCCTGATGATCAACGCTGCCGGGATCATCGCCTCCTATCCGACCGATCTTCCGTTCCATTTCCAGAGTCCTTATCTCCAGGGTGACAGTCTGGCCGAGATTATCGACGCTTGCCATGCCGCCGACATCCGCGTGATTGCACGCACCGACTTCTCCAAAGTACGTCGCCCCATCTACGAAGCCAATCCCGAGTGGGCCTATGTCAGCCCCGAAGGCCAGATCGTCGACTACAACGGCGATGTGGCTTGCTGTCTCAACGGCGGCTACCAGCAGGAATACGCCTTCAACATTCTTGAGGAGATGCTGACGCGTCTGCCGTTCGACGGCATCTTCTTTAACATGGGCGGCTATCAAACCAGCGATTACTCCGGCAACTACTTTGGCCCCTGCCAGTGCGCCAACTGCAAGCGCCTCTTTCAAGAAATGTACGGTCTGGATCTACCGGTGGTCGAGGATATGGATGACCCTGTCTTCCGCAAATACACGGTCTTCAAGAGCCGCACGTTGCGTGCCCATGGCGAGAAAGTCTACGATTTCCTACACGAAGGCTGGCCCGATCTCTGCATTGCCAGCCACCCTGACTTGCCCGAGGGCTTCAAACGCCAGGAGAACAACACCGCCATCAAGCGGGCGCTTCCCCACTGGCAGTACGTCGGCTCCGACAACACCAAGTGGCTGACCAGCAGCTTCCCCAACAAAGTTTCCAGCAACGCCAGCGTCGACTTCATCGACTTTCCCTACCGCCACGTAGCCGTCTCGCCCCACCAGCAGAAGCTGCGCCTGGCCCAGGCACTGGCCAATGGCGGCGCACTTGACTACTACCTCATAGGGCGACTGGACAACCACGAGGATCGGTCCGGCTATGCGCCGGTCAAGGAGATGTTCGCCTACCACGCAGGCAACGAGGCGAGCTATCGCGGGCTGACCTCAAAGGCCAACATCGCCCTGCTCAACGGCCCATTGGCTCACCAGAATGAGTTCCGGGGCTGGTTCCGCTTTCTGATCGAAGGCCACTTCCTCTTTGACACACTGATGGAGAGCGCCGCCCTCGACCTCTCGTGGGATCGCTACGACGCCGTCATCCTGCCCGACTTCCAGCCGGTCAGCAATGCCTTGGCACGCAAGCTCGACGACTTCGTGGCCGCCGGCGGCACACTGATCGCCTCCGGGCGCAGCAGTTTCCGAGATGAGCACTTTGAGCCGCGTGACCTCCCCGCCCTAGCCTGCCTGGGCATGACCGACCTGAGACTCGTTCGCCAGGACATGACATCAGCCTACTTCAAGTTCGAGCGCAAAGAGGGCTTCCCACGCTTTGATGATATCGACCTACTATACATTGATGGACCCTACATCTACGCCGACTATGAAAGAAGTGTAGAACATCATCTGCACCTGATCCCGCCCCACAACTTTGGACCGCCGGAGCGCTGCTACTACGAACTGGAGACCGAGGAGCCTGGTCTGCTGGTCAATGACTACAGCGAAGGCCGGGCAATCTACATTCCCTGGCTGCCGGGTGCGCTCTTCCATCGTCAGGGCTATCCAAACACATCTGAATTCATCGCCGATGTGCTCGAGCAGATAGCCGGACTAACACCGGTCGGGGGCAACCTGTCGCCCATGGTCGAAGTCACGCGCTATGGTCAGGCCAAGAGCGGGGTTGACCTGATCCATCTGGTCAATGGCTCCGGCCACTTTGGCGTCAGTTTTTTCGAGCCGGTGATGATGGTCGATCTTGAAATAGTAATCGACTACGCGCAAAAGCCCGGCAAGGTCAGGAGTCTGGAGAACCAGTGCGAATACAAGTCGTCATGGCGAGACGGTCGACTGACTATTCGAGTGCCAGTCCTTGGGCTATTCGACGCGATCCAGGTGATGCAGGGCGAGATGCGTTGATGGCCGGACAGGTTGATGGTCCAAGACGCAACCGTTAAGAAGCTGTTTAAAAAGATGAGTACACCATGCAGCATTCCGGGATTGAGCCACCCGAAGCTTCATTATCAGGCTATGGTTTGGCTCAATCCCGGAATGCTCGCGCACATGTGGGCTCTTCGATCAGCTTCTGGGGCAAGTGACTGGAGCCGATTGCCTGCCGAGTCAACTCATCGCAATTCAAACTGCTTGCATCACCCTTCGCAACGGTGTACACTGAAAATGTACACCGTTTCATGGCTATTGATTGGAGGAGGAAGCCATGCTTGAAATCAGCGTCAAGGAACTCCGTTCCGAATTGCGGCGAGTGATCGATCAAGTTGAGGCTGGCGAGGAGATGACGATTACACGTCGTGGCAAAGTTGTCGCCCGTCTAGTACCGCCAGAGAGCGAGCCTAAGGAATTCCCGGATCTGACGGAGTTCCGCGCATCAATTGAACTGAACGGTGAAGGTATCAGCGAAACGCTAATCCGGGAAAGGCGTGAGGCTCGCTATTGAGAATGAGCTACTTCGACACGAGTGTGATTGTTGCCTACTATGTCCCCGAAAAGCTGAGCACGTACGCACAGCAGCGGTTGTCGACTGCGGCTCACGCAGTTGTTAGCGAGCTGACACAGATCGAGTTTGTCTCTGCTCTTTCGCTGCGGCATCGAATCGGCGATCTGACCTATGCGGAAGTTCAGCGCGTCTCCAGTCTTTTCGCTGGCCATCTCGATACAGGTCTCTATCAGAAATTACACTTTGATTCAGCAGTTTTCCAAACTGCCTACAGCTACCTTTCCCGCTTTGACCTACCACTAAAGGCTCCCGACGCGCTTCATCTAGCAGCAGCCTGGCAGCTCCAATCGACTTTGATCACGGCAGATCACCAACTGGCACGCAATGCGAAAGCGTTGGACATCCCAGCGGAGCTAATTGAAGTTTGATGTGGCAGATGTGATCCAACGTTTCTCATATTCTTTCTCCTATCAATTACGGCCAGACAAGGAACTATTGTGATGAGCGACCGACAGCCCAACATCCTCTTCCTCTTCACCGACCAGCAACGCTATGACACCATCCATGAACTCGGCAATCCCATGATCCGCACGCCGGCGCTGGATCGGCTGGCACGCGAGGGCACCGCCTTCACCCAGGCCTTCACGCCCAGCCCCGTCTGCATGGCCGCTCGCTGCGCCATCGTGACCGGCCAGCCGCCCCACAAGACCGGTTGCACGGCCAACAACCCCATGCCTCAAAACGAGCCCAGCTTCATGCAACGCCTGAGCGAACAGGGCTATCAGACAGCCGGCATCGGCAAAATGCACTTCTCGCCCGATGCGCATCTCGATTGGGGCTTCGAGCAACGCATCTACTCCGAGGAAGGGGCGACGCCCGGTGACGAGTTTATGGCCTACCTGGACGAACAGAGCTACGGCCATGTTCAGGATGTCCACGGCGTGCGCGGCGAATACTACTACCTGCCTCAGCCGTCACAGCTGCCTGCCGAGCATCACCACACCCATTGGATCGCCGATCAATCCATCGATTTTCTCGAGAATCGTGATCGGGACAGGCCCTTCTTCCTCTGGTCCAGCTTCATCAAGCCCCATCCGCCCTTCGAGAATCCGACGCCCTGGAACAAGCTCTACCGGACGCCGGAGATGAGACCACCCTTCCGTCCCGACGGCTACGAGAATCTGCTCAACTTCTGGAACCGCATCCAGAATCGCTATAAATATCGTGACGCGGGCATCGATGACAACTTGATGCGTACCATGCGCGCCGCCTATTACGCGGCCATCTCCTTCATCGACTACAACGTGGGGCGCATTCTGGAGGCGTTGGGCGACGAGATCGACAACACGCTGATCGTCTACTCTGCCGATCATGGCGAGTTACTGGGCGACTACGGCAGCGTGGGCAAACGCAGCATGCTGGATGCAGGCGCCCGCGTCCCGCTGTTGGTACGCTATCCCGAACAGTTTGCCGCCGGCGTCCACGTCGACGCGCCGGCCACGCTCTTGGACATCTGGCCGACGCTGCTGGCAGCAGCCGGCGCCGACGAGATCTACAGCAGTGCAGAAGGCGAAGCCCTGCAACGCGTGGCGGATGGAACGACCGAACGAGAACTAGTTTTCAGCCAGTTCTCAGAAGGGCGCTTCGGCCTCTACATGGTGACTAATGGGCGTCACAAATACATCTACTCGGCAGCAGACGAAAAGGAGTGGCTCTTTGACCGCAGGAACGATCCGTCCGAAAGCCACAATTTTGCCTACAATCTGACCTACTATGAGGTGACAGCCCGACTGCGACAGGCGCTGCTCGCACGGTTCGAGACGGATGGATACGACAGAGCCGTAGACGACGGCGACTGGCGCAGGTACGGCAAGCAGACTCTTCCTGATGATCCTGACTTTGGCCTGCTCTTCCAGGACCCGCCAGACACCCAAACGCGCATCGATGCCCTAGGGCCGTATGCTCGGCACGTCACAGCGCCGGACGCCGCGTCTTATGCTGCGTTCTCACATCTGTCCAGGGATGATTGATTCACGTATTTTGACGCGATTGTCGGGGTTTGGGAACAAGAAGCCTTCACATAACGTCCAGATAAGTGTACAATCATACCTGCACAAAGAGAGTTCTATGTACAATCGCATTTTAGTATCGAGATCGCACCTAGCAGAGGAGACTGTTATGTGGCCACGCATCAACCTCTCGACACTCGGCATCGCCTGCATGTTTGTCGCAGCCCTTTTCTTGCTTCCAACCAACTCAGTTGATGCCGCGCCGGCACGACAGTCCGATCCGCCGGTGATTGCCGCCGCCGGCAACATCTCCGACTGCGCATACGATCAGGATTCGCTGACCGCCTATCTGCTCGACTCGATCGACGGCCCTGTGCTTACGGTCGGCGATGCTGCCTATGAGGTAGGATCGTTGCGGCAATATCTTGACTGCTACGCCAACACCTGGGGCCGCCATCTAGATCGTACCTACCCGGCCCCTGGTAACCGTGACTACGGTACACAGGGAGCTGAAGGCTATTATACGTACTTTGGCGATCGGGCCACACCCCTCGACCCTGGATGCACTCGCGATTGCAAGGGTTACTATTCCTTCGACGTGGGCGACTGGCACATCATATCGCTCAACAGCGAAACGCCCAACACAGTCGGTTCTGAGCAAGAACAGTGGCTTCGCGCCGACCTGGCCGCCAATGACAGCGCCTGTACATTGGCCTACTGGCATCGCCCCCGCTACAGCTCGAGTCAGCCAAAGAAGGCTGCGGCCCACGACCTGTGGAACGCGCTCTACGACTATGGCGCCGATGTAGTTCTGTCGGCACACTGGCACAACTACGAGCGGTTTGCGCCTCAAGATGGCAATCAACAGTACGACCCGGAGCATGGCATTCGTCAATTCGTCGTCGGGACAGGCGGGCGACACTATCGCAAGTTTGATTTCATCCAGCCCAACAGTGAAGTACGCAACAGCGAAACGTGGGGCGTACTCAAGATGACGCTGCACCCCGATCGCTATGACTGGGAATACATTCCGATTCCAGGACAGAGCTTCACCGATTCAGGCAGCTCGCCCTGTGTTTCGCCGGCCAATGCGCCCGCTCCGCTGCCGGTTTCGGCAGAATCAACTGTGCAGAAAGTCTCTACCGGGAACAGCGCTGCGTCGGTGAGCGTACCATCTACCGCGACAGGATCCGCTAAGGTCAGCGCAGACGGTACCTACGTGGTCAAGGCTGGGGATACGCTCTTCGTTATCGCCCGTGATCACGGCATGACGCTGGATGATATCGTGTCGGCAAACGGTATTTCGAATGTGGACGTCATCGAGATCGGCGACGTTCTGAAGGTCTCGGGCGCGACATCGACATCCGCGGCAGCGCCTGAACCAGCGTCGGCAGCGAGTGCGACGGTCGCCAATGCAGCACCGACGTCTTCATCAATCAGCCAGGCCGCAACGCCATCATCTGACGTTCACATCGTCGGATCCGGCGACACGATTTTCGCCATTGCCTTGGCCAATGGCGTTGACTGGCAGAAACTGCTCGAACTCAACGGATTGGCCGAAGATTCAATCCTACAGATCGATCAGGAAATCAAACTGCAATAGCTGAAGTTACTATCGTAACCCTGCGTCGCGACCACAGTCTCATGAAAAACAGAAGCCCAACATCGAAACGATGTCGGGCTTCTGTTTGACTACTACCTTCCTTCTACTGCTCCATCTGCCTGGCCATATATTGATCACGAACTTCCTGTATGGTGACCGTCCGCTGCATCAGATAGCGACTGGGCGCATCCTCGATTTCAGGCGCATTCTCACCGGCAGCAACCATGCGCGCGATCAGGCGCGCCTTCAGATCGTCGGCGACGTCGCGGAAAGCGTCTACGCCGGCGAGATTGGTCAGTTCGTGGGGATCGGCTTCCAGATCGTAGAGGTACTGCTCCACATATCGATCTGAATCTGAATCGATCGAACCATTCTTATCGGGTGCATCGACACAGTAGAGCCAACGGTCGGTGCGGATGGCGCGTGCCACCTGCGATTCGCTAATTTGCACGAAGACCTCGTCCGGCCACTCTACCTTCTCGCGATTGACCAGCGGCAGTATCGACTGCCCTTCCATGCTCTCCGGAATAGGGATGCCCGCAGCGTCGAGCAGTGTGGGCGGCAGATCGACCAAACTCACCAGGGCATCCAGCCGGCCACCGCCGTTGAAGCCGGGGCCCTGCAGGGCCGTCGGCACACGGATCGAGCTCTCATGACAAGAGCGCTTGTATTCGGCGTTGCGCGTCTTGAAGTGATTGCCGTGATCCGACGTGAAGAGAATTACTGTGTTGTCGAGCATGTCCAGGCTGCGCAGCGCGTCAAGCAGGCGACCCAACGCCTCGTCCAGCCGTTTGACCATGCCATAGTAGCCGCCCAGGTGTTGAGCGGACGAACCGCCCAACGCCAACAGATCGGGCGGCGTCCAGCGACCGGTATACCGATCACGGTAGCCGTCCGGCGGCGGATAGTCATCGAGATGGTTCTGGTGATGGGGTTCAATGTAGGAGGCAAAGAGGAAGAACGGATCGTCCTGGTGCTCATTCACATACCGAATGACGGCGTCGGTCTGGCCGTCGACGCGATAGCCGGGCAGCTTGACCGCATTGCCATCGTTGTCATACATCACTGTATCGTAGGCATCCGACGTGAACTCAAGCAAGTTGGAGGCCAGCCAGTAGTCGTAGCCGCCGCGTTCTTCCTCCGGCACTGGATCCTGGGAACCGAGATGCCACTTGCCGATGTAGGCTGTGTCATAGCCGGCCTCGTTGAAGCATTCGGCCAAGGTGGGCACGCCCTCCGGCAACAGACCGCCATTTTTGAAGACACCGGTGTTGGTGGCGTAAAGGCCAGTCTGGAGGCACGAACGAGCCGGACCGCAGACAGGCTGGCAGGTGAACGAATAGTGGACGTCGGTTCCGCGGCGCGCCATGCGATCGAAATTGGGCGTCAGTTCCAGCGGATTGTCATGAACGCCGGTGGTATCCCAGCGCTGTTGGTCCGTGAAAAAGACAATGACATTCGGTTGTGCTGGTGTCACGGTGCTCATCTTTTCACTCCAAAAGAGAGGTTTGGGTTGTAGAGACGCAAGATTTTGCGTCTCTACGGTTGATCCTATGAATGATCAAACCCGAACCAGTGCGGGGCATAGGCTCCGCATTGGTTCGGGTTCATACAACGATTAACCCACAAGGAGAAAGAGCGAGTTCGATTAGCTGCCGGCGAACAGTTCGGCGGACTGTTCCGTGATCATCTGACCCACGGTTGCCGCATCCTCGGTGCCGCTCCAGAGGAGATCCATGGTCGGATTGTAGATGCGCTGGGTGATCTCCGGCCAGTCGACATGGACCGGATCGCGCACTACATATTCCTGGGCCTGGGCAAAGGCCTTTGCGTTGGCCGGCGGCAGATCCGGGTTGAGGAACTCTTCTGAGAGGACCACTTCGACGCGTGAAGGCGTCGTCGCACCGACTGCAACCTCGTCGTACTGTGCCTGGGCACTGGTGATGTGCTTGAGGAAACCCCAAGCAGCCTCTGAGTCCACGGTCCCGGCCGAGATGGCCCAACCGGTGCCGCCGCCGCCGGTGCCGCGACGATCGGTGTTGCCTAGCGGCAGCGTGCCGACATCCCATTTGAAGGCATCAATGGCACGGAACTGGTTGACGGCAGAGGGGTTGGTGAGCATAACGGCCACCCGTCCGGTGGAGAAGAGATCGACGCCGCCCAGCTCAGATTCCAGGTCAGGTCGCGGCGCCACCTCATGGACATACATGAGATCCTGGACGAACTGAAGCGCTTCGACCGTTTCCGGATCAGCCATGGCCGATTCGATTGCCAGTCCATTCTCGTCTTTGTGTACCAGCGCCCCGCCATTGGAGTAGACCCACGAGGCCCAGGGCCGCTGACCACGATTGACCAGGAAACCCCACTGAGTCGTGCGGTTTCCCTCTCGCTTGGTCAGTTTCTGCGCCATATCCAGGAACACATCAAAGGTGAATTCGGTGTCTTCCCAGTCAGCTGCCGGCGGAGCGACGCCGGCCTCTTCGAAGATGTCGACGTTGTAGTAGAGGTTCTGATTGCCGTAGTCACGCGGCAATGCGTAGGTGTTGCCTGCCCAACTATAGAGTTCGATGGCATCAGGGCGGAAGTCAGAGATATCGTAGCTGTCCCGCTCAATCAGGTCATCGAGCTGCACATGCATTTTCTTTTCGTGCACGGTGACGATGGGGGCGATTTCCTGCAGATAGCGATAGAGATCTGCAGGAGTGCCTGCGGCCATCAATGTCTGAATCTTGGTGAAGTAGTCGGCCCACGGTGTCGGTTGGTGCTCAATGGTGATGCCGGGATTGGCTTCCATGAACTCCTCGACCCATTTGTCACGTGCGGCGACATGGCCTTCGTTGATGATGTCGACCACGAAGGAGAGGGTCACGCCCTCTTCGGCTGGAGTGTCGCCGCCGCCACTCTCGCCGGCAGCCGGGGCCGGTGCTGCCGGAGCACAGGCGGCAAGGCCGGTCACCATGGCCGCGCCGATGGCGCTGTTGCGCAAGAAGTCTCGACGATTGAGCTTTCGGTTGAGCATAGTTCTCCTCCTCAGGATAGGACGTTCTCAGTAACCAATGTTGAAAAGCATCAACAAACGAACCACAGAATTAACGGAGATGATATCTAGGACTTAACGCCGGTGAAGACGATTCCCTGCATGAAGTACTTCTGCGCCGAAAAGAATAGGATGATCACGGGCAGCATGGTCAGAATCGATGCAGCCATGAGCAGATTCCAACTGGTGCTTGACTCGCCCTGGAACATGCGTAAGCCCAGCGCCAGGGTGAAGTTGTCCGAACTGTGCAGATAGATCAACGGCAACAGAAACTCATTCCATGTGCCGTTGAAGACAAAGATGACGACAATCAGTACAGCCGGCTTGGAGAGCGGCATAATGATGCGCCAGTAGACACCAAAATTGGAGCAACCATCAATGCGAGCCGCGTCATCCAATTCGCGCGGAATTGACATCATGTATTGGCGCACCAGGAATGTGAGCCAGGGACCGCCGAAAAAGGTCGGCACAATGAGCGGCCAAAAGGTATCGATCCAACCAAGGTATTTGAAGAGGATGAACTGGGGAATCAATGTGATATGCGGCGGCAGCATCATGGTCGAGAGCATGAGGATAAAGACAAAATTGCGGCCCCACCAGCGCATGCGCGAAAAAGCGAAGGCCACCAGTGTAATCGAGAAGACCTTGCCGACAATGCTCACCAGCGTGATATAGGTTGTGTTGCCAAGATAGCGAAAGAAGGGGATGGTCGTCACAGCCTTGGCATAATTGCTCCAGAGGATCTCGTTGGGAATCCACGTAGGCGGAAACAGGTAGACTTCGCCCGGAGACTTGAGTGATGTGGACAATGTCCAGGCCAGTGGAATAAACATGGCCACCACGCCCATCAGCAGAAGCGTATGTGAAACTATCTTGTTCACGACGTTACGCTGGTGAAACGTCAGTCTCGGTTGTCCCTGTTTTGATTGCGTATCGGCTCGTTCAACAACCGTCATGGGTTGGTCCTTCCTTGGTCTTTCTTCTCATTGTGGAACTTCTCAAACTCTATCTTCTTCCCGAATCTTCTTCCCGACCGTGGTCTTCGGGCCTGTAAGCCCCCGCTATCGGTTGTCATCGCCCTCATAATAGACCCAGCGATCAGAGGACTTGTAGAAGATCAGCGTCAACACCAGGATGTAGATAAACAGGACCCAGGCCAACGCACTGGCATAGCCCATGCGGAAATATTCAAATGCATTGCGGTAGAGATAGAGGAGAAAGAAGAGAGTAGCGTTGTTCGGTCCGCCGGAGGTCATGATGAATGCTTGGGTGAAGATCTGAAGCGCAGCGATAAAGCCGGTAACAAGCTGAAAAAAGAGGACCGGCGTCATCATCGGCAGTGTGATATTCCAAAACCGGGTCCAACTGGAAGCGCCATCCACCTGAGCCGCTTCGTAGAGATCGGTAGGAATGCCCTGCAACCCGGCCAGGTAGATAATGGTGCCGGCGCCGACGCCCCACAGACTCATAAAGACAAGTGAAGGCAGCGCCCATCTCGGATCGCCTAGCCAGCTGGGCCCGACGATACCCACATAGGAGAGGAGCGTGTTGAAGAGGCCAAACTCGGTCGAGAAGAGCCAGCGCCAAAGCAGCGCAACAGCAACGCCGGAGAGTACCGAGGGCAAATAGAACGCAGTCCGGTAGAAGTGCAGACCTCGGATCTGACCATTCAAGAGCAGCGCGAGCCCCATACCGAAAATGATATGCAGCGGGACACTGGTGACGGCATAAATCGTCGTGACCTTGAGTGCCTGCCAAACCAGATCATCGGTGAACAATCGGGCGAAATTTTCTGCGCCAATAAACGTAGGCGGTGTGATCAAGTCCCAGTCAGTGAACGAGATAAACAACGACGCCAGCATCGGTCCGAGCGTCCAAAGAATAAAACCGATGATCCACGGCGACGCAAAGAGCCACCCGTCCAAGTTGTTGCGCAACACCCGACGGTTGATGCCGAAGATCTGCGAACGCTGAGAGCCCGAATTGGTCGTATTCGCGACGGTTGCCAAAGGGTTCCTCCGACTGACGAATATCAGTGACTCTACTGCAAAAAGCCTTTTCTTGACACGAATTTGCACGAATTTGCACGAATTATATCGTCGCCCCAGAGAGAAGATTCGTGAAAACTTGTCGAAATTCGTGTCTGGATCCCTTTTTGCAGTAGAGTCACTGAATATAGTTCGATGATGTAGAACAGATTTGAATAAAACGTTTTACGAAGTGGTGGACAAATCCTATCACAATCGATAAATGTGGTCAAGAAAGAAATCAACCCGATATCGGGACTAGGCCCTCAGTGTTTTCGAAAAGTCGGTTCTTCGCCGGGCACCGGTGAATTGTCGAAAGCGCCACGGGCGATCACCTGCTCGCGCCCACCATAGGAATTGATTAGGGCCGCCTGATCGGCCAACGCCTGGCCATCGACGGCTTCCGGATCGAGCATGGAGCGCAGTTCACTTTCAAACGCCTGCACCACAGACTGGTATTCCGGCAGCAGTGCCAGATCATGACACTCAAGCGGGTCTTCGATCATGTCGAAAAGCTGAGGCCGCAGGCCGACGTAGTGAACGTATTTATACTGTCGGTTGCGCAACATGTAGATGCCGTGCTCAGTCGACAAGGCATGGTACTCGCTGAACACAGTCCGATCCGCATCGACCGCCCGGGCAATCGACCAGAGCGACTGGCCGGGCAGCGTGCTGGTCTTCGAATCAAAGGAAGCGCCCACTGCTTCAAGGATAGTCGGATAGCTGTCGACCAGCGAGACCGGCGTTCCGACAACCTTTCCCTGGGGCACATCCGATCCGGCCAAGATCATGGGGACGGCAGCCGACTCGTCATACATTGTGAATTTGCCGAACAGGCCGCGTGCGCCCTGGCTATCGCCGTGGTCGGTTGTGTAGACGATACGAGTTTCGTCGGTCAAGCCGAGCGAATCGAGAGTCGTCAATACGCGCCCGATCTGCTGGTCGAGGAAGGTGCAGACACCAGAGTAGGCGGCGGCAAGCCGCTGCAAGCCCGCTTCGTCAAAGGGTTCTTCGAGATAAAAAAAGTGGCGCATATAGTCGAGCGCAGGGTGATCCGGCCGATCCTCATGACGCCACTGGGGTGGTCTCGGCAGGTCGAGCGCAGCGCAATACTCAAAGAGCTCGGGCGGCGAGATGTAGGGCGGATGCGGACAGACAAACGAGAGGAAGAGTACCCACGGTTTCTCGTCGTCGGCATGCTCGGTCAGCCAATTGCAGGCGTTCTCGGCGTTGCGCCGGTCGTACTGAAGATAGGTTGAATCGCCAGGCCCGGCATTGATCACACCGACGCGTTTCTGCCGGCGCGGCGGATTTTCACGGATGGCGCCCAGAACATCACCAACGCCTTCAACCACATGCAGCGGCTCAACCTCTTCTGTGAAGCCGTTGTCGTCCCCGACGCCGCGAAAGTGGAGCTTGCCGATAGAATCGACACGGAAGCCCTGTGCCTTGAGTGCATGACCCCAGCCCGGCACAGCGCCGTCATAGGGAAAGGCGTTGTCCCAGTAGCCGATATCGTGAACATAGCGCCCAGTCGCCAGCGAAGCGCGGGCCGGTACACAAATGGGGCAGTTGGTGTAGGCGCTGGAAAAACGGGTCCCCCGTTCGGCCAACGCGTCCAGATTGGGCGTCTTGACGTACTCATTGCCGTACGCGCCCAGAAAATTACGGTTGTGTTGATCGGAGATGATGTAGAGTAGATTTCTTGGTTGCATTGAAATTCCTGCTACTTGCTGCATGAAAGGAACTGCGTGATTCGTACTGCGTAAGAAATGCTTGGCGGCATGCCGGGGACGCCCAACCATCAAGACTTCACAGACATCAATTCACCATTAACCGTTGTCCGCCCAGGCCCATTGACAATTGAACGTTGACAAGTGAAAATTGACAATTTGGTCCTTCTCAAGCCGGCGCAACCACAACCAACAAATCTTCTCCATCAACGGCAACAACCCGATTGCGCAAGGGCTTGCCAAATCCGGGCGCTTCGATCTCAAACAGGTCGCCGTCCTGCACGGAGATGCCGGCAGAAAAGCTGAGCGTGGCCGTGCCGAAGTAATGACAATGGACATCGCCCGGCTGACGGAACATGGCATACTTGAAGTGGTGATGTTCCAGACTGGCAATGTTATAGGACATGTTCTCCTCGCCGGTGAGGAACGGCTCCGACCAAAGTTCGACGCCGTCTCGCAGGATGCGCACGGTTCCACGGATGTCAGCGGGCGCATCGCCCACCAGCAATTCCGGACCGTATGAACAGCTTCGCAGTTTGGAATGAGCCAGGTAGAGATAGTTCTGCCGTTCCATCACATGGTCGGAGAATTCGTTGCCCAATGCATATCCAACGCGCAGTACAGTTCCATCGTCTGCAATGACGTAGAGGCCAACCAACTCGGCCTCATCGCCACCGTCCAGTCCGTAGGTCGGCAGTTCGAGGGCCTGTTCCGGCGCAGCGACGCAGAACGAAGTGCCTTTATAGAACCACTCCGGCTGCACACTGATCTGGTCGGCGGGCGGCTTGCCACCCTTCAGCCCCCAATTGAACATGCGCATAGAATCGGTCAGGGGAACGTCATTCCCGGTTTCAGTTTCTTCTTTTTCTTCATCCACATGCATGGCGTCGCGGGCCTTGGCACTACCAAGATGGGTCAAGCCGGTGCCGGTGACGAAACAGTGTGCCGGGTCAGGGTGATCGAGCGGGGGCAGCAGCCGGCCTTCAGCGATCACGACTGCGTAATCGACGATCACGTCACTCGTGCGTTGGTCGACGAGCGCAGCCAAGGTCGTGTCCAGTCGGTTCGAAGCCAGCGCGAGATCTCGCACGCTTTCAGCCTGGCCAACGACGTACAGTGTGTCGCCATCGTCGCCGACCTTGCCCACGGTTCGATGACCGTTTCCGTCCAGAAATTGAACCAGTCTCATGGAGATATTCCTTGGGTTTTCAGCAGCACTTGGGGAGATATCCCCTTCATTGAACGTGCGTGGAGTGAGCGGGCTGTGTCTGGCGGGCACGTGAGCGGCGGTGATGATTTCTCCACCGCCGACCCCGTGCCCCCACTGCTATGACTTACACTTCCTTGGTCATCTTACCCTTGTCGGCCGCCGCTGCGTTGCGTCGGGCCTCTTCCTTGTCCGCTGCCATCTCCTCGACGGTCTTGGTGTGCAGACGGGCAGCGCCTTCGGTCACAATGCCCTCGACACGCGTGCCGTCGGCGACAGCTTCGTCCAGGCGTGCCTGGGCGGCGTCGATCGAGTCGACGTACTGAGGCAACCACTCGGCCTGCGCCGTCAACATCTCGTCGGTCATCTGCCAGATCTCCTCGGGTGTGCAGACGGCCGCGGTCAGCGGGTCGTGGAGCATGGCCTGCTTCAGCAATGTCACATCGCCGTGGACGGCTGCTTCCATGGCCATCTGTTGGACACGCACGCTGGCCGAGCAGGTGGCCGCGCAGGCCATTGGCAGATCACCGACAACCGGCATGTTGATGCCGTTCTTGTCCACATAGCCGGGAATCTCGATGATGCAGCCATCGGGCAAGTTGGTGATCTGCCCTTGATTGACGATGTTAAAGTGGCCACGATAGACACGGCCAGTCTCCAGGCCTTCGATGATGAAGGAGCCGTGCTCCTCGCTGCGACGATCCGCCTCGATGGTCGGCGGTTCTTCTTCGAGCCAATTGGGGAAGTCGGTCTCGAACCAGTTGCGGCCTTCGGTGCAAACACGCAGGTAGCCGCCGGTCTCGCCGTGGATCCAGCTGCGCAGATCGATCCACTGGGGGATGTCCTCGACGCGCTTGCGATACCAGGGCACATATTCGCTGACGTGGCCGTTGGACTCGGTCGTATAATAGCCGAAACGACGCAGCATGTCGATGCGCACCTTTTCGGTCTCACTGTATTCCGGATGCGCCTCAAAGAGCTCAAGCATCTTAGGCACCATGTCCATGCCACGCCACTGAATCTTAGTGTACCAGGTCTGGTGGTTGATGCCCGCACAGACGATGTCGACATCGTTGCGATGGAGGGTCTCATCCTCGCCCAACAGGCCTTCTTTCTTGGCCCACAGCTCAATGCAGCGGGTGATCTGCCAGTGGCCGCCCTGCACACCGTGGCAGAGGCCGATGGTCGGTACACCGCCATACTTGTTGCAGGCCCAGATGTTCATGGCCATCGGGTTGGAGTAGTTGAGGAAAAGTGCGCCCGGCTTGGCCACTTCGCGGATATCTTTGCAGATATTGAGCAAGACCGGAATGGTGCGCTGCGCGTACATGATGCCGCCGGCGCAGATGGTGTCGCCCACGCATTGGTCGACGCCGTATTTGAGCGGAATGTCGATGTCGAGGACAAACGCATCCAGCCCGCCCTGTCGGATCAGACAGAGCACGTAGTCGGCGTCGGTGATGGCCTCGCGCTGGTTGGTGGTGGGCACGATGGTGGCCGGCAACCCGTTAGCGTCGATATCGCGCTGGCAGAGCTGGGTCACCATGTCCAGGTTGTCCTGGGACAGATCCATAAAATAGAAGGTCGTGTCCTGCAATTCCGGCACAGCCAGAATGTCGTGCATGAGCTTGCGTGTGAAGCCGATGGAGCCGGCGCCGATCACGCCGATCTTGATTGACATGAGTGTACCTTTCTCGTCTTGAGCGTCTCTCTTACATTCAGATTTTGAACACTGGAGTGTCACCAGATTAGCACAACTATGCAGGAATTTCTTCTTGTTTCCATCGCTTTATTCCTGTATACTAAGTTCAACCCTGCGAGTCAAGAGAATTCAGTGACTCTACTGCAAAGAAGTCTTTTTCACCACGGAGACACGGAGGGGGCACAGAGGTTCACAGAGGAAAACCCTCTGATTATCTCTGTCCATCTACGGCTGAAATTAGTTGAAGTTGCTTGGCAGACCCACTCAGAATGACAAATCGTGAAGTACTGGAACTTGTTTTCCCACTTGCGACTACAAGCAGCCGTGACAAAGCATGAGAAACGCCAACCAGGTGGATGAAACCAATGGCAGAAGCAAAGCTTCGCAGTCGGCGGCTGTTCCGCTTGCCGAGTTGCGCACGTTTCGCTTCTTCCCCTATCCGACGCCCAAAATGGCGACGCCCCACACCCACAATGACATTGAGTTGAACTTTGTTGCCGAAGGCCAGCTCACCTATCTGTTCGGCGCACAACACGTGACCTTCACCGCAGGCAACCTGTGCGTCTTCTGGGCCGCCATTCCCCATCAGATCATTCAACTTGAAGGGCCGACCGCCCACTATGCCATCCACCTGCCGCTTGCCAATTTCTTGCAATGGGGATTGCCGCAGCCATTCACGCAGCAGATTCTGTCGGGCACGCCAGTGGCATCTAGTGCGGACGATGCCGGCTTCAACCAGGCCTTGTTTGAACGCTGGCATCGCCATGCTCAGATACAGCTGCCCGAATATCATCAGATCACGATGCTCGAAATCGAAGCGTCGCTGCGCCTGCTGGCGCTCTCGGCACGCGAGGTCACAATCGAACAGAGAGCGCCGACAGCACGGGCCGGCGGGGCAGAGATCGAGCGCATGGTCTCCTGTATCACCAACCGCTTTCAGGAGCCATTGACCGTAGCCGAGGTGGCTGCCACAGCCAATCTCCACCCCAACTACGCCATGCAACTGTTCAGAACCTATACCGGACGCACGATTGTCAATTACCTCAACCAGTATCGCATCGCCCATGCCCAACAACTGCTTCTGACAACCGACAAGAGCGTCCTCGATATCGCCTACGAATCCGGTTTCAACTCCCTGAGCCGCTTCTATGCGGTCTTCCGCAGCACCTGTCGATTGTCGCCCGCGTGCTATCGGCAGGCGGTGGGCGCGAAAGGGTAGGGCAGTCTGGAGAGATGTACTGTAGTTGTATGATGGCTGCTGCGTGCTGCGTGCTGCGTGATGTTTCGACGGCAATGTCATTTTGAATTGGTACGAGGATTGATCAGAAGTGGTCAACTGCAAAAAAGAGTATGCCACAGAAACCTCACGCAGCACGCAGCACGCCTTATGCAGCACCTTTCAACCGCCAAGCCACGTTCCATCCACACCACGGAGACCATCATGCAAGCTGAACATCTGCTCTCAATCCGCAACACGCTGGGCGAAGGACCTGTCTGGCATCCAGAAGAGCAGAAGCTCTACTGGGTAGACATCCAGAACGACTGCTTCTACCGCTATGCGTCAGGCGACGAAAAACCTGAACGCTTCGACGTCGGCCAACCCGTGGGCACGGTCGTCTTTCGCCGATCGGGCGGCCTGGTGCTGGCCCTACGCGACGGCTTCGCCTTCTGGGATGAAGAGCGTCAGGAACTAGAGTTCATTGCCGATCCCGAGGCCGACAAGCCGGAGGCACGATTCAACGACGGCAAGGTCGACCCTCAAGGCCGCTTCTGGGCTGGTACCATGGCTGACGACAGCTCGCTCTATCGCCTGGATGCCGATCTAGATGTCCATGTGATGGAGACCAACATCGCTTGCTCCAACGGTCTTGACTGGAGTCCCGATCGCAAAACCATGTATTACACAGACACGCCCCAAGGCGTCATTTGGGCCTACGACTATGACGACGCCTCGGGGGCCATCAGCAACCGGCGCACCATCGTTGAAGCGCGTGATGGTGAAGGACATCCAGATGGTCTCTGCGTAGACAGCGAAGGCTACATCTGGGGCGCGCGCTGGGACGGCTGGCGAGTCAATCGCTACGCGCCCGATGGAACGCTCGACCGCGTCATCGAGATCCCGGTTGCCAAGGTAACCAGTTGCTGCTTCGGCGGGCCCGATCTGGACGAGCTTTTCATCACCTGTGCCAGCGTCGGCTTCACCGATGCCGACTGGGAGAAACAACCCCAAGCAGGCGATATCTTCCGCGTTAAGACGGGCATCAAGGGCCAAGCGACGAATATGTTCGCCGGCTAAGTACAGTTGGAATCTATGGCAAAAGGCCGTAACACAGGAGGTCACATATGGCAGACATCGCAGTGGTCGGCAGCTTAAACATAGACCTGGTCACGCATACGGAACGGATACCAGCCCCCGGCGAAACCGTGCTCGGCGGCGATTTGGCGACGGTGCCGGGGGGAAAAGGGGCAAACCAGGCGGTCGCCGCGGCAAGACTGGGCGCAGAGGTCGCCATGGTCGGGGCGCTGGGCGCAGACGGCTTTGCCGATCAGTTGCGCCGCAGCTTGAGCGCCGACAAGATCGACGACCGGCATGTGATGACAACAGATTCAGCCACCGGCGTGGCGCTGATCGTTGTCGACGCAGATGGCCAGAACAGCATTGTGGTCGCCTCGGGGGCCAATATGCAAGTGACGCCGGTCGATGTTGAAGCGGCGGCTGAGACGATTGGCCGTGCCGGTGTACTGCTGCTTCAATTGGAGATCCCACTTGAAAGCGTGCAGCGCGCTGCCGAGATCGCTCGTGAACAGGGAACGACGGTCATCCTCAACCCGGCCCCGGCCCAGCCCCTGCCGGCTGAGTTGCTGGCCCTGGTCGACATCCTGGTGCCCAACGAAAGTGAGACCGCTACGCTGACCAACTTGCCGGTCGACAGCGAGGACGAGTTGGCGATGGCTGCCCAGGCGCTGCGCAATGGCGGCATCGACACCGTCATCTTGACTCTGGGCGAGCGGGGTGTGCTGCTGGCCGACAGCAACGGCGTCCAGCGGTTTCCAGCCTTCCCGGTCAATGAGGTCGTCGACACAACAGCGGCCGGCGACGCTTTCCTTGGCGGCTTGGCAACGGCCCTGGCTGAAGGCAAGAGCATGGCCGAGGCTGTGCCCTGGGGCTGTGCATCCGGCGCGCTGGCCGTCACCAAGGCAGGTGCGCAGACATCGCTTCCGTATCGGAACGACGTGCAAAATCTACTCGCTCAATCATAGTCCAGACTGAGAAGGAAACCCCTCATGAAAAAGAGTACCCTGCTCAACCAGCCGACATCTGCCGTCATAGCAGAGATGGGCCACACGGACGAGTTGGTCATTGCCGATGCCGGACTGCCGATTCCGGGATCGACTCAGCGCATCGACCTGGCGGTCACACGTGACGTCCCCGGCTTTTTGGAAACGCTGCGCGTTGTGTTGTCAGAGTTGGAGGTCGAGTCGGCCGTGATTGCAGAAGAAATGGCCGCAACCAACCCCAGTGTCTATGCCCAGTTGATGGACCTGCTTGGCGCCATGCCGATCGCGGTCATGGCCCACGACGACTTCAAGAAGCGCACTGCCGGGGCCAAAGCTGTTGTGCGCACGGGAGAGTGTTCACCGTATGCGAATGTGATCCTGGTAAGCGGGGTGGTGTTCTAGGATCAGTGACTCCACTGCAGAAAGGGTTCATTTCACCACGGAGACACGGAGGGAGCACAGAGGTTCACAGAGGGAAAGCTCTTTCCATCTGCGTTTTTTTTGCATCCATCTGCGGCTGATTTTTTTTCGCAGCGACAAATTGTGAAATACAGTAGTTAACTGTTGTCATTCCGTTCACTTGGTGGGCGCAAAGCGCCATGACCGGAGGGAAGAAGAATCTCGGGTTCGCCAAGGAAAGATTCCTTCCTTCGGCAGGCTCAGGACAGGCAGTCGCTTCGCTCTGTCGGAATGACAGTTGCGACCAAATCGGTAACTACTGAATTCCTTCGTTTAGGTGCATCTCAATCTTGGAGCGCGCTGCCAAAGTGTCGGGGACGGTCCAGGAATTCTTGGATTGACAACTGACTACCGGACCGTCCCCGACACTTTCTGCCCCGAACCTAGGATACATTCCTTGCTTTTTTGGCCTGTTGATGCGCCAGCTTGCCTATGCTATAATCGGCTTACGTCTCCGTATATTTTCATGATTCATCACACACGACTCCGTCCGGCTGGAGATGACACAAGTTCTCCGAGATTTTCGTGGTAAAAGCCGGAACGGCTCTTTTGGTGACGGCAGATCTATTTGGCCAGAGCAATGACCGGCCGGATCCGGATCTCAAGGTCACCTACGCGTGGCGTTTGAGTTCGCCAGCCGACCTTTGCCGGCCCACACAAGGAGGTATCGGCTTTGTAATGATTTAAATCCGTGCCTTCACCCTTGTACTCCTTTTTGTCAGACCTCGTCGGGGAATCGCGTGACTGTTCTTCCTCATTCCCGCAGCGGACTGACCTCTATCAGGCGTTCTACTGTCAACCCATTCAAATATCCTAGAAAGGAAAAAGCTGATGAAGCATCGAAACATGCTACTTGCTGTTGTAATGCTATTGGCATTCAGCATGCTGATGGCGGCATGCAGCAGCGCACCCGCTCCCGAAGCAGCCGAGGAACCGGCCGCCGCCGAAGCCCCTGCAGAGGATTCGGCAGCGATGGAAGGCGACGGCGCCAAAGAAGCGCCCATGCTGCAGGAGATGGTTGCAGCCGGCGACCTCCCGCCGCTGGAAGAACGCATTCCGGCTGAACCACTGATCATCGAGCCATTCGGCGAAATCGGTATGTACGGCGGCACATGGCACCGCTTCGACACCGATCGTAACGGCAACCATCTGGGCATCGCCATGCAGGGCCATTCGCCGGTCCACTGGCTGAAGGATGGTCTCGACAAACAGGGCGGCCTTGCCAAGGGCTGGGAGTCCAACGACGACAAGACGGAATGGACGCTCTTCTTCCGCGAAGGGACAAAATGGTCGGACGGCGAGCCCTTCACCGTAGACGATATTCTCTTCTGGTGGGAGGATATGGCGTTGAATCCGGATTATCCGGAGAGCCCGCCCGACTGGATGATCTCCGGTGATTCTACCGCTGTGCTAGAGAAGATCGACGACTACACGTTGAAGTTCACATTTGCCGCGCCGTCGCCCCTCTTCCCCGATCGACTGGCCATGTGGCCCAACAGCGGCGTGCCGGACAACAGCGAGACCTTCGTGATTCCCAAGCACTACATGGAGCAGTTCCACCCCGAGTACAACAGCGAGGTCACGGACTACACCGAGTTCGATGAGATGCGTCTGTGGCAGACCAATCCCGAGCGCCCGGTGTTGAACCCTTGGATGCCGGTACAGTATGACCCCGGCGTACGCATGGTGCTCGAACGCAATCCCTACTACTATGCCGTCGACAGCGCGGGCAACCAGTTGCCCTACATCGATCGCATTGACATGACCTTCGTCGAAGACCTGGAGGTTGCCAAGCTCAAGGTGACCGGCGGCGAACAGGAGATCTGTGGTCGCCCCTGTAAATACCAACCTTTGAGCGAGCTCTCCGTCTTCCGAGACGCTGAAGCAACCGTTGGCCTCAAGACCTATCTTTGGGACGGCGGCTCCGGCACCGGCTCCATGGTCTATCCCAACTGGACCCACTACGATCCGGAGAAGCGCTCACTCTATCGCATGAAGGAGTTCCGACGCGCGCTCTCCCACGCCATCGACCGTGACAAGATCCAGAAGGCCGTCTACTTCGGCACCGGTTTCCCGACGACGGGCACCATGAGCCCCAAGGCCATCGAGTACAACGCCACGCAAGAGGGGCAAGATCTCTTCGCCCAGTGGCGTGATCTGGCACTGGCATTCGATCCGGACACGGCCATGGCCATGCTCGATGAGATCGGCGTGGTTGATCAGGACGGCGACGGCTGGCGCGATATGCCGGAGACCGGCAACGAGCTGGTCCTCCGCCTGGACATGAGCGCCACGGCATCGGCCGAGCATGTGCTTGTGGCCGAGATCATTACTGAGAATTGGGGTGACATTGGCATCAATGCACAGGTGAACCCTGTGGACAGCGCCCAGCTTAGTGTGATGCAGGACAGCAACGAGATCGACTGGCGTGCCGGCTGGGAAGTCGGCGACGGCCCCAACCACCTGGTCTATCCACAGTGGGTCGTGCCCATCGGCAATGATCGCTGGGCGCCGCTCTACGGCTCCTGGTATGCAACGCTGGGCACGGAGAAGGAAGGGACAGAGCTCGACCTGGATCCGGCCGATCGCAACCCGCCGCGCGAGGAACCGGAAGAGGGCGATCCGATTCTGACTCTTTGGGATCTCTATGACCAGGCCAAGGTTGAGGCTGATGATGCAGCTCGCGAGCAACTGGTCTTTGAGATCATGAAGGTCCACATCGAAGAGGGTCCGTTCTTCTTCGGGACTGTCGCCAATATTCCCACCATCGTCGCCTTCGCAGACAACGTTGGCAATGTGCCGACCAAGGAACAGCTTGGCACCGGCGGCTTCACAAATCCATGGATCATGAACTACTTCGCCGCCGTATTCCCGGAGCAGTTCTACTTCACGGACGCTCAGTAGACTTCAGGATTTAGAACACAGGTAAGACCGTTTCCAAGACCCCGACACAGGCTATGTACGCTGGTCAAAGTCAGTATACGTAGCCTGTGTCGGAAAGATTGTATGAGTTTTAGGCCGTTTCAGAAAAGCAGATATCGCGGCACTAGTCCCCGGCACGGCACGCAAACGGGATCTCCTAACCAGTCTCCAACAGGGCCGTGCCGGGGACTTTGGAAGACTCATTAACTCTTGGGCGCACAGATCGCTTCGACGCCCGCAGGTCTCCTGCCGATCACTCCTGCTGATAAGAGGTTGTTGAATGCTAGCATACATCCTACAACGTGCCGTCTACATGGTTTTCACACTCTTCATGGTTTCGGTCGTCGGCTTCTGGATAATCAACCTGCCGCCCGGCACCTATCTAGATGTCTACATTATGGAACGCCAGATGATGGGCACGGACACAGCTGAGTCTGAGATCCGCGCCCTGGAGCAGCGCTTCGGACTCGATCAGCCGGTTCATATCCAATATGTCAAATGGATAACAGGCTTCGTCAAGGGCGACTTCGGTCGATCCTTCGAGTACAATCGTGAGGTCAAAGATCTGATCTGGGAGCGGATCGGGTGGACGGTTGTCATCGCCACTTCGACGCTGCTCTTTACCTGGGCGGTCGCCATTCCCATTGGCATCTATTCAGCGACCAATCAATATAAGTGGCAGGATAACGCGGCCACAGTATTGGGTCTAGCCGGCCTCTCGATCCCCAATTTTCTGCTTGCCCTCATCCTAATGGTGATTGCCCAACGATACTTCGGCCAGTCAGTGGGCGGACTCTTTTCACCGGAATATGTCGACGCGCCATGGAGCCTCGCCAAATTTGGCGATCTATTGAAGCACTTATGGGTCCCTGTCTTCGTTGTGGGTACCGCCGGCACCGCCGTGCTCATGCGCATGATGCGCGGCAACCTCCTGGACACACTCAACATGCAATATGTTCAGGCAGCCAGAGCACGCGGTCTTCACGAGAACACAGTGATCATGAAACATGCTGTACGCAACGCCATTCACCCGTTGATCATGCTGCTGGGCATGAGCCTGCCTGCGATTATCTCCGGCGAATTGGTCGTCTCCATCGTGCTTAGCCTGCCGACCACGGGGCCGCTCTACTTCAACGCCCTGCGCCAACAGGACATGTATTTGGCAGCCACCTTCCTGATGTTCTTGGCGGCCATGCTCGTCGTGGGTAACTTTCTGGCCGACCTCCTACTGGCTTGGGTCGATCCACGCATTCGCTACGACTAATCAGGAACCGATCCACCATTCCCGCCAAACTGACCTAGCCAACAAAGGGAATCAGCGATGACACAAGATTTTATCCAGGCGGCCGCACTGGACGACATGCCTCCGCCGGACGGCACGATTGCCCCCGACTCGGATCTGGCTGCCGAAGGTGTGGCTACATTATCAGTCGGCAGGCTGATGATGCGTCGCTTTCTGCGCAACCGACTCGCCATTACCGGGGCGATAACGTTGATCATTCTCTACCTCATGGTGATCCTGGCTGATTTCCTGTCGCCCTACAGTTTTCTCAGAGTCGAGGAAGACTACATTCTCATGGCCCCGCAAAGAATGCGCTTTTTCGAGGTTGACGGCACTTTCCACCTCCGTCCCTTTGTCTATGGGACAACCACAACGCTCGATACAGAAAACCTCGTCTACATGCACGAAATGGATACCGAGCGCATCTATCCTGTCTACTTTCTTGTACAGGGCAGATCCTATCCGTTTATGTTTGGTCTTTTCGAGTTCAACCTACACCTGTATGGAATCGACGAAGATCTCTACGAGGGTGAGCGCGGAACAATATTCATCCTCGGCACCGACCGCATCGGGCGAGATCTCTTTGCCCGCATTCTACACGGGGGACGAGTCTCCCTGACCGTAGGCCTTTTGGGCGTTTCATTAACCATCATTTTCGGCTCAGCGCTAGGCACCATTTCCGGCTACTATGGCGGCATTACTGACACGCTCATGCAGCGCATGATCGAACTGCTGATGTCTTTTCCCACCATCGCCCTCTGGGCGGCTCTGGCTGCGGCATTGCCGCCGGACTGGTCGAGCATCAAGCGCTTCTTTGCCATCACCGTGATTCTCTCTCTGATTGGCTGGACGGGGCTGGCACGTCAGGTGCGCGCCAAGGTGCTTTCCTATCGGGAAATGGATTACACGTCTGCGGCGCGTGCAGCCGGCGCCTCCAGCCCGCGCATCATCTTTGTGCACATGCTGCCCAATGCGTTCAGCCACATCATCGTTGTCGCGACCCTGGCCATTCCCGGCATGATTCTGGCCGAGACAGCGCTCAGCTTCCTGGGCCTGGGCATCATGCCGCCGATGGTAAGCTGGGGGACGCTGTTGCAGGACGCACAAACAGTAAGCGTCGTCGTGCGCAACCCATGGCTCCTGATTCCGGGCCTCTTCGTCATCGTGGCCGTGCTCTGTTTCAATTTCGTCGGCGACGGCTTCCGCGATGCCGCCGATCCGTATGCGCTCTAAACGTTGTGATCTGTGTGATTCTATGACCTCAGCGCATAGGAAAAAGATCTGCCACAGATGAACACAGATAGGCGCAGATGGGGCACGGATGCAAGCAGAAATCTGTTTGCAAACGAAAAGACCATCGATATTTGTCTGTGTCCTATCCTTTTTCATCTGTGTCCATCTGTGACAAAAAGCTTTTCACAGCCGTCCAGGAAAACAAATCGATGTCAACCGATCCAGATGTAATTCTTCGTGTCGAAAACATACAGACCCACTTCTACACTGACAGCGGCGTGGTCAAGGCGCTCGACGGCGTGGACCTCACTGTCAAGCGAGGCAAGGTGCTGGGCATTGTGGGCGAGAGCGGCTGCGGCAAGAGCGTAACAGCCCAGTGCATTCTCAATATGGTGCCCAAGCCGGGCAAGATCGCGGGCGGCAACATCATCTACTACCCGCAGGCCGACGGCAACGGCAGTGGCGTTACGCAGGAGGTCGAGATCACGCAGCTGAATCCGCGTGGCCGTCGCATGCGCAGCATTCGTGGCAACGAGATCGCCATGATCTTTCAGGAACCGATGACATCGCTAGATCCGCTCTATACGGTCGGCGACCAGTTGCTTGAGGCAATCAACCTGCATCAGAACGTCAACCGACAGCAGGCGCGCGAGCGTGGCATCGAGGCGCTGGCCAAGGTGCAACTGCCGGAACCCGAACGCATCATTGATAGCTACCCACATCAGCTTAGCGGCGGCATGCGACAGCGCGTCATGATCGCCATCGCCCTGAGTTGCAATCCCAGCCTGTTGATAGCCGATGAGCCGACCACGGCGCTTGACGTGACAACACAGGCGCAGATTCTGGAATTGATGGCCCAGTTGCAACAGGACATGGGCATGAGCATCATCTTCATCACCCACGATCTCGGCGTGGTGGCAGAGATGTGCGACGACGTGGCGGTCATGTATCTGGGCAAGGTCGTCGAGCGAACGGACGTCGATTCTGCATTCTATGATCCCAAACATCCGTATACCCGAGCCCTGCTACGCTCGATCCCGAAATTGGATGACGATTTTGGGCAACGTCTCGACGTGATCAAGGGAGCTGTGCCCGATCCGTCAGTCGTGCCGCCGGGCTGTCCCTTCCACCCACGCTGCCCGGAAGTCATTCCCAATGTATGCAATCGGATCATGCCCACCTTGACCCATGTCGAAGGTGCGGATGCCGAACGATCCGTACGCTGTTTGCTATACGAAGATTACAACGCAGACGACGATGCAGATCACGATCAGGCGCAAGTTCAAGGCGCTCAGGCAACAACGAGGTAAACGATGGCCGATCTGGTACAGGCTGAAGCTCCAGCGAGCCAAGACACGAAGAACAGTTCCGGTGAGTTGCTGCTCGAAGTGCAGGATTTGAAGATGCACTTCCCGATCAAGCGCGGCTTCTTCAAGAAGACGGTAGGCTATGTGAAGGCCGTCGATGGCGTGACATTCTCCATCGAACGTGGCCAGACCTTTGGGTTGGTCGGCGAGAGCGGCTGCGGCAAGAGCACCACCGGCCGTTGCATCATGCGCCTGCTCGACGCCACTGACGGCAAGATCGTCTACCATGACAAAGATGTGGGGGCCATTCAGGTGCTTGACCTGGGGCGTGAGGAAATGCGCACCTTTCGACGTGATATGCAGATCATGTTTCAAGACCCATATTCCTCGTTGAACCCGCGCCTGACGCTGAGACAGATAGTCGGCGAGCCGTTGGTCATCAACAAGATCGCTTCCGGCAAGGAACTGGAAGATCGCGTGGCCCAGTTGCTACGCTCGGTGGGCCTCAGCCCGGAATATATGAACCGCTATCCCCACGCCTTCAGTGGCGGCCAGCGACAGCGCATCGGCCTTGCCAGGGCGCTGGCGCTCAATCCGGAGTTTTTGGTATTGGATGAGCCGGTCTCCGCACTGGATGTCTCCGTCCAGGCCCAGGTACTCAATTTGATCGAGGACCTGCAAGAAGAGTTCAATCTGACCTACCTCTTCATCGCCCATAACATGAGCGTCATTAAGCATGCGTGCGACCATGTCGCTGTAATGTACGTGGGCAAGCTTGCAGAGTTGGCAGAGACACGCGAACTCTTCGGCCATCCGCTTCATCCATACACGGAGGCCCTGCTCTCTGCCATTCCCAAACCGGATCCACGCAACGTGCCCAGCCGAATCATCCTGGAAGGCGATGTACCCAGCCCCGCGAACCCGCCCAGCGGCTGCTACTTCCATCCTCGCTGCAGCTACGCAAAGGACCTCTGCCGGACGGAGAGCCCGGAACTGCGTGAGATCCGGCCAGGCCACTTCGTGAGCTGCCATCTCGCCGAGGAACTCGATCTGCGCAGCGCGCTCTGAACGACCATGGAAACTTTTCGTAAGACGCTACGCGGACACCTGACTCCCGCCGACAAAGATCGCAGCGACTACGCTGCGATCCCGTTTGACTTGCCGTTTGTCGCCGCCCGATTGACCGTCTCCTACGACTATTCTGCGCGCATGTCATCGGATCGGACCGAGGGCGGCAACGTCATCGATATCGGGCTCTTCGATCCACGCGGTTCTCAGTTTCCTGGCGGCCCGGGCTTTCGCGGCTGGAGCGGTTCAGCGCGCAGCGAGTTTTTCGTCGGCATGGAGGAAGCAACGCCAGGCTATCTGCCCGGCCCTTTGCCCGCCGGTCGCTATGAGGTATTGCTCGGTCTATATCGCATCTGGCCGCAAGGCGCTGACTACGAGATTCAGATTGAGGCGATATCGGCAGTGGACGACTCAGCAGCGGACGACTCAGAGCCTGGCGACGATCCTTCATGGGCACACTCGGTTCACACGAATAGGCTGGACGCCGTGACAGCCGAAGCTCGAACAGACAGCCCAGCGGCTGTCTGGCTGCGCGGCGATCTACAGAGTCATACCCACCACAGCGATGCCAAAGGATCCCCGGCCCAGTTGGTGAACAAAGCGCGTGATTTGGGTCTCGATTTTTTGGCCATCACCGATCACAATACCGTGAGCCATCACGCCTTGCTTCCTGACCTTGCCGATGAGACTTTGCTGTTGATCCCGGGCCAGGAGGTTACCACCTGCTACGGTCATATGAACGTTTGGGGAACCGGGCACTGGTGTGACTTCCGCTCTCGTTCCAAGGATGATATTGCCGGGATCATTGAACTGGCCCACGGCTTCGGAGCCGTTTGCTCAATCAACCACCCCAAGATCGGCGGACCGGCCTGGGAATACGGATTCGACCTTGCGGTCCAGGCCATGGAGGTATGGCAAGGGCCATGGCCATATCGAAACGATCAGAGCCTAAAACTCTGGGATCGACTGCTTTGCGAAGGCCGGCATTTGCCCGGCGTCGGCGGCAGCGACTATCACTGCCCGGTGGGCCACGAGACTAATCTGCTGCGCCTGGGACAGCCAACAACCTGGGTTCACGTGCAGGACCGCAGTGTCGACGGCATTCTGACGGCGATCTGTGCAGGCCGAGCCTGCATCAGCGCACACCCGCATGGCCCGCGTCTGGATTTCCACGCCGCCGGCCAAACGGATAGGGCGCAGATGGGCGGCACACTATCGATCTTGCCAAACGAGGAGATCACGCTTACCATCAACATCATCAATGGGACGGGCTACAGGCTGCTCGTCATTGCCGACGGTTCCCCAATTGAGGAGCGGTCCGTGTCGACATCCCCTGCGGCAATCAAGTTGGCGATATCAGCTTCTACCTACATTCGTTGTGAACTCGTGGCTGACATGCCGTCCGAAAAACTTCCCCAGGACGTGCCCGATGATATTGACCTACGCAACTGGCGCTGGGCCCTCTCCAATCCGATCTATCTCATAATCAAGGCGTAGTCATTCGCTACCCGCCTGCTGCCGCCCATGACCGAATTGATTGCACCGACCACAGCCGTCGCCGTTCCTGAGACCACGGCTGTCTTGGCCATCGTGCCAACCAGACCCGGTCCGCGACGGCGGTTGACATTGACTCCATATCTTTTTCGCACTGCACAATTTCTTCGCACTGCACAATCTTTAGGAAATCGACGTTTGCGGTCAGACTATTCTGCGATACACTTGATGCTGGCGCGCAGGAGACCATCTACAACATCAATCTCAATGGACGAAGCCTAACAATACACGACCTCCCAATTCTGTCCTCTGAATGCTGATGGCAGATTTCGCGCCCCAGCATTATGTCAACTTTTATTTATAGTGGTCTGCGTATTTCTGCTAACTCGTGACGCACCATTTTTGGAGACCCGGATGCTGAAACCCAAAAAGATACGATCACATTCTGAACAGATCGAGCGCGCCGCCATATGGTTGGCGCTAATATTTGCCCTATCCCAAACAGTGGCCGTTCTCATCACTGGAGCCCCAAGCCAAACGGTCGAGATGATTGGCGGACCGGTCTCTGTTGCAGCACATGCGCTCTTCTTCGGCACATTGGCAGCTCTCATTGTGACGCCAATCATGTACCGCCGGGGCATTCTTCTACGCAATGAAAAGTTGCCGGCCGGGTATCACCGCCGAAAATGGGATGTCGTCCCGATCACGCTGGCAATCACGCTATTGGTCGTACTATTCATCATTGGCGTTTTCGAAGCGATGAGTCGCTCCTTCGTCAATGTTCAACTGGATCTAGCGTCAGCGGCCACGATTCTGCTCCTGTCAATCGGGTTATTGACCTACGTGATTGCCGGCTTCTCGGCACGTTTGCGGGCATCCAACTTGCTCTACATCGTCGTGATCTATTTGTTCGGCACGCTCTTCCTGGCCACGGCAACACAGAACAATCCGCTTTGGTGGCAAAAGTCTTTCAGCTATCTGGGTATGTCCGATTCAAACTCACACTACATTTTCGACCTGGGGCTCATCTTCACCGGAATCCTCACCATCGTCTGGCAGCAGTTCTTCATGAGCGATTACGCCATCCTGGTGGAGAAAGATCTGGTCAAAAATCGGTCCGCACGCATCATCCAGATCGCCTACATCGCGATGGGTGTGATGCTGGCCTTCGTGGGTATTTTCCGATATGGCATGAGTTCGATTACCAATGTGATTCATGACGTATCGGCCACAGGTTCAGTCGTCATCGTTGGCCTGCTCATGTTGCTGATTTACTGGCTGAATTCACACCATATCCGCGCCTTCTATGTGATTTCATGGGTACTTGTTGCGCTGCTTCCGATTGCTGCCATCATGAAGGTAACCGGATACTTCAACCTGGTCGGACTGGAACTGCTTGGCTTCGCGTATGCCGGACTCTGGTCGATCTTCTTTGCGCATAACTCGGATATCCTGATTGAAGAAGTGCGGCAAGAAAGAAGTTGAGTAGGAAAGCGCAAGTTGTGAGAAAACCTTCTCGCTGCCAAATCTGGGTTCACCACTGGTAATCAGATTGGCTGACAAGGGCGTTCTGTAAATACCTACACGCTTCTGCTTAGGCCAGTGGAGAAAAATAACTATCCACGAAGGGACACGAATCTTCACGAAGATTCACGAAAGTCAACCCTTACTTCGTGTTGATTGGTGCTCTTCGTGGTTCATTATTTCCTTGCATTGGCCTTAGTCCGCCTGACGTCGGGGCCACATCTCGATGAGTCACCAGTGGGGATCAATGCTTAAGAGGGTATTTATCCGCACGGTATTTATCCGCATGGGGAAACCGTACACCTACTTCCTCCTGCTGCACGTTTGAGCAAAACCAACCACACCAAGGAGACAGATCTATGCCGCCGTTTTTGCTGCCGTTTGTTTTGCTGGCAACACTCCTGCGCGATCTTGGCGAACTTTTTCGTGACCCTCGCTATCGGGCGGTTCTTTTTTGGCTCGCTGTACTCATGGCAACGGGCACATTTTTCTACATGCAGGTCGAAGGCTGGAGTTTGCTCGATTCGTTCTACTTCACTGTGGTGACCCTGGCTACCGTAGGTTACGGAGACCTAGCGCCAACAACCTCTGCCGGAAAGATATTCACTATCATTTTCATTTTTCTGGGCTTGAGCTTCTTCATTACCTTCATCAATCTCCTCGCCCAGGAACGAACGGGGTTATATTTCAAGCGACAGCGAAAAAGGCTGGGTATAGAAGTTCAGGACGGCCAAGTCGACGAACCTTCGTGAGCGAAAAGGCTCCTGATCGGGTGGCCCATCATCTCGAAATATTGGGTGCAACGGTGGCTAGGCGCGAGCGCATCGTCGAAGGCATGAGCCATGCTCACCCCAGCCAAGCTTGACTGGGTGACGCCGCGGATCACGGCCGGCGCATAGAGAGCGCTAAACCTCAAGCCGTCCCCGGAATCCTCTGGCCGCGTAGTACGAATCAGCGCCATTGTGATAGACAAAGACATGGTCATAGCGACGATCACAGAAGAGGGAGCCACCCAGATCCCTTATCTTGGCCGGCGTTTTCACCCAACTCGAAGTTTTCCTATCGAATTCTCCAAGCTCCTGCAATTCTCGATACTGTTGTTCGGTGAGTATCTCAATACCGATTGAGGACGCCATTTCGATGGCGTTGCCGCCTGGCTTGTTCTTTTTCCGTGCATCAAGCGCCTGGCGGTCATAACAGATGCTGCGGCGGCCCGTCGGACTTTCAAGCGAACAATCACAGAATATGAACGCACCGCTATTTTCATCATAACCAACGACATCCGGTTCGCCGCCGGTGCGCTCCATTTCATAGAGAACTTGGAGTTTCTCGGGACGAGCCTCCAATTTAACTTGCACTGCTCTCCAGTCGATCCCTGTGTGGCGGCGCATGTTTTCAGCGAACCGATCCGCGAGCGTTTTCATTTGCTCATCAAGCAATGCCGTCTCCATTTCGATGTCTCCCTTGTGCTGCTGCATACTCTGTTCCTCGGCCATCGACGCATTGGCGCAGCAGCGGTTCACCAATTGCCTTGACATCCAACTTGCTCGCACCGAGGAACTTCACAAACCGCATAAACCCGCCAGCCAACGCTTCAGCAAATGCCCAATCCTCACCCAGCCATTCTTCCTCCAACCAGAAACCCAGAACAATGAACGTATCTGTCGTGCGATCAAATTTGCTGTCAAAGCGCGCCACGAGGCGATCGCCCCACAAGACCGGCAACGTGTAGTAGCCAAACTTGCGCTTGTGCTTGGGTTTGTAGACCTCCCACACGTAGTCGTAGTCAAAGACAACTTTGGCTCGGCCACGTGCGCTGACGGGATCGAGCGGCGCAAGGAAAACGACCTCGTCCGTGGTGGTCATTTCCAACGGCGCCCAAGCCCGGGGCACGCGCCCGGCGATCAAATCGTTCAGCAACTCGGCGTCACTGGCCAGCGCGTAGTGCACCGCCTTCCAGCCTTCCACCTTCACCTCGATGATGTCGTCAGCCGCCAACAGTGCCTGGCATATTTGCTGCTTTTTGCTAAAGGGCACGCCGCGGTGAAATGCATCTTGCGTGCGCTGCAAGCGTGAAAGGCCCGCGAAGCTGATCTCCTTCTTGATCAAAAAGCGGTCAACCTCATCGTCATCGATTTCATGCGTGAGATGGGCAGGTGCAACGGTTTGCGTGAGTGCGTACACGCGCTCAAAATTCTCGCGATGGTGCGTCATCACCTCGCCGGTGCGCCAAAGATGATACAACGCCAACGCGCTATCCTTGCGGCCGCGATAGTTTTGGGTTCGAGTTCGCTCCGCCATCGCAAAGTCACGGTTGTTGACGATGTCGCTCTCGCGCAAAACAGCCCGTATTTCTTCGAGCACATCGGCGTATTTGCTGCCGTTGCTGCGAACGCGCGGGTCGCAGTCGACATTGCCATCGCGCTCCCGGCGCATGACCACGCGCCAGTAGGGCAGTTCATCCATCGGTCGGGTTGCCAGCCAGCCGCCCCAGTCGAAGAACTTACGCTGCTGGTAGGTCACGTCCTCCCACATGCCCGGTGCGTAGTCGAGCACGCGGCTGTGCAGTTGAATGTCGTGGCTGCGCGCGATGATCTGCAGCGGATCGAGCTGCAAATATTCGATGGCACGCATAGCCTGTGCAGTGCCTTCGATGCCGCGCCAGCGCCGCCCAGGCCACAGGCACTGCTTGCCGAGGATGAAGCGACGGGCAATATCGATATTGATGGTCAGCATAGGGTCACCGAATTCATAATCTGCTTGAACTGTTTGAGGTGTGAACGCTCATGTTTGGCAAGCCACTGGGCGTAAAATTGTACTGTCCGTTGGAGCGGCTTTCCGGCTCCGGTCACGGTTGCCTCACGCATCCAATCTTCGGGGGCTAATGATTCCAGCCGTGCCAATAGTTCCGTACGCTGCGTCGTGAAGGCTTGAAACGAAGGCCGGAACTCCAGGTCAGGATAGTTGGTGCTTTTGACCCAGGTTTTTGGATTGATGGCGCGGATTTTGGGTCTGTCCTGGGTGAGGATAGTCGCCATACAGTCGCCCCAAACATCAGCGCATGAGCGCAGGTGGGCGAGCACTTCCACGGCCGACCATTCATCTTCAATGGGGATTGCCCGGAGTTGCGGCGGTGTCAGTTGGGCCGACAGCTCAGCAATCGTCAATGGATTGGTCCTGAGCAGGGTCAGAGTCTTCTCAATCGGAAGGAGTTTGTTAGCCATGTGTCACCAATCGAGTCTACCGATCATTCAATCCCTTGCCATCAAAAATTTTCGGCGTACATTTTTCAATTCTCGACGCCCGGGTTTTGGATTGCTTGGCCGCAGAAAAATAGAGAAGGTATCCTCTTTGGCGTCCAGGTGTCAATGCATCGAAAGCGTCCTGTAAGCCAGGAACTTCCTCCAAGGCATTGACAAATTCTTCTGGAAACGCAAATTCTTCCGTCGGCTTAAAATCTACCTGCAAACCGGATTTTTCCACCTCAACGGCCTCAAGAATGTAGGCCTTCAAGATGGGCTCCATCTCAATGATTTCTTGAACATTTGTGAAGCGAATCTGGCGGGCAGACTGCACATTTTCTGTCTGCTGAATGAGAATCCCATCTGGATCTTGCAGCAAGGCGCCTTTGTGAAATAGAAGTGCACAGTATTCTTTGAAACCATGGATCAGTACGATGTTGCTATTCTGAAACGTGTAACAAGGCTTTCCCCATTTCAATTCCTCAGTCAGCCCACAGTCCAGGGCGATTGTTCTCAGTTTTTCGTATTCCGCCTGCCATTTGTTTGCTTTATCGAAAAAGAAATCAACGTTGGGATTGTTGCCATTCATTGATTGATCCCCCCAAAGAACGTGAAGTATCGACACTCGGATCCGGCAGCCCCCCCTAGCCCCAACCTTGGAGGAAACGCTCAGCCAGCCAGGCATTGCCAGGCAAGCCTCCCCTAGGATCGGGGGCCGGGGGCCGAACCACAAGGTTGCCGGGGAAGAGAAAAAGTTCGCCCTCTTCGCCCGCATTGTTAGGCGTTTTCTTGAAAGCCGTACACTGATATATGCGCCCTGCTATGTATATCAAAGGCAGTCTTCTCCCAATTGGCATATCTTTGGATAAGCCGCATTCCAGCAATGCGAGCCATTAAATCCATCTCGCCAGGCGTGATCAAACGAGCTACGATCGGAGACATTGTGATACCGTGCGTGGTCAGATAAACGTGGTTCTCTTCAAGCAATTGTGTTGTTGGGTCATAGCGAGCAACATCTAGGGTTACAGTGTCAGTGCCTACATGTTCAGCGTGAACATAATCCGATTTTTCAGGAGAAATCCATGCGTGGGGCAATGCAGTTTCAACTACGAAGGATCCATCAGGACAGAGGTGATGGGCCGCATTTTGAAAACAACGTACTTGGTCGTCAGCCGTAAGCAGATTGAAAATTGTGTTGTAGACGAGGTATACCAAACCGTAGCGCCGGTTGGTTGTCTTTGTGCTCATGTCGCCTATCGTTACATCAAATGACTTGTTCCCAGTCTTGGCGCGGAGCCTTTCAACCATGTGTGGGGATAGTTCGATGCCATCAACTTGAACCCCCTTTTCTGCTAATGGGATGGCGATACGACCTGCACCAATTGCGAACTCAAGTGCAGGACGCCCTTGAGCAAGGGCTGAAAGAAACGATGCGGCCGCTTCCTCGTCGCCACGCAGATGATCAGCGTCGCGTGCGGCTACATCTTCTCCAAAACTTGAAGCGGGATCAAAACCTTTCATGATTTTGTGATTCCTCTCTATATACTCAACAAAGACCGGAAACGCTTTTTGGGGTTCAGCGTTTGGTGCGCACGCCCTTCGTGCGCACGGGTCTAGCCCCATCGCTTGCCATTCATCCTGGCCGGTGCGCATGAAGGGCGTGCACACTAAACAATGGCAGAATGTCCAAATCATTGAGTCGTTTGATTTCCGAACCTGAACTGCCTGAGAACAGCCGCTACGCACCCGATCCGATCGCGATCTTCACCACAGTCTCGTCGCCCAGCCGATAGCTGCCATTCAGTGCGTCAAACCCCTCAGCGATGCGCTCCATGGGCAGCACGTGACTGACCATGTCGGCGTAGGGCAGTTCGTTCTTCTCCAAAATTGCCAGCCCGCGCACGAAGTGATGGTATCGGCTGCCCCAGATGGCCTCCAGTCGCAGGTTGCGCCGCAGCAACTGGGTGTTGGGATTGAGGTTCACCGAGCCGATGTCAACAAAATGGCCGACTTCGACAAAGGTCCCATCCTGCTTGACGTAGCCCAGCCCCTCAGGAATGGCAGGCAGGAAGCCGGCGCACTCGAAGACCACATCCGCGCCCTCGCCGCGTGGCGTGGCGGCCAACACCAGCGCTGACCGCTCCTCGACCGAGGGTACGTCTTCGATGTCAATGGTCACATCCGCACCGAGACGGCGCGCCAGCGCCAGCCGATCGGCCGGGCCGCCAACGACGATGAGTCGCGCTGCCCCGCTGAGTTTGGCAACGACCAGCGTCATCAGCCCGATCGCGCCCGATCCCTGCACGATGACCGTGTCGCCGATCTGCACGTTGCCGCGCATGACCGAGTGCACGCCCACGGCGAACGGTTCAGCCAGGACACCGACGGCTGCCGGCGCATCGAACTTGACGAAGCAGTTCTCGGCATCGGCCAGGTAGATGTATTCGGAGAAGCCGCCGCTGAAAGGCGGATCTTCGTCGGGGATGGTGCGGAAGCCGTAGGGGAGGCCACTGTTGCGGGGATGGAAGACGACGCGATCGCCCTCCCTGATCGGATTGCCCAGGTAGTCGACGGTCACGCCGCGGCCCAGCGAATCGATGACGCCAACGGCTTCGTGGCCCATGAAGGTCGGCTCAGCGATGCCCTGCTGCCAATTGTGCAGGTCGGTGCCGCAGATGCCGCCCAATTCCTGGCGCAGCAACACCGTGCCGGGGGCCGGATCGGGGACAGGAAACTCTTGAACGGAAAAGTCTTGGCCGTGGACGATGACTGCCTTACCGGTGCGTGCCATGAGTATTCTCCTTTGGTAGTGAAACTACGAACGCTGCATAAACATCCAGCGTTGGCCTTCCGGATCTTCGGCTCGATAGCGTCGCCCAACCTCGTCATCTTCAATCTCAGAGAGGATGGTTGCGCCCGCGGCTTTCGCTCCGGCGAAGTGGGCATCCAGATCATCCACATAGACCAGCACGCCGTTGATGATCCAGGGCATGCTCGACCAGAGTCGTGCTGGTGCATAGAGTTCACGCAAGCGCTTGGGACTCTGGTAGTCGGGCGTCGGGGCAGCCAGCATGATATGTCCGCTGCCGGTGGTCAGTTCGCCGTGCAAAAGCGTGCCGTCATCGCCAAGCCAGCGCGCCTCTTCCGCAAAGCCAAACGCCTCAATCAGCCAGTCCATGGCTGCTGCGCCATCTTCGTAGGACAACATGGGAATGACGTCGGGTAGAGTCGCCGCCGGTGGTAGCGTCTCGTACGCGGGAGGCGCTCCTGGTCCACGCTCCCAGCGCGCAAAATACCACTGGTTGCCGGAAAGATCCTGAATGCCCGCGCCGCGTGGCTCGCCAAACATGGGCGCAGGTTCCGCCAGCGAGGTTGCGCCTGCGGCCAGCGCTGCATCATAGACAGCATCCACATCTTCTAGATAGAGAAAGAGCATGGCGGGCATGGGATCCATCTCTTGACCACCTTCGCCGCCGCCGATCATGACGATGGAATCCCCGATGCGCAACTCCACGTGCGTACCGCCGCCACCGCCCGGCGTGCGAAAGAGTTCCGTCTGCACCAAAAACAGCGCGCAGAAAGTCGATCATCGGCTCTAACTGGCGCACAATCAGATAGGGCGTGACGGTCTGAAAACCAGGACGCGTTGGGTGACCAAGCATATCGTTCTCCTCAATTTTTGCAGCCAGGTTATTCGCACCATGCAGAACAAATGTTCCCATCATTATACATAATGGCTCGGAAATTTCAACCATGAATATTGCGCAGACGCCAATCCATGGAACCCAAAATTTCGTTCACGTGGAGGCTGAAGCATCACAAATGAATTGGGTGTGTTGGGTCTACTCGCATTGACGCCGAATCGGTCGTTCACAATTCATAATGAACAGTTCACCATTCACCATTAATCTCCCCCGCCCTGTCCCGTCTTGATCGCCTGATAGTCGCTGTAGTTGCCGGCGTACTCCACCAGCGCGCCGTCGTCGATCTCAACGATGCGGTCCACGACACGATCGAGAAAATAGCGGTCGTGGGAGATGACTAGAATCGTGCCCTCAAACTCATCCAGCGCGTCCTCCAACACCTCGGCCGAGGCAATGTCCAGATTATTGGTCGGCTCGTCGAGGAGCAGAAAGTTGGCGTTGGTAAGCATGAGCAGCGCCATCTGCATACGACTGCGTTCACCGCCGGAGAGATCTGAGACGGGGCCGTTGGCCTGTTCATAGTTGAAGAGAAACTTGCCCAGGAAACTGACCGCATTACTCTCGGAGAAAGGAACCGCGTGGCGGATCGTCTCGATCAGCGTACGGTCGTAGTCGAGGATCTCATGCTCCTGGGCGTAGTAGCCGATCTCCACACTGGGGCCGATGCGGACCTCGCCGCCGCTGGGTTCGTCTTGGCCCAGGAGCAGACGGAAGAGTACCGACTTGCCCGATCCGTTCGGGCCCACCAGGCCGACCCGTTCACCGCGCCAGATGAGCAGGTCGAGGCCGGCGAGGACGATGTTCTCATCGCCGTTTTCAATCGGGAAGCTCTTATCGAGATCGGTGATCTCCAGGACCTTGTTGCTGCCGCGCCAGCCACTCAACTGCAAGTCCATGCGCCGCCGATCCAGCACAGGCTTGTCAATCTTGTCCATGCGATCCAGCCGTTTGAGGATGTTCTGCCCGCGGCGGATGAACTTGACGTTGTCGTAGACCCGGCCCCAAGTCAGCAGGCGCTTGGCCGACTGCTCCAGCCGCGTGATCTCCTTCTGTTGAGCCTGAAACATCTGCTGTTGACGAAGCAGATTCATCTGCTTTTCGAAGGCGTACTCAGAATAATCACCCAGGTAGTGAGTCAGCCGGCCATCCTCAAGTTCGACAACCTCATCCACAACCAGATCGAGCAGATAGCGATCATGGGAGACGATGATGACCGCGCCCTGATAGCTACCGATGGTGCGCTCCAGCATAGATTTCCCCACCAGATCCAGATGGTTATCCGGCTCATCAAGCAACAGCACATCCGGTTTGACCACCAACAACTTGGTCAGGCCCAGCAGCTTCTTCTGTCCACCGCTCAACACATCCACCGGCAATTCGAAATCCTCATCGGAAAAACCGAGCGACTGAAGTTGGGAACGTACTCGTCCCTCATAGGAAGGACCGCCCAACTCGGTGAAGCGATCCAATAGCTGTGCCTGTTGGCTGAGTACATCGGTAAGCCGCACCTCATCACCGTAGACAGCGGGATCGGCCAGCGAAGCCTCAACGGTGCTCAGCTGCGCTTCAACGCCCAGCAGTTCGCTCGACGCTGTCAATGCTTCTTCCCAGACCGTTCGCCCAGGCGTCAGGCTCGGTTCCTGGGTCAGATAGCCGACGCTGATGTGTGGTTGGCGCACAAAGTAGCCGGTGTCGCTGGTCAGCTCGCCGGCGATGAAGCGCATGAGCGTGCTCTTGCCACAGCCGTTGGGGCCGACAAGGCCAACGCAACGGTCATTGTGGATCTCCCACGAGAGATCTTCGAAGATGGGCTGCGAGACGTATGTGACCGATACACGGTCAAGATTCATGATGATCATACAAAATCCACTCTACTGATTGACGATTTCACCCCAAACCTCCATATCCAGTTCGATCGCCGTACGGTTGAGGATATCATCCAACTCGGTATCCCGTTCAGACAGTTCTTCCAGATCGTGGGCGACCAGTTCCAGATCATCGTAAGTGGCATCGGTCACGTAGGCCTTCTCGAAGGCCTGGCGCGGCCCCAGCCAGTAGCCGGCTGCGGCCAGCTTTCCCCACTTGGTCATGAAGTAGAGGAGCACATAGCGACGACCATTGGCACTCATGTCAGCAATGCGGGTGCCGCCGACTTGGATCGGATAGAGGAACTCGGTGCCGGCAGAGGCTATCCCCTCAGAGCCTTGTCGACCGGACGTACGAGCGGCCCGGTAATAGCGAAGTTGGTCTGTACGCGTGAAGCGATAGATCGCGCCTATGGTGAGTGTTTGAATCTGGCTCATGCTCCGACCATACCCTTGTCGATGTCGCCCAAGGCGCGGGCCAGACCAAGTCTTCGCCCGCGATTGGCGTTGTCAATGAAATCCAGGTGTGAGGCACGGGGAATCATGGTAGAATTCTGCACACCTGACCGGTTTTCCATATCGGTTCGCTGACCATTCTATAGGTTTTGCGACTCTGTGACATCCTCATCCGCTGTTTTTGTCATCAGCATTGGCCTGCACTAAGATACTCATATTAACTTTTCTGACCGGCAGCGGTCCCGACATTCTAAACTGAAATATAGCTCGATGAAAATCGTCCAGAAACCACATGCCGTCGATGACTTCTACCTGTCCTTCATATGTAAAAAGGAATCGATTTTATGACTGACCAGACTGCAATAAACGCGCTTCATGATGAAGTCCAAAAGCATCGCGACTCTATCATTCAGTTTCTGCGCGAAATCGTCGCCATTCCCAGCATGGACAGCCAGTTGGGCGAGGTCGGCGAGCGTATCGCCGCCGAGATGCGCAGGCTCGGCTTCGATGAAGTGCGCTTCGACAAGATGGGCAACATCTTTGGACGCATGGGCAGTGGTCCTACGGCCATCGTCTATGACAGCCACGTTGACACCGTTGGCGTGGGCGATCCTGAGGCGTGGGAATGGGATCCCTTTGAAGGCAAGATCGAGGATGGCGTTCTCTGGGCACGCGGTGCCTGTGACGAAAAGGGCTCCACGCCCGGCATGATCTACGGCATCGCCCTGGGCAAGCAACTTGGCCTCATCGACCCCGAGCAGTTCAGCATGTACTACTTCGGCAACATGGAAGAGTGGTGTGACGGCATCGCCCCCCACAGTTTCGTCGAGGCCGACCCCATGGTCAAACCTGACTTCGTGGTCATCGGTGAACCGACAAAGATGCAAGTCTATCGCGGTCACAAGGGCCGATTGGAGCTGAAGATCACGGCCAAGGGCAAGAGCGCGCATGCGGCGGCCAATCAGCTGGGCGACAATGCCATCTACAAGATGCTGCCCATCATCGAAGCAATCAGCAAGATGGAGCCGCAGCTGGGCGATCACGAGTTCCTGGGCCACGGCAAGATCACGGTCAGCGACATGGAGGTCAGCACACCCTCCATCAATGCGGTACCGGACGAATGCACCATCTTCATTGACCGGCGCATGACCTTCGGCGAATCCAAAGCGGATATCCACCGCCAGCTTGCGTCGGTCGTACCGCCTGAACACAAAGATAGCGTCACCATTGAAGAGCTATTTTATGATGAGCCCAGCTATACAGGCTTCGTCTTTCCCGTGGATAAGTATTTCCCGGCCTGGGCCTTCGATGCGGATCATCCGCTTGTGGTCGCCGGGCAGGAGACACGCCAGGCCATCGGTCTGCCCGATACGCCGTCCGGCAAATGGGGTTTCAGCACCAACGGCATCTACTGGGCCGGCAAGGCGGGCATCCCGTCGATTGGCTTTGGCCCCGGCGACGAACTGACCGCCCACACCACCGAGGACAGCGTTTCCCTGGAGGATGTGGTGAAAGCGACCGAATTTTATGCACTGTTGCCCTCAATGCTGTAAAGTTGAACGAGCTTCAGAAATCGATGACTCTACTGTAAGAACGAAAAGCTGCCACAGATAGCCACATATAAGGAACTGATTTTCACAGATGTTTACCAGATGTCCAGCGTAATCCCGGCACCATCTGTGTCCCATCCCTTTTTTATCTGTGTAAATCTGTGGCAAAAAAAGCTCCTTGCAACAGAGTCAACCATAGGTCATGTCTCGTGGCCGGATCTACTAGGAATTAGGGAGAACAGATATGCAATCAAATTTGCGCGGTCGCGACATGATCACGACCCAAGACTGGACCAAAGATGAAATCGATACCATCATGGAGATGGCCTTTGATCTGAAACGTGCGCGTGCAGTGGGGCGCGACCATGCCGTCCTGCGCGATAAGGTGTTGGCCATGCTCTTCTTCTTCTCCAGCACCCGCACTCGCTCCAGCTTCGAAGCCGGAATCGCCCAGATGGGTGGACACGGAGCCTTCATCGACAGCACCACGACCCAGATCAGCCATGGCGACACTGCCAAAGAGATCGGTGAGATCTACGGTCGCTACTACGACGGCATCGCCATCCGCCAGTGTGATTGGGGCATCGGCAATCAATACATCAACGCAGTGGCCGATGCGAGCCGCGTACCCGTACTGAACATGCAGTGCGACGTCTATCATCCCTTCCAGATTTTGGCCGACCTGATGACCATCATCGAGAAGAAGGGTGACCCGCGCGGCAAGACCATCGCCGTCTCCTATGCCTATGCCGACAGCTACCAGAAACCACTCAGCGTGCCCCAGAGCCTGATCCTGCTCATGAGCCGTTACGGCATGAATGTGCGCCTGGTCCATCCGCCTGAATACAAGCTCATGCCCGACATCGTTCAGCAGGCGGCCGACAACGCCACGGCATCCGGCGGCAGCTTTGAGATCATGGACGACATGGACGCGGGCTTCGAAGGGGCAGACATCGTCTATCCCAAGAGCTGGGGCAGCTGGCTCACCACTGAGGACGAGGCCGAGAGCGTCGAGATCGGCAAGCAGTACAAGAGCTGGATCTGTGACGAGCGCCGCATGGGCCTGGCCAAGCAGGATGCGATCTACATGCACTGCCTGCCCGCCGATCGCAACATCGAGGTGACCGACGGCGTGATCGACGGTCCCAATTCCGTTGTATACGATGAAGCCGAGAACCGTCTGCACGTACAGAAATCGGTCATGGCGTTGACGATGAATTAATGAATGCAGAGAAAGGGTATAGCAGACACCGCCTTGCAAGAGACGCAGTTGACTGCGGCAGAGGTATCTCTGTCACCCTGATTGGGTAACCATTGACAGATCGGGGCGCTCAAGAGGCCAAAGAAGGGTCTTGACATGGTTGTCCAGATTCTTCGCTGGTCTGTCATCATGCTCGAACTGTCGACGCGAACATGCTCAGAATGACAGCGCAACGACTTTGCACGGTCGTAGCCGTTTCCCTTCTGCTATCGGTGGAGAAAACGTATGGCAGTTTCACTACTCAAGAATGCGACCGTCGTTGCAACGATGAATGAGAATCGCGACGAAATTGAAAACGGCGCCGTGCTGATTGAGGACAACGTCATCCAGTGGGTCGGTCCCAGCAGCGAGGTCGATCGGTACCTGACTCAGTCGCGTCCCGACATTGTCGCAGCCGGTATCGACAAAGTGATCGACGCCCGCGGCTGTGTACTGCTCCCTGGGCTGGTGAACTGCCATCATCACCTCTATCAGACACTGACCCGTACAGTCGGCACCAGCGATGGCATGGTACTGTTTGACTGGCTCAAGTTCCTCTATCCGATCTGGGCTGAGATGACGCCTGAAGCCGTCTATGTCAGCGCCAAAGTCGCTCTGGCCGAGTTGGTCCTGAGCGGCTGTACGACCGTGGCCGACCACCTCTATCTTTTCCCAAACGGCAGCAAGATCGACGACGAAATCCATGCCGCCCAGGAAGTGGGCGTACGCTTCCATCCGACACGCGGCAGCATGAGCCTGGGCGAGAGCCAGGGAGGCCTGCCGCCCGATAGGGTCTGCGACAGCGAGCCCAACATCATCAAGGACAGCATTCGCGCCATCGAGACCTTCCACGATCCCAACCACCTGTCCATGCTGCGAATCGGGCTTGCGCCCTGTTCGCCCTTCAGCGTCACCAGCGACCTGATGCGCGAATCGGCTGAACTGGCGCGCCAATATCCGCTTGTCAATCTGCATACACACCTGGCCGAAACCAAGGATGAAGATCGCTTCTGCCTTGAGATGTTCGGCAAGCGACCTGTGGAATATGCCGAGTCGGTCGGGTGGGCAGGCGAAGACGTCTGGTTCGCACACATGGTCCATCCCAACGAAGATGAGATCGGATGGCTGGCCCACACCCATACCGGTGTCTGCCACTGCCCGAGCAGCAACATGATTCTGGCGTCGGGCATCGCACCGGTGCGGGCCATGGTTGACCAGAAGGTGCGTGTAGGCTTGGGCGTCGACGGATCAGCCAGCAACGACGGCAACCATATGCTAGGCGAAGCCCGGCAGGCCATGCTGCTGCAGCGCGTCGGTTGGCCCGGTTTCGAGAGTCGAGCCGACCGCTTCTCCGCCCGCGACGCGTTGGAACTAGCAACCCTGGGCGGTGCAAAGGTGCTACGTCGGGATGACATCGGTGCGCTGGCGGCAGGCATGGCGGCCGATATCGTTGCCTTCCGTGTCGACGATCTGGCCCATGCCGGCGCATTGGTCGATCCTGTGGCTTCATTGATGACGTGTGCACCGGGGCAAGCGTGGCTCTCCGTCATCAACGGCAAGGTCGTGGTTGAGGACGGGCAGTTCTTGCCCTTTGAGATCGGGCCTGTCGTTGAAGATCACAATCACATCAGCATGGGCATGATGGAACGGGCCGGCGTGGCGTGACCAGTTTTTTGGGTCATCTGGCGTCGGTGCGATCAATACGTGAATCCACTGCGATAACCCTTTTTGCCACAGATTTACACAGATAAAAAATGGATAAGACACAGATAGCAAACAGAACCCAATTTTGCCCCTAATTCAGACTTCAATAAGGAGATGACCCTATGAGTCAAGATAGAGTAGCGCTCTACCTGCAAGACGCCCACGATCTGCGCGAGGGCATGAAGTTGGCGCAGTACGCCGAAGAGAAAGGCTTTGAGGCCGTCTGGCAGGCCGAGAGCCGGCTGGTGCGTGACGCCATTGTTCCTATGGCCGCCTTTGCAGCCGTCACCGAACGGATCAAGATTGGCTCCGGCGTCATTAACAACTGGACGCGCAACATCGGCCTACTGGCGTCGACCTTCCTCACCCTGGATGACCTGGCCCCGGATCGCATCATCTGCGGCATCGGCGCCTGGTGGGATCCGCTGGCAGCCAATGTCGGCATCACCCGTCGCAAGCCACTGCTGGCCATGCGCGAGACGATTGAAGTGATGCGCATGCTGCTCAACATGGAGAACGTCACCTACGAAGGCGAATTCCACAACGTCCACGGCATCGAACTGGACGTGGTGCATGGCAGGCGAGAACCCCGTAACATTCCCATGATGATCGGCGCGACCGGTCCCAAAATGATGGAACTGACAGGCGAAATTTCAGACGGCGCCGTGCTCAACTACTGCGTGCCGCCGGAGTACAACATCGAGGCGATCAAGCGGCTCCGGATTGGCGCGGAGCGGGCCGGGCGTACGCTGGATGACGTCGACCGCCCGCAGTTGATGATCTGCTCGGTCGACAACGACAGGGCCAAAGCGCTCGACGGCGCACGCTGGATGCTTACCCAGTACATCGCCCAGCAACCCCATATTGCCAAGGCCAGCAACACGCCTCAGGAGACCATTGACGAGATCCAGGCGATTCTCGGCTGGCCTGCCACCAAGGAGCAGATCCGTGACGCCATGAAGCTGGTCCCGGACGAGTTGGTGCAGCGGGTCACAGCCAGCGGCACCCCGGACGAGGTCAAGGGGAAAGTGCGCGAGTATGTGGCCAACGGCTGCACCTGTCCCATCCTCTACCCCCTGGGCGATCCCTATCTGATGATTGAAGTCTTCTCTGACGGGTACAGCGAATAGTTATAGTCTTCGTCGGCTTCACCACGGAGACACGGAGAAGGCACAGAGGTCCACAGAGGAAATCAACAGAAGTGCTTGCTTCAGTGCACACGAGTCTTGAGCCGTTCCAGGGAAAAAGTTACCCTAGCGAAAGTCCCCGGCACGGCCCACAAACGGGATCTTCGGACCAGACTTCAACTGGGCCGTGCCGGGGACTCCGGGAGAATCATTTCCTTGGATTGGCCTAAGCACGTCTCTGTCTTGCCATATCGGACGATTCGCACGCTCACGTGCGAATCAAACGGGAGCTTCTGCGAAAACAATGTTCTCGTAGGATTTCCTGCCTGGAACGGAGAGTAGTCAATGCTTATCATAAACGGTTCCGTGCTCACTTTTGGTGAGGACAGACGCGTCATAACCGGCGGTGCGGTCTATTACGAAGGGGATACCATTGTCGAGGTCGGTGACAGCGCCGATCTGGAGAAGAAGTATCCTGATGCCGAAATTCTGGATGCCGGCGGAAAGATCGTCATGCCGGGCATGGTCTGCGCGCATACCCACTTCTACGGCGGGTTCGCCCGCGGGATGGCCATTCCCGGCGATCCGCCCGAAAACTTCATGCAGATCCTGGAGCAGTTGTGGTGGAAAATCGATCGGGCGTTGACGTTGGAGGACTGCAAATACACCGCCTTGGTCGCCATGGTTGATGCCATCCGCCACGGCACAACCACGCTCATCGACCACCACGCCAGCCCAAACTCCATCGACGGCTCACTGGATGCGCTGGCCGAAGCGGCAACCGAGTCCGGGCTACGCGTCGGGCTCTGCTACGAAGTCACCGACCGCAACGGACCCGAAGGAGCGCAAGCAGGCATCGAAGAGAACGTCCGTTTTCTCAGGCGCCTTCAGTCAAACCCCGACCCCAAGCTGGGCGCATCCTTCGGTCTTCACGCTGCCTTCACCGTGAGCGACGAGACGCTGGCCGCCTGTCTGGAGGCCGTTCAGGGACTGAACACAGGGTTCCATATTCACGTCGCAGAGGACAACGCCGACGAAGTGGATAGCTTAGAAAACTACGGCATACGCGTGGCCGAACGTCTGGACCAACAGGGGATCCTAGGGCCTCATACGCTCGTCGCCCATGGCATCCACATCGACGACGCAGAGATGGAGATCATCCAGGCGTCCGGGTCCAAGATCAGCCACCAGCCGCGCAGCAACATGAACAATGCCGTGGGTGTCGCTGAAGTCGAAGCGATGCTGGACAGCGGCATCACCGTGGGGTTGGGCAACGACGGGTTCACCAACAACATGTTCACTGAAATCCATACGGCCTACCTTCTCCACAAGGTGAGCAAGGGTGACCCGCGGGCGATGCCCGGCGACCGGCTGATCGAAATGGCCTTCGACAACAACGCTGAGATTGCCGATCTCTTCTTTTCAAAATCAGTTGGGAAGCTTGCGCCGGGGGCCTTTGCCGACATTATCCTGCTCGACTACATCCCCTACACGCCACTGACGGACGGAAACTACCCGTGGCAGATCATCTTTGGGATGGACGGCAACCATGTCACCCACACCATCTGTGGTGGTGAGGTGCTGATGGCGGATCGTCAGTTGCTCACACTGGACGAGACAGCGATTGCCGACCACGCCATGCAATTGGCCCCGGCCATCTGGCAGCGGGTACAAGAGATGTAATTTCGCCAGGCGGATTGTATGCCCAATCCGATACCGCGTAGGGTGCGACCCTTGTGCTCGCCCTGCCGTGGGCGAGCACAAGGGTCGCACCCTACGATTGGCCCTTGCAATAGCCAAGGCGGTCGGACGTCAATGAAACCTATTCTGACTCCCCTACAATTCTCTCCACCAAGGCCGGAATAGCCATCAGCCTCTCCAGATCGACGTCCACCGGCACGCGGTCCGCGACGCCGACAACCATACGTGGATCGTCGGCAGCGACTCGAACGGCTTCGCTCACTGCGTTCTCGAAATCGGTTCGCGTCACTCGTCCCCATCAAATAGTCCTGCGAGACGCCGCCCCAGAGCATGCATTCACCGCCTACTAGATTGCGAGCCTCGGCCAACCCGGCATCGCTCTGCGGCGGCCCGACAATGCCCTCCAGCCCATCCACGCCGGCCTCTGCCAACGGAGCAAGCAGCCGGCGAATGGGCCCACCGATGTGAACCACCAGTTTCTTGCCCTGTTGATGCAACAGCTCGGCTGTCTGCGAATAGCTGCCGGCCAGATGATCTCGAAACATGCGCGGAGAAATGAACTGCCCGTCCAGATTATCTGGTGAGTAGACAATCTGACTCGTGTCCATGGCCAATGAGCCGACAAAGTCCTGAAGCTTCTCCTCCAATGTACCGATAATTGCCTCGATTTTGTCCGGCTCTTCCAGAAAAAGCATCAACCCCTCAGCCCAGCCAAGATACTCATGCAACAGGTCCGAAACCGGACGGCGAGGAATTTCGACGGCGACAACGCCGTCAGTTCCGACATCGGCGGAAAGTTCTGTCAGTTCGGGGTCGAGACTATACTGACGCGCCTCAGCCAGATCCAACACCACATCCAGATCCGGCGCACTCTTGACCGGATACTCGGTCTGCCACATGGCGCCATCCGGCCCGATGATCCAACGAGCCGTGATCACACCCGACTTCGACTCAGAGCGAATCACGCGTTCTCCATCTTGCTCAGTGGTGGTGATGTTCACCGTCGGTGCATGCTCACGGATCACTGGTGAGACCGTCCAAATCGGCACGTTCAACTCCCGGGCGATCTGCGGCAAGGTCGTCCGTTTCCAGCCATCGGGCAGCGTATCCCGTCCACGATGGTAGTCATACCAGAGCGTTAGGTCAGGCAGATAGAGTGGTCGAGATCGCTGTTCGCCAGGCAGTCCGCCGGAAAAATGAGCTAGAATTTTGTCTGCGTTTGTCATGACGAATCTCCATCCTTTTTTTTGATTAGAACTGGCCTGCACCATGAGAACACTAAACTGAGATCAGCTTGAAACCTGCGGTTCGGCGATGCAGCCTTTGGATCGAGAAGTTACTCTGTCATTCCGAACGCAGTGAGGAATCTTGACGCCACCGATCTCAGGATTCCTCACTGCGTTAGCGCTTTGCGCCCACTTCGTGAACGGATGACATGCATTGTTGTTTCTACGAAACCAGCTCTTGAACTGTAGTTTTCAATCTGACAGGAGTATAGCAAGCAAAACGGGCAGTCGCTGCAGACAAATGCAGCACCGTGTCTGACGAGACCCGGACTGTAATAATCACAGATGACGAAACAACGCCAGCAGCGCCTGTTTCAGCTGTATTGAGTCCGGCCGCTCGGCGTATGCCATCTCCGAATAGTAGATCTGACTCCCGGCGTCCATCATCAACGAGCTGATGGGGGCGCCGTCAATACGTACAGCGCTGGGCGTCGATGTGAAGAGCGCTTCGATGGCATAACGCCGGTGCTCGACCAGGCCCTGCGGCATGGCCAGGGCGATAGCAACCTGCCAGCGTCCGCTGCTCTGCCCGCCGACGTCGGACAACCGTTCGACATAGTGGTCGATGAGTTCCTGGTCAGGCACATAGCCGCGATGCTGATGCACACGCCGAACGAAAACGCCCGGCTGTTGCTCAGGCAGGAAGCCGTCGATTTCCAGGCCGGCGTCAATGGCGAACGTGGGCATAGAGGCGGCGGCACAGAAGGCAACGGCCTTTTTGCGTGCGTTCGCCTCCGGTGAGAGGCCATCCTCTTCCACTTCCAGGCTGATGCCCAGTTCAGTCGGGCTGACGATCTGTGCCGGCAGGTCGGCCATCAGTGAACGGACGTGATCGATTTTGGACTGACTCGATGTGCCGAACAGTACCTCAGCCAAGTGTCACCACGCCCTTTATGTAACTGCTGTTACCGGCCAGAATCTGCTTCATCAGAGCAGGGTAGTCGGCCAGCGGAACGACATGGGTCACCAGCGGCTGAAGATCGATGGTACCGCTGTTAATCATCGCAATGGCCACAGGAAACGTATCGCGGATCTTGGAACCCGGCGCAGAATTGACCACAGTGAAACCGCCCAGATGCCACTTGGTCGGGTCAAAGGTGGCGCGTTGCCCTTTGATCCAGCCAAAGAGGTTGATCAGCCCGCCCTGCCGAACGATATCCGTAGCCAGATCCAACCCAGGCTGGCTGCCGGTTGTGTCGACTACCACGTCAATCGTTCGAGACTTGAGCGATACAGCCAATTCGGGCACGTTCACGTCAGACAGATTGTAGACCTCCTTGGCCCCCAATTGTCTAGCCAGATCGAGCCGTTCCTGGACAATATCGACCACGACGACCTGCTCGGCAAAGGAGTGGAGCAGACCCTGCAATAGCATCAACCCCATAAAACCGGCTCCAATCATCACCACCTTGTCGCCGGGTCGAAGCCGGCAGTGATCCAGCCCTGTCACCACGCAAGAGACCGGTTCGACGATCCAGAATTCGTCAGCCAAATCGGAGTGAGGCAACTTGTAGGCTCTATCGACAGGCACGTTGCGCACGGTAGCAAATCCACCGCCGGCAACCCGGTCACCGACTTCGATTCCGGCAACACCCGGTCCAATCTTTCTCACGACCCCCATGCCCTCGTGGCCGGGAGGGGCCATCGGATACAGCTTGTCGCCCAGTTTGCAGGTCGCGATGTCCCACGAGCAGATCCCGCAGACACCGCCGGCGAGCTGGACTTCACCGTCCCCGGGATCGGCGACATCAACTTCGACTAGCTCAATGCTGCCGTTGCTGGTGTAGCGGATGGTGTGGGCTTGCATAGAAGATCTCCTGTGTGGTGCAAATTGTTGGTGTGAACCGGTTGAACGAAGGTAATGATCTGATCGGCTTAATCACGCGTAGATGCTCGCCATCTGCCATGCGTCCAGCGACACCAGTTCTGCGCTCTGTCCCTGGGCACGCAACGAGATTCCGAGGCTGTCCTCTAGGCTTGGGTAGACGCGCACGGCCAGGCATTGCTTGCCGTTGACAAAGACCTCGACCACACTGCGGTCGATGAAAATACGCAGTTGGAGCGTTTCATCCGGGGCCAAGTAAACCGGGGCCGTTTCGGGCGCACGAGAACGAACATTAGGCAATATCGACGAATAGGATGTATCGATGGTGACGAGGCTGTCGGTGGCGCGGCGCAATTGTTCTCCCTCCCAGCCGGCGTAGCGCTCCCAGTTGCGGTATCCCCGTTCTCGATAGAAGGCGATACGCGTATACTCCTCTTTGTTGGGCGAGCGCAAGACGTTCAACTCCACCATTGGCGAGTCGCTGGTATCAATTTCCGCGATGATCTCCATGGCAGTCCCGCCAATATCATCCAACACAACCTCCTGATTAGCGGCCAGGGTCACCCTCTCAATACGCTGATGCGCGCCGCGTAGCGACTCGACATCGCCGGCTGGTTCGATTCGAAGAGCGTCGCGATCCAGACCGTCAGTTCCCAGCAATGAGAGACGGCGAGGTAAGGTCATGATCTGGTCCCATCCGTCGTCGGGAGGCTTGGCCGCATTCATGTTGAAAATGACGATCACGTCGTCTCCATCCTGGGCGGCAGAGGGGGCATGGACGCCGGCAGGCCATGCAGCGCCAAAGTTGAAGTCAAAATGGGATGTGACCACGAATTTGTCGCGCTGGGTGTCGTAATCGCCGAGCAACGCCTGTCCGCCACTCATGTGGCTGAAGAAGAGCAGAATGTGTCGGTCGCCAATGGGCCAGAAGTAGGGGCAAGCGCCATCGTCTCCGGTCAACGTAAATCGGTCGCCCTCGACAAAGGGGTGCAGGTATTCCCACTGCTCCAGATCCGTTGACCTGAAGAGGAAGTCGGCGGCAGTACGCTTGCCGGAGGGTTCGTGGGGCAATGTGCCGCCGGAGAGTGCGTAGTAGACGCCTTCTTTGCGCCAAATGCACGGATCAAAAACTCGATAGGGCAATGGTGCGCCGTCCTCTCCGGCAATGGGTATGACGGCCTGGCCCGTGAGCTTTTCCCAGTTGAGCAGCAACGGATCGTCAGAGACTGCGACCATGTTGCCGACCTTGGTGCCGTGGTACATTGCGATAACGCGGTCATCTTCCACAAGCGCGGCGCCGGAGAAGCAACACTCTTCCGGATCGGGGTAGATGGCGTAGGGCAGATCTTGCCAGTGGATCAGATCATCGCTGACCGCGTGGCCCCAATGCTGCCGCGGATCTTCCGGCGGATAGCCCTGGTAGAATAGGTGCCAGCGCCCTTGCCAATAGCAGAGTCCGTTAGGATCGTTGAGCAGGTTCTCGGGACTGACGAAGTGGTAGAGCGGGCGATGGGGATCCGACCCCATGGCTGCGCGTGATTCAGCGAACCGTCGCATCAGGAGATTATCGGCTAGTTCCGCTTCCTGTTCTGCCAGCGTATCCGAGAACGAAAATTGGGGGACAAGGGACGTGAAGTCAGGGTTCTCTGTTGACGAAGGTGTTCTATGTGCCACGGATTCCCTCCAGGGTGGGCGATGAATGATCGTTTCTGCTGCCAACCTTTTGCCGAGTCGGCTACAGAGTATTATACCCATCACTCCATGGTGGGGCGAGTGGCTGAAAACAGATCAAATCCGTATTGGTCAGAATGATGCTAGAACAGACGGGAACAGTTCGGTGGACCTGTAGAGACGCAAAATTTTGCGTCTCTACGATTCTACCATCATTCTGACCGGCACAGAATCAGATCAAATCGGTCAATAGATAAAGGGACAGGTCTAAGACCTATCCCTACGATCACAAGATTCGATCTGGTGTTCAGACTCTACGCAATGCCCGAGCGCTGCTTGCCACGGCGAGAAATCGCATCGATCAACACGGCCATCAGTAGCACAAGGCCGGTCACGACAAACTTAACGCCGGCGCTGAAGCCGAGCAAACCCATGCCACTCTCGACGCTGGCAATGACCAATGCGCCCAAGAAGGCGCTCATGACCCGACCGCTGCCGCCGAAGAGACTGGTGCCACCGATCACGGCCGCGGCAATTGAGTTGAGCATGAGGCTTCCGCCGCCGGCCGACGTATCGACCGAACGTAGTCGTGAAGCCAGGATGATGCCGCCCATGCCTGCCATGAGGCTGGAGATCATGAAGACCTGCACGCGGATGCGGTCCACACGGATACCGGCACGGCGTGCTGATTCGATGTTGCCGCCAATGGCGTAAACGTAGCGGCCAAACCTGGTGCGCTCGGCCAAGAACGTGAAGCCGACCAGCATGAGCATCAGCAACACGCCGACCACCGGCACGCCCCGATCCTGGTTGGCGACGTAGACGACACCGCCCAAGAAGAGTGCCATAAAGCCAATCTGCAGAGCGACGATCAGACCCGGCGTCGAAGAGATGCCTCGCCTACGTCGTGAACGCCAGCCCATGAGCCGTGAGGTCGCAAAGAGAACAATCGCGATGGCAGCGATGATCCAGCCCCACATGTCGGGTAGAAACTGGTTGGCGATGCCGATGATCACGGGATCCTGGACGATGACGGTGCCGCCGCCGCCGATTAGGATCAGCACTACGCCATTCCAGACCATAAACCCGGCCAACGTAACCACGAATGAAGGCAACTTAAAACGGGTGATGATTAGGCCTTGAACCATACCAATGAAGGCGGCCAGCATCAAAGCAACGACAAGGGCAACAAACCAGGGCCAGCCGTCGGGCGGGCGCAGGCGCAGGGTCATGAAGACGGCCACCACGGCACTGACGTAGCTGATTGAGAGATCAATCTCACCGAGCAGCAGTACGAAGACCACGCCGATGGCGATAGTTGTGATTCCGGCCATCTGGACGATCAAGTTGACGAAGTTGCGCGGCGTCAGATAATTCTGGTTCAACATCTGGAAAATAATAGCAATTGCGATCAGGCCCAGAATGATCGGCAAAGAACCTAGATCACCGGCCTTCATACGTGACCAGGAGTTGCGGAAATATTCTCCGACACCGGGCGCCCCAGTCGAAAATGAGGAATTACTGTCGCTCGCTGCCTCTACTGCTTGAAGATCACTCATCGTCCACCATCCCTGGTACGTGTTGGAGTGTGCCGGCGGTAATCGCATGCACAATTTCCTGCTGTGTTGTCTCGGAAGAGGTAAACTCTTTCACATTCTGCCCGAGGCGCAATACGGTGATGCGATCCGCCACTTCGAAAATATCGTGCAAGTTGTGTGAAATGATGATGACGGCCAATCCCTTATCGGCCAGGCGTCGAACCAGATCGAGCACCTGCCGGGTCTGAGCCACGCCTAGGGCTGCCGTCGGCTCATCCAGGATCACCAGTTTCGAGTTCCACATGACAGCCTTGGCCACGGCGATGGACTGACGTTGTCCGCCGGACAGCTCAGCCACAGTCTGGCGCACCGAACGCATGGTGGTAACCGAGAGCGAATCGAGCGTCTCGATGGCCATCTGCTCCATGGTGTCCTCGTCCAGTCGGAAGGGCTTCTCGATCACCTCGCGGCCCAGGAACATGTTGGCCACAACATCCAGGTTGTCAGCCAGGGCGAGATCCTGGTAGACAACCTCAATCCCTAACTCCGAGGCTTCACGCGGGTTGTGGATATGGACCTTCTTGCCTTCAAAATAGACAGCGCCCTCATCGAATGGATAGATGCCGGCAATGCCTTTGATCAACGTCGATTTTCCGGCCCCGTTATCACCGACAAGGGCCATAACTTCGCCGAGACGGACTTCGAAATCGACGCGATAGAGGGCCTGGACCGCGCCAAAATTCTTCGAGACACCGTCGAGTTTAAGAATCGGTTCTTCAGCCAATGGATTCGTCCTTTAGATTCGAGAGGAACATAGGAGAACAATTGATTGGGTTCGGGGTATCTTCCAGGTGACGCCTGTCGCAACAACAATCAGTTCCCTGGTGACAACTTGAAAGATATCCGGCCCTCTAGGAGGGCCGGATATCCCATTCAAGCTATGGATCGATGGTCAAAGCGGACAATAGGGGTCATTAGACACGTTGGTGCCGGTCCGCTGACCCCAGCCCACCTATAGATCAACCTAGCGATCTTCCGGGCAGTACTGCTCAAAATCGCCAACGCAGATCTCTTCCCAGGTGCGGAAGCCATCGGCGATCACGGTCTCGGCAACATTCTCACTGGTGACGGCAATCGGCACCAGCTTCATGAAGGGAACTTCACTCTGGCCATTGTTCAGCGTGTCGCTGGCCAATGCAGCGACATCCTCACCGTTGAGCAGGGCGATGGCAGCCTCAGCAGCGGCCTCGGCTTCCAGCTTGATCGGCTTGTAGACCGTCATGGCCTGGTCGCCGGCAAGGATATTCTGGATACCGCCGACAGTGGCATCCTGGCCACTGACCGGCATGGGATCGATGCCCTGGCTCTTGAGTGCTGCGATAACCGAACCGGCCAGGCCGTCGTTGGCAGCGAAGGTAGCGTCAACTTCGCCGCCGGCCGCTGTCAGGATCTGCTCGTAGATGACCAATGCCTGCTGGTTGTCCCAGTCCGGCACAGCCTGATCGTCGACCAGAACCCAGTCACCGGCGTCATAGCGAGGAGAAGCAACGGAGAAGTAGCCTTCACGGAAGAGGGTGGCGTTGTTGTCCGTGGGCGAACCGTTTAGTTGCACAACCTTTTTGGGGCCATCAACTTCAAGACCGTCGATCAACGGTTCCAGGGTCTCACCCATGAGGCGGCCAACAGACACGTTGTCGAAGCTGACGTAGATGTCAGCACCGGGGCCCTCGATGGTCAGTCGGTCGTAGTCGATGACCTTGACGCCTGCGTCGCGGGCCTGGGCGATAATGGCTGCGCCACTACCGGAGTCCAGGTTGACCAGTAGAATGACCTTGGCGCCATTGGTGATGGCTTGTTCGGCCTGGGTCTGCTGCATGCGGGCGTCGCCCTCAGCGTTGACGATGCTATACTCAACACCGGCGGCTTCAAAGGCCTCTTCGAAGAAGCGACGATCGTCGGCTTCCCAGCGGGCGGATGAAGCACTGTCAGGTAAGAGCACAGCGATCATGCCTTCGGCCATGGCCTCGTCGCCACCTTCAGCAGCTTCCTCAGCCGGGGCCTCGGTCGCTTCAGCAGCAGCGCCTTCGTCAGCCGGCGCCGGAGCAGCAGCGGGACAGGCTGTGAGCACCATGCTCAACAAAACCAGCAATCCAACTAAAATCAGTAAGCGTTTCAAGATTCTTCCTCCTGTTATGGAATAGTGAAGCCAAACTCGAACTCTATAGTAAAAAAATGAACTTGCTATAAGATTCCGGCGAGCGCAGTGATGCAGAGCCGGGATCTCAAAAAAGGGATTATTACCGGAATATTCGTCGGAGATCTACGAAGTATTCTGCGAAGATTGCGGTGGTTGTCTGAGTCTTTCACCATAGCATAGTGACAATACCATGTCAAAATTTCCATGCCGAAAGCGTTTTCATTATCGAGAGGATATGGGCCCAATGTTAGGTTTTCGATCGGCCATATTTAACACGCCACTTAGCCACACTTGCTGTTGACGGCAGCACGCAGAAAACGCTTTCGTGGCAATGAAAAAAGCAAGAAAAAACGCCCAGCGTACTGGGCGTTGACAACAGAACCTATCTTCAGCCGGTTCTTCATGCAAGTGGTACTAATCTAGGTGAAAGACCTCTTCTAACTCCACCATCATCTCGTCGGCATGAGCGCCATCGGGTGACTCGAAATATGGCGCCATCAGGCTCTGCCAGCGTTCGTTGACGTCGGTCTCGGCCATTTGGGCAGTTGCCGTAGCCAGATCATGCGGTGTCTCGAAATAGCCGAAGAGCAGCCCATCCTCTCGTAGGAAGAGTGAGTAGTTGTGCCAACCCGTCTCACGCAGTGCTTCCAGCATCTCGGGCCAGACCGCATTGTGGTGTTCCTTGTATTCCTCGATCCGATCCTGTTTGACCTTTAGCACAAATCCAATTCGCTTCATTATCACTCCTGAAATCTTACGCTGCCTGGTTAACACCCGTCGTAATACCTGTAAGGTCAAGTTTTTCGGCCAGATGGCAACTGACAAAGTAGTCGGGCGCAACCTCATTCAAGGAAGGTTCTTCCTGACTGCACACATCTTCAGCAAATTTGCAGCGCGGATGAAATACACAGCCAGATGGCAGATTTGAGAGGTCGGGCGGTTCGCCAGTGGCCACAGTTCGTTGACCGCGGGCATCCTTGGCTGTGCGCGGTACTGCGGCCAACAGTAACTCGGTGTAGGGATGCCTGGGATGATTGAGAAGTTCGTACTTATCGCCTAGTTCCACCAGCTTGCCGGCATACATAACTGCGATCCGATCACAGATGTAGCGAACCACGCTCATATCGTGGGAGACGAAGAGGTAAGTTAGGTCGAGCTTCTCTTGCAGTTCTTCCAGAAGGTTGAGGATCTGCGCCTGGATCGACACGTCTAGCGCAGAGACCGGCTCGTCTGCAATCACCAACCTGGGATGGACCACCAGTGCACGTGCAATACCGATGCGCTGTCGCTGTCCGCCACTGAAACTGTGCGGGAAACGGCGGAGGTGTTCGACACGCAATCCGACCTGCAGGATCATCTCGCGCACTCGCTCTTCCAACTCTTTGCCACTGGCCATCTTATTGACCAGCAGGGGCTCGCCCACCGTCTCCAAGATGTTCATGCGCGGGTTGAGCGAAGAGTTGGGATCCTGGAAGATCATCTGCGCGTGGCGACGAAGTTCGCGGATATTCCGGTTATCCAGATCGGTGAGGGAAAGGACGCCTTCTCCCGTATCGAGCAATACTTGCCCGCCGGTCGGCTCGTAGAGGCGTAGAATGGTTCGACCAAGCGTCGTTTTTCCGCAGCCGCTCTCGCCAACAACACCGACGGTCTCACCGGCCTTCACTGCCAGATTGACGCCATCAACAGCCTTGATATGGCCGACGACCTTTCGAAGGAAGCCCCGGTGAATGGGGAAATATTTTTTCAGATCCTTGATGTCAAGCAATATGTCTTGTTGGTCGGCCATGCTGACGTCTCCTCGTACAGTTCAACATGAAATCCAAAACAGACATCCGACCGCTATGCCGCTGGCGGATACGGCACAAGGATTTCTGTCTGGGTTCACGAAAGTCATGAACAATTATCGGCTGCGGGCGATGGTCCCTACAGCAAGCGTATCCGGTTCTACTTCGATTTCGTCGCTGTAAAGAAAGCATCGTACCGAATGACCCGGGTGAACCTCTGTGAGCGCAGGCCGCGCCACATCGCAGGTGCCGGTCATGGCCTCGGTGCAGCGTGAATAAAAGGGACAGCCGGACTGATGGGCGAAGGGGCTGGGCATGGCGCCACTGATGGGTACCAGATTCTCTATCGGACCATCAATCTTTGGAATGGAACGCCATAGCGCACGTGTGTAAGGGTGCAACGGATCGTCGAAAATCCTCTCGACCGGTGCGTACTCCATCACCAGTCCAAGATACATCACCATCACTTCGTCGGCGATACCGCCGACAACGGCCAGGTCGTGGCTAATATACATGATCGACATGCCGAATTCGGCTTGCAGGTCTTCCAATAGTTCGAGGATCTGTGCCTCGATAGTGACATCCAGTGCGGTCGTCGGCTCGTCGGCGATGAGCAGGCGCGGGTTGCAGGAGAGGGCCATGGCAATCATTGCGCGCTGGCGCATGCCGCCGCTGAACTGGTGCGGATAGGCGTCGATCTGAAGCTCGGCACACGGAATACCGACCCGCCGCAGCATCTCGATGGCGCGCTTGCGCGCTTCTGTCTTGGTGACGTCGGGGATATGTAGCAAGATGCCTTCCATGATCTGGTTGCCGATGGTGTGCAACGGACTAAAGGAGGTCATGGGCTCCTGAAATATCATGGCGATTTCCTTGCCACGGATGGCACGCATCCGTCGGCCAGTGCGCGGCAAGGCGGCCAAATCGAGCACCTCGTAGCTGCCGCGCTCATTGGCCATATGGAGCAATACTTCACCGCTGAGTTGCTTGGCAGGCGGTGAAGGCACAATGCCCATTATCGACTGGGCGGTGACCGATTTTCCCGATCCGCTTTCGCCGATGATGCCCAGTGTTCGACCTTGATAAACATCGAAGCTGACGCCCTCCAGGGCGCGGACGATGCCTTCATGCAGAAAGAAATGGGTGCGAAGATCGCGGACCTCTACGATGACATCGTCTTTGTTCTTCTTTTCAGTCATATACTTAGCCTGGATTCGAATAGGGATCGGCTGCGTCGCGCAGACCGTCGCCGATGAAGTTGAATAGCAGAACCGTCACAATCACAAAGACAGCCGGTATCAATTGCCAGGGCTGATGAGCTATGGCGACGATATCCTGGCCCTCCTGAAGCAGCGTGCCCCAACTGACTGCCGGCGGCTGAATGCCCAGCCCAATGAAGCTGAGCGCAGTCTCGGCCAGAATCATTGATGGGACTGCCAACGTGGCCGCAACGATCAGATGGCTGCTGAATCCGGGCAGTAGGTGTCTGAAGATGATGCGACCGTCGTTGGCTCCTGCCGACTTGGCCGCCAACGCATAGTCCTCCTCACGCAACGCCAGCAGCTTGCCGCGAACAACACGCGCAAGTCCTGTCCAACTGATGATGGACAGGATGATTGTGATGGCAAAGTAGGTTCGCAGGGTGGGCCAATCTCGTGGCAGAGCCGCCGACAGCGCCATCCACAGAGGCAGATTCGGGATGGAGATGAGGAAATCGATGGAGCGCTGGATAACTTCATCGACGATGCCGCCCATATAGCCGGAGATTCCGCCCAAGGTGACGCCCAATACGAAGCTGAGGAATACGCCCACCAAGCCGATGGACAACGATATGCGGCCACCAATGATGGTGCGCGAAAACAGATCGCGGCCAAGTCGGTCGGCGCCGAAGATCATGAGCGCTGGAGAGCCTTCTTCCGATCCGAAGAAATGCATCCTGGTCTCGAATAAGCCCAAGAATTTGTAGGGTTCACCTTTGACAAATAGGAGAATCGTGTATTGCTGGGACGTGTCCTCGGTGAACTCGTAGCGGAAGCTCTCCGAATTCAACTCCTTTTCGTAGCCGTAATAGAAGGGGCGCTGGAATCCATTCTCGCCGATCCAATGGATCTGCACGGGTGGCGCCTGCTGATAATCCTCAAAGCGCGTGCTCTTGTCGTAGGGTGCGAAAAAATTGGCGAAAATCGTAACGAAATAGAGCAAGGAGAGTAGAATGAGTGATACAAACGCTAGACGGTGCCTACGGAATCGTACCCGAATCAATTGCCACTGGGTGGCATAGTAGAAGCTCTCGTCAGCCTCTTTGCCGCCAACAAGGATTGCACCGTCCTGCGGGACTGTTTCCTCGCCAATAATATCGGCTTCTTCCCGGAATTGTGGTTCTTGGACCGGTTCGCGCACACTCATCTGGCACCCCCATCGTAGCGGATACGCGGGTCCATCAATGCCAAAGCGATATCGGAAATCAAGGTACCAACGACAGTCAGCGCACTCAGTATCAGAATGATGCTGCCGGCCAGATACATGTCCTGTGCCAGCACGGCCCGCAAGAGCAGTGGTCCAATTGTCTGCAGTCCCAGGATAAGCGAAACGAGTACCTCGCCGGCAAAAATGGCCGGCAAGAGCCAGCCGATAGTGCTCATAACCGGGTTCAGGGCCATGCGCACAGGATACTTGTACAGCAATTTTGTCTCGGAGACGCCCTTGGCGCGTGCTGTGACCACATATTGCTTCTGTAACTCATCCAGCAGATTATTGCGCATCACGCGAATCGTTACGCCCGTGCCGGCCAACCCGATGATAAAGAGTGGCAAGATCAGGTGACCCAGCATACTGAGAAATTTGTCAATGCTCATGGGTTCGCCCACGTACTGGCCTGCATAGAGGCCCATGGGGGAAAAGTCGAAGTAGCGTATCGAGACCCAGGCCATGACCATGGCCAATAGAAAGCCTGGCGTGGCCAGGCCAATAAATCCAAAACCGGTAAAAATATAGTCCAGGAATGAGTATTGGTGGGTGGCCGAATAGATCCCAATGGGAATGGCGATGACCCAAGAGACGATCAACGAAAGTACCGCGATGGTTAGTGTTAACGGCAACCGTTCGCCAATCAGTTCGTTGACGGTTCGGTTCCACTGGAAGGACCAGCCAAAATTGAAATCAAAGAGGATACCCCCCATCCAGCGGAAGTAGCGCATATAGGCCGGATCGTCGAAACCATACATAGCGATCAGGCGTTCGGCCTCCTCGTCGTTCAGATCGACGCCGGAAGCGCGCAAACTCTCGATCTGATAGGTGACCCAGTCGCCCGGCGGTAGTTCGATGATTGTAAATGAAACCAGCGAGATCAGGAACAGGATCGGGATCAACATGATCAGCCGGCGGATAATAAAGAGTAGCACTGCCCCAAATCCTCCATGTCGTAGGTCACGCTGCCGGCGTGACGATTTAGAAACGTTGCCAGCCAGGCTGGCAACGTGACCTATGGCCCTGCAACGATTTCTCGAACATAGCCGGGGGCAGACTTTCGATCTGCCCCCGGCCGCAAACAGTTAACTTCGTTATTCCTTATAGAAAAACTGTTCGCCCGCGAAGTTCTGGGCGATGGCGTAGCCATCGCTGGCCACATTGCCCATGCGGGCCGAGATAATCAGCGGATACTTGACGCCTTCCACGAAGGTGATCATGGGCAGGTTTTCTCGATGCCACTCAAAGCCCTGCTCACGCAGTGCCTTGTACTCGTCAGTACCCGGTACGACACCCCAACGCTCCTTGTCAAGCTCGAAGGCTGCCAAAACCCATTCCGGCGGTTCTTCGCCGTCAGTGTCCTCGGTGCCGTCGGAGTTCATGTAGTTCCACCAGGCCGCCATGCCGCGGTTGAAGGTGCGGCTGGTGTGATCATCGTCACTGTTCTGGTCGTGGCTCCAGTGAGTCGATGCCTGCAGCTCGTTGGCGGTTTGCCGTTGACCATAAAGCGTCGAGTCGATCCCCTTCACGGTGGTGAAGAGGCCGACCTCCTTGAGATGCTCACCTGCCAGTTCAGCAGCCAGCGCCAGATCGGGTGCGTGCGATCCGGTTTCGATGAGGAAATCAAATCGTTCGCCGTCCGGTCCAAGACGCCAACCGTCGTTGTCCCGCTGATCCAAACCCATCTCGTCCAGCAAGGCGTTGGCACGATCCAGATCTCGGGCGATCAGGTCTTCCCTGACGCTAACCTCGGGCAGACTGGCGAAGCCATAGTAGAGGCTTTCGATCATTTCCTCGCGGTCGACAGCCAGACTGACCGCTTGCCGGAAGCGCAGATCCTGTACGACTTCTCGCCAAACCGGATCGTCGTAAGTCTGGTTGATGAAAAGGTTGCTGGAGTCCACATGCATATCCAGCAGTACAGTTCTAAATCCGCCCTTCTCCTCATTTTCCTTGTAGAGCGGCACCTTGACCAGACCCGTGCTTTCACGCATGAAGTCAACATCGCCGGTGAAGATGTTGAGGTTCAACATCTCTACATCCTCGGTCAGCACTGAGATCAGTTCGTCGATGTAGGGTAGTTGCTTGCCGTCGACGTCTACCTTGTGATAATAAGGGTTGCGCTCAAATTTGAGCAGACCCGGTGTATCGTTCTCCACGAGTAGCCACGGACCCAAGCGCGGTGTATTGAGGCACATGGGCTCGTTTACATCCCAACTCAGACAATCCTTGGCCGTGAAGAGTTGCCACCATTCGTCGGTGAGGCCCATCTCTTCCATCATGGGCTTGAGTTCTTCGATATCGGTGTAGTCGGCATGAAATTGCTTCAGGTAGTGGGCCGGCCGGATCAATTCGGTATAGCCGTTCCAGCCCTCAATCACCAGGTTGCGCAAGAAACCGCCATACGGTTCCGGATAGGTAACTTTGAAGGTGTAGTCATCGATGACTTCCAACTCCATGGGCTCGCCGACCGCAGAGTAACCCGTTCGGAAACGCCGCGGGAAAGCGGGGGTCAGATTCTCATTGAGATAGATGTCTTCGTAGACAAATCGCACGTCTTCGGTGGTCACCGGCTCACCATCTGACCATTTCATACCCTCTCGCATGTAGAAGGTGAATTCGGTGTTATCCTCATTGACCTCGTAGTCCTTGAGCACGTTGCCGCGGATGCCATCAACGCCCAAGTCTGGGGCTGAAAGCAGCGGCTCATTGATCATGACGAAGATGTCAGGATTCCAGTCCGGTCGGAAGTGGGCTGAGCGTAGAACGCCGCCATATTCGCCCGGCTCCCAATCCGGCAGGCTCTCCTCGGACAAGAGCACCCCAGGGCCGACGACGAACGGTTCGGCAGGCAGGCGCTCGTCCAGGGGCGGCAACTCGCCGGCTGCCACCATCTCGGCCAACATGGGCGCTTCCAACGCCCCGTCACCCGCATCCTCGGCGGCCGCTTCTTCGGCCGGGGCTTCTTCAGCGACGGCTGATTCGGCCGGCGCTTCATCCTGGGGCGCTCCGCCGCACGCAGCGACCAAGAGCACAGCAACCAAGAGCAAGCTCAACAGTGCAAACTTACGCATAGATTCTCTCCCTTTCTTGACTTGAACGAACGGTTTGTTGAACGAACGGTGAACGGCTGACGAAAAACAGGTATTGATGCAGCTGAGGGCGCCGCATCATCGTACACATACGGCGATCTGGCTATGTTATCTTGTCACATGATACTGCCAAGCAATTCACTGGAGAATGCAGCAAACGGGACAGGAATCCGTAAGATACGGCTACGTAAAGATTCAGTTGTTTTTTTGTTACGAATATCTAGCCTGAAATTTGGCTGAGCGGACCTGGAATCGAGTATTCTTGGTCGTATCTGTGGAGTTTTACTCTGTAGTCAGGTCAGTCTGGAGCAATTCGAATTTCGAATCTTGTGGAATAGTCTCGAAAGAGTTTCGAATATGTTGTATGATAGCATCAATGCCGGTTGCAATCAAAATCGATTATTAGATGAGCTACCGAGTTCATCATGCAAAACTGAAATGGAGTATGAGCCAGGGAGTGTAACTTACATTCCCATACCTTGCGCAGTGTAGCGTAGAAAGTATGGTGGCGTCAAGAGCGATTTCTGTTACGGCAGTCGCAGGTCTCGGTTTCGGATGTTGATATAAAGTGCTCGACTCGAAAGCAATATGAAAGAATTTGGCCGGCAAAAGGCAGGCTATTGACAGGCAAGCGAAACGAGACTATGATGTGTAAAGAATATTCCAGAACCACATCAGAATGCCGGAATCTATGCGATTCAGCCCACGTCAACAGCAGATCCTAGATGTATTGATTGAGAAGGAATCGGCCACGGTCTCTGAATTCAGTGACCTGTTGCAGGTTTCAGCAGTCACTGTGCGGTCGGATCTCAATTATCTGGCAGAACATGGTGATATCGTGCGTACCCATGGCGGTGCGCACATCGCGCACGGACGTACGCGCCAGGAGCTTTCTTACGCCATACGCCAGGAGCACAATGCCGCTCAGAAAGCACAGATCGGCCAACTTGCGGCCAGCCTGATTTCACCGGTTGAGTCCATCTTGCTGGATGCAAGTTCCACGGCAGCTTCTGTGGCGCGTGGCATCAAAGAGAGTGGACGCGTGCGCGACTTGACCGTCGTTACCACCGGTATTTGGATTGCACTTGAGTTAATGGGCGTGCCCCATGTCAATGTGGTCTTGGCCGGTGGGTTTGCCAGAGAACGGACCGGCTCACTCACCGGCCCCATTTCGGAGAGGGTGTTGCAGGATTTCAACTTCTCCAAGGCTTTTTTGGGCGCCTGGGGTGTCACGCCCGTTGACGGATTGACTGATGTACATCTCAACGAGGTTGCACTCAAACGTACGATTGTTCAGCGGACGCAGACGGTCATTGCCATCTTGGATGGCAGCAAGTTTGGGCGGCTCGGGTTGGCATCGTTCGCCTCACCCTCACAAATTGACCGGTTAATCACGGACGAATCAGCGCCGAAAGAGATGGTAGAGGCGTTGCGCCAACAGGGTGTTGACGTGCTCATCTCGGCCGGCAATCAACCTAATTGACACATTGTTCAAACATTGGACCATACAACTCGATCGATATGGGTGCGCATTATCCAGTGTTCAAATGTCGTATCTAGAATAGCGTTCGGTCTGCGTCGTAGCATTTCCCGCTCGTGGCGTAGTATACTTGGCGTAATTCCAGCAGTTCAAAAGGACGATTTCGATGATCAACCAAGCAGACTACAGAGAAAATGGCTTTACGATTGCTCGTTCACTCTTCTCCCAGCGATGAGGTGGATGCATTAAGAACGCATTTCACGGCACTCAATGCTCAAGACATTGGTGGCTACAAACCTGAACAGGAAGCGGCTGATGAGGAAGATCCGCTCAAGCGCTATCCACGTATGGTTCACATGCATCGTTGGGACGGCATCAGCCTTAACTTTCTGCTGGACGAGCGAATTCAGCGTTGTATGGTAGCGCTGCTTGGGGAAGATCCCTATGCCGTTCAGACCATGTTCTATTTTAAGCCGCCTGGCGCGCGAGGCCAGGCATTGCATCAGGATCAAGCGCCTTTGCGTGTGCAGCCTGGCACCTGTATGGCAGCCTGGATGGCCATCGACCGTTGTGATGAGGAGAACGGCTGCCTGCAGTTGGTGCCCGGCACACAAGACCTGCCACTCCTGTGTCCGGTTGAGGCGGACACGGAACTAAGCTTTACCAACAAACAGGTGCCTCTGTCTGAGGGCATGACACCGGTGGCAGCCGTGATGGACCCTGGCGACGTCCTGTTTTTTAATGGGCAGGTAATTCACGGCAGCCTGCCCAACCGTAGTGAGGATCGGTTCCGTCGCTCGCTCATTGGCCACTATATCGTTGCTGAGGCCGAGAAGGTTGGCGAATTTTACCATCCCGTCCTCAATTTTGATGGCAGTGAGGCGAACTTGGGCGCGACGAAGGGATCGGAGCCTTGCGGCATCTGGGTCAATCGCGATGGTCAAAGCGTCCTTGAGATGACGGCATAGCGAATCCCGGCAAAAATCCTTATACAGATTCCGTCAGTGGCAGATCGGCTAGATTTCTGCCGCGGTATTCGCGCCAAATAGAAGCGGCATTTCGTCCACATGTTGCATTGGTACACACGACTGACATTCATAACCGACTACCCAAACACATAGAGGAGTCAGATCATGCTCAAAGTCGCTGTCATCGGGATGGGCAGCATCGGCGGCACCCACCATGCGCCGATCTACCATGCGAGTGAACTTTGTGAACTGGTCGCAGTCTGCGACATCATTGAAGAGAAGGCTGACGCAGCCGCGGCCAAGTATGGTGTGCCGGCCTACTACAGCGTGGAGGATATGCTGGCCAATCGAGGAACTGGACGCAGTCAGCATCACAACGGCGGGCATGGAGAACGGTGGCGACCACTACACACCGACTATGCAATGCCTGAATGCAGGCCTGCATGTGCTGGGCGAAAAGCCTATCTCCAACGACATCATCCACGCACGCGAGATGGTGGCCACAGCCGATGAAAAAGGCGTCTACTACGGCATCAACCTCAACCATCGTTTTGTGCCGCCCGCGGAAAAGGCCAAAGAGTGGGTCGATGAGGGCAAGATCGGCGAGTTGTTGCTCATCAACATGACCATGTGGATCGGCAACCCCAGAGAGACCTCGCCCTGGTTCCATCTGCGCGCGCTGCACCCTCACTCACTCGACATCATGCGCTATTTCTGCGGCGACGTGACCGGCGTTCACGCCTTCCTCAACAAAGCGCCGGGACGCATCACCTATTCAAACGCCCAGATCAACCTGATGTTTGAGAACGGCATCGTCGGCCATCTGACCGGCAGCTACGACACCAATCCGGCCCACAATTTGGAACGGCTGGAACTGCTGGGCACCGAAGGACGCATTGTGCTCGACAATCTTTTCGAAGAGCTGACACTCTATCCGCGCCACAGCCAGGAATTGACCGTGGTGCGCAACAGCATCATGAACGGGCTGAGCGGCTTCAGCGCCACCTTCGAGAATCGCATCAACCGCTGGCTGGAGCAGGTCTCCGCCGGCGTGCCGCGTGACGAGATCGATGCGTCCGCACATGAGGGCTTGGCGGTCCAGGAGATCATCGAGGCGGCCATTCGCTCACACGAGACCGGACGAGCCGAGGAAGTGCCGGTGGCTGGATAGTACGATGACACGCTTGCTGTGATATCACGGCAAGCGTGTCATCGCGCCAAACTTTGGATACCGTCGCCAAATGAGCTCAATTGGGTGTATAGTGTTGTGGCAGAATCAGAAGTAACGCGATGGTATTGGAGGAGAGACTATGACACTTGCACGAATCACCGTAAATCCAGAAATCTGTGGCGGGAAGCCCTGTATTCGGGGAATGCGATTCCCGGTTTCGCGCCTCTTGGGTTTGCTGGCCGCCGGAGAAACCTCGGAGTCCATTTTGGCTTCATATCCGTACCTGGAGCAGGCTGACATCCAAGAGGCACTTCAATACGCAGCATCACTTGCTGGCGAGGAAGTGATCGAGTTTGCATAATGCGTTTCCTACTGGATATGCCCGTCAGCCCAACTCTGATAGGTGTGCTTGAAAGCCACAAACATGAAGCCGTTCACGCGTTCAGAATCGGCAAGGGCGAAGCAAGCGATACAGAATTGATGGAACTGGCAAGAGCCGAGGAACGCGTAATAATTACCGCCGACCTCGATTTTCCCAGGCTGCTGGCGCTTGCACGAACACGAAGCCCGGGACTGATTCTGTTCCGGGGCGGCAATTATTCTGATGCGGAAATGCGTGGCCTTCTCGAACGAGTGTTAGCTCAGGTTCCGGCCGATAAATTGTCGAGTTCGATCTGTGTGGTGAACAAAAAGCGCATCCGCGTCACTCAACTTCCAGTCGGGAGGTAATCCAAATGACCAAAAAAATCGGCATCGGCGTGGTCAGCTTTGCCCACGGCCATGCCAATGCATACTGCCAACGTATGCTCACCTACGACGACGTAGAACTTGTCGCCTGCTGGGATGACAACGAGGAACGGGGCAAGACGGCAGCAGCCAACTACGGCATGACCTACTCGCCCAATCTCGAAGACGTCATCAGCCATCCGGATATTCAGGGACTCATCATCACCTGCGAGACCAACCGTCATGCCGAGATGGTGCTGGCTGCGGCGGCCGCAGGCAAGGATATCCTCTGCCAGAAGCCGATGGCCCTGACGCTGGAGGATTGCGACCGCATGATCGCGGCCGTCGACGAGGCCGGCGTGCGCTTCATGATGGCCTATCAGATGCGCCATGATCCGTCCAATATCGCCATGAAAGAGATATTGGATTCGGGTGCGTTGGGCCGCATCAGCCTTTTCCGGCGTCGCCACTGCATCCCGGTGCTCCTCAATGAGGCTTTCGTCAACGGCCCGACCAACTGGCACATCGATCCGGTCAAGAACATGGGCATGTTCATGGATGACGCTTCCCATGCCACCGACCTGATCCACTGGATGATGGGTCGTCCGATCAGCGTCATGGCCGAGATCGGCAACACCGTCACCGATGTGGCCCCGGACGACACCGGCGTGGCCATTTATCGCTATGCGAATGGCGCGATGGTCGTGCTGGTCAACTCGTCGGTCACGCTGGCGGGCGAGAACACCACCGAGATCTACGGCGACCAGGGCGTGATCATCCAGAACCACGACGATGTGCCCTCGACCAATGTGCCGCTGCCGCCCCACCCCATCGCGCTCAAGGTCTACACCAACGACAAGCCGGAGTGGACCGACCTGGGCATCCAGATCCCGGCCAGCCATGGAGAACGCATTGCCTCGGTGCCGCGCTCGTTCATCGACATGCTGCGAGACGGAACGCAACCCAGCATCACTGCCGAAGATGGGCGTGTTTCCGTTGAAATGGTGTTGGGCGCCTACCAGTCAGCTAAGGAAGGACGGCGGATCGAGTTTCCGCTCTAGAGGGCTTATGGAACGACGCGGAATAGGACGCGGATAACACGGATTATCGCAAATTTGGCATTACTCGCATCGTCCAAATACGTAGGGGCAGGGCTTGTCCCTGCCCGTCGTAGCGGGCGACCACAAGGGTTCGCCCCTACACGAAACGTCGCATTATCCGTACCCCGTCGTCTTTTTCGCGGGTCAATTCGCCAGGTCAGGCAAACGATGAACCACTTGGAACGTTTTCTCAATGTCATGGAGTATCAGCCGGTCGACCAGGTGCCCAACTGGGAGGCCGGCGCTTGGCCGCAGACTGCTGAACGCTGGTACTGTGAGGGCCTGGCTGAGGGTGACATCCACTTCGACTGGTTCCCCGGCGAATCGGCGCTTGGGATGGACCCGCGCGAGTTCATCCGATTTAACGGCGAAATGTTGCCTCCTTTTCAAGAGGAGACATTGGCCGAGGATGACGAGACCGTGACCTTCCGGGATTCAGAAGGTCGCGTTCGCCGTGCGCTCAAGGAAGGCTCCATCGGCGGTGCACGATCGTCCATGGACCAATACCTTGGCTTTCCGGTCTCCAACATGGACGAGTGGCAAGCGGTCAAGAAGCGGCTGAACCCAAGTGATCACCGTCGCTATGAACCCTACTGGGAGGTCTTTCGCGTCGACAGCTGGCAGCGTCGGCAGCATCCGCTGATCTTCGGGCCCAACACGTCAACGACCGGGTTCTACTGGACCGCACGCGAGCTAATGGGCACCGAGGGCCTCTCATACGGTTGGTACGACCAGCCGGCGTTGCTGCATGACATGATGGCGTTTGTCGGCGACTTTCTGATTGAGTCTGCACGCCCTATACTTGAACGCACAAGCATCGAATATATGTGTCTCAGCGAGGACCTGGCCATGAAGACCGGCCCATTGCTGAGTCCCAAGACCTACAAAACGTTCATCCTCCCCCACTTGAAGCGAGTCATCGATTTCTACAAGTCCAACGGCGTCTCTTATGTTTGCGTGGATACCGACGGCAATCCCGAGGCGCTCATTCCCATGATGCTCGATGCCGGCGTCGATTCACTCTGGCCGCTGGAGCGAGCCGCCGACCAAGATCCCATACGCTTGCGCAAGGAGTTCGGCAAGTCGCTGCGCTTGTGGGGGGCGGTCGACAAACGAGAGCTTGCCAAGGGGCCGACGGCCATTGATGAGCACTTGCAATCGATGACGCCATTGATTGAAGAGGGCGGATTCATCCCGACCATCGATCACACAGCCTCGCCGGACATCAGTTGGCCCAATTTTGTGTACTACATGGAGCGCAAGGCCAAGTTGTTGCGAGGCGAATTGTAGCCCAAACAGTCCGACTTCTTTTCAAAGATTGATAGTTTGATCCAGCAGTCGTAGGTGCGGTCTGCAACCGAACGAACTGCGGAAGACATAGAGAATTCGGGAATCGTGCGGTTGCAAACCGCACCTACAGAATACCGAACGCCAACAAAACAGGAGCACCAGGAATGGCAAAACGACGACAGCGCAAGAAACCGAACATCATTCTGCTGGGCATCGACTCGCTACGGCGCGATCACATGAGTTGCTACGGCTATGATCGCCTGACCACGCCGCACATTGATCGCTTCGCCCAGGAGGCGACCCTCTTTGAGGAGACCTTCAGCGCCCACATTCCGACCACAAGCGCCTACGCATCCATGCTCACCGGCCGCGACACCATCGGCACCCAGGTTGTGGCCCTGCGACACCAGGGTCCGCTGCGCCCGGAGGTGCCGACGTTGGCCGAGATCCTGAAGGGCGAAGGCTACAACACGACCTGCGTCGGCTTCACCGGCAACCCGAGCTCACGCGGATTTGACACGTACATCGACTACAAGAGTTGGGGCAGTTGGAATGAAGGGCGCAGCCCCAAGGCTGAGAACCTCAACGAGGTCGCGATCCCGGAGTTGGATCGACTTTCGCGCAAGCGCGATCCCTTCTTCCTCTTCCTGCGCCACATGGACCCACATGCTCCCTACCTGCCGCCGGCTCCCTACGAGCGCATGTTCTATCACGGCAACGAGTGCGATCCGAAGAACAAGTCCATGGACCCGGTCATGGCCTTCAAGCCTTTCCGCGATTTCTTTGCCACCTGGATGCCGCCGGGCATCAGCGACAAGGACTACGTCATTGCCCAATATGACGGGGCCATCGCCTATATGGATGCCGCCATTCAGAGCATCTTCGAAGCGCTTGAGGCCAAGGGCCTCGCCGACGACACCATCGTGGTCCTCAACGGCGACCATGGCGAGACGCTCTACGACCATGAATGTTGGTTCGACCATCACGGCATGTACGATCCGACCCTGGTCGTACCGCTGATCATCCGCTATCCCGGCGGCATCCCTGCAGGCAAGCGGGTCAGCGGCTTCAATCAGCACAAGGATCTGGTCCCGACCATCCTCGAACTGGCAGCGCTGGAGCCGGAAGGTCTGGAACTGGACGGCAAGAGCCTGATGCCGATGGTGCGCGGCGAGGAGGCCTCTCACGAGAGCGAATTCTACATCACCGAATGCACGTGGATGCGCAAGCATGGCTGGCGCACGCCCGAATGGAAGCTGATCATCGCACTTGAGCCGGACTTCCACTTCAAGCCGGAGATCGAACTCTACAACTTGGTCACCGATCCCGAGGAAAACGAGAATGTCGCCGAGGCGAATCCGGACATTGTGGCGCTGTTGACTGCGCGCATGAACGCCTGGATTGAAAAGCGAGAAACCGAAACGGGTCTGCCCAATCCGATCTACAACCAGGGCGACTGGCACGGAACGGAAGGCATCGGATCTTTCACCTCGTCACAGCAGGCCTATGATACATTGCACATCGGCGATCCGACCCAGGCCGCCCAGTTGCAGGAAAAATCACGCGACTAACGACGGCGGATAGAAATCATCGATTGACGTAGGGACAGGTCTGAGACCTGTCCCCGCATCAGCCGAATCAAGGCCGGGGCCGACAGCGCCTGAGGAAACATGTGCTTGTTCGTAGCCGGCTTCAGCAGATACGCTCAAACATCAACAAAACCTAGAGCAAACAAAAGGAGAGCGCCGCCAAACCGACATATATTACATTCAAAAAAACACGTCGAGTCTTGAAGGTTCAAACTAAAACAGAGGAGAGACAGATGATTTCGTCCAGCTGGATACGCCGTATCGGCGTATTAAATTTGATCGCCATCCTGCTTGCCGTGCTGGCAGGTTGTGCAGCGCCGGCAGCACCGGCAGCATCAACTGACGGCGAAGCGCCGGCCGGTGGCGAGGAAGTCACCATTCGCTTCGTCACCAACCATGGCGACGTTGAGATGCCCTTCTTCCAGCAGGTCGTCGATGAATTTGAAGCGGCCAATCCCGGCGTCAAGGTCGACTTCCTCAACATCGCCGGCCAGCAATTCGAAGACACCATCAAGACCCAGGGCGTCGGCGGCAATCTGCCCGATGTCTGGTACGCACGCACCTTCTTGACCAGCGACTACGCCTCCAAGGGCTGGACCATGAACCTACAGCCGTTGGTCGAGCAGGATGAGCTGGATGTTGAGGACTTCTGGCCCGCGCAGGTCGCGCAGATGTCCTACGAGGGCGACCTCTATGCACTGCCCTACGACTTCTCCGACATCGGCATCTACTACAACAAAAACATGTTCGACGAAGCGGGCATTCCCTACCCCAGCGATGACTGGACCTGGGACGACCTGGCTGAAACCGCCGAGCAATTTGTCGTGAAAGACGGCGACACCGTCTCGCAATGGGGTCTGGTTCTTTATCCGTGGAGTTGGGTCTGGTTGGGCATTCTTCAGGCCAACGGCGGCGAGATCTTCAATGAAGACCAGAGCGCCTGTGTCATCGACTCGCCCGAAAATCTGGCCACGCTTGAGTTCTTCCAGGAGATGCGCTCCAAGGGCATCTACCCTGAGCTGGGCGCCACGCCCGAAGGCCTCGATCCCTTCTCCAATGGCCTGGTTGCCATGGCCTTCCAGGGCTCATGGGCCACGCAGTCAATCCGTGATCGGGTCGGCGATGCCTTCGAGTTTGACGTAGCAGCCATGCCGGCCGGCACCACCGGTCGCCGAGGCATCACACCGGCCGGCGGCGCCTGGGCGATTGCATCGACCAGCGAGCATCCGGACGAAGCCTGGGAATTCATCAAATTCCTGACCAGCACCGAGTCGACCAACACGCTGATCTCTGACAATACGCGCAGCATTCCCGGCCGCCGATCATCCACAGAACGCTGGGTCGAGGTTGCCTCTCAGGGCGATCTGCCGCCAGCCAATGTGGGTATTTTCGCCGACATGATGGGCGACGCCTACGAGATCGTCTATCCCGCGTTCTGGAGTGACTACGACATTGCGTGGAACAACCTGATCCAGCCGGCCATCGTCGGCGGTGAAGGCGTACTTGGGCCGGCAGAGGCACTGGCCGAAATGCAAGAGAAGTGCAACGACGCCATTGCCGCCATGCGCTAGGCGTTGTGTTGCCTTTTTGGTGAAATGCGTTGATTTTGTAGGGGCGCCCCTCGTGGACGCCCACGAGGGGCGTCCCTACATGTCGAATTCTCATTGTTATTTCCGTATCGGGACATCCGCATCGGAGTCAGATCATGTCCATACCAAGATCCGGGTTGGCCAGAAAAGAAGCGCTTACTGGCTATCTCTACATCATGCCGTGGATTGCCGGTTTTCTGCTCTTCACAGCCATCCCCATCCTTGCGTCCTTCTACCTGGCATTTACTTCGTACCGCGGGTACGGCAGACCGGAATGGATCGGGCTTGAGAACTTCATCTTCATGCTGACGCAAGACGATCTCTTCTGGAAATCGGCACAGGTGACGCTCACCTATGTGGTCGGCTTTCTGCCGCTGGGGCTAATTTTGGGCTTCAGCATCGCCTTGCTCATGAACCAGAACGTGCGCGGCATCACCCTCTTCCGCACGGTCTATTACCTGCCGGCCATCCTCACCGGCGTAGCCGTGGCCATCATGTGGCAATTCGTCTTCCATAAAGAGTTCGGCGTGCTCAACGAGATCCTGAGTTGGATCAACATCTCGCCCATCGCCTGGCTCAACGACACACGGTGGGTCATGGTCGCCTTCATCATTATGGGGCTTTGGGGCGTGGGCGGCGGCATGATCATCTATCTGTCGGGCCTGCAATCGATCCCTAGCGACCTCTATGAAGCGGCCACCATCGACGGGGCCAATTCATTGCAGAAGCTCTGGAAGATCACGATTCCGTTGATGACGCCGGTTATTTTCTTCAACCTGGTCACCGGGATGATCGCCACCTTCCAGATCTTCACCACCGCCTTTGTCATGACCAGGGGCGGGCCCAACTACGCAACCTACTTTTTCTCGCTCAATATCTACTACACCACCTTCCGCTCGCTGCGGCTGGGCTATGCCTCGGCCATGGCGTTTGCCCTGTTCCTGCTGATCCTGGCATTGACATCGGTCATCCTCTTTACGTCTAACAAGTGGGTCTACTATTCAGGCGGCGCGGAGGTAGACGCATGAGCGCACAGACCGGCGTTTCTAAAACCCAACATCGCTTGTTTTCGCCTAGCAAACGGCGACAGGATTTGATCAGGACGATCACCGTCTATCTGATATTGTTTGCCGGCGCCGTCATCCTCATGATCCCGCTCTTCTGGATGTTCAGCACCAGCATCAAGCCCAAGGATCAGGTCTACAGCTACCCCATCGTCTGGATCCCGCGCGAGTTCATCTGGGAAAACTACCTGCTTGTCTTTCAGAAGCTGCCCTTTCCGCGATATCTTTTCAACAGCGCCTTTCTGAGCTTGTTCGGCATTGTCGGCAATCTGCTGGGCAGTTCGCTGGCGGCTTACGGATTCGCTCGATTCCGCTTTCCAGGACGAACCTTTCTCTTCGTCGTCATGCTCAGCACCTTGATGGTGCCGGCGTGGGTGACTATGATTCCCATGTTCATCATGTTCAAAGAATTGAACTGGCTGAACAGCTACTTGCCCCTATTGGTACCGCACTTTTTCGCCCAACCATTTTATACGTTTCTGTTGAGGCAATTCTTCCTGGCCATTCCCAAGGAGATCGACGAAGCTGCGCGCATTGACGGCGCATCAACCTTTCGCATTTTCTGGCAGATCTATCTGCCCCTGTCACGACCGGCGCTGATCACAGTTGCCATCTTCTCATTCTTTTACCATTGGAATGAGCTGCTGATGCCGCTGATCTATTTGCAGACCCAGGACAAGTTCCCGGTGGCGCTGGGCATCGCCTCTTTCAGCAGTGAACAGTTTCAGGACTTTTCGTTGATGATGGCCGCGGCCTTGATCGCCATGGCCCCGCTGTTGATCATCTTCTTCATCGCCCAACGTCTTTTCATTCAAGGCGTCGTCATGACTGGAGTCAAGGGCTGATGCCGCTAGTTACCGTCATCGGGCGCGGCCATTCGGGCACACGCGCCATTTCGCACACGCTCTACGCCAGCGGGGTCTACATGGGCGCGTGCTTGAACCGCTCCGGCGATCTGATCCCGCCGGCCGATATGTACGATGCCTGCCGTGTTCTGGCTCGTCACGTCGAGTGGCAAGGCGATCTCGACTGGGACTTCAGTCAATTGCACAACATGCCGATTCCCGATGAATTCACGCAGTTACTCGAACGCTATCTTGCCAGCGTTTTGCAGGAGCAAAAGCGTCGACCGGATGCGTTGGTCGGCTGGAAGATCCCTGAGACAACGTTGGTCTACCCTTGGATCACACGCCTCTACCCCGAGACCAAATTTATCTTCTGGATCCGTGATCCACGGGACTCGATTTTGGGCAACCACAAGACCGACGATATCCGCGACTTTGGTATCGACCATCCTGCTACCGATGATGTACAGATGAGTCGGGCGGCTTCCTGGAAGTATCAGTATGACATCGTCAAAGCTACGCCGAAACCCAAACATTGGATCGAAGTGCGCTTCGAGGATTTCGTCCAAGATCGAGATGCGACCCTCGACCGGCTGGAAGCGTACCTCGACATCGAGCTCGCGCGCATTCCTGTCCGCCCCGAATCGGTCGGACGCTGGCGTGATTCGCAAGCGGATTTCGACTTCGATTTCTTTGCGACCGCGCTGACCGAGTATGGGTACGACCAAACATAGTCTTATCTTCGAAGAGTCGACAATCTGGATGTTTGTTAAGGAGGAGAATGATGTTGAGGAAACAGAGTCTGCTGTTCATTGCCGTACTGGCTATCGCTATGTTGCTCTTCGGCGCCTGTGGTGGTGGGGATGCTGAAGCGCCTGCCGAGCCCGAAGCGCCGGTTGAAGAAGCCGCTGCCGAAGAACCTGCGGCAGAAGAGGCGGCCGCGGAGGCAGAAGCCACTGCCGAACCAGAGGAAGAAGCGGTGGTCGATATCGAGGCTGCTGAAGAGGAGGAGACCGGTCTATCCGGAGAGATCGTGCTCAGCGTTCTCTCCAACGATGTCCAAACCTATCAAGCTCTGGCTGACGCCTACATGGAACTCAATCCGGACGTCAACGTACTGGTCGAGTTGAAGGCCGACGGTGGTGGCGGTGGTCCGGACGCGTACCTCCAGTGGGTACGCACCCAGTTCGCAGCAGAAGAGCCACGCGTCTCTATCATTGAGTCGGTCCATCTACGCGATCTGGCCCAGGAGGGACGGCTGGTCAATTGGGCGCCCTACCTCAACAAGGTGAACCCCTACACCGGCGAGAAGTGGGAGGAGAGCTTCGAGGATTGGGCGCTGAACCTGGTCCGCGATCCCAACACCGGCGAGATGTTCCTCATGCCCTATGAATCGGTGCAGACCTTCTGGGTTTACAACAAGGCAATCTTCGAAGAAGTCGGCATCACCGATGTACCGGCCCAGCCCACCTGGGATCAGTTAGTCGAGTGGTCGGAAAAGATCCGGGATGCCGGCTATACCCCCATCGCCATGGAGGGCACCACCGAGCAGATCTGGGGCGGCGGTCGTATGCCTTGGCTCATGCGCTCAGCCATGGATCAGTATCACCGTGATGATCTGCAACTCATCCGATGCCAAGAGGGCGACTGGTGTTTCCGAGAAGGCATCGACGATGTCTGGGAATATGATCCGACCGACGTACGCAACGACGATCCGGACCAGGTCTCCATCAACATTGCCCGCCATCTGACTGCGCTGCGTGACGGTGAACTCAACTTCGACAACGAATGCACAGCAGAGATGATGGACCAGATCGGTCGCGTCTTCAAGACTGAGCACGGCTTTGTGCCCGATGGTTGGACCGGCATGAGCGACGCTTATCCGCTCTTCCTGACCCAGCAGGCGGCCATGCGCATGGTGACCGGCGGCCACTACACCAGTTTCCCGCGCGACGTGGCTTCACTGGCCGAGGGTGAGTACGGCGACGGAGAAGTTGCCGACGAGGACTCCGCCGCCGCTACCGAATTTGAGTATGGTCGCTTCGCCTTCCCCAGCATTGAAGGCGACTGCGTGCAGGGCACGGCCCGTGCCAATGAGTTGACATCCGGTTCGCTGGCCATTCCCAAGAAGGATCGGACACAGAACGATGTGGAAGCCGACTTCGTCATGTACTGGACCAGCCCCGAGGGGATGGCCGTCTATCTAGAGAACAAGCTGGATCCCGAGAACCTCCAGGGTGGCATTGCCGGCCCGCCGCTGATCAAGGGCGTCGAATTGCCCGGACAGTGGGCAGAAGTCTTCGAGAACAGCGTCTTCGTGGGCAACTATGAGAAACCCGGTGCGCCCGGCGATGCAGTAGCCCGTGGTTTCTTCAAATATGAGCCGACCAAGCGTGAATGGTCGATCATGGTGCAGGATTTCTTCGAGGGCAATCGGACGGCCGAAGAATTCGCCTCCGACTATCAGACTCTACTCGAAGAGAATTGGGACGGACTGCTCGAATATCTGAACATGGAAGCCGAAGACCTGGATGCACCCGAAAAGCGCCCGCCAGGCTGGGTAGCCGCCGGACCGTATTGATCGAATATCAGTACTTCACGATCTGTCATTCTGAGTGGGTCTACCGGACAACTTCACTCCGGAAAATGACCAGCGAAGAATCTTGTCGTGCTTGAATTCGTGAACTACTGAATATGGCAAATGATCGTAGGGATAAGGCGTTCCCCGCGGAGATGATGGTGACGGAAACAGATCCTTCCAGGGGGGCTAGACCTCCGGGAGGTGTCCGCCGAGGCATCTCTGCCCTGAATGCCATTTGTGGACACCTCCCAGAGGTCGGGTTGTGCACCCCATAATTCCTCAGAGAGTCCAAGAAGGGTCTGGGAATGCTTTGTCCGCAGGCGATCTCGTCTGTCAGAGCGGACAGGGCATTCCTAAAATTGTTTTGGTGGTACGATCTGAAAGCGCAGTGGGATCTGTCGGTTAGCCAGCGTTTTGGCGGGGAATGCCCTGTCCCTACGGATTGTACATGGCAGGTCCATAAAATCGGATGAAATCAAGCAATATGCAACTCTTCAGGCGGTTGACGAGCATCACGGTTATGTTGATACTTGCCGGCCTTGTCACAATCCCCGCTCTCGCCCAATCCTCCAATGGCCTGATCTGGGAGTACCCCACCGGCGACCGTGTTAATGCGGTCGCGTCCAGCGCCGATGGTGAACAGATCGCGCTTGGCGCACGTGACAACACAGTCTCGATGCTCGATGGTGAAGGTCAACTGCGCTGGACCTTCGGCGCCGACAACAGCGTGCTTGGGCTGGACATATCGGCTGATGGCGAATGGCTGGGCGTGGCTTCGGAGGATCGGCAAGTCTATCTGCTCGACGGTGACGGCAATCTGCTCTGGCAGTTCAAGGCCGGACGCCCCATGAACAATGTCGCTGTAGCCGACGACGGTTCGCTGTTGGCTGCCACCTCCGATGATCTGAGCATCTATGTGCTGGACGGCTCGGGCGAGTTACTCTGGCAGGAGACGCTGGGCATCGGCGTGCAGGGCGTCGCTGTCTACGGCACGGGCGAGAAGGCACGCGTCGTCGTCGGATCTGACGACGGGCTGGTGACCATCTACAGCCGGGACGGCAAGGCGCTGCTGAGCGAGCAGATGGACTACGATGTGCAGTCACTGGACGTGACGCCGACCGGCGGGCGCATCCTGGTGGGGACGAGCGATGGCCTTGCTACGTTGCTCAACGGCAGCAACGGCGACGTCCTCTGGCAGTATCCCACAGACGGCAATGAACTTAGCGTTGCGTTGACTGGCGATGCCGGTTCAGCCGTCATCGGATCGGAAGAGAGAGCGCTCTTGCTGGACAGCGACGGTGCACTCGTCCAGGAATTCATCATGGCGGACCAGGTGCGCGATGTCGCCATCACAGATGACGGCAACCGCCTGGTCGTCGGCACGCAGGATGCACAGGCCCGTTTCTTCGATCGCCAGACCGCCGTCACCGGTGCAGCAAGTGCGCAGTCGCAGCGTCGCTGGCTGACCGGCGGCCTTCTACTGGCTTTGGCAGCGGCGGCAGCATTGGTTTTTTGGAGCGTTCGCTCGACCGATATCGGACGTAGCACATGGCAACGGGGCAGCAGAAGACCACGCCGACTCGGACGAGAGATTTGGCGGTCACGACTATCCTATTTGCTGATTCTGCCCACGCTATTGCTGTTGATGACCTTTAACTACTATCCGGCCTTCTCAGGACTCTACCACGCCTTCACCGACTGGAGTCCAGGCATCAAGAGCGAGTGGATCGGCTTCGCCAACTTCAAGTTCCTTCTGCAAGATCGCTTCTTTCTAGCCGGCTTTCGCAACGTGATCATCATCACCGTGGTCACCATCCTCAAGACCATGACCGTGCCGCTGCTGGTCGCCGAGTTGATCTTCAATCTGCGCAGCCAGTTTAGCCAATACTGGGCGAGAACACTCTTTGTCGTGCCCATCGTCATGCCGCTGGTCGTCATTATTCTGCTCTGGAACAATATCTACGATCCGCAGATCGGGCTGCTCAACAAGACATTGGAGGCAGTTGGTCTCGGCAATCTGGCGCGAGTATGGTACGGCGATCCCAACGTGGCACTGGCCTCCGTCATCTTTATCAACTTTCCCTGGGTCAATGCCTTCGCCCTACTCATCTTCTATGGCGGGCTGATCTCCATTTCAGACGAGGTCATCGATTCGAGCAAAGTGGACGGAGCGTCCACCTGGCGACGCTTCTGGAGCATCGACCTGCCCTTGCTCATGGGCCAGGTCAAGTTGCTGCTCATTCTCAATTTTATCAACGCGGTGCAGACTTTCGAGCTGGTTTTCCTGACCACCGGAGGCGGACCGGGCACATCTACCTACACGCCGGCGCTGGAACTCTACTACATGGCCATGCGCATGGATCGATTTGGCGTGGCGTCTGCCATCGGCATGGTGCTCTTTGTGATCATTCTGGCCGGCACGATTGTCAACATGCGCTTCATGAACTCTTCGACCGAGTATGAGGCGTAGACGGCTATGAGACTTGGAGGCGGACCCATCTTTTCGACGATGATTTCATCCGAGGCTGCCAAACGACAGCGGGCCGGGCGTCTACGGCTGATCGGCGGCCAGACGTTCATCTATCTGGTTCTGGGCATCCTTCTATTCCTCACCTTTGTGCCCATTGCCTACCTGATCATCCTTTCGCTCAAGGACAACGGCCAGATTTACGGTCGCTTCTGGTCGCTGCCGCGGCCGGTGCGCTGGGGCAATTTCGTGCTCGGATGGCAGGTGATCTGGCGGCCCATCATCAACTCGATCATCACCTCGGGCACGTCGACCATCGGCACCATTCTCTTCGCCAGTCTCTCGGGCTACGTCTTTGCCCGCCATCGCTTTCCCGGCAAGGAGGTCATCTATACAGGGATTCTGGCCCTGCTCATGATCCCGCCAATCCTGACCTTGATCCCGGCCTATGTGTTGATTCTGGAGCTTGGCCTTCAAAACACATACTGGGCCCTGATCCTGCCATGGACCTCAGGCGGACAGGTCTTTGCGCTGTTGCTCTTCCGCTCCTTTTTTGCCACCCTGCCGGAAGAGTTCTTCGACGCCGCCCGCATCGACGGGGCCAATGAGTTGCAAGCGTTCTGGTTCATCGCCGTGCCGCTCTCGATTCCCATTATCGTAACCGTTGCCATGGTGCGTCTGGTTACCACCTACAACCAATTTATGTGGCCCCTCGTCGTTATGTCGAGTCCCAAGCAGCAGGTGGTAGCCGTGGCTCTGACCCAGTTCACTTCCGAGATCGGCGTCACCGACATCGGACCGCGCATGGCAGCCTATATCCTGGCCACTGTCCCCCTGATCATTCTCTTCTCATTTGGCATGCGTCACTATGTACGCGGCATGACGGCGGGTGGATTGAAGGCATAGTGATGTCTCAGACGCTCTCACCATACAGCACACTCGTCCTATTTTTACTGTCCTTGGTACTCGTCCTTTGGTCCAGCCGCCATCTGAAATTCGGACGTCATTTCGTTACGGCGGTGTTGGTTGCGCTGCTCTCATTTCAGTTGCTCTTCTTCTCTCAGGGGCGTGTAGGCATTCCTGGCCAAGATGCCACCGAGCTTGAGTTGATTCTATTCACCGTCGGCTTGATCTTCGGCTTCAACGCCATCATACAATTGTTGCAGTCCGTCTTCTACGAAGGACTGGTGCGGCGCAGCACAGTGAACGTGCCGAACTTCATCATCAATCTGGTTGGCTGGCTGGCTACTTTTGTGGCCGCCATCGTCATCGTGCGCCAGGTGCTGGGCGTGGAACTGACTGGCCTGATCGTGACCTCGACGGTGATATCGGCGATCGCGGTTCTCTCCTTCCAGGAGATTCTCTCAGGTCTATTTGCCGGCCTGGTCATGCAGATGGAGTCGCCCTTTGCCATCGGCGACTGGGTCGAGGTCGCGGGCCAGGAAGGCCTCATCGAGCAACTGAACTGGCGCACAGTCGCCATTCTGACGCGCAGCAACAACTACGTGATCTTTGCCAACAATGAAGTGGCATCGACCAAAATAATCAACTACTCGCGACCCCATCGACACCAGGCGATACAGGCGCGCATCACCGTGGCCGCTCTGCACCCGCCGGGCAAAGTCAAATCGTTGTTGTTGCAGGCATTAGAGGGCATTGACGGCATTCTTACGGACCCAAGTCCTGTCGCCCTTGTCACCGGCTACGAGGCGAATGCTATCAGGTATTTGATCAGCTATTGGATTCAGGATTTCGGCGCCAAAAATCTGATCCAAGATGAGGTGTACACGCGCATCTGGTATGCGCTGAAGAGGACGGACATGGGCGCGCCGCTCAGCATTCTGGATGTCAACATGCTCTCCCCTGACGAGGATCTACGCGTCGCCAAAGCGCAGCAGGTGGATGTCGCACGATTTCTGCGCTCGTTGCCGTTGTTGTCAAAATGGAGCGACTTGCAGATCGAGTCTCTTGCTGAGGCAAGCGTGCTTGAGTCCTACACCAGCGGTGAACTGCTGGTCCGTCAGGGCCAAGCCGGCGATTCGCTCTTTTTCATCTATGCCGGTCAGGCCGGAATCTTTGTGGATCGCCAGTCCAATAGCGTTCGCGTCGCCACCCGCGGCGTCGGTGAGTATTTCGGTGAAATGAGCTTGCTGACAGGCGATGTGCGTTCTGCAACGGTGGTTGCAGAGAGCGAAATTGATGTCGTCATCATCGACAAGGAGCACTTTGTCTCGCTGCTCATTAAAGACCCGGCCATTCTGGAGATGCTGCTCGACGCATTTGAACAGCGCAAGTCAGAAACTGCGGAACAGATTGCTGCCGCCGAATCGCAGGAAGAAGATGTGTTTGCCGATCGCGCCAACCTAACGAGACGGATTGCCCGGTTCCTGGGTATCTCCGTATAGTCTCGGCATAATAAATTTCGATCCAATACCTGGAAATGGAGAAAAGAAAAATGCAACGAGTTTGTGTGATTGGCCTTGGCCCCATCGGCAATCGCCATGCAAGACTGCTGCAGGCCGATGAACTGGCCGACCTGGTCGGCGTCTGCGACTGGCTGCCGGAACGCGCCGACGCTGCGGCTGAACTGTACGGCGTGCCCGCCTTCTACAGCGTGGACCAGATGCTGGCAGCGCTGGGTCCGGACATCTGCCACGTGGCCACCGGCGGCCATGAGTATGGCAGCGAGCACTATGAGCCGACCATTCAAGCGTTGAGCTTCGGATGCCACGTGCTGGGCGAGAAGCCCATCTCCAACACGATCAGCGAGGCCGAGGAGATGGTGGCCAAGGCCAAGGAGATGAATGTCTGCTATGGCATCAACCTCAACCACCGCTTCACGCCGGCGGCGGAGATGGCCAAGCGATGGCAGAACGAAGGCCGGCTGGGTCACCTGCTCTTCGTCAACATGAGCATGTGGATCATGAACCCACGCGAGACCTCGCCCTACTTCCAGCTCAAGGCGCTGCACCCGCACACTGTCGACGTCATGCGCCACTTCTGCGGCGATGTTGAGGCCGTGCAGTGCTTTGCCACCATCGCACCAGGACGCAAGATCTGGTCGACGGCCACCTTCAACATGCGCTTCAAGAACGGCATGGTCGGTACGCTCACGGGCAGCTACGACATCGAACGTGGCCACCCCATGGAACGCTGCGAAGTGGCCGGTACCAAGGGTCGCTTCGTCATCGATGACATGTATCGCGAGGCCACGCTCTATCCGGCAGGCGATCCGGAAAAACGTGTCTACACCAACCCCCTCTTCGGCGGCATGCGTGACTTCGAAGAGACATTCAAAAACCGTATCCACCGTTTCCTGGAGCAGGTCGAAGCCGGCGTGGAGCCGGCGGAGATCGATGGTTCCGGCGCTGAGGGTCTGGCCGCACAGAAGGTGCTTGCCGCGGCGATTGAGTCGCTGAACAACGAGACAGTTGTGTACGTGAAATGATGGAACGCGGATTGGGCGAAACTACGCGGATTCTGTGGGTTCCGTTGACATTTGGACGCAACGGTTGAAACCGGCTGCTAACAACGAGAAGTGCCCTCACGCACTTCGAACGAGCCGCTGAAGCGGCTTCTCGGTGTTAGCGCCGGGATTCATCCCGGCAATCTGAAATATAAACAGAACCTTGTGAAAAAATCCGCGTAAATCCGCCCAAGCCGTGAAATCCGCGTTCTATCCTGGAGCCTCAACGGAGAGAGCCATGCGTTCGAAAGAAAGAGTGTTGACGACGTTTGCGCGTGAGGAGCCGGATCGAGTGCCCGTTGACTATTTCGCCAATGCGGGCATTGATGCGCGGCTGAAACGCCATTTCGGACTCACGCATGACGATGACGAAGGGCTGCGGCAAGCGCTGGGCATCGATTTTCGTGAGGTCAGCGTCCCCTACGTCGGTCCCAAGGTTGCATGATGACCTCCCCGGCCGCGATGTCGACTTCTGGGGCGTCCACCGCATGTGGATCGAACACCCGAGCGGCGGCTACTGGGATTTCGTCGATTTTCCACTCAAGGATGCGACGCTGGACGAGATCACGGCCTGGCCCATGCCTTCGCCCGATGACTTTGACTACTCGCAGGTAAAGGCGCAATGCCGGACCCATGGCGAGTACGCAGTCTACGTGGGCAATCCCGGTCTGGCCGATTGCATCAACAGCACCGGCTTTCTGCGCAGTATGGAGCAGGTGCTCATCGATCTTATCACTGACGACCCGGCGGTGCTCTGCTATATGGACCGCAAGTGCGCCGTGCAGTTGGCCGTCACGGAGCGGATTCTGGAGGCGGCCAAGGGCGGCATCGATTTTGTGTGGATGGGTGAGGATCTGGGCACGCAGCACGCGCCGCTCATCTCCACGAAGCTCTATCGAAAGCACATCCGTCCACGGCACCAGCCCTTCGTCGACCTGGCCAAGGCCTACGACCTGCCAGTTGTGCTGCATTCGTGCGGCTCCAGCAGTTGGGCCTACGAAGACTTCATCGAAATGGGCATCGACGTGGTCGACACCTTGCAGCCCGAAGCAAAGGACATGTCGCCGCGTTATCTCAAGGATACCTACGGCGATCGGCTGGCCTTTCATGGCGCAATCTCGACTGCCGGCGTCGTGGCTCACGGCACAGTCAGTGAGACCATCGCCGATGTACAACAGACGCTCGACATCATGATGCCGGGCGGCGGCTACGCCCTTTCGCCCACGCACATGTTGCAGGACAACTCGCATCTGGAGAACGTGCTGGCCATCTACAGAACGGCACGCGAAAACGGTAGCTATGAGTGAGTTTAAGACGATTTCGATTCACCGCGGATTTTCCGGATATTACGGATTGCCGCGGACAATACCAAAATGTTGAATCCGCGGGAATCCGCCAAATCCGGAAAATCCGCGGTAAATTCAAAGGAGCAAGAACAATGAAACTCGGCGCGAACACAGTGCTATTCGGCGGCTTTGATATGGAGACCGCGTTCAAGTATTTGGCCATGTCCGGCTATGACGGCGTGGAATTGTCGGCGATTCCCGGCATGAGCGAACATCTGGTGCTGGACAACTGGCAGGCCATTGTGCCGGAAGTCAAGCGGCTTTCCAAGGTCTACGATCTGGAATTGCTGGCCATGGAACAGCCCCGACGTGATCCGGCGGTCATGGAAGCAGCCATGCAGGCGGCGGTCGAGTGCGGCATCCCCATCATCAACTGCGGGCCGGGCGGCACATCCGGCGACGAGGCCAGCCTGCGCGAGACCATCGATGAGTTGGGCAGCCTGGTGCAGATGGCCGAGAAATATGGCGTCACGCTCTGCGTCAAGGCACATGTGGGGGCCAGCATCTACAACACGCCGACCACACTGGTCGCCATGGAGGCCATCACCTCGCCCAACTTCGGCATCGACATGGATCCGTCCCACATCCACCGTGCCGACGAGAATCCGGTCGAGGCCATCGCCGCCGTGATCTCACGTGTCAAGCATGTGCACATCCGCGATTGCAAGGGCCGCCAGCACGGGCCGGGCAAGCCGGAAGATCAGGCCAACGGTCGCGGCGACGTCGATCTGGTGGGCTACGTCCGTGTGCTGCATGAAAACGGCTATGACGGCCCGCTGGACCTGGAGGTCATCGGGGCCAAGGAGTATTCGCTGGAGCAATGCTGCATCATCGCCGCGGAGACACGCGGGCACATGCAGGCCAGCTTGCAGGCCTGCGGCGCGCGCGCTAGCCGATTTCGGGGATCCTCGACGGATCCGCAACGCGTAGGGACAGGTCTGAGACCTGTCCCTACAGCCACAAGAATTCTTCAACAGCGCTCGATGCCAACCCTCTACCTTACCAATCCCTCCCAGAAATCCAATGCCTGACTCTCCATCATAGGCGTGACCTCAGGCGCATCAATCATCATCACCGTATCGGCGTCGAGCCAAAGGCCGCCGACAGGAGCGACCGTCAGTTCCGCCAGTCGCTCGTAGAGGGCGAACTTGGCCTTGCGCTCGCTCTCGGTCAGAAACTGGTTGTAGAGTGACAGGTATTCTGAATCATGCTCGTTCAGGTAGCGAATGGCCTCCTTTTCACCGCGCCAGAATATCTTGCGAATCGTGAAGTAGGTGAAGAAGAGGTCGCCGGGGCCGTAGATCGACATCCGCATGTCGGCGGTCATGAGATGGAGCGGATCATCAGACCGGAGATAGCGACGGACGACCTGTAGGTTGTAGTTAATCGTGTTCCAGGCCCCGAGCAGGGCTGAATCTGCGGTCGGCTGCAGCCAGTTGCCCTCCTGCACCTTGACTCGGGCTAGAGCCAGCCGCCCACCCCGATCGAATACCACCTTGCCTTCAGCCAGGTAACGAACCAGTACACCCGTCCATTCACGGTCGGCCAATGGATCGGTTGCTTCCAGAATAGTGCTGAGATGTAGCGTATTGAAAAAGACCAGATCGGCGAAACGCCCGTCGATGCTGGTCACGCCCACGTGCAGTGGCAGGGGTGTCTGCGCAAGAATCACGGCCAGATCGTAGTCGCTCACTGGGGTCAGTTCACCCGTGGCAGCCGACCCGATGACAATGACGCCTTCGACGGCTTCCTGACTAGAGATGCGACGAATTACGTCGTCAAGCGAGAGTGATATGGTTGTCGAACGGCGAGTTTCAGGCATGTTGGTGGCATTCCTTTAGAGTCATATGAGTTGCGGTCCAAAGTATACCAGAAGTTGCTGATCGATAAATCAAAACGGGGCCGCCAAGTTTGGCAACCCCGCATTCATTTATCTGTGGAGCAACAGACTACTTCTCATACCCCGGCGGCGGATCAATGGGACCGTTGAACTGCATGACGGTGAACGCGCCGCCCTGCGGATCTTGCAGCACGGAAAGCGGCCCATTTCGCCGGCATCCATCGGCGGAACCATGGCGTTGCCGCCCAGCTCCTTGGCCTTGGCCACCGATGCCTCAACATCTTCGACCATGAAGTAGACGCTCCAACTGGGCGGCACCTCGCCCCAGGACGGATCGATGGCCATCATGCCCGCCTGTATGCGCCCATCGTTGGAAAACATGATGTAGCCGCTTTCATCGGTGGCGTTCTCCCACCCAAACACAGCCTTGTAGAATGTCTTGCTTCCTTCCACTTCGTTGGTCTGCAACTCGTTCCAGACCAGTGCGCCGGGCATGTTGACCAACTGTGCGCCAATGTGGTTCTTGGGCTGCCAGACGCCGAAGACAGCGCCGCCGGGATCCTGGATCAGAACCATGCGCCCCTCTTCCATCACATCCATGGCCGGCATCACCACCGTGCCGCCTGCGGCCTCAGCCTTGGCCGCAACCGCGTCAGCATCGCTAGTGCTTGACGTAGGATGTCCAGATGGGCGGCATGCCCTGGGCCTGCATGTCAGGCGGCATCGGTCCCAAACCGGCAACGTTCTTGCCTTCAATCTGCATCATGGTATAGATGGGACCAAGATCGGTCTCGACGCCAACCGGTTCCCAGCCGAAGAGACCACTGTAGAAGGCTCGTGCCCCCTCAACATCGGTGGTCGAAAGATCGACCCAACTGAAAAGCCCATCCGGGTAACTGGTAACAACTTGCATTTTTTCCTCCTGTGAAAGGACAAACGCTTCATTCGGGATTGCGATAGAGCGAGGAGCGATGTGTGAGTCCATTGCAAAAGGCGTTTTTGCCACAGATAACCACAGATGGAAAAAGGATAGAGCACAGATGGGACAGGGAATACTCTGGACGGCAGAAGAACATCTGTGGAAATCGGTTCTGTATCTGTGGCTATCTGTGACAAATTTCGGCTATTGCAAGAGACTCATACGTGGCTTTACCGCGCAAGTAGATCGAGAGTATTGTACCACAAATAGAACATTTGGTCTACTATGAATTTCGCTCGTCCAACACCTCTTCCAGCATGACCAGCGCATCCCAGGCTGCCGGATAGCCGGCGTATGCGGCCACCTGAAAGAGCGCCTCGAAGATCTCTTCGACGGTCGCCCCGTTGTTGAGTGCCATCTGGAAGTTGAGCTTGAGCGCATTGACCCGCCCCAGCGCGGCCAGGATGCCAATGCTGCACAGCGAGCGGGTCTTGAGATCGATCCCTTCCCGCGCCCAGACCCGCCCGCCGACGACGGAAACGACCTCGGTCTCGAAGTCGGGACAGACGGCTTTGAAACGGGCAATCAGTGCGTCGATCTGATCGTCGCCGACCATCAGCTTGAACTGTTGAAATCCACGTGCGTAGTCGTCCATCGTTTTTCTCCAATTGTAACATTGTGGCCGTGGTTGAATCTGTCACGGATGACACAGATATCTCCCGGATATCCACGGATTATTCTGGACTGAATACTGCGATCATCCAGCGTCACTATCAATTGTCAGACCGGCTGGAAAATGACATCGCAATCAATCTCTATACCCGATTCAATCCGTTGAGCGCGGCCACCCGATAGGCCTCGGCCATGGTCGGGTAGTTGAAGGTCGTGTTGACAAAGTAGAGCAGCGAGTTGGCCTCGCCCGGCTGGGCCATGATGGCCTGGCCGATGTGGATGATCTCCGAAGCCTGGTTGCCAAAACAGTGGATGCCCAGCAGTTGCAGAGTCTCCCGGTGGAAGAGCAGCTTGAGCATGCCGGTGGTGCGGCCGGTGATCTGGGCGCGGGCCAGATGGCGGAAGAAAGAGTGGCCAACCTCGTAGGGGATGCGCTGCTCGGTCAGCTCGCGCTCGGTGAGGCCGATGGAGCTGATCTCGGGAATGGTGTAGATGCCGGTCGGGATCTGCGCCACCAACCGGGAGTCGGCTTCGCCCAGCGTCATGTGGGACCCGGCAAAGCGCCCCTGGTCATAGGCGGCGCTGGCCAGGCTGGGAAAGCCAATCACGTCGCCGACGGCATAGACGTGGGGAAGAACCGTCTGGTAGAACTCATTGACGGCGATGTTGCCCCGGCTATCCGGCTCAATGCCCAGCAGATCGAGTCCCATATTATTCGAGTTGCCGGTCCGCCCATTGGCCCAGAGCAGCAGATCGCTATGGATGACCTTGTTGGACTTGAGATAGAGCGTGACGCCGTCGTCATCAGCCTCGACCCGTTCATACTCTTCGTTATGTCGAATCAAGACGCCCTGCTCACGCAGATGATAGCTGAGCGCATCGACAATCTCGTCATCCAGAAAGGATAGCAACTGGCTGCGCGTGTTGATCAGGTTGACCTTGATCTTCAGGCCACGGAAAATACAGGCGTACTCGCAGCCGACCACGCCCGCTCCGTAGATGGTGATCACCTTGGGATTTGAATCGAGTTCCAACACCTGATCGCTATCGAGAACCCGTCGGGTGGTCGAAATCAATGTCGGGCGGATGATAGGGTCGGGCGCCGGTGGCGATCACGAAGCGGTCGGCATGGTAGCGCCGCACGAGGCCGGACGATGGTTTTGACTTCAACACAGTGCGGATCGATGAACGAAGCGCGCCCATGGATCATGTCGACCTGATTGCGGGTGTAGAAACCACTGCGTAGTTTGGTCTGACGTTTCACGACCGGCTCGGCTACGCGTAGCAGATGCTGGTAATCCAGCTGGCGGATCTGATTGGCCTGGGTCATCTGCTGCACTGCATGGCGCAGCGCCTTGCTGGGGATCGTGCCGCGGTGCGTGCAGTTGCCGCCGGGCAGGTCGAAATCGTCGATGACCGCAACTTCTTTGCCCTCCTTGGCACACTTCATGGCCGCGCCCTCGCCGCCGGGCCCCGTGCCGATCACGATAACGTCGTAGCGTTCTTTATGCATAAGTTCCTTCAAACGAATTTGTCACAGATTCACACAGATAGGAAAGCGATTTTCACCGATTTCGTAACTATTCAGCCATACCCTGATAGTACCGCGTGATTCAGCGTATGGCTGAATAGTTACCAGATTTCTTTGATTCGTCCAAAAGTCCTGAAACCCATCTGTGTCCCATCCAGCATTCATCTGTGTGAATCTGTGACAAAAAACTGCTTCCCACACCAAGCCCACAAATCGGCACCGGCAGTGATCTCAACTCAATTGTACCCAGTCGCGACCGACCTCATCGTATCGTCGGTGAAGCTCGGCCACGACTGTCGGATCGATGGGCAGATCTTCCTCGACCCAACGCAGATTGGCCCGCATGTGGGCCGGGTTCTGCGTCCCGACGATGGCCGTGTCCACTTCATCATGGGCAAACGTGAATCCGAGCGCCAGCAGAATTCGATTGTCCGGCGCTCCCTCGATGGGGCCCATCTGTCTCCAGCAACTGCGCCCGTTCCCAATACTGATCAGCATATCCACTGGGACTCTTCGCAGCGCCCCATGCGCCGTTGGCAATAGGACGTTTGAAGATCACGCCCATGCCCTGGGCTTTAGCCGCCTGGAGCAGTCCGTAGCGCGCCTTCTGCTCGACCAGATTGAAGCTGGTCTGCAATGAAGCAAAGAGTCCGCTGTCAACGGCCCAAGCCGCCGCCTTATTGTCTCCGCTGTAGCCGATGTAGCGAACCTTGCCCGCCTGCCTGGCATCCTGAACCGCCCGGATCGCCTCGCCCTTCTCCAACACGTCGACGCCGCAGGAGTGCAGTTGCAGCAGGTCAATGTAGTCCGTCTTCATACGCCGCAGACTGCGGTCAATGCTATCGGTGATGGTCTGGGCTGTCCATGCCTCGCCTTCATAGCCGCCGGCCACATGCCCCGCTTTTGTGGCGAGGTAATAGTCGCTACGACGGTGCGAGACGGCACGCCCCAATTGCTCCTCGGACACATCATAGCAGGCCGACGTGTCGAGAAAATTGACGCCCGCATCCAGCGCGCTGTTGAGCACATCGCTGGCCTGTTTTTCCTCTGCCAACGTCAATTGATAGCCAATCTCAGACATGCCGACGCCAAGCCGGCTGATAGTCATATCTGTGTTGCCAAGTTTTCGCATTTCCATGGTATGAATGTGCTCCTTAGGTGCCTGGATTTCCAGGTTCGTGTTTGTTGACGAGATAGAATTTTGCCACAGATGGACACAGATTCATGATCAGATGAGCCACGGATGATCTTGGGAATCTGCTGGCCCAAAAGGCCTCAATTGCCATCTGCTCTCTATCTGTGCCCCATCTGCGTCCTATCTGTGTTCATCTGTGGCCAATCACTTCAATCTACAGATCGACTTCCTGCGCGCCGGTCACCAACACCACCTTGTTGTTATCATTGAGCCGGCTCATCTCGTTGAGGAAGTCCTGGGCTTGGTCTGGTTGTTTCAGCTCAACGCTGTAGACGAGCTCGGTCAGCGTGCCCGCCTGGACCGTCTCCATGGCGACCAAGTCATAGCCGCGCAGATAACGCTCGAAAACGGGGGCAAACAGGCTGGCATACGGCATGTCGGCGGGCAGACGGACCTTGAGCAATTGGCGTGCAATCTCATGTCCGAACAAGTCGAACCGCACCATGACGATGATGAACAGGCAGATGAGCAAGGTGGCAACCACGCCGATTAGATAGAAGCGTGTGCCGGCGGCCATGCCAATCGCCATCGCGAAGAAAATGAAGCCGACGTCGCGGGTCTCCTTGACCGCATTTCGGAAGCGGATGATCGACAGTGCGCCCACCAGTGTGAAGGCACGCGCAATGTTGGAGCCGATGATCAACATGATGACGGCCACCACCATGGCCATCAGCACCAGCGTCTGGACATAGGCCTGGGAGTAGGAGGTGCCACGGTAGGTATAGCGATAGGTCCAGGCGATGATCAGCGTCAGCACAAAGCTCGTCACGATGGTGAGCGTTACATCCTGAACCGTGAAGACCTCGGTAGTGACCTGCAAGCTCTCAAGAAAATTGTTGAAGTCCATGCGTGCATTCCATAATAGTTGGTCAGTTGATGGTGTGCGGAAAAAAGATTCACCACGGAGACACGGAGATGGCACAGAGGAGCACGGAGAAAAGCAATGAGAATCGTTCACTATCTCCGTTGCTCTGTGTTCAGCTGCAGTTCTTCGCAGTGTGCGTATTGGCGCCTGCCAAGTGCTAGGCCTGGACGATATGCTGCCGATTGCGTATGACGGCGCCCGTCTCCAATGCCATGCAATACTTGCTGACCCGACGCAATGTACACCGATGATCGCTAAGAATGCGTGTCAGCCAATAGGGTACCGTATGATTGACCTTGACTTCAAGTACACAACGGTCCGGTGGCAGAAAGTAGACATCGTCTGACGTGCCGAGTGACAAGAGCGACAGATCATGCACACGGCCACGCAGGTTGGTGTCGAACGTCACACGCAGGTCCGGGAAGTTTTCACCGCCTTCGAACGCCAGCCGGTCATAGGTGACCACGGCTGCCGGCCGCAATTGCAGCGTCTGATAGAGATAGAAGACCTCGTGTAACAGCGCCGAAGCCTCGTCCTGATTCTCTGTCTCGCCTGTTGCCTCACCGTTATAGCGTTGACTCTTGTGTGACAGCTGCTCGAATGCTTCGAAGTCAATGGCCCGGGCATAGGGCATTCTTGCCCTGCGTTTGGCCATGAGCTTATCCGTGCGCGCCTTGATCTCCACAAACGCGGGCGTCTCCGGGACGGATCACCTGGTCGCCATAGACACGTACGCGCACCTTGCGCCGGACCTTATGACCCTCCACCTTGTCCCAGTAGGCCTTGTAGTCAGGCGTGTCGTAGTAGAGACTTGAGATTTGGTATGCGCCCTGGTGGTCGCCATGGGCATCGGGCGTCATGGTCGCTTCGATGGCCGCGCGCACCCGATTCATTTGCTCAAGGTCGATCAGGTATTTCAGTTCGTGCCGCAGGTTCGGTTTTGACGCGCATGCTGCTGTTGCATCCTCATCAGCTTGTCGACCTTTTCATCCAGGTAGCGGATTCCCATTTCGGCCTTGAGGTTCACCCGATTATTCATTGTCAGCGCGCAGCCGGTCCCGGGCCTGTTGCTCGCGTTGGCTCATGATGATAATTGGCGCTTGAATCGCGGCCAATGATGCCAGAAGCGCGCTGATCACGCCAAGAACAATCATGGGAAATGGCGAGAATGGCCGAAACAGAATATTCAGGAGTAGCCAACTGGTCAGAAAGATCGCAATCGCCAGAGGGAAATGCCAGTTGCCAATGATCGCTGTAATCCGGTGCGCAAAGTGCCCGCTTGCATCAAAATTCCCATCCATTTCATTCTCGTTGATGGCCACAAATGAATCCGTGCGAATGCTCTCAATCACATCCTCATCCAACGACGAGAGTTCTCCCGCTTCCTCCGCCAACATGATCTGAGCGGCATCGGCCTTGCCATTGCGCACGCAGTCATCGCAGACCAGCTCCTCCGCCGTCCATTCAGGTTGTCTGTTCTGGACCTGTTCCACCACAGAATCGGGCAAGAAATAGCCTGGCCGCATGGCCGTTGACAGTCTATCGAGTCCACAGGCTGCACATGTTAGCACGTTTTCCACACGTTCATCCTGATTGACTTTCACGAGACGAGACCGACTGCGGATGATCTATTGGCAAGCTCGATCAGCCGAGGCGAACACCCTTCTAGGAAACAGGCCCAATTGCGGCAAGGGATACACTGTCACCCCTTCGGCAGGCTCGGGGCAGGCCTGAGTGGGTTTGCACGGACGGACTGATGTACCCTGAGTGACCAACGAAGGGTCTTGACAGTGTTGTCCAGATTCTTCGCGGGTCTGTCATCATACTCGAACTGTCGCTGCGAACACGCTATCAAGTAACAAGACCGATCCGGCGTCGTTACTTCCCGTAGGAAGGGCGATCACCTCACTGGAGGGACTTCTACGAAACAGGCTCTGCCGCAGCAGAAGATTGTCTGTCACCCTGAGTGGGTAACCGTTGACAGATCGGGACGATTAAGAGGCTAAAGAAGGGTCTTGACATCGTTGTCCAGATTCTTCGCTGGTCTGTAATTATGCTCGAACTGTCGACGCGGAACATGCTCAGAATGACAGGCAGACGCCTAAATGCACCTTGTTTCTTCTTGTCCTTGCGATGCCCTTGCTACTCAGATTGTAGGCTGACGCCTAAGTGCGCCTCGTTTCTTCCAGACTTTGTGAAGCACTGTGCTGTTGAGCACCTGGCGACAGACCACGGCCGCACCAGGATCATGGGAAACTCCCTGGCGAACCATTTTCGGCCTCGCTGGCACGCCAGCGGAATGGCTGACCCGGATCGCCGTCCGCATCGACCAGTTCCAGCGAATCGCCTGTGCCGTCGGCGCTCAACGGCCATCCGTCCTCATCGCTGTAGGTCACCGAGTCCAGTACATTGCCCTTGACATCGAAGAGCGTGATCGTCTCACCGCGATCGGACAACTTGCCTTCGAAGATGCCGCCAATCTCCGGCTCGGGATAGCGCTCCCGGAATCGCTTGAAGTCGGCGACGAGCACCGTGACCTCGCCCGGAGCCAGTCGGGTGTAGCGGGGAAAGCGAAAGTCGATCCCCTCGAAATAGGCCCCAGAGAGATCGGCTGCGATCTCCCCCAAATTAGTGAGTTCGACATACTCGTAGCCTTCGTCGCCCACCGGATTGTACATCAACTCCGTGATCCTCACATTGGCGGCCTGATCGGCGCGTCGGAATTGCCGTTCGCGGAGCGGACTCCAAGCCGAACCATCGTACGCCCTGGCCTTAACATGGGTGGCGTCCGTCAGGACCAACGGCTCGACATAGCGCACCGCAAAAGGCGAGATATCGCCGCTGCCGGAGAGCCTGGGGTCAGTGCCGTCAGTCGTATAGTATATCTCACCCCCCACTTCCCCACTTCCCCACTCCATCGTCAGCAGCAGATCGTCCTCAATAACCTCAGCCCCGCTAAACTGGGGTGGATCAACCGTCGGGTAATACCCCACGCCACGCGCCAGTTGGCGCAGTTTGGCCCCGTTGCCCGCCAACTGCCCAAGGACGTCATCGCGTGCGGCCAGCCAATCGGCCTGTGTAATGGGCGCGTCTGTACGCACATCACCCCAGCGCGCCGACTCGGCGATGATGGCGATCTCCAGCGGCTCGGTGATGTCGAGCCAGCGTTGCTGGGCTGCGGCATCGCTGAGCGCACCGACTTCGGACGTGTGCAGGTAGAGCCGATCCGCAAAGGTCATGCGAAAGTCGGGGTTCTCCATCAGCGCTTCAAAGACCAACCGGATTACGTTTGGAAATGGCGCGCCCTCAAAGCCATCGCCGCCGAGAACGATCTCAGCGCCATCGTTCAGCGTGGTCTCGGCGTCCCAGACGAAGAAGAGATCGGAGCCCGCCGGATAGCGGGCGCCGGCATACCAGTTGTTCTCCGGCCAATCATGGTTGCCCACATACCAGTTGAGAATCATGTAATCGCTGAACTGGACCGGGTCGATGAACTCCAACATGGTGGCGTACTTGGCCGGATCTACCAGGTCACCCTCCTCGGCCAGACGCACCAGTGCCGAAAAGCGGTCGATGGGGCCACTGACCGAACCCGCATGGTTGACCGACCCGTACTCGGAATCATCGCCGCCATAATAGGTCGCCATGAAGCCTGCGTCAGGGCGCTCGACCACGTTGTAGATGCCCCAGTAGAGGCCGTTGAGAAAAAGATGGACAAAGCGCCCGTGGGAGCCGGCATCCGACATGGCGATCTGGCTCGCACGCGTCCACTCATCACGTGCATAGGTCGTCTCACGGTGATCGACCTCAGCGCCGGGCATGGATGGATGGCCGGCAAAGCTGCGGTCTACGCCCGCACGCAGGACCAGCGTGTCATACTGCAGCCGCCGGCGAGTCTGCGAAGACCGGATACTCCAGCTCGGGCGCGCCATACTCGCTGCGGAAGAAGAGGCGCAGCGAGTGCTTGGGCATGAACTCCCAGCGCCCGGCCCCGCCCTGGATGCGCATCCCGGCGTCGACCTGGAAACCGGGCTCGTCGCCCAAAGGATCGAACAGCTCGATCGAAACCGGGCGCTCAGCCTCTCGTCCACGGGCCTGGGGATCGGCGTAGATGTCCAGGTTGGCCACGTCGGTAGCCAGCGACAGGATCGGCAGCGCAGAGAGCGCATCACGCAACTGCGGCCCATAGACCGGATCGTTGACAATGGTCGGGTCCAGCTCGTAGTCGGCAACAACCGGCCCGCCGACCGTATACCCGCCGATATCGACCTTGTGGACGCCCCATGCCGCGGGGAAACCGGTCGGTTGCGCGGGTTGTGCGATCACATCGTCGACAAAGATGTACGAACGGGTCGTCGCCGGGGCCGTGCGATGGTTCGGAGCGACACTGACGGCACGCACAATCGTTGTGCCGTCGATATCTATCGACTCTTGGTAGACCTGGCCGTGTCCAGCCGAGGGCTCGCTGCCATCCAGCGTAAAGCGAATCTCACTGCCGGGCGTGTGCACTGGTCAGATTGAGGGGAAAGGGATCTTCGTAGAGGCCAGAGGCTTCGCTGAAAGTGATCAGCGAGGTCATGCCCTGCCATGCAGAATGGTCGGGGTTGGGCTCGCCGGGAGACGGGGTAGTCTAGATAGCCAAACGTTTCGGCCGTTGCGTCTGCACCATCCGGCAGGCCATAGCTGATGCCCGGCTGTTGCTGTGGATAGTCGATGGCCGTCCCATCCAGATAGCGCCGGGTCGTCGGCGGGTAGAGTGCCAGAAAGCGGGAATCGGCGCTCAGCCTGAAATTAGTATGCAGATAGCCCGGCTCACCGCTCTCGTCATCCAGTTCGATCTCACGCCGATTCTTGCCCGAGGCGAAGACAATCAGTCGCTCACCCGGCTCGATGACGTTGTCGTCGAACGTCCACTTCTCTGGGCGATCCAGATCGTCGGTCAGTGTCCAGTTTGCCAGGTTGACCGGCGACGCCGGAACGATTGAACAGTTCGATCCAATCGGAGGGGTCGCCGTCCTCATCGACCAGCAAGCTGCCGTCGTTGGTCGCGGCAAACTCGCTGATGATGACAGGGCGCAGCGCCGGTTTGCGCAGGGGACCGTGGGCGCGGCCACCATCCGCCCGACGGCCGCCAGCAGAAGCAAAATGATGGCGATCCAGAAAAGGCGACGATGGAACGGTTTGACGGTGGAGACTCGGAAACCCATGGTTCAGTATGATACAACGCACCAGGGTTTCGGCGAAAACAGACGCTTGATGTACTGCGGGAAGGTTAGGATTTTGACCTGTGTATGAATGACAGCAAGATACCGGATCACTAGCGGCAAACTATGAGTGGGCCACGTGTGAACAATAAACGAAGCACATCCATCCTGATGCCGCAATGATTGGAGATGGATTGAGGAATGGTTACATGTGGGAAATTGGACCTGGGGATTATGGGTCCTGGGGAAGGTGATGGGTCGATGCCGCAAATGCAGTAGGCCTGTTTAGCGCCTCTGTCGCCCCGGCGGCAGCTATCGCATTGGATTAAATTTGATCCTGTTGCTGTCGGCTCGACCATTGGCTACAATGAGGACACTTGGGTGGCTGTCCCGAGCAGCCCGTAGCCAAGACGAAGAGATTGAAATTCCATAATCTGGGTCGCGCTCATGCTGAGCTATCTGCTGGGCGATGTAATGCGCATCTTTGCCGGCGACAGAAACGGTTCGATTGCTACGCTACTGTGTACATAGAGGAACGAGAACGATGACGAATACACTCAAAACTGTTTTCAGGAATGCAATCGCGGTAGGCGTTGCTGGGCTGTTATGTTTTGGCGATTCGGCCTTGGCAGTTGCGGCGAATAGCAACCGATGCTGACGTTCGACGCTCTTTGCCAGCTGATGATCTCGTACCAGATCCCAAGTGTGGGTACACGCAGGCAATCACGATCAGGGCCTCGGCATCTGAGATCTGGCCTTGGCTGGTGCAGATCGGATGCAAGCGTGCCGGTTGGTACAGTTATGACTTTCTACATCGGTTGGTGGGGATAGCCGGCTCTGTGGGTGATGAGCATGGTTCCGCAAAACGAATCATTCCGGAGTTGCAGGACTTGATGGTCGGAGATGTCGTGGACATCGCGCCAGGGATGGGATATGTGGTTGTAGGTATGGAGCCAGAACGGGTGCTAATTCTGCAAAGCAGAGTAGATACAGGCACATGGCAATCGGTGCCAAGCAGTGAGCCGTTGCCGGAGAAGTATTGCATTTCGAGCTGGGTATGGCTTCTTGAAGAGATAGATGAAAAGAGAACGCGGTTAATCGTCCGGGTACGAAGTGATTACAGTCCAGGACTGCTGAGCACATTGGTCATGGGTACTGCCAACGAACTGGGGCGTCTGGTGATGCAGCCGAAGACGCTACGCGTGCTCAAGCAGCGGGCAGAGAAGTTGTGACACGCTGAAAGACCGGTTCCAGCGGGCGCCAGTTGAGTCGCGGCGCGTACCGCTACAGGAGGGAAAATCATGCTGAGAGAACTCTGATGGCCACTCTGATGCTAGAAACCAAATTTCATATTCCATCCACGCGACCGAGTCTCGTCCGTCGGCCCCGCTTGCTTGCGCAACTGAACGAGGGTTTGGGCCGAAACAATGGCCCGTCCCGAAAACTGACCCTCATCTCTGCCCCCGCTGGTTTTGGAAAAACCACACTAGTCAGTGAGTGGGTTGATGATCTACGCGCTCGCAGGGTTCCTGCAGATGACGAACTGCACGCACGAAGTAGTGACAACGCACGATCGGATGTAGCAGAAGAAAGCCAGATCGAAAATAGAGTTGCCTGGCTCGCGCTGGATGAAGGCGACAACGACCTGGGCCGTTTCCTGGCCTACTTCATCACTGCCCTGAGTCGAGTTGATGGGATCAGCGCGACGTTTGGAGAAAGCGCGCGGCAGATGCTCCAATCTACCCAACCTCCGAGTGAGGATCTTCTGGTTGCTCTGCTCAACGATGTCGCTGCCATCCACGATAGAGTAATTTTCGTCCTTGACGATTACCACAGCCTAGATTCTGGGCCTATTGACCAGGCACTCACCTTTTTGCTTGAACACGCCCCGCCGCAGATCCACCTGGTTGTCGCCACCCGCGAGGACCCACATCTGCCGCTCGCCCGTCTGCGCGCAAGCGGGCAATTGACTGAACTGCGCGCGACAGACCTACGCTTTACAGCGGCTGAAGCTGCCGAATTTCTCACGCTGGCGATGGGTCTGAACCTTACGCAAGAAGAGATCGCGGCGCTGGAGAGCCGTACCGAAGGCTGGATTGCTGGATTGCAATTGGCCGCCATCTCCATGCGGGGAAGTAAAGACGCAGCCGGTTTCATCAAATCCTTTGCCGGCAGCCACCGTTTCGTTCTCGATTACCTGATTGAAGAAGTGCTGCAACAGCAGGCTGCTGGCATGCAGAGATTCTTGCTCCAAACGGCCATCCTCGACCGCATGACTGGCGCCCTATGTGATGCTGTCTGTTTTGATAGTGCCGAGCCATCAATAAGACTGAATGCGACCGCTGCCGCCACTCAAGCCGACGGTGCGCATGTACTCAACTCACGCGGTCAGACGACCTTGGAACAGCTCGAGCAGGCCAATCTCTTTGTCATTCCGTTGGACGAGGAACGCCACTGGTACCGCTATCATCACCTCTTTGCCGATCTCTTGCGTCTGCGCCTGCGCCAGACGGAGCCAGATCGGGAGCCATTACTCCACCAGCGAGCCAGTGTATGGTATGAGCAGAACGGTTTTAGCAAGGAAGCCGTCGACCATGCGCTACACGGCAAGGATTTTGAACGAGCTGCGCACGTAATTGAAGAACAAATGGAGGGGGGCTTCGAGCGTATTGATCAGGCGACATTGGCACGATGGCTGGCTGCAATGCCAGAAGAATTTGTCTTCATCCCATCCGCCGCTCACCATCCTGCATGCATGGCATCGCTTCAATAGTGGTCAACTCGATGCCGCGGAGCGAAGTCTCCAGCGCGCCGAAGAGTTGCTTGCCCCAAATCGTGCAAACGAACTTCTCTCCATGCCAGATGAGCTTCAACTATCTCGTGCAGAGCGCGCCTCGCTGATGGGAAAGATCGCTGCCATCCGCTCCTTTCTGGCGTCCTTCAAAGAGGATATCCCATTGACGATTACGTATGCACATCAGGCAATTGCACATCTACCCGAAGAGGAACTGGGGTGGCGTTCGGCTGTCTTCATCACGTTGGGGGACGCCTACGTAAATCTGGGCCAAATGACCGCCGCACGTGAGGCCAGGGCAAATGCATTGACGACTGGCAGAGCGTCGGGTGACATCCACATTCTCATGATAGCCAATTTGAGACTGGCCGAAATCTTAAGGCAGCAAGGCGAGCTGCGGCAGGTCATTGAACTATGTGAGCGCCAGTTCAAACAGGCAGACGATTCCGGCATATCGGAGTCGGCAGTGGTTGGTTGGCTACTGGGGATATGGGGTGAGGCACTTGCGGAGCGTAACCATCTAAGTCGGGCAGTCGAACAGGTCCAACGCGGCGTTGAACTGGCTGCACTAGGTGGGGATGTGCTCTATGTAGTGATGACCAACTTGTACCTGGTCAGAGTTCTCTTCTCCAGCGGCGACATGAGCGGCGCCCAAGATGTCGTTGATTCGATGGAAAATGCAGCCCATGCGCAAGATTTTCCGCGCTGGATTTTGCGCCAATTTTCAGCCTGGCAGATACGAATATGGTTGGCGCAAGACAAGTTGGAATCCGCGTCTCAATGGGCTAGAAAAAGTGGGTTGGATCTTGTTGGAGAACCCACATATGCGCACGAAATGGAATATACTGCGTTGGCTCGTATTCTCATTGCCCAAGGGCGGCTGGATGAGGCAGAGGGGTTGCTACAGCGCCTGCACGCGGCGGCAGAGGCCGGAGGACGTACATCGGCAGTCATCGAGATACTGATTCTCCAAGCACGAGCTGCGCAAACCCGTCGAGATATGGGCCAGGCCATTGCCACACTAGAGACGGCCCTTTCCCTGGCCAAGCCGGGCGGTTTCGTCTTCATTTTTGTTGATGAAGGCCAGCCGATGGCCACCCTACTCTACGAAGCCCTCTCGCGTGGTATTGACTCAACGTATGTGCAGCAATTGTTGGCTGCATTTCCCGTCGACGAAGCAAAGCAGGCGAACCCATCGGAGACGCAAGCTCTCACATCCGAGTTGATCGAGCCGCTAAGCGAACGTGAAATCGAAGTGCTCCAACTGATCGCCAAGGGGCTGACCAATCAGGAAATTGCGAACAGGCTCTACCTCTCGCTGAACACAGTCAAGGTTCACACCCGCAACATCTACGGCAAGCTTGGGGTCCACCACCGGACGGAAGCCGTGGCCAAAGCACGGGCTTGGGGCATCTTACCCTCCGCCTAATCACCTGTAGCATCTGAAATCGACGAAAAGGACGGCCTGGTAGCTACCAGGCCGTTTTTTAGTTCTCCACGCCTGAAAATACCCCTCGCGTAATACTCCAGGGGTATGACACCAATACCGGATTGGGGCTATGCTTTCGGTGTATGAATGCTCGTGAATCGGGTAGTTGTCACAGGGAGATTCTGAGGAGTTAAACATGCATGCTATCCGGACAACCAATGTAGATACTTCGGCGAGAAGGTCTCTAGAAGGGAATCGAAAAGGGGAAAATACAATGACGACTAACGAGCGAAAGAACACGGAGAGAAAGAGTGCAGTGATTGTCGGTGTCTTGTTTATCATTGCGACGACGTTTCTCTTCATCGGTGAAGCGGTTTACAAACCAATTCTCAGCTCGCCAGACTATCTGGAAATTACTTACCCCAATCGTTACAACGGTGATCACGGGTGTACTGCTGGAGCTAATCTGCGTACTGGCTATACCGCTCATCGCAATCTTCGCGTTTCCCGTACTGAAGAGATTCAATGAAGCTCTGGCGATCGGCTATCTCTTCTTCCGCTGCGCTTGAGAGCGTGATCCTGATCACGGTGGCGGAAATCAACAAGCTCTCCCTGATCGGCGTCAGCGAGGCATATCTGAATGGGGGCGTAGAGCGCGGCCTACTTTGGAGCCATAGGCGCATCAATGCAGGCCAACACATACTGGGCTGACACTGCCGGGCTGATCTACAACCTCGCCTTCATTTTTGGGGGCTTCATATTCTATACAGTCCTCTATCAGTCGAGGCTAATCCCAAGGTGGATGGCAGCCTGGGGCTTGATCGCTGTTGTCATGCTCTTAGGCGGTGCGCTGCTCGGGTCATTCATTGAAGTCACGATGGTCGTTGAGCTTGTCTTTGTCTTACCCATCGCCGTACAAGAGATGGTGATGGCGTTCTGGCTCATTGTGAAGGGCTGGAATCCAGACGCATTCGAGCCGATAGTACGCGAGAGAGACTCTGAACGAACCGATATGACTGGAACGACTCAACCTACGCCGGCATAGCGGTGGACAACCGTGAACTCCTGGCCCACGGGCTATTTTCGAACAACAGATCGATGCTGGTAGTGAATAGCCCGTCATAGCAGCGCACGCAGAATGTACAACCATTCCGGTCCCAAGAGTACGGGCTACAATGCTCGGTTACGGCGATGACGCGACTACTGAATATCGTTCCAAGAAGGGGGGAATCCCATGACAACCAATGTAAACAGGAATTCAACCAAGACAATTGCGAGAACCGCGGGCGTACTCTATATCGCGGCGACGGTGGGCTCTAGCTTCGCCTATGTGACCATGACGTCGATGCTCAGTACGCCGGACTATCTTGCAGAAGTGGCCGCCAATGAATCCCAAGTGATGATGGCTGCGCTCTTGATGTTGGTTGACGTCGTTTGTGTGGCGGGTATCGGGATCGTGCTATACCCAATCTTGAAAAGACATACCGATACCCTAGCAGTTGGCTATGCCGCGGCGCGGGCCATTGAGAGCGTGCTCTTTACGATCTATGTAGTCGGCATACTGACGCTCGTACCGTTGAGTCAGGATTTCGTCAACGCGGGCGCACCGGATGCTTCCTATTATCAAACCACGAGCACCGTTGTCGTTGCCGCAGCTGATCGGTCCTTCACGCTTGGCCTACGCCTTGCCTTTGGTCTATCGGCGCTGCTCCTCAACTTCTCACTATATCGAACAAAGCTCGTGCCGCGCTGGCTATCCGCGTGGGGTTTTGTCGGTGCTGTATTGGTATTGGCGCCACTCTTGACCGGGTTCTTCGGACTCGTGCTTCCCGAAGGCCCGGATTTCGTCATCGCCGTACAGGAGATGGTCTTTGCCGTGTGGCTGATTGTGAAAGGGTTTGATTTTTCGGCAAGTGAGCCATCGGCAGTCAAATCTGGACGAATCGATGAGCAGGGGGTAGCCAGGCCAACGCCGGCATGAATACAGTGGAATGAATGCGAACTGGAAATTCTCGATCTTCGCTGTTCAGATACTGAGGATGGGCCATACTGCCACAATTTGGCTCCATCCTCAGAGCCGCAAGCGGGTGAAATATTCTACGAGCACTCTCATGAAAAACGTTAAACAAATGCTAACGCTAGATCGACCGATGATCTATCAGATCAAAGTGCCAGGGCAGCTCAATGAGCATTGGTCGGAATGGAATGGAACAATGACAATTGCGGTCGATAGCCAAAGTGATGGAACGTTAGTCACCACCTTGACTTGTAGCGTCGATCAGGCTGCGCTGCAGGGGCTCCTGCGTCGGCTCTATGCAGTGGGCTTGCCGCTAATTTCGGTGCGTTGTGTAGAGTGTGCCTAACGGGCCGTCGATACCCTCGATGAAATCCTACTCATGTGACTGGTAGATGAGCTACCCAGATCGTGAAGGGAGAGACTCATAATGAAAGCTGTGAAAGTGGGGGTATGCCAATTCATGGAGGATGGAAGCATGACCACACAAGATATTGTGAAACAAACCACGCATCAGCGCATTGTCATCGCGCGGCACGGCGGGCCGGAGGTGTTGCAGGCTATTGAAGAACCAATTGCCGAACCGCAGGCTGGCGAGGCACGCGTACGGGTGTTGGCAGCGGGCGTCTCCGCCTATGACCTCATGTCCCGCAGTTCCGGATTGCTCCCCGGCACGCCCAAGCCGCCGTTTACGATCGGCGAGGACATCGTCGGCATTGTCGACAAACTGGGCGAAAGTGTGAATACCGTTGAACTAGGGCAGAGGGTGGCCGCTTTCACCTTTGGCGCCAGCGGCGGCTACGCGGAGTCCGTCTGTCGACCTGCTGATGAGTTGGTGCCGGTGCCTGAAGGTGTAGATTCGGCCGAAGCGGTCTGCGTCGTGGTCAACTACCTCACCGCCCATCTTGCCATGCACCGCACGGCCAAGGTGCAGCGCGGCGAGCGCATTCTCGTCCAAGGGGCGGCAGGCGGTGTTGGGTCGGCCCTATTGGAGCTCGGGCGGCTTGCTGGATTGGAACTGTATGGCACCGCGTCTAGCTACAACCACGAACAGGTCGTCGCCCTCGGCGCGACGCCAATTGACTATCACAACGAAGATGTCGTGAAGCGAATCCACAGCCTGACCAATGGCGGTGTCGATGTTGTCTTCGATCCCATTGGTGGTCCCCGCCAGTTGTGGCGCTCACAGAATGCGCTGCATAAAAACGGTCGCTTGGTCTGGTTTGGCGTGGCAGCAGCGAAGCGGTCGGGGCTGAAGATCATTCCCCTGACGCTGGGCATGGTGGTACTGCTCAAATTCAAGCCAGGAGGTCGGCAACTGTTGTTGACGCCAGATTTGGCAGCCGACAAAGTTTGGTATCGGCAAACCTTAACAGAACTCCTTGACTTATTGGCAAACGGCGAACTCAAACCGCTGGTGGCGGAGCGCATTCCACTGGCAGAGGCTGCCCGCGCGCACGAAGTACTGGAGCGGGGTGGCTATGCGGGCAAGATTGTCTTGATACCGAAACCTGCTAACTCTGGGACTGGAGTGTAGACATCCCAAACGTAATACCAGTCATGAGTGACAGTAGCATACGAGAACGAAAAAGACCTGTTCGTCGCCGGCTGGCAAATGTTACCAACCAAGAGCGCAGGCTGGGTCAAGGATGGAGCGAAACAATAAGGATGATAATCTCTACGAGATCTGGTACGAGACTTCGGTGACTTACGACCTGCCCCGCTCAGATAGCGTGCCGCTAGCCTCTCCGGATGATGCGTCTGAGGAGCTGTTGAAGTCAACTGTCAAAATCGAAGCGGCAAGGGAGGCCATCAAGCCCTATCTTGACGCGCACCACCAGCAGTTTTCAAGGGGAGCAATATACGGGCCAGGAGGACATCTGTCTCCTGCGATCAATCTTAACGCGGGATTCTGGCAGGCCCGCTATATGGATCGATGATCCCATTCATGATCCAGCGGTACGGGAAGGGGAAGCGTACCAACTTGGGTGGCAACATGCGCAGCCGCCCCGTCTCGTTCACGGCGCTGCGTCCGAAGGCTGTGATGGCATCGTCGATATCATCCAGATTCTCGCGGATCGTCATGCTCCATGTGCTTGGCCCAGATGTCGGTGCGCAGTTCTCGCACCAATTGCCCCTCGGCATCGACCACGCCGAACGAGACCTCCGAGTCGTAGGTCATGCTACGCATGCCAATGTTGGCGCTGCCCACGATGGCGTACTCGTCATCCACAAGCATGATCTTGGCGTGGATGATGGGATCCATCTCGCCCTTGCGCAGGAAGCAGCCGATGACGCTGCCCGCGCCGGGCTGGCTTGAGCAGTCTGCCAGATACTGGAAGGCCTTGCCCCGCTGCTGAAGCTCGTAGTGCTTGCGCCAGTCGCCCTTGCGGCTGGGCACGGTGACCAGCACATCGACGCCGCGCTTGATGGCTTCGCCCAACTGCACGACGATATCATGGGGATAGAGCGGGTCCTGGGGACGACCGCTGATTGGCGGATCCTGGAACGAGTAGAAGTACTGATCCTCCATGTAGATGTAACGTTTTGCCTGGCGAATGCCGTTCAGATAGGCGGCCCAGATGGTGAACTCGCCCTGCTTGGACCAGGAGAATCCGCCGCGCTTGAGGACCGGATAGGTGCGCAGCAGTTGCAGCGAATGGGGTCCGGCCGGCGCAATCGGTTCATCCTTGAAGAGAGTCGGCAGCGTGCTCGACAACCGCGGCGCTGTCTGTCTGCGTCCCCCGGCATCATTCCAGCGTTCGGCAAAATGCAGTGCCACGTCATGCACAGCCGGGCCGTCGATCTCCAGCCAAACGTCGTGAGTCGGCGCGCCCTTCTCGGAACGATCCGGTTCGACAGGGTTACAATCGTAGGTGTCCCAACGGGCGAAGAGAAAATCGCCCGAGCCCAGCAAGGCCCGCCAGTCGCTGCCTCCATCATCGCCGGGAGAGCGGAAAACGATGAACTTCTGATGATGACTGCCGAAGGTGCTGGTACGCCTGTCACGCGCGCCCTCGCCGCCGGCTGCGGTGATCCGTTCTGCAACCTTCTTGGCATGGGGATCGTGGCCGGAGGCCAGGAAGCGCACCTGCACGCCGGCCAGGGCGGCCTCTTCCAGCAGCGATTCGGCATCGGGACCGTCAGCGGTCTCGCCCAGGACCTTGACCGGCTCAATGCGCCAGGCATGGATCCAGAGGTGGCAGGCCGATGGATCCTCACTGTCGGTCATGGCGCGGATCAGCTCGTAGGCACGTGCCATATAGTCGGCCCCACTCAATATCGGCGTTACCCGATTGCCGTCCGTGTAAGGATGCACCAGGGCGGAAGGGTGGCGCGATGGCGGCGGAAACCCTGTGTCATTGTCGACGTCGAGAAACCATTTTTGGCGCAATTCATCGATTGTAGGCATCTTGTATCCTTGCTGGATTCTGTTGACATTTCGTTTTCTCGGAGGGGAATCCCGCTGCGCAACTATTCAACTATGGGGAAAATAGAACGCGGATGGGGCGGATTTGGCTGATCATCGCGGATCAAATCAAAAAAAACCAGCGAAAATCCGTCAGATCCGTTCAATCCGCGTTCTATCGGACATCGCGCTGAATAGCAGCCGGCCTCAGCCCTTGCTGCGACCACCATCAGATTCGGCCGTCCCGCTTCTGCGTCGGCGTCATATCCATACGCCAGACATTGGCGCGCTGCGGCAGCGTAGCCACAAAAACGACGGCTTCCCCCAGGTCTTCCGGCTGAAGCATGTTGAGGCGCGAGTCCTCGCTGGGCGGTTCGGCGCGCAGATCGAGGATGGCCGTGTTGCCCTCGCCGGGGTTGATGACACAGGCACGCACATTGGCCGGATTGCCCTCTTCATTGGTGATTGTGGTCAGCGACTGCATGCCGATCTTGGATGTTGCGTAACCGACGCCGGAAAGGAGTGAGGCGTGGGTTGCCGCCCGTGAAGCCACGTTGATGATGGTGCCCTGCTTCCGCGCCATCATGTCGGGCATCAGGGCCTTGGTGAAGAGGAAGGCGCTGGTCAGGTTGACCTCCAGGAGCGTTCGCCACTCTTCGGCGGATGTGTCGTGAATGCTGCGGGCAGGCACGTTGGTCCCGGCGTTGTTGACGAGGATGTCAATATGGCCGAGATGGGTCTTGGCCTGGGCAATGGCCGCTAGAATCTGGCCCTCATCGCCCACATCACACAGACAATTGACCGCTTCCACACCCATCTTCCGGGCCTCGAACGCCACCTCGCGCAGCTTCTGCCCGGAGCGCGCCACCAATGCCACGTTGGCCCCCTCTCGCGCACAGACCAGTGCGATACCCCGGCCGAAGCCGCTGCTGGCCCCGGTGATCAACACGTTCTTGCCTTGCAAACGTTTCATGGATTTTCCTTTGTGGGTTCTGATGAAATGGTTCCCGGTAGCGTTTTGATCCGGCAATACATGTAGGGACAGGTCTAAGACCGGTCCCTACGCGTTGTCGCTCATCAATCCTCCGCCTGCAACGGAAACTTCACCGGCGCATGATCACGCTGCGATCGGTAAATCGCCTCGATCAACTCAACGGCCTTGCGTCCCTCAACACCGTCAACCATGGGCGCACGGTTTTCGAGAATTGCCTGCAGGAAGTCCTGGATCTGGAGCTTGTGATAGAAGGTGGCAGGGTCCACCGACTCAAAGGTGGCGGCATCCTCAGCGTTCCAGCCCTCCAGCAGCCCTTCCTCACCGGGAACCGACCAAACATCGTTGACCGGCGGTTCAAGGACCGCCGTCATGCCCGCAATGAAGGGAGAGCCACCGTCCGTCTGCACACCGACCGACGCGCCATTGGATCCGTGGATATGGACCTTGGTGTAGATGCCCGGCTTCTGCGAGTTGCTGGCGACGATGTTGCCGACGCCGCCGTTTTTGAATCGAATCAGGGCCAACGCCGTGTCTTCAACTTCGATATAGGGGTGGTTCAGGTTCTCCCAATAGGCGAAGACCTCGTCGATGGGCCCCATGAGCCACTGGAGAATATCCAACTGGTGAGGCGCCTGGTTCACGAGCACGCCGCCACCCTCGCCCGCCCAGCTGCCACGCCACGGATCCGAATCGTAGTACGCCTTGTCGCGCCAGCCAAGCATGAGCAGCGTGCCCAACGCCGGCGTGCCGATTTTGCCTGCATCGATGGCATCTCGGATGCGCTGTACCGGCTCGTAGAGGCGACGCTGGCTGATGATGCCCAGCTTGATCCCGGTCTCATCGGCCACGGCCAGCATATCGTCACAGTCTTTCAGATTGGAAGCCATCGGCTTTTCCAGCAACACGTCTGCCCCTGCTCGGGCAGCCTGGATGCCCAGTGGCGCGTGCAGCGGGTGCGGCGTACAGATCGAGACGGCATCGACCTGAGCATCGGTCACCATCTCAGCGATGTCGGTGTACGCTTTGACGCCATACTGGGCGGCGAATTCATCGGCCCGGCCCAGGTCGCTGTCGCAGACGGCAACGAAGTCGGATTCGGGCAACTCGGCGAACGCGCCCGCGTGGGTGTGTCCAACCTTGCCGCAACCAATCAGCGCTGTTCGTACTTTTTGCATTTTGATTCTCCAATTTTGTGACTCTTGTGAGCCCGCTATTTGTTGGTCTTTATTCACCACGGAGACACGGAGGAAACACAGAGGTTCACAGAGGAAAAGCTCTTTCTGTCTGCTCCAATCTGTGGCTACGTTAATCTGTGGCTGCCTTACGCTTCACTACCGATCAGCTTCTTCAAGATATCCGTCAGCTTCGGCCCCATCTGGACACTCACTGACATGCTCTCTTCGTACGATTCGCCGGGTTCCTGCCAATCAGTAGGAACGACAAAGTCCTCTGCCGGCAGGATGTAGCCCAGTTCATCGTTGGCCAGACCGATGATGACGGCTTGATCTGCACCTGCGTCCAGCATCATCTTTTTGTACGCCAGGCCCAGCTTCGGAAACAGCTCGCCCGGCACGGCGAAGAGCCATGTCCCGCCCAACTTGAGCAGACTGGCCTCGACCGGAACAGCGCCATCTTCCATCAGTTCGGGAACCAATCCGGCCTGTGATGCCATCAGAAAGAGCGGATTGTCCAAGGGCACAGACGCGCTACATCGCATATGCGTGACTTGGTCAACTGAAACGGCTTCGCCATCGTCCAGTTCGGTCAGCGCAGCATTGCCCAGCTTCGCGCCCATGGCTTCGGCATCGCCGAACGTGTGGCCAGGCATGTCGGGCGTCATCATGCCGCCCAGCGCGCCGACTGTGGCCAAACACGGGCCCCCCGTGGCCGACGCAACCGTATCGCGCATGGCGGCCACATAGTCGGCACTGATGCAAGGGTTGTCGTCCCACAAGACCTCGGGATGGCATGGGAAGGTCAACCAGGTTGAAAGCACGTCGGAAGTTTTTGCATCCACAAACTGAATGCAGCTCAGTTCAATATCGACGATCTCGGGATCCCGTGCATTTTTGGCGACACCCGGTACGTCGACAGACCCGACGCGGACAGCGGCCGGCCTCAAGGTGCTGAACGCTTCATGCGCCAGAGCGACGATTGTCTCCGTCAACGTTGCCATGTACAGGACGTCGACGCCGGAGTGGGATGAATCTGATCCCCAGAGGCCGATGGTATCGGGACCATGATGCGTATGCGTACAGGTGACTAGAACGTTGGCTTCGGCATGGGTATCACGCACACGGCGTTCGATCTCGGCACAGAACTCGGCCCCAGGCCCAACAGATCCAACGCAATCATCAGAACAGTTGTCGTCCCAAATTGAGTTGCCAGCGCGTGGGCGTACAGATCATCATGCACCGATTCGGCGCGGCGGTTCTGTCCGAAACCGGCCAGAAAGACCGATCTCTCCAGGTTCGGCGTGATCACGGCCTGGGCATGGCCGGCGAGCAATGTCATGGGTGGACCTCAGATCATTGGTGGACGTGCGGATTTCGCTAAATCTAAGTAGAAGTCTGCCAGTCGTTACAAAAAGTGCCGGGGACTTCCCGATGCTGAAACCTCAGAATCAGGGTGAACTCACTCGCTTTTTTGCCTAAGTTCCCGGCACTTTTTTCGCACAACCGACAGATGCTCACTTACACTGAAAACGCTACAAATAACATGAATTTTGTAGGTCCGACTTGCAGTCGGACTCCTTCGGTGACCTCTGGATCCGTCTAGCACGCGGACCTTGTCACACTGCAAGTGTGACCTACGAGACTCATGGTCCCGTTCTGTTTTCAGTTTAGTCACCATTATGGTGGATATTCAGTGTGAGACCAAAAGCAAAAAAAGCGCATCGAGTCGAGCCAAATGGAAAGGTGACGAATGAGGCGGAGTTGTCAAGGTATGGAGTCCAGAGTTAGAATGAAGTCATCCATTTAGCAAAGCATTCGCTTCGCAAGAAACAGGAAGGAAGGACAGGAAGATCATGGCGAAACCGACGTTCCGTTGGGATGATCCGTTTCTTTTCGATGATCAGTTGTCAGACGAAGAACGCATGGTGCGTGATGCAGCGCGCGACTACTGTCAGGGCAAGCTGATGCCCCGCGTGCTGGAGGCAAACCGCCACGAGATTTTCGACCGTTCCATCTTCGATGAGATGGGCGAGATGGGCATGTTGGGACCCACGATCCCGGAAGAGTATGGCGCTGCCGGTCTCAACTCGGTCTCCTACGGGCTGATTGCGCGTGAGGTGGAGCGGGTCGACAGCGGCTACCGCAGCACCATGAGCGTGCAAAGTTCGCTGGTCATGTACCCCATCTACACCTATGGCACGGAAGAGCAGCGTCAGAAATATCTGCCCAAGCTGGCCTCCGGCGAGTGGGTCGGCTGCTTCGGCCTGACCGAGCCCAATCACGGCAGCGACCCCGGCAGCATGGAGAGCCGCGCCACCAAGGTCGACGGCGGCTGGACACTCCACGGCAACAAGATGTGGATCACCAACTCACCGGTCGCCGATGTCTTCGTGGTTTGGGCCAAGGGCTACGGCATGGGCGACAATGAACACGGCATCCAGGACGGTGACATCATCGGCTTCATCCTGGAGAAGGGCATGGAGGGGTTGAGCGCGCCCAAGACCGAGGGCAAGTTTAGCCTGCGCGCCAGCAGCACCGGCGAGATCGTCATGAACGAGGTTTTCGTGCCGGACGAGAACCTGTTGCCCAACGTCAAGGGGCTGAAGGGGCCGTTCGGCTGTCTCAACAAAGCCCGCTTCGGCATTGCCTGGGGCGCGCTGGGCGCTGCCGAGTTCTGCTGGCATGCATCCCGCCAATACACGCTGGATCGCATCCAGTTCGGACGCCCGCTGGCCGCCAACCAGTTGATCCAGCTCAAGCTGGCCAACATGATGACCGAGATCACCATCGGCTTGCAGAGCGTGTTGCGCGTCGGCCGCCTGATGGACGAAGGCAAAGCCGCGCCGGACATGATCTCGCTGGTCAAGCGCAACTCGTGCGGCAAAGCGCTCGACATCGCGCGAACGGCACGCGACATGCACGGCGGCAACGGCATTTCCGACGAGTTCCACGTCATCCGCCACGTCATGAACCTGGAAGCGGTCAACACGTACGAAGGCACGCACGACATCCATGCGTTGATCCTCGGCCGTGCCCAGACCGGCATCCAGGCGTTCATGATGCCGTAGGCATGGGTCTAGGTAGGGGCGGCCACAAGGGCCGCCCCTACGAAATGACGTTCCCCTATTCGTATTCCGGCAGCCAATCCCCGTGGGCGTCGATCAAGTCGTCTACCAAATTCCAAATCTGATCCAGATCCAGCTCGGCCGCGGTGTGCGGGTCGAGCATGGCCGCGTGGTAGATGTGGTCGCGCTTGCGGGTCAACGCGGCCTCGACCGTCAATGACTGCACGTTGACGTTGGTCTGCATGAGCGCAGCCAGATGCGGCGGCAGCGTGCCGATCTTGGTCGGCTGGATGCCGTTTTTGTCGACCAGGCAGGGCACCTCGACGCAGCAGTCCTGGGGCAGATTGTCGATGAGGCCGTTGTTGGGCACGTTGCCGTAGACCACACGCGGCTCGCCGGTCTCGATGCTGTGGATGATGCCCGAGCCATACTCGTGGCTGCGTTCCACCTTGCTGACGTTGTTGAAGTTGTCGACGATCAGCGGCACATGTTCCTCAGCGATGCCGGCATCCTTCATGGCGGCCACAAAGTCGTCCAGGAGGTCCAGGTCGGGATCCTCCAGCTTGCGGCGCATGAAGTCCCAGCCGGTGATCTGTAGCTCGCAACGGCGAATGTACTCGTCCAACGGCACATTAAACTCTTCGATGAGATCCGGACGGTCGCGCTTGATAAACCAGGGCACATACTCGGCGAAGTGCTCGCTGGACTCGGTGACCGAGTAGCCCAGCCGTTTGAGCATTTCGTAGCGCACCCGGTTCCAGTCCGGCACGCGATCTTCCTCGATCACCTTGCGAATCTCGGGGTATAGATCGACGCCGTCCCGCTCGAAAGTCAGATAGAAGGCCATGTGGTTGATGCCGGCGCAGACGTAGTTGATCTCTTCAAGCGGCACGCCGATGTCGCGCGCCAGCTGCCCGGCCGTGCCCTGCACGCTGTGGCAAAGCCCGATGGTCTTGATGCTGGTCGCCCTGTCGATGGCCCAGCAGTTCATGGCCATGGGATTGACGTATTGCAAGAAAGTCACGTCGGGGCAAAGCTCTTCCATGTCGTAGCAGAAGTCGAGCAGCACAGGGATGGTACGCAGGGCGCGCATGATGCCGCCGATGCCCAGCGTGTCGGCGATGGTCTGGCGCAGGCCATACTTCTTGGGGATCTCGAAGTCGATCTCGGTGCCCGGCTTGTAGCCCGCCACCTGGATCATGGAAATGGCATAGTCGGCCCCATCCAGCGACTCACGCCGGTCGGTGGTGGCCTCGATGGTCGGGTCGATGCCCAGAGTATCGGCGATGTTGCGTGCGACCACCACCGAGGTGGCCAACCGCTGCTCGTCGATATCGTGCAGGCTGATGGTGGCGTCCTCAAGCTCAGGATAGCTGAGGATGTCGCCCATCAGGTTCTTGGCGAAGACAGTGCTGCCCGCGCCGAGCATGCTAATTTTGGTCATGGTTCACGCTCCAAATTGGATTTCGTTGCCTCAAGAAATTGATTCTGATGCGACAATGGAAATTTGCCACAGATGACTCTACTGCAAAAAGCCTTTTTCGCCACAGATTTACACTGATAAAAAAGGATAAGACACAGATGATACCGGGGTTACTCTGGACACCTGGGTAACATCTGTGAAAATCAGCTCTTCATCTGTGGCTATCTGTGGCTAATTCCCGTTTTTGCAGTAGAGTCATCCGTAACAGAATTCGCTTCCAGTCTCACGCTACCACGGCCCCTCTTGTGGAGGCAGTGGATCTACATTTTGTGCCATACGTGCCATCATTTGGTCCAGTAGATCAGACTTGAGTCCGGCAGCGCCGGGATCTTCCCATAGGTTGACAAAGCAATCGGGATCGGTCGTAAGATCATAGAGTTCGCCGCGGGTGTTGCGTCCGTGCCAGGTAAGCAGCGATTCGCCGGTGCGGATGGTACGACGTTCTCCTGGATTCTCGATGAAGGCATCATTACGAATGCCAAAATCCTCGTCTAACAGCGCCGGGACCAGCGATTGCCCTTGAATTGGTGAGGGCTGCGGCTCTGCCACGCCGGCCAGTTCGAGCAGTGTAGGCATGATGTCAGTGGTGTTGGCAAAGAGATCGCGCACCGCGCCGGGATAGGTTTCGCCGGGCCGGCAGACGATCAGCGGCACGTTGGTGATGCAATCGTAGGTCGTGCCCTTGAAAAGCAGCCGATGATCGCCCAGCATCTCGCCGTGGTCTGCGTTGAAGACGATGATCGTGTTCTCCAGTTCGCCTCTTGCACGAAGTTCATCAACGATGCGTCCGATGTTCCGGTCGATCTGCGTGATCATGCCGTAGTAGACGGCCTTGATGTGGCGAAATTCTTCGTCGCTCATGTCGCACAGGCCAACGGCCTCGTGTCCGCTGCCCCTTGCAAAGAACTTCTCCCGGTAGGCTTCGGGCCAGCCCTCCACTTCATCGGCATCCCAGACTGGCGACGGCATGTCATCCGCCGAATAGAGTGTATCGTAGGGAGCCGGCGGGTTGAAGGGATGGTGCGGATGCACATAGGAGACCCAGAGAAAGAAGGGCTGGTCGCCCCGCTCCTCACGCACAAAATCCAGCGCCCGGTCGGTAATCCAGGTCGTCTGGTGGTGCTCTTCCGGGAAGGGAGACGGCTCGGTCGATGACTGGGGATACGAGGCACTGTGCAGTTCGTCCCACACATTGTAGCCGTGCTCGGCCAGATAGTCGGCATAGGGACCAGTGCGGTGGTCTTCGGTCAACGCCGCCTGGTCAAAGCCGTACCAGGGAAACTCGTTGGCCTCCGGCTGGGGGTTATACGCGATCGACGGGTCGGGATCCTTGATGGGCGAGCCATCGGCTGGAAAGTGCCATTGAGGCCCGAAGTGCATCTTACCCGCGCCATAGGTGCGGTAGCCGTTCTCTCGCAGCACCTCCATCAAGGTCAACTCACCCTTGGGCAGGCGCATGCCATTGGCGCGCAGCCCATGAATGGTCGGATAGCGCCCGGTCGCAATGCTGCCGCGGTTGGGTGCACAGACCGGATAGGCGGCGAACATGCGCGTGAACCGCACACCCTTGGCGGCCAGAGCGTCGATATTGGCCGTATCGATCACCTCGTTGCCATAGCAACCCAACGCGTCAGCGCGCAACTGATCGGCGGTGATGAAGAGGATATTGGGAGGGGCGGGCATCTGGACTCCTTCTCTCGCTATATTGATGTAGTCTGCTGCTTGCTACATGCTGCGTGAGGTCTGGTCTGCGAATGACTTAACGCCACTGGAAACCGCTCGGCAGCCGATGGTTGGGAACCACTGACGGTTCCAATGGCGTTAGGTCCTTTCCTCACCAGAAACCTCACGCAGCAAGTGGCAAGCAGCAAGCAGCGCCCTTACTCAAACGTCGGCAAATACCCTTCATTCTGCGCAAACATCTCATCGACCATCTTCTGGATCTCGGCCAGGGAGAGGACGGCGGCGGTCAGCGGATCGTTGGCGATGGCCTGGTAGATCATACGCTTGTCGCCGCTGAGGCAGCCCTTGACGGTCATCTCTTCAATCTGGGCGCTCTGGTTGGTGAGGATGGCGCATTGTGCCGGCAAATCGCCGACGCCTACGGCCTCGAAGCCGTTGCGGCTGGCCCAGACCGGCACCTCGACGCAGGCCCCGTCCGGCAGATCGGTGACGAGGCCCGTATTGGCTACGTTGCCGTTGAACTTGAACGGATCGCCGCCTTCCAGCGCGTTGACAATGTAGGCAGCATATTCATGGCCGCGGGTGAGGTCTTTGGGTTCCGGATCGTCGATCCACTCCTCGATGGCGCCCTGCCAATTGTCATTGCGTTTCTGATATTCCTTGAGAATATAAGCGTACTCTCCCGGATTCCAGCCGGTGCCGGTGGTACAGTACTTCTCAATTAGATCCTGGCGCTTGCGGAACCAGGGATTGTACTCTGAGTTATGGCCGCTGGACTCGGTGACATAGCGGTCGAAGGCCAGAAACATCTCATTACGAACCTGTTCCTCGTTGTAAATCTCTTCGTTTTCCAGAATGGCCTTACGGATCAGCGGATAGGCGTCCTCGCCATTCCAGAGGAAGTCCAGATACCAGGCCATGTGGTTGATGCCGGCGCACGTGTAGGTGATCTCTTCGTAGGGAGCGCCGATCCATTCGGCCAGCATCTTGCTGGTCCCCTGGACACTGTGGCAGAGTCCGGTCAGGCGGATGTCAGTCTCCATCTCCATGGCGCGACAGAGCATGGCCATGGGATCGGTGTAGTTGAGCATAGTGGCGCCGGGACAGAGCCGTTCCATATCCTTGGCGATGTCGACCATCACCGGGATGGTGCGCAGGGCGCGGAAGATGCCCGATGGGCCACGGGTGTCGCCCACGTTGGTGTCAACGCCATACTTCTTGGGGATCTCGATGTCGTGACGCCAGACATCGGTCGAGCCTGCCAGGATAGTGACCATGACATAGTCAGCGTCTGTAAGCGCCTCTTCACGGTCCAAGGTCGCCTCAACGGTGGCAGGATAGCCGCCTTCGTCGACAATGCGTTGAACGGCACGCGTGATGTAGTCAAGACGGGCGGGATCGATGTCCATCAACGTGATGGTCGAGCCTTCGAGCAACGGAAAGGTCAACACATCTTTGATGAGTTTACGAGTGAAGCCAAAACTGCCGGCTCCGATGAACGTGATTTTGGGCATTTTGATTCCTTTTTTGGTCTTGGCGCTCTGTTTTTGCCACAGATGAACACAGATATGCTCAGATGAGGCACAGATTCTCAACAGGATGGATCTGCCACTAAAAAACCTATCACTATATTTGTGACCTATCCGTGTCCATCCGTCTTTATCTGTGGCAAAATCTCATGTGATTCTTGACTGTTGATTGTTGGTTCAAGCATCGACTAACTACTGAATGACAGACTTGGGCGTGGACACGATCCTCGTCACTTGAATCGCCTCACGGTTCATCAGTTCACCGACCCTGGGGCCGATGTCGTTCACCCATTCGTCTGATTCGTAGACGGCGGCGTAGAGCGCGACACGCTGTTCTTCGCTCTTGAAACGGCGAATCCAGTAGTAAATACTCTCGTCCTGCTCGCCCACAAAACTTCCGATCACGACCATCCCCTTGGAGACCTGAAACGGGATGATCTCCTCCTCCATCAGCTTGACCCAGGCCGCCTGGCAACCGGGGCGGATTTCATACTGTCGAAGTTCAAAAAACATAGGCACTTCCTTTCACTGGAAAGTCTTGGTTACTTCTACCTTGAGTGATTCCACGAAGAGCACAAAGGTACACGAATTTCCGGCCCTTTGAGCTATTGTGGGGACATATGGAAGCCCGACCTCTGGGAGGTGTCCAGGAAATCTCTGCCCTGACGGCCATTTTTTGGACACCTCCCGGAGGTCTAGCCCCACAATTCCTCACAGAGCCCTATTTCCTTCGTGATCCTTCGTGCTCTTCGTGGATCATGATCGTTTTGTATCCACCCTAGAATTGAGGCAACCACGGGGCCTGTGCTGCCAGCATCTCTGTCACCATCTCCTGAATTTGGTCCAGCGTGCATACCGCAGACGTCAACGGATCGAGGGCGACGGCATGGTAGACGGCATCGGTGTTGCCGGTGAGCGCAGCCTCGACAATCAGACTCTGGACGTTGATGTTGGTACGATTCAATGCCGCCAATTGAGGCGGCAACATGCCGATCCAGGTCGGCTGAACGCCATTGGCATCGACCATACAGGGCACTTCGACACAGCAGCCCTCCGGCAGATTGCGGATCAGCCCATAGTTGGGCACATTGCCGTTGATTCGGACCGGATTATTGGTCTCCATTGCCTCCATGATCCACGAGCCGTATTCATGGCTGCGTTGCGTGAACGGTTCAGAGGTCACGATTTCATCGTATTCGTCCTGGAATTTCTCCAGTCGGTCCAGACAGAAGCGCAGATAGCCGCCGGTGCGTCCCATGTCGTACCAGAAGTTGACGTCGTCGGTGAACTTGGGAACAAGAGATTCATTGACCATTTGCTGCGACTTGCGGAAGTAGGGAAGGTACTCACTGGCATGGCCGCTGGATTCGGTCACGAAGAAGCCGAAGAACTTCATCATGTCGATACGCACCGGCTCCTGTCCATACACTTCGGGCCGTTCAATCGCCTCCCAGATCTGCGGATAGATATCGTCACGATTGCGGCGAAATTCCAGGAAAAACGCCTGATGGTTGATGCCGGCACAGATATAATTGACCTCGTCATAGGGCACGTCTATCCACTTGGCCAGCATCTCGCTGGTGCCTTGCACACTGTGGCAGAGGCCTACATGTGGACGGGCGCTGTACGACTCCACGGCCCAACAATTGGCCGCCATCGGATTGACGTAGTTGAGCAACAGGGCGTCAGGGGCAAGATGGTCCATCTCGTCACAGAGTTCCAGCAGCACGGGGATGGTGCGTAGCGATCGAAAAACACCACCCGGTCCCAGCGTGTCGCCGACGCACTGCTCGACGCCATAGCGCTGCGGGATTTCGATATCCAGCTTGTAGGCATCGAGACCACCCTGCTGGAACGTGGTCACGACGTAGTCAGCCCCGGAAACGGCATCTAACCGGTCTGTTGTCGCCTCAACGCGGGCGTTCAGTCCACGCTGGTCAACCATGGCCTGGACGATGCTGCGCGCTTGCTCGAGGCGAAGTGGATCGATGTCCATCAAGGTGATGGTGCTTTCTTGCAGAGCCGGAGCCAGCAGAATATCGCTGCAAAGTTGGCGCGTGAAGACCAGGCTCCCGGCGCCAATGAATGTAATTTTGGGCATTAGGAATCCTTCATGACTTGATGGTGCCGTTGAAAAGTACTTGGCGATTCCAGGAAAACAGAATCCACGAAGGAACACAAAGAGACGTAAAAAAGGGCATCTCTGTGTGATTTTGCATCCCTTCGTGGATCATTTTCCCTGCAGAAAACGTAACGGAGTACGATTGGGCTAGGCGCCGAACATGGGTACTTGGGACCATTTGCCACGCAACGCATTGGACATGCCGGCAAGCCAAGCGATGAACAGGGCCAGGGCTGCAATCATGACCAGCGTAAACATGGCCGTGGCAAAAATTGGTCCTACAAACGGGATAAAAGAGATGACGTACGCACCCACCGCCCAGATCACAGGAACGGCCACGGCGATAATCGTCAGTCGCAATGATTGCTTGGCATGGAAGACGGCGTATTCATCACTACGCCGAAAGATCATAACGAAGAGCCAGCCAACGATAAGCAGCAGGTAGGCAATAAACGCTGAGATTTTGCTGGACATACTCACTGGCTCACCTCCAACGTGGGCGTGCTGGCACTCGAGTAATGGACACCCCGGAGATCAAGTTCGGTGGCGAAATGGCAAGAGGCGAAATGGTCCGGCGACACCTCGGTCAGCACCGGCTCCTCCTGGCTACAAATATCTTCCGCATAGGAGCAGCGCGGGTGAAATACGCATCCGGAAGGCGGATTGGCCGGGCTGGGCACATCGCCCTGCAACGTGATTCGGTTGGAAACAATATCCGGATCGGCAGGCGGCACAGCCGATACCAACGCTTCTGTGTAGGGATGCTTGGGATCGGCCAGCAGTTCTTCGGACTCCGCAATCTCGACAATCTTGCCCACATACATCACGGCAATACGATCACAGAAATGCTCAACAACGGACAGATCATGGGCCACGAAGATGAAGGTCAGACCCAGTTCTTCCTTCAGTTCCATGAGCAGGTTGAGTACCTGGGCCTGAATGGAAACATCCAGCGCCGACACCGGTTCGTCGGCGATGATCAACCGAGGGTTCAGCGAGAGGGTACGTGCCAGACCGATGCGCTGGCGTTGACCGCCCGAGAACTCGTGAGGGTAGCGTCCGCGATAGGCTGGGTCCAGGCCAACCGCTTCCATCAGTTCGGCCACGCGTTGATCGATCTCTTTGCCCTTGGCCACGCCATGGATCACCAGCGGTTCGGCGATGATGTCGCGAACGGTGTGACGCGGGTTGAGCGAACTGAAGGGATCTTGGAAGATCATGCGCAGCTCGCGACGCAGCGGTTTCATCTCGGCCTGGCTGATCTGGGCGATATCGATCACTGACCCGTCAGCCTTGTGATACCAGACTTCACCGCCGCTTGGCTCGTAGAGGCGCAGGATGGAACGGCCTGTGGTTGTCTTACCGCAACCGCTCTCGCCGACCAATCCCAAGGCCTCATTCTCGCGCACAAAAAAACTAACGCCGTCCACCGCCTTGACGTAGCCCTTTACCCGCTGAAACAGGCCGGCACGTATGGGGAAGTGTTGTTTGAGGCCCTTGACTTCAAGGATAATGTTTTCAGTACTCATATTTGTCATAGGTTGAAACCGTCTTTTTTTTCAACACAGAGGCACGGAGGAAGCACAGAGGTACACAGAGAAAAACGGAGTGCATATCTGTGCCCATGAAACCGGCCGCTGATCAGTCTAGTAGAAAGCGTTTGATGAAGTCTTTGAGTAGAGGCACATTGAAGTTCAACAATAGTCCCAATTTCCATCCACCGAGTCGAAGGTATGTAAGCAATTGAGCTTCATGAACCGGCAAGGTCGCCTCGATCGCTTTCAATTCAACCACCAGCACATTTTCTATCAATAGGTCGATGCGATATCCACTTTCGATACGCAAACCTTTGTACACAACCGGCAGCGTCTTCTGCCGGTCATACCCGATCCGGCGTTCAGTCAACTCATGAGCCAGACAACTTTCGTAAGCTGACTCCAGCAGTCCCGGCCCAAGCCCACGATGCACTTCCATCGCAGCGCCAATCACCGTATGCGATATCCTGTTGAGTTCGGGGGTCCCCAACGTCATTCTCAATTCCCTCCAGAGAGCTTCCTCTGTGTTCTCTGTGCCCGCTCTGTGCCTCTGTGGTGAAGTCCTTTATACGATCGAATACGGATCCACCGCATCGCGCAACCCATCGCCCATGAAATTAAACCCGAGCACGGCAAAGACGATGAAGAAGGCCGGCACCATGACCCATGGATGGCTGCCCAAAGTCTCGATGGACTGGGCATCACGCATGAGCAGGCCCCAACTGGTCAGCGGTTCTTGAATGCCGATGCCCAGGAAGCTGAGGAACGCTTCAGCCAGGATGACCGTCGGAATCTGCAGCGTCAGAATCACGATGACGTGCGAAAGCGAGTGCGGATAAAGATGGCGGAAGATGATGCGACGATCAGAGGCGCCCATCTCTTTGGCGGCCATGATGAAGTCGGTCTCACGATAGGCCATGACCTTGCCGCGAACTTCACGGGCCAACACGGTCCAGCCAATCAAGGCAAAGATGAGAGACATGACCAGGAAGACGGCAAAGCGATCCCAATGGCCTGGAATGATGGCGGCCAGCGCCATCCACAGCGGCAACGCCGGAATCGACTGAATGACCTCGATGAAACGCTGGATAACGTTGTCGATCCAACCGCCGTAATAGCCGGAGACAACACCCACGGCGGAACCGACGGTCACGCTGATCAAGGCAGCAAAGAGCGCCAACGACAGGGAGATACGGCCGGCAATGCAGGCTCGTCCCCAGAGATCTCGGCCCAGATTGTCGGTACCCAGCAAATAGACCGTTCCGCCTTCTGCAGCTTGATAAAGATGCAGATTCGCCGGAATGAAGCCCAGAATCGTATATTCCCAATCTTTAACAAAGAAGTGAATATCATAGGTCTTGCTCGTATCCTCCACCCATACAGGTTCGAACGTGACCGGATCGAAGTCAAATACCTGCAAGTAAGTGAATGGCCGCGCATGAAAGTTGCCTTCTTCATCAAAAAAGTGCACACGTTGTGGCGGCGTGAACGATGCAGCCATGTCCAATTTCGTCGGATCAGTCGGCGAGAAGAAGCCACCAAAGATCGCCAGCATTCCCAGCGCCAATACCATCAAGGCGCCGACAATGGATATCTTGCTGCGTCGGAAGCGACGCCAAACGAGTTGGGAGTAGGTCTCGCTTGACTCGTCGATCGGTATGCGCATCGTGACATCAGAATCCGACGTCTCATCTGTTTGTAGCGAAGAAACTCCTTCACTCATGCTCTTATCTCCAAACCATCAACTTCTTCAGAAACAATGTCGTAGAATGATTTCGTCACAGATAGACACGGATGACTCATTGATACCCACAGATAGTTTTTCCTCTGTGGCCCTCTGTGTCTCCGTGGTGAATATGCCCCTACGAATAACGGATGCGCGGGTCCAGCACAGCCAGCATCACATCGGCGATCAGGTTGCCGACGATCAATAGGACGGCATACATCAGCAGAATACTGCCGGTGATGTAGATGTCCTGGTTGCGTAGCGACTGATAAAACATGGGCGCAATCGTAGGAATGCTCAACACAATAGCGACTTCCAACTCTCCCTGCACCATGTATGGGATCACCGTACCCTGATACATGATGATGGGATGTAGCGCATTGGGCACCGCATGCTTGTTGATCACCGTCGATTCTTTCAAACCCTTGGCTCGTGCCGTGGTCACAAACTGCTGATGCTGAACATCAAGCAAATTGCCGCGCATCACACGCATGTTGCGCGCCACGCCGCTCAGGCCCGCAATCACAATGACCGGCCAGACATGCTTGAGCAGATCGACAAACTTGTCCCAGGACCAGGGCGCCATCACATATTCAGGCGAATAGAATGAACTGACATGTGTCTGACCGAACTCAAAGACCAGTAGGTAGATGACAACCAGCGCGATAAAGAAGCGAGGCAACGCCGTCAAGGTGAAAGCCACGATTGCAGCAATGTTATCCGACCAACTATATTGGCGCTGGGCTACGTAGATGCCGATGGTCAGACCCACAACCGATGAGATGAGATGAGCAGATAGCGCCAAGGCGATAGTACGCGGCAGACGCTGAGCGATCAACTCACCCACATCGCGTCGATAGGCAAACGAGTAGCCGAAGGAGCCTTCGGTCACGATGCCCTTGACCCAATTGACATACTGCATCACCATGGGTTGATCCAGGCCATAGCGTACCTTCATGAAGTCGACGCGTTCTTCGGCCTCAGTTTCAGATAGACCACCCTGATTGATCAGATTAGATTTATAGATATCAGTGAAATCGCCCGGCGGCAGTTGAATAATGGCAAAGGCAATGGCGCTGATAATCAGAAGTGTGAAGGTGGCAGAGACCAATCTGCGCAGAATGTAGTTAAACATGAGGGAGTCCCTCGTACCTCAGTGCTCGTGAAAAAACCACAAGCGATAGAAAAGAATAATTTCAGGGTTTTAGGAAAAGAGATTAGGGGATTGAACTCACAAGAAATCCCCTAATCTCCTTATCTCTGTTCAACAGACAACAACCACCTTACCAGTCATTGCTGTTATCCAGTTGCTACTGTTCGTACAACGGCACGACTTCAGGCATGGTCTCAGCAACCAGTTCCTGATTCTCAGCAGAGATCCACATCTGTTCCGGTCGGACATTGCCCCAGGTCCAGTGATAGTAGAACGGCGGGGCGCCGGTCGGCAGGTTCTCGAAGCGTTCAGCAATGGCCAAGCCATAGCGACCGATGACGGTACCGATGTTGTAGGCATTCTCCGTGAAGATCTTGTTGTATTCCTGCATCAACTCGGCACGGCGAGCGGTGTCGGCCTCCAGGCAGAACTCATTGACGATAGAAACCAGTTCCTGCTCGAAGTCCAGCAACTCACGCGGTTCAGCACCTTCACGATGCCAGACAGGAGTCTCCTTGGTAACCGGGCCGATTTCAGTGCAGCGCGTGAATGGGGTCAGCCATTCCTGGCCAGTGCGTTCGATGCGCATTTCCCAGGTGCCGGATCTCGCACTTTCCTCGCTGGCCGGGCCCTGGAGTACGTTCATGTTGATCTGGATACCGGCCTCGCGCAGCAGAGCGACGATGGCCTCACCCACTTGCTGCTCAGCAACAGCGGCTTCACCGGTGTTCAGTTCGATGACCAGATTGTCACCAGCCAACGGGCCGTCGGTCCAGTTCAGAATATCGTCACCATCGGTGTCTTCAAAGCCCAACTCAGTCAGCAACGCAGCTGCGCTTGCCGGATCGTAGGGGTAGTAGACAACTGAGTCATAAGTAAACTCAGAGGCGCCCGGTGTCAGACCGCCGGGGAAGCCACGCAGGAAGGGGCCGCGGATGACAGACTGTGCAATGCCGTCTCGGTCCAGGGCGTAGCTGAGCGCCTTGCGGAAGCGCAGGTCACGGAAAAGCTCGCGCAACGCAGCGTCACGCTCGTTCTCGACGCCCAGGCTACTGGAGAGGTTGAGTTGCAACGGGAAGCCCAGGGCCTCGGGTCCCCAATAGATGGCGAAGTGGGCGTCATCTTCTTGGACACGCTTGGTGGCCTCGACGTAAGAACTCGGGTTCTCCAGATTGGAGTGATCGATGGATCCGGCCATGGTACCAAGGGTACGGCCAAGGCCACTTTCGCCCTTTTCGAAGGTGACTTCGTTCATGTACGGCAGTTGATTGCCGTTCTCGTCGACCTTCCAGTAGTACGGGTTACGACGCATGACCATGAACTCATCAGTCTTGTACTCGACAGCAACCCACGGGCCCAGGCTGACGGGCGGCAGATCATCGGCAACCAGACCAGATTCGTAGGTCTCATAGTCGGCATCTGGATTGTAAGTGGGATGCAGCGGCTTGAGAATGTGCGCAGGGCATATGGTGAAGTCAAGGAAGTCCATGTCGAAGAGTTTGGCAATGGGCTTCTCAACCGGGAAGGTCCACATGATGTGGTTGTCGTCAACAGCCTCAAGGGTCACATCCTCGCCGTCGATCTGCCAGGCGGTTCGCGACTTCCAGGAATTGACGTTGGGGTCGAGAATATTATCTTCCCAGGTAAACATGACATCTTCAATCGTGAACGGTGTACCGTCCGACCACTTGACGCCTTCCATCAGTTCCATGGTCAACTGCTTGCCGTCCTCGGACCATTCCCAGCTCTTAGCCAGGTTGGGCAGGGGCTCGACAGCATCGTTACGCATGAACGTCGGGGCTGCATCGACCAAAGCCTCGGAGTAGATATAGTTGATGCCATACCAGCCCTGAGACTGACCGGCGCAAAGGTTCCAACCCTGGGTGGGAGAACCGGAGAAGTCGCGCCAGATACCGCCATAGACACCGGGGCCGGCGGACATGCCGGCGGTCGGAATCACTTGCGGCTCAGCAGGCAGACGTTCCTCGACCGGGGGCAGCGTGCCGTCTTCGACCAAGGCATCCATCCACTCGGGCTGGCTATACTCAGGCAGCGCCTCGTAGCGGACCAGGTCTTCCAGCGGATAGGTCGCAATCACGCCACCTTCGCCGGGGGCCTTGCCCTCGACAAATTCGATGGGAGCAGCCAACTCAGCGGCCATCTCGTCACCAGCAGCCTCTTCCTCTGCCGCTTCTTCTTCGGTGGCCTCTTCAGCAGGAGCCGCTTCTTCTGCGGGAGCCGCTTCGTCGGCCGGTGCATCTGCCGGCGCGCCGGCACCGCCACAGGCAGCCAGCAGCAAGACAGCAATCAGCAAGATACTAAACAGAATCTTCTTCATCTTTCCTCCATTCGGTGTGATAAAGATACGATATTTGGAAACACAAAGATCTCGGGTTGCCCTTCGACTAACTGACCTTTCTCCGTGATCTCCGTGTATTCTCCGTGCCTCTGTGTTGAAAAATCACTCGTGCAACCAACACGCCGCCCAATGATCGGGCTGATGCTCACGCAACGGCGGCAATTCCTCGCGACAAACCTTCATGGTGTGCGGACAGCGAGATGCAAATGCGCAGCCGTCGATGACATCCATTGGGCTGGGTACCATGCCTTCAATGGGCACAAGTGATTTACTTTTCCTACCCAAGACCGGCACCGAATTGAGTAGTCCTTCGGTGTACGGGTGCATGGGCATGTGAAAAATCGTGCGGGTATCGCTATACTCAACCACCCTGACCCAGATACATGACCGCCACAAAATCGGCGATCTGCGATACAACGCCCAGGTTGTGGGTGATCATGACGATCGACGAATCGTAGTCACGCTGGAGTTCACGCATCAGATCAAGAATCTGGGCCTGAACAGTCACATCCAGTGCCGTCGTCGGCTCATCGGCCAATAGAATCGATGGGTTGCACGACAACGCCAGCGCGATCATGACACGTTGGCGCATACCGCCGCTCAGCTGATGGGGATACTCGTTGACCCGCTGTGCGGGCGCATTCATGTGCACCCGATAGAGCATCTGTTCGGCGATCTCCATGGCCTCGTTCTTGCTTACCCGCTGATGCAGCATGACCGACTCGGCAATCTGGCTACCGACAGTCTGTAGCGGATTGAGCGAAGTCATTGGCTCTTGGAAGATCATGGCAATTTCGCCGCCGCGAATATGCCGCATCTTGGGACCCTTGGGATCAAGTTGAGCCAGATCTGTCGGTTCGCCGCCATCCTTGGGGTAGAGAAGAATCTCGCCCTGATCAATTTTGCCGGGCGGCCATTTGACCAGACGCATGATTGACTGAGCCGTCACACTCTTGCCACAACCACTTTCGCCCACCAACCCGAGCGTCTGTCGTCGCCCCAAAGAAAGATCGACACCGCGCACAGCCCGTACAGTCCCCTTCTCTAGATAGAAAGAGGTATGCATATTCTTGATGTCGAGGATGGTGTCGTCAATGGAGGCGTTGGGCGTACGGTCGGATACGACCTTTGTCGGGCTCTGGGTCTGTAGTGGGTCAGGAGCGGTACTGCTGGATGGCTCGGTTGACATCTTTGACAATCCTAACTTGATTTAGAAGAGATCGGCCTGGCGTCGGCCAAATCTGACGGCAGCTCGCCGATTACTTTTTCCAAGGCAGCAAGTAATCTTGCCGGGACTACAGGCTTAATCAAATAGTTAGCTGCCCCCATTTCCGACCAGCGACGGCGCTCATCAACAGTGCTGCATAGAATGATGGGTGGGCGCTTCGAGTGACTCGCCTTTGATTCAGGTGGAAGTTGGGAGAGAAACCACCAGACCTCGCCGCCCAGGGTTGCCGGCTCAAGCACAATTGCCTTGATCTGCTTGGTCTGCAACGCCATGACCGCCTCACGCGCACTGCCACATGCCTCAACGCAAAATGACCGTCCAAGTTCACGGCGATACAGTTCACGTGTGGCGACATCAGCCTCCACGATGAGAATCGCCGGATCTGTGCATGCCATGAGAATCGCGCCTACCGATCGTCGGGCTCGTTGGCGACAACGGCAAATGAGCTGCGCCGATGCCAAGATGGGTGCTTCAGACTGATTAATGGGAAGACTCCATACAGAATACGCGGCAAAAGAGCGATCTGTCTTGGATAAAAATGACTCATTTTTGGACAAATACGCACCAATTTGCACTTCTGCGCGATAATAAAGACGTCTATGAAGGTGACGAGGAAGGTGACGAAGAGCGGCGCTGGCGATAGGTTTTTCGATAGGCCAGGGGCGGTTGACCGATTTCTCTGCGGAATATGCGGCTGAAGTAGGCTGCATCATTGTAGCCGACCTTGCCGGCAATCTCAGTGACGCTGTCATTGCTGGAGAGCAACAATTTTTGCGCCTCGGCAATGCGCAAACGATTCAAGTATTGGCCGGGAGACATCCCGATCTCCTGGCGAAACAGACGCGAAACATAGGCTGGACTGGCTCCTACGCTGTCTGCAATCTCCTGACGGGTGATGGACACCGTCTGGTTTTCCTGAATATATAGCGCTGTCCGCTGGACCAGCTCGCCCGCATGCTGAAGTGCACCGTTCAGAATCGGATCATTGAAGATGGTCTCCGATTTCATCGCGGATACCGGAGATCTTGTCGAGTTGTCGCCATCCTCGGACTCTTCTTCGATCTGGACAAGCGGCAAATAAACATGGCAGACGGTTCCCTGCTCATCACTGCTGTCGATCTCGATCTTTCCACCATGGAGTTTGACAAGTCGATTGGTCACACTCAAACCCAGACCAATGCCGGCCTGCACTCGTTCTGCATCGCCGCCGGATTGCTCGGACGCTGAGAAGGCTTCGAAGATATGTTCCTGCATCTTCTCGGTGATCCCGCTGCCGGTATCTTCAACCCAGATATGAAGGTACGCTCCCTCGGCCGCAGCCCCTAGGGTAATATGGCCGGATTCGGTGAACTTGCTTGCATTGCTAAGCAAGTTCAACACGATCTGCCGCACACGGACCGGATCAGCGTCAATCAAAGGCAGTTTCTTTGGCAACTGCATCCGCCATTCGACGACCTGGCCCGCATATTGGTTTTCACCAAAGCTACCTGCCATGCCATGAAATGTCTCCTGCAGCAGCGTGAGCGGCTCAAAAGATTCGGGGAAGATATCCAGTGCACCGATGTCGGCAAGTGACATGTCCAATAGGTCATTGATCAGCCGCACCAGATGCTCGCCGCTGTTGCGAATGTATCCGAGGTCGTGGATGAGCTCTTTGGGAAGCGCTGTACCGTAGGGATTTGGTTCGCTCAGTGCAGCCTGGCTGTAGCCGAGGACAACGTTTAGCGGCGTACGCAGTTGATGGCTGATATTGGCCAGAAGACGTGTTTTGAGATGGTTGGCCTTTTCGGCTTCCGCCCGCGCCGCCAATGCATCTGCATATAGCTCCGTGTTGCGCATGGCGACCCCCAGTTGATCGGCCAATGACTGTAGGGCATCCAACTCAATGCGCGTATGGCGCCGTAATTGCCGGCTGTGCAAATCGAGAACGCCAAGGGTTTTGACGCCCAGACGAATCGGTGCGACAACTCGCGAGCGCGTCTCCGGCCAATATGGATCAGGAGCAAAGCGTTGGCTGTGACGTGTATCCGGCACAAACGCAACCCGATTGCGCAGCAACGCATGGCCCAGCACCGAAGAATCTGCCAATGCCACCCGAACGGGATTGCCGTTCTCCACACCGGGCCGATCCAGAATTAGCGCCTGACCATCCTCACACCAGAGAAAGATCTGCACATCGTCATAGCCGTAGTTGGTTCGAATCAGTTCGGCAATCTCATAAGAAAAGGCGTCTCGATCGATGATCGAGCCCATACGCCGGTTGATGGCCAGGCTGGTCTCCAGTTCAACGAGACGCTGGGCTTCCTGATTGCGATTCACACCAACCAGCCGCGAGGGCATATCGGCGATAGCGGCCAGTTTGGTCAATGCGAACTCGGCGACATTCTCCCGATCGATCAACACCGGTTGGTAAAAAAAACGGGGTGGCAGCGCCTCACCTCTGGCGACCTGAAAGGCCAGCGCAACCGCCTTTTCGGCAATGTCAGCGGCCGATGTCGCCACTGTTGCCGACATACCACCCTGTGAGATCGAAGTGATTGCCAACGGATCGCCGTTGATGCCGACAACAGTAGCGCCCGGCTGTAGCAACCCATATTCCGTGCACACCTCATAGGCCGCCAGCGCCAGTGTGTCAGACAGTCCGAATAGACCATCAAACGGCTGATCGTGATCAGCCAATGCCCCTCGCAGGGCATCCAGCGTCCCGGCGTAGTCCCAGGGGGTCTGCGCATGCACACATCTGACACCCTTGGCACGGCCAAAAATATCCAGGGCGGCCAGCACTCGGCTGCTGCTCTTCTCTCGATCGGCATGCAGACGTCCGCCAGCAATCAGGACATTACCTTGTCCGCCCAATCGTTCAACAAGGTAATTGCAGGCCATTTCCGCCGACAACGATAGCTCCGGGGGAGACGAAAAGAGCGGATGCTCGATATCGCGATCGATCAGAGCGATCACCGGCAACCCACGCTCCAGGACGCCTTGAATGACCGCCAAGCCGTATGGAACGGCGATCAACACATCCAATTCGAGGGCCATGATCTCTTCGACTTTGGTCGCGGCCTCATCAGGGTGCGAAAACTCGACGTTTAGCTCCATCTCGATCAGTTCAATCGGGCGATCTGCGGCCTGCTGCCGTCGAAATTCCACATCGGCGGGAAAGAGGTTCGAATGCAGTGAAGAGGGCCGGCAGATACGCCAGACCGTCTCGTTGACCTCGACCCAGTACGGATCAATTGAATCGATTTGAAGACCAATGCGAATGGGACGCTCGATAGATGCGTCGCGTCTGGACCGATCCATCTGTTGTCGTTGGACTGGATACTGCCCCAGTTGATGCAGTGGGCAACAAGTTTGAGTTGTCTATTGTTTGCACTTTCATTGTCTTTTCACCGGCTGTTCACACAGGACCTCTGCGACAGATTTTTGCGCCGGGTTTCGTCGCAGGGATTCATCAATGAATCCTCCTTGTCGATCCGCCTGAGCGTCATTGTGGGGATGCATCGCAAATGATGGTCGCAAATGGTAGCGGACAAAAGCCATCCCCAAATGTGCCGATGGGCGTTGCGTAGACAAAATTTTCTGGTACATTCCGGGATTACAGCTCTGACGGAATTCGACTGAAACCTGAGCAATACCCACAATAAGCTGCGAGCGTGCTAACCGCTAAGGCCCATGGTATCATACCGCCATAGCCGTAACCAACCAGCCAGAATCAATGAGTCTATCTCCAAGTTTGGGACCACTCGTGCGACGCCCCACGGTTGGGATGGACCAAGAATTAACGGAGCCAAGAAATGAGCGAGTCCAATAATTTCCGAGGCGTCTTTGCACCAGTGCTCACCCCCTTCCACACAGACCTAACGCCCGATACCGAGCGCTGGATTGCGTTTAGCCGCCATCTCCTCGATAGTGGTTGTCATGGCCTCTGCCCATTCGGCACCACCAGTGAAGCCAACTCAGTCGGCATGGAAGAACGCATGGACATGCTGGAGCAATTGGTGGCCGCCGGCATTCCAGCAAGCAAGCTCATGCCGGGCACAGGCATGTGCGCCATACCTGATTCGGTGCGCCTTACAGCCCACGCCGTGAATCAGGGAGTAGGCGGCGTACTCATGCTGCCACCGTTCTTCTACAAAGGTGTATCCGACGATGGGCTCTTTGCAGGCATTGCTGAAGTGATCGAAGGTGTAGGTGACGAGCGCCTGCGCATCTATCTCTACCACATCCCGCCCATTGCCCAGGTCGGCTTCCCCCTCAGTGTGATTGAACGGCTGGTCAGCGCCTATCCCAGCACGGTTGTCGGCGTTAAAGATAGCTCGCGCGATTGGAACAACCTGCGTTCCATCCTGACGACGTTCTCGAATACGAGTTTCAGCACATTTACCGGATCAGAGCTGTTCCTGCTGGAAACCCTACGTCTGGGCGGCGCCGGCACTATCTCGTCCATGTCCAATCTGATTCCAGAGAAGCTGCGCAAACTTTATGACAATTGGCCGTCTGATGATGCCGAGGCGTTGCAGCTAGAGGCCGATGGCATGCGCACCACGATAGAGGGGTACGCCCAGATTCCGGCCATCAAAGCCATCATCGCAGACCGCTTCGATGACATCGGTTGGCGGACAGTTCGCCCGCCGCTGGTGACGCTCAACGATGACGAAGCCGCGGACGTGCTTGCCAGGGTCGAGGCGCTAGAATCCTAGAACACAAACGCTTGACATGTTTGGAGCATATGCTACAATCCTGATACCGTTTCCGTCATTCAACCAAATCTACTATTTCAAGCCAAAACAATGGATCAAACTTCGCAGAAGGTTACCATCCAAGATGTGGCGCGTGCTGCCGATGTTTCCGTCACGACCGTATCCCGCGTGCTCAACGAAAAGGGCGATGTCTCTGGCGCAACCTACGCCAAGGTGCGAAAGGTGATTGACGAATTAGGTTATACGTCCGGCTTGGCGGCACGCAGCCTGCGTAGTCAACGCACCAACGTCATTGGTCTGATCCTCCCGGACCTCTATCAATCCTTCAACGTTGAGGTAGCCAGGGGCGTTTACAACGCTGTGACCGAGCACGATTTCGATCTATTGGTCTACACCGGTCGCCAACAGGCGGATGAGATGCGGGCCAAGTGGGAACAGGAACAGGTCGCATTGCTCAACGGCAGCATCACCGATGGAATCGTCGTGGCCGCCCCCTTTGCCGTGCAGTTTCGCACCGACTATCCCCTGGTGGCTGTCGATCCGCACAACGAATCCCCGGACTATCCAACTGTACTGTCCACCAATCGAATCGGCGTGATGGACGCCATGGAGTACCTCGTCTCGCTGGGCCATCGACGAATCGGATTCATCAATGGCCGTACCGATTTGACCAGTACATGGCGTAGAGCCATGGGCTATCAGGATGGTCTGGCAAAGGCCGGCATCCCCTTCGATCCTGATATTGTGATGGACGGCGACTACACTCGTGAAGCAGGCTACCTGGGTGCGCTGAAGTTATTGGCCCAGCCGGGACACGTCACTGCCATCATGGCCGCCAATGATGACTCGGCGGTCGGCGTTCTGGACGCGGTCAAGGCCATGGGGCTGAGCGTACCCGATAATGTCTCGGTCGTCGGATTCGATAACATTCCGGCCACGGCTGTCACGGAGCCATCGCTCACGACCGTCGACCAGTCGATAGAAGAGATGGGCTACATTGCAGCCCAAATGCTCCTGGATCAAATTGACGGCGAAAACCTCGACGAGCAAATCAAGAAGGTCGAAACGCAACTGGTCATCCGAAAATCTTGTGGTCCGATTGTGTAGTCGCCCTGGTAATACTTCGAATGATACAGGCCTGCTATTGCATTGCATCACGTCAGTTTTTGTTCAGTCAGATCGCATTTGAGCCGGAAGAATCTGAGTTTTTTCGTCGACGCTACTGGCGAAGATGCCAACATCGTCATTGTTGATGTCTTGTAGTTGTACAACTTGATGAAAGTCTGTTGGACGAATCATGCAGACGAATCAAACAAAGGAGAAGAGATGAGCAAGCAGTTTTCACGACGCAACTTTCTGAGAATGGCCGGCGCCACCACCGGCGTCGCCGTGTTGGCAGCATGCGCCCCATCAGGCGGACCTGCTCCTGCCGGTGAAGGCAGCGAACCGGTCGCCGGCGAACCCATCGATCTGGTCTTCTGGGGCTTCGCCACCAACCGCAATAACTGGTACGGCGCTCTGGCAGAGAAGTACAAAGAGGAGGTCAATCCGGACGTCACGATTGACATCCAGGAAATCTCATATCAGGAGATGCATGACAAAGTGCTGACAACCCTGGTTGCCGGCACCGGTGCACCGGACATTGCAGATATTGAGATCTCGCGCTTTGGCCAGTATGTCAAGGGGGACCGTGTCGGTTTCGTTCCAATCAACGACTTGCTGGGCGATGATGAAGCCAACCTCTATACTAGTTCGGCGCTGCCGCCATGGAGCTGGCAGGGCCAGTACTACGGTCTCGGCAACGAGCTGAATGCCACCTTGCTCTTCTACCGCCACGATCTGCTCTCAGATGCCGGTATTAGCTATCCCTTCACAACCTGGGAAGAAGTGACCCAGGCCGGCATTGACTACGAAGAGACCACCGGCAAGGCACTCTGGGCACTAACGACATCCGGTTGGCAAGACTGGTGGATGACGTCACAGGCCTTCAACGGCTTCTTCGATGCCGAGGGCAACCCCTCCTTCGACAATGAAGGCGGTATCAAGAGCATGCAGATGCTGGCGGACTGGCGCTTCAAGGACGGCATCGCCATAGAGCGAGCAGCAGCCGAAGCCCAGTACGGCCAGATGTCAGCCGGCGAATTCGCCATGGACTGGGGCGCACCCTGGTATCAGGGCTTCATGAAAGACAACGCCGCTGACCTCGAGGGCCTGTGGGAAATGCAGCTGCTGCCGACCTGGGAGGATGGCTCCGGCGCAGTCAGCGGCAGTCGCGGCGGCACCGGCACGACCATCACCGAGCAGAGTGAACATCCCGATATCGCCTGGGATTTCATCCGCTACAGCAACCTGACCAACGACGGCGTGCTGTTGGGTTTTGAGATGCAAAATCTCTATCCGACCTGGAAGCCGGCATGGGAAGATGAACGTATGCAGTTCTCCGATCCCTACTTCAATGGTCAGAAACCGGCTGACTACATCACAGAGGCAGCACCGTTCATGCCGCCGCTGAACAACTCACCGTGGTGGCCCGAAGTTACCGATGCATTCACACGCTTGGTGGTAACGCCGGTCATGTCTGAAGATACCCAGATGCCTGTTGATGAAGCAATGGCCCAATGTCGTGAAGAAGTTGATGCGATTCTAGCTGCCGCCTAGGCGTTTATCTGAAGGCGTAGGGTTTGCCTTGAAAGCGTCTATCGTTCGATAGTCTGCGCGACTGCTCAAATGAAGATAGCTGCCGACGCGATGTCGGCAGCTATCTTTGAAAATTTGGGCACGTGGGATGCCCTGCGGCGCTCCTCGGGCGCATCAACAGGAGGTGTACCTTGGCAGTTCAAGTGGAATATCAAGCCCCGAAATCGAGCTGGTGGTATCGCAACCAGCGCAAAATGGCCCCCTACTTCTTTGTCGCTCCATTCTTTATTCTATTCCTGACCTTCTCGGTCTTCCCCGTTGTCTATTCGTTTCTGCTCAGTTTTCAGAAACAGACCGGTTTGAGCACGCCTGTTTGGATTGGCTTCGACAACTATCGTGCCCTGCTCAACGATGGGCGTTACCTCAAGTCGATTGTCAATACGACCTACTTCACGTTGGGCAGCCTGCTCATTCAGTTGCCCGTCGCCTTTACCTTGGCGCTCGCCTTCAATGCCGCATCTGCCAAGACGTTTACCCAGTTCTATCGGGTCAGTTTCTTCTTCCCGGTCCTGACCTCGGCCGTGGTCGTTTCGCTGATCTTTCTGTTGGTTCTCGACACTCAATACGGCATGTTGAACGCCGGTCTGCAGAAGATCGGCCTACCAGCCGTACCTTGGCTAACGTCAACGAAATGGGTTATGCCCGCCATCATCTTGCTGGGCGTTTGGCGGTGGGCGGGCATCAATGCCTTCTACTTCTTAGCGGGACTCAAGGGCATCCCTGAGTCTCTCTATGAAGCTGCCATGATCGACGGCGCCAACGCCTGGCACATCCTCTGGCACATCACCATTCCGCTGCTGCGCCCGATCACCATGTTCGTGGTTATCCAGTCCATGATCGGCTCGTACGCCCTGTTTACCGAGCCATGGCTTCTGACCCAGGGCGGACCGTCCGATGCCTCGCTGACCATGTCCATGTATCTCTACATGACCGGTTTCCGTTTCTTCAAATTAGGATATGCTTCGGCGGTAGCCTACTCATTGGTGCTGATCATCTTTGCCATCTCAGCCATCAACCTCTACTTCTTCCGTGCGTTTGGGGAGGACTAGGCCATGGCCACGGCAAAGATCGACAATCGCGCCCAGATCAGAGAGTGCGCGGCGAGGGCGGTCCAGAAGGCGCAGTTGGAAGATCGTCAAGATCATTCTCATTAACGCGGCGCTGCTCTTTGGCGTCTTCCTGACCGCAGCTCCGTACGTCTACATGATCGCTTCGACATTCAAGACCAACACGGAGATCTGGAGTTGGCCGCTCAAGTTCTATCCGCCCAGCATCGTCAACCCGGAAAACTACCCGCCGGAGACGATCACCAACATCTTTGGCCTGAGTCTCTATACCGAGAACTACCGATATCTATTTGTTGAAGAACCGTTTGTGCGCTGGGCCATAAACACCGTCTTTCTAGCCACGGTCCGGGCCGCATTGGCAATCTTCTTCTCGTCTCTAGCCGGGTTCGGGTTCGCCAAATATGAATTTAGGGGAAAGAAAGTCGGCTTCATCCTTGTGCTGATCGCGTTGATGTTGCCCTTCGAGGTGTTGCTGATCCCCATGTTCATGGAGATGGCATGGTTCGGCTGGCTCAACACCTATTGGGCAGTGACCATCCCGGTCGCTGTGTCGGCCTTCTTCATCTTCCTCATGCGTCAGTTCATGCTCAGCGTGCCCAACGAGCTGATGGACGCGGCGCGCATCGACGGCAGCACCGAGTTCGGCATCTATTGGCGCATTGTGGTCCCGATCCAGAAGCCAGCCTTCGGCATTCTGGCCATCCTGGCCTTCAACGCCGCCTGGAACGACTTCCTCTGGCCGCTGATTGTGCTGTCAGACAAGGATCTCTACACCATCAATCTGGGCATGGCGCTGCTCAACGGGCCCTATGCAACCCCGTTTGGGTCCATTCTAGCCGGTTCATTCTTGAGTACATTGCCGATCATCATTGTCTTCTTGTTCATGCAACGTCAGTTCATTGCCGGCCTGACAGCCGGCGCGGTAAAAGAGTAAGTCAGCGGCGACCAGTCGCAACGACAACCCTTTCAGCATCATCAGTAAGAGTCCATGCGGCTGCCCACATTTTGTTGGGTAGCCGCATGCTTTTTTAGCTCTGTGGAATCTCACGGCGTGGGGGAGGTATCCTTACCTGCCTGGCTCTGGCTGGCAAGTATATCAGCCCACCGTCTCTCGATCAACCCCATAAAATCCAGAAGAACCGCGTTCATGCGACCCATCGTTAAGGAGCATTCAAAATGACGCAGCACAGCGAGCGCCTCGCCTATCGAGATGCAAGCCGATCCATTGAAGATCGAGTCGAAGATCTGCTATCCCACATGACGCTGGAGGAAAAGGTTACCCAATTGGGCAGCGCCTGGATCTACGAACTCCAGAACGACGATCAATCACTCTCGGACGAGAAGATGGACAGGGTCATGGGCCAGGGTCTCGGCCAGGTCACGCGCCTGGCCGGCGGCAGTGTCCTGGAGCCAGTCGAAGTGGCCGAGACCGCCAACACCATCCAACGCTATCTCATTGAGCAGACCCGGCTGGGCATCCCGGCCATCGTTCACGACGAGTGTTGTAGCGGCCTGCTGGCCCGCAATGCCACCAGCTTTCCCCAGATCATCGGCTTGGCCAGCACCTGGGAGCCGGAGCTAGCCCAAGAGATGACCGGCGTCATCCGCACGCAAATGCGCGCCGTCGGCATTCACCAGGGCCTGGCGCCGGTGCTCGACATCGCCCGCGACCCGCGTTGGGGCCGCATCGAAGAGACCTTCGGCGAGGACCCCTATCTGACATCGAGCATGGGCGTCGCCTATGTACGCGGCCTGCAGACCGACAATCTGGTCGATGGCATCCTGGCAACGGGCAAACATTTCGTCGGCTATAGCGCTTCGCTGGGCGGCCAAAACTGGGGACCCGCCCACATCCCCGAGCGGGAATTGCGCGAAGTTCACCTCGCCCCATTTCACGCAGCCGTGAAGGTTGCCGGGCTAGGCTCAATGATGAACGCCTATCACGAGTTGGACGGCATACCCTGCGGTGCATCCAAGCACCTGCTCACCGACATTCTGCGCGGCCAGTGGGGGTTCGACGGCATCGTCGTCTCCGATTACATGACCATCAACCAGCTGGTACTCTATCACCAGTACGCCTCAACCCAGGCAGAGGCCGGACGTATGACCCTGGAGGCAGGCCTGGATGTGGAACTTCCCAACACTGAGTGCTATGGTCCGCCCCTGGTCGAAGCGGTCAACAACGGCCAGTTCCCGGTCGATCTGATCGACCAGTCAGTTCGACGCGTGCTTGCGATGAAGTTCCGCCTCGGCCTCTTCGAGGATCCCTACGTCGAGACCGGCGCCGTCACGCCGATCTTCGACACGCCGGAACAGCGCGGGCTGAGCGCGCACCATTGCACAGAAGTCGATGGTATTGCTCAAGAATGACGGTCTGCTGCCACTGAGCAAGGAGATTGGTTCCATCGCCGTCATTGGCCCCAACGCGAACAGTAAGCGCAATTTGCTGGGCGACTACTCCTATCCAGCCCACATCGAGACCTTGATTGCGTTCATGGAGATGGGCTTCTCTCAACACTCACTGCCCGAATCGATCAAGCTGGTCGACAACTACGCCACCATGAACACGGTGCTGGATGCCGTTCGCGACGTAGTTTCTGCCGACACGACCGTGACCTATGCCAAAGGCTGTGATGTGTTGGAACCGTCGGAAGATGGTTTCGACGAGGCAGTTACCGCTGCCGCCGCATCCGATGTCGCCATCGTCGTGGTGGGCGACAAGGCAGGTCTGACCCCCGATTGCAGCACCGGCGAATTCCGGGACCGAGTAACGCTGGACTTGCCCGGCGTGCAACAGAAACTACTGGAAGCGATCCATGCCACAGGAACACCCGTCATCTTAGTCCTTGTCAACGGACGGCCCTTTGCAATGCCCTGGGCTGCGGACAACGTACCGGCCATCCTGGAGGCCTGGCTACCGGGTGAAGAAGGCCCCGAAGCGATTGCCGAGGTATTGTTTGGCGATGCAAACCCGGGCGGTAAATTGCCCGTCACTATTCCACGCAGCGTGGGCCAGGTGCCGCTCTACTACGCGCACAAACCATCCGGGCAACGCTCCTTCTTCTACGGCCCCTACGTGGATGAGAGCAATGAGCCGCTCTACCCCTTCGGCTTTGGCTTGAGCTATAGCCAATTTGAGTTGAGCAGCCTGATCATCGACAAGCATGAAGCAACTGCGGGCGAACGAGTCACGGTAAGTGTTCAAATTGCCAACGTTGGCGACCGCACCGGCGATGAAATCGTGCAACTCTACACGCGTACCAATGGAGCGAGCGTAACACGACCAGTTAAGGAGCTAAGGGGATTCAAGCGCATCACGCTCGAGGCGGGCGAACGGAAGAGCGTGACATTCGTGCTATCCGTCAACCAACTCGGCTATTACGACCGTGACATGGCATTTGTGGTGGAACCAACAACCATCGATATGTTGATTGGCACTTCCTCGCAAGATCTAACGCTAACCGGGGACTTCTCGATTGTCGGCGAGAAGGTCGATATCGAAGATTCGCAGATTTTCTTCAGTCGCACGAGTAGCGCGATAACCACGTGATTTCGGATGTACAGAAGTCTGGCTTTTGCGAAAAGCCAGACTTCTCACGCGCCAAAACACTGCCGATTGTACCAAGAAAGCTTGGTTGACAATCGATTCGTTTCAGCTATAGTGTTGTCTGCCCTACGGCGATTCGCGCAGGGCCATCATTTTTCGTGACAACTGCCCCTACAGCTCACCGGGAGGAACAATCGATGGACCCCAAGCAGTTTCAAGTACTCACGCCTGAAGAAGCGCAGCACTTCATCGAGAAAGGCTATGTGCGCATCAAAGGCTGTGTCGATCGCGATATGGCTAAAGGCTGGACCGACGAGGCATACGAGCGCCTCGGCTACGACCCAAATGATCGCTCCACCTGGACTGAAGAGATCGTCTGGATGGATCGCAACAACGTGGCCCCCATCAAAGAGATCTCGCCCAAGGCGTGGGCCGCGCTCTGCGACGTTGCCGGCGGCGAGGACCGCATCGATACACGAGTCATGGAGATCGAGTCACAACACTTCACCACCATCGACTCGACCGAATGGTCCGATGCCTTTATCGTCAATTTTCGCCGCGGCGCGGACCAGCCGTGGATGGAGCCGTCGCCAGAGGCTGGCGGCTGGCACAAGGACGGCAGCTTCTTCCGCCACTTTCTGGACAGCCGCGAGCAGGCCCTGCTGACCATCGTCTACTGGTCCGACGTCGGTCATAAAGGCGGCGGCACCTTCATTGCACCGGACTCGATCAAGCATGTCGCTCGCTTCTTGGCTGACCATCCCGAAGGCGTCAAGGGCGGAGAGTGTGGGGCGCTGATCGACCAATGCGAGGAATTTGTCGAAGTGACGGGCGAAGTCGGCGATTTCATCATCATGCACTCGTACATGTTGCACGCTTCGTCCAATAACCACTCGCCCAACGTACGCTTCATGACCAACCCGCCGGTAGTGCTCAGGGAGCCGCTCAACTTCAACCGTGAAAACCCGGACGACTTTTCGCTGATTGAATTGGCGACGCTGAATGCGCTGGGGGTAGACCGCTATGACTTTCAGCCGACTGCCGAACGCGAGGAACAGTGGGAGATCATCGGATAGCAATAATCGATTCTGTGGGAATTCAACACGGCAAACCACCTTCCTGTCAACTTCTAGAAATCCTGAAAAGCCAAAGACGCTACGACAAAAAGGTCCGGTTCACCACAGAGGCACGGAGAAGGCACAGAGGTCACAGAGGAAAAGCGCCACCCACATGTGTTTTTCTGTCTGCGTCCTTCTGTGCTGAATCGTCGTTCTTGCAGTAGCGTCACCAAGAAATCGTTGGGTGGGGCAATCGGGGACAAGTCATCTCAGATCTGTCCCTACACGAATGACTGGCAGCTTGTCGGAGTGCCCAAAATGGGCGATGGATGACGTTGATCAGGCGAAGACAATCAGTAATAATCCGTCAGATCAGCGTTATCCGTGTCCTATCCAGTTTCTCTACTCGATTAGGGCCTTTCAAAGGAAGCCGCATTTGATCGGACAGACTGGCCGGATTTCCCTATAATTCGAAAGGTCCTCACTGCCAAAGTCATACGCAAACACCGAACGCGCCACCGATAGAAAGTCAACCAATATGCCCGAGGCGACTAGCGGCGTACTTCAGATTCTGAAAAAGGGCGGCGGTTTTCTCCGCGATCCCGAGATCTCCTACCAACCAATTTCCAACGATGTGCATGTGCCAGCCAAGCTCATCCGTGACTTCGGCCTTGTCGAAGGAGCTGTCATCAGCGGTGAAGTTCGCAATAGCAAGCGGGGCAGGCAGTTGGCGACAGTCGAAACGATCTGCGATCTGCCGCCGGATCAGTTTCGAGAACGCACACGCTTTGAACGACTCACAGCCATCAGCCCCAACGAACGATTTCGGCTGGGCGACGGCGGCAACGTCTCAATGCGAATCTACGAATTGATCGCGCCCATCGGCAAAGGCACGCGCGGTTTGATTGTGGCCCCGCCCAAGGCAGGCAAAACACAATTGCTGGAGCAGATCGCTCACGCTATCCACGAGAGCGAACCAGAGACGCGCATCATCATTCTGCTAATCGATGAACGTCCCGAGGAAGTCACTCATTTCCGCCGCAACACGCCGGCAGAGGTGTTGGCCAGCTCCAGCGACCAGAACCTGGACGCACATACCAACCTGGCAGAGCTGACCATGGCCCACGTTCGCAGCGAGCTTGAGTGTGGACGCGATGTGGTTGTCCTTCTTGACAGCATCACGCGCCTGGCACGCGCCTTCAACCTGCAGGGGGCCGGCGCACGCCGCACCATGTCCGGCGGTCTGGACGCCAAGGCGCTGGAGATCCCCCGGCGCTTCTTCGGGTTGGCGCGCAACATCGAGAACGGCGGCTCGGTCACCGTGATCGCCACGGCGCTAATCGATACTGGGTCGCGTATGGACGACTTCATCTTTGAAGAATTTAAGAGCACGGGCAACAGCGAACTGGTGTTGGACCGTGAGCTTGCCGAAGCGAGAATCTATCCGGCCGTCAACCTCCTGGCCAGCGGTACACGCAATGAAGACTTACTCTATTCACCAGAAGAGACGGCTCGACTGGTGGCGCTGCGGCGTTGGCTGGCCCAGGCCAATCCGCCTGCAGCAATGCGCGGCATGCTCAAATTCATGGATGCGACGGAGAACAACGAGGAAGTATTGCTACGCATCAAACCGAATTAGATTTGAGAACTGCGGGACCTGGGCCGATGCCCCGCTCAGGTAGCCCCGCAGTTCACAAGTTCACACGCCTGATCCCCACACGCTCCAGTCCACAGCTCACTCTCGCAGACTTCCTCTTACACGACAACGTGTTTCTCAGCACTGAACAGAGTTCGCCAAACGTTGCAGTGTCGCGCCAAAATGTGGTATCTTGTACCCAATGGGGTGATACCGGTACCATATGGTAACGTCGCTCCTCAAAACGCATTCTCAGAACAGCAAAAGATAGCGCAAAATATGCGGCTCATAAGTCGCACACGGTCTTCAATACGAGTGACAAGAAGACACAATATCAGAACGGCTACCCGGAGAGAGAAATGAGCCAAACAACCCCATTCTCGATCGCCGAAGACGGCGTCGATCCAACGCTGGTCCCACAACGAGCATTGAACACCGGCCATAAGATGCCGGCCATTGGTCTGGGCACATTCGGTTCGGATCACATCACGCCTCAGCAGGTTGCCGATGCGGTGAAGGACGCGGCCGCGCTCGGCTACCGTCATTTTGACTGCGCCGCGGTCTACGGCAATGAAAAAGAGATCGGCGTTTCGCTGCAAGAGATCATGGCGGGCGGTATCGACCGAGAGGATCTCTTCATCACCTCAAAGCTCTGGAACGATATGCACGCCGAAGAAGATGTCGTCCCGGCCTTCATGCACTCTCTCAACGACCTGCAACTCGACTATTTGGACCTCTATCTGATTCACTGGCCCTTCCCCAACACCCATGCCCCGGGCGTTGACGTGACTTCACGTGCGGACGACGCAAAGCCCTACATCCACGAAGACTACATGAAAGTATGGCGGAAGCTTGAGCAACTGGTGGAGCAGGGTCTCGTACGCAACATCGGCACCTCGAATATGACGATTCCCAAGTTGGAATTACTGCTGCGCGATGCCAAGATCAAGCCCGCTGCAGCAGAAATGGAATTGCACCCGCACTTCCAGCAGCCCGAGCTATTTGACTACGTCGTGGCCAACGGCATCTCGCCCATCGGCTACAGCCCGATCGGTTCGCCCGCACGCCCGGAACGGGACAAGACAGCAGACGACACCGTCGACATCGAGGATCCGGTGATCGTCAAGATTGCCCAGCGATCGGGCGTTCATCCTGCGGTGGTTTGCGTCAAATGGGCGGTGCAACGTGGCCAGACGCCGATTCCATTCTCGACCACGCGCCGAAACTACCTGGCCAACCTGCGGTCGACCTGCAGCCCGCCACTGACAGATGAAGAGATGGCTGAAATTGCGGGCATCGACAAGCAGTGCCGGCTGATCAAGGGTCAGGTCTTCCTCTGGAAATACAACCAGGATTGGGAAGACCTGTGGGATCTCAACGGTGAGATTACGCCTGCGTAGCGACCGTTCAGCCAACAGATCGCCAAGGAGCCGCCATTTCGGGCGGCTCTTTCTGACTTCAGCACGTTCTACGGCCAACATGAAAGCATGATTGCAGATCATGGGTGGATGGCTCTATACTCTGAATGAAGACTCGAACCGATGGCAGAAAATTCTCCTGAAAGACGGATCCAATGATCGAAGAAAATATAGCTAGCACAACTGCCCCCCAATTCATGATCTATGGCGCCAACGGCTACACAGGCGCGCTGACAGCGCGTATGGCCGTCGAACGCGGTCTCACACCGATCTTGGCTGGGCGCAATGCCGAGGAGGTCGAACGTCTCGCCGCAGAGCTGGATCTGCCCTATCGCCTCTTTGATCTGGAGGAGCCGGGCATCATTGATTCGGCAGTCGGCGGCGTAGCCGCTATCTTGCATTGCGCCGGTCCCTTCTGGCGCACATCCCAGCCCATGGCTGACGCCTGTATCCGCAACGGCATCCACTACCTCGACATCACCGGTGAGATCGAGGTTTTCGAAGCCTTGGCCGCTCGCTACGCCGAGGCTCGCCAGGCAGGCGTTATGCTATTGCCCGGGGCCGGCTTTGACGTCGTGCCCACCGACTGCTTGGCGGCGCATCTCCATCGACGCTTGCCCTCGGCGACACATTTGACGCTGGGCTTCCAGGCGCTGAACGGCATCTCGCGTGGCACGGCCAAAACCATGGTCGATCAGATGGCCAAGGGGAGCAGTGGCTGTATCCGGCGCGATGAAGTCTTGACACAGGTCCCTGCAGCCTGGAAGACCCGAGAGATCGACTTCGGCGACGGTCCCACCTTTGCCATGACCATTCCGTGGGGCGATGTTTCCACGGCCTATCACAGCACGGGCATCCCCAATATCGAAGTCTACATGGCAACAGCGCCCCATCTGGCCGGCGCGGCCGTCGTCGGTCGCTATCTGGGTTGGGTGGTGGGACTGGGCATCGTGCGGCGGCTGATCAAGAAACGCATTGAAGCCGGTCCCATGGGGCCGAGTGACGAAGAACGCTATGGCAGCAAAAGTCTGCTATGGGGCATGGTCGAGGATGCGGAGAACGGGGAACGGGCGGAGAGTCTCATGCAGACCCAGGAAGGCTACACGTTGACGGCGCAGGCGTCACTGGCCATCGTGGAACGCGTATTGGTCGGAGACGCACCTGTCGGATTCCAGACACCGTCGTCTGCTTACGGGGCCGATCTAGTCCTTTCACTCGACGGCGTCTCACGCGAAGATCTGTAGGGGCAGGTTTGAGTTCGATCCTAGAATTCGAGTCCCCGGGCACGACTACCCTCAGGAATATCTCGTCAAAGTTGTCTGCACGGGATCGCTACGTCGTTGGCCTCACCCTGCTTCGCCTCCTGGGCCTCAAAGATTTGCGAGTGGCTACGCGTCCCTCTCCAACTTTTGGAGAGGGACCGCCCATGGCGCTTTTGGTGTCATGGCAGGCTGAGACGGCTTCCTGTTGTTAACGGCGGGGTTTAACCCTACCGCAGAGAAACCTCTTTCTGGAGTTTTGACGCGATTGCCCTGCGTCTATCCCCTACGATTGCGGCATAACGCCGGCCTCGTCCAGCCGGGCATGGATGTCGGCAAAGGCATCGGCCTCTGCTTGGGTCAACTCGCCGGCGGCGATCATCCCAGCCATTAGTTCATCTTGCATTTCGTCCATGTTGCCCGTGGCGGCATCGCCTAGCGAGGCGCGATATGCGTCGAGGCGGCCATGGACATCCATGAAGACGTCTGCTTCATCCTGATCGACGATCTCGAGTTCCAGAGCTGACGCCAGCATTTCGGCCTGCATGGTCGCCTGCATCTCAGCACGCATGGCCCCACCACCGGCGTTGCCGTGCATTCCACCCAACGAACGCGAATAGTTGATCATGTCCCAGCGGGCCTGCTCATCCAGAATCTCTTTCCACGGAGGCATGGCTGAGTTAAAGGGCTCCATTGCGCCACCCTCGCTGATGCGCCAGAAGAGGTAATCATCGCCGGTCATGAGGCTCGTCTGTGCAAGCATAGGCGGGGCCGGATCTAGCGCTTGCGCAGCGGGCCCATCGCCCAGTCCTTCATTGCCATGGCAACTTGCGCAGAACTGGTCGAAGTGGGCCTTGCCCCTAGCCAGGGAGTCGGCATCCGCGGCAACTGTGCTGGTAAGGCCGGCGTACTCAGCGGGAATCTGCGCCATGTGACGCTCACGCATTTGTGGTCCCATCCCACGCATCATGCCGCCATTGCCGCCGCCCATCATACCGGATCCACGGCCTCGCTGTCCCTGTGCAGTTGCCTCCGAACCAGCAACCCCAGCTTCATTGTCAGTGTCGGCAACGGCGTCGGCAACGGCTTCACCATCGACACCATCCGCTGTGACGGTATCGTCAATTGCAGTTGCAGCCGTGGACATCGATGGATCATCATTCCGATTGCGGCTACATGCCGTCGCAACAAAGAGCATTGATATGATCGTCAGACTCACTAGCCAAAATTTCATTGTTTTCCCTTTGTCTCTTGATTCAACTACTGTTTGAGAGTTGCTCAAACGCGAGCAGCAGACGCCTGTGCAACGACATCTGCTAGTTGGCCCAGATGATCATGGTCGTGACGAAGCCCCATCACAAAGCGGCCGAACGCATTTAGCATAGGTGCCGTAGGCCACGGTTGATAACAGTTCTCCAAATCAGGCTGATCCGGCCACATGTCCAGGCTTGCTAAGCGCATACGACGGCTCTCTTCCAGCCGATGACGGCACTGATCAAGGGTCGTCACCAATTGCCAGGCAACCTCAGATCGTGAGCGCCCGTGCATCTCGACCCCGCGCGCCAACTCAGATGCCAGCGCTGCCGACTCCTCAGCCGATGCCGTCGTGTGGACGATGACATGGCCCAACGTCCAGGCCAACTCTGTCTCCTCCTCCGTTCCCGCGTATGGATCGTCAGCATCGGGATCGTCCGGTTGGAAGATCACATCAGGATCCTCGCAGCCGCCGATCAACGAAAGCATGGTATCGATCATCTCGTTCGTGACTATGCGCAGATCGTCAACTGTCAGATCCGCGACCAAGTCATCGTATGAGATTCGCCCTGCTGCCAAGGCGTCAAAATCTAGCATAGTATTCACTGTTCCTATTTGGTTTCACAATACTGAGAAATGGACGTAATTGACCATTCGAGACGGGCGGCCACAAGGGCGCGTCCCCACCTATTTGTTTCATCGTTACCAGCCTCCAATCAATTTTACCCCACCAAGGACTCCAGACGATCAACCAGGCCGGCAAGAACAGCAAACGTCTCATCCACCGGTTCGGACGAGGTCAAATCGACGCCGGCGTCCATGAGCGCGTCCAGCGGATACTTGGACCCGCCAGCGCGTAGGAAGCTCAGGTACTGTTCGACCGCGCCCTCTTTACCGGCCAAGATTCTGCCCGCCAACGCGTGTGCGCCAGAGATGCCTGTTGCATATTGGTACACGTAAAAATTGGCGTAGAGATGGGAGGAGAACTGCGCCCAGGTGATGCCCGTTCGCTCTCGATCCATCGCGACCTCGCCGCCATATCCTTCGGCAAAGAGATCGGCCATCAACGCGATCATATTCTCGGCGCTCAACGACCCGCCCTGTTCTATGCGTTCATGCAGCTCCAGCTCAAAGCGCGCCAACGTCGGCATGATGAAGAAATAGCGATGGAAATTCGACATTGCTTCTTCAATCAGACCAATCTGGAAGTCACGGTCCAGATGGGTCTCGAAGAGGTGGGCGCGTACCAAGGCCTGATTGAAGTTGGAGGCCACTTCGGCCACAAAGAGCGAGTAGTCGGTGTAGACCAGCGGTTGCGTCTCCCAGGTCAGATAGGAGTGCATCGAATGGCCCAACTCGTGGGCCAATGTGCTCAAGCTCATCAGATCGTCGGTGTAGCTCATCATGATGTAGGGGTTGCCGCCCGGCACGCCCCAGGAGAAGGCGCCGGCACGCTTACCTTGATTGGGATAGATATCAACCCATCGATCCCGGGTCGCGCCTCTTTGCAGAACCTCTACATATTCCTTGCCGAGTGGATGCATGCCCTCGGCTATCCACCTTACCGCCTGTCCATATGGAACAGCGGGCGCCTGGTCGGTAAGCGGCGCCTTGATGTCATACTCGTGCAGCTTCTCGTAGCCCAGGGCCTTGCGACGAACCCGCCAGTAGCGATGCCAGGTCGGCAGGTTCTTCTTGTAAGTGTCGATGAGATTGTGAAAGACGGTGACCGGAATGTCTTCCGGCGAGAGAGACGCTTCGAGGGAGGAGTCGTAGCGGCGTGCCCGAGCAAAGAAGACGTCTTGCTTTACCCCGGCGACCAGGCAATTGGCCATCGTATTCTTGTCGGCCAGGTGTGCGTCGGCATAACTCTCCCAGGCCGTGCGCCGCACATGGCGATCCACATGGGTGAGAAGGGAGCCGATGGTGCTCTGGGCCACGTCAAACGACTCGGCCCCATCGCCTGTCTGGGCCGGGGTAAACTTGAGATCGGCGTTGGTCAGAATGCCATGGGTCTCGCTGGCAGTGGAGAACGGATCACGAACGCTGCCGAGCAGTTCCTCGACTTCGGCTGATCGAACATGATCCTGTCGTCGCTTCAATCGGTCAAAGTAGTGGCCATAGTGGGCAAGTCTAGGTTCACGTTTCACCCAATCGGACAGCACATCAAAGCCGATGTCCATCAACTCCGGCTCAACAAATGCCAGTGCGGCCCGCACCTGACTGCCGAGTGAGGTCGCCTGACCGGTGCGCGCGCCGGCATCCTGGTCGCTGGTATTCACGCTATAGCTGAGATATGAGTACATGTTGATGCGAAAAGCAGTAAGAGAGAGTGCGTTGATCTCTTCCAATGCATCCGCCAGCGTGGTTGGATTCTCAGCCAACCGGCCTTGGGATGTGACAACCTCCGACAGCCGGCGCTTGAGATCCTCCAGATCAGCCGACCATTCGTCAACGGTCTGGTACAGGCAATCGAGATCCCACGTATCAGCAACTGGAATCTCGTTGCGCGTCCGCAATGTTAGAGCAGCCATCAATATCTCCTCCTGGAAATGAATCTCCCCAAATCCCCGGCACGGCCCACAGGCGGGATCTCCGGGCCAGACTTCAACTGGGCCGTGCCGGGAACTTGCGCCGGAGCATCTCTATCTCTGGAACGACTTTAGCTTGATGCACATGGGCAAGGAAACCCGCCCTACCACATGAATTTCCGTTGATCCGAAAGAGTCCGATTCCTCGCTGCCGATTTCCGCCAGGCCCCTGTGGCTCATAGTGGCAGTATCGGAGCACAAAGCGTAGAATATACTCAGAGCATATTCGATGCAACTAGCAGCTAGACAGTCATGTGGCTGAGGTCGTCTCTGCCGGCAAGGTCAACCAACGGAGTCAAGAAAGTGACGCCTCCAACGGTTTGTGGCCATTGGCGAACGTAATCGAACGAAACGAATGTGCGCAAATTCAGGATTGTTCGCAAAGGCATGATAGCGTTCACGTTTCTTCTGATGGGTCTTGATGGCCCACATATAGAGCGAGTCCCGGCTCAGAAACTGGCCGCGAAACGACTCGCGGTTACCGGTTCCCCACAGATCCTCCTGGGTCAGGATGCGTTGCATACCGCGACGCGTCAAGCGCCAGAGATTCACAGGGAGCGGGTAATCGAGCCAAACAAGCATCTGTATGCGTTCGTAGATAATGTCGCTGACACGGCGATAGTTGCCGTCGGCGACCCAGCATTCGCCCGTTGTCGCTTCTGCAACGCGTGCACGGAAGACGCTTTCAGACGCCGACGCCCAGTTGGGTTCCCAGTATAGAGCATCCAATTCAATGTGAGGACAGTCGAGAGCCATAGCGAGCTGTCCAGCCAGCGTTGACTTGCCGGAGCCAGTGTTGCCGACGACGCTGATGCGCTCAGGTACAGTCTGTAAAGATAAATCAGGACTTGCTGAAGACACAAGATATCCTTTCGGAGGACAAGTCTCGCCACGGACGCACGGAGAGAGTACACGAAGAAATGGAAAGAGAGTCATTACTCCCATATTCCCCGGTATCATCTCCGCGTCGCCGTAGTAAAAAACCATCACAGCGCTTTTTTGAGGAGTAGAGTCCGATGAACAAACTCAGCTTGAACGGCAGTTGGACATTATACCAGGAAGGCGACACAGCGCCGATACCAGCCTGGGTACCGGGCTGTGTCCATACCGATCTGCTTGATGCCGGGCGGATCGAAGATCCGTACTATCGAGACAATGAGCTCGACACGCTCTGGATCTGCGAGACCGACTGGGCATACAAGCGTACGTTCGACGTGCCGGCTGCATTGCTGGAGCACGATCGCGTATTGTTGCGCTGCAACGGCCTCGACACGCTGGCAACTGTCACTGTCAACGGGACGATCGTAGGCAATACGGCAAACATGTTCCGCACGTGGGAATTCGATGTCAAGGAGATCCTGATCGCGGGCGAAAACAGCATCGAAGTCGCCTTTGACGCGCCGTTACCCTATGTCCAAAAACGCAATGCCGAACGTTTCTTACCAGCGTGGGGCGTCGGTGACCACAAGCTTGACAGCGGCGGCTGGATCCGCAAGGAACCGTGCAACTTCGGCTGGGATTGGGGTCCGATGTTGACCACCAGCGGCATCTGGCGCGACATCGAGCTGGTCGGCTTCAGTACCGCACGGCTGTCTGACATCCATATTCGACAGGGCCATGATACCGCCGGCCACGTTGACCTGGCAGCGGACATCTCAGTAGAAAAGACCAACGAATCAGTCCTATCGGCCGAGGTAGTCGTCACATTACGCAGGGAAGTCATCGCTACCCAGACAGTAGAAATGAGTAGTGACGAAGTTGTGTCAGCATTGGTCATTGAGGAACCGCAACTTTGGTGGCCCAACGGCATGGGTGACCAGCCGCTCTATGACGTTGAGGTGACGCTGTCTAACGCAGACGGTGACGTCCTCGATACATGGACTCGCCGGATCGGTCTGCGCACGCTCGTCCTAGAGCGCAAGCCGGACGAATGGGGAGAGTCCTTCCACTTTGCTGTCAACGGACTGCCCTTCTTCGCCAAAGGCGCCAACTGGATTCCGGCCGACACCTTCGCCACTCGGTTGACTGAGGACGACTACGCCCGACTGATCGGCGATTCAGTTGCGGCCAACATGAACATGTTGCGCGTCTGGGGCGGCGGCTTCTACGAGAACGATGTCTTCTACAATCTCTGTGACGAGCTAGGCATCTGCGTCTGGCAGGACTTCATGTTCGGCTGCGCCACCTACCCCGCTTTCGACGCGACGTATATGGCCAACGTTAAAGCCGAGGCCGAGGACAACGTGCGTCGCATTCGTCACCATGCTTGCCTTGCCCTCTGGTGTGGCAACAATGAGCTTGAGCAGGGCCTTGTCGGCGATGAATGGACTGAGACCACCATGAGTTGGGAAGATTACGACAAGCTCTACAACGTTCTGCTTCCCGAGGTGGTGGCCAGGCTCGATCCCCAGCGTGACTACTGGCCATGCAGCCCGCACACACCGGTCGGCGACCGTCGTGACTTCAACAATCCCGACTCGGGTGACGCCCATCTCTGGAGTGTCTGGCACGGCAAGGAGCCGTTCGAATGGTATCGTGGCTGTACACATCGCTTCAACAGCGAATTCGGCTTCCAGTCCTTCCCTGAACCGCAGACCGTCTACACCTATACGTCGCCTGAGGACCGCAACATCACAAGCTTCGTCATGGAGCATCACCAGCGCAGCGGCATCGGCAACTCCACCATCATTCACTACATGCTGGACTGGTTCAAGCTGCCCACTTCCTTCGATATGACACTCTGGCTGAGCCAGATTCTGCAGGGCATGGCCATCAAGTATGCAGTGGAACATTGGCGGCGGGGCATGCCACGGGGTATGGGGACGCTCTACTGGCAACTCAACGACTGCTGGCAGGTGGCATCCTGGTCGTCGATCGACTACTTCGGCAACTGGAAGGCCCTCCACTACATGGCCAGAGACTTCTTCGCTCCACTGTTGATCTCCGGCCTGGAGGACAGCGACCAGGAAACCGTAGAGATCCACGTCACCAGTGACTTGCTTGAGGTGACAGAGGGTGTGGCTGGGTGGACATTGACCGACACCGACGGCAACACCCTCGATCAGGGTTCGACCAAGGTTCATGCCGGTTCCCGCCAAAACACGCTTGTTGAGACTCTAGACTTGAGCCATTGGATCGAGTCCAGAGATATACGCAATTTGCTGCTCTGGCTTGACTTGAGCGTCGACGGTCAGACAGTTTCCAGGAACTTCGTCAACTTCGCGAGACCCAAACACCTGAACCTCGTGGAGCCGGAAATTGAAGTCGAATTCGGTGAACCGGGCGGCGGATGTTACTCGGTATCGTTGACGACCGATGTCCCTGCCCTATGGACATGGCTCGAATTCAAAGGTGGGGCCAAGTTCTCCAACAACTTCGTGCACCTGCGACCGGGCGTCCGCGAGACGATCATTATTGAGCCGAAGGAGGAGATGGACGTGTTCGACTTCAGCGAACGGTTGACAATTCGCTCGCTGGCCGATACGTATCGATAGGCAAACAACTCGATTGGCAAACAAAATGGGGACAGCCGATCGTTTCCGATAGACAAAAAAGCGGGCCGTGATTGCGGCCCGCTTTATTGTCTATTGGTTAGAAAAATAGTTCCAGTAGAAGTCTGAAAGTCGTTACAGAAAGTGCCGGGGACTTCCCGATGCTGAAACCTCAAAATCGGGGGCAACTCACTCGCTTAGTTGCCTAAGTCTCCGGCACTTCTTCGCACTACCGACAGATGCTTACTTAATCGCTCGATACCGCCAGGTAGGCATCCAGCTGCTGTCCGTCGGGATCCTGTTCGCCCTCCGCCGGCATCCATGGAGCAAGGCAACCCTCGTCCGTGACGCAAGGATCAGTGAGCGCTTCCAGGAATGCCATCAGGTCAGCGATCTGGTCATCGGCTAAGACTACGTTCTCTACCGTATCCAAACCCTGCCGGCGATTGTACTCAAGACGGGCCAGCGCCTTGCGGGTGTTGACCTTGGCATAGTCATCCACAACGTACTCGTCAATCTCGTCCCACGCATAGGCCTGAATGGCCTGGGCCGGGTTGAGGTTGTGGCGGACCATGGCTTCTAGCGAGCTATAGGCGCCGTCGTGGCCCCAGGGACCGGTCACAGTCACGTTGATCAATGACGGCGTGCGGAAAGCATAGAGATCCTTGAGCTGACGGGTCTCGCGGAAGCGGCCAAAGTCGTCGGTTCGGGTCAGCCCATCGCCCTTGCCGCGCCCGATCTGGGGAACGGCCAGCACATGGAAGTCCTCATCGGTGAAGAAATCGCCGCTATGGCAGCTGGCGCAATCGGCTCCGCCTTGCTCCGTCGACGAGTAGAAGAGCAGTGCCCCACGCTTGGCAGACTCGCTAATGGCCGCATCGTCGCCCTGGACAAAGGCCTTCCAAGGCGTATCGACAAAGGTCTGCGACCGTTCATACTCGCCAATGGCCTGAGCAATCCGCTGCTCGGTCACCAGTTCCTTGATATCGTCTGCAGGCCCGTAGACGGATTCAAACTCGGCCAACCAATTGTTGAAGGCCAACTCACCCTCGCCGTTGCCATAGTTGCCCAAACGGGCCGCCAGATGATCACGGCAGTCCTGGTTGGTCTCATGTGCTGCAAAGTCGAATCCACGCATCTCTTCAGGGGAGGTCGTCGGGAAACGACTCTGCGCCCAGGTCAAGTTCTCTCCAGCCATCGGATCCGCTTGGCCCAACGGGACATCGGGTGTGCGAATGCCTGTTCCGTCCGCGCCGTTGTAGCCCGCGGTCTTGCCGAGGCTCTCGATACGACCATCATGAAAGATAAACTTGTCCCACAGTGCCATATTAAATGTTGTCGGAGCGTTACGCGGCACCGTAAACTCGCCCTCGTGATGGGTGCGGCCCGGCCCAAGCAGGTGTGGATCATCTGCACCTACGCCGATGGAGAGCGGCAGATCATCACCGCCGCCCAAAGTGGGTAGATGGCAGCTTGCACAGGCCGAGTCCATGTCACCACCCAACGCCTGGGTGAAGAAAAGGCGCTTTCCCAATTGAGCGATCGGTTCATCGATGCTGGGGATTTCACGTCCAGCGGACGGATCGCCCGTCAGGCCCAGTTCGGCGATGATGGCGCGCAACTGAGGATCCAGCGGGCTATCCTCAGACGGCTGCGTGGCCTCCTGCTCAATCGGCGCTTGCGAAGTCGTAACCATCGCCGGATCAGCCTGGATCTGGCTGACTACCAGCAAGATAATCGCAGCCATCAACAGCCCTGCTATGACCGATAAGGTGAGGTTTCGTAGTGATGTAATGCGGCTCATGTTGTATACCTCAACAAATGAAAAAACTGCACCGAAGTTACCGAATCGCTCCAACACCAGCGGGTCATCGATAATCAAGAATCAAAAACAGCGGTACGATGGCAACAGGGTAGCGATAGGATTAAGTGTGGCTCTACTAAAGATAGACGTTCAATCTGCGCCAGAGTTACGCTGAATCGCAACGAATTGTACTGAAGAGTATACTCGAAACAGCGTTTCAAAAGCGTTTCTTGACCGTTTCTCCATCGTAGATGGGACGGCAATCGCCATTGACGATTGTCCGATCTATCTAACAGTATAATACAGTTTCGCCCTAGGGACATAAGACGGCTTTTTCTCGGCTTCTTTTGGCAATCCCCAAAGCCGTGAGATAAACTGTATGGGTTATGCATACCACAGGGATAGTGCGCAACTGGCCTAGAATTGTCCTGATCCTTTTGTTCGGGGCCGGCTTTGCCTTGCGCCTGCATGAACTGACGCTTCAAGACATCTGGTGGGATGAAGCACGCAATATCGACGTAGCATTACGTCCCTTCATTCAGGTTGCTACCGCACCCGAACTCGACATTCACCCGCCGATCTATTTCTGGCTCTTGCATCTTTGGAGTCAGATCTCCGATCTCCAAATCGGCGATGGCCCCGTCAAAGTAGCGTACAGTGCACGCTTCCTTAGCGTTGCAGCCGGGCTTGTCAGCATCGGACTTGTCTATCAATTGACGCGACTGGCGATCAGAAAAGAAGAAAGCAAGGGGAACAGGCCCGTCGCCGGACTGTGCGCAGCCGCCCTGGCAACCTGTTCGCCCCTATGGCTGGCAGAAAGCCAGGAAACCCGTATGTACACCGTCAGTTTCGCCCTGCTCCTGGCCGCCGCCATCGCCTTCCTCAAAATGGTCGACCTTGAAGGGCGCAAGAGCTCAGGCCGGCTCGAGTAACAATTCACAATTGACAAGTCACCATTCACCATTATCCACCTATCGCTACCACATTCTATTCGTGCTCTTCTCCGCACTCGCGCTCCTCACCCACTACAACGTAGTATTCATTCTCGTCGCCTGGTATCTTTGGTGGGTTGTCTGGGCGCTGATGCGAGCGGACCGTTGGCGAAGATTGGCCACCCTTTTGATCTGTGGCATGAGCATGACTGTGCTGGTGCTGCCCGTCACGCCAATTGCACTGCGCCAGATTCCCGGCTATGAGAATCCGAATCTGGCCGTGCCTGGCATGGCTGACTATCTCAGCCAGAATTGGCAAGCATACCTCGGCGGCTACGCCTTTGACAGTCAACTGCTCTTCGGTGCAGCGACGCCCTGGCTCTGGGCTACACTGGCCATGATGATCGGCGGCCTGATCCTTGCCTGGCGCGCCCGCCAGACGGTCCATCTGGCATTTCTGCTCACATGGCTCGTCGGTGGCCTTGCCCTCTACTATGTTGCCGTCATCGATCGGGGCGCCTTCAACGTACGCTACAGCAGTTTCGTCACGCCTGCGCTCTACGCCTTGCTCGGCATCTCTCTGGCAGGGCTGGGCCGGCTCTGGAAACCGCTGTCAATTGTCGGGTTGTTGCTAATCTTAGTGGGTTTCGCACCGGCAGTACAGGCCGATCTCTACAATGCCGATGCAGCGAGAGAGGACATTGAAGGACTCACCGAGTGGCTTCGCCAGAACGCCGGCCCCAACGACCTGATCCTTGTCGACCAGAAATACCCTTTCGGATTCTACTACCAGCGCTATGCCATCGACACCGCTTTGCGCCCACCGGCGATGAACCGGCTCCAGCGCGCTATCTCTTCGTCGACATCAACACCATCGATCAGCGCCTCAACGACTGGGCAGGCGACACCGAGCATGTTTTCTGGGTGCAATGGTACGAAAGCGACACGGATCCACGCCGTGCAGTCAAGTTCCTGTTGGACAAGGAAGGGGAACGTGCAGGCGAACAGTGGTTTCGCGGCTATACTGTCGACTGGTGGAACCTATCGCCGCCCGATCAGTTCGAATTGGCACAGACATTCGAGCCGCTAGATGTAAGATGGCCGCCTGCGGCTCGTGCCATCGAGATTGCCATGCCGGAGCGACCAATTGCGCCCGGCGAGACAGCATTCTTCGTGATCCGCTGGCAACGCGACGGCGACGAAGCCTACGACCGCCCACTGAAGGCACGGCTCGCACTCTATGATCAAGCAGATCGGCGCGTGGCCCAGAGCGATGAGCGCATCCTCAACGATCGCCATCTCATGCCGGGTGAATGGCGTCTGAGGAGCAACCGCTCAATGTGTACAAACTGGCAACCGATGACGATATCGAGCCGGGAACCTATTCGGTGCGCCTGCTCGTCTATGACGCCGACACGCTTGAACCGATCAGCTTCGTAGACGAGGCCGGCAACCCGGCGGGCGTTGAAGTGACACTGGCAGAACAGATCATCGAACCCGATTCAACAAGTATAGAGTAGCATTTGATGACCAAATTTCGACTGTACGGCCTTTCAATTCTTATCGCCTTTCTGGTCTCCATCTACGTTATGACCAGTGCAGGCAAATTCCATATCATCGATGAGGTGAGCCTCTTTGCGGTCACCGAATCGCTGGCCTTGCGCGGCGAGGTCGACACCAATGCCATTGCCTGGACCCAGTGGGTCAACAGCCCCGGCGAGGTGTTGGGTGCGTTCGGCGAAGATGGCCAGGTCTACAGCAAGAAGGGCCCTGCACCGGCCTTTGCCGCCGTGCCCTGGTATCTGACGCTGAGAGCATTTGGCCTGCTTGACTTCACTACCGGCCTGTTGCAGAGCACGCTGCTCTGGAACGGTATCGTCACAGCGCTCACAGCAGCACTGCTCTGGCTGACCGCGGTTCGACTCGGCTACAACGACCGCACCGGCGCGGCCCTGGGTCTGCTTTTCGGGTTGACGACCATCGCCTGGCCCTATGCAAACCACTTCTTCGGCGAACCACTAAGCGCCTTCAGTCTGCTGCTGGCCTTCTACGGCATTCTGTCGTGGCTGCGCACCCAACGCGCCGGCTGGATGGTTTTGGCCGGCATCGGCGCGGCCATGGCCATCGCGACCGTAACCGCACACGCCCTACTCATCGGCGTCCTCGGCCTCTACGCCCTGGCCGGCTGGTGGTTCTCCAACAACCATGCTACGACAGGAGACGAATCGCCACCGCCGATGGCGACACGAAGCACGCAGTACGCAGCACACAGCAGCTGCTGATCGGCCTCATCGCTTTCGCCATACCACTCCTGATCGGCGGCGGGCTCCTGCTCGGGTACAACCAGGTCCGCTTCGGCAACGCCTTCGACACTGGCTATCATTTTGACAGCGGCGAAGGGTTCACCACGCCCATCGGCCAGGGATTCTGGGGCCTGATCTTCAGCCCATATCGGGGCGTCTTCTGGCACACGCCCCTCTTTTTCGCCACGATCTTTGCGTTCGTGCCCTTCTTTCGCCGCCATCGCCTGGAGACCCTGATCATTGGGACGCTCAGCCTGGTGCTGATCGGCCTCTACAGCATGTGGTGGATGTGGTGGGGCGGCTTTGCGTGGGGACCGCGCTTTCTTGTGCCGCTGACTCCCTTCTGGGTACTGCCGCTGGGGCCATGGGTCGAAAAAGCCATCACCGTTCCCCCGTCCACAACGCCGCATCGAAAACTCTCAGTTGCGATCTCCACCTGGATACGCTCGCTGGGGGCAAGCGGAATCGCCCTGGGCCTGCTGGCGCTGACTTCGCTGATCGTGCAGATCAGTGCCGTGACCATAAATTATGTCAACTACGAGATTGAGCTGCGCGGCATCTTCCCCACCGACTGGGCCGATCCACTGGCCTTCGGCCCGCCTGCCCAATCAATCATGGATATGCAGCACAGTCCGGTGTTCGGTCAGTTCAAGCTCATGCTCGACAGTTTCGTCATCAACACAGATCTGGCCTGGCTGTGGGCTTCGGGCAACGTACAGTGGTTGGTGGTGCTGGTGGGCGGTGCGGTACTGCTGACTTTGACTGCGGCCCTGGTCGCCTGGTGGCTGGCCGCCGGTCCCCGGGCACGGACATCGCGTCCCCGGCTGGCCGGTGCGATTGCTAGTCCTGATCCTGCCCCTGATTCTCATCGCGGTTTGGAGCGGCGAAGTGACGCGCAATCCTCACTACGGCGATCCTGGGCAGGGGTATCGAGCGGTTCTTGAGGAGATTTGCACCATTGCCACCGAGAATGACGCCGTCATCGCGATTGCGCCCTATGCATATCACGTCCCCATGAACTGGATGGCGACCTACTGCGATCTTGGGCTGCCCATCTACGGCTATGCCAAGAACAGTTTTGATCAACCTGAGGCGCAGCAGGTGTTGAACGAGGTTGAACTGGAGAGCGATCGCATCTGGTTTGTGACTGCGGGCCTGCCGGTCAGTGACCCGGAGAACACCATCGAGCGTTGGCTGGCTGAGACAGCCTACAAAGCTGACGACGATTGGCATGGAGACTATCGACTGGTCCGCTATGGGACCCCGCAATCGCTCGAAGACGAGCAGGCCATCGCACTCAACCTGCCGATGCGCGGGGCCAGAGGGATGACAGTGACGGTGCTAAACACAAGATCGCCCGACATGGTGGTCGCCGGCGAGATCATGCCCGTGGACATCTTTTATGAACTGGCCACCGAGATCAATGTCGACTTGCGTTGGTTTGTGCAGCTCATTTCGCCCGAGGGCTACGTAACGGCACAGCTGGACACCGGCCCCAGTGACGGCTATGCCCAATTCACCGGGCTTGAAGTCGGCAGTGAGCAGTGGAGCGAGCCGGTCTTGAGATTCCCGCCAATGCCAAGGATGGCGTCTACCAGCTCATCGCCGGCCTGTATGATCCAAATGCCGAAGGCGCACCCCGTTCATTGCCCCCGACGGCAGTGATTTTGTGGAACTGGGTAAAGTGACTGTTGAAGCCCAAGAGTGAAAATTCAGCCACAGATGACGCTACTGCAATAAGCCTTTTCTTGACACGAATGGCCACGAATTTTCACGAATTTCGTCGTCGCCCCAGAGAGAAAATTCGTGACAATTTGTGTAAATTCGTGTCTGGATCCCTTTTTGCAGTAGCGTCACATATGGACACAGATGAAGGGCGTGATATTCACAGATTTCGAAATGTCGCCATCAGTGTTCATCTATGGCTATGCTAAAACCCACCTGACACGGCAACCGTTGGCAAATGACCGCCGAAGACAGCATCAGCAAACAAGTAGAGAAGCACCAACAGCGAAGATACCCACCGTTGGCTCACGTGGCTGGATCGCACCGGCCTTGTAGCGGTGGCCTACCTGGTCCTGTCGCTGCTATTCTACGCGCCCATTGTCCTTGGCCTGCGAACCTTTCCCGACGGCGACTTCACCCACCATTTTCTGCCCTTCAGCCTCTTTCAACAGAGCGAACTGCTTCCTGCGGACGATTGCCCGTCTGGAATCCTTACACGTACGGCGGCCATCCCTTCTTGGCCGATATCCAGGCAGGCGTCTTCTATCCGATCAGCAATCTGGTGCTTGGCCTGACATTGCCGCTGACCGCGCCTTCGGCACGGCTCTACTTTCTGCAGTGGGAGGCCATTCTCCAGATCGCCCTGGCCGGCTTTTTCACCTTTCTCCTGGTACGTGACCTCACCAGCAACCGATGGGCTGCGTTTCTCGCCGGCGTCATCTTCGCCTTCTCGGGCTATTTAACCGGCTATCCGCCTGTTCAACTGGCTGTACTACGAACCGCGATCTGGCTGCCCCTGCTCTTCTGGCTGATCTGGCGGGCCTTCGGGCAGCCAAACAGTTTGCGGTGGTGGATCGGAGCGGGCATCACTTACGCCGTCGCCTTCCTTGCGGGACACCCGCAGACATTCCTCTTCGCAAGCTACGCCATGGGCGCATGGATGGTCTTCCTCTGGGTTG
>CAVXYK010000012.1:0-289825 GCA_963765875.1 uncultured Chloroflexia bacterium
CTTGAGATAGGCCGTCTGCACGGTGATGACCGCGTAGTCAGCCGCATGGCTGTTATGGACCAGAATGTCGTTGGCGATGAAATTGTGCGTGCCCGGCACTTCCAGATCGTAGGTCTGCTTGTCACCAACATACTCGATGGAAACAACCTTATCCCAGTAGATGTGGCTGTCACTGTAGCGCCGCAGTTTTTCACTCCCGAAGTAAGTGGCCAGCCGTCGGATCGTCCGGCGATCAAAACCGCTCTTTCCGGCGGCGCCTGTCGGGTAGAATTCACGCTGTGCTACGCTGCAATCGGCATTCAACTGTGTCCATGTGATACCAGCCTCTTCCTTCTCTCTGCGAACTAGAGACTTCACAGCCACCGGAACAACATCTTTTGTACTGCGACTCTGTGTCGATTCGAGACAGAGTGCATCCATCCTGGATCGACGCTCGTCATTGATGAAATGAATGCCGACATGTTCGTTGAAGGCCACGAGGTTATCGTTGCCGGTAACAAACAGCTGGTAACCGACGCGCCCTTCTTTATAGGGAAAATTGACCGTGCGCAGACGGCTGATGATGCCAAAGCGCAGGAAGATGTGCTGCATCTGACGGGCCATTTTCTCAGATGCCGTCGCATAGAACAGGCTCCGGTCCTTGCTATTGATGTGCCCATCGCCTTCCCACATGCGACTGATAAGCAGTCCAAGTTGACGATTGCTGAGTGCAAAAGCTTCACCTGGTATGATCTTCTCTAGTGCACCCTTTCCCCAGATGTCCAGTTCTTTGGCCCAGCCGACGATGCCCGGTTCGAGTGATCGATCGATCCGCTTAGCATAGATCGAAAAGGTCGATTTGTGCGTAGCGGTCGAGCAGGTGACGTTATCAAAATGTTCAGCAGCGTCGATGTAATCATTCACCTGCTCACTGTCCTGGGAATAGAAATAGACAGAATGTGGATGACACAGGTTGCCCTCAGCCAGCAAGTGTCCCAATGCAATGACCTCGTGGTCTGGCCACTCCCTGGTTCCCTCAACCGGAATGGTTCTGGGCAGTGCGATCTGATCACCGACCGCCACCTCTTCCAGCGACCGCCAGCCGTCAAATGTATAGAACGGATGATTGGCCGTCGCCTCAATCGATCTGCCCAGTGCCGTCGTCAGGCGGTAGACAGGCTTCACGCCGTTGTCCATTACAGCCGAAACGCGTCCTCTATGCAGATGGAGAGATTCTGTGTCACAGGTGATGGTCTCTGAGAGTTGAGCGTCGCTCGAGTACAGATCTTCAATGCAAACCAGGCGACCAGTCTGAGCGTCGACCACCTCGACATCGCCAGGCAGGCACTTATTGAAGCCGTAACGCGCGAAAAATTCGATGTCTTCGTAAATCGCTTGGGCAGCGTTCTTGGGAATATTGTTCTTGCCGCAGCCTTCGATGAAGAGCTGTTTGTGGCGCTCGATCTCCGACGCCTTCTTTTTGCTGATGGCGCGGCGCACCAGGTCGGCCTCGCCCGGCGTGTAGCCGGCCAATTGGCTCAAAGCCTGAATGATCTGCTCTTGATAGACGATGATCCCGTAGGTCTCGGACAGAATCGGCTCCAGGGCTGCATGCTTGTATTCGACTTCTTCCTTGCCGTGCATGCGCGCGATGAACTGGGGAATGTATTCGATGGGGCCCGGTCGATAGAGCGAAATCATGGCGATGATGTGCTCGAACATGCTGGGATGCATCTCCGTGAGCACACGGCGCATGCCCTGGCTCTCCACCTGGAAGACGCCGCTCACTTCGCCGCTGGAGAGCAGCGTAAATGCCTCGTCAGCACCATCCTCGAAAGGGATGTTGCTCAGGTCATATTCGATGCCGTGGCGTTCATTGATCAGCCGCCCGGCCTCGCGCATAACCGACAGCGTGCTCAATCCAAGAAAGTCAACCTTGAGCAGGCCGATGGACTCGAGAATCGGAAACTCAAACTGGGCGATGGTACTGGTGATGCTGGACTTTGAGCCGCGCATCAATGGCGTGTAGTGTTCCAGCTCGCGGTCGGCCACGATGACTGCGGCAGCGTGAATGCCCGAATGGCGGGCTACGCCTTCCAGCTGCATCGACGTATCGAGCAGATCTCGAACCAGTTTATTCTTCTTGTACTCATCGTTCAACTCACCGTTGTAGGACTCGTTGTCCTCTGTCAGCACATCTTGGATCGTGACTGGCTTGCCGGGGATGGCCGGGATCATCTTGGCGATGCGATCCACCTCCGAGAGTGGGATGTCCTTGGCGCGCCCGACATCGCGGATGGCGGCACGCGCTTTCATGCGGCCAAATGTGACGATCTGGGCCACCTGGGAGTCGCCGTATTTCTCGACGGTGTAGCGGATCATCTCCTCACGCTGATCATCTGGATAGTCAAGATCAAAGTCTGGCATGGAGACACGGCCCGGGTTGAGGAAGCGTTCGAAAATCAGCGCATTTTTGAGCGGATCAAGCCCGGTGATGCCGATGCAGTAGGCGACCAGCGAACCGGCGCCTGAGCCGCGTACATTCCACCAGATGTTGCGGCTGCGGGCAAAGTCGCAGAGATCGGACACGATCAGGAAGTAGACGTCGAAGCCCATCTCGTGAATGATGCGCAACTCACGTTCTTTACGCTCCTGCACAGCATCGCTCTGGCCCCGCTCGCCGTAGAGCCGGTCCAACCCTTCCTCGGTCAGATGACGCAGATAGCTCTGGTAGTTAAATCCATCGGGAATGGGCAGATCGGGCAAGTGATACTGGTCATCCTCCAGATCGATATTGCACATCTCGGCAATCTTGAGCGAGTTGTCAAAGGCGCTCTTGGGCAGATCGATCAGCGGACGGAAGGTGTCCTCCATCTGTGAACGGCTCTTGAGGAAGTAGCTGGCATCACTCATACGCATGCGTTTTTCATCGTGGATACGTGCGCTGGTCTGTACGCAGAGCAGCACATCGTGAGGACCGCCATCTTCCTCGCGCACATAGTGTACGTCGTTTGTGGCCAGGAGTTGAACGCCAAACTTGTCGGCCCAGGGAACCAACACCTTGTTGACGTCAATCAATTCCTGAATGCTATGTTCCTGCAACTCGATGAAGAAGTTTTCCTTGCCAAATGTCTCTATGTACCAGCCCAGCCGCTGGTAGGCCTCATCCTCCTTGCCCTGCATAATCAACTGGGGCACCTCTGCGCCCAGACAGCCTGTGGTGCTGACAAGCCCTTCGGAGTGGGCGGCGAGAAATTCGTGGTCTACACGCGGGCGGTAGTAGTATCCATCCAACTGGCTGCGCGAGGCGATCTTGAGCAGGTTGCGATAGCCGGTCATGTTCTTGGCCAGTAGCAGCAGATGGTAGCTGCCGCGATCTTGCTGAGCGTCGCGCCCGCCCATGGGACGCCCCCAATGCGTCTCATACGCTTCTACGCCGATGATCGGCTTGATGCCGCCCGATTTGCAGGCACGGAAGAACTCGATGGCGCCATGCATCGTGCCGTGATCGGTCAGCGCCAGGGCCGGCTGTCCCAGTCGATTGGCCTCAGCGACCAGATTCTTGACCCGACCCAGGCCATCGAGCAGCGAGTATTCAGAGTGGGTGTGCAGGTGGACGAAATCGTCGGATGCAGTGGCGCTGGACTTGCTATCGATGGACATGGTTACCTATTACGTATCTCGTAATGCGTAAATTGGAAACATTCACGCCGATTGGATTTCAGTTTGCCGGAGCGGTTGACATAAGCAGAACCGATGTTCTGATGAGGTGAGGTTAGTATAACAGATCCACGGTAACAGATCCAACACTTTTCCCAACAGGATCAATGTTTTGGACGTGCCGTCCGCCTACTTCTGCAAGCAGCCGCGGCACCCGGTAATAGACAATGAAGCGTTGCGTGTGACCTAATGCTTCGTCGCCGGTGAGTTGATTCACGAACCATTGACCATCTAGGTCAAATTGGCCCGTTTGTATACTACGATACAGCACTTCGACAGCGAACCCTCTAAAGTAGATGTGTTACAGACAATTTCAAAAAATCATATAGTAGCTGTTGACGGAAATTACTTGTCTCATCAGATGACATTGGTTCTTTCAGTCGATCCACCTACACCAGAATGTACTAGAAAGGAAGAGCTACCCATGTTGAAGAATGCGCTTTCCAAATTGGCGACTACGCTCCCGGCCGAGTCCGTGAGTGCACACTGCGACGGCCCGTGCGGCGTCTATGATCCGGCATCCGCTCGCATCGCCGCCGAGGCAGCCCTGTCCATGACCAAGAAGATCCTGGCGCTGGATCCGCCCGCCGCCGGCGATTCCGCAGCCTGGGCCGCCTACCTGAACACGGTCTCCCGCTACGTGGCCATCAAAGAAGAGCAGGCCCATCTGGCCAAGAGCGAGTTGCTGGTCCTTTGGACTGACTACTTCAAGCCGGTGCACCTGGACGACTATCCGGAACTGCACAACATCTTCTGGCAGGCTGCCAAGCTCTGCTCAGCCGTCAAGGTCGAAGTCAGTCTTGAGCACGCCACAGAGCTTATGGAAGCCATCGAGGCCATCCACGACATCTTCTGGGCCACCAAGGGCCGAGAGGTTGTCTACTACGTAGCTTCCTAGTTCAGCTGGGCGTGAATGCCACGACAGAAATCCGACGCTTTCATCACTGCACGGGAGTTCGGCCGGGATTCACTAGCTTAGACGATTTGAAATAGAAAACCCGAGCCGTATACGGCTCGGGTTTTCTATTTCATGGGACTCAAAATACAATTGAATGATGGCAAACAGTTCAGAATTCTCGAATCGTCCGGTGCCCAGCCCATCATGGTCTGAGTGGATCCTATGGTTGGCACACGGTCGTCGTCGGTTCATCGTGAGCGGCAATTCGATGTCGCCGCAACTGAGAAATGGCGATGTGGTCTTCGTAGATGCCAAGGCCTATACAAAGATCTTGCCCCAGGTTGGTGATGTGGTGGTCGCCCTCCATCCCTATCAGCGTGATCTGCAAATTATCAAGCGAGTCGCCGATGTCGCCGATGATCGGCGCGTCTTCCTACAGAGCGACAACCCGTCTGAGGGAACCGACAGCCACTCATTCGGCGTCATCCCCTACGATCGACTTCTGGGCCGAGTCACTGCTCGCATCCCCGCATAGCAATTGCGTCGAACCGATAAGACCGTCCCTGAGAAAAAGATACCCCAGCGCAAGTCCCCGGCACGGCCCACAAATGGACCCGCCAGACCAGACTTCGATTGGGCCGTGCCGGGGACTTTGGGAGAATCATTCCCTTGGATTGGCCTTAGGGCAAATGCAAAGAAGATCTTGATCCAAGAAAGAACACGAAATATTCTGAGTGATCCCAGTACTATCTGTGTCTCATCCGCTTTCCATCTGTGTAAATCTGTGACGAAAAAGGCTTTTTGCTATGGACCCTTACTGTGAACGGCGAATCTATTTCCTCGTCCGCGGATCCAGCGCATCTCGCAAACCATCACCGATAAAATTGATGCTCAGCACGGTCAGTGAGATCAACATACCCGGCCAGAGAATGACCCAGGGCGTGAATGTCATATAGTCTTTGCCGTCGAAGAGCAAGCGTCCCCACGTCGGTACGTCGGATGGAAAACCAAGCCCCAGGAAAGAGAGCGCCGACTCGGTGATGATGGCGGCAGCGATCCCCAATGTAGCGGACACAATGATCGGACTCAGTACGTTGGGAAAAACGTGACGGCCGACGATTCGTTTCTCTTTGCTGCCCACGCTGACTGAAGCCTCGACAAACTCCTTTTCCTTGACAGAAAGGACCGACCCGCGCACAACACGCGACGTCGGCATCCAGCCTAGGATCCCGATGACCACAACAACCAGCAGAAAAATACCTAGCTCCGGTCCAAGCCACTTGCGCAGTGAATCGCGGAAGAGCATGATGATCACCAGCAACAACGGCAACTGGGGCAGCGCCAGCATCATATCGGTGAAACGCATGAGCGGCGCATCAAGCCGGGAGAAGAAGCCCGCCAAAATCCCGATCAACGTGCCGAAGGTCATGGCGACGAGCATGGCGACAACACCCACAGAGAGCGAAATCCGACCACCGTACATGTTGCGCGCCAGCAGATCACGCCCGAGATCATCGGTGCCGAATGGATGATCAGGGTTGGGTGGCTGGCTGGCATCAACGATATTGATCAATTCAGGATCGACTGTGTAGATCATCGGACCGAAAGCCGAGCCTAAGATGAGTAAGGTGAAGGCAACTAGGCCAAACATTGCCAGCTTATGCCTGCGGAATCGCTGCCATACGTCACCCCATAGGGTACGTTGTTTTCGCTCAGGTTTGGCTAGGCTCAACGCGTCAGATGCAGTTCCAGATTGTACAGCCATAAATCATTTCCTGAATGCGTACAGTTCAGTATAACAGTCATGGCATCAACTGCCAGACGATTCGATAGAACAGCAACTACGCTGGTCGCCTCGGTGGCTCAATCGTAGCGAATCCGTGGATCGAGAAATCCATAGGCCACATCAGCGATCAAATTGAAGGCCACAATGAGCACCGCAAACATGAATGTGATCGTCTGAATCAAGGGGATATCATTCACATAGATGGCATTGATAAGCAGCGCGCCCAGCCCATTCACTCGAAAGATCTGCTCGGTAATAATTGCGCCGCCGAAGATGGCAGGGATACCCAGAGCAATCAACGTAACGACCGGAATCAAGCTATTACGCAACACATGCCTGACGACGACATAACGCTCTCGGAAGCCTTTGGCAGCGCGCTGTGCGCACATAATCCTGGGGCAAATTGTCCAACATGGCGGAGCGGGTAAAACGGGCCAACGCTGCAGCCTGGAAAAAGCCGAGCACCATGACCGGCATGATCATCTGCTTTACCTGGGCCACAAAGCTGTTCCAATCGGTCACTTTGAGATTGGTGTCATAGATGGACGGAAACCATCCCAGTTCAACGCTAAAGATGATGATGAAGAGAAGTCCGGTAAAAAACGTGGGGATGGAATAGCCGACAAGCGAGATGAAAGTGCCGACCTGGTCAAAGATGGAATATTGACGAACTGCCGATATCACGCCCACAGGAATGGCAATAATAATGGCCACAACATAGGCAAGACCGACAACCCACAAGGTCTGAGGAATCCGCTGCATAATCAGATCAATGACCGGTGCGCCGCGGCTGCCCCAAGAGACGAGACGGACCGTCTTGTCTGGATCGAGAACCTGGATGCCTGTCGACTCCTGGAGATAGAACAGTGGTTCCGTGATGAAAAACTGCCTGAGCCAGAGCGCATACTTGACCGGCATCGGCTCGTCCAGCCCCATCGCCTCTCGGATCATCGCGCGAACCTCTGGCTTGATCGTCTCCGGCAATGCACCGGTGGGATCGCCAGGCGCCAGTTCGAGCACGGCAAAGATGACAAAGCTAATGACAATCAGTGTCGGAATAGCCATTAGTGTACGACGGATGATGTACTGGCCCATGGGTACGTTCTCTCGACTATCTGGAAAATAAGCGTTGTACAGCAGTAGATGCAGTTGGATCTATCGGGGGGATTGCAGGTCTTTCTGGAAACTTGACGCCCCCAGGAAGGCCTGCAATCTGTGAATCCGGGAACCTGACAGGGTCCCGGATTCACGTCAGTGGCAGACTAACCTACGTCAGCCTTTCTTACTCGCGATACCATTCCTCAATGTTCCACATCTCAGATTCCCAGCCGCCGTTCATGCGCACACCCTGGAGATCGTTCACCTTGGCGGAGACGCTGCCACGATGGACCAGCGGGATCTGGAAGTATTCCTGGACGTTGATGTCATTCAGTTGCTTGACGATCGCATCGCGCTCGGGGCCGACCGGTGTCTGGGTCAACTGAGCGAACAACTCGTCGAATTCAGGGCTACAGCCGCGGAAGTTGTTGCCGGCGGCCCAACCGTTGTCCTTGCTGGCGATGGCTTCGCATAACCACTGGGCCAAGTGATCCTGGGGATCGACGGCGGCGCCGGTGGTGTACATCTCAAGGTCGGCAAAGAGCTTCAGATAGGTATCCGGGCTGGCAGGGTCGCTGCCGAAGAAGACGCCGGCGTCCACGTTCTTCAACTCAGTATCAATGCCGATTTCGCCCCACCACTGCTTGATCAGCGCCTGGGTCTTCTGGCGCACAGAGTTGGTCGAGGTCTGGTAGAGCACCTTCAGCGGAACGCCTTCGTACTCACGGATGCCGTCGCCATCGGTATCGAGGACACCAGCTTCATCCAGCAACGCATTGGCGCCTTCGATATCCTGGACCAGACAGTCGTCATTGGCGGTCGAGACAAAGTTGGGCGGGTTGGGGATGACGTTACAGGTGGCCACGCCGCCATCGCCGTAGAGTTGTTCGGCGATCAGGTTGCGATCGATGGCCATGGACATGGCCTGCGGGATCGGCTTGAAGGTCAGGAAGGGATGCGGGTTGTTGCCGTTGTCCCATTCGGAGCGCATGTCGCCCAGTTCCGGATCGGGATTGGCCTGGTTGACCAGGATACGCTCGACATTGGTGGCCAGATTGACCATGACCTCGCCGTTGCCGGCGGCTTTCATCTCGTTCAGGATCTGCGGTTCAACCTGCAGGTTCCAGGCGTAGTCGACTTCACCGGTCTCCAACACGGCACGTGCGGCCGAAGCTGCGTCGCCGCCGCCCTTGAAGACGACACGGTCGAAGTAGGCCGGCTCCTCACGCCAGTACGGATTGCGCACGAAGGTGGCCACATCGTTGACCTTGAAGTCCTCGATCATGTACGGGCCGGTTCCCAGCGGGTCAGGTTCTCTTCGCTACAGGTCTGCGCTGCAGCGCCGATGCACTCGCCGAACTGAGCCTTCGAAAGGATGCCGCCACTGTAATTGGTCACAAAGGGCAGGTACGGATAAGGGGTCGGGCCTTCAAAGGTAATCTTCACAGTGAGCGGATCCACTGCTTCGACCGTCTGTACGCCATCGAATGCCGAGATGTTGACACAGCCAGTGGCTGTGTCGGTGCAGTATTCCCATGTGAAGACCACATCGTCAGCCGTGAAGTCACTGCCGTCCGACCACTTCACGCCTTCCAGAAGCGTCCAGGTGATGGTCGTCAGATCTTCAGAGATTCCGCCATTTTCAAGCGTAGGGATCTCCACGGCCAACTCAGGAATCAGCTCACCTTCGGGCGAAATGTTGGCCAGTGGCTCGTGGGTGATGGCCGACACATCCTGATCCTTGGTGCCGCCGGACAGGTGGGGGTTGGGATCGACGGGGCCTGCCAGTAGAGGATGTTCAGGACCTCTTCGCCGCCGTCATCGCGGTGTCAGCAGCGGCCTCTTCGGAAGCTCCCTCTTCAGCAGCGGGTGCATCGGCCGGTGCGGCAGCCGGCGCGCCACAGGCGGCAAGCGCCAACACGGCGACGATCAGCAGCGTCAACAGATAGACGCCTCTGAGTCTTCTTAATCCTTCCATTGTCGTACTCTCCTTTTTGATGAAACTCTGTATGGATGGAACGGGTGGGGTCGTAAAGATATAGAAACGAACACAAGAATGGCAAAGTTCTTTGGAAACCATGTCATTGGGCAAGCATGATGCGTGAAATAATTCCTCGCGATTTCACTTAGAATCACAAGCAAAACAACGCATTGATCTAACGCAGCGATCTATAGTCTATCATTGTTCCGCTACCACTTCCTTCATGCGAATCGTACAGTCTGCACGTACGCCTTTCGTGCGAACCGCACAAAAGCAAGTGACCTGCCTCTAGAATAGACCCGGACGCTACTGTGCGCCGACACCTGAGACGTGATTGGCAGTTCCTTCTTAGCGAACGTCATCAGAAAAATCAGAAACAAGATTGAAGCGGCTTATCCACGTTTGAGCATAGAAGAACGATGAAAACATGCCATCCCAAACGACCCTATCCAAGGAGGTTGGATCAAGTCTGAATATCCTGCGTAGCTCAAACGGGGGCTGTCCAACTGTACAACCATGTAGTCTTTATCGCAGGAATGACATGGTCAGACAATCTATTCAGCTATCGGCTTGTGTGGTACTTCGTTCACCATTGAACGGAATTCGACGGTGATACCCCTACGACCATTGCGGTGAATGATCGATCAATGAAGCGGGACCATAGTACAAAAATTTCTTCCCTGTGTCAATCGCGTGACGTGATTGACACAGGGAAGAACTGGATGGACAAGGGGGATCGCATGCAAATAAACAAATTTAGGCACAAGTTGGACGGATCAAGTACGTAATCGAGGATCAAGCACATCCCTCAGGCCATCACCCAACAGGTTAAAGGCCAACACGGTGAGCATGATGGCGATGCCGGGAAAGATGACCAGATGCGGCGCACTGAATAGCTGATTAAACTCCTGCCCCAACATTGCCCCCCATTCGGGTGTGGGCGGCTGGGCGCCAAGCCCCAGAAAAGAGAGGGCAGCGGCATCAATGATGACCGTGCCGATACCCAAAGTACCCAGCACAATCAGCGGTGAAAGAACATTGGGCATGATCTGTCTACCCAAAATCCGCGCGCTGGAAGCGCCAACAGAACGAGAGGCGTCTACATAGTCCATCTCGCGGGCAGAGAGCACGGTGGAACGCACGACACGCGCATAGGCGGGAATGGTGACGATTGAGATGGCCAACATGGCGTTGAGCAGGCCGGGTGTAAGCACAAAGGCAATGGCAATGGCCAGCAGCAGCGATGGAAAGGCCAGCAGCACGTCCATGGTTCGCATGATCAGATTATCCACCCAACCGCCGGCAAACCCGCCCAGTGCACCCAGCAACATGCCGGTCGTCATGGCGATGAAGACGACCACAAAACCCACGAAGAGTGAGATACGTGCGCCGTACAGAACGCGGCTGATAGACGTCGCGTACATTGCCGTCCAGGCCCATGATATGCTGCGGCTGATCTTCAGGGCAGCCAAACGCGTGAATACAGGGCGCCGCTCGCTTGCGCACATCTTCATGGCCCTCGGTCCCGATCAATACCTTGTTGGGCGGATAGGGCGCCAGCAACGGTGCAAAGATGGCGGCGGAGAAGACCATCCCCAGGATAATCATGCCGGTGATGGCCGAGCGCTGGCGAAACAATCGGCGCACATTGGTGCGCCAGGGTGATTTGGCCGTCACCTTCATCATGATCTCTTCACGCTGAGGCGGACGGGCAGGCGGTTGGCTGCCTGCAACCGGCTTCGTCGCCATTGGCACGGCAGAGGCATCTACAGATAGATCGGTTGACATTGATTATTCCAGTCTAATGCGTGGATCCAGGAAGGCGTAGGAGACATCCACGATCAGGTTGACAAAGACATAGACAAACGTGATAACGATGACAAAGCCCTGGATCACGGGGAAGTCGCGTGAAGTAATGGCTTCAAAAAGGGAGCGACCCACGCCGGCAAGACCGAAGATCGTCTCGGTCAACACAGCGCCCCCCAAAATGGCCCCGGCCTGCAAGCCGATGATGGTCACAACCGGCAACATAGCGCTGCGCATGGCATGGCGACTGATGACCACCCGACCTCGTAAGCCTTTGGCGTGTGCGGTGCGCACGTAATCCTGCCCCAGCGTTTCCAGCAGGCTTGAGCGGGTCATGCGAGCGATGATGGATAGCGGAATCGTACAGAGCGCAAAAGCCGGCAGAATCATGTGCTTCAGCACATCGCGGAGAACAATGAAGTTTAGGGTAATGATTGAGTTAAAGATGTAAAGATTGGCGATAAATCGCAGCGGGATGTAACCGGGCGTTTCCGGCGTGACATTCCAGCCGTAGACTTCGTAGAAAGGCACCGAGGAAACCCCGGGAGAGAGACGCCCGGAAGGCGGCAGGGCAAAGGGCGTGTCGCGGAACAGCACGGCAAAGACATAGATCAGTAACAGCCCCAGTACAAAAACCGGTATTGATACACCGATATTGGCCCCGACCATGGTCGCAACATCAATACCCGAATTGCGCCGAAGCGCTGACACCAACCCCGCAGGCACACCGATCACCACGGCCAAGAACATCGCTGTGATCCCCAATTCAAGCGTTACCGGCAGACGCTCTGACAGCATCAGCGCAATCGGGCGACCGAACCGAATGGAGTCGCCAAGATCGCCCCGGAAGATGTTGCCCATGTAGACAAGAAGCTGAACAGGCAGAGGACGGTCAAGGCCGAATCGTTGGTTAAACCGCTCGCAAGCTTCTTGCGTTGCTTTCTCTCCGAGCATCGCGGTACATGGATCCCCAGGGATCATGCGTGCTAGCATAAAGGTGACGACAAGAATCGCCAATAATACTGGAATTGCATATAGGGTGCGTCGCGCAATATACCTGAACATGGTTCACTTCGTTATTCTTCTGGGTTATTCTTCTGAGTTATTCTTTTGGGCGGGAAACGAGTCACGATTTTCAGGGAAACAGAGCGTGCAGCCACGGCTCAAGCTCGGGCAACATACACCGTACCGGGGCTTCGCAACCACAAGCCAGGTTTCTTCAGGAAACCTGGCTTGTGGTTGGCAGATCAAAGGGTCTTGTTATTGGCTGGATTCAGTTTCGGATCCAACCTGGTTCCCTTCCGATCCTATTCGCTTGCCGATTCGTTCATCAAGCCGTCCCACAGATACGAATAGTATTCGAACTGGCCGGTGTTGCCGGTGTGATTCGGATTGGAGGCATCGATGCCTGCGCCCCAAGAGGCCAGGACATCGTTGGCATCCAGCGTAGAGCCGTCGTGGAATTTGACGTCTTCGCGCAGGGTACAGGTCCAGACCGTCGCGTCCTCATTGCCCTCACAGCCGGTGGCCAATCCCGGACGAGTATCGCCGGAATCCAACTCATACTTGAGCAACGTTTCAACGACCTGCTGACACGGACGCAGCGTTTCACCGTCGGTCTCATCAGTACAGTAGAGGCTGATAGGCTCACTGTTCTGCATGTAGACCAAGATGTCGCGTCCACCCGGATCCAACAGGGCGAAGTCGGTGGCGCCGAACGGCGGCACGTACGCATTCCCGACATCTGCACGAGCGGCGTTAGCTGCCGCGCCATGGACCATGGGCACCATCGGAATCAGTTCCTTGATGGCGTTGTTGGCCTCTTCGTAGAGCGGTGCAGCGGTGGCCGCATCGGCAATCTGGGAAGCCTCTTCCAACGGTTCATAGATCTCTGGGAAGGGATCGCCGAACGAGAGGTTAAGAGCGCCGAAGTGGAAGTCAAGGAAGTTCGTCGGGTGGGGATAGTCAGCGCCCCAACCGAGCAAGAAGAGGCCATCCAGTGCGCCATTGCCGGCCAAATCAAGGAACTCACCAGATTCCATGACCACGACGTTGGCATCGATGCCAAGGTTTTCGGCCAACTGGGTCTGGATCTCGACTGCCACCACTGACGGTTCCGGCAGATAGACACGGAAGACATCGCGGAAGTAGATGCTGGTCTCGAATCCGTCCGCATAGCCGGCCTCGGCAAGTAACGCACGCGCGGCTTCGGGATCGAACTCGTACCAATCTTCGCCCTCACAGCCAGACGGAATGGAGCAAGGTGTGAAGTGAGAAGCAACTTCCGAGCCTTCCGGGTAGAAGTTATCGACCAAGCGCTGGCGGTCGATACCCATGGCAATGGCCTTGCGCACATCAACATTGTCGAATGGCTCAAAGGTATTGGTCATGCCCAGGTAGAGAATATTGGGGTTGGCGCTGGGCAACAGCTGCAAGTTCGGGTCTTCGGCGACAGTCTCGAAGTCGTCCGGGCTGACGTTGGTGATCATGTCGACGGTGCCGGCCTGAAGTTCGAGCAGGCGCGCGGCGCCTTCCAGGTTCCAACGCAACACGGCTGTTTCGGCAATGGCGGGTTCGCCCCAGTAGTCATCGAAGCGCTTGTAGGTGACCTGGCTGCCACGGTCCCAGGAATCGACCTTGTAGGCGCCGGTGCCGATGGGCTGTTCCAAAATGGCGCCGGTGCCGCCGGTCGCGGCGATATACTCGGCCGGCTGGATGCCAAAGGGCGTGAAGGCCACCTTGGCGAGGAAAGCCGGATCCGGCTTGCAGAGGTTGAACTGCACGGTCATATCGTCCGCGGCTACGATGGATTCGATCTTGCCGCCGTAGTCGCAGTTCTCGGCCTGGACGACGGTCGGCTCAACGTCGACCGGCGCAGCAGCCTCTTCCGGTGCGGCTTCTTCGGCTGCACTGTCGGCAGGTGCACTGCCGGCGTCTCCTGACGGTGCGGCTGCACAGCCGGCCGCCAGCAGACTGATCAGCACGCTCATGCCGATCAGCAAGAGCAGTTTGCGTAAATTCATCTCTTACGTTCTCCTTTACTGAGTTGATCAACAATGGGTTGATCAATTGTGGGTTGATAAATCTGGAATAGATATGGAGCGGTGTGAGTTCTAATACAGTTGATCGTACTGAAAATTGGGTGAAGTGTCAACCGAGAGCGAACTTTGAACGCATATAACGGAATCGTTTCATCACACATTACTCTAGCCGCAGAAGGCATTATTACCAAAGAGATGACAATGGGCTACATTCGGACAGCTTCAATAGACGATGCAGGTATAGTGACCAACCATTTGTAAGCCGTAATGATTGGCAATTGTCGGTTGTGCTAAACTAGAGAGACAACAAGCGCACGAAATTCGCCGGTCAGGCTCATAGCATGATAAGACACAGACAGGTGAATTCAATTTAGGAAACAGGACAATGTCACCCTCACAGATTCCAAGTAAGAAAACCAAAATCGTCTGTACCATCGGGCCGGCATCAGCATCTCCGAAAGTGCTGAAGCAGATGATCGTCAACGGAATGAACATCGCACGCATCAATTTTGCGCATGGAGACCATGACGGCCACCGGGCGGTAATCAAGACCATTCGCTCCGTCTCCGAAGAGACCGGTCTACCCATCACCATCTTTGGTGATCTGCCGGGCCCTAAGATGCGCATTGGCATGCTTGAAGAAGAGCCGATCGAACTGGAGCAAGGCAAAAATTTCATTCTGCAAACTGACGAGATTGTCGGCAACCATCGAGCGCGTCTCCATGAGTTTCGACAAGCTGCCGGAAGTGGTCGCACAAGGCGATGATATCTTCCTCAACGATGGATTCATCCAATTGAACGTGGATAGCATTGTCGGATCTGAAGTCCGCTGTACGGTTGTTGTCGGCGGCGAATTGCGCTCCCATAAAGGGGTCAACTTTCCCGGCATCGATCTAGGCATCAGCGCCTTCACTGAACAGGATCGCGTCCATCTTGCCTTTGCCGCTGACCAGGAACTGGACGGTGTAAGCGTCAGTTTCGTAGAGAGCGGCGCTGACATTGAGTCCGTGCGCTCAGCCGCTACCGCAATGGACTATGCCCCCTTCATCATTGCCAAAATCGAACGGTCCGGCGCCTGCAAGCATCTGGATGAAATTCTCTCCCTGGCCGACGGCATCATGGTCGCACGCGGTGACTTGGGGGTCGAGATTCCGATTGAAGAGATTGCAGATGCACAGAAAAAAATTATCGCACGGGCGAACCGGCTGGCCGTCCCCGTGATCACAGCGACCCACATGTTGGAATCGATGATCACCAACAGTCGCCCCACCCGTGCCGAGGTGACCGATGTCGCCAATGCCATTCTCGACGGCACTGATTGCGTCATGCTCTCAGGCGAATCCGCCATCGGCAGATTCCCAGCCGACACCGTCGAAATGATGGCCCAGATCGCCAAAGTCACCGAGGAGAATGCGTCATCAATTGGCATTGCCGACGTGCTCCGATCGGAACAGCAGATCAGCGGCATCGAGGACAACGATCTGATCTCCTTCAATATTTACATGACCCATGAGACGCTCAGTCCAACAATTGTTTTCGTGCCCAGCCACAGTGGTCAAACCGCTCGCAGAGTGACACGCTTCCGCTTGCCGACCTGGATCGTTGCATTCAGCAGGGATATGGCCACGTGCCGGCAATTGCAGTTCTCCTATGGCGTCCATCCCATATTCCTCTCCAGGCCGGTGGACAATTGGATACAATTTGCCCGAGATCGGATGTGCGAGCTGGATGCCGAAGGCGACCGGGTTCTTTTAGCCCAAGGAGCAGGGACTCTGGGTATGGCAGACACATCTCGCATCGACATCATCGGCATCGATTCGCGGGAGTGAAGAGAGGAAGTATTGTTAGAGAATTGTTTTAATGTAGGCGCAATGGCAGTTCCCGGCGCCAAAGTCTGTTATACTAATCCTCGCTCTTGGAGAATCACTCAGCTCAATGATGAGGTGATTTGATTCGGGTGTGTTGGCGTCAGCGCCAGCACACCCTCTTGATTCATAGCCGGCCAACTACGGTGTTGGACAGCTTGTATCACCCTTGTTCTGGCTCAATTCTATATCGACAAAGTCGCAAAGGAGGCCGCTTTGGCCATTTTGCAGGTCAATGTTCGACCCGCAGACCGTCTCCGTCATGAAGACCGCGCTCAACGAAGCGAGCGGACAGACGAATTCTCCACCAATGGGTCCTCAATCACTACTCAATCCACAGTACCAGATGCTCTCCGATACACCAATGGAAGCTCGCAAGCACCGAATCATACCGACGCCACTGCATCGACCTGGCAAAAGATCGTTTGGAAACTGATGCCTTCAACCACCATCGGCCGGGCACTGAACTCGGCAACCGAACGCCTACGCGGAACCGGCACCAGCACAGCCAGTCTTGATGCACAGGTGATTCTCGCGTCGGTGCTGGGTGTTGATCGCAGTTGGCTCTTCGCCCACCACGACTACAAATTGAGCGAGAGTGAGGCAGAGCAATATACCGATCTGGTTGTGCGGCGTGTGCGCGGTGAACCGGTCGCCTATCTCATCGGTCGCAAGGAATTTTATGGGCTGGATCTTGTGGTCGACCAGCGCGTTTTGATTCCACGCCCGGAGACAGAACTCCTGGTTGATGTTGTACTACGCTATATGGGTCTCTTTGGGCAACGAGCGGTCCGTGTTGCCGATGTCGGCACCGGCAGCGGGGCCATCGCGCTCGCGATTGCTGACAACTGTCGGCATGCCGTTCTCTATGCAACGGATCTGAGCGACGCGGCACTCTCGGTGGCGCGACGCAACATCGAGACGCACGATTCGTTCAACCAGGTACGACTGCTGCAGGGCGATCTATTGGAGCCGCTCTACGAACAGGTCGATATCATCGTCGCCAATCTGCCCTACATCAACCGTCAAGACTACGCTGCGCTGGAGCCGACGGTGCGCGATTTCGAGCCGAAACTGGCACTGGAAGCTGGTGACGATGGCCTTGATGCCATTCGGCGTCTGCTCAAGAATGCGCCCAACTATTTGCGTCCCAACGGAATGATCTTTCTGGAAATCGCGCACGATCAAGGCGCGGCCGTTCTAGAACTGATCGAGGATTTGATCCCGCTGGCGCGTGATGTGGATCTGCGCCAGGATTTCGCCGGACTCGACCGCATTATCACGGTAATCATGTGAAAAGCGAGTGGTTATTCGGAGTTTGGAAGGAGACGATCCGCCGAACCCTAGAATCACCAACTCCCTTTCCCCAACCACCAACCATAAAGATGACACTAATGAATCATTCCAAACGTTCTTTTGACTTGGTCGTCCTCGACCTGGACGGCACAATTCTGGATCTCTATCACCACAAAGAGATCAGCCCGGTCGTGAAAGCCGCCATCGACAAGGTACAGGCCGCCGGCATACCGGTGACCATTGGTACCGGTAGGACGCTCGACTACGTGCGCGCCCATACGGGGCCACTGGGCATCACTGCACCGGTGGTTACGACGCAGGGAGCGGTTATCGGGGATCCGGTGACCGGTGAAGTGCTTCACGAGACGGACATGCCATTGAACGCAGCGCGCGAGGTTGCCGCCTGGATCGATGAGACCCAGCCCATCAGTGTCTTCTATTTCGGGGATGAACAGGGACACACACGCATCATTCAGAACCGCAGCGGACCCGAGCCGGATTTCTACGACCACGTCTTCGGATTGCCGCGCACCATGGCTTCCAGCTTTGCTGAACTGCTTGCTGACGACAATGCACATCCACCCATCAAGTTCATTGCCATCAACGATCCGGAGCGTGAAGCCGATGTTGCACCCGGCTTGAAAGAGCGCTTTGCCGGCCGACTGAGTATTACGCGTACCCATCCGTGGTTGGTCGAGGGCACGGCTTTGGGTATCGACAAGGGGAGGGGGCTGCTTACGCTCTGCGAACTGCTATGCATTGATCCGCAGCGCGTCCTCGCCATGGGCGACAACGACAACGACATCCCTATGTTGCAGGCCGCCGGCTTCGGCATCGCCATGGGCAATGCCAACGCCGGCATGAAAGCCATCGCCGACTGGATCGCGCCGTCTATCGAGGAGGATGGGGCCGCGGTGGCGTTGGAGAAGTGGGTGTTAGGGCGGTGAGAGCAGGATCGGGGACATGCAATTCAGATTTGGCATACGCACTAGAGCGCCAATCAATGCGACCACATCTCACACTTTTCTGTAGCATTTGCGCAACTAGAGGAAGTTGTCGTAGAATATTGTCCAGCTAGTCATTATCCGGGAGCCACCGACTATCGGATAGGCTAGACCCATGCACTCTGAAAATGCAAACACGCTGGTTAATCCCAATTTTCCATCCGAAGGGATCCTCAGTTTGATGATCCCCCATTACCCTCAGGAGGAGTCTTACCATGGCTACACATTTCACTGTTCGCGGTCGCCGCATTGTAATAGCGATTCTCATCGCAACAATGATGATGTTCACATCCGTTTCACGGTACGCCATTCTGGATACTGCAACTGACCTAGACTTCGGCGTTCCTGTTCACGCTTCAGGTGGTGGTAACGCTCACTAAACTGAAACTTCCATGTGAGCAATCAGTTATGCTCTGACGCACCCTATGTTGGACTGATATCTTCGTCCAACATAGAGGTGCGCAATCTTTCTGTGCCTTGAGCTATGAAGATCTCTGGCTCAAGGTCGAAATCCGCGTTTCAGAGCCTGACATGCTCGTCTCACAAGTAACAGGTGCTCAGCCAAATCTGCCAGGGTATTCTGAGCGAATCTTCGTTCTGCATGTTTCTCACTCAAGGCCAGCGCTTCCTCGAAAACGGCGATGGCTTGCTTAAACTCCCCTCTGCCCATGTACGTCAAGCCCAGACTGTCCTGTGCGTTGATGTACTCCTGTAGATTGTCCATTTGAAGAGAGAGCGCACTGCTTGCCTTTAGCAACTGCTCGGCCTCCGCCCAGCACTCAAGGTTGTTCATCTCCATACCCTGATTGTTCAGATTTTTGGCCAAATGGATTCGATCATCCAGGCGGCGAAAGACGGGCTCGGCCTCTGAATATTGTTCAAGCGCATCGTATGGTCGCTCGCTGAGCGAGTAGGCGATCCCCAGATTCATGCGCACAGCCGCCAGGTTGAAGACATCATTGACGGCCTCCAACAAGCCGATGGCGTGCTGAAAATAGGCAACGGCGCCATCGTAGTCCTCTTCCATGTAGCGAACGCGCCCCAGGTTCTGCGTGCAGACAGCGCTTCTGCTCAGATTCTCTGTCTTTTCATAGATGCGTAATGCCTTCTCGAAATGTCGGTCGGCGAGGGACCAGATCCTGCTGATTGAACGCAGAACGTCCTTTGATGAGGAACGCATGACCTCTCTCCCCCAAATCAATGTCAGGATCAGAATCAATATCAGGGTCGGATCCGACGTCTGTCATGCACAGGTCGAGCGCTCGATTGGTCAAGTCCTCAACTAACGGAAAATCTCGACGCCCTCGTGCGATCTCAGCTTGGCGATTGAGCGCGGCACTCTGTCGACGGCGGTTGTTCAGAAGCGCGAAGATCTGTTCAGCATCCCCTGCATGCCGATCTGCGCGATCCAATTGTCCGAGTCGTTGGTAGAGATGACCGAGGTGAAGCGAAAATTCCGCCGCCATGCCAAGGTCATGTAGCGTCCTGGCATGGCCAAGCCCTTGCTCGAGATAGGGAATCCACTCGCGCCAATACCCGGCTTGCGCCATCTTGGGTGCAAGCACCAGTAGCAGTTCCCCGGCAGCCGGCCAGATCCGTCTCGCCTGCCAATGCATAACTGAGTGTGTGCCATGCTTGCCGGCGATCTGACTCAGAAATCGGGTGGGTTGAGCTGCGTACCCTGGTCAGAGAAACCTCAACAGCTGTGGCAATGTAGCTTCTGAAGAGTTCACTGTTCTCGTTCACTTCGATCCTTCGCCCTGTCACCTGCCTCGTTCATTTTCAATCGACGTTGCTGCCCCCCGGGGGTTGTCGCGTTCCAATCGTCAACCATCGCACCGACTTGAATCGAGGGCCACAAGATGGCCTTGCTTGGTACGCGCCGTCATAGGTTTGACAGCGCGCACCAAGCAAGGCAATAACAGACAAAATCGCTATACCGTTCGGTACAGCAACTCGATCAGCGTCAGTCGTGCGCCATCTGATCGATGCAAACGGTCACGGCCAGGATGACCACATCATCCTGGTCCGGGTCGACCTGCACGCCATAGGAGTCGCGAATGCGGAACCACTTCTTGGAGACTTCGGCCACCTTGGTTCGGCCTTCGCCGATGGTGTACTCATGGTCCAGAATGTTGCCTTTGACCTCCAGATCAGGACCGTTCTTGATCTTGACCGTGAACCGATCTCGAATCGGTGAAATCAGCGCCTTCTTGATCGTGGCAACGCTGTTTCCATTGGCGTCTTCGACTTCCATGACATCCTTGACCCGCAGCATACGCTCCTGGATCTTGCACAGTACGTTGCGGTGCGCATCTTCGAAGTTGAGCGTGTCGCGCACGCGTACCGCCTTGCCGTCGACCTTGAAGACCTTCTGGCCTGCACTATTCTCGATCCAATAATCGTCGCCGATCGAGACCATCCGCTCGCGCATCTGATAACGGGTGGCATCGCCACCGCGCCCGAAGGTCTGGCGATTATCCTGTCGTTCTGCTCTTCGTCCTTGTCGTCTACCTGGCATTACGTGTCTCCTTATAAACTAGTGGGTAGGATTCTAGATTCACCACTATCGGTGAGATGTGACTGCATCGCAGAAGGCGAACATATGAGTGGCCAGTTGCCGGAGGAAATGTGGAACCACCCACCACGATGTACTGTCGTCGCTATCCGCGACCCTGCCACAGAACAGGCTGCCTCCCCGTACACCCTGCTGTACACAGTAGCATGATTGTATCTCCCAATCCCGACTCTGGCGAAAACCAACCGTAAGCATAACTCTTTGAGGGGTACCGTTAGCGGCTCTCCCAGTCGGCCTTCCACAACAAGATTAGTGCGAAGGTCGTCCACCCAATCCCGCCAATCAGGCCGACCGGTGTCGGACCCAGCAGAGTGTGCGGCTCACCGACAGCAAAGAGTATGCCGACGGCTGCGATGCCGTTCAGCGCGCCGTGGCCAATGACCGCCGGCCAGACGCTGTCTGCTCGGATCACAGCCCAGCCAAAGACCGTGCCCACCACAAAGGTGAACCAGACCATGGCCAGCATGCCCAGCCAGGGAGCGCCGGGATAGGCATCGCCGAAGTTATAGCCCATGACGATCACCGGCCAGTGCCAGACTCCCCAGATCAATCCCATGGCGCCCATCGCCCGTCGCACACCCAGAGGCATCAGCTTCTGCTGCAAGTATGCACGCCAACCGAATTCTTCGCCGAAGGTAGCAATGGCATTCAGCGCCGGCGCCAGAAGTACCGCCTGGAGCAGTTGCAGCGCCACAAGTACGACTGTCGGAATGGGCATGGTCTCGCCGGTTAGTGTCTCGACCTGATCGCGGAAAGACTGCATATTGGGATCAAATTGTTGGGGGAAAAATGCGAAATAGAGTGCTGCGCCTAGAATCGCCAGCAGCGCGGGAAGAACCCACATCAGCAGCCAGTAGGGCCAGCCGCTTCGCAATCGGGGGCGAAGCCAGAGATTTTGACGGCCTTCGCGGGTGATCAGACGAGTGAAAATGTTGGCGAGCGCCGGCGCCCACATGGAGAAAGTCATGAGCATGATCGCCACAGTGATCGGTGTTCCGGGAATCAGTGTCCGGCTATCAGCAATGCCGCCGGTCAGATAGATGACGGCGTAGAGCGTCCAGGCGATGCCAAAGGCGAAGAGCAGATAGAGGCCGATACGACGCTTCTCCAATCGAACCGGGGATTGATCTAATGCATGATGTTCGGTTTCCGACATTGATTGACATCATCTCCATTCGGATGTAGAGTGAGAGAGTTTGATCAGGGCGCATTGATGCCTCTGGTCAAACCTCATAGAACGCCCAATAATACTGCAGGAGCCGGCATACGACCGTCAATGCGACGGCTCTGTTCTCCGCCACTCGCGACCGCTCAGCATTATGTTCTCTATTATCGTGTCAAATTCAAAACGTGTAAATTCGCCCATCTGATCGATTTTATCGGGTGCATTCCCGTGGCATACTTCTGATTTTTCCAGTCAGAGGGTGACAGGTCAAATCCCTGCCGTAGAATCTACACCTAGCTGAAACAGGAGTAAAAATGACTACTACAACTTTGAAACAGGATGCACTTGACTATCATGCCGAAGGCAGACCCGGCAAGCTGCGCATCGCCGCCACTAAGCCAATGGCTACACAAAACGATCTCTCGCTTGCCTACTCGCCCGGCGTCGCCTATCCCGTGATCGAGGTGGCCGAGGACCCCGCCACTGCCTATGATTATACGGCCAAGGGAAACCTGGTCGGCGTGATCAGCAACGGCTCGGCCATCCTGGGGCTGGGCAATCGCGGACCGCTGGCCTCCAAGCCGGTCATGGAGGGCAAGGCCGTGCTCTTCAAGCGTTTCGCCGACATCGATGTGTTCGACATCGAGGTCGATTCGTACGATCAGGAAGCGATCGTCAAGTTCTGCCAGATGATTGCCCCGACCTTCGGCGGCATCAATCTGGAAGACATCAAGGCGCCCGAGTGTTTCTTCATCGAACGAGAACTGCAGAAATTGGTCGACATCCCGGTCTTCCACGACGACCAGCACGGCACGGCCATCATCTCCGGCGCCGGATTGGTCAATGCACTTGAGGTGGTCGACAAGGACATTGCCGACGTTACCATCGTGGTCAATGGCGCCGGTGCTGCCGGCATTGCCTGTGCTGACTTCTACATGGCCCTCGGCGCCACCAAAGAGAACATCCTCATGTGTGACTCGCGTGGCGTCATCTACGCCGGACGCGAGGATGGCATGAACGAGTTCAAGGTTCAGTACGCGGTGCCGACCCATGCCCGTACGCTGGAAGACGCCTTGAACGGAGCCGACGTCTTTATCGGTCTGTCTGTGGCCAATTGTCTCAGCCGCGAGATGGTGCGCAGCATGGGCCGCGACCCCATCATCTTCGCCATGGCCAACCCCGATCCCGAGATCACCTACGAGGAAGCCCAGGCCGCCCGCGATGACATCATCTTCGGCACCGGGCGCAGCGACTATCCCAACCAGGTCAACAACGTGCTGGGCTTCCCCTTCATCTTCCGTGGCGCACTGGATGTGCGAGCCCACTCCATCAACATGGAGATGAAGATCGCTGCGGCCAAGGCCCTGGCCGAGTTGGCCAAGGAAGATGTGCCGGACGCAGTCGTGGATGCCTATGGTGTGACCTCGCTTCGCTTCGGGCGAGAGTACATCATTCCCAAGCCGCTCGATCCGCGTGTGTTGATGTGGGTGGCTCCTGCCGTGGCCAAGGCCGCCATGGAAAGCGGCGTCGCCCGAATCGAGATCGATCCTACCGAGTACATGGATGAGCTGGCAGGTCGCCTGGGCAAGGGCACGCAGCTGATGCGCTCGCTGGAATTGAAGGCGCAGCGCTCGCCCAAGCGCATTGTCTTCTCGGAGGGCGAGCATCCCAAGATCATCCGTGCCGCCTATGCCATCCAGAACCACGGTATCGGTGACCCGATTCTGCTCGGACGCCCTGAACCGATTCTGGCGCAATGCAAAAAACTCGGCCTCGACTTTGAGCCGACGATCATCCATCCGGCCACGGCGGATCAACGCCAAGCCTATGCTGATTACTTCTACCAGCGACGCAGTCGACGTGGCATCACCCAGACCCGCGCCTACGAGATGATGCGCAACGCCAACTACTTCGGCCCCATCATGGTCGAGAAGGGCGAAGCCGACACCTTCATCTCGGGCCTGACCTACAACTATCCGGAAGTACTACGCCCGGCACTGGAGGCAGTCGGAGCCCAAAAGGATCGCTTCGTCAGCGGGCTCTATCTGATCCTGGTCAATGATCGGCTCTACATCTTCACCGACGCCACCGTAATCATCGACCCCGATGCCGAACAGCTGGCCGCCATCGCCCTCAACGCAGCCGACTTTGCCAAACACATCGACATCGAGCCGCGGGTCGCCATGCTCAGCTTCTCAAACTTCGGCAGTGTTGACAATGAAAAGGCTCGCAAAGTAGCGGAAGCCACGAAACTGGTCAAGCAATTGCGTCCTGACCTTCAGATCGACGGCGAGATGCAGGCCGACGTGGCCGTAGTGCCGGAGCTGATGGAGCGCCACTATCCCTTCAGCCAGGTCAAGAATGCCAACGTGCTGGTCTTCCCCGATCTTGTCGTCGGCCAACACCGCCTACAAGCTGGTCAGCCGCCTGGGCGGGGCCGAGGCCATCGGCCCGATCCTGGTTGGCATGGGCCAGCCTGTCCACATCGTCGAGACCGGCGCTGATGTGCGCGATATCGTTAACGTGGCCATCATGTCGGTGGTTGACGCACAGGCTGCGAACTAAATGACTGTCCGCAATTGACCTTCGGGCGGTGGTCAGCACCAGTTCGCTCACCTGGAATTTCGTGACCACCGCCCGGAGGTTGATGCCGCTGAGTAGTTTGCAGACAATGAAAAAGCTGAGGAACAGTGATAATCGACTTTGCAGGCCCTGTGGCGCAAGCTGTCACAGGGCCTGATGATTTCTCACGCCTCACACCCCAATTTGCCCGAACCAGTTTCTGTGTTGGATACTGCCGTCAAGATCGACTCGGTCGAGGCGCCCAAGCTTGGACGCCATGATGTTCGAGGATACGGTTAGTGGAGGCTCCATGGTTTCGGGAGGCAAGTCGAAAGTCCTGGTTGTTGAGGACGAACCAACGCTGTTGGAAACGTTGGCGTACAATCTGAATCGCCAGGGCTATGAAGTGACAACGGCCTCCGATGGACATACTGCGCTGGATGTTGCGCGCCGCGAACAGCCGGAGCTGATCGTTCTAGATGTCATGTTGCCGGGGATCGATGGGCTAGAGGTCTGTCGCTTGCTGCGCCAGGAGATGAGCGTCCCCATCATCATGTTGACGGCACGCGCCGATGAGGTCGACAAGATCGTCGGGCTGGAGGTCGGGGCCGACGATTATCTGACCAAACCGTTTAGCATGCGCGAACTGCTTGCACGCGTCAAGGCCATGTTGCGCCGTGTGCGTTTGGATCATGAGACTGTGGCATCCAAAGATCCGGTAGCGCATGACGATCGCGTGAGCGCTGGTGAAAGGCTGGTCTTCGACAACCTGCTCATCGATCTGGCCCGCCGCGAGGTCAAGTTTAATGACCGGGTGATTCACCTCAAGCCCAAGGAGTTCGACCTCTTGGTCTTTCTGGCCCGCAATCACGGCATTGTGCTGAGTCGCGATCTCATCCTCGAACGGGTCTGGGGGTGGGACTATGACGGCGGCAGTCGCACTGTCGACGTGCATGTACGCTGGCTGCGAGAGAAGATCGAGGATGACCCGGCCAACCCCATGCGAATCTATACCGTGCGCGGCATCGGCTACCGGTTTGATCAGTAGAAATTCTTTTCGATCCTTTAACCGAAGCTTGTTGGCTTGTTAACATCGATCAGGCACCTTTTTGGCATACAGCCTGAATCAATGTGACCGGTTTGGTTCAAAATGCTTCGAACAACCATGCACGATGGCGAACACCGACAATCTACGCCCTCATCGTTCTCTCGCTGATGACGCTGTTGGCGATCTTTCTGTCGCGCCAGCTTAGCAAACAACATACAGAAAGTCTGGAAGAACAGTTTTTCTCACAGGCAGCGAACTCGGCTACGCAGCCGGCCCTGATCGATGCCCTGCAGACCGATCCATCGGCGCTGGAACCGCTCTTGCAAGAATGGGCAACACTGCTTGGCGCACGCGTCACGATCTTCGCTCCCGACGGACAACCCCTGGCTGACTCGCACAGACAAGCCAGTGTGCTCTCTGGAGACATCCCCTCTCCAGAGCTGCGCGCTGCCATGGAGGATGGAATCGGACGTAGCGTCCGAGTTGATCCAGCCACTGGCGATGATGTGGCCTTTCTAGCGCTCCCTGTTCAGTATCACGGTGAAACCATCGGGATAATTCGCTGGGCCTACTCCCTCGAAAATGCCCAGTCTAGCCAAGCGCAGATGCGAATGCTCATTCTTGGCGCTGTGCTGGCTACTGCATTGATCATCGTCACTCCTTCTCATCGCTCATTTTCAGCGCTCCGCCCACACAATACGGCAACTCACATCCGCGGCGGAACGCATCACGGAACGGGGATCTGGACGCGCGCGTGGTCTCCTTCAAGGGCGGTGAGATCGGGCGCCTGGTCGCGAACCTTTAATCGCATGGCAAGCAAACTTGAACGCCAGATTCGCAAGCGTGACCGGGAGAAGGATCGCCTCAGTACAATGCTCCAGATCATGGCAGATGGCGTCATCATGGTGAGCAAGAAGGGCAAAGTGCGCTTGATCAATCCGGCAGCCGCGCACATCTTGGACACGACTGAGGCTGACGCGCTCAAACGCTCCTTCGTGCAGACTGTACGCGATCATCGGATCGCCGAGGTCTGGCAACGCTGCAAGGAAAGCGGCGACCAGGAAGTCGACACCATCGAAATGAGTGACCAGCGCTATTTGCGGATTGTGGTCACGCCTTACCTGCTCGGTGCGGCACGCGGCTATCTGATCATGATGCAGGATCTGTCGCGCTTGCGCCAGTTGCAGACGGTCCGCCAGGATTTCGTCAGCAATGTGTCCCACGAACTGCGCACACCCTTGGCCGCTCTGCGCGGATTGGTCGATACCCTACGCGACGGAGCGCTCGACGATCCGCCCATGGCCCAACACTTTCTGGATTTGATGGAGGGCGAGGTTGACTCGTTGACCCAGATGGTGCAGGAATTGTTGGAGTTGTCACGCATCGAATCCGGCCAGGTTCCGTTCGAGTTTGGGTCGGTTTCGGTCGCACAACTACTCCACGAAGCGGCTGCGCGGCTCAAGCCGCAGTCTGAACGGGCAGGCATTACACTGACAGTGACGTTACCCGACGATCTGCCCAACGTAGTGGCCGACGCTCAACGGGTGCAGCAGGTGGTCATGAACCTGATCCACAACGCCATCAAATATACACCGACCGGCGGTTCGATTGATCTTGATGCGGAAACGGTGGAAGACCTCGTCACGGTCGTGGTGAGAGACACAGGCGACGGCATCCCCGCTGCCGACCTGCCGCGCATCTTTGAACGCTTCTACAAGAGCGATCGCGCTCGTTCCGGCGGCGGCACAGGCCTGGGTCTTGCCATTGCCAAGCATGTCATCCAAGCGCACGGCGGCGAGATCTGGGCCGAGAGCGTCGAGGGGGTGGGGAGTACGTTCTACTTCACACTGCCGGTCGCCGATAAAGAAGCTACAGATCTTAAGCCCGCCAATGCCGGGGCCGGGGCCGATGCTTTGCCTCATGGCGCCGAAATCCTACCGACGCCCTCCAATGGCCATACCCCACTGAATGCATATTGAGTGCCATAGTTACATTGAGTACCGCAGGCTCTCAGGATCAAGCACGGCGACCCGTCACCAAGACCGTAAAGCCATGGGCTACACAGCGACGGCCCGTAAACGGCCTTGGACTCGGTCAAGCACACTTTCAAGATTCAGCAACATGTTCAGGACTTCACGCTTGTGTCACTCGTTCGCGGAGCGGTTGCGAAGCCCGTCCTACGGTCAATCGGTACCTTTCCAACTCTGGCAAGATGGCCTTAGCTGAATCAATCTCGCTTTTCTGAAATCGTAACTCGAATTAACACTGGCATAGGCAATTTGCGTCCGCAGTTGCCTCGCCCTGCTCCACCTCCTCTTCGGACGCTACGCCCCCCATTTCTTCACAGCCGAATTGCCATTAACACAACGTTCACAGTCACTTAGCCGATTGTTAAGCAGTTCGCGAACGCTTGTTAATTTGATACTCCTATCCTGTTGATGGCATGTGCGTACATCGATAAAAATGCGCATCTTATAAATCATGAGAATTCAGTCATATTTGATAGAGGAGAAACAGAGAACAATGCGTCGCATACTACTAGTGATATTTGTGATAGCAGCGCTACTGTTGGCGGCCTGCGGGGGAAGCAGTGAGCCCGAATCAGCACCGACAGAAGAACCTGCAGCCGCTGAAGAAGCAGCGACGGAGGAACCGGCTGAAGAAGCTGCCGTCGTAGAGGCCCCGGCCGAAGAGGCGAGCGCTGAAGTCGCTCCCGGCGAGATGGTCATGCTGCCCGAGGTCGATCCGCTGGCCGTTGAGGGTGACGTGGTGACCGCCGGCAGTTCCACCGTCTTCCCGCTGGCCGAGGCTGTGGCCGAACGCTTCTACGATGAAGGCTACGGCGGTGTCGTTACTATCGATAGCATCGGCTCGGGCGCAGGCTTCTCACGCTTCTGCGAAGCAGGCGAGACCGATGTCTCCAACGCCAGCCGCCCCATCAAGGATAGCGAAGTTGAGAGCTGCGCCGCCATCGGCCGCACGCCCATCGAGTTCCGCGTGGGCACCGATGCACTGGCCGTCGTTGTCAACCCTGAGAACGACTGGGCGACCGATGCGACTTTGGAAGAATTGGCCGCCATCTACACCGCCGAAAAGTGGTCGGATGTGAATCCGGAATGGCCGGATGAGATCATCCAGCGCTACATTCCCGGCACCGACTCGGGCACCTTCGACTACTTTGTGGAAGCGGTCTTCGAGGAAGATCCGGAGCCGCTGTTGACCGCCCCCAACACCCAGTTCTCCGAGGATGACAACGTGCTGGTCATCGGCGTTGAGGGCAGCCCCTACGCCACCGGTTTCTTCGGATACGCCTACTACAGCGAAAATGCCGATGCGCTGAACATCATGAACCTGGACGGTGTGGAAGCGAGCTTCGAGAGTGTCGAGTCCGCGGAATATCCACTGGCCCGCCCCCTCTTCATCTATTCGGACGCCTCAATCATGAGTGAAAAGCCCCAGGTGGCCGATTACGTCAACTTCTTCTTGAGCAGCGTGGATGAGGTGATCGAGGAAGTCGGTTACTTCCCGGCCTCTGAGACGGCGCTGAATGAAGCCAAGGCCAAGTGGCTCCAAGCCATGGGCCAGTAGCATGGAACCAGGAGGCCGGTCCTTTGGAGGGCCTGCCTTCTGCCATGCGAAAAATCCATGGGCTGACGATTTCAGTCCGAAAAACAGTCAGTCTGTGTTGATAAGATGGGGAAGGGGAAATGATGCCTCTTCCCCATCCGTGGTGATTGCGAATCTGTCCGACAAGGAGGTTCAACCAGCGTGAGTACAGATCTGAACCAACAGACAAACAAGTTCAGCGCCGGCGGCGGCAGCATGGCCATCAGCGCACCTGGACTCCAGACGCGGCCGCGCGCCGAAACGGGCGACCCCAAGCCCATGGATCTGAGAAAAAAGCGACGGCTGGTCGACACAGTCATGGGCATCCTGCTCTTTCTCTGTGGTGCGCTATCGATCCTCACGACCATCAGCCTGGTTGTCGTACTGATTATTGAGTCATCCAAGTTTTTCCGGGATCCGGAAGTGAGTTTCTGGGCGTTCATCACCGAGACGGTCTGGCAGCCTCAGATTCTCCAGTTCGGCGTCTGGCCGCTCTTGAGTGCCACGCTGATGGTTTCCGCCATTGCCATGTTGGTCGCCCTGCCCCTTGGTCTCATGGCCGCCATTCTGCTCAGCGAATACGCTGCGCCCCGTGTCCGCTCCACACTCAAACCGATCCTTGAGATCCTGGCCGGCGTGCCCACAGTCGTCTACGGTTACTTCGCCCTCACCTTCATGACGCCAACCCTGCGCGCCTTTTTCGAGACGCTGGGCGACGTCTCCATGGTGTTGGTTGCGATAGGCTGGGTGGCCTTGCTTTTGCTATCAATCGGTCTCACTCTACTGGGCAGGCGCGTCCACAGCGCCGGTTTTGGGCGCTTTCTAACCACTCTCGGTACGCTGGCGGCGCTGACGCTGATACTGTGCACATTGGCCGTCGTGATGGGCGTTGTCTTCGGCACGTCCATCCAGATCTACAACACGGCAGCCGCCGGCATTGTCGTCGGTATCCTGGTCATTCCGCTGGTCGCCTCCATGTCCGAGGACGCGTTGCGTGCTGTGCCCATGGCATTACGTGAAGCGGCGTACGGTCTAGGCGGCACGCGACTTGAGGTTGTGACGAGGGTTGTATTGCCGGCCGCGCTTTCGGGGGTCACCGCCGCCTTCATTGTGGCCGTCTCCCGGGCCGTGGGCGAAACCATGATCGTGGCCATCGCCGCCGGGGCCGGTCCCAATCTGACCTTGAACCCGTTCCAGTCAGCCGAGACCATCACCGGCCACATCAATCGCATCAGCGGCGGTGACCTCAGCTACAACTCCATCGACTACCAGAGCATTTTTGCCCTGGCCGCGTTGTTGTTTGTCATGACGCTGATGCTCAACGTCGTCAGCCGCTGGGTGATGCGCAGGTTCCGTGAGGCATACTAAACCATGAGCATCCATACAAAACGTGCAAACAATTCAACCGGCATGCCGGAGGGTGAAGAGCTTCAACAGCAGGTGGAGAAGCGTCATCAGCGCGGCCAGATGTGGCTGTCGCTCTTTCAAATTGCGCTGATCAGCGCAGTCATCGCCCTGGTCGTGCTGATCGCCAATATCATCAACCAGACCGTTGGGTTGGTCGCCATCGAAAACGAAAACGATCGGGCGCAATTGGTAGAAGCCCACATCGAAGAAAGGATGATGGCGGTCCCCAATACAACCAGCTCCGAGGACGACACCGCATTGGCAGATGCCATTGCCGCTGATCCGTATGCGATTGGCTTCTTCGGCTATGCCTTCTATCAGGAGCAGGCCGACCGTCTGCGCCCGTTGGCGATTGACGGCGTTGAACCCAGCCAAGAGAGCGCAACCGACGGCAGCTATAAATTGTCACGCCCGCTCTACCTTTACACAGGTGAAAGCGTACTGCTCAAGGAACCCCAGGTCACATCCTTTCTGGACTTCTATCTGCAAAATGTCAACGATGTGATTGAAGAAGTCGGCTATTTCCCCATCTCCGACGACATGCTTGCGGAGCAGGACAATGCCTTGCGCGTTGCCACCGGGGGTCCGACAGCCGAGGGCGATTTCGGCGATATCGTTATTTCCGGCAGTTCAACGGTCTACCCGTTGACCGTGCGACTGGCCGAGATGTTCGAAGCAAACGGCCATGACGGCGCGGTTACAGTCGAAAGCACCGGCACAAAGAGCGGCTATGCAGCACTCTGCGCTGACAAGACCGCGGCCATCGCCGATTCGAGCCGAGCCATCACCCGCCAAGAGACGGCGGCATGCCTCAAATCCAAACGGACGCCTGTGCAGCTACAGGTCGGCGCCGATGCTGTAGCTGTTGTGGTCAGCAGCCGGAACGACTTTGCACGTGATCTGAGCGATGAAGAATTGCGGACCATCTTCGGCGGTGGCTTCAGCGAGGCCGAACGCTGGAGCGATGTGCGCGCCGACTGGCCCGATGAGCCGATTGTGCGCTACATTCCCGGCATAGATAGCGGCACCCTCGACTTCTTCGTCGAGCGGATCTACGTTGAGGAGCTTCCGCTTGTTGAACTGCCCAAGGAGGCACTGCTCTCGATTCTGGTCGCCAATGAGTCCAAAGGCGTGATCCGCCGTTTCGAAAGCGAACAGCCGCTGGCAGAGCGATCTCAGGAAGAGATGCACGATCTGGTCGTGGAACGCGTGGTGGCCCCGCGAGTGGTTGCCAGTTGGAATCTGATTCCGTCATTGTTTGACCGCGAGGAGATCGAGGCGGAGACATTTGAGCGGTACCCGGATGCCGAAGTAGAGTGGCATTCGTGGATCAACCGGAACTTCCTAACCAGCACACAGTCCAGCGTGCCGGAGTATGCCGGCATTCGTACCGCGCTCTTGGGCACACTCTGGGTCATTCTGATCGTCACCCTCTTCGCAGTGCCGGTTGGGATCGGCGCTGCCATCTATCTGGAGGAATATGCCACCCAGGGACGCATCAGCCGCATTCTGCAGACCAATATCGACAACCTGGCCGGCGTGCCCTCGATTATCTACGGTATTCTGGGTCTGGCCATCTTCGTGCGTGCGCTGGAGATCCTGACCAGCGGTACCGCCTTTGGTGTCGGCGATCCGACCACGGCCAACGGACGAACAATTCTGTCGGCCGGTCTGACATTGGGGCTGCTGGTATTGCCCATCATCATCATCAATGCCCAGGAAGCCATCCGCGCGGTGCCCCAGTCTCACCGGGAGGCAGGCTACGGCATGGGCGGCACGCGTTGGCAGGTCGTGCGCAGCCATGTCTTGCCCAGCGCCATCCCCGGCATTCTCACCGGCACGATTCTCGGCATCTCGCGCGCCATCGGCGAGACCGCGCCACTGGTCGTCATCGGCGCATCGACCTTCATCACAGTCGATCCCACCGGTCCGTTTTCCAAGTTCAGCGTACTGCCCATGCAGATTTTTCAGTGGACCACACGGCCCCAGGCCGAGTTCAGACATATTGCCGCTGCAGCCAGCATCGTGCTGCTTGTCCTCATGTTTGCCATGAATGGAACGGCGATTTACTTAAGAAATCGGTTTAGTCGCGAGTCATGAGAGGGGAAGTGATGCGTGCTGCGTAATTCGTAATGCGTACTGCGTATTTTTGTCGTAGAGATTCCGGCTGTCGCGATTTGTACCGCTTCAAACGCACAATGGCATGTCGAGAAAACCACTCCAATGACGAGATCTTACGCAGTACGTGTTACGCATTACGTGTTACGCAGTACGCATCACTTGCCCTTCCTTCCTCTATAACCATTACCAGGAGTTCAACACATGTCAGTACAAACCCAAGCGCCCGAGATGACAGTCGACCGCCAGACTGTTCAGTTCTCCGGGCAAGCGACGGTCGAGGCCAACGACCTCAATGTCTACTACGGCAATTTTCATGCTGTTCAGAATGTGAGTTTGCAGATCGCCCCGCGCAAGATCACAGGCTTCATTGGCCCGTCCGGCTGCGGCAAGAGCACGGTTCTGCGCTGCTTCAACCGTATGAACGATCTGATTCCCATCGCTCGCATCGAGGGAGAGGTGCTCTTTGAGGGCCAGGACATCTATGCCGACAATGTCGATCCGGTGGAAGTGCGCCGGCGCATCGGCATGGTCTTTCAGAAACCCAACCCATTCCCCAAGTCAATCTATGATAATATCGCCTGGGGCGCCAAAATCAATGGCTATAAGGGTAATATGGATGACCTAGTTGAGGAGTCGCTGCGCAATGCAGCGCTCTGGAATGAGGTCAAGGACAAACTGAAGCAGAGCGCCTATGGCCTCTCCGGCGGCCAACAGCAGCGCCTCTGCATCGCCCGCGCCATAGCGACCAAGCCCGAGATCATCCTCATGGATGAACCTTGCTCAGCCCTGGATCCGATTGCGACGCTGGCCATCGAAGATCTGATGAAGGAACTGGTCGAGCAGTACACCATCATCATCGTGACCCACAACATGCAGCAGGCCGCGCGTGTGTCAGATTTCACGGCCTTTTTCATGGTCGATGACAACCGCACAGGCTACCTGGCCGAATACGGCCCCACCAGCGAACTCTTCACCCGACCAAAGAATCCGCGCACTGAGGATTATATTACGGGGCGATTTGGGTAGGTCGATGACAGGGTTAAGGGGTGAACCTTCGCTCAGTCGTCACCTTGTCACCCTATCACCTTGTCACCCCTTCACTCCACGCTACCGGAAGCGAATAGGAGCAGCGCATATGCCACGCGAACAATTTGAACAGGACCTACAAGACCTGAAGGACGAACTGCTGTTGCTCAGCAGCATGGCTTCTGATGCGGTTCATCAGGCGGTCGCGGCCATGCAGGCAATGGATACCGGCAAGGCACGCAGGATCATTGAGGCGGATGCAGCCATCAATCGTAAGCGGTTTGCGATTGAGGATACCTGCCTGACGCTAATCGCAACACAGCAGCCCATGGCACGCGACATGCGGTTGCTGGCCGCGATCCTGGAAATCGCCGGAGAGCTTGAACGTATCGGCGACTATGGCAAGGGCATCGGACGCATCATCATCTATATGAATGGCAATACGCCAATCAAAAAACTGGTCCACATTCCGAAAATGGAGACCCTTGCCTACTCCATGCTTGACAAGGCCATGACTGCCTTTGTGAATGGCGATGTCACACTGGCCAAAAGCGTGCCCATGCTAGATGACCAGGTGGACGACCTCTACAACTTGGTCTATCGAGAATTGCTGGAACTTCTTTTGGTCCAGCCTGAGGCTATGGAGCGAGGCAATCACCTGCTCTGGGCCGCCCACAATCTGGAACGGTATGCGGATCGAACCATCAACATCTGTGAGCGCGTCGAGTACATGTGCACAGGCATCTATCGCGAGACGGATACCCTCGAATTCGGCATGAGTGGCGTGAACTGAGCCGCGTCGACATACATGGAATCCAACTTCTGGCATCAAGAAGCGGGCAGAACTCTGTGGTTCTGTCCGCTTCTTGATGTTGGCAGTGGGCTTGAACCCTGCCTCAGTGAAGTCGTCCAACGGGATCTCAGGCGCGATTGCCCTACCTCTATCTTTGACACCGCTGTTCGCCGCCCAATATAATGGTCTCCACTGAAAGAGGGAATTGCACATAGAATATAAGGAAATCAAGAATGGCAGATGTACAGACTTTACGCAAGGGAAATGTCTTTGAAGAGAACGATCAGCTCTGGAAAGTACTGGAGTTTCAGCATATCAAAGTAGCCCGAGGCGGAGCCACCATTCGCCTCAAATTGCGCAATCTACGCACAGGCTCGACGGTCGAAAAGACATTCAACAACGGAGCCCGCGTCAATGATGTGCGCCTCGAGTCAGACGACGTCGAGTATCTCTATACCGATGGCGAATTCTACTATTTTATGAATACCAAGACCTTCGAACAGGTTCTACTAACCGCAGAGGCGCTGGAAGGTGTGCTTGAGTATCTGACCGACAATCAGATCGTCTCACTGGATACCTATGAGGGTGAGCCGATCAGCATCGATCTGCCGACGACTGTCGACCTGAATGTGGTGTGGGCTGAGGCAGCTGTAGCCGGCGACACAGCCAATACACCCAACAAGCAGATAGAGCTGGAGACCGGACTAAAGATTCAGGCGCCCATGTTCGTGAAAGAAGGCGACGTTATTCGCGTCGACACACGTACGTGCAGCTATGTGACCCGGGTGCAACAGTAGCGAATCAGTTGATCTCAGATGGCGTCGATTCCGTTGAATAATTGTCGCTCCAAACTTGATCTTCTGCGGCGATATGGGTATACTGTCGCATGTAATTGCCGTTGTAGCTCAGCTGGTAGAGCGGTGCACTCGTAATGCTCAGGTCATCGGTTCGACTCCGATCAACGGCTTCTTAGAACCACTCGTCTTCTACATCAGGCGGGTGGTTTTTTGTTGGCTACCAGGAAAGCCAGGGCACGCCTGGAATACCGCCCAACCGATAGAGCTGGTAGATTCCATAGAGCAGATAGATGGCCAACACAAAGACCGTCACGCGCAGGAAGCGGTCACGTTTCGCCCATATGGCTTTGCTCTGTAGCCAAACTGCAGATGGCCGCCAGAGCAAAAGCAGCAGCAATATGATTAGAAGTATCAGAAATCTACGTAGACTCACTTGGGTTTCACCCAAAGCATTGTACGATCGAGTCGTTCTCGCATATTCTCTTCTACGCTGATAGCGGCAGAGAAGCGTATCGAAAGGTTTGCCGACGTGTGATGGACATACGGCTGCTACTACATCCCAATAGTCCGGGATTTTGGATCCTCGTCAGTCTGCTTGCCTGGTTGGCAATCAGGCTAACGACCCGCTACTGGTCACCGCGCCAGCTTCTCTGGATCACTGTAGCACGTTGGGTCCTGATTCCCTATGCCGGCCTGATTGCAGGGAGCCTTTCGCCCCAGCTCATGGGCTTGATCGACATTGATTGGCAGACCACGCTGGGCATCGGTATTGTGCTCACTGCGATCCTCATCGGCCTGATGGCAGTCGTGCGATTCATGCTCGATGACGGTTCCACTGCCGATACAAGTCCCCCTGATAGAGAAGCGAAAGCGGCACGTGCCCCCGGCTGGCTATTGAGCGGCATGACGATAATCACAACCGGAGCCGAACAGTTTCAGTGGTCGTTTCTGCGCGGTGCTGTCCTGGAAATCGCCCTGCTAAATTTCACGGATATGGGTCAGGCCGGCTATTGGCCTATCTGGATAGCCACCTTACTGGCGCTGCCGGCAATCCTGCTACAGCCTCTCAATCGGACTGACAGGTTGCTCAAAGTTACAATACTGATCATAAGCGCCATTCTTTTCGTCTTCACTCAAAATTTCTGGCTCTGCTGGACGTTCCACGCTTCAGCCTGGCTGCTCCTTGCTACCAACAGAACGTCTCACGCGAAATAAATAGTGCGCAGAAAATCTGCGCACTCGTGTCACTATTCTCGATCTATTATGTTCGTGCGCAGACCACAATTCTAGATCAGCAATCCAACGCCGATCACCAGCGCAAAGAGCACAACCGAAACGATGAGCAATTGACGTAGATCCTTCACAACGTAGGCATAGTCATGCTTCCAGTCAACGCTGTCAGATCCCTTGGCGGAATCGACAGTCTTGGTTGATTCAGTTGCCACAGCATCTGTCGCCGTGTTGCTCTGCGCAACCGTCGATTTATCGTCTTTGTACAGCTCGCTGTAATTGCGCGGGTTGGCGCTGGAGAGTTTCTTCTTGCGATTCTTCTTTGAGGCCATGAGTTTCTTCCTAATCCTCTGAATTCAACAGGTCATTTGGAACAATTATACGCTGCGTTGAGGTCAGGTCCAAAAACGTTGGATTCATGACGGCGCAAGGAAAGGACTTCAACACGGCAACACGGAGGTGGCACAGAGATGCCACCTAGATGTCACGGAGATGCCACGGATCGGAATAGAGCGTATCAGTTCGCTTTGTTCAGCCGGCGGCGCTGACCGATGCGTGCGAGAAGGTCGCGTAGTTCCGGTAACCGCAGTGCGTAGAGCACGAGAATATAGAAGAGCGATCCGATGCCACCGACGGCCACAACATAGACGATATTGGCCAGCAGGCTTGCCGAACTGCCGTCGCCGAGGAACCGTTGCATTGCGACGATGGCAGCAGCCATGATCAGTGCGGCCACAGCGATCTTGCCGAGCCCTCTGGTCAGATCGGAATCCAGGGGACCGATCTGCCAGCGAAGAAGCGCCACCATGACCAATGCGTGGCTTGCCTGCTTGGCAGTATCAGCCCAGACAAGTCCCAGATAGCCGAGCGGTTCCACCAGTGAAAAAGCAAGGATCATGTAGATCAACACGCTGCCTACGCCAACCAGAGCCGGAAGCAGAGTATTATTGCGCGCATAAAAAGCGTAATTGAGCGGAAAATCAACGGCGGCGAAGAGCATGCCCATCAGATAGATGTTCAACGCGCTCGAAACCTGGGCGGTATCTGCGGCAGTGAAGTCGCCCCGCTGAAAGAGCAAGCGCGTCACAGGCGTACCCAGCAGCCACAGGCCCACGGCTGCCGGCACAATCAGCAACAACACCATACGCAGACCCCGGCCCAGGGTGCCCCGATAGCTGGCCTCGTCGCCAAGCGCATAGAATTGGCTCAGTCGGGGCAATGCCGCCAGCGAGATGGCCACGCTGATCAGACCGAGCGGCATCTGCTGCAACGTGGTGGCGTTGGCCATCCAGGCGATGCTCTGTGCGCCGGTGCCGCTGGCCAGGCGGCGATCCAGCCCGACTTGAAAGAGGCTGACAACCAAGCCTGCTGCGATGGGTGCATAGAGCAGCAGGATTTTGCGCAGGGCCGGATGGCGCCAGTTGATCGAAAACTGCACCTTCACGCCGGAGCGCAGCAGATCCCACCACATCAGCGCCAACTGAGCCGTGCTGCCGATCAAAATGCCGATGGCCAGGCTGGTAATGCCGATCTTCTCCGAGAGCAAGGGCGCGGCAATCACGATGCCCAGATTGTAGACAGCCGTTGCGATGGCAGGAAAGACAAAGCGTTCCTGGGCATAGAGAATGGCCGTAACGACGCCAGCCATGCTGAAGAGCCAGACCGCAGGAGAGACCAGCCGTATCAGATTGATGGTAAGGGGAAGCAGAGTGGGATCAAACTTGCTAAAGCCACCGGCTAACAGCTGCGCAACGAAGGGGGCAGTCAACTCGAGCAGAATCACGATCAACGCCAGGATGATGGCGAAGACGCCCAGAATCGTGCTGGCCAGACGGGCAAACTCTTTGCGGCTGCGAGTACGCAGGTAGTCGCTTAGCACGGGGACCAATGCAGCGCTCAACATGCCGCCGACAAGAAAATCGTAGAGCAGCGTGGGCACCTGGCTGGCGACGCGGAAGGCGCTGACCTGGCCGCTGGCGCCAAAGAAATAGGCGATGACCATCTCTCGCACCAGCCCCAGGATGCGGCTGGCCATATTGCCCACAAAAAGGATGCTCGCGCTACGTGCCAGCGTCGGCCGGCCGGAATCAGGCGCAACCGGATCGGTGGATGCCGGATCGAGCGGCGGTAGGATTGGCGGTGTCGGGTCTGACGCGCTACTGGACATGACGTCGATTGTAGCACAGGGCGAGATGTGCAAACGAAAGGAATGCGTAGGGCGCGACCCTTATGGTCACGCCCTACGCATTACCGGGTTATTTCCTGGGCCTCACACCCATGAACAAACAGATGCTAGGCAAGTACCCGTTTCGGCTGCATAAACTCTCGCGGGTCTTCGGCGCCGGGATAGCCGTCCTCCTCGAGCTCAGCCAGGAATTTCTCGGTCTGAATGGCGGCCGTGCAGCCCTGACCTACACTGGTAGCGACCTGCTTGAAGACCTTGTCCATGATTTCGCCGCCGGCAAAGACGCCCGCAACGTTGGTTCGTGAAGCACGATCGGTGATCAAGTGACCGTCCTCGTCCAGTTCAAGCTTGTCTTCCAACAGTTCGTTGTTGGGGATGTGGCCGATGAAGACGAAGACACCGTCCGTATCCAGATGGCCTTCCTCGCCGGTCACCGTGTCCTCGGTCTTGACGCCGACCACCTGCCCGTCGTCACCCTCAATCTCGGTCACTACCGAGTTCCAGACAAACTCGATCTTGTCGTTCTTCATGGCCCGATTCTGCAGAATCTTGCTGGCGCGCAATTCATCTCGTCGATGGATGATGCGCACGCGTGAGGCAAATTTGGTCAGGAAGAGCGCCTCTTCCACAGCGCTGTCGCCGCCGCCGACCACAAGCACATCCTTGCCCCGGAAGAAGAATCCATCACAGGTCGCGCAGTAGCTCACGCCCTTGCCCATATAGTCCATCTCGCCCGGCACCTGAAGATAGCGCGGCCGTGCGCCCGTGCAGACGATAATCGAGCGGGTCGTATATTCCTTGCCGTTCTGAGTGCGCACTTGGAATGGATGCTGGTCGATTACCAGTTCAGTCACGTAATCAAAATCAACACGCAGACCGAACTTTTCAGCCTGGGTTTTCATCTTCTCGACTAGCTCAGGCCCGCTCAGGCTTTCCGGAAAGCCGGGGTAGTTCTCGATCTCATAGGTGATGCTCACCTGGCCGCCATAGTCGTTGCCGGTGATCAGAAGCGGATTCAGGTTGGCCCGGGCCGTATAGAGCCCTGCGGTAAACCCGGCTGGACCACTGCCCACGATGATCACGTCTTCGATTGCGCCGGATTCTTCGCCGGCGCCGTTTGTCATTGTTGTCTCTTCGCTCATCATTTTTTCTCCTCAGTACACGCAAAAGCGCCAATGCACTATGTTTTCTATAGCGAAATTATACTGTTTCAGTATAGAATCGTCAAACCATCATTCCCGTAGTCGGGCGTACAAAACGCCAAACCCAGCCGGTAGGGGCAGGGCTTGTCCCTGCCCCGCCCTGACCTGACAGTACCGGATAACAACATCTCAAGATTGGCAGAAGCCTAATTGTCAGCAGCAGCCAACGATATTTTCAGCGGCGTCGCCAACGGCTCGAAATCAGGACCCGTATACATGCCGACAAGCATGGTGACCGGGGTCACTCCGTCCGCCACTTCGACCTGGTGGCTATCCAGCAACATTTCGCCTTCCTTCCATAAAGACGTCGGATAGAAGGCGCCGCCCGCGGCCCGGTCATCCTGACCGATCTTCTCGCCGGCAGCGTCGAACAGTTGCACAGTGGTCGTGTAATTTCCCTCTATCGGTTCATTGACGTACCAATGCAGGTCGACACTCACTGTGTTGCCCTCGGCTTCAACGCCATCAGTCCAATCATAGCCGGCTAACTGAAACGGCCCCAGCGCCTGATCAACGGCTGTTATTGGCGGGGCTGCGATAGCAGGACCAAGCACCGCCATCAACGGCGGATTCTTCGGCTCCAAGGCAAACTTGGCCTCCAGGCCCGGCATCTCTTTGACCAGAATAACCGGCTGATCACCTCCATCAACTAGCGCAGCGTCGAGGGTAGTGCCAATGTCTTCAAACCGTGCCTCAGGAGCAATCAATGGAAAGAGTCCGGTCAGGCCCTGGCCACGTCCTTCGACGCTCTGGAAATAGAAGAGCGGGACAATGTCATTGCGATCGTTGCTGACCAGCAGAGCGTCGTCCGGCGGTTCAGCGGCCAAAATCGCCTCCCAGCGCTGGCGTGCACCGGTGCTGTTCGACTGATCGAGCTGCGGTGAATAGGCCCGAAATTGGCGCAGCGGCAGCAGAAAAAGAAAGACGAGAAAGACAAGACCGATAGTCATATGCGGTGTGGTTGCGTGGGGCGAAGAGAGGGTTTCTTGTTCCCTCAAGACGCCATCGACATCGCCAGTTATTTCGGTGCCCGAAGGCCCATCATCCAAAGCCAATTCTTCAGTCGCGAGAAACGCTCCGGCCGTTTCGTGGGACCCCGCATCGGCATTATCGGCGACACCTCCACCAACTGAACCTTCATTGAATGAACCTTCATTGACCGCACGCCCATCGACTGAACCTTCATCATCGGCTTCTTGGAAATCGAATTGAAAGCCTAGCCCGACCGCCTCGGCGGCAAAGCCGATCCAGAAGACAGCCATGAGGTAGAGCGGGATGTAGTAGACCAGAATGTCACCGATGCCGTAGAAGAGATTGAAGACGCCTTGTAGTAAGGCGTAGACGCCCGTCAACATCAGCACCGGCCAGCGTTTCCGCCAGATGAGCACGCCAAGGCCCACAAGAATCAGCACCAGGCCGGCCCAGTTGAAGTTCAATTTCCATAGCAGCAGCGCCTGGGAAAGCCCGCCCACTGCTTCGACCGGGCCATTGAAGCCCACCGAGATCGAACGCCCTGTCACAAAGTTCAGAAATGATTGCCAGTTGTCCGCATAGAGCGTCAACGTCGTGTCACCCAGGCGCTGATGGTACCAAGGCGATGCATCCGGACCGCTGCGCAGCGGTATGTAGAGGTAGAGGAGCAGAGGCAGCATGGCGGCAAAAAGGCTGCCCACAATCAATCCAGGCGATCGCCAGAAGGGTCGGTCGACCATCCAAAGATAGACAAGCAGCCCCGGAATGAAGAGCAAGATCATGCCGTGGTGGGTCAACGAGAGGCCGACCAAGAAGAAGAGTAACAACACCCGATTGCGATGGCGAGAAGGCGTGATCTCGACGGTTTCGTCATCCGCTGAAGCGATTTCAAGTCCCTGCGCCACCCAAATGATCAGCAACAAGAATACCACATAGAGCGGATAGACTTCAGCGATCAGGCTCTGGCTCCAGAAGGTGGGGTTGGCGGCCAGATAGAGGGCAGCGAAGAGTGCGGCAATGCGGCTGACGATCAGCGGGGCGACAAGCCAGCGCCGCACAACGAGGAAGGTTAGGCAGACCGCGACTGCACCTGTCAACGCGTTGAATGCATTCAGCGCCCGAGCCGGTGACACACCCACAAAATCCAGCAGATGCTGCCACGCACCACCGATCAACAAGTAGAGTGGATAGCCGGTCGGATGCGCCAATCCCCAGTTCCAGGCGGCGAAGTGAAACTCTCCGGCATCGCCCGACAGCACATCCGGTGCAATCATACGCAGATAGCCGGCAAACACCAACGCAAAGAGTAGGATGGCGATCTGTCTGTCTGCACGAACCAACGGGTTAAACTTGACCATAGATGCTCTTTGGCGGATAATTTTTGGGTTTATGTCCTGTAGCGAAATCTTGAAAAAGCATTTGCCACAGATGAACACAGATAGCCTCAGATTTTCACAGATGCCCTTGGATGGCATTTTGAGTGACCAGAGACGTCAAAGAATCATCCGTGTCTCATCTGTGAAAATCTGCGCTTATCTGTGGCAAAATTCTTTACGGTAGCAACTGATGGCTCCAACCTGGTCGGGAACGGCGCTGATGATCGTGCCGACCTACAATGAACGCGAAAATCTGGCCCGCCTTGTCGGTCAGTTGCGCGCGCTGCCGGGCAACGTGCACGTGGCCATTGTCGATGACAACTCGCCCGACGGCACGGGGCTCATCGCCGACGCCATCGCTGCCTGCGATGAAGGCGTCCACGTCATTCATCGCACAGGCAAGCTAGGGCTCGGCACCGCCTACAAGGCGGGCTTCAAATTCGGCCTGGCGCAAGGCTACGAGTACATCGGCACCATGGACGCGGACTTCAGCCACAATCCCCAGAGCGTCCCTGATCTGCTTGACTGCGCATCGCAGGGGATCGATCTTGTTGTCGGCAGCCGCTATGTGAAGGGCGGCCGGGTTGTCGGTTCGACACCCATTCGCAAGTTTGTCAGCTACGTGGCCAACTGGCTAGCCCACATTCTGCTGGGCGTCACCATCCGGGACTGCACAGCAGGGTTCCGCTGCTATCACCGCAACGTGCTCCAGACCATCCCCCTGGACGAGATCTTCAGCAGCGGCTACAGCTTCCTGGTCGAGATGGCCTACCGCTGCCAGCGAGCAGGCTTCACGGCCGCCGAAGTGCCCATCACCTTCGTCAACCGCACAGAAGGCGCCAGCAAGATCAGCAAGAACGAGATCTACAAGGCGTTCTATACGTTGCTGCGTCTGCGCACCAGCGCCCTGCCTTGGGATTTCATGGTCGCTTGGTGGAAAGGCAGATAGAAATGGTGAATGGTGAACGCATAATCTTGAATTGTTAATGGAGCCCCTACGCGCCGGCACCTCATTAACAATTAAGCGTTCTCAATTCACCATTATTTTACCGTTGCACCTCAACCCAATCCACCGCAGCGGCCAACGGACGTCGATCCCGATTCAAGCTAATACGTAGGAATGCTTCGTTGGGATCGATACTTATTGCCGCTGTGCCCGGCGCAGCGCCCTGTACGCCTACTACTGCGAAATGACTGCCTGCAAGCTGTTCATGCGTTATGCCCGCGCCAAGTGCTTGCAGGCCGGCAATGGCCTCCTCGGTCAGATAGGCAGTGGCGTCGCCGCTGCTTGCCACCAACACGATGCGTCCCTCGTCAACCCCGGCCAGGAAGTCGACCATGGCCTGACTCTCATAGGCATTGGCTGCCGTATCGAAGCCGGTCTTCTCCAGCACCTCGCCACTCTTTTCATCCAGCACAGTCACATTGATGCCGCGCCGTCCTGCCGAAGCATCGGTCTGCTCACCCGCTTCGTCAAATATTGCCATGAACGCGCCATCGGCAAAGGCCTTGATGTCCGCATCCACCGGCAGTTCGACACCGGTCTCGCCAATCATGCGGCTGCCGCCGATGACCTCACGCGGTGAAGCCGTATGGCCCCACGTCAGCTCGATACGATTCAACCCGTCAATCAGTTCGTCGCCCGACACCGGCCATGACACCTCCTGCCAATCATCGGAGAGTGTTTGCGACGCCAGTTCGACGCCATTGACCGCCGCGGCCACTGTCTGCGGCACGCTGCCGGGATAGGCAAAGGGGCGCAGGCGCATGGTCAGATTGTACGTGGCGTCTGGATCGACCTGGCGTAGCGGCACAAAGAGGCGGCTATTCTGGCCAATGGCCCATGTAGCGGGCGTCTCGTAGGGCTGATCGACCTCGGCTTCGTCCCAGCCTTCGCCGCGGTAGGGGAAGGTACCTGTCTCGCCCAACGCCAGCATGAAGCGATCTTCGCCCTCCGGCTGGACTACTCGATAGGCCTCGATGCCATCCTCTGCCCAGAAAGGTTCGTCCTCAAGCGGAACTGTCGTGCGGACCCAGTCCCAGGCCGATTGCCAGTGATCTACATAGGGATAGCGCTCGGGAATGGGCGGATAGAGCAGTACGTATTCGGTGTTGTAGAGATACATCAGCTCGGCAGCTTGAGCTTGAGCGGCCTCCAGCGTTTCGGGCGCCACCTCCGCCCCGAACTCAACCTGTGTCAGCGCGTTGAAGAAGGGTATCCGCTCAAAGTAGCCCATCTTGAAATCGGGCGCGCGGCTGATGTTGCCGCCCAACATCGGCTTGCCGTGAGTCGTCTGATAGTACTGAAGTTGCGTACGCTCAGGCCCCAGCACGCCAAAGCTGTTGCGCCAGCCCAGCGGCACCTGCATCACACTCACTGCATCGGGATCGGCGGCAATCTGCTCGTAGACGGCTGGGATGCGAGCATCCGACAGCGGAGCGGGAATCGTGAGATGTTCGAAGATGATGAGCAGTGCGATGCAGAGAGCGAAGATCAAAGAGCCTAGAGCAATTGGCGAAGTCTGAGCGTCGAGAGCCGATCTTTGTTCTTCGCTTTTTGCTTTTCGCCTAGCCTCAAGTTTCCCCATCACCCAAAAGAGGCCATAGCCGACCAACACCGCCAGCCCCAGCATCAGCAGGACGCTGTTGCGGTTGGGGGCGCGATTGGCCTTGACGATGGGTACGTAGTGGAGCAAAGCGTAGGGCAAGGGGAACGTGGCATCGACGCCGTCAAGATCGAATTGGTACTCACCGTTGATCTGGAGGAAAGGGCCTAGCGTGAAGAGGCCGAAGATGATTGAAGTCCAGATCCAGATGCGTACTTTGCTACGATAGGCGAAGACGCCGACCAGGGCGACGGCCAGCGTGATCCAACCCAGGAAGACCGTATTGAGATCGCGGAAACCGGTGACTCCCATCTCCAGCGCCCGTAACTGGACCCGACGCAGCTCCGTAATCAGATCGCCGCCAAAGATCGGATGCAACGTGGTCGGGGTGAACCAGCCCAACAGATCGGTGCTCAGCGGAATGGCCTCGCCCCAGCCCTTGAGCGAGAAATTGTCGGTCAGAAATTGATTGAGCACGGGGACCAGGACGAGGCCCCAGAGGAGGAAGGCAGTGATACCGAGTATGAAAAGATTGAAGATCGAAGAACGAAGATCGGCTGGAGTTGGGGTTTCGCCATTGGCGGCCGTTCCCAATGCAGCAACATCTTCGCTACCCGTTCTCTGTTCTTTGTTCTTCGTTCTTCTCGCTCCCCAAAGCCTCGCTGAATAATCAACCAGCACGATCACCGTAAAAATCGCCAAGAAGACCGCAGTGATCATCTCAGCGAGACCGTTGAAAGCGAAGAAGACGCCGGCCAGGACGGCCGCGTGGCGACGATGATTGGCGGAGAGCGTGCCATCGACCATGCGCAACAGCATGAGGGCGTAAAAGGGGATCCACTGGGTCGTGACCATGTCGTAGTGACCCAGCGCTGCGTAGATGGCCCGGTTGCTAGCAAAGGCGTAGGCGATACCGCCGACGAAGGCTCCCAGATAGATCAGCGCCCGGAAGCGACCTGATGAGACATCAGTAGGCCTCAACTTGCGCAAGAGATAGACCAGCAGCAAGAACGTTCCATAACCACTAAAGACGGTGCTGAAGAGCAGCGTCAGGTTGCTGGCCGCCGGCAGGTTGAGGGCCAGCATCAACGGCTGGGCAAAGAGGGCATGGAAGAAGTTGTACGTGTAAAGGATCAGATCGATGCCAAGAGGGTAATAGATCAGCTCGCTATGCAGCGGATTGCTGAGCGTGTCCACCAAGGCTGCCTTGAGCATCCAGATGTTCCAGATGAAGGTCGACTCATCAAAGGCCCACTGCGCGATACCGGGCACATGGGTACCCAATTTGGCAACCAGCGGCCAGGAGAATATGAGGCTCAGGACGGCGCAAACAGCCAGGACAAGGGCATGCACACGCCAGGCGTTGGTTCGCTTCTTCATCAGACACTCTGACCGTTTGTGAGTTGCCTGTCGATTAGCGACAACTCGAACTCTAGTTCATCACGAATGGGAATATCGTCGATGCCGGTGGGCGGAATGCCCGGTTTCAAGTTCACGCGAACTCGAGACAGCATTGATCCGCGCTTCTGCAAGCGTAAAGCCGGCACGTTGGTAGAGACGCTGGGCCGGCCAATTGTCATTGGTGGTGACCACCGACACGCGACGGCACTCCGCTTGTCGGGCGTTGTCAACAACAGAGTCGACCAGACGGCGGCCAATTCCCCTGCGAGCGACCATGCTGTTCAGCGTGGTAATCTCGCACACATCGTCGACATAGCGGTAGGTGACAAGCCCAACAGCGGTGCCGCCCTGCTCAGCCAGGATGCCAGGCAGTTCAGTCGCCCGATAGAGTTCACCGTTGACGACCTGGATGTCACTGCCCCATTCACTGATTAGAATATCTTCGACGATCGACCGGTCCGATTCAACAACTGGGCGGACGTGAATGGCCTGAGACTCTGCCTTGCGCACATTCTCGATATGGCTCGTCTCGTAGAAAGGATCGTCTGCGCCAGTCTGCGCTTGTGCCAGACCATCCATTAACCTGCTCAGGTACGCTACGTTGCCTTCGATCAACGCACGCCCGCCGATCTCGCCGTGACAGGGGACGACCGTCTCCACATCCGTTCGGCTCGACCATTCCGTCAGCCGATCAATCCACGGCTGCACCGGCAACGACTCATGGAGCAGCGGAAAGGGCGTCTCGATCGTATCACCGCCCAAGAGCACGCCCCATTCAGGGATGAACGCCACGAGACAATCTTCAGTATGACCTGGCAGGTGGGACAATTCGACGCTAACGTCGCCCAGGTCGATGGTCAAATTCTGGTCAAATGTAATAGTCGGCGGCGCCAAAGTCACATCGTCCCAGCGCCCCGGAGTTTTTCGACAAGCCTCAGCCAGACTGCGCGGCACGTCGCTTTCGAAGCGCCTGCGACAGGCTGCATGAGCAATGATGGGAATGCCGGCAGGCAATCCGCCCGTTCCCCAGACATGGTCCCAGTCTGCATGGCTGTAGACGATCATCAACTGTCGTGAAGCCAGCCCCTCACGTTCCAGAAACTCACAGGCCGCCGCCATATCACGCGGATGGGAGAGCGTATCCCAGATCAGGACGCGTTGGTCACCCACAATGAGCGCACCGCGCACATCAAACTCATCTAGGCTCGATTCAGTTAGCCAAAGGCCAGGGCGAAACGGGACGATCTCTGTCATGAAATTTGGATTCAAGGCTCCGTGCTTGTGATTGACAGGATGACTCGGAGAGCGAGTAGGATGGTGAAAGGGTCAGGCAAGACGCTCATCTAGTCACCCCCTTACCCTCTCGCACCTAAAGCGGCTTCTCCGCCACACAGATCACACTGGTGCCAAAAGGCAGCGGGCCCAGTTCCAACATCTCGGCCTCCACCCAGCCGACCACGTGCAGAATCGAGTTGATCGGCTCCGGGATCGGCTCCATCTCGACCTGGTAGACATCCTCTTCTTCGGTCAGATGAGGGCTTTCCAGATCCGGGTTGTAGGGGCGCAGCATGCGAATGCCCGCAATGGCCGGAAAGAGGAAGAAATTGTTGTAGCTGATGCGAGATACATTGAACCCGGTCAGTGCCAGCTTCTGGCTCAGCCCAGGCACGGTATAACGGCGCTCATGATCATTGATCTCGTCGTTATAGCTCCAGAGCCACATGAACGCGGGCACCGTCACAATCATCTTGCCGCCCGGCTTGAGCACGCGCAGGCACTCTTCAAAGACGCCAAGTTCGTCGGCGATGTGCTCAACCGTATCCAACAACGCAACCAGATCGACCAGATTGTCGCCGAAGGGCAACTCACTGCCGGACCCTTGACATGCGTCAAGCCCGCGCTGGGCCGCAACCGGCAACGGTCGTGCACTGTAGTCCACGCTGATGACGTCGCCGTAATGGGCCAAGTGGTGAGCCATGTTGCCCGCCCCGCCGCCGACATCAAGCACCGTACGCTTAACGCCCGGCTTGAGCGGAACCATCTCCTGATCCAGATATTTGAGAATGGCGCGTGTGCGTCCGGCGAACCAAGCGTGTTTGTCTTCTTCCAGAACAGTCAAGACCGGTGTCTGCATCGGATGGTCTCCTAAAGCTAATACGCACTGCGTATTGCATAAACTCAGAGTGAACGGACAATCATCAGTTTCGTGGCCGAGCACATCGGTGATACGTATGGCGATTGTGGTTGGTTCCACACCCGCCCCTGGCTCCCCGACCGACAGTTCATAGCGACCTTCGACCTGTGCACGCCGTTTCTGCGGCGCGTCCACCAGTGTCGGGCGATAACAGCAACCATCGTAGGCCGGATCGATCTCGATGGCATCCACTACTTCCTGCCAGGCAATCTCCCCAGGCGCAGCGCTCAGCGATCTTTGTTTCGCCATTCGGCTCGCCAGCGTTGGCGTTGTCTCTCCTTGAATGACCACTTCAATTGTAGACGGTTTCCCTGCCAGACGTCGAATCTGCACCTCGACCTGCACCAGCGAGTCTTCATCGCTTACCCGTCGAGCTACAGCCCTCAGTCGAGTCCAGTTTCCAGATGGAAAAGCCGCGATCGTCCGGGCCATCAGCCTCATCATCACCCTTTTCTTCAGCCAAACGCTGAAGGCGACGACGCGTTGTCTGAACGGAGCCGTAGTTGGCATCGCAGCCGATCCAGGTGCGCCCCATCTGCTGGGCCACAGCCGGTGTCGTCCCTGAACCCATGAAGCAATCAAGCACAATGTCGCCGGGGTCAGTTGAAGCGGCGATCACGCGGCGCAGCAGCGCTTCGGTCTTCTGGGTCGGGTAGCCGACGTCTTCGCCCGGCGTGGTGCCCAGGCCGGGGATATCATCCCACAGGTTGTCGACGCCGCGCTCGACGGCGTAGCGACCATTGTCAAGCGCCTGGAGATAGTACTTGACGCCGATGTTGCCCCCGTTTGAGGGGTAGACTCGTCGCTCAGCTTCATCAACGACAATCTCGCCTTCGTACGGTGCGTAGAGACGGCCCAGGTCATTCAATTCGACCAGTTTTTCGAAACTGTAAGTGCCCGGGTCCGACGTGCGAAAGAAGCCTTGCTCGTCCTCCATAAACTGAGCAGTAGCCTGCCTGCGGGTAAAGACCAGTTTCTTCTTCTGCGGATGCCAGAGCGTGGGTGCGCTACGATTCTTGGCGAAGACTTCAATATACTGTGTGCTGAAGGGAAAGTAGAAGGCGTTGACCTTGGCGCCACGCGTCACCTGGCTGCGCCAGGCAATGGTGTTCAGATAGTTCTCCTCACCGAAGACCTCTTCCATCAACAGATGAAGCCGGTGTACCTGACGGTAGTCACAGTGCAGCCAGATGCTGCCGTCGTCGGCCAGCAGATCGCGCAGGATCAGCAGCCGCTCATACATGAATTGCAGATAGCTATCGCCGACCCAGGTATCCGAATACTGCACCTGTCGACCCAGCACCTGAGAACGGCCATTGCGCAGCCGGACCTTGCGCACGTAGTCTGCGTTGCTGTCGAAGGGCGGATCGATATAGACAAGACGCACGGAACTGCGTAGGCCCGACACAGCCAGATGGGCCAACAGAGAGAGATTGTCACCGTGATAGATGCGATTGCCGACTTCCATTGGGCTTGATCTGACGCCGCCAAACGACTCGCAGGGCACGACAGATGCAAGGCCAACGGCATCCGGCATCCGCTTGCCGTCCCAGCTGAGCAGGCCGCGGCCAACCGGAGGCGACGGCGTCCAGTGGCCGGCCATCTCGGGCCCAGATGTCTCAGGCCCAGTCATCGGCGTTCGAAGTAATATGCGTAAACAGGGCGATTGTTGCGTTCACACCAATGCTCACGATGGGTGGGCGCATAGGGGCCGATGCGAGAGACGAGGCTTTCGTCGTGGGGAAGGAACTGGCCATGCTGCTCGATGAGGTACCGCACGAGCTCGCCATATTCATAAACATCACTCTTGAAGAAGAGCAGACCGCCGGAGCAGAGCTTATCGGCCAGCAACTCGACAAAGGGCGGCGAAAAGAGCCGCTTCACTTTGTGCTGGGGCTTCCACCATGGATCGGGAAAGAGGATGTGAAAGGCCGAGACGCGACCATCGGGGATCATGAGCGGTAGATTGAACCGGCAATCATCATCACTGAGCCAGACATTGTTCAGTTCATGGCGATCTACACGGTCGAGCATCAGACGCGTGGCCTTGGTCTTGGTCTCGTAACCGACGAGGAGCCGATCTGGAAAGCGGGTCGCGCGGTCGAGCAGAAAATCACCGCGACCAAAGCCAATCTCTACCTCCATGGGAAGATCGGACGCCACAACTGCACGCCACTGCTCGCCGTTGACGCCCCGTTCGTCATCCAGAGCCAGGCAGCGAAAGAAGTTCCGATCCAGGCCCCACGCCGGCAGCAGATCCGACCCCGGTCGCAGTCGAGGATCACCGCCAATCAGCCCTTTGCCCGCGTCCCAATCCGCAAAGGCCTGGTCACGCTCGACCTCCGTCAGTTCCTCCCAGACAAAATCCATGCGTCCCTGAGAAAACGAGGTCGCATGGTAGTCGAGGGGCGGTTGATTTTCGGCGTCTGGTTGATTCATTGTCGGATTCTAGATATTTCTCGGTGAGCGCTGTGAAATTTGCCACATATAAACACAAATGGGAAAGGATGGGACACAGATAATTCAAAAGATCTCTCGACAAACAAAAAGCATCTGTGAAAATCAGTTGTTTATCCGTGTCAATCTGTGACAGATCTTAATCCACTTCACAGAACTATCGACTTGGTTCACAGATCCAGCCTGCGCGCGATCATATCTTTGACCGCCTGAGCGTCTGCCGGCAAGTAGATCGGCGGATCGGCGAATTCGGACTCAACTTCTTTGAGGTCGCCCTCATGATAGCCGACCTTGAAGTCGGTGAACTTAAGGCCGTTGGCCGTGCTGATCACCACGACCCGGTCGGACGAAGCGATCTCACCTCGCTCAATCAGCTTGAGCGTTGCGGCTAGGGCAACGCCGGTGTGTGGACAGGTGTACATGCCGGTCAGGTCGGCCATGGCGGCGACATTGGCCATCTCATGCTCGGTCACCTGCTCAACCAGGCCATCGGTCTCCTGGATGGCCTGCACGGCCTTGGCATAGCTGACCGGGTTGCCGATCTGGATGGCTGTGGCCAGCGTCTCCTGGGCCTGGATGACGGCCTTGTCCGAGAAATTCTGAAGATAGCTCAGGTAGAACGGATTGGCCTTGCTGGCCTGGGCTGCCACCAACCGTGGCATCTTTTCAATCATGCCCAAGTCCATGAGCAGTTTCAGCCCCTTGTAGAGGGCGCTGATGTTGCCCAGATTGCCCACCGGTATCACGATCCAATCAGGGACCTGCCAGTCAAACTGGCGAATCAGCTCAATGCCTACGGTCTTCTGGCCTTCGATACGCAGGCTGTTCATCGAGTTGGCCAGGTAGATGCTCTGATCCTCAGTCACTTCCTGGACGATCTCCATGCAGCCGTCAAAGTCGGTGTCCAGGGCCAGACACGTGGGCGCCATTGGCCACCGGCTGCACCAACTGAGCGGTGCTCACTTTCCCCTGCGGTAAGAAAATGATGGCGGGGATACCGGCGTAGGCCGCGTAGGCAGCCAGGGCTGCGCTGGTGTCGCCCGTGCTGGCGCAGGCCACGGCCCGCACGGGGCTGCCATCGGCCATCATCTGCTTGACCACGCTGACGAGGACGGTCATGCCCAGGTCCTTGAAGCTGCCGGTGTGGCTGTTGCCGCACAGCTTGATCCAGAGATCCTCGACGCCGACCTGACGTCCCAGGCGCTGCGCCCAGAAAAGGTTTGTGTTGCCCTCGTACATGCTGACGACGTTTTCATCGCGCAGGTCGGGCACGACCCACTCTCGCATGCCCCAGACGCCGCTGCCGTAAGGCCACTCCGTGGTGCTGACGCGACGCTCGAACAATTCCTTCCAATAGGCCGACGAATGTTGACGCAAGGCATCAACATCGTGATGTACTTCGAGCAGACTGCCGTTCACGGGCGAGCGGTAGATCACATCGTAGAGTGAATAGCTGTTGGGATCGCCGGGTTCAAAACTGCGAAACTGGGCGCGGTATGGACGCGGTTCAGCCTGCGCAGAGATCATCTGAGATTGCATAATCGAGCTTCCATTTTCGGATTCTTTCACACCAAGTACCGATCGATTGCTATCCATTGGATCTAGCAGTGCCGCCAACATGGTTTGCCGAGTGTCCGCCAGTAAGGCCTCTTGCGTAAGCCGACCTTCTTACGTGGCAAACATTGTCTGTCGCACCACTAAACTGCGTTCAGCTTGAGACCTGCGGTTGCGCTAGGGGTCGCTCTGGTACCTTCCAGAAAACTGGCAGCTTCCTGGAAGATCGCAAACTGTCGTCTTCATTTTGTACGCAGTTTAGAACGAACTTCTCTGGATCGCTGGCTAAATTCTAAAGGGCGCAACACCAATCAACAAATATCGTAGTTTCCATCCAGCCATTCGGCTCCAGAGAATTCCAGTCGATAGGGCGGGGCTTCAAACTCAATCTTGACAACCGGCGCCAGATCATCCGGCGGAGTTTCGGGCAGACCGGAGAGTTTCCAACGAGCGTTGCTCATGGGTTCAACAGTCAATGGCTGGCCCGTGGTCAGCAGTTCAGCATTGAGAATCCCTGGACCGATCTTCGAGATCACAACATAGTCGGCCGGGTAGTAGAAGAGCGTGAGATAGGCGATGCGCTTGCGACAGGTGAACATGCCATATTGATAACAGGGCCCCTGAGAAGGTGTCGGGTAGATGCCCTCGGGCCGGGTGCCATAGACGGCTTCCCCATGCAACTTCAGCCACTCGCCAATGCGATCGAGCGCTGACCGATCGCGGTCCAGCACGCGCCCCTCGCCATCGGGGCCAATATTGAAGAGAAAATTACCGCCGAGCCGGACAGCCTGAATGAAATTGTAGAGCACCTGGCCAGCCGTCTTGTCCGCCATGGAATGGCGAATGTTGGCCCAATTGGGCGCATAGTTGATCGTCATGCACGTTTCCCAGGCACGACCACCCTCCTCCGGAGTGACATGCTGTTCGGGTGTGCCGAAATCTTCGGGTAAGCCGGCACGATTGTTGATCAGGATATGGGGTTGTAGCTGCCGTGCCATGCTATTGAGTTCCGCAGTCCGATAGAACTCGGCCGCAGTCTGCTCGACAGGCTCGCCCTGATAACCAAATGAGCCCGGTGTTGCTTCCCCCGGAACCTTGGGAATGTCATACCAGAGAATGTCAATCTTGCCGTAGTTGGTGAGCAACTCATGCACCTGACCGTGAATCTCGTCGGCGATCTTGGGCAGATCCTCGGCGTGGCCTTGCGTATCCCAGAACCCAGGCCAGCGCCAGTTGATGACGGAGTAGTAAAATCCAACCTTCAGGTTGCGTTTGCGCAGGGCCTCGACATACTCTGCGATCAGATCGCGGCCCGGGCCCGTTTGTACAGCATTGAACGCATCGAGTTTGGAGTCGAACAGGCAGTAGCCGTCATGATGGCGCGTTGTCAGCACGACATATTTGGCCCCGGCACGTACCGCTTGATCGGCGATGTTGTCGGCCCAGTCTGCCGCCGGCTCAAACTCATCGGCAAGGAGTCGATACTCATCCAATGGCATGAAGTCTCGCAGCAGGATCTGCTCGCCCCTGCCCAGTACGCTGTAGCACCCCCAATGCACGAACATGCCAAATTTGGCATCGTGCCACCACGCCATTCTCTCCTCTCTTCCAGGCATTTCCTGGGCGGAACGTGTCAATTGAGTGGTCACAGGCGACTCCTTGCATTGTCTCGTGCGATGGAATTGAAGTAGGCATGTTCAGAACGGGAGAGACCGCTCAAAGCCCAAATGAAAAGAGGCGGATCCCGCTGCATCTATCAGTGGTAATCCGCCATAATCTGTGTCATCCGTGTCCCGTCCGGCGGCGCCAGATGGGTTGGACTGCGGGCTAGATAATCCGCAGTTCCGGATCGGGCACCATGCTCATGATGCTGATACGCGCTGCGATCTTGCGGGCCAGCATGCGGAAGGCCAAAGCAGTTTCGCTATCCGGCGCTGCAACCACAACCGGTTGGCCATTGTCGCCACCCACTCGAATCTCAGGATCGAGCGCCACACGACCAAGGAACTCAAGCCCCATGCCCTCCGCAGCAAGTTCACCGCCACCAGATCCGAAGATCTCGCCCGCCATGTTCTCGATCACGCCCACGATGGGCACTTCCAGATGCTCAAACGCCGATGCGCCACGCCGGGCGTCGCTCACGGCCACGGCTTGCGGGCTGGTCACGATGACGCCGCCGGTCAGCGGGACGCTCTGGGCCAGGCTCAGCTGGGCATCGCCCGTTCCAGGCGGCAAATCGACGATCAGATAGTCGAGTTCGCCCCAGGCCACGTCGGTGAAGAGCTGTTGGATGGCCTTGTGCAACATCGGGCCGCGCCAGACAACCGCCTGCCCCTCCGGCATGAGGAAGCCCATGCTGATGATTTGAACGCCGTGGGCCTCGAAGGGCACCATCTTGTTCCCTTCGACCTTCGGTTGGCCGGAGACGCCAAACATCATGGGGATGTTGGGGCCATAGATGTCGGCATCCAGCACGCCAACTTTGGCCCCTTCCAGCGCCAGGCTCACGGCCAGGTTCGTGCTGACCGTGCTCTTGCCCACGCCGCCCTTACCGCTGGCAATGGCAACGATGTTCTTGACCGGAATGTTGAGCTTACCGGCAATGCGGCTGTCGCCGCGCACCTGAGAGTCGAAGCGCACCTGGACATTCTCCACGCCGGGCACCAACGCCTTGACGGCGGCCGTGCTCTCATCTTCCATGACGCTGCGCAACGGACAGGCCGGCGTGGTCAACATGATGGTGAAGCCGACGCTATTGCCGCTGATCGTCACATCACGGATCATGTTGAGCGAGACCAGATCGTTGTGCAGTTCCGGCTCCTGCACGGTACTCAGTGCGATCATCACCGCTTCCTGGGTGATGCTGTTCCCATTCTGATTGTCAGACATCTGCTAGTCCTAGTTCCTCTCCTGATTAATCCATGAAGATGTAATTGATATTTCGTATCTCAGCAGCATAACCAAGATGGCAAATGCAGCAAAATCATAGCGATGCTACGAGTTCATGATTGAAGTTTACCCGCTGTGCGACCATTGTCTGCAAGAGATGATACAGAGCTCAGGCGGCTTGAGCATCGGTTACGACTTGGACGGCTCGGGCATGGCTTGCTCGGGCCCGTTTGCTCAGGCATTGCTACCTCGAACAACTCTTCAGCGCTCATCACATCAGAGCGATCATTCTCGCCACGTTCCGCCCCATTTCCACGGCGTAATTCGTCCCCCGATCCCACGGATAGACTTGACTCATAGACGCAAAATAGAGCCCCGGCAGCGGCGTGCGGATGTCGGGAATCATGTCGGCATAGCCGACCGGCGGCACCGGCTGCGCATATTTGGCGCTGTGCACCCACGCGCCCTTGATCCAACTGGCATTGAAGTATGGGTTGAAGCGCTTCAGATGAGGCGCAAACTCAGCAAGCAACTCTTGCGGCCGACATCTCGAAGTACCGGTGGTCCGGATCCAGATAGTCACCGATGTAGAGCAGATGATCGCCGTCATAATGAGCAGGGTCGATCATGTTGGTGTGCTCAACCAAGGCCAGGAAGGGCAAGCCCTCCTGTTTGGGCACGTTGACCCAGTAGGTATTGTCGCGCAGCAGTTGTCGATCCAGTGCCACGGTCAGGACGACCGCGCCGATGCTGGTTAGTTGCTGCAATTGGTTCAAGTAGTCTTGCGGCAGATCTGGAGCCATTCGCTGCATCACGCCGGGGCTGACTGTGCTGAGCACAACATCGAAATGGCCGGGCGATCGCCGTCGGCGCGTTTCGAGAACGTAGCCGCCAGTGCACCGGTCTTGATCCGGTTCACGGGTGCATTGAGTCGAATCTCGACGCCCTGCGCACGAACTTTGTCCGCCAGCCCATCAACGAAGGCCTGAAAGCCGCCACGGTAGTAGCCCAATTTGGGTGTTCGCTTGTAGACACGCGCCCAGAACCAGGCCAGGTTCACCTGATCATAGTGACTGCCGAATTTGCCCTGCAACATCGGTTGCCAGGTGACGGCATAGCCGGTCTGCCCCATCTTCTGCGCCAGCCACTCGTCAGCCAGTTCTTTGTCAAATTGCTGCCAGGGCGGCTTCGGGTGATAGCGAAGATAGGCCAGCACCAAGCCCATGCGCAGCTTGTCGACCAGCGAAAGATGGGGAAAGCGCAGCAGCCGTAGCGGGCTGTCAAAGGGGTAATTGCTGCCCCGATAGTGCATCACCGTGGTCGGGTCATGCAATTCCAGAATGTCAGCCAACCCCAGTTCGTCGGTCAGACCAAAGATGGCATCATCGCTGGTGAAGAGATGGTGGTAGAAATGCTCAAGCGGCCAATCCCATTCGGGGCGGCCTCGGAAGCCCGCGGCCAGTCCGCCAAGGGTGGGTCCGGCCTCATAAATGGTAATCTTTGGTTTCGTCCCGTCGGCCCTTTGCCCATCATTGGTCGGTCGTCACGGGTCAGATCGTATGCGGCTGTTAGCCCGGCGATCCCGCCGCCGATAATGGCAATGTGCTGCGAGTATTGATCACTACTTTCAGATTTTGGCATCACTAATCGCTTCTATTTGGTCTGAAGTAACGATACAGCTTGGTCTGTATTTTTCAGCGTAGCCTGTAAAGTTACGATCCGACTTACTTGGTTCCTGATTGCAAAAGACCAGTGCCAGGCGGCACTGGTCTGGTGGTTTCACTGCGATGATCAAGTTGGCTAATGTTTCAGAAGTCTGTACACCGTGAATCCGACATGCGCTCTCCGGATCACGACCCATCTTCAATGGGGCGGCTACTGGTCTATCTTCGCTACACTGCCAGACGAGAACTCATTCGGACGCACACCCTGCTGAAGATAGAGGTTCAGTTCGTCCTGAGCACGCCGGTACATATCAAACAGTTCCTGATCGCTGCCTTTGAACGACTGCACAGTCTGCGTCGCGCATAGGTAACAGCCACGCAGAAATTTGTAGTTGTTGCTGTTGCACTTCAGACAGCCATCCAATTCTATCATCATCAGCACAAAAGCAAGGCTGTCGGCATGGGTTTCCGGCAGCGCTGCCACACGATCAACCAGGGCACGCCAATCATCGCCACGCAGATCACGCAGCGTGCTGAATAAGGTGTGCAGGGAAGAGAAGTTCCGCTTTTGCGTGCATTGCGAATTCGGTTGGTTCGGCCATAAATCTCTCCTCGGTCAAGGGAATGGACGGACGATGCCATTCGTCTCCAAATTATACATTATGAGTCAGCGTCGAATTCTGACCGACGCTTTGGTCCAACGGTAATATCGGACCGGCATGCCCGCATGCGATATTGGTCGAGAACGTTGTCAATCCTATCCACGTTCCCACACACTACCCTACACAAAAACCGGCACAGAATCAAAAATTCGTCCTATCGTGCTTACAGCACCCACTCGTCGCCTGCTGTCATAACAACACAGTCGATCTCCGCAGCCCGGTGCAACTTCTCGGCAAATGCTTCAGCATCCTGCTCGATGTAAGGCCACGTGTTGTAGTGGCAGGGGATCACACGCTTGGCCTGTACAAACTGGGCTGCTGTAACGGCATCGTCAGGGCCCATGGTGAAGTTGTCGCCGATGGGCAGGACGGCCAGGTCCACGCCGCCCGCCGCTCCGATCAGCTTCATGTCGTAAGTCAATGCAGTGTCGCCGGCAAAATAGACATCGGCCCCATCATTGAAGTTGATCAAGAAGCCGCCGGGATTGCCGCCGTAAGCGCCGTCCGGCAGGCCGCTTCCATGATGGGCGATAGTCATCTTCACACGGCCAAAGGGAAACGTATAGCCGCCGCCGATATGAAGCGGATGTACATTTTCGATCCCCTGCGCACCGCACCAGCCCACAATCTCAAAGTTGGCGATCACCATCGCGCCGGTTCGTTTGGCCAGCTCAATGACATCCCCGACATGGTCGCCGTGACCATGGGTGAGCAGGATGTAGTCAGCTTCGACATCATCCGCCGCGACGTTCGCCATCGGGTTATCCGGCTTGAAGAAGGGGTCAATGATCAGCTTGACGCCGTCGGCATCAACGCCAAAGGTCGAATGTCCGTAAAAAGTAATCGTGACGGTCATGGGTGCAATCTCCTTTGCTCAAAGTGGTACTTCAACAACTAAAGAAACCGCGCCAATAAAACAGCCAGACTTGCCTTGCCGGCAAGTCTGGCTTTCCAAATGAGCAAACGGCCCATCTGTATGCTTGTCCCTACAATTGACCAGGTTCAGTGCTGCTCGGAAAACCCAGGATTGCAGTTGTGTGCAGTGCCGGTTGGCAATCCACTGCTTGCGGCGTGTCTATCCCTCGCTGTCCTCTTTGCGCTGCTTGGTCCGTTCGGCAGCCTTGCGCTTGAGTTCCTCAATGCGGGCCTTGCGAGCAGCGTCATCTTCGCCACCGCCTTCACCAGAAGCGCCGGCCTTCTTTCGTGCGGCCGCTTTGGCTGCCGCCTGCGCCTTGAGTGCGTCAAGCTCTTCCTTGGTGCGCTTGGGCTTGGCATCGCCGGCATCTGCTGCGGCGGCCTTGGCTTTTTTCTCGGCAGCGGCCTTGGCCTTCTTCTCTGCGGTGACGCGGTCTTTCTCTTCTTTTTCGAGTCGAGCTTCTTCCTCTTCCGCAAATTGCGTCGGCCACAGTGCCGCGTAATACTCAACCGGCACAGTCAATTCCGCCTTGTCATAGACAAGCTGCGGGTAGCGATCATAGACGGCCAACTCAAAGTCATGGTTCATCTTGATGGCGTCAAAGGGGCAAAACTCGACGCAGAAACTACAACTCATGCAGACTGTGGCGTCAATGTAGAACTCAGCCGGACGCGTGATCGGCTTGCCTGCCTCATCGGCATCACGCACGATCCAGATGCACTGAGGCGGACAGACCTTGGCACAGATACCGCAGGCCGTGCATTTGTCCTCGCTCTTTTCCGTATCCCAGATCAACATGGGGATATAGCGGAAGCGCTCCGGCAGAAGGCGCTTCTCTTCAGGATACTGAATGGTGAAGATGCCTTCCTGAGTGAGCGGTTGCTCAACGATCCGGCGATTCTTATCCAGCTTGAGACTATCCTCATACCGGCTGGGCGTCCCTTGCCGGTCATCGACGTAGGTATCCTGAAAATGCTTCAGGGTAACGCCTAGCCCTTTGAGTAGTCCTGAACCAAACATACTTGCGGCCTCCTGGTACAGTTGCCGGTGGAAAGAGTTCTGTGGAAGAAGCTCACCAGTTCCGACAATCAGTGGTAAATAGACGGAGCAGATTTGCCCGCCCGCCTACTTGCAATCTACTAGCGATCTACTTCACCCAACACAATATCGATGGCGCCGAGAATGACGACAGCATCGGCCACCTTGTAGCCCACAGACATCGGCCCCAATGCGTTCAGGTTGATGAAGCTGGGTGCGCGCACGTGATAGCGATAGGGGTTGGCCTTGCCGTCACTGACGACGTAGAAACCAAGTTCGCCCTTCGGTCCTTCGACCCGTGCGTAGGCTTCGCCTTCCTGCGGGCGCAGGGTGTAACCGCCCTTGCCGCCTATAATCTCGCCCTCGGGAATATCACGCAGCGCCTGCTGCAAGATCTTGATGCTCTCCCGCGCTTCCAAGAGACGGATGTAGTAGCGAGCGAAAATATCGCCTTCCGGCAGCGTCGGGATGTCGAAATCGAAACGATCGTAGATCGAATACGGCTCCGCTTTGCGAATATCGTAGTCTAGTCCAGCCGCTCGAATCATGGGTCCGCTGACACTCAGCGAAATCAGATCCTCGACAGACAGATAGCCAACGCCTCGACCGCGAATCATGACAATCTCATTGCCGGTCAACAACTCGTCAAGTTGATCCAGCGCCCTGGGCAGCCGCTCATTGGCCAGATAACGAGCCTGTTCGAGCCAGCCCGCCGGCAGATCGCGCACGACGCCGCCGAAGCGTAGATAGTTGCACATCAGGCGGGCGCCGCTCACTGACTCAAAGAGATCGAGAATCATCTCGCGCTCTTCAATGGCGTAGAGTGCAGGTGTCTGTAGCGCACCCAAGTCGTTGAGAATGAAACCGATCGACCAGGTGTGATTGATCACACGCGTGAACTCGGCCATGATCACACGGATATAGTTCGCCCGTTCCGGCACTTCAATGTCAGCCAGCTTCTCAACTGCCAATGCATAGCCGAAATTGTTGCTCATGGAATTGATGTAGTCGAGCCGGTCGGTGAACGGCATGTTCATCAACCAGGTATTGCGCTCGCCGATCTTCTCATGATTACGATGGAGGTAGCCCATCTCCGGCTCAAGCGCCGTGATGGTCTCGCCATGCACACGGGTCAGCATGCGGAAGACGCCATGGGTGCTGGGATGATGAGGCCCAAAGTTGATTACGAGATCATCGGTGACAAATTCACCGTTGCCGTTCCCATTGCCATTTCCGCTGCCATTGAAGCTTACCGGCGCTTGACTGACGGGGACATAAGTCACCGGTTCTTCCCAACTCTCGGGATCCCACCCTTCGGGATAGGTCGTGTTCTTGCCCCAGGGCACATTGTCTTCATGCCAATCGTAGGCGCCCTTGGGGTGGCGGTTGCGGAAAGGTTTCTGCTCTTCCTCAAAGTAGGCCTCACGCCAGATCCTTGCGCATGGGATGGCCGTTGAAGCCCTCCCAGGTCAACACACGCCGTAGATTGGGATGTCCATCGAAGGTGATGCCGTAGAGGTCATAGACCTCCCGTTCCTGTAAATTGGCCCCAGGATAGATCGATACGGCCGAGGCGATGGTGTTGTCCGCAGGCACATGGACACGCAGCGAGACGAAGCCGCCCTTCTTGCTCGTGCTGTACAGGTGGTAGACAACTTCAAAACGCGCCTCAACATCGGAGCGTTTCTTGCCGCCATAGGTCAAATAATCGACGCAGGTAAGGCTGGAAAGAAAGTCGTATTCTTCCTCATCACGCAAGTGCGTCAAGAGTGAAAGCAACTTATCCGGTGCAACCACCAGGGATGAATCAGTGTCATCAGCCCAAACGCCAATGACAGCACCAGGCACAGCATCATTGTATGGATGCTCAAACGCTGGGCTCTCTTCCGTCGTATTTTCTACGGTATTGTCGACAGGCGTCGCTTCACTCATGGGCAAGCCTCTTTTTGCAACTAATGTTGAACACTACTTCAGTTCGGCGTGAAAAACACGATAGTAATCCGGCGCTCATACCGCTGGCCGGACGCGTATGTCAGGATTCCCACCGGAATTCACTACAATTCGACTATGCCGTCTGCTTCTGGGCCATGTATTTGGCTGCGACCTCACGCATTTGCGCCTTGACCTCCGGTGACAGGAGCACGGGCTTCGCCAGTGCGCTCTCTTCAGCAGCACCCTTGGCGGCACCGGCCTCGCCCAACGTATATTCTCGAATCTGCTGGACCTGCCTGGAATCGAAGAGGTCCGGGCCAAGCACCGGCACCGGAATCATGCCGTCGTTCTCTTTCTGATACCACGGCACGGTCATGATGCTCTGGCGCTCGACTTTGTCATGCAGTTTGAGCATGCCATAGATGAGCGCTTCCGGGGTGGGTGGGCAACCAGGCACGTAGACGTCGACAGGAATAAACTTGTCAATGCCGCTAACGACGCCATAACCTTCTTTGAAGGGACCGCCGCCGGTGGCGCAGGCGCCCATGGCCATCACATAGCGAGGTTCGGCCATCTGATTGTAGATGCGCACGATGGCCGGCAACATCTTCTTGGTCACCGTGCCGGAGACAATCATCAGATCGCTCTGGCGCGGGCTGGGGCGCATGACCTCCATGCCAAATCGGGCCAGATCATAGCGGCTGGCTGCGGTAGCGATCATCTCGATAGCGCAACAGGCCAGGCCAAAGAGCAGCGGCCACATGCTGGACTTGCGGCTCCAATTATAAGCCTTGTCCAGCGATGTCACCATGACATTGGCCTGGAGTTCGTCGGGAACAGTGATTGTATCGTGAAGATACATCTGCACCTGTTCCTGTTTCAGATTCTGGAAATCCACAGGCGGGTTGGTTGCCATAAAGATTGTTTCCTTTTGCAGAAAACTGGTCGAGAAACGTTTCTCAGTTGCAGAACTCAGTTGTTGCGGAATGATTGCGATATGCTGACAGGCCAAATTTTACCCAAACCAGCACCCAATTGCAACTTTTTAGAGGTAAAACAGGAGTTATACGGATGCGAAGTATACTGCTTAGTCACTTTTTTCACAAATAGTTTGGACGAAAAATAATTATCAACATTTTCATAATAATTGACATGTGAAGCATCTGTATGTTATACTCCGCCCGTTTTTGAAGAGAGAAAATAACTTTTGGAGGTAGGTAATTGTGGCGATGTTTTGGTCGCGGGGACACAAAAAAAGCTCGAATATTCTTTGGCTCGATCTAGGAGATCTGGGCGATCTGGTGAACCCGGACGGCCCTCATGAGCAGTGGCAAGATCATGGTCTCGGTCTGTTGCGTACCATTCTGCACGAGAACGGCATCAAGACAGATCTGGCCTCTACACGCGCTGTAACCTCGTGGGATCAGTTGGCCAAGCAGATCCAAGGCTACGAAATGTTGATCATGAACGTGCGTAGCTATACCTTCCCGGTCGCCAACAAGGCGGCACAGCTTTTCAAGGAACTCAATCCAGACGGCGTCATTCTGGCCGGCGGCATGCACGCGACGGTTGCTCCGGATGAGATGGAAGCCGTAAAAGAATTCGACAAAATCTGCATGGGACCAGGCGAACAAGTAATCGTCGACCTGGTCAGAGATCCCGATTCATTCCCACGCATCTTCCAGGGCGAGGGAACACGCTCGATGGCCGACTGGCCCATGATCGACCGCACGCTCTGGCCCCAACCGATGGGGCGTCGGGTCAAACGCCAATATAAATGGCACTGGCCCATGGAACCCGAGTGCGGCTGGGGCCCCGGCCCGGTGGCCACGATCCTGACCAGCCGCGTCTGCCCGTGGCAATGTGTCTTCTGCAATGAGAATTCATACATCCCCAACATGGGTCGCCGTCCGGTCGACGCCGTTATCGACGAACTGAACTATCTAGACCGCAAGTATGGTGTCGGCTCCATCGTCATCCACGATTCCATGTTCTTCCAGAACCCACGCTGGCTCAAAGAATGGATCGAGAAATACCCGCGCAAGGCCAACAAAGTCTGGCCCTACTGGGCCGCTGGCCGCTCCGACACCGTTCGCCAATGGCCCGATCTCTTTGAGGCGCTGATCCGCGAGACCAACTGGAAGACCATCTCCATCGGCTTCGAGTCGGGCAGCGACCGCATTCTCAAGTTGCTCAACAAGGAATGCACCGAAGAGGACAACTACTTCGCCATCGATCTGGTCAACCGGATCGGCGACGAGATGGAAGCACACGGTGAGGAACCGCCAAAATTCTGGTCCAACATCATGATGGGCATCCCTGGCGAAAAGCCCGAGGACGCTTACAAGACCATGCGCATGCTCAAACGCATGAAGCGCGTCTTCCCCTCCATCTCCTACTACGCGCCCTACCCTGGCTCGGCGCTGGGCAACCAGTTGATCGCCGAAGGCAAGAGCATGATGAGCATGGACAACTACCACCGCTTCCCCGGCGACGAGAAAGTCAAAGGCGTGGACTATCAGTTCTATCGAGAGCTGTTGGCGGGACAATATGACGCCGAGATCAATGCCGGGATGGATGACGTCGAGTATGGATCGGAGTTGTATGAAGGGACGCTGGTTAAGGCCTGATCAATTGTGAATGGTGAATTGACAATTGTGAATTATTAACGGGCTAGCCGCCATCCGCCCTTCGAAGTCGAGAATCACTCACGCATTACGTAATTACGCAGTACGGAATACGCTTATGAGCAGCTTCAGCAACCCACACTACATGTATCTGTTTGACCTGAAGAGCGGCAAACAGAAATTGGCCTACGGCGAATCGCCGGAGGACAGCGCTCGACATTCTGCGTATCCGGCTGACCGATGCCGAGATGGATGAGATCGTCGACGATACGTACGTCAAGATATCGCAGCGCGATCTCCAGAAGTACGTGAACAATTTGGGATGAGATGGTCGCTACGCTTCTGGCGTGCGGAGTTACTGTCCGCCGAAGCCGAACAGGTAATTCGCCTGATGGCGTCCGGCGGCACGTTGAAGACGCATCGCGGTGTTGACGGCGAGAAAGTAGTTCGGCTTCACCCCTTGAACGACCCCTCGATTGATGTCTCCACCACGGCCATGAACCAGCTGAAACAACGCCAATTGATCGACAGCAACATGAAGTTTCCGGCGGCAACCTACCTGCTCACGCAGAAGGGTGAGGATCTCGGCAGCAGAGATTGTTGACAGCGATGTCCGTCCGGCTGGTTGACGACACCCCGGATCAGTCCCGTCATTTCCCCACCCCAAACCCAACGGCAATCAACCGACGCTAATTTACCTACACAAACGGAAATCAGTTGTTCACGACCTGTCATCCTGGGTACCCGACGAAACGGGGCTTCGCAAAACCATAAAGAAACAGGATTTTCTCAGCGTTAGTCTGTCATTCTGAGCATGTTCGCGCCAATTGGCCGAACATGTTGACAGACCAGCGAAGAATCTGGTGTTACAACGTCAAGACCCTTCGTTGATCACTCAGGTGAATCAATCCGTCCTCGCAAACCCACTCAGGCCTGCCCTGAGCCTGCCGAAGGGGTGACAGAGTGCCTCTTGCCGCAATTGGGCTTGTTTCCTGGAAGCGGGTCGATCTGGAGCCTTCACTCTGGCACAACAGCAGCGAAAAATCTCGTTTATCTCGGGATCGTGAACTACTGGAATTCGGGCCTTCAAACCAAACCGGTATTGCCACCTAAGAATCGCCTTCCTTTTGCCCGGATCCGACAACAAACAAGAAAACAGCCAGCACCGCGCCGATCACAGCCGCGACCAGGCCGTAGAGCCAGCTGGATGGCAAAAAATTGAGCACAACGGTCGAATCGCCTGCGGGCACCGGCAGCGCTCGCAACGCGCCGTTTGCACGCAAAACATCTGTGGCTTCACCATCGACTGTGGCTCGCCAACCGGGATACCAGACCTCGCTCAAGACGAGCAGCGCCGGCGCCGATGCAGACACATCGAGCGTCATGGATGAGGCTCCGTAGTGCGTCACGCTGGTCGACTCATCAGCGGCGGAGAGTACAGGTGTCACAGTCAGATCTTCAGCATTGGCAGACTCGACAAGTGCGACTGTTTGCGGGTCCAGCCCATACTCCTCGAAGAGCGTCCCCAGATCCCCATCATCAAATGCGCCGATCGGTAGCGTGACAATCTCATGAACCAGCCAGGCACGCGGCATCGCATCGCTGTTGCGGTAGAGCGACAGGTCGCCCGGCGCATCCAGAGCAAGTTCGAATTTTCCTTCGGGCAAGGGCGCGCCATCGCGCACCAACACATACTTCACATTGAGCATGTCGTAGCGTTCGGTCTGCCGCCCGCCGGTCGCCTCCCAGAGGTTTGACCAGTGGCGCAGAAGCAACGGATTGGCCACGCCCCACACATCCTGCAAGCCGTGCAATGCGGCTGTGTCCGGCTGCCAGAGGTCGGCAATGTCCGTACGCGTGTCGATGCGGAATAGCTCACTGTCGGCCTGCAAGAACTCGACGATCTCCGGATGGTCAAAACCCCGAGCCGGATCAGTCGAACTGATGTCGGTGTAGGCCCCGGTTGCAGTCAGTTCGATGAAGAGCAAGGCGATCAATGAGATGCCAAAGACGCCTGCGCCGATCCAGCCTGCTCGATAGCCTGCCAGTAACGCCCAGGTCGCCAACCAGAAACCGGCCGCCAGCACCACGGCCAATGCAGCCAGCGACGCACGCAGGAACGCATCGGAATCATTCTGTGTGGCAAGCAGCGCGAAAAAGAGCAACGGTACAACCAACCCCACAAAGATGACGCTGCCGGCAAACAGAAGCGTATTCACACGACGGTCACTCGCATCGCGAGGGAATGTCTGTTCGTCAGCCTGTTCGTCAGCCTGATCGCCTGTTCTTGCCGGCCTCAAGTAGCGCCTCACCACGACATCAGTGCCGACGCCGCCCATGACGGAGATGCCCAATGCCCACAACACGATGGCGCGCGCCGGGGCGCGAAACTGACCAAACCCGGGCAAAACCACCGTCAGCAATCCGTGAACGATGCCATAGACGCCCAGAGCGATCAACATGCCGAAGAGGGCCACGCCCAGCCACGGCCAGAGCTTGCGCCGGGTCCCTTTGGACGCCAGGGCATAGCCGATCACCGCCAGCATCAGCGTGACCACGCCAGCGTAAGGCGTCTCCACTCGATCCCACAGGCCCCAGAAGAGAGCCGGCCCGCGCCCAAAAAAGCCGGGCGTGAACAGACCGACTGCGGCCTGGGTTGGAGCCAACGAGAACGCTATCGACTCCTGATAGGTGAAGTTCTGACGAGCGGTGTACTGGGTCAATTCCAGCGAAGGCAAGAGAAGCGGGGCAGTCAACAGTCCAGTCAGCAGAGCGACAACAAAGAGATATTGCAGCCGGGAGCCTATCGCGCGCAGCCAATGGGTTCCGCCATCATCGGCGTGATCGCCACGCAGGTCAAGCATCTCCAACCCAAACCAGACGACGGTATAGGCCGCAAGTGCCAGACCAATGTAGTAGCTGCTCTGGGCATGGCCGGCATAGTTGGCAACGGTGAAGAGCAGGGCCGCCACCACTGTCCAGCGCATGCTGCGTCGATCCAGGGCGATGAGGTAGGCGGCAAAGACCCATGGCATCCAAGAGAGCACGGCGATCAGATTGAGATTGCCCAGGTGGATGAAGAAGGCGTCGCTGAACTGGAAAGCCAATGCACCGAGCATTGCGGCCGGTCGGCCAACCGATTGTCCATCAAAAACCATTGTTCGCAGCAAGACGAACATGCCCAGACCGGCCCAGTAAAGATGGCCGATGGCGAGCCACTGCATCGTCGGATAGGCGAACTCAGGTTCGAAAACAAAGAGCAGAAAGTTCGGCGGATAGAAGAATCCTGCTTGAATATCGCTGATGAACGGCGCTCCGCCATAGAGATGGGGGTTCCAGAGCGGCAATACCCACTGACTGATCTGGGAAGCGGCGAAGCGATAAGTCGGATAGAGAAACGAGACCAGGTCACCGCCGTCTGCGGGCTGGAAAACGTCGCCGGAGATGGTGCGCCAGAAGAAAGCCACGGTGAGCATCAGCAGAATGCCGCCCGCCAGAATGTCGCCCGCCAGCCGACGCGCATCCGGATTTTGCCGTTCCACTCGTGCTCTCCAGGCCAGAATCAACGCCCACAAGAGCACGATTCCCAGCCAGATGGCCCAGTTCATTGATGATTTCCCAAGGTTGACTCTATGAGAGTCGCATTATTTGGCCACCGATGACTCTACTGCAAAAAGGGATGTTGACACGAATTAACACGAATTTTACTCTGACACCACGCCACATTTCGTGATAATTCGTGACAATTCGTGTCCAGAAAGGTTTTTGCAATAGAGTCAAGGGTAAGGTTTCCAGTCCAGTATACCCGCATCACCATGCGATGCAAAAGCAGTCATGCTATACTGGAATCGAGAAAAATCAGTTTTATTGAGTAAACTAAAAGGTGTTTCTTCAACACGGAGACACGGAGGAAGCACGGAGGTTCACAGAGGAAAACAGAGAAACTGAGGCGCCCCCTGAGACTCTTCCAGCAAGACTGCAATCTGTCATTCTGAGTAAACCGAAGGAGATTTTTTTCAACACGGAGACACGGAGGAAGCACGGAGGTTCACAGAGGAAAAACCGAGAGACCGAGGTGCTCTCTGTGCCTCTTCCAGCAAAACTGCAATCTGTCATTCTGAGCAGGTCAATGTGAGCAGATCGTCGACGATAGGTGACCAGCGAAGAATCTGGACGGCACGATCTAGACCCCTTTTTGGCCGCCCAGAAGTCTGGAACCGTCGTTGTCAATTCAATCAGGGTGATAGAGTACCTTCTTCTGTTGTTGAAGTTGTTGCTTGGCAGCCGGTCTTTTGAACCCCTGTAACCGAGACTGCCAAGTTTGAGTAGAGGCGACCAAATGACGACACCAGGGACAATTTCGATCCCAGCCAGCGCCAAACTGGTCACTGTATCCGAAATGCAGGCCATTGAGCGAGCGGCCGATTCCGGCGGTCATTCCTATGCCGAGATGATGGAAATCGCGGGCCGCGGCGTGGCACGGGCCATCGTAGAACGGTATGGCCCAACCAGGCCAACCGTGCTGGTCCTGGTGGGGCCAGGCAACAATGGCGGGGACGGTCTGGTCTGTGCCCGGCATCTGCGCCGGGCCGGCATCAACGTGCGTGCCTATCTCTGGAAGCGCTCGACTGACGCGGACGACGACTACGAGCAGCACTTTGCCAAACTGGTCGACCTTGGTGTCGACTGTACCCACGCCGACGACGATACCGACTTCTCCACCCTCTCTTCCTGGCTCAACGAAACCGACATCCTTGTCGATTCACTACTGGGTACCGGGACCAATCGGCCCATCCAAGGTCAACTGGCCGGCCTCCTACAATCCGTGTCCACTCAGTTGGAAGAAAGAGACCGACCACTCATCGTAGCTGTCGACTCTCCAAGCGGTCTCAACTGCGACACCGGCGCCATCGATCCACACACGCTGAACGCCGACCTCACCGTCACCTTTGCTAACGCCAAGCATGGACATTTCCTCTTTCCCGGCGCAGCGCGTATCGGCGAGCTGATAATTTGCGACATCGGCACGAGCCCCGGCCTGACTGCCGATCTTCAGACCTTCGTGCTCACCGAAGAAAGTGTGCGCCAGTGGCTGCCGGAACGCAATCGGGACAGCCACAAGGGCACCTTCGGCAAAGTGATGCTGGCCGTCGGCAGCGTCAACTACCCAGGAGCCGCCTATCTATCCTGTGCCGCGGCGGGCAGAGCAGGGGCGGGGCTTGTCACCGGGGCCATCCCCGAGCCGGTCTGGACGACCGTAGCGACCAAGCTCGCGGAGCCGACCTGGCTGCCGCTATCAGCCGGCAATGGGGCCATCGATGAGGCGGCACTTTCCCAAGTGGAAAACACCTTGCGTGACTACAACGCGCTTGTGTTGGGCTGCGGGCTGGGCCAAGGCGAAGCGACGCAGCGATTTGTCGCTGGACTGCTGGGTGAACTGTCCCCGCCGGCCACCGTCATTGACGCTGACGGATTAAACTGCCTTGCCTTGCAAGAGCGTTGGCAAGACCTTCTCCCGAGCGACGTCATCCTGACGCCGCACCCGGCTGAGATGGCGCGGCTCTGCAATTTGAGCGTTCAAGAGGTGGTGGCCGACCGCTGGAATTTGGCGCGTCGCAAGGCTGCTGAGTGGAATGCCGTGATCTTGTTGAAGGGGCCATACACGGTTATTGCCGAACCGAGTGGCTTGTTGGCCGTGCTGCCAGTGGCAACGCCGGCCCTGGCCACGGCAGGGACCGGTGATGTGCTGGCCGGGACCATCGGCGGCCTGCTGGCTCAGCACGTCACGCCGTTTGGTGCAGCTTGCCTGGGGGCATGGTTACACGGCAAGGCCGGTGAGCAGTGTGCTGAGGAGATTGGCCCGGCGGGCGTGATTGCGTCTGATCTGATCATGCGGCTGCCTCACAGAATGAATCATCTGCGCGGATCACGAATCCCCGATATTGATGCCACAACAAAAACAAGCCTCTGACTCTCTAGAATCCAACGGAAGTGCCCAGGCCGAAACCGAGCTCACGGCCTTTGCCTTCCAACCGCCCAAGATGCGCATGCCCTCCGGCGGCGTCAAGGCCTTCACCACCGACGACGGCACGGTCATCCAGCCCGGCTGGACCGGCATCATCGCTGTGAGTCAGATGGCGCGTGCCTACTGGCCCAGCAAGGAGACCACCGGTTTGCCGCCTCTCTGTGCTTCGCCCGACAGCCTCAACGGTTGGCTGGCCGACGAAGCGGACAAGGAGCAGGTCAAGATCGCGCTGCGCCAGGACACTCGTCACCCTGCCCTGGTCGATCTCGACGACACCCAACGCGGGCCCTTCACCTGTGATCGCTGCCCGCTGTCGGGATGGGGCAGCGGCGAGGGACGCGGCCAGGCCTGCAAGGCACTGCGCCGGCTGTTGGTCATCCCCACCGGCTGGCACATGCCCGCCATCCTCACCCTGCCGCCCACGTCGGTGAAGGTCTTCGACCAGTACGCCAGCGCCCGCACGCGTGCGCCCGGACAGAGCTACTTCACCGTGTTGACCCGCTTCGATCTGGACACGCGGCGCAACGGCGCCGGCACCGAGTATGCCGTCATCAAGTTGAGTGCGGCCGAGCCGCTGGACGACGCGCAGATCGCCGCCGTGCTGACCCTGCGCACCCAATACGCTGAGTTGGTACGCTCGTTGGAGATCACCGCCGCCGAGTACGGCTTCGAGGCGTAGGCGATAGAGCGGGTGGGGCGGTCTGTCTGGATCGCCCCGCCCGCCGCGTGAGTCTGCCGCTCTGCTCTGCCTGCATCGTGCTACAATGCCCGTATAAGGAGAAGCCCTTCGATGTCCACTGACAGACCGCTCTTTCTCCCCGGCCGCACGCTGGCCACGCCGGGCGCGTTGGCCGTTTTGGAGGAGGCCGGCATAGCGCCGGCATCGCTGCTCGACCGCCACTGCGCCGGCGACTGGGGCGATCTCCCGCCCGAGGACGCGGCAGAGAACGATTTTAGTCTCGGCCGCAATTTGCGCATCATCTCACGTTACACCCTCGCCGGCGATGGGGTGGTCTGGATCATCACCGAGGCCGACCGCAGCGCCACCACCATTCTGCTGCCGGAGGAGTAAAGTAGGGGTGTTTGGTTTCGTGTTCATTTATCCATGAGAATTGAATGACCGTATCGGTCACAGTTCTGGATTGGAGGACCCATGAAACAAGACATACCTATGGCTGTATCAGTGCTCCCCCTTGTGCTGGAGACAGGTGAACGTCTGCCGTGCCTGGTGGACCGTTGTACTTGGATACCGTTACGATTGGCGACGCGGTGGGCGGTTCGCTATCGGCGTTACCGGGTGCAGGCATCGACCTTGGCTGGCAACTTGCGTGTCATTGGACGGCTTTACGTCTGGGCCTGGGAGAGAGCGGGCATCGACCTCGACGATTACCTGACCTGTGGTCACTGGTTGCACGCTCGACAGTTGGAGTCATTCGCAGCCTACTTACGGGAGGGTACGGGGGCAGATTCTGACAATCTGTTGATGCCAAACAGCTACAACCAACAGTTGGCCGTGGCGGAAAACTTTCTCTGTTGGTGTCTCTACCCGAGCAACCGAGGCGGGACATCTTCCTTGACCTTCGAGCAAACGGCTGTCGAACGGGAGAAGCTGGGCTATCTGTTCCAATCGTTGCGTATGCGCGGTACACTCTCCCGTCGTCATGAACCGCTCACTCAAGAAGAAATCGAGAAAGTCCGTTCGGTCATTGCGCCGGAGCAAACCAACGACGGACCGTGGCTCTTTACAACGCCAGGCATTTCCACTCATACGGCCCTGCGCAACTGGTTGATGTTCGAGTTGGCGTTAGAGCTGGGCCTTCGACGTGGTGAGTTGTTGAAACTGCGTCTCGACTGTTTACCGCGAGGTCGAGAAGAAGGCATCAAAGTGCTGCGTTTTCCTGACGATCCTCACGACAGCCGCACCCTCGAACCTGCCGTCAAGACAGCCGAACGCACCCTACCGGTCAGCTCCCGTCTGTTGCAGGCGATTCGCACCTATGTCACGCATCCGCCCCCTCTCGGACGAGTCAAAGGTCAAAGCCCCTACTTATTCGTCACGCGCGACGGTCATCCTGTCGCCATTGATACAGCTCGGGATCTCATTCAGACGATTGGCAAGCGCAGCCATGTGCAACCGCTTTCCTGGCATCGGCTGCGCCATACCTGGGCTGAGCGCATGGCCACGGTTCTACTCGAACAGCCAAACGGCTTGGATCGGTTGGTCTATCTGGGTGGCTGGACCCATCCGGATTCTCCCAAACGCTACATTCAACAGGCCCTAGCCGAGCAGGCGAGCCAAACGTTACGCCAGTATCACGAAGATCTGTATGCAGATACAACCAAGGAGGTATCCGATGGTTGCTAACGATCTCGCTTTAGCGGATTTGCCAGACGTCCCAAAACAGATCAGCTCTCTGGACGGACAAATCGTCGAGACTGGTGGCCCTGTGTGGCGTATTCGTTCCGCAGCAGACGGGGGCAAGATCATGGTTTTCAATTGGGAACGGCTACACCAAATCACGCTGGGTCAACAACCGGTCTTCAGTCTGCGTGCTCGACGCCTGATGCAGTTATATATCGCCGACTGCCTGACTCGGCGGCAGGCTACTACGGCTTGCGTCTACCACGCCACTTTTCTCTGGCTTGGCCGTTGGTTTGTTACCCAACATGACCGCTCTGCCTCGCCCGGGCAATCTGGCGGATTTCAGTGGTGGCAGCTTGATGAGGATTTGGCACGCGCCATTCTGAATTGGGGGATTCGAGAGACGGCATCCAACGGGGACTATTTCCGCCATCTGCGCATCTTCTACCACTGGGGTATGGCTCGCCAGTATCCCGACTTCAATCTGGAAACGGCTCGCATCCTGAAATCTATCAAGGCCACCATGCACCCGGTGGGCCATCACGTACGCTTTCGCCATCCCAAAAAGGGTCCTTTCTCTCCTGATGAACGTACGCTCATTGTGGACGCCATCCGGGCGGCAAAGGGCCGCGAGACGGATCGGGTGTTGGTGATGTTATGCCTGGAATTAGGTCTCCACCCCAAAGCAGCGGCCCGTCTCATGAACCAGGATCTGCGTTGCTTCGAGACGAACCAAGGCATCTTTTATCAGTTGGACGTTCCTCGAGTCAAGAAACGCAGCACAACCCGGGAGACGAAACGGCGGCCAATTAGTCAACGGTTGGGCCAACTACTGATCCAACTCCAACATGGCGCTTCCACCGACCATTTGCTCCATTGGTTGAGCCCTAACCACCCGGAGAGAGACATGGCAACTACCATACAACGTTGGGCCAAGGAGGCGGAACTGGTATCACCTCGCACAGGAGAGCGCCTCCATCTGATGCCGCGACGTTTTCGCTATACCTTGGCCACCCATTTGGCGGAGGAGGGAGCCTCCCCCTATCACATCGCAGCTATCCTGGACCATACGGATCTCAGCTATGTAGATGTCTATACGGAGACCACCTCAACGATTGCGGTCCAGGTGGCAGAGGCCACGGATGCCTTGCTCACCCCTCTGGTGAAACGGTTTCTGGGGCAGATTGTCGAAGCGGATGCAGTTGACTCTAGCCCAAACGAAATCATTCTCACCCCGACACCCCATCTGTCCGCACCTGAATTGGATGTTGCTGGCATCGGCGTATGCGGACGCACTCTGTCCGCAGCGGAGGCTTGCCATCTGTTTCCACCCCTCAGTTGTTATCTATGTCCCAGTTTTGCGGCCTGGCGGACCGGTCCACATGAGGACGTACTGCGTTCTATCGAGACCCATCTGAGTATCCACGAGGCGCGGATGGACGCACGCATCCAGCTCCAACTGCATGAAGTACGGCGGGCGATTGAGGAAGTACTGCGCCGAGTTCACCCTACCCAGGAGGGACAACATGAACACAATGCTGAAACCCAGTCCTGAATCTGTGCAAGCGGCTGTCCAAGCTTTGATGGCCGTCGCTACACAACAGTTTGGGCGTTGGTTTGCCCAGACAGAGCAGGCTTTTGATGATCCGGTATGGAATGTGGGTCATCTTCAGAAGCGTTTCACCAATAGCGAAAATCTACGCATGTTCTTTACCCACTATGGCACGACGGACAGACCCTTGCCTCAAAGCTATGTCCAGGTTGTGAAATGCTGGCTTCTACTGAGTGATCTGCAGGTCAGCGCCATCACGGAATATATGGACGCCACCCGTTGTTTGTGGGCAACCCTGCAGAGCCGGTATGAGGCTGCGGCTCTGCCCTTCGCCTGGGAAGGTCTCTGTGAAGAGGATCTGTGCCAGGCAGAACTGTGGATGCAGGCACGTTTCGCCGGCGCCACGGTCTACCGGCGCATGGGCGCCCTGCTGCAGCTGGCCCGTTTCTTGGAGACACGTCACATCTGCCGACCCTTGTTTTACGAAATCCAGACACCTTGTCCTTCCAAAGCCATCTATACGGTGGCCGCGCAGGAGGCGCGGTTGAACAAGTTGCCGTCTCAACGAGCCTTGGCTGGTTTGGCCGACGTCTACAACCATCTTGCGCAGACGCCCCAAGACCGTCTACGCGCGGCCGCCGTCGCCCTTTTGGCGGTGACCGGGTTTCGTGTCAGCGAATTGCTCACGCTGCCGGTCGACTGTGAATTGGAGGAAGTGCGCCATGGTCGCCCAGCCTATGGCTTGCGTTACTACAAGGCGAAAGCCAGGCTACCTGAGAAACTGGTGGACGTTCGCTGGTTGACCCCTCTTCAAGCCCAACTGGCGCGAAGGGCGATACGAGAGATTCAAGAACTGACCGCAGAGGCCAGACTACAGGCCCGGATTCTGGAGGAAAACGATCCTCACATACCGATTCCAGGCTTTGATTTGAATGGCCGCATGAAGACGCGCGATATTCAGCAAATCTTGGGTATGCCACGCAGCGACCAGGTCCATAACAGTATTGCGCGGGAGCGACTGCCCCGCTATGGCCGGGCCAAAGCCTATTATTTCCTGGTTGCTGAATTTGAGACCTACGTGCGCTCCCGGCGGGTCAAGCACTTATGGACGGTGAACAAAGGGGATGGATCCTACCAAATGCTGTCGGAAAGTCTGTTTGTGATCTTTCAGAACTTCTTCTTTCCTCGCGGGGGACACGTCTGTTTGTTGGTGGAGCCGATGCGCAAAGGCCACATCAACAGCTTCCTCAGTAGCCATGGCCTGCACAAGTCGGTCTTTGAACGTTTCGACATTCGGGAAGAGGATGGTTCTCTCTGTCGCATGTCTTCCCACCAGTTTCGACACTGGTTGAACGATCTGGCAGACAAAGGCGGATTACCCACAGACGTATTGACTCGCTGGATGGGTCGAGAGAATCCACGCGATACCGACGCGTATCGCCATGCCACGATGGAGGAACGGCTGCGGTGGGTGAAAGACGGGATTGCGGACCGGCAGTTTGAAGGGACGATGGCCAACGTCTATTTTGACCTGCCCGAAGCGGAGCGGGATCTCTTTTTGGAGAGCCAGGTCCAGGCGGTCCACTTCACGCCCATGGGAATTTGCATACATGACTTTGCGGTCGAGCCTTGCCCATATCATCTCAACTGTGTGCGTGGTTGTCCTGACTACCTGCGCACCAAAGGTGATCTGCGCCAACGTCGCTACCTGATGGAAATCCAGGCCCAAACCGAGAAAGCGTTGGCAGATGCCAGGCAGAAGGTAGCCGAAACCGATGGCGAAGTCGCCCAGGGCTGGGTGACTCACCACGAACAGACGCTGCAAGGCATCTGTTTGGCCCTTGCCGTCGATGAAGAAGAGACCATCGCGCAAGGAGAGCAAGTTCGTCCAGCTACGGTTGCTCCGCAACGGAACCATCCAACAGAGGAGAATCTACACAATGGGACGCAAGAGTGAGGAAAGCAGAATTGCGTTGGCGGTTCGTGCCTATCTGGCTGCTGGAGAGGGGCAGTTGCCCGAACAAGTTCGCTTGGATGTGAAGCATGTGGCCAGCGCCGTCGGTGTCAGCCGCACATCTCTTTATAAATATGGGCTGGCGCAGGAAATCCAGGTCGCGGCCCAGCGCCAACGAGAACGGATGGGGTTAGTGGGTGAATCCAGCCGCCGGCAGCGCTGGCATGATCTGGTGCGCCAGCTACGAGCAGAATTGCAGCAGGCTGACACACGCAACAAAGCCTTGGTAGCTCAGTTGAATCTGGTAGAGGCCAATGCTGCCCGTCTCGGCATCGATCCCGAAGCGCTCTTTCAACCCTTGGTGAAACCAGCCCGCACCCTGCCTCGCAGCGGCCCCTTCAACGGCACGTAAAGAGGAACATGCATACGAGCTCACGAACTCGCCCGACTTCGAGTGACTGGAGAAACTCGACGACTGGAACACATCCTTCGGGATGGTCAGCGACGTGTTGGGTAACACTTTCAGGCCAAGGAGCACAGAAATGACCAAATCGATGCCCACAGTCAGTAATGGCTTCCTCTTCGATACCGACCCGTCCGCTTCCGTTGTGCAGCTCGACACACCGTCCTGGTTCGCCTGGTTGGAGGACCCAACCACCATCCGCTTTTCCTATGCCCTCCACAATCGCGCCAAAGGCTACATCGACGGCTTCATGACCGTGCGCAAAGAGCGTCGCCAACGCGGCTCTGCTTACTGGTCTGCCTATCGGCGGCAGGGGCAGCGTCTGCGTAAACTCTACGTTGGCCGTTCCACCACGCTCACTCAGGTCCGCTTGGAGGAAATCGCCGGACGTCTGCGGCCACGCGACGGACCGCCCTAAACCCACACTTTTTTCTGTTTGACCGCGATTCCGGACGTTTTATTCTCGACTAAAAGTGCTGATTTTTCACCGGAATCGCGCCGATTGACAACCGGATTTTACAGGTCTCGAGGAGCAGGTTCTCGTCACTCTACACATCGATTCATAGGAGAAATTCGTGAACACACAATAAATGGACACAGCAACAACAACATCTTGGTTCCGCGCTGCCCAAGAATGACGCTGTCTCTCTGGAAATATCGCGCTCCTTTCGTCACGTCTCATAAATGGACATTGACGAATACCCCTAATAGGAGTATTGATCTGTGCTACACTGGAATCGGCTGGGCGTGACGCGCATCTTCACCCATCCCCAAGATCCGGCCTTCAACGAAGGATACGCCGACTTCCTGGTCGACCTGGGGTATGGTCTGGATGCAACGTGTTCAGAGTGGTGGAGCAAATACGATGAAGGGCGCCAGCGAGATTTGCGCGTAAATATACGGTAGAATATCGGCAGAACATCTTGTCGTAAAAAGATTCCTTTTCGCGTAAGTTCTCCGGCGGTAATCGTAGGGGAGCCAGCTATGACTTCGCCAACTGTCTGCTAAACCGCATTACTAACGGAGACACAGACCGCAAGGCATCTCTGTTAGTATAGATATTTTGGTCTAAGGGTACCGTGCATATTCGCACAGAAATGTGCAATAGAGGCTGAGATCGGCGAAGATAGCGGAAAGATGCTTCCACAGAGCGAGTAGGTAAACTGGGCAGTGGATCGCTTAGATCTTAAGGTCGAGTGAACCGAGTCATCCTTTATTCATATCCTGAAACAGACCCGAAAATCTTGCGGGGCGATTTGAGTCCATATCCGCCTGATTCCAGTCCCGTCTCCACTGGTGACACGTTTGTTAAACAACACACGCTATTGCACATTTCTGCGCGAAAATGCGCGGTACCCTCCATAGGGGTTTGAAGTCCAATTGAGTCGGGTAGCCAGGAGACATTGCTGGGCTTCAAACCCCGTCATAAACGGGAACGTTCTTGTGTCCACTCAATGCTGGGAGGTAAAGATGTATAGAATGAGGGTTGTGATACGGTCAATCTGGTTGTTAGGAGCGTTATCCACTGCTTTTTTCGGAATGTTTTCATCATCGCATATTCAAGCGATGGTTAATACCCAGGTTAGTCCCCATAGCATTGTAACCAACATAGAATCTACACACCCCTACCATGAATACGAGGATCGTTTCTGGATTGTTGAGGTGCCCGGCGCCAGCGCAATACGGGTTCATTTTTCGTATATCGACCTAGAAGATGGAGTAGACTATCTTGTAATCAGTGATCCAAGTGATCAGCAAACGCAACGTGTCACTGGAACATATCCTGACGGTCACTGGAGCGATCCAATACCTGGAGGGTTCGCAAAAGTGCGACTACTGTCTGATGGCAGCGTTCAAAACTGGGGTTTTGCAATTGATAGAAAGGAGAGTGTCAACTACAACAGTCTCATTCGTAGCGAACATCCCTATCCAGACAACTCAGATAGGGTATGGACCTTGACGAATAACCAAGCTAGCCCAGAAACAGAGGCTACGAGTGTGCATTTCTCCAAGATCGAGCTTGAAGAACACGTGGATTGGCTTATTTTGACTGACGTCACTGGGAAGCCCCATCAATATATCACTGGATCGCATCATTCAGGTCTGTGGAGTAAAGGGGTGCCAGGGGGCGCGGTGAGGATTCAGTTAATCACGGATGGCAGTGTCGAGGAGTGGGGATTTAATGTGGATAATAGCCGCAATGCCAGTCCGGATGATGCCGAGAGTAGACCTGTCATGCCATTGGTGGCCCGATCGGATCATCCCTATCCAGCCGAAAGTGTAAGGGAATGGGTCCTCACGAATCCCGATCCAACGTCAGTGTCGACTAAGGTGCACTTTGATCGCATTGATCTGAGCCATTGGGATAAGATAGAGCTTCTCGATCTGAACGATACGATTGTGCAGACCTTCACCGGCGAGGTTCACCTACAGGATACATGGTCAGATTATCTGCCAGGCCGAATCGTGAAGGTGAGACTCACGACTACAGACAGCAATATTCTGGGACCGGATGTCGACTGGGGCTTTCGAATCGACATGATTGCAGAATCGGTGTTGACTCCTGGTCTGGCCCAATCGGATCACCCCTATCCAGCTGAGAGTGTAAGGGAATGGGTCCTCACGAATCCCGATTCAACGTCAGCGTCGACCAAGGTGCACTTTGATCGCATTGATCTGAGCCATTGGGATAAGATAGAGCTTCTCGATCTGAACGATACGATTGTGCAGACCTTCACCGGCGAGGTTCACCTACAGGATACATGGTCAGATTATCTGCCAGGCCGAATCGTGAAGGTGAGACTCACGACTACAGACAGCAATATTCTGGGACCGGATGTCGACTGGGGCTTTCGAATCGACATGATTGCAGAATCGGTGTTGACTCCTGGTCTGGCCCAATCGGATCACCCCTATTCAGCTGAGAGTGTAAGGGAATGGGTCCTCACGAATCCCGATTCAACGTCAGCGTCGACCAAGGTGCACTTTGATCGCATTGATCTGAGCCATTGGGATAAGATAGAGCTTCTCGATCTGAACGATACGATTGTGCAGACCTTCACCGGCGAGGTTCACCTACAGGATACATGGTCAGATTATCTGCCAGGCCGAATCGTGAAGGTGAGACTCACGACTACAGACAGCAATATTCTGGGACCGGATGTCGACTGGGGCTTTCGAATCGACATGATTGCAGAGAACGTGATGCCCAAGGATACCGTCTTTTTGCCTCTCGTGATCAGATAGCCTGAGTTTTTGTCGATTTCTAATGGGACTTCAAGTGTCCTCTCGGCTGCCACTCTTGTTTGATTACGTCGAAAATGTCAACAGAACCTAGGGAACCAAGCAGCCACGACTTCGTCCTTGCCCCAATTCGAGGGTAACACCATGTCCCGAAAAGAAGACCACAAGCGAGATCCTTGCCGGATATTTACGTATGAATCTCGCTGGTCCCTGTACGTCTATTGGGCCGCTCGGCAGCCGCCCACTCGCCCGCTATCGTGTTATCACACCAAAGCGGGCGGCGGGCGGCACCTCGCTCGCTTGTGTGGTTAGCATAGTGCGGTTGGCGGTCGTTGCGTGCGCATGGGCCCGCTCGCCCGGCGTGGCGGCGCTCTCGTGCTGATCGCACCAAAGCGCCGCCACGCCGACCTCGCTACGCCAGTGAAGGGCGAAAACTGCTCGGACTCACCCGTCGAGAACGGCCCTCAGCTTTTGCTCAAATGGGGTTGCGAGAGAAACAAGAGTCTGGACTATAATAGTCTAAACTCTTGTTTTTCTATTGGGGCAACGCCACTATGTTCGTCAACCGTGACCGCGAACGCACCTTCCTCGAAACCCACCACGCCACCGACCAGGCCGAGCTGATCGTGCTCTATGGACGCCGCCGCGTGGGCAAGACTGAACTCCTGCGCACCTTCTGCGCCGACAAGCCCCACATTTTCTTCGTCGCCGACCTGGGCACCGAAGAAGGGCAACTGGCCGAATTCACCCACCAGATCGGTGAGTTCGTGGCCGGCGACCGGGACCTGCTGGCCCCGTTCGCCACCTGGGAGGCCGCTTTCAACTACCTGGCCACGCAGACGTCAGAGCGTCTTGTCGTTGTGCTGGACGAGTTCACCTATCTCATTGACAGCAACGCCGCCCTGCCCTCGATCCTCCAAAAACTCTGGGACACTCAGTTGCGCAATAGCGATATCATGCTGGTGCTCTGCGGTTCCTACGTCGGCATCATGGAGCAAGAGGTGCTGGCCTACCGCTCGCCCCTCTACGGCCGGCGCACGGGCCAATGGCGTCTGCAGCCGCTGACCTTCTGGGACATCCACCAACTGCTGCCCCGCTTCAGCCCCGTCGATCTGGTGCGCGCCTACGCCATTCTGGGCGGCGTGCCGGCCTACCTGCGCCAGTTCGATGATCGCCTCTCCCTGCTCGACAATGTGGAACAGAAGGTGCTGGCCATGGGCGAGTTCCTCTACGACGAGCCCCGCTTTCTGCTTCTGCAAGAACTGCGCGAGCCCAGCCGCTACTTCGCCGTCCTGGAGGCCATCGCCGGCGGGAAAACGCGCATGAACGAGATCGCCCAGGCCGCCCACATTGGGACGACCTCCATCTCCTTCTATTTGAAAACGCTCCAGGAGATGGGCCTCATCGATCGCGTGGTGCCGGTCACCGAGAAGAATCCGCGCAAGAGTCGCTGGGGCATCTATCAGATCACCGATCACTACTTCCGCTTCTGGTTTCGCTTTGTCTACCCCAACCACTCTCTCCTCGAGCGCGGCGAGACCGACCAGGTGCGCCGGCGCATCGCCGAGCAGTTGGACCAGTTCGTCGGCCCCGCCTTCGAGCGCATCTGCCAAGAAGCGCTCTGGCGCCGTCACCGGGCGGGCAAGCTGGACTTCACGCCCGCTGCAGTCGGCTACTGGTGGAATCGGCAAGAGGAGATTGACGTGGTGGCCATGGGCGAGGATAACGTGCTCCTCGGCGAGTGCAAGTGGACGTCACGGCCGGTGGGCGTGAACATCCTCGACGATCTGAAGCGCAAGGCCCAGGCCCTGGACCGAACGCTGCCCGTGCGCTACGCGCTCTTCGCCCGCTCCGGATTCACGCCGGCCCTGCAAGCACGCGCCGCCGAGGAGGACGTGCTGCTGGTCGACCTGGAGGAACTGAGCCGGGTTTGAGAGGTGAAAGTGAGTCAATAGAGGAGATGGTTTGATGCCGACCTACGCCAAAGAAACAAGCGTGTCCCCCGACCGCAGTCGGGCGGAGATCGAGAAGACCCTGGTGCGCTACGTGCCACCAAGTTCATGTACGGCTGGACCGAAGAGACCGCCGGCATCGCCTTTGAGATGCAGAATTGCCGTCTGCGCTTCGTGCTGCCGTTGCCCCTGACCTCGCCACATTCACGATAGCCATTACGGTACACATGCGCGCTTGCTTAGACAGCCAACAGAGCGAGATATCCGCGGGCATAGCTGGGGCAGCCGGTAAGCATTTGGCGTGACTATCGGCAATCTAGACGGTACAACCAGAGACATTACGCGGTGTGATGTCTCGACAGAAAATGGCAGTGGAGAGGCAAGAAATCAGAGCGGTTGCGCCAACAATCGCCAGTGATGCATGATAGTGTTATCTGCCATCCGATGTCCACTCAAGGGGCAATTCAATTATGTCGTCGAGTCTAGCTGACTATTCGCTTCGAGAGAAACGACGTCTTGCGAAACTACTGTCACCCGTAACTACCCATTATGGGCACCCTGATGTCAGTGAGGAGTCTAAGCGGTTCGCAATCGACACTCTACAGCTACATACGCGCGCAGACCCAGAAGATGATTTCGTTTGGTATGTTCTAAGCAGTTTCTATTTAGAACTTGATGAGCTAGTAGATTCACTTGAAGCAGTCAAACAGGCGTATTCTATTGATCAAACGAATCCCAGGTACCCCTACGGAATAGCGACTGCATATAATGCACTGTCGACTTTCCGCGGCATGGAGCACTATGAAGCAAACACCGCAAAATACCTTCAAATTGGGATAACCCGTGAGCGAGCGGAGAATCTTGCTACTCAGTTGGCGTCATTGTCACTGACATATGAGGAAGCCGCTCAACAAGCAATCATCTACTTTCAAGAAACACTTACTCATCGGTTGAGCAAAATGGAACGGTCGCATGTCGAATTCCATTTGGGCACCCTTTTGAACGCGTTTCCGCAATTCAACAAGAGTCAACGACCGATTGTACTTACTCCGCCCAAAGCGCAAGGCCCTGGATGTGGTTTCCGCTTGTTCATGATTGCCAGGATCGCTTTTGCATGCTTTGTTGTTGGGATCGTAATCGGTGTCATTGCCTTCTTTATCAATGGCACGTTTTCCTGGGATGCTGTTTGGGCTGGCACATTTGGGGCTGGATTGTTCTATGGGTTGCCGGTCACCATTAGATTCCTATGGATGACTAGATAATTTAAGGTTATCAGAATCAATGGGAAAATATCATGGCCACAGCGAAGTATATCGACCAAGAGACCGGCGCAATCGTGACAGTCTCACAAGCCGAACTAATCGCCATGCAAGACATCGGCCAGACGGCGAACGAATCAGCCAAGCGTCATGTCTTCGACGATTACAAGTCACGCAAGGCTACGAATTAGAATCGCTCTCGGCGCATGATTGCCGTCACTACTGGGCGACGCGGGCGGCTTGAATGGGCACAGATGCCTTTACATTGAGAGACACGGACGGCTGGAAGTCGTTGGCCATGCCAAGTCGATATGTCGAAGCGGCTACGATTGCCAATGAGCGTGTGAGGATGTAGGGAGTTGGTGTCAATAGTTGTCGCAACTATTGACACCAGTATTTCCCTGTGGTAAATCTAACCTGTATCATATGTGATACAATACAGAGGCGAGGAGTCGCCTAGAAAACTCCTCGCCGCAATTTAGACTAGCATGTCGATCATCCTGAGAACAGCCGGTATTGACACGACCAGAACGATCACAGCCCTTGTATCAATCTCAACGTTCAGCCCGTCGAGCTTTAGCTTAAATTTGAATCTCCCAGAACTGGGATCTTCTTTCCCCATAAATTTGTTGCTCCTCTCTGCTAAACGCTGTTCGAGCAGCGTTTAGCGAATGAGTAAAAATACCTCTCTACATCGAAAAAGCCGGACGATTCTAGGCCGAACATAAGTTCGGCTTTTTCGATTGGATCCAGAATAACACAAGTGGGTAGGCTGTTGCCAACAAACAACCACAATCCGCTGTGGCGCGGCGATACCACGAGCATTTTTGCTCTTTCCCCCTCTCTACTATCACCATACTTCGCTTCCTTCCTCTTGTCTCAAAGTGTCTCAAAATCCACTTATGCCCGAGAGTAGTAGAATGACAGAGTTGCTTGTCTCGTCGCTCTCTTCGGAAAATAAAAAACGCCAGAACAACTTTGAGTTGTCTGGCGTAGATGATCGCAATTTTCGCTCTATGAGATCGTTGCAGCCAGACAGTTAGCACAGCAGCCTGAACCTGCCTTGCTTGTGTCTAGCGCCCACCTCACTTGAGCACTATTCAGTTTTCGTACTATAAATTTCGTGCCACTCGCTAGCCGTTGCAGTTCAGGCGCAACATTGCAAGCAAGCGTTGTTGTCGAAGAAGTAACACATACTACATATAGGGGTGCGGTGCCGATATCATACCAGACATATGTTCTAATGTCTAGTCCGAATTGACCGAAAGAATCATTATGTGACCAGACCGTCTTATCTCAAGACAAGCACCGGGATCAGCATCACCAAGACCATCGCGGCCATGAGGCCATAGATCAACCGCTGTTGCTACTGGATCTGTCCGTCTTGCTGTTTTGTCCGGTCTTCGATTACGGTGATTCCGTAGATCAATACAAATACAACCGTACAGTCAGGACTAGCACCGAGCAAAACAAAAAAACGCAATGACCGCTACGGCATAGACAAACATTCTCAACTACCTAATGTTGGGTGACTAACTCATCGTCGATCTCTGTGTGACGCTGAGCGGTGATGGTCATCTGTCCTAAGGCTGCCGCTAAACAATGGGCTTCACCGATTCGGCCCCGTGTACTGCTCACAGCCCGGGTTTCAATTCTTTCGGTCGAGGCCTTGTTCTGAGATTCATGCCATTTGATTCCATTTTGCCAACAAGCACGCCAGGAACCTCAACCGACTCCCTGCGGCCCCGGCCGCATCGCCCGCAGCCGTTGTGTCGCCATCTCATACCAGACCGGCGGCACGATCTCCGGATGATCGCCCTTTTCCTCGATCTCCTCATACTGCATCAGCCCCGCATAGAATCCATTGTTCAGGATGTAGCGCACCGTGGCCGGATACCACTGCCCGCCGCGCTGGGTCTGCACGCTCTCCTCGTTGAGGATCTGGGCGATGGCGCTCAGCGAGTAGCCGTCTATCACGAAGAGTTCAAAAATGCGCTGCACAGTGTCGGCCTGCTCGGATAGCATCCACGTCTCATCCACATACTCATAGCCCAGCGGCGCCCGGCCGCCGTTGTAGCCGCCGCCCTGCGCCTTCTGCCGCTTGCCGCTCATGACGCGTTCCGTGATCTGCGAGGCCTCCAGCTCGGCGATGGCCGCAAACGTGGTCAGCGCAAACTTGCCATGGGGCGTGGAGGTGTCGAAGCTTTCGGCCAGCAGCACCAAGTCACAGTCATAGCGCCGCAGTCGGTCGACCGTGGCCAGAAAATCCCGCGTGTTGCGCGCCAGACGATCCAGCTTCACCGCCACAATGCGTTTCGACTCTCTTTTTCAGCGTAAATGGGCCATATTCCCACCTTGATTTTATCAATCGTTTCGGCAATTCCTAAAGCTAGAATCACCAGGCAGCCACGCCGCAACTTCTCACATTTCACCGTGTTATAGTAACATGGCGTATTGGTGGCCTTCTGACGCGGGTGCGGATCTAGGGCGCACGAAGAAGCTCCGAACGGAAAATGTAGCGGTCCCGGATAACAAAACGCATGGTCAACAGTTCTTCCATCTGGCATAGTTCAAATACACGGGTCGTCGTAGATTCCAGTAGCAATGTCCCGGCTTCTATTCAGGCCCAGTACCAGATGCTGGAAGTGTCGACAGTTGTGAATTTCGGCACTGACTCATTCCGTACCAATATCGACCTCACGCCCGAAGAGTTCTACGCGCGCCTTGTCGCCGACGAACACCCGCCCACAACGAGCCAACCGCCGCCGAAGTTTTTCGCCGACGCCTACCGGCAGGCATTTGCTGAAGGGGCCGAGCATATCATCGTGGTGACCATCAGCGGGAAGCTCTCGGGGACATTTGCTTCAGCCCAGACCGCCGCCCGCGAGTTTGGCGAATCCGAAGCCGAAATTGATGGTGATGGTGCCCACCAGCCGGAAGCAGATGATGAGCGTTTTCTTTTCTGGGACGGCGACAGCATCAGCATGGGCAGCGGCTATCAGGCACTTGCGGCGGCTCGTTTATTGGAGAAAGGCGTCGAGCGAGGCCAGCTTGTCGATCGGCTCGACCAGATCCGCAAGTCCATGATTGGCTTCGCTACCTTGGACACGCTCAAATATGCACCGCGCAGCGGTCGAATCAGCAATCTGCAGGCCAACATCGGCAATCTATTGCAGGTCAAAGTCATCCTCGATATCTACCATGGGGAGATATCGCCCACCGGCCGAGTGCGTGGTCGCAAACGCTCGCTTCGCGAGATCGTTGACAGGCAAGTTGCGCATTATGGATCAACGCCGCTCAATGTCGGTGTCCTCCATGCCAACGCAATGGATGAGGCTGAAAAAGTGTCCGCCATGGCCCAGAAGCAACTATCCATCAGCGAGCTTATCATCAGCGATATCGGCTCAGCCATTGCCAGCTTTGGCGGCCCGGGTGCGATTGGCATCGCAGGATATCCAGCGAATTTAGGCTAAGTAGGCGACTGTCGGTTGTGCGAAAAAGTGCCGGGGACTTTGGCAACAAAGCGAGTGGGTTGACCCTAATTTTGAGGTTTCAGCATCGGGAAGTCCCCGGCACTTTACGGAACGACTTACAGACTTCTACTTAGAATTTCTTGGAGAAAATCGAATTACCATGAATATAGCACTTGACGCCATGGGCGGCGACCATGCACCGGTCGAAACCGTCGCCGGCGCAGTTGAAGCGGCACGCGCCTTCCCTGGCACCACAATTTCACTGGTCGGCCAACCGGATTTGATTGAAGTGGAACTGGCCAAACACGAAACAGGCGGACTCGATCTGCCGATTGTTCCGGCCAGCCAGGTGATTGAAATGCACGATAAGCCGTCCAAAGTCATCCGCAGCAAACCCGATAGCTCCATCGTCGTTGCCTGCCAGATGGTTCGCAACGGCGAGGCTCAGGCAGTTGTGACCGCAGGCAACACGGGCGGCGCCTTGGCAGCAGGCATTCTCAAAATCGGGCGGATCAAAGGCATCATGCGTCCGGCCCTGATGACCCCCTTCCCCACGCTCAAAGGGTTCTGCACGGTCCTCGATGTCGGGGCCAATGCAGATACCCGGCCCGAATATCTGCCCCAATTTGCGGTCATGGGCACCATCTACACCGAGACTGTGCTGGGCATCAAGAACCCCAAAGTGGCGCTGCTCAGCAATGGCGAGGAAGAAGGCAAGGGCAACCAACTGGTGGTCAGCGCCACCGCATTGTTGAAAAACACCCCTGGGATCGACTTCCAAGGAAACATTGAAAGCCATGAAGTCTTTGAGGGGCTGGCCGATCTTGTCGTTACAGACGGCTTCACCGGCAACATCTTCCTCAAGACGACGGAAGCCGCGGCCACGGCACTACAAAAGGTGGTCTTTGAAGAGCTGAAGCGGGATCCGCTCAGCGCATTCGGCGGGCTGTTGGCTCGCAATGGACTGCGCCGCATTCGCGGACGTCTGGACGATAGCGAATATGGCGGGGCAGTTCTGCTAGGTCTTTCCGGTGTGCTCGTAGTCGCCCATGGGCGCAGCAATGCCAACTCCATCCGTCAGACCATTCGCGTGGCCAAGGAGAGCATGGACCAGGACGTGCCGGAACGCATCCGCCAGGGCGTCGTCATGCTGCAAGAGGCCGAAGCAGAGCGGGAGACCAATGGCGCGACGGAGCTTCAACCATGACCGGCAATTCGGCTCAATCATCCGCTCACTCTCCACAGAACATCACGGACCTGCCAATCGACGTAGACGGCATGGTCGACTTCCTGGTCGAGTTGCTCAACAGACCCAGCCCAACCGGGGATACACTGAAGCCTTTTGAATTCATCCAGAATGCATTTGCCGACCTGCCATTTTCCATGTCGATCTCGCCCAAGGGGCTTCTGACCGGGACATGGCAAGGCGAGCGCAGCGATACGCCCCGTGCCCTGACGGCGCACACCGACACATTGGGAGCCATGGTCTCGGCAATCAAGGCGAACGGCCGCTTGCAGATGACCCAGTTGGGCGGCTGGATCTGGTCCACCGTCGAGGGCGAAGGCGTCACGATTTTCGCAGGCAACGGCGAGACCTACCGCGGCACAATCTTGCCGACCTTCGCATCCATTCACGCCCAAACACGAGAAGAGGGCAATGCAACCCGCACAGCCGAAAACATGGAAGTGCGCATCGATGCTCGCACAACGAGCAAAGCGGAGACCGAAGCACTTGGGATTGGCGTAGGCGATATCGTTGCCTTCGATCCGAGAGTGGAACTATCGTCCAGCGGCTTCATCCGCTCTCGGCATCTGGACGACAAGGCGGGTGTGGCCGTCATCTACGGCGCGCTCTCAGCACTGGCCGCTGCCGGCCTGCGCCCGGTCCAGACAACGACAATCCATATCAGCAACTACGAAGAAGTCGGACACGGCGGCGCAACCGGATTCCCGGCCGACCTGGCCGAGTTGGTCACCGTCGACATGGCCGTGGTTGCGCCGGGTCAGACATCTGACGAGTTCTCGGTGACCATCTGCGCCAAGGACAAGGGTGGCCCGTATCATATGGGATTGAGACGCCGGCTTGAGTCATTGGCGGCGGGTCAAGGCATTCACTACTGCACCGACATCTACCCGCACTATGGCTCCGACGGCGAGGCGCTTTGGCGTGCCGGTGGCGATGTCGCAGTCGCCCTGGTCGGCCCCGGCATCGATGCCTCCCATCATTGCGAACGCACCCATCGGGAAGCGTTGGTGGAGACGACGAAGTTGCTGGCGGCATATTTATTGGAAGATAGTGCGTAATTCGTACTGCGTAATCAACAGTCGGCCATTCGTGACCACCTTCAACAGACGAAACCATACGCACTACGTGGTACGCAGTACGAATTACGCAGCACACAGCACGCAGCACGCAGCACGCAGCAATCATCACTCACAAAGCAAGACTCAACCTAACCCACATCATCCGAGACATGCACTAATGAAAACCTATCGCAACATCAAACAGATCAAGAGCAAGGAGAAGATGGGCCGTCGCTTGAGCATGACCGGCCTGATCATTCTCTTTATTGGCCTGGGAGCCAGTTTCGTACCCAACATGTATCCGCCGACCGAACCGGCCCCCAACCAGTTCACCGCCTTCCTACAGCAGTATTGGGCCTATATCAGCTTCGTTGCGTTGCCGGCGGGTTTCATCTTTGCCAGCTTCGGCAGCTACTACATCAACAAGTTCGCCAAACGGCGCTGGCCCGGCAGCAAGAAGATCGAACGACCCGATGAGGTCTTCGAACGCAGTCTGAAGGGCTTTGACGCCAAATTTTCGTATTTCACCTACAGCCTGCCCTCACCCTATGTCGTGGTGGGGCCGTGCGGGGTATTGCTTTTTGCCATCCGCAGTGACAAGGGGCGCGTGATTGCCAAGGGTGACAAGTGGAAGGAGCCGTTTAGTCTGGGCCGAATCTTTACCGTCTTTGCACGAGAAGGCGTCGGCAGCCCGACACAGGATCTGCTGGATGGCGAGCGCAAGATTCGTGCGCTGTTGGAACAGACCGAGAACGAAGCGCTGAGGGAAGAGTTTGCCAATGTCCCGTTCGCAGGGGCGGCGGCCTTCATCAACGCAGATGTGCAGTTGGAGGTAGACAGCCCTGAGATTCCAGCGCTGCGCGCCGATCAGGTCAAGGAATTTGTACGTCGACAGGTCCGCGAGGTCAAGCTCAAGCCCAGTACGCTGCGTGAGCTTTCAGCCGCCTTGGTCGACGTTGCTCAGTTTTCGGACGACGATGACGAGGAGTAGGTGAGTGGGTGAGTGGGTGACAGGTTGACGAAATAGGCAGTAGGATTTTTTCACCCACTCACCCTGTCACCCCCTCACCCCATCGCATCTACTTAAACCCCAGCCCCCGCTCCTTCAAGCTCACATAGCGATTGCGACCGATCACAATGTGGTCCAGCACCTTGATGTCGAGCAGTTGACCGGCCTCGACGATCATCTCGGTGACGCGTACGTCCTCGGGGCTGGGTGACGGATCGCCGCTGGGATGGTTGTGCACAACAATGATTGAGGCACTATTGGCGCGAACGGCGGCACGGAAGACCTCCCCGACGCGCACCACTGCGGCGTTGAGGCTGCCGGCATAGACATCGGCAATTCGTGTGACGTAGTTCTTGGTATCGAGTAGCACCGTGCGCAGATGTTCCTGCTCCAACAGCCCCATTTCCATCATCAGCAAATTGGCCACATCGGTGGGCGTGCGTACTTGAAGTCGCTCATCCGGCGAGGCCAACAGCACTCGTTTCCCCAACTCGATTGCAGCGTGAAGCTGGGCTGCTTTGGCCGGGCCAATGCCATGGACCTGGCACAGATCATCAAAGCCGGCCTGGGCCAGTCCGCCGGCGCCGCCAAAGTCGGCTAACAGGCGCTCTCCCATGCGGATAGCGCTCTCGCCTCGGTTCCCTACGCGCAATATGATGGCAACAAGTTCGGCAGTACTCAAGGCGCCCGCTCCGGCGTACGTAAGCCGTTCACGCGGGCGAAGATCATGGGCAGATCACGGATCATTGGACGATAGTCGGGGGATTGCATACGGTCCACAGTTGACTCCTCGGGGGTGGGTCGGATATCGGTTTTCTGGGATTCCAGTGATATACTCGAGGTCTGGGAAAAGTGCGCCTGTTGATTGTTCAACCGCATACCATCAATACTGTCATTATAGCGCACACCAGCAAACAGCCAATCGAAAATGAAAACCCATTTCTACGAAAGAACCGCCTACCGTCTGTCCGAACAACCTGTCCCTGCGTGTTTCATCAAACTCGACACCCTATTTGATGCGTTGCTACCGACCAGTGCTGACCAGCCGCTCGCCTACAGCCTTGTGCTGGCAGAGAGCATCTGCGCGCGAATGGCAGAGGTCGAAATGTATGCGTTTCTGATCGAAGATGCGCGCAAACGGCCAGAACCTGGATCGCGCGGAAATGGACTACGAGAGCGACTTGAAGGCGGCCGTCTTGACACGTTCATTCTTGGTCGGCTATATCGCCGCCTGTCGCGGCCTATTGGATGCCTGCGCCGTGGCGCTTTCAGCACTTCACGATCTCCCGGTTGCCGGTGCAGAATGTTCGTTTCACAATGGTGATTTCTGGCACCAATTCGTCGTGAAAGCGCCCAATATCCAGCGTCGCTATCATCCTTTGCGCCTATTCTTCAACGAGGTCTTTCAGTGGTGCACCGAAATGTCGCTGCGGATCATGCCCGTGGTTCTGCTCCAGCACCACTACGGAAAATTCTCACGGCGCGAGACACTGCTTCAAGTCCTGGATGAACGAGATATTGACATCAAGGTCGTGACCGATGACGCCATCGGCCATCATTGGGTCGATCCGATTGAACTGCACACACGCTGGAAACCCCAGTTTCTGACTCTGTGCGAAAAGCTATGCCATGACATCGGCGTGGTGGTAGAGACCGATCAGAGGGCCGGAATCGAGTTCGGCGAGTAACGTCAAGGCAGACGAGGACGATTGGCCGAACACTCACAACGAAAGAGAATGCACTTGTGAAAGGCGCGATTGCTGCAGGAGACCCGCAGACCGCTGCGGCCGGCAGCGCAATTCTGAAGATAGGCGGCAATGCCGTTGACGCGGCGGTGGCCGCCGCATTTGCATCCTTTGTGGCCGAACCATCGATCGTCAACATTGGCGGCGGTGGCGTTGCACTGGTTGTAGATAGCCATTCTGATCTGCGGCTCGTCTTTGACTTTTTCAGTACCATGCCGTCGGGTGAACTCACACCGGCTTCTGATTTCCATGAGGTCATCATTGACTTTGGCGCCGAACAGCAACCGTTTCATATTGGACGCGCCAGCGTCGCTGTCCCAGGCGTCGTTGCCGGGCTCTGCGCGATGGCAGCCGAGCACGGGACATTGCCCCTCGCCACCCTACTGGAACCAGCGATCAGACTGGCGCGTGAGGGCGCGCTGCTCAGTCCTGCCCAAGCCTATGTCTACAACATTTTGCAGCCCATTTTTCAGGACACAAGCAGACTTGCGGACCTCTATCTGCCGGAGGGTCGCCCTGTTGAGATCGGCGAACGCTTCGTATTCTCTAACCTGGCCGAAACGCTAGACCAACTAGGCGAAGAGGGCCCCGATCTGTTCTACACCGGCGATGTCGGGAATGCAATCATCATCGACCAGCAGGCCAACGGCGGGCTGCTGACCCCGTCCGATCTCGCCGCCTATGAGGTTTTCCACCTGAGCCCTCTTTCCATAGACTATCGTGGGTTCACCATTCTGCTGCCGCCCCCCTCCTCATCGGGCGGCGTACTGGTTGCCTTTGCGCTCAAGCTGTTGGCCACACGCCCATTGGACGCAATGGTCCACAATTCGGCGCCCCATCTGCACCTGCTCTCCGAGATCATGCGCCTCACAAATGTAGCCCGACGCGATTGGGATGCCCATCGGGATCTGGGCGAGCATCGAATCACATGGTTTCTCTCCGAGGCCCATGTCGATCTCTACCGACGACGGCTGGACGCAATTCTGAACGGTGAAGCTGCCCCGGCTGAACCGGAGTTTGCGCCGGGACCTAGCGACACAACCCATATCAGCGTCGTGGATCAGAGCGGGCTGCTGGTTAGCGTAACGACATCAGCCGGCGAGAACGCCGGATTTGTCGTCGGCGACACAGGCGTCTGCCTCAACAACATGCTGGGCGAAGAGGATCTGCATCCTCACGGTTTCCATCAATTGCCGCCCGGCCAACGGCTGTCGACCATGATGACGCCAGTCGTTGTCATCCACGACAACGAGCCTGTCTTGGCCATCGGCAGTGGCGGCAGCAACCGCATTCGCTCAGCCATCCTTCAGGTTCTGAGCAATTTTCTCGATTTCGACATGTCCCTGTCGGATGCCGTCAACACGGATCGCATACATTTTGAGGCGGATACGCTACAGGTGGAAGGCGGAGTCAACGCTGCGGTCGTGGCGGAACTACGTGCGCAAGGCCATCGTGTCAATTACTGGCAGGGAACCAATATGTTCTTCGGCGGTGCACACGCTGTAGCGCTGCAAGGCGGCCAATTGACGCCGGCTGGGGATCACCGCCGCGGCGGGTCGACTGAAATTGTCGAGACGGGTCGCAACGAATAGGCTTGGCCACATCGAAGTCAACAGCGCATATGGCGGTACAATTTCGCATTTGACAAGCTTGCACCCCAGGCGGTAAAATTAGCCATGGCTAAATTGAAGCTTGTGTCGCAAACACATCCTCTGACCTCTGCCCACGAAGATTATTTGAAGGCGATCTACCTTCTTAACAATCAGGGAAACCGGGTCACCAATTCGGCGCTGGCCGGCTATCTTGAAGTCTCACCTGCGTCGACGACCAACATGGTCAAGAAATTGGGCGAATTGGGACTGGTTCAATACACGCCCTACCAGAACATCAGCCTGACATCTCAAGGCGAACAGGTAGCGCTTGAAGTCCTGCGCCACCATCGACTTCTTGAGCTCTATCTCCACGACAAGCTCAACCTTCCCTGGGATCAGGTTCATGCCGAAGCGGAAAAGCTTGAGCATGTGATGAGTGATGCTCTGGAAGAGGCAATTGCTGCTGCGCTGGGCAACCCGACCATCGATCCTCATGGCGATCCCATCCCCACAAAAGATGGCCATATCGAGCCGGTTGAAGGACATCCGCTCAGTGAAGCAATGTCCAACTGTTCCTATCGGCTCGTACGTGTTCTTCTGCAAGATTCGCAGCGACTTAGCTATCTTGGAGACCTGGGCCTCTATCCGAATACCGAAATCACCTTGCACAAACGAGCTCCATTCAATGGACCGCTGCTAATTGAAATCGACGGCGAACACCACGCATTGGCGCATGACATGGCAGAATCGCTCCTGGTAACAGACGCCTAGGTCGCTGACGTCCAAGTAGCGGCAGCCTGGCAGCGATATGCTCGGCCATATCCGGCACCGCCCATTTGCCCAGGAACATTTTCCAATAGCAAGTTGTCCGTGAGAGTCGCATTCTCCATTTACTACATTTAGTCTAGACAAAATCATTGATCAAGCCAAATGAAAATGTTATATTGGTTTGAGAAAGATCATGTGCTGAAAAACTCAGCACATGCCGAAGAGAGAAGAAGAGCAGAAAGAAAAAGGGCGAGAAGAGAGGATTCATTATGACCAATCCATTGGTGATCTTGCTCGTCGGGCTCGGAATTCTAGGCATTGTGTTGGCTATAGTCTGGCCCGGTAGAGGCGTGATCGCACGCAGCCGCCGTCAACGCCGCATGACAGGCAGAGTCTTGCGCGAAGACGCTGTAAAGCACATTTTCGTGACGACTAACAACGGTCTCTATCCGACGCTACAGAGCGTGGCCGGCTCGCTTGAAATCTCCAACAATGAAGCCAGCGACCTCATCCACGATCTGGAGCAACGCGGCCTGGTAGGACTCAGCGAAGGTACGCTCTTTTTGACCGATGAGGGTCGCGCGTCAGCGCTTCACGTACTGCGCGCGCATCGACTGTGGGAGCGCTACCTGGCCGACAAGACCGGCTACGAAGAGACGGAATGGCATGATCGTGCGGAGCGCTATGAGCATAGTACGTCGCCTGACCAGTTGGAGGTAATGGCGGCGCAGCTCGGCAATCCCACCTATGACCCACATGGGGATCCCATTCCAAGTCCCACCGGCCGAATGGTGCAACACGAGAGCAAGCTGCTCAACCAGCTGGAAGCAGGGGAGATCGGGCGAATCGTCCACATTGAGGACGAGCCGAGCGCCATCTACGCCCAACTGGTAGCCGAAGGGCTATACCCGGGCCTTCGCGTTCAGGTGCTCGAAAAATCACCCCAGCGCATTTGCTTCTGGGGCAACGGCGATGAACATGTACTGGCCCCGGTCGTGGCCGGCAACTTGGCCATTGCGCCGATGGCGGCCGAACCGACAGAGGTTCTGGCACCCAGAAGCCGGCTCAGTGATCTAAACATCGGCGAGCAGGGCAGAGTCACAGGCATCTCCAAAGCATGCCGAGGAGCCGAACGCCGGCGATTCATGGATCTGGGCGTGTTGCCCGGCACCGTGATCAGCGCTGAGATGATCAGCCCAAGCGGCGACCCGACGGCCTATCTCATCCGCGATGCACTGATCGGCTTGCGCAGCGAACAGGCCGCATACATCTACATTGAGCCTGTCACGGAAGCAGATGGCACTGAATTGAACAACGATGAATCGAAGGACAAGCCAGTCTCAGCAGAGCCGGCCGCAGCAGAGTCGGTCTCAGTCGATTCCGTTTCAGCCGAAACCGTTCTAGAGGTATCAGCATGAGCAACAAACTGGAAACCGTACCAACTCAGACCCCGCCGGCAAGCGCGGCCTGCGCAACCTGTCCGGCGCACAACATCAACAACTTGAAAAAGCTTGGCGTCGATATGTCAGACTGGGACTACGTCATTGGCCTGGCAGGGAACCCCAACACCGGCAAGAGCACCGTCTTTAACGCACTGACCGGCCTGCGACAACATACCGGCAACTGGCCGGGAAAGACTGTCGCACGCGCCGAGGGCGGCTTCGAATATGCCGACAGCCGCTACAAGATCATCGACTTGCCCGGCACCTACTCGTTGTTGGCTACCAGCCTAGACGAAGAGGTGGCCCGCGATTTCATCCTCTTTGGACAGCCGGATGTGACCGTCATCGTCGTCGATGCCACCCGGCTGGAGCGCAACCTGAATCTGGCATTGCAGGTTCTAGAGATCACAGACCGGGCCGTCATCTGTCTCAACTTGATGGACGAGGCGAAACGGCGAGGCTTACAGGTCGATGACCGCAGACTGGCCCGCGATCTGGGCGTTCCGGTCGTGCCGACGGCCGCACGCCAAGGACAGGGAATTCCCGAGCTGCTGCAAGCCATTGATGATGTGGCCAGCGGACGCACCATCTGCAAACCCCATCGCATCAAGGACCAGCCGCCGACGCTCAAAAAAGCCGTTGACACGCTGGCCGGCCAACTCAATGAACTCTACCCCAATCTCCCCAATGCAAACTGGGTCGCGCTCCGTCTATTGGACGGCGATGCACGCATCGTATCGGCTATGCGAACCGGCGAGTTGGAACAATTGGGGCAATTGGGCGACCCGCCGATCACCAGCCAACTGGTCGCGACCAGCCTCAAACTGGAGGTGGCCAATTGAGCGCAAATAGCATAAGCATCGCCGGCGGCCCCAGAGGCCAGGCGCCAGAGGCCGAGATGACACCCGAGGACATCATTGCCACGGCCAGCAATCTGCGCTGGCAGATCGGCGACGACCTCCATGAACAGGTCATGAGCACGCTCTACGCCGACGCAACCGAGATCGCATCACGGTCGGTGAACCGGCCCGACGAGAAGCCGCGCTTCGACATGGAACGCACCATCGACGGGCTAGTGACCAGCCGACGCTGGGGTTTCCCGATCATGATCGCCCTTTTCACAGTGGTCATCTGGATCACCATCATCGGGGCCAATATCCCATCGCAGATGCTGGCGACGCTATTGTTGGACACAATCTATCCATGGCTGAAGGAAATCTTCGCCATGATCGGCATTCCCTGGTGGCTGGACGGGCTTGTGCTCGACGGCATGTACCTCACCACGGCCTGGGTCATCGCAGTCATGTTGCCGCCCATGGCCATCTTCTTCCCACTCTTCACGCTGCTGGAAGACTTCGGTTACTTGCCCAGAGTCGCCTTCAATCTGGACAATCTCTTCCGCAAATCCGGCGCACACGGCAAGCAGTCCCTGAGCATGATGATGGGCTACGGCTGCAATGCGGCCGGCGTCATCGCCACCCGCATCATCGACAGCCCACGCGAGCGCATGATCGCCATCGTCACCAACAACTTTGCGCTCTGCAACGGTCGATGGCCTACTATCATTCTGATTTCGGTGATCTTCATCGGTGCGTTGGCCCCGCCCTTTCTCGCCGGTTTCGTATCCGCGTTGACGGTTGTCGGCGTGGCCATGCTCGGCGTCTTCCTGACCTTCCTCGTCTCCTGGGGGCTTTCGCGCACATGGCTGCGCGGCGAAGTGTCGACCTTCAGCCTGGAGCTGCCCCCCTATCGACCGCCACGCGTCTGGCAGACCATCTACACATCGCTCATCGACCGCACCATCTATGTGCTTTGGCGAGCCATTATCTTCGCGCTGCCTGCGGGCGCGGCCATCTGGCTGTTTGCCAACATCACCATCAACGGCACATCGATCGCCGAGTACATGATCACCTTCCTCAATCCTGTGGGGCTACTGATTGGACTCAACGGCGTGATTCTGGTTGCCTACATCGTCGCCATCCCGGCCAACGAAATCGTCATGCCGACCATTCTCATGTTGACCGTGCTGACGTTGGGGGTGACCAGCGCCGGAACCGATGCCGGCGTCATCTTTGAGCTGGATTCAGGAGCGGACACGCTGGCCATTTTGACGGCCGGAGGCTGGACCCTGCTGACCGCAGTCAACCTGATGATTTTCAGCCTGATCCACAATCCATGCAGCACGACGATTTACACGATCTACAAGGAGACCGGCAGCCGCAAATGGACAACCGTTGCCGCGTTGTTGCCACTGGTCATGGGCTTCGTCGTCACCTTCTTCGTCGCCCAAATTTGGCGCACGGTAGCCATGTTCCTTTAGCACAAAGAATCGCCAAGCCGGAAGCGTGCGAAGCAGTCTGATTCAGGCCGGTTTGCACGCTTCTTTCTTTCTCAAGAAACGATTCTCTGGTATACTATGAAGTTACTGAAGCTCATGCGAAACCACTGGGGTTCGCATGAGCTTTTTCTCTTTCGCCGGGTTTCACCGGCCATTTGATTGAAGATTGAGTTTCCGATGGAGAGCGAGTTCAGAGAACCCAACATACCGCTTGCAGATCGACCTGAGCCGAGTCCGGCCTCGATGCCTGATCCCAATGGCAGGCCGGCAAAGTGGCGCAGAGGGTGGCAGACCTTACAACCTTCTACATCGGTTCGGGACGCCACGCTGAGCAACAGCGGCGTGCTCAACGCACAAGTTTGGCTGGGCCAAATGCTCTGGCGACCGGCAGCGGCCTGGGCCATGCTGGCGGGCCTGCTGTCCGGCGGTCTCTTCGTGCAGCCCGTTGAGCTCGCCTGGTCGACCGTTGTGTTGCTTCTACTGTTGATTGATCCGCTTTGGGGCAGCCTGTGGCGCATTGCAGGCGGGCGGCTCGAACTTCTGTCGCTGCGCGATGCCGGCAGCCAGCCACATGTCTCTCTGCCATATTTGAAGCCCGGCTCGCCCGCCGCAAAACTGCTGGATCGTAACACGGAAGACGTCTTGCCCGTATTATTTCGTGTCGTTCTGCCCGCGGTGCTGCTTGCATTGATTGTCGCCTCAGCACTAAATGCGATTGCCGTTGGCCTGACAATGGCGGTTCTTCTGTGCGCAGGCATGGGTTGGATCAGCACACGGCAGGCGCATCGTGTGCCCGTCCTGTTACACAGCCTGGTGAGTATTGGCCTGCCGATGCTGCTTGCCGCACTAGTAATTGGCGACAGCTTGGCTGGCGTCGCCCAGGAAAACGCGTTATCAGCGGCACAGATCGCCTTGATTCTATTGTGGACATTGAATCAGTGGGGAACGGGTCGCATCACCCGGTTTTCAAAAGAAACGCTGGGGATCATAGTACTGGGAATTGCTGACATCGGAATCGGACTGCTGCTACTCTGGGTACAGGCCCCACTTTGGCTGGCTTTTTGGCTGGTGGTAACGCTGCCTACTTGGCTGTTGATCTACCGGCGCCGGCCGCTGCGACAGGCTGCCGCCTGGCAACTATGTGCAATGCTAGTAAGCGCTTCAGGCGTGGGGCAAGGCCTGTAGCATCGGTCGTTCAAGGAAAGACAATCATGAGCAGAGTGAACTCATCCGGCCAGAAAATTGAGGCCGTATCTGATGCCAAAGCTGATTCCGACATGGCCCCCGATGTGACCATTCCCGGCCAGACGGCGAGTCAAGATCCATCTGCGAGCAGGTCTCGATTGGTGACCATCGATCAGGTACGGCGGGATCAGGAAGTTATCGTTTTCTTGCAACAGGCCAACGAGACGCTGCGCTGCATTGGCTATACCGAGCATGGACAGCGCCACGCCGGCCTGGTTGGCCACATTGGCGAAAATGTTCTTGAGTGGTTGGGTCACGATAGACGGACACACGAACTGGCCAATATTGCCGGCTATTTGCACGACATCGGCAACACCATTCACCGCGAGAATCATGCGCTGAGCGGCAGCCTGATGGCGTGGCGGATTCTGACACGCATGGGGATGTCGGCAGAAGAATGTGCGCTTGTCATGAATGCGATCGGCAATCATGAGGAGGAACGAGGCACGGCAACAACGCCAATTGCCGCGGCACTCATCATTGCGGACAAGGCTGACGTCCATCGCAGCCGCGTACAGAATCCGGACATGGACTCCTTCGACATTCATGACCGGGTCAACTACGCATCGACGCGCAGTTTTGTTCGAGTGCTCAAAGATCAACATGTGATTGCGCTCGAACTAGAGATTGATACAAACTACGCTCAGGTCATCGAGTATTTCGAGATCTTTCTGGATCGGATGACAATGATGCGTCAGGCTGTCGAATTTCTGGGCTGCGATTTCCAGCTGATTGTCAACGACACCCGTTTGTCCTAGGTTCTGTTGACATTTCGTTTTCGCGGGGATAAATCCCGCTACCAACAGCAAGAAGCCGCCTCAGCGGCTTACCTTCGGCGCCTGAGGGCGCTTTTCACTGTTAGCAGCCGGCTTCAGCCGCTGCTGCTGACCAAATGTCAACGGAACCTAGTTCAATTGGGCGTGAATACCACGACAGAAATCCGGCATCTCTACCACTGGTAGGAACTGTGTCGGGATTTCGGCCGGGATTCACTAGCAAACGTTTCGTAGAGGATCCGGATCTGCCCTATATCAGCGGGTGGACCCCACTATGGAACAACCAGAGAAAGAATGGAGGAACCCACCATGCGAATCGTGCGTTTTGCCGAAGCAGTTGACGTGCCGTGGAGCGGCGATTTTCCCGATGGCGACGTTTTTGGCGGCGAAGAGTTTTCCCAGGTACTTGCGGAAACCGATTTCATTGACGACTTGCAGCTTGATGAGCTTTTTGAAGATGCCTTTGAAGACGGCAGTTTGGGAATCCGTTGGGGTATGATCGTCGACGATCTCGTCTATCCTCTGGCACGAGCGCCCTACCTGGATTGGATGTTCGACGGTTCCTATGCACCCGAAATCGCCGGCAGTCCAATGCCTCTTTCGAGTGTTCAGCTATATGCCCCTGTTGAGCCCAGCAAAATCGTCTGCGTTGGACGCAACTACGCGGCCCACGCTGCTGAACTGGGCAACGAGGTGCCAGACGAGCCGCTGATCTTTCTCAAACCGCCGAGCGCAGTGGTTGGACCGGGCGAGGAAGTCATTTCGCCCATCATCAGCCAGCGCATCGATTACGAGGGGGAACTGGCCCTTGTTATTGGCAAGGAGTGCCGATATTTGGGCGAAGAGGACGCGGCTGATGTGATCTTCGGCTATACGATTGCCAACGATGTGACGGCACGCGATCTGCAGAAGTCGGATGGTCAATGGACACGCGGCAAGGGATTCGATACCTTCGGCCCAATGGGGCCTTGGATCGACACCAATTTCGATCCAAGCGGTCGTACGATCCGGACACGCGTCAACAATGAGATCCGTCAGGAGAGCAATATTGACCTTCTGATCTTCCCGATCGGACGAATCCTGGCCCATATCACGCGTTTCATGACACTGCGGCCCGGTGACGTGATTCTGACCGGCACGCCGGATGGCGTCGGTCCAGTCAAACCCGGCGACGTTATGACGGTTGAGGTGGAAGGATTGGGTACACTGTCGAATCCCGTGATCGCTGAGGCTGATATCGGATAGCGCGATGACGATGGTGTTATGAAAAGACCGAATCCAGTCATGACAATTGGACCGGGCTTGAAGGCTGAGCCCGCCATTTCAAGGTAGTAACAATGACGATTCCATCCTTGTCCCACTTTGTGGACATTCAATCATTGTCCAGCGATCAATTCTGGGGCCTACTGCGGCTAGCCCGCGAGCTCAAAGACGAACGCAACCGGCTGGGCCTGAACGCGCCGATCCTGGCCGGCAAATCGCTGGCATTACTTTTCCAGAAACCGAGCCTGCGCACTCGCGTAAGCTTTGAGATGGGTATGGTTCAACTGGGTGGCTATGCGTTCTATGTCAGCCCGGCGGAAGTCGGCTTGGGCAGCAGAGAAAGTGCACCGGACGTAACCCGAGTCCTTAGCGGCTATGCCGACGGCATTATGGCACGCGTCTTCGACCACCAACACATCATCGACCTGATCGAATGGGGATCCGTGCCGGTCATCAATGGACTGAGCGACTTCAGCCATCCCTGTCAGGCGCTGACTGATATCTTCACCATCTGGGAAGATAGCGACTGGGCCAGTGAAGCGGATCTGGCCGGCATGCGGCTGGTCTACGTGGGCGACGGCAGCAACAATGTAGCCACGAGCTTGATAGCAGCCGCCGGCAAGGTAGGACTGTCCATGACGATTGTGTCGCCCCAGGACTATCAGCCTGCGAGAGAGGCTCTGGCAGATTCGGATGCCGACATTACGGTCACCGATGATATTGACGGCGTCGTCGGGGCCGATATCATCTATACGGACGTGTGGACAAGCATGGGGCAGGAAGCGGAGCATGAGAAGCACGTTGCGGTCTTTGCGCCCTATCAGCTCAATCGGTCTCTGCTGGACCACTGCCGGAACGCTGACGTGAGGGTCATGCATTGTCTGCCGGCTCACCGTGGCGAGGAGATCACCGACGATATCGCAGATGGTTCAGAGAGTCTTCTGTTTCCACAGGCCCACAACCGGCTTCATGCGCAGAAGGCACTGCTTGCCCATCTCCTCGGCGGTATCACGTTGGCATAATCAGTCCATCCATGATTCTTGTTGAGGGGCGCCGGCTCAACGCCTTCCGGAACGGCGCACAAGAGTCGTTCAGCACCTTGTTTTCGCCATATTCGACGCGTGGCTGAAATCGGTTCGAACTTGAGAAGAGTATTCATATGCAGCAACCTATGTCAGAACTATTACTCTATCTCAGCCGTCTGCAAGATTGGCGCAACCTCGTCGATATCGCGCTGGTGGCAGCGATTATCTACATGGTATTGCGCCTATTTCGGGACACGCTGGCCATTCAGTTGATCCGGGGCATGTTGCTAATTTCCCTGGTCGTTGCGGTGATCATTGCACTGATCGCGCAGACCATGGAACTAACGGCCTTCAACTGGCTGTTACGCGGCAGCGCCACGGTCTTGGTTGTGGCCATTCCAGTGATTTTCCAGCCTGAATTGCGTCGCGCACTTGAACGGGTGGGTCGCACAGCACCATGGATGTCTCGCCGATCCGAGAACATGGACACGCAACGGATCATCAATGACATTGTGCGAGCTTCGGAACAGCTTGCTGAGCGCAAACATGGGGCGCTGATGGTCTTTGAGAGTGCGACAGGGCTTGGTGACGCTATCGAACGAGGTGTGAAGATCGACGGAGAGTTGACGAGCCAGCTGATTCTGACCATCTTCTTTCCGAACACAGCGTTGCATGACGGGGCGATAATCATCCGGGGAAATCGCATCATGGCGGCAGGCTGTGTGTTGCCCTTGACGGAAAGTGATCTGTCGGATACGCAGTTGGGTACACGCCACCGGGCAGCCATCGGCATCACGGAACAGACTGATGCCATGTCCGTTGCTGTTTCTGAGGAGACGGGGGCCATCTCGGTGGCAAGAAACGGACGCATTCTTCGCTTAGACAGTGGACGATTACGAGTCCTTCTGGATGATTTTTACAGCCCAAGATTAAACTGAGCAGGAACAACGAATCGCTACAAGGCTGTCAGAGAGAAAAAGGATAGGAAACGGATGACGCCGATTTGACGGATTTCCACGGATCAAACGTGATCCGTGTCCCATTTTTGGTCACTCAATAGAACGCGGATGACGCTGATTTGGCTGATATACGCGGATAAAGCAAAAGAATCCGGCTTTTTTCCGCTACATCCGCACAATCCGCGTTCTATCCTTTCTCTCTCCGAGAGACTGCTAGTATCTTAGAAAAACGTTACGAGACAAGATAGATAATACTGTGCTTGATAGACAACGAAACCGTTCACGCTTGAACAATCAATGGAATAAATTCGTAGATCGCTTTGGAACACTGCTACTGTCATTGCTCCTGGCATTGATTGTCTGGCTCATTGCCACCGATCAGCAGAATCCGTTGATCCAGGATCCGTTCCTGGAGTCGATTCCGGTCAGCGTGCGCGGGTTGACCGGTTCAACCCAACCCATTCAAGATCTGAGCGCGGTAAGAGCGGAGATCATCATTCGCGCACCCCAACGCTCATGGAACACACTCAATGCAGGCGATTTCACCGCATTCATTGATCTGACTGACATGGCGCCAGGCGAGCATGAAGTGGCCGTTCAGGTAAATGGCGTCAACCCGCAGGTTGATATTGTTACTATCGATCCGCCTGTCCTTCGGGTTCAGCTTGATGAAGTGATATCGAAGGAGTTGCCGATCGAGCCTGTTATTATCGATACGCCGGCAGAAAGCTACATAGCCCAACCCCCCATCGTCGAGCCGATTACCGTGACAGTCTCAGGGCCAAAAACATTGGTGGCACAGGTTTCCGCGGCCAAAGCCCCGATCACTGTAAATGCCGCCAAAAGCCAGGTTGTTGCTGACAATGTTCGTATTGAGCTGGACGATGCCCAGGGGAACGAGGTACGGATAGTCGTGGCCGATCCGCCGACTGCCAGAATCGTTGTCCCGATCGAACAACAGGCCGGACGAAAAGAGGTGGCGGTACGCCCGAACCTGACCGGTGAGCCGCCAAACGGCTATCGTCTCAGTTCAGTCAAGGTGACGCCATCAACAGTTGTACTGGAAGGCGATAGCGCAGTCTTGGCGGACGTGCCAGGCTTCGTAGAGACGGCCGAACTCTCATTGGCCGACGCAACAGAAAGTATCGAACGGCGCATAGAATTGCTCTTGCCGGAAGGTGTCACAACCCAGGAAGGGTCCACCATATCGATCGAGGCGGCAATCACGCCTATCCAGAGTGGAACCACGCTCAAACAGAAGCCGGTGATCCAGAACCTTGGCCCCGGTAGCGAGGCGCGTGTGGCATTGGACACCGTGGAGGTGATTCTGAGTGGCCCTCAACCGCTACTCGAATCGATGGAGCCGGATGATATGTTTGTCATCCTGGATCTCTCTGATCTGTTGCCCGGCAGCCATGCAGTGACGCCGAGGGTGATTCTTCCTCCAGGCATTGAAGAGGAAGGGTTGCTGCCGGAAACCGTCGAAGTGGTGATCGTCTCCATCGAAACCGAAACGCCGACTCCGTCCATACGGGTGACGACGACAATCACTTCCACCATAACACCGGCTGCGACGCTGGCGACAACACCGACCATTACATCTGCGCCGACGACACCGATAACCGGAACAGTGGTGCCACGTGTGAGGGGAACGACAGAGGCAGATTCGGGCAGAGAGTGACCGATGTCAATCTGGACTCGATCCCGGCAAATGAAACCAGCCTATGATTTCCAGTAGAATTCAAGAAGTCCTAAAGACATTTGTGTGGCCACTGTTTTTGTTCACGACGCTAACGGTTGCTCTGACCTACCCTGTTTCTGTCAATCCAGGCAGTATGATCATTGGACGACCGTTTGAGGATGCATTTGAATACATCTGGTACCTTTCTTGGTACAAAGTTGCCCTGTTCGATACCAATGTTTCCCCTCTCTTTCAGCCCGACATCTTCTACCCGACCGGCTGGAATCTAGGATTCTCGGCTTTTCCCCCCATCCATCCAGTATTGGCGGCGCCATTCACGGCCCTGTTCGGCGCGGTGCGGACCTATAACCTCTTCATCATGTTCACCTGTGTCTTTGCCGCATGTGGAGCCTACATTATGGTCAAAGCACTTGGCGGCGATACATGGGGAGGCGTGTTCGCCGGAATCGCCTTCGCTTTTTATCCACAACGCGTTGTCTATTTGGGCGGACACCTTAACTTTCTCGTTGGCACAATGTGGTTGCCCTGGCTTTTCTACGGATTGATACGCGCACGCCAAACAACTTCTCAAGCACCCTGGCGACGTACGGCATGGATGGCATTCGCCGGATTGAGCTTTGCAATGACAATTGGCGGCTCGTGGCATTTTTTGTACTTGAGCGGCATTGGCATCGTTCTCTTTCTCACTGTCTATCTTTGGCCAGAACTTCGCGACCGAGCAACTAGAGTAAGTTGGATTCGCCCGATAGCGGCCTTAATCATCACAACCGCCATCATCATCGGCCCGTTTCTTATCAACGCTTCTGTTGCACGCCGCCAGTATGGTCCCAATGCGCTCTTCAGTTTTGCCAGCACCAACCATACCTCTGTAAGCTTGGAGCGACTCTTAGTTCCAAGCGCGATGAATCCAATTTTCTGGGACTTCGCCCGTGTTCGCTTTCCTCTATGGAATGGACAAGATGCAGTGGTTCATTTCGGCTATATTACGTTGTTGTTGAGTGCATTTGCCCTCTGGCGCTTGCGTCCTTGGTCATCGGCTGTTCGAGCGCTCCTAGTCATGCTCTTGGTGAGTGCGGTTCTGACGCTGGGGTTGACGCTACACTGGATGGGCACGCCGCTGTCACTCCCGGCCACAGAGATCGCCCTTATCGAGCGGTTTTTCCCCATGCTTGTTTTGGAAAACGGCGGAACAGCCATTCCTATGCCGGCTCTGTTCGCATACTTATTGCTCCCTCCCTTGCGTACGTTTCATCATTTTGGTCGATGGGGATTGGTCTCTGCGTTGGGGCTTTCAGTCCTAGCCGGTCTGGGTCTATCATACTTTCTACGTCAACGACGTGCTGGGATGCCACGCGTTCTTATGGGTTGCGCCGCTATCATTATTCTGTTATTTGAGTTCAATACGCAGCCATTGCCTGCTATCACCAAAATTGCCGATATTCAACGAGGTGTCGACACATGGCTCGCCGACCAGCCTGAGCAGAATGTCATCATCGAGTACCCGCTTAACTACGCTGAAAAGGGACAGACGTTATACTATTCGACGATTCATGGACAGAAAATTGTCCATGGTGTAGGCAGTTTACTTTCGCAGACATATGCGGCGAACCAGCCCATACTGAACCAATGGCCTGCAGAATCAGCAACGACCCTACTGAAAGACCTTGGCGTACGCTACGTGCTTGTAGATGTATTTGACTGGGATACAACTTTCGAAGAGGATACGCTTCCTGAGATTCTCGCCAATGACTCCTTAGCGCCAGTCCAGCTGTTCAAGGAACAGATCGGGCCTGTTCGTGCCATCCATGTTTTCGAGATCATTGGTCAGGAGCACCCCTAGGACGCCGACTGAGAATCGGTTAACCTGTTTTTCAACGCTCTCTGAATTCCTGATTGCAAGGAAGATAGATAGGGACACCCGTCCCGGAGAAACAATAGATGAATCAGCGTAAACCTGTGGTCGCCCTTGTCGGGCGTCCCAATGTAGGAAAATCGACCCTCTTCAACCGCTTGATCGGCAGACGAACGGCGATTGTAGAGGATATCCCCGGCACAACCCGTGATCGCATCTATGGCGACAGCGAATGGAACGGCGCGGGGTTCATCGTCATCGACACCGGCGGGCTGGAAGCGCCCACAGAACTGGTGGAGAGCCGCCAACGACGCACCAATTCAGCACCGCTGGCAGTAGACTCATTGCACTTCATAGAGTCCATCCAGAACCAGGCACAACTGGCGATTGAGGAAGCGGATGCGATCATCTTCGTGGTTGACGGCATGGAGGGACTGACGAGCGCCGATGAGGAAGTGGCCGACATCCTGCGCCAGACCAAACGGCCTGTCCTCATCGCCGCCAACAAGACCGAAAGCCCGGAACGGCAAATGAACGCTGTTGAGTTTTGGAATCTGGGCTTGGGGGAACCCTATGCCATCAGCGCATATCACGGCGGCGGCGTTGGCGATCTGCTCGATGAACTCGTCAAGCGACTGCCTTTCTTCTCCATCGAAGAAGAGGAAGAGCAGGAGGACGACAGCATTCGAATCGCCATTGTCGGCAGACCCAATGTTGGCAAGAGTAGCTTACTCAATGCACTCATCGGCATCGATCGGGCCATCGTCAGCAACGTACCCGGCACCACACGCGATCCGATCGACACGCGCATCACGTTCAACAAGCAAGCGATTACGCTGATCGACACGGCGGGCATTCGGCGTCGCGGCAAAGTCGAACCAGGCATTGAAAAATACAGTGTGTTGCGTAGTATGCGCAGCGTCGATCGCGCCGATGTGGCACTGCTGCTCATTGATGCCGTCGACGGCGTCACTGCGCAGGACGCCCACGTGGCGGGCTACGTGTTGGAACGCTATAAGAGCGTCGTGGTGGTCGTCAACAAGTGGGATGCCATTGAGAAAGACGCCTACACAATGGTGAACTTCACCGAACAGGTCCGCAACGAGTTGAAGTTTCTCTCCTACGTACCCGTGGTCTTCATGAGCGCGCTGACGCATCAACGCATCCACACACTGTTGCCAACGGCCTTGGAAGTCGCTGCCGCACGTCGACATCGCTTGCCCACGAGTAAGGTCAATGAGATCATACGTGAGGCCTACGATAAGTCGCCGCCGTCGGTCAAGGCGGGACGTCGTCTACGGATCTACTATGTCACACAGGGTGATGTTGCACCACCTACGTTTGCCATTTTCGTCAACGATCCGGACATGGTCCACTTCACCTACCGGCGCTATCTGGAAAACCAGATCCGTGAATTCTATCCGTTTATCGGAACACCAATCCGGATTATCTTCCGACCTCGAAGGCAGCAGGACTGACTCGTAAATCCCGGCGGAAATACACGTGCAGATCGTACCAGAAATCAGGTGTCGTTGTTTCCGCCGTGGTATTTCCGACACAATATAATTAGAAAAGGATAAGGATCTTTGGGCTGGGCAAAATCATATTGGATTGAACTCGTTCTGGTCGGTGTTCTGGCCATCGCTGTGGGCTTTTTCGGCTATCTTGGCTATGGGCTTGTGACCGCTCAAACTGAATCGGAGCGCTATTCCGGAGAGAACACACTGGATAGCGTTTCCAAACAGATGGAATTCGGCCCGCGAATTCTGGGGACGCCGCAAAATGCACTGGTGCAGGATTGGCTGATCGCCGAATTGCAGAGTGCCGGATGGTACCCGGTACGTCAGGAATTCTACGTCCCGGTTCCTGTTGATGACATGCCTCCTGCGACAGTCTTCACGACGACTGTCGCGTCAGATTCATCCGGCGACCTGACGATGGTGACCGGCAACAACATCATTGCCATCAGCAACTCGATCACTGACACAAATCAACCGGTGGGCTGGCTCGTCGCCCGCTATGACACACGTCTTTGGGCGGATGAGGACCCCGATCCGGCCAATCAGCAGTTGCCCGTCCCTGGGGCCAATGGCGGTGCGTCAGGTCCGGCACTGTTGGTCCAGCTGGCACACACGGTGAACAGATCCGCCACAGGCCATCGCATCTGTCTTGTTCTATTGGATGGCGAGGCGAACCGAGGATTGCCGGGATGGGGAGAGATGACGGGGATCGACTACTACCTGCAGGGACTCACGGACCATCTGTCACCATGCAAGGATCCTCGATTTGCTGTGGTGCTCGACTTGGTGGGCGGTGAGAATCAGCAGATCTACGTGGAGCAGAACAGCAACGCGTCGCTAAGCAGCGCCATCGGGAGATTTGCGGCTGAACTGGAATATGATGATCTAATCCTTGATGAACGGAAATGGGAAATCCCAGGCGCCCACGAGGCATTGATTGCCGAGGGAATCCCTACCGCGGTGCTGATTGACTACGATTATCCACATCGAGCCACAACGGAAGACACCATCGACAAGCTGTCAGCCGACAGCTTCACCAGTATCGGCGAGACGCTTACAACATGGTTGGAAGCGCAAGCCCCCTTTTCACCGTAGTCGGTATCATGTCTGACTTCTTCGCAGTGCTAAACGGCAGCGTTGAGGCTTCAGAGTCGGCCCGCAATACGAAACAATGAATTCAATTGTGCACGATTACTTAGCATTCACGGACGTTGATAAGCAAGCTCGGTGATCCACCAGCGCTCATCTTCATAGACGAATTGCCATTCATCCACGCCGTTCACCACCGTTGCGCTGAATTCAACCTCAATAAGGTCAAACGTGGGAGCAGCCTCAAATGGAGGCGGCGGGTTGGGAAAGACGGCAAGTTCATAGCGGTCAAGGATTGCCGCCCGATCTTGCCAGATGTAATCATCGGCCGGATCCGATGTGTTGCGACCATCGACAATCCGGGCCTCGGGATGCCAGAGCGATGACAAGGTGGCAAGATCCGTTGCAGCCGATGCCGTACGCTCGGCCACAATCAGTGCCGGGACAGACACTGCTGCATCCGCTGCAAAAGCAGAGACCATCGCCGGATCGAGTGCCGATGCGGTGGGCAGCTGTGACGGCGTTAGCGTAGGTACGGATACAGGCGAACAGCCGCCTATCAGCAACAGTAAAAAGGATAGTACAACCCACACCATAAGGCCGTTCTTGCCAGGATTCTTTGAAATACTGCGATTCAGGTCTATACTTAGCCGGATCAAATTACAGAACCTCTCATCAAGAACTGTCTAGCAATCATTTGCGACTTGGCTTCCCAACGTCGAAGGGTTCAAGCCCAAGCCGATATTCACGGATATACATGAAGGAGCAGACTGCATGAATCCAGTCATTTTTCAAATAGGGCCGTTTTCGCTGCACTGGTACGGCGTCTTTATCGTCGGCGGTGCAGTCCTGGCCACCTGGGTAGCCGCTCGCTATGCGAACAAGGCTGGAGAGAACCCGGAACATGTCTGGAATATGTTGGCGTGGGCGCTCATCGTCGGCATCATCGGGGCCCGCCTCTATCATGTCTTCAGCACACCGGCCGACGGCCTGGGATGGGCGCATTACAAAGAAAACCCCATCGACATCATCAACTTCTGGAACGGCGGCTTTCGTGGCCTGGGCATCTATGGCGGCCTCGCAGGCGGCATTATCGCCATCGCCGTCTACGCCTGGTACAACAAGCTGAATGTTCTAACCTATCTGGACTTCATCGCCCCGAATGTACTGTTGGCGCAGGCCATCGGACGAATGGGCAATTTCGTCAATCAGGAGCTGTACGGACCGCCAAGCACTGCCCCCTGGGCCTTTCACATCAATCCGACCTATCCTTGTCAGCTGCCGAACAATATCCCTCAGATCAGTGGGTTCATCTGCGGTAGCGGCAATGTATCAGAGGAAGCCGTCGCATGGTACGCGGCGAATGGTTTCCATCCCACCTTCTTCTATGAAGCCCTATGGAGTCTGAGCCTCTGGGTCATTCTGACTCTGGTCTATCGCTACGCAGGCCAGCGCCTGCGCACCGGTGACGGCGTCTTTCTCTACTTCATTGCCTACCCGTTGGGCCGGCTCTGGGTGGAAGCCTTCCGCCCCGATGCCTGGGTGATGGGGACACTGGCCACTGCGCAGTGGATTGCCATCGGCAGCATCATCATCAGCACCATCCTGCTGATAGTGCGCCACTGGAAGTGGTCTTGGCGAGACCATCCGGATGACTCTCTGATTTCACTCAGTGCCACAGCACAACGATACCCTATTCGGAAGCGCACCAAGAAGAGACCAACAAGAATAACAACGACACGAAGAAGAGCAATCAGAAGAAGAAAAAGAAAAAAAAGAAGTAGTTGTATTCAACCGAACGACGGGCTGTCGACAGCCCGTCGTTTTTTTCTACCCTCGATAATCACCCCAACATCTCGATGTGATAGTCGACGAGTTGCGCATCCAGACGCCAGTCTTCGACCCGGTTGGCCGCATGTTGCAATTGCCGGTGTGCGACCGCGCTATTCTGGCTGACACAGACGACCTCCAACACAGCACGAGAATGCATATCCTGGGCATCCGCCTCACAGACGGAGACATTGAAGTCCTTGCGCAGGCGCGCAATCAGCGGCTTCAGAATACTGCGCTTGCCCTTAAGGCTTGTGTTCAGCGGCAAATAGAGTTCAAGAGTGAGCAATCCAATGGCCATGGCAATTCAAAAACCTAACGGTTGTTGGTCCAATCCGGCGACGCAAACTGTTCACGGATGAGCAGAGCCGTGCGGCGAACTTCCGACGACTCGGGTAGCGCCCTATCGAACGAGAGCTGAAGCTCATCGCCGAAGCCGGCAACAATCTTGGACGCCACATAGTCGAATGCCACACGCGCATCATCGTCAGCCACGTTCAACGCTTGGGCCAGCGTGCAGGCGCGTTGGCCCAACTCGATCCGCAATCGGCTTGCTTCGTCCGGATCCAGCGCCAACACGTCGATGAGGCGCGTGATGTCGCCGGTCAACGGCAGGCTGCCATGCTGCAAGACGTACCCAGCACGGCGGCTCTGAGCGCTCCCCATCAACTTGCGCCCGTTGGACGTGATCTCGTAAGCGCTGGGCACTTCGAAACAGGCTGCCGAGACGTCGGAGCCTGTTCGTGTGTCGCCGGCAGCTTTGTCCACATCGCCCAGCCCAAGCTGTTGCAAACCCGACAGCAGTGCATTGCTCAACCGCAGATATGCGTCCATCACGCCGCCGCGTACGCGTGGCTCATCCGCAGCAGCAGCAACGGAATAGGTGAGTTCGTCGATATGCAGGATCGCGCGTCCGCCGGTGGGACGACGTACAACCTCATAGCCGAGGGAATCGATGGCGCTCAGATCGACATCGGTCACCGGCTGGTGGCGACCCAGGCTGACCGCCGGCGGCTTCCACCGGTAGAAGCGGATGGTCGAAGGACTCTCGCCCGCTGCACACGACTCGGCGATGGCCTGATCGAGCGCCATGTTTGCTGCGCCTGAGCGAGGCTCATCATCGATGATGAGCCGCCAGGTGGCGGGTTGAATATCGGCATCCAAGATCGCATTGCCCTCGGTAAAAATGGCGTTCGGATCCGATAGACGATTCGGGTTGACTGGCGCAAAGCTGGCTGCGGTCATAGGATTTAGTCCTCAGTATCAAACGGTAGCTGCACAACGGTTGCCGGTTGGCCGGAGACGGAGACCACGGTCCCCGACTCGTTGGCCGGTCGCTTGACGACAGCCATTGCGATGGCTTTTCCCAGAACAGGACTATAGGCAACGCTGGTCACCGTTCCCATATTGCGGCCATCTGCCTGCACCTCGGCGCTCTCTGCCGGCGCTTCATCACCGATCAAACCGACCAGTGTTTTGGTAACCTTGTCATAAGTAACCTGACGAGCGATGATCTCCTGTCCCGTGTAGCAGCCTTTGTCATCAGCACAGACCCAGGCCATGCCCGATTCGAGCGGATTGTAGGCATCGATCAGTTCCGTTCCAGGGATGGGCCGACCCGCTTCAATGCGTGCGACATGATAGGTTGCTTCGTCAATGGGCAGCACCCCGGCACCAGCCAACTGAGACAACAGGCGCTCAGCATCGGCAATCGGGGCCAACAGTTCGTATCCGGGAAGATCGAAGCGGGTCTGCTTGACGGCGACTATGCCATCCTTCTCGGCCCATGCGCCATCAGCCGCATCCGACAGATCAATGCCAATCGTTGTCAGGATCTCCCCTGCACGCGAACCCATCAGCCGCAACCTCGTCCACGCTGCACTGTCGTCGACAACCTTCACGGCATCCATGAAGAAGATCTTTCCCTTCAGATTGCGTGCAAGGGCTTCCGTTTCGCCGGCAGCCGGCAGCAGCCAGAGTTCATCAGACCGGCAGACCACGGTGAACACATATTCCGTACGCGCCGTTGGACTGGTCAAGATGGTGACGTTCGACTCGCCGTTCTTCAGGCCATTGATCTCATTTGTCGTCATGCGATGCAGAAAATCTTGGCGATCCGCATCGCTCAACACAAGCAGCCCGTATTGTGGGCGTCGCTGGATCACGGCTCCATCCTGCAATGCCCGATATGCTGCCTCTGTAATTCCCGCCGTTGACGTCAGTACACTATCACTCATATTTAGGTTCCTCTCATTGGAAACGAGTTAGATTCGCAAAAGTCCAGAGTCGTTTCAGTATCATCTGTGTCCTATCCTTTTTCCATCTGTGTAAATCTGTGGCAAAAAAGGCCCTTTGCAGCGGACTCACTCGCTTCCATATCGTTCAACGAAATCAAGAATATGATAGAACATCGCGCGGGCCGCGTCAGTCATATTGTCATCAATTTGCAGATAATGACTGACATCCGTGTAGTAGAACGTTTCGACCGGGACCCCGGCCGCACGCAGACCTGAAGCCAGATCCTCAGCCTGGCAGATCGGAATGATCGCATCCGCATCGGTGTGAATGATCAAGGTTGGCGGCAACTGACCGGCAACGTAGGTAGGCGAAAGGCGCAGGAACGGAATCGGATGGGTTTTCGGGTTGCCCATTGCCGGTATCACAAGTTCATATGCAGGCGGCACGGTGATGGCCCCGGTATAAAAATCATGTGCGCCGGAAAAAGCATCACCGATACCGCCGATAGTCACCCAGGCGCTGATATCGTCTCGCCCCATGTCGCGTAGGAGTCGGTTGAGAATGCCGCTGCTGAAGCTGCCCCCAGCGCAACCGCAGGTGAGTCCTGGAAAAAGGGTCCGAGCGCCCCTGCCTTCGCCAGCGTGAGAGCGATGCGTGCATCCATTGCGTGTTCGTCGACATCAATGCCCCAGTCAGATACAGGCGAATGCGCTACCAGCCCATACCCTTGGGAAGCAAAGGCGACGCTAACTTGTTCCCATCCATCGACGACGCCCGGATACGAGAAGAAAAGCAGCGGCAGACCACCGCGCAATAGCTCGCTGCCTAATTCCTCACTGTTCAGTTCTTGGCTATCCGTCGTACCCAGAGGCAGATAGAGTCGAAGCGTGTCATTGACGACGCCATCTCGTTCAAACCTAAACGTGAGTACCTGAGCGACTGAGTCTTCGGGAAAGGGCGCGGTGGACGTATACGAGCCGGTAAGCTCCAACTGCACCGCAGTTGCAAGATCGTCTGACAGGCCAACTGTCACGCGTGGTTGGAGTGCAAGCAGAGGGGCCTCGGTCTCGACACCTTCTTTGATGGTGACCAGGCGGGGGACGCCCAGCGAATCGAGCGCCGCTGCCTCATCATAGCCCGGCGCAATCGCAGCAGGCACATATTGACCGACCGGCACGCCGTCGATGCGGTATCGGCCTGCTTCATCAGTCACGGCGGCATGGGGACGTCCGGTCCGTTCGGCGACCACGACGCTGGCCCCTGCAATGGGCCTGTCGCCGTCGACCACTTGGCCGGTCAACGTGCCGCTTGGTCCGGAAGGATCAACTGGCGACAACGTACCCAACCGCGATGAGACCCAATAGCCGAAGACGTTCATCTCGGGCGAGGGTGTGCAGGCGGCCAGCAACAACGAAAGTAACAGCCAGAGAGAAATCAGGCCGATCCAATGGCGGCTACGCATGCCGGTTACCGGCCCAATATCTGTTTTTCGCTTGCGTACGCAGCGTTTTCGCCGCTGCTCAATTTGCATCATATTGCCCTGCGCGGATTATAGCACGCCGTGAGAACAGCGGTCAACGGATAGTGAGTTGACGACGCACATCAAGGAACTAGCTAAACTGAAGACGCTATCAAAACATGACTTCCGTAGGTCCGACTTGCAGTCGGACTAGTTCGATGACCTCTGGATCCGTCTAGCACACGCGCACCTTGTCACGCTGTAAGCGTGGCCTACAACAATCATGATCCCATTGTGATCATAGTTTAGAAGGAAACAGCCGAGGCTCCATCCACATGTCGGACAGTCAATCGCACGAATGACGCCGGAAGGGGATCGACCCAGCAACCGGAGTCATTTGGCAAGCAATTCAAACTGGCGGTATACTCTGGTGATTCGCTCAATCTGCTCTGAGCACCTGGCGTACGTTTTCATGAGGACAACACTGAATGACACCAGCAGGATACTACCGCTTCCCAACAATCCACGACAATGTCATTGTCTTCGTCTCCGAGGATGATCTGTGGAGCACAACAATCGACGGCGACGTTGCCCGGCGACTGACCAGCAACCTGGGCAGCACGACCCATCCGTCACTGTCGCCGGATGGCGAACAGCTGGCATTCATCGGTCGAGAAGAGGGCGCAGAAGAAGTCTATGTCATGCCGTCCATCGGCGGCTCGGCGCGCCGCCTCACCTATCTTAGTAGCCGCTGCCAGGTACTCGGCTGGAATGCAGCCGGCACGCATATCCTCTTTGCCAGCAACCATGGCCAGTCCGTACGCCGAGAAATGGCCCTCTTCCAGATCGCGGCTGATTGCACCAATGGCGAGTTCGAGTCGCTGGGCTACGGTCCGGCACGCGCTGTCGCCATTGGGTCCGACGGCGAGACCGTTCTGGGACGCAACACCGGCGAATCGGCCCAATGGAAACGCTATCGGGGCGGCACTGCCGGTCATCTCTGGATCGACCGCAACGGCGACGGTCAATTCGAACGATTCCTGCCGGATTTGCCCGGCAACATCACCTCGCCAATGTGGATCAATTCCGTGTCGATCAATGCGACGATCGAAGGTCCACGCGTCTTTTTTGTGAGCGATCATGAAGGGATCGGCAATCTCTACAGTTGCAACCCGGATGAAACCGATCTACAGACGCCACACCGATCACGAATCGTACTACGTCCGCAATCCCAACACAGACGGAAAACGCATCGTCTATCATGCCGGCGCAGACCTCCACGTCTACGATATTGCCACGGCCGAGACGAGCAAAGTATCCGTGGGCTACCACAGTCCACGTGTTCAGCGTAACCGCAAGTTTATTCACGCCGGCAGTTACCTTGACGACGTGAGCATGGATCCGGGCGGACACAAACTCGCCATCACCACAAGAGGCAAGCCCTTTGCCTTCTACAACTTCGACGGGCCGGTCCTCCAGTTCGGCCTGCGTGATGGCGTTCGCTATCGGCTGACCGAATGGCTCAACGATGGACGCCGCCTCGTGATGATCAGCGATGAGCCGGGCGAAGAGGTGCTCGAAATCCATGATGGGGATCCGGAGAAGGAGACGGTCCGCCTTGACGATCTGGATCTCGGACGGCCGATCTCGATGAAGGTGTCGCCGACGGCGGACAAGGTGGCGATTGCCAATCACCGCCATGAGTTGATCGTCGTCGACCTGACAAGCGGCGAGCTGACCGTTGCAGACCGCAGCGAATACCGGCGCATTGCCGGCTTCGACTGGTCTCCCGATGGTCGTTGGATCGCATATGGTTGCTCCCTAACAGCGCAGACGACGGCCATTCGGCTCTATCGCCTGCCCGAAGCCTCGGCAGCCCCAGAAGGTGAGTCAACGCAGAACAGAGACCCGGAGATTGAGCAGGAAGAGAGAGAGCAGGAGATTCCCGGAGAAGTCTTCACCATCACGGGGCCGATCCTGCATGATGTCAGTCCCGCCTTTGACCCGGAAGGGAACTACCTCTATTTCTTGAGCCATCGCGAGTTCAACCCAGTCTATGACGGACTGCACTTTGATCTCGGGTTTCCCTGGGGCGTACGTCCCTATCTGGTGACATTGAGATCGGATATCGCCAACCCATTTCTCCCGAAACCGGAACTCGAGCCCCAAGGCGAAGCATCGAGCGATGGAGATGACGACGACAGCGGTGACGACGAAGAGGGCGATGATGACGAGAGCGAGAACAAAGTCTATCCACAACGTACGCCAACCAAGCGTTTGGGTGCGATGGCCAGGTATGGGCACGCCATCAGCGCGGGCGACCCGGAAGACTTGCCGGAGGCTGCAGAGGCTGAACAGGCAGCAGCGAACGGGGCTTCAGATTCAGATCTCGACGAAGTGGATAGTGACGATATTGATACGGGGCAGACAGAAGAAGAACCGCCGCGCTTGCAGATCGACCTAGACGGAATCGCCCGTCGGATCTATGCCTTCCCTGTCCCCGACGGGCGCTACGGTTCGATAGCCGGCATCAAGGGCAAAGCGCTATTCACTGAGTTTTCCCTCCAGGGCCAGCTCGATGGCGATGATGAATGGGATGACGACGACAGCGAATCCGGCTCGTTACGCGTGTACAACTTCAAGGAGTATCGTGGCGAAAACCTGATCGACGGCGTCAACTGGTTTGAGGTCTCGCGCGACGGCGAAAAACTGCTCTATGGCAGCGACCGAAGAATCCGCGTCGTCGCCGCCGGAGAGAAACCGCCGTCCGGTAGCGGCCATCCCCGCAAGTCCGGCTGGATCGACTTGACCCGGGTCAAGGTTTCCGTTGATCCCCACAGCGAATGGGAGCAGATGTTCCGGGAAGCCTGGCGGCTGCAACGCGATCAGTTCTGGACCGGCGACATGAGTGAAGTCGATTGGCACTCAGTCTACCTGCGCTATTTTCCGCTGATCGAGCGGGTGAGCACGCGCAGCGAGTTCAGCGACCTGATGTGGGAAATGCAGGGCGAATTGGGCACGAGCCACGCCTATGAGTTCGGCGGCGACTATCGCCGGCGCCCCTACTACGGGCAGGGATTTCTGGGGACCGACCTCGAACTGGGACGCGGAGGCCAATGGCTATCGCATCGGCGAGTTCGTTGTCGGCGACCCATGGGATACGGCCACGACATCGCCGTTGGCCGATCCGGGCCTTTCCGTCTCGCCGGGAGATGTGATTATTGCGGTCAACGGCCAACGCCTTGACCAAGAGATGGGGCCGGCACAGATGCTCGTCAATCAAGCCGGCAATGAGGTTCTCCTCACCCTGGTGAGCGACAGAGCGGACGAGACCGCTGAACCAGACGAAGCGGTCAGTATCGAAGAGTCTACTGATGCTGAAGATTCCGCACAAGAGCCGGACATGGACGAGACTGATGATGAGGCTGATGATGCCGAAAACAGTCCGGCTGAGAGGAATATACGCAACATCACCGTCCGCACCATTCGCAGCGAAGCGCCTGCCCGCTATCGAGACTGGGTCGAGGGAAACCGGGCCTACGTACATGAGCAGACCGATGGCAAAGTCGGCTATGTGCACATTCCCGATATGTCAGCCCATGGCTACGCCGAGTTCCATCGCGGCTATCTGAGCGAGATCGACCACGACGCCTTGATCGTCGATGTCCGCTACAATGGCGGCGGCCATGTGAGCCAGTTGATTCTGGAGAAGCTGGCACGTCGACGCGTTGGCTACGACTGGTCGCGATGGGGCGGCATTGTCCCCTATCCGCAGGAATCGGTCGCCGGTCCGTTGGTGGCCCTGACCAACGAGCACGCAGGCAGCGACGGCGACATTTTCTGCCACAGCTTCAAGATGATGAAGCTGGGACCACTGATTGGCAAGCGAACCTGGGGCGGCGTGATCGGCATCTTTCCGCGCCATTCGCTGGTCGACGGGACGATCACGACACAGCCCGAGTTCAGCTTCTGGTTTGACGATGTCGGCTGGAATGTCGAGAACTACGGCACTGAACCGGACATCGAAGTCGACATCACGCCTCAGGACTATGCCACAGGCCGCGATCCGCAGTTGGATCGCTCGATTGAGGAAGCGATGAAACTGCTTGCCGAGCATCCCGTCGTCAAACCTGACATCCGGACGCGGCCCAGCCGGGCACTGCCCTCCTTGCCGCCACGCGGGTCAGCCTGATGATCGATAGGCGTTCGCTTCGCTTGGCCGGGCCAGGCTGGGCGGATTACTTGGAGATTAACAAGTAAACACTGGCATAGATCTGTCGCTGCGGCCGCCGGACTCGCCTCACCCTGCCATGAGGCCAAAAGCGCCACAGGCGGTCCCTCTCCAAAATTTGGAGAGGGACGCGTAGCCTCCGTTTAGGAGGCGCAGCAGGGTGAGGCCAAGGGCGTCGCTAACTCGCTTATGCCGTTACTATTTCGCTAATCTTCAACCAGTCCGCCCTATGCGATGGAACAGACTGCTGGAACAGAGCGTTAGTGCAGGGAAATGACGCCGATCGTGCTCGTTCAAGTTAGAGACAGAAACTGTGCTAGACAGACCCACAAGAAAAATCCATCGTCCCCGCATAAACGGAATTGCCGCACTACTGCTTGGATTGCTAGCGTTTTTCGCAGTCGTACAGACTGCACAAGCCCAACAACAGGCAGATGATCCCGGCGACGATGGAATGCACTATCTCTTCCTCCCGGCGATCAACAACGGCCAGGCATCCGCCTGCAACGCCACGGCCGAGGAGAAAGCCGCGGCCGATCTCTTCCTCAACGACGCGCGTCAATCTCGTTCCAACCTGGTCTGCAGCCCGCTTCTAACCGATGTGGCACGCCAACGAGCAGCAGACATGGCCAGTCGCGGCTATTTCGACCATGTCAATCCGGATGGCGCCGGGCCAAATAGCCTGATACGTGCAGCAGGCTACCGCTTGCCCGATTACTATGATCAGAGTGCGCCCAGCAACAATATTGAGTCCATTGCTGCCGGTTTTGCCACAGCCGACGCGACCTGGGAAGGTTGGGTGAATTCACCCCATCATCGCTCGCATGTGTTGGCTGAAGAGCCCTTTTTCATTGAACAGACCGAGTACGGCATTGGGTATTATTACGACCCCGACAGCTACTATCACCACTATTGGGTCATTCTGACCGCACTGCCTGATACGCCGTGAGAGCCTCGGCAGATCGACTGGGTTCAAGCCGAGAAGTAACTATTCAGGCTGTGGTACAAATAGACCGCGGGTTCGGCGGATGAAGCTGATTTTCGCGGATTATATCCGACTTGATCCGGCTTGATCCGCCTGATTTGCCTAATCTGCCGTCTATCAGCGTATGGCTGAATAGTTACCCGTAGAACTAAAAACGGACTCTTTGGCATATGCTGAAGAGTCCGTTTTTTAGTTCTTACTTGAACGGCTCACCCACGGCTCAATCCACCATGGGGACCGCTACGCTTACCTTACGCGTGCCCTTCTTCTTGGACTTCTTCTCGTCAATCAGCTTGACCGCCATCTCAATGGTGACGTCCTCGGGCTTCAGATCTTTGGGCAGCGTGGCATTGGTGCGCTTGTACTTGACGTAGGGGCCATAGCGCCCGTCAAGAACCTGGACTGAACCGCCATCGGTCGGATGCTCACCGAGATCTTTGAGCACGGATTTGCTGCTCTTGCCGCCCTTTGCCGCCTTTTCAGCAAGCAAGACCAACGCTCGATCCAGTTCAATCTCCAACACGTCATCGGGCGCCTTGACACTGGCAAAAAGGCCGTCGTGGGTGACGTATGGACCAAAACGTCCGACCGCTGCACGTACACTCTTCTCAGTTTCTGGATGTAGGCCTAACGTTCGCGGCAAACTCATTAGTTTGAGCGCCAGTTCCTCATCCACTTCATCCGGATTCATACCGCGCAACAAGCTGACACGTTTGGGCTTCTTCACTTTAGGCTTTTTGGCTTTGCCCTTCGTGGCCTTGCCTTTCGCTGTCTTGCCCTTCGTTGCCTTGCCGTTTTCTGCCTTGTCCTCAGCCGCCTTGCTCTTGGCTCCATTCCCGTTTTCGTCGTCGCCAAGCTGAACGTAGGGCCCGTACGGTCCCTTCTTCAAGAAAATGGGCTTGCCGGTTTCCGGATCGGTGGCCACCTGACGAGGTCCTTCGCTCTTTTCGGCAAAGAGCTTCTCGGCCATCTCATCAGTCAGGTCCGCCGGGGCCAACTCGGCAGGCAATCCAGCCGTCATCCGGTCGCCATCCGTCTCTTTGGCCACATACGGGCCAAATTGACCAATGCGGACCTCAGCCGACAGATTGCTCAACGCAACGCCGCTTGCCGTACGCGGATCGATGTCGGCTTCCTTACTGCGCACCTGGTTTTCCAGGCCGGACTCACCCAGATAGAAAGCGTTCAAGTAAGTCAACCAATCCAGCTCGCCGGCCGCGATCTCATCCAGTTCCTGTTCCATGAAGGCAGTGAATTGGAGATCGACCAGATCCTCGAAATGGCCCTCCATCAGTTCAGTGACGGCAAAGGCTGTGAAAGTCGGCACCAATTCTCGGCGCTGCTTGAAGGCGTATTTGCGGTTCAAGATTGTATCGATGATGGTGGCGTAGGTGCTCGGTCGACCCACACCCGCAGCCTCCAGCGCCTTGACCAGCGATGCCTCGGTATAGCGAACCGGCGGCTTGGTCTCGTGGCCGATGGCTTCCAACTCACGGCAGTCCACTTCCTCATCGATGGTCAGCGGCGGCAGCGGCGCTTCCTGATTCTCCAGCGCGGCTTCGGGATCATCTGACCCTTCAACATAGGCCCGGAAGAAGCCGGGGAAAAGCACGTTGCGCCCGCTGGCCCGGAAGACTGCATCCTCGACTTCGATGGTCGCCGTGGTGAACTTCAGTCGGGCGTTGGCCATCTGAGTGGCCACGGTGCGCTTCCAGATCAGGTCGTAGAGGCGGCGCTCACGGTCGCTCAACGGTAGCTGGTCGACCGGCAACATCTGGTCGCCGGCCGGGCGGATGGCCTCATGAGCCTCCTGCGCGCTCTTGGACTTGGTCTTGTAGTGTCGTGGCTTGTCGGTCAGGTATTCCTCGCCGTACAGCTCAGTCACACGGTTGCGGGCCGCATTGACGGCCTGATCGCTCAAGTGGACCGAATCGGTACGCATATATGTAATGTAGCCATTTTCATAGAGCGACTGGGCCACACGCATGGTATCGCGGGCGCTCAAGCCCATCTTGCGATTGGCTTCCTGCTGCAAGGTACTGGTGGTAAAGGGCGGCGCCGGTGAGCGCTGTGAAGTGCGCTCCTCAATGTTGGTGACACGCCATGTACCGTCGATCAGCCGCGCTCGCAGCTGATCGGAGGCATCTTTGTCGAGCAGCAGCACCTTCTTGTCCTCAGGAATTTTGCCTGTATGTTCATCAAAGTCGCGCCCACTGGCGACACGGAGGCCGCCGACGGAGACAAGCTGCGCCTCGAAGCGATGATCAGACCGATCGGGACGTTTGTTGAGCGCTGCTTTCAGATCCCAGTAGGCGCCTGAGACGAAGGCACGTCGCTCACGCTCACGCTGGACAAGCAAGCGCACGGCCACACTCTGGACGCGGCCTGCCGACAGCTTGGGTGCGATCTTTTTCCAGAGCAGCGGCGAGACCGTATAGCCCACCAGCCGGTCGAGAATGCGCCGGGTCTCTTGGGCGCGAACCAGATTTTCGTCGACGGTGCGCGTATGCTTCAGGGCCTCTTCGATGGCTTCACGGGTGATCTCGTGGAAGACCATGCGCTGTACCGGCACCTTTGGCTTGAGCACCTCAGCCAGATGCCAGCCGATGCTCTCACCTTCGCGATCTTCATCGGTGGCCAGAATCAACTCGTCGGCATTCTTGAGCTGATCGCGCAGTTGCTTGATAACCTTCTTCTTGCTGTTGGGCACGACATAGAGCGGGTCAAAGTCATTTTCAACATTGACGCCGAGTCGCGCCCAGGGCTCGCCCTTATACTTGGCCGGGATTTCACCTGCGGACGCAGGCAGGTCACGCACATGGCCCATACTGGCCTCGACGTGATATCCCTTCGGCAAGAAGTTGCGGATGGTTTTGGCTTTGGTCGGGGATTCGACAATTACTAGTTTGGTCATATTACGCTGTCATTCTCTCGATAGAGGAACGTGGATTAGGTTGTCGGGCAACCTGGGGTGCATCAAGCACAGAATCCCGTCGCGTTCCATATTCCGTTTCTTGCTTACCAGACACCCTGAACAGGTACCAGGGTGGATTCCCAAAGGCGAAAATTCGCTCTCTTCCTTGGTCGATAGGCTTGGCAAGTGTAGCACAGGGCAATCGAGCCTTCAAAAACGCCACCGATGCCTGAAAAAAGGCTTTGCCCGTAAATGCTCGTGAGTCGTGGCCTGAGCCTATGCTAGCCGTGGTACATAAAATCGTACGCTAGCGGAAACCGAGCGATCTGGTCCATAATAGTGCGGACACTAACAATTATTCTCACGGCTGACAGGGATTGTGAACGATGTCGGCCCAGCAGATGCGATATATCCCTATGAACTCATACCGATCTCACAAGCAGATTCCATCTCGAGAATGTTCTCATCGGCTCTTCGTTGTCACCACAGTCATCCTCACCGTCATCATCCAGGTGACGATCAGCGGTGACGCCAAGGCGCAGACCGACATAGACTGGACGCCGGTTGTTGCTACCACGCAGCAACTCATGCAACCGTCGGGCGAGTGCCAGAATACCTTCGTCGCCCATACGCTCGATCATTCCACCGACACAGCCGACGGGATTGTGCGCATGTTTGAAGCCAACGGCGCAGGCCTGGCCATCGGCGATCTGGACAATGACGGCGATCTTGATCTGGTCTTGGGCAATCATCTAGGGCCCAATACGATCATGTGGAATCAAGGAGCGCTTGTCTTTGACGCCCAGCCACTTGGCGAGGGCAAAACCAGAGCCGTTACAATCGTAGATGTGGACGCCGATGGCTTGCGCGATATCGTGTTGACCACAAACACCGGGGCCATCAACTATTGGCACAACCAGGGTGGGCGCATCTTCGAGCGCTGGCTGCTGCCCGGCGTGGCCCGGCCGTCCTATGCGATCAACTGGGGAGACCTGGACGGCGATGGTGACCTCGATCTGGTGACCGCCCCCTACGACGCCGGTTTTCTGACCGATCTCGGCGATTCCTATCTGATCAACGGCGGAAGCGGCATCATCTACTATGAAAACCGTATAGAGGGCCAGTCAGAGAATCAGACCGGACCACGACAAGGTCGATTCGTAGGAACACAACTGGCCGGCGGCGCACAGGCGCTGGCGCTGGCTTTGACCGATGTCGATGCAGATGGCCGCACCGACATTCTGGTCGGCAATGACTTTGGCGTACCCGACTATGCCTTTGTGCAGCGCGACGGAGGCTGGACCGAATCGGTGCCCTTCACTGTGACAGCGCACAGCACCATGAGCTTTGATCTCGGCGATGTCGACAACAACGGCCTTTTTGATCTCTTCTCCACGGATATGAAGCCCTACACCTTTGACGAAGAGATGATGACCGCCTATGCGCCCCTGATGGCCGACATGGCCAACGACCCGCAGATGGAAGGCGATCCGCAGATCATGGAGAACGTTCTTCAGCAGCAGATCGCGGACGGAGTCTACGAAAATCGGGCAAGGCAGTGGCACGTCGACGGCACGGGTTGGAGTTGGTCGGCCAAGTTCGGCGATCTGGACAATGACGGCTACCTCGATCTCTATGTCGTCAACGGGATGATCGAAGAGGAGATCTTCTCGCATCTACCCGATCATGAGCTGATCGAGGAAAACCAGGTCTTTCGCAATCAAGCGGGGAAGACCTTCTTTCCCATGCCGGACTGGCAACTGAACTCGACCAGCAGCGGCCGCTCCATGTCCATGGCCGATCTCGATGATGACGGTGATCTCGACATCGTGATCAACAATCTGCGCGGCCCGGCCCAACTCTTCGAAAACCAGCTCTGCGGCGGCGAAAGCCTGGTTGTCTCCCTGGCTCAACCAGATGTGCAGAATCGCGACGCCATCGGCGCTCAAGTCAGGCTCACAACGGCTGACGGCACGCTCCACCGGGTTGTAAGCGCGACAAGCGGCTATCTCTCCGGCGACCCGTCGCACATCCACTTCGGCTTCCCTATCGACGCCGAACTGACTGGTCTGGAAATCCACTGGCCGGACGGTGCAATCTCTATAGTAGAGAACGTCAAGCCAAACACGTTGTTAAGTATCGAACGGCGGTAGGGGCGCGCCCTTGTGGCCGCCCGCCATTAGCCGCCCGCCCCCCATGTGGCCGCGCCCATCCATCAGCCTGGTCCTCCACCAGCCGAAATGTGGAAGCTGTTGTCCTCAGAAGCCACGGCTGAGGCCGGCTTGTCGGCCAGCAGTTCGTCAAAGAGCGGCAGACGCCCGGTCTGCACGGCATGGTCGGCGTAAAGATACATGGCCGCAGACCATGCTTGTTCGCCGAACCCCATGGCATGGCCACTGGCCCCATGCAGCCATTCGTTGAACTCCCACTCCTTGTCAACCCCGCAGCGGTTGGCTTCGGCCAATGAAAGCAACATCTTCTCTGCTCCTTCCTGCCAGCCGTGGCGAACCAATGCGGCAACGTGAAAACCGCCGATCATGGGCCAGATGCCGCCATTGTGATATTGATGAGGCAGATTCAGATTGCGGCTGCGGTAGTAGGTTCGCCAGTCGGGTTCGCCCGGATAGATGGGCGGATAGATGGCCTTTGTGGGAAAAGGCTCGGCCATGCCGACCTGGTGCATGTAGCGCAGGATATGCTCGGTACGATGACCGTCGGCCAGCCCCGTTAGCACAGCCAACACGTTGCCCAGGCTGTCGCACCAATCGCCGTACTCACGAAAGGCCACCCAGGGCAGATAGAAGGGGCGGCTGGAGATGGATCCCATGTTGTGGTAGAGCATGAACCACTCTAGCCGGATCGCCTTGAGTTTTTCGAGATGCTCGGCAAAATGTTCGGCCACCCAGCAGCGGTCGATCCACATGAGCAAATTGATGCGCTCATGGACACCGGCTGCGTCGACCCCTGGCTGGAAGACTTCACTTTCCCCAAGAAGATCTGCTGCCAGTAGGCTGGCCGCCATCTCCTCATGGGCCAACTTGGCCGCGTACCAGAGTGCATTGTCGTAGAGCACGTTGTAGCGCACCGCAAGTAGATCCATCCAATCGCCGGCCTCAGGCACTTCCAGCAGGCCGCACTCATTCATGTCTTGATATTCAAGCCAAAGAAGCGCCTTGTCGATATGAGTCCAGTGCCGATGGAGAAATTCCTGGTCGCCGCTCAGCCGAAAATAGAGATAGTGGCCGAGAATGTACCAGAGGTTGCCGTCGATGGCGCCTGCATTTTCCGTGCTGACGTAGCCGGTATCAGGATTGACATTCAGTTGGATCAGGCCCAGCTTCGACTGGTGCGCGCTCATGGTCTCCAACGAAGCGCGCCCGCAGCCAATTAGCTCCGGGTCGCCGGTGACACAGGCGCCTAGAAAGGTGGCGACCGCATCGCGTGCCCAGACTTGCGGATAGCCCGCAGCCAATGCCGAGGCACGATAGCCGTGGGGTGTCACACAATGGTGGACAATGTCGAGCGCCCGCTTGCGGGCTTCATCGAGAAGTTGCGTATCGGTTGTCATCGTATGCACTCACTTCCATTCTCTTCTCAAGCAGTCTTTTCTCTATACGTTGGGCGTTGTACTGGGCTACATACCCGTATTATCCCGTTTGCCCATTCATGACCCATAATTTCATAGTAACTCTTGCGGTCGCCCGCTGTGATGAGCGGTCGGGAGCACGCCCCGCCCCTACAATACTCGATCGTTGACCGAACAATCGGTGTTGTTGAGAAGATGTGATTTCTGAGCCTCCAGCAGCTAGAACCGAAGCGTACCATTGGCCACCCAAGGCCGCAACTGGAAATCGTGAGAGAGCAAGGGCCTGAGATGGAGACGAAGTGAACAGGCCCACATCATTTTGAACAGTTCAAGACTCAACTGCGATAAGATGTTTAGCCGCGAAGCATACGAATTACCCCTCTGGAGCCAGCCAAGCAATTCGTGCAATTTCGTGTCAAAATCGATGGTTCGCAGTGAACAACAGAGATGAAAGAATCGCATCTTGCTTGACATCGGTATGCGCTTGGTTGATAATGGCTCCCCCAACCGGCAACACCGATCTCGACACCCATAAACCTATGAAGAACCATATTGACTCATGGAGATTCCAGTGAGCGACCCAATTGATCACGAGTTGATCGCTCGTTGGCGCGATGAACCGGCCCCGCTCCTGCCGATTCTGCACGCGTTCCATGACCGGGACGGCTATCTCTCCGACGACGCCCTGCGGGCCGTCTCCACGGCGTTGCGGATCCCTTTGGCCGATCTCTATGGCACCGTCACCTTCTACCATCACTTCTCCGCGATGGCGCACAACCGCAGGCTGCGCCCCGCGTTTGCACGGGGCCGGTCTGTGCCCTGCGTGGCGGAGAGGCATTGTTGGAGGCCCTGGCCGATCAGGGAGCGACATCCATGGCCTGCGCCGGCCGCTGCGATCAGCCGATCCCTGTCCTTCAGGGGAATCGAGCGTTGACCGGTCTCCATGCTGCTAATCTGATGAATGGCCCGACGCCGCTACCGGCGCCCAACCCTGGCGGCGTTGAAGAGTGTGTCTTTCGATCCATACGCGAGCCGGATCGGGCAACATTGGCCGGCTATCGTCACACAGGCGGATACCAGGGACTGATCGACATCTTGGACCAGATGAAGCCCGAAGACGTGATCGGTCTCATCCGTGAGAGCGAACTTGCAGGGCGGGGCGGAGCCGGCTTCCCCACGGGCGTCAAATGGCGGGCTGTGGCCGAAGCGCCGGGGTCACCCAAGACGGTGGTCTGCAACGCCGACGAAGGCGAGCCGGGCTGCTTCAAGGACCGGGCGGTCCTTGACCACGACCCATTCGCCGTGATCGAGGGCTTGACCATCGCCGCCTACGCCACCGGAGCCACACGCGGTTTCATCTATCTACGCTACGAATATCCACAGACGGTCTCGATTTTGGAGAAGGCGTTGGCCGAAGCAAGAGAGGCCGGACTGCTCGGTGATGACATCCTCAGCAGCGGCTTTAGTTTTGAAATCTATGTGCGCCGCGGCGCCGGCGCCTACATCTGTGGCGAGGAGACTTCGCTGCTCAACAGCCTCGAGGGCAAGCACCCCTTCCCGCGCAATCGACCGCCCTACCCGGTCACAAACGGCTTCGAGGATCTGCCCACAGCGGTCAACAATGTCGAGACGCTGGCATCGGTGCCGCAGATTGTGCGCAAGGGAGCGGCCTGGTACCAAAGCCTCGGGCTGGGTGAGTTCGCCGGGACAAAACTGATCAGCCTCTCCGGCGATATTCGACGGCCGGGCAACTACGAAGTACCGTTTGGTCTGCCGCTCAGAACATTGCTACACGACTGGGCAGGCGGCCCGCCGGACGGTCGGACGATCCAAGCCGTGACCATGGCTGGTCTCTCGGGCGGTTTCCTGGCCGGCGACGACCTGGATGTCACATTGGATGAACCGAGCATACGGCGCAAGGGCTCGTTCCTCGGCGCCGGCGGCATCATGGTCTTCGACGACAGCCGCGACATGGTCGGCGTGACCCATGGAGCGATTGAGTTCTTCGCCCACGAGTCGTGCGGCAAGTGCTTTCCCTGCCGCATCGGCACACAGAGGCTCACAGAACGGCTCAGCGATAACGGCGAACATCAAGGCCCCAACGATCTGGATGCGTGGCTGTCTGAGGTCGAGGATATCTCCTACACCATGAAGGAACTCAGCGCTTGCGGCCTAGGCATGGCCGCGCCGATGGTGGTAGAGAGCCTGGTGCGCTATTTTCCGGAGCAAGTCGAGCGCCATGTTATGGACTAAAGCGTGCTGCGTACTGCGTAATATCCGTCACGCCACATTTTTTACGCAGTACGCTTTACAGATTTACCACACATCTTGGGGTTGACCTACCTACACCCACAATCAAGCAAGCAAGAACCGAAGGATCATGACACCGAATAACATCTTTTCACGTGAGTACGCAGAGTCGTTGGACGCTGACGATGAGTTGGCGTCGTTTCGAGATCGATTTGTCGCCGACGACAAACTCATCTATCTTGACGGAAACTCGCTGGGGCGCTTGCCCAAGGCAACGGTGCAGCGCATGCAGCAGATTGTTGAGGTTGAATGGGGCGAGCGGCTGATCCGCAGCTGGAACGAGGGCTGGATTGAGACGCCGGGCCGCATCGGCGGCAAGATTGCGCAGCTTGTGGGCGCGCAGGCCGACGAGGTGATCGTTGCCGATTCGACATCGGTCAACCTCTATCGCCTGGCCTTGGCGGCCCTTCAATCTCGGCCGGGCCGCCACAAGATCGTGACCGATGATCTGAACTTTCCGTCGGATCTTTACATCCTGCAGGGGCTTTGCCGCCAACTTGGGCCAGACTACCACATTGAGGTAGTCCCGTCGCCCGACGGCATTCACGGCCCGGTCGACGCGTTGGCAGAGGCCATCGATGACGAGACTGCGCTGGTGACCCTGTCCCACACCGTGTTCAAGACGTCCTACACCTACGACATGGCCGCCATCACACGGCTGGCCCACGAAATCGGAGCATTGACGCTGTGGGACCTGAGCCATGCTGCCGGTTCGGTGCTGGTCAATCTCAACGACGCTGAGGCGGATCTGGCCGTCGGCTGCACCTATAAGTATCTCAATGGCGGGCCGGGCGCGCCGGCCTTCCTCTACGTGCGGCAAGACTTGCAGGAGACACTGCAAAACCCCATGCAGGGTTGGATGGGCCAGGCCGACATGTTCGACTTCGGCCTGAGCTATGAGGCCGCTCCTGGGATCCAGCGCTTCCTGACCGGCACGGCCCCGATGATGTCGCTCAGCGCCATCGAACCTGGCGTTGACCTGCTGCTGGAGGCGGGCATGGACCGACTACGGACCAAGTCGATGGCTCAGAGTGAATACCTGATCGCTCTCTGGAAGCAGGAACTGGCGTCCCATGGGTTCGTGCTCAACGCGCCGCGCGACGTGGCATGGCGCGGCTCTCACATTTCGCTGGGCCATGTCGATGGCTGGCGTATCGATCAGGCACTGATCCATGACAAGAACGTGCTGCCCGACTTCCGCAAGCCGGACAACATCCGCATCGGCATCGCACCGATCTACAATTCGTTCGTCGACATCTACGAAGCGGTCGCGCGGATGAAACAGATTGTGGAAGAACGAATCTATGAGAAGTATGATAGCGATGTGCCGGTGGTGACATAGCCAAGCGCAATAGACAAAGGGCAAAGATCGGCGGACCAAGAATTGCCGAGTACTGGAGCGTCATCGCAAGACGGATCTTCGATCTGTGCTCTTCGATAACCCAAGGAACTCCATGACCACAACCAACACCCAACTCACCCTCCGTCTCGACGGCGAACTGGTCTCCTTTGAGCTAGGCGAGACGCTCTACCAGGTCGCTACGCGCCAGGGCAAGGAGATCCCGACGCTCTGCTACGATCCGCGGCTGGAGGCGTTCGGCGCGTGCCGGCTCTGCGTGGTTGAGGTGAAGGGAGCGCGGGTCCCGGTCGCTGCCTGCACGACGTTGGCTATGCTGGACACCGAGGTCTTCACCCAGAGCGAGCGTATTGACCGGCACCGAAAGACGTTGCTGGAAATGGTAGTCTCGGAGAACAGACAGGTCGATGTCGATCCGTTGCGTGGTTATTCGTCTCAAGAATTGACGACATTGGTGGACCGCTACGAAGCGCGCACCGGTCGATTCGCCGGGCAGACGTCCGGCCAGAGCAAGTTGGATGATGCGAATCCATTCTTGCTACGCGACTACGACCTATGTATTTCATGTTATCGTTGCGTTCGAGTCTGTGCCGAGCAGGAAGGCGACTACGCCATTAGCGTGGCCAATCGAGGATTTCAGACACAGATCGTCACCGAATTCGACAATATCCTCAAGGAGTCCGCCTGCACGTTCTGCGGGCAATGCGTACAGACCTGTCCGACGGGCGCTCTGGCGGATAAGAAGGCGATGCGGTTCATAGAGAGTGAAGCGTAGAAAAGAAGATGAATGGTTAATGGTGAATTGATAGCGCTTAATTCTTAATGAATGTGTGCGAGAAAGCAGCTGACATTAGCAATTGAGAATTATCAATTCACCATTCACCATTTTCTAGGTCAAGGAGAAAATGGGCATGGCATTGCAATCTCTGGTTGTGCACGAAAGATCAAGCCCCACAAGCATCAATAAAACTCGTTCCATCTGCGGTTACTGCGGCGTGGGCTGTGCGGTCGATATCATGACGCGCGACAACCGCATCGTGGGCATCCAGCCGGCCATGGATGGCCCGGCCAACGAAGGCGCGCTCTGTGTCAAGGGCCAGTTTGCCTACGACTACGTGAGCCATCCGGATCGTTTGACTGCTCCGCTGGTGCGACGCGAGGACGGAAAGCTGCATCCGGCCACATGGGATGAAGCGCTCGATGTCGCTGCCGCCGGCTTCCGCCAGGCCGTCGACACCTATGGCCGTCACAGCGTCTACGGTATCGCCTCGGGCCGCACGCCCAGTGAGGCCAACTACATCATGCAGAAGTTCATCCGCGCAGGGTTCGGCACCAACCAGATCGACAACTGTAGCCGTGCTTGACACGCCCCCACCGTCGCCGGTCTGGCGGCAGTCATCGGGCGTGGAGCCATGTCCAATCCGCTTTCGGATATGGAAAAGCCGGACGTAATCTTCTGCATCGGCACCAATATGACCGAGTGTCATCCGGTCGCGGCAACCCGCCTCAAGAAGGCGCTGGCACGCGGGGCCAAGATGATCGTGGCCGATCCGCGGCGCATCCGCTTGGCCGAGATGGCCGACATCTATCTGCCCATCCGTGTCGGGTCTGACACAGCATTGTTGCTGGCCATGGCCCACGTCATTGCGCGCGAGGAGTTGATCGACGAAGAGTTCGTACGCACCGCGCACGACGGGCATGGACGAGTTCCTGGCCCACATCCAGCCATTTCACGCCCGAGTGGGCCGAGCCGATCACGGGCGTGCCGGCTGCCGATATCGAGGCCGCGGCGCGCCTCTATGGCGAGGCTGACCGCGGGGCCATCTACTACACGTTGGGCATCACTGAACATATCTGCGGCGTGGAAAATGTGCAGAGTCTGGCCAATCTTGTGTTGATGACCGGCAACATCGGTCGTGAGGGCACCGGCATCAATCCCATGCGTGGCCAGAACAACATCCAGGGCGCCGGCGATGCCGGCGCCATCCCCAACAACTATCCCGGATTCCAGCCGGTTGATGATTCGGAGAACCAGGCCAAGTTTGAGCCCGTCTTCGGACGTAAGGTCGATCTTGATAAGGGCATCACCAAAGTCACGGCTTTTGATCGCGTGGGCGACGGCATCCATGCCATGCTCATCGACGGCGAGAACTCACTGGTCTCCGATCCCGATCGCCATCACTCTGAGCATGCGCTGTGCAGTCTCGATCACCTGGTCGTCATAGATATCTTTCTCACTGAAACAGCCGAATTGGCCGACGTGGTCTTGCCGGCCGCGGCTTGGGCCGAGGTAGACGGCACCTTCACCAACACCGAACGGCGTATTCAGCGTGTGCGCAAGGCCGTTGATCCGCCGGGCGAGGCCAAACCGGACTGGTGGATCGTCGGTCAGCTGGCGCAACGGTTGGGCGTCCCGGGTTTTGAGTACAATTCGGCTAGCGAAATCTTCAACGAACTGTGCAGCCTGTCGCCTATCTATGCCGGCGTCGACTGGGATCTGATCGATGCCGGCCAATACCAGTGGCCAATTCCCTACAGAGGCCATCCGGGTACGCCCCGGCTCCACGACGAAGAATTCACCAACGGCCTGGGTAAGTTCTCCAGAACGGCCTACCGCGATCCGGCCGAGACCATTGACGACGACTATCCGGTCTGGCTGACCACCGGGCGTCGTCTGGAGTCGTACCATACCCGCACCCAAACCGGCCGCGCCCAGGGCATCGACTACCTACTCTCAGAAGAGACGCTTGAAGTCCATCCCGACGACGTGAAAAATTGGCAATTGCAGGACGGCGGCTGGTGCCGCATGAGCAGTCGACGAGGCTCAGTCCAGATCAAGGTGGAGGCGACCCGGCAATCCCCCAGAGGCACCGTCTTCTCCAGCTTCGCCTTCAACGACGTGCCCATCAACGTCCTGACCGGCTCCGGCTACGATCCGGTGACCCAGACCGCCGAGCTGAAGGTCTGCCCTGTGCACATCGAACCGATCTGATGAGCTTGCTGCGAGGAAAGAATGAGCCACGGATGAACACAGATGGACTCAGATTTTCACAGATATGCTCTGGGCATTTATCTGTGCCCCATCCGTGGAAATCTGTGTTCATCTGTGGCAGATCCCCGTTTTCTTGCATAAAAACAAGGATGCCATGAGTAATCGGTTGCAGGTCAAGCGACGAATTTGGACGGTTGATGACGAGGGGTTTCGGCGGCGCAGTGACGTTGTGGCCGTCGAGGAGCCGCTGGAGATACAACTCCACAGCGGGAGACGCGCGAAGCACCATCGCTATTACCATGCGCACGCCCGGCAATGACTACGAACTTGCCGCCGGCTTTCTCCACAGTGAGGGCGTGATCGTCGAGAAGAGTGACATCGCACGGATGATCTACTGCGTTGACGGAGAGAACGAACGCCAGGAGTACAACGAACTGGCTGTCTATCTGCGGCACGCAACGCTGCCCGATCTGCCGCAACTGGATCGACATTTCTTTACCAACAGTGCCTGCGGCGTCTGCGGGCGAACCATGCTGGACGACTTGGATACGCGTTCACTGCCGCCTCTATCGACCGAGGTCTCGGTCCTGCCGCAAGTTCTCTCACAGATGCCGGATATCCTGCTCAGTGAGCAACGTCTGTTTGCCACGACGGGCGGACTGCATGCAGCGGGATTGTTTGATGTCAGCGGCGAATTGGTCGCGCTGCGTGAGGATGTGGGCCGTCACAATGCACTGGATAAGTTGATCGGGTGGGGGGTGCTTCAGCGTCGACTGCCGTTCGAGGATAAGATCGTCGTCGCAAGCGGGCGCGCCAGCTACGAACTCCTGCACAAATGCCGCATCGCCGGCGCCTCGATCTTCTGTGCAGTCTCAGCGCCGAGCAGTTTAGCCATCGAGCTGGCCGACCGCTTCGGCATCACACTTGTGGCTTTTCTACGCGACTCCACGTTCAATATCTACACCCACCCTCAGCGAATTGTGCAGACATAGGGGCGTAGCGCCAACAATCGAACCACGCCTATTTTTCGGTGAGCACCTGTTCGAGGCCACGCCCGATCATGTAGGTGAGGAGCGGATTCTGTGCGACGGATACGGTGTCGAAAGATTCTGCCAGGCGGACTGCACGATCGGCACTGGGTTCATCGCCGGCGTAATGGAACCAGGCGGCCTGTGCACGCAGGCTCGTCTCCAGCGCTTCCATCAGCGCACCCGCTTCATTCCATTTGGCAATCTCTTGCTGGATCTGTTTGACAATGAAGTCAGTGGGCAGATCCTCTAACTTGTCTCCCAGTGGGCGTACAGCCTGAGCCAGCAATAGATTCTGCCTTGACCAGCCGGCCATGGCCGGCTGGCTGAGGAGATGGGCAGCATCCTCCGCCATTGCCGCAAGCCGCGCATCAAGTTCAACTTCGCCCACGTTGACAGGTTCAACACCTTGTTCGGGGCCTACGAGGAAGTTCCCAACCACTGGATCGATCTGTGGTCGGGCATATCGCCAGATCAAGTCGTTGTAGAGTTTGTATTCACCCGAAACTGGTTCCTGGTCTTTGGCCAGCCCGTCGGGCCTGGACGCGTGTTGAACCAGCCAGCGCCCATAGTCGAAGGGCGTCTCCAGCATAGTCATCGATCGTCCACCGCCTACGTCAACCGGTACCGTCTCGCCGAGCTCCACTCTGCGCGGCAGGTGTTCGGCAAGCAGATCTTCGCTGCCAAACATCTGTCGGATTCCTGCCCGATAGCTGAGTACAAACCCAAGAATCTTAGCGGGCTGATCCGCCGACTGGGGACGCCGAACCAGCCAGACCGTCTGATGGCCGGACGGGTCAGCGGTTGTCATCAGCGCTCGCCAACCGGTGGGCGACGGCGGCTGATAGACGACGCCGGTGAAACGAAGCTTGCGCAGGCTGCGCTCAGCAATGTCAGCCATCGGCTTAGATAGTACGAACTGCAATGTGTGCAGCGCGGCTGCAGCCTGCTCGGCAGCCTCGGTCTTGCCGAGCAGCTCCAAACGTTGCAAAGCGTCGGTGGCAACCAGAGGGCGGTCATCCTGTGCGACCAGACGCAGCAACTCTACTCGATCCACCGAGTCAATGCGTTCGAGCATATCCATCACCATACCCGCAACTGCCGGCTCCGTCTGGCGCAGTTGCGTCACATATTCGAGCAGAATATTGCGGTTGGTTCTGCCCGATTCCACAGCCTCGCGCAGACTCTGGAAAGCGACCTCATTGGAGTTGTCGAGGTCATTGGTCAGCGCCGACGGCAGCGTCTCGCCGAGGTACCGTTCCAGGATCAGCGCAGCGGCAATGCGCATCCGCGGCGTATTGCTGCGATCGGCAACGACGGAACGCAACGCCGGGACTGTCTGATCGGCGGGCAGAAAGGTAGCGATGTGACCAAGCCCGCCACGAAGTTGACTGGAATCGGTATCCAACTGTTTGACCATGGTATTGAGCACCAGATCGGCCGGGTAGGTGTCGACGATTTCATGGGCGAGGTCGATGAGCGCCATCTCATTGGCAGCGCCATTCAGTGCTTGAAATGCCTCCGCCATCTGACGGCGCATCTGGAACGTGTTGAGAACTTTTTTGTCTGACATGGGCAGTATGGCATCCATTGGCTGCTTGTGACATGGTATTGGTGAATGGCAAACACCGTTGTCCTACGGCTTCGTCATTCTCGTCGCATTGTACCATTGCGCCCTGCCTGCGCCGAACAGCCTAGACCATGTCCCTATCCCAAATCACGCTCAGATCATCAGCTCAGATGTCGGGTTGGATAGGTGGCGCTGTGCTATAATCTCCCGTGCGTCGACGCTGAAATCTGATTGATGCTGACGAGATTTGGGTAGAAGCCTGTCAGTCGCACCAACAAAGTGCCGGGGACATTCCGATGCTGGGGCGTTGACATCAGTGTCAATTCGCTCGCTTGGTTGCATAAGTCCCCGGCACTTTTTTTGCGCCAATTGCGGCTTCTTACTTATGAGGGAATTGCTGAACTATCGTGGAAGCATTGGATGGAAGCGCAGTTGAAATAGAGTCGGGTCCATCGGACGAACTGAACCCGAAAATCGACAGCCAGATCCAGCCGTCATGATTGGCTGATCGGCTTTGCCACTGCCGGGCTGCTCACGCTGGTCTTCGGCGTTGTGAACTGGCATTGGCTACAGGTCAACGTAGTGACCTACGGCTGGGATCGACTAGATCACCTGATCACAACGTTGGTCTTCAACAACATGCTGTCGGACCCCGGACTGAGCACGCCCTACGATATGCTGGCCTATGCCAGCTACTATCCGCCGTTGGTCCACTACATGGCCGCCGTCGCCTACCGACTCTTCGGCGTCTCCGAAGAGATCGCAGTCATGACCAACCTGCTCTATCTCTTCGTGCTGCTCCTGGCGACCTGGTACATTGGTCGGCGTCTGTCCAGCCGGGAAAACGCGACGACGGACGGCGTGCTGGCGACGCTGATCCTGGCTTCCTTCCCGATGATCTACGCCATGTCGCGCTATCTATACCTCGATCTGGCCTTAACGGCCCTGGTCGCTCTCTGCGTAGCCTTTCTCCTAGGCAGTGATCGCCTCTCTCGACGGACGCCGGCGCTCTGGTTTGGACTTGCCATCGGTCTTGCCTTTTTGGTCAAATGGACCACTGCCGCCTTCCTCATCGGCCCCCTAGCCTACGTGGTCTGGCGCAGCGGCGTTGTGCCGGAGATGGCCCGTCATCCGCGCGAGCTATTGCCCAATTGGCTGCGTCTGCTGCTTGTATTGGTCGTCAGCGCAGTGCTCAATCTGGCATGGCTCTATCCGGCGCGCGATGCCGTCTCCGCTAATCCGGTCGGATGGTGGCTCTATCCGGTCTTCACACTGCTCTTTGGCGGCGTTCTCTATGCGCTTTTCGCGGCCAAACGTAATGGAGAAGGTCCTGCGCAGACACTCAATAACGCACTGAGTTCAGCCGTTATCGGCGCATGGCTGATTACGCTCTGGTACCTCACCAATACAGAGTTTATCGTCAATTTCTCAGACACCGCCTATGGCCGGGACGGCGGCCGTTTCATGGCCTACGGCAAGTACTTCCGTGAAGTCACCACGGAACAGTTGGGCCTGTTCTACACGCTCTTTTTTGCGATCATCGTCAGCATCTGGCTGTTCCAGCAACGGAGCCATCTGCTGGAGTCGCTGACCCACCTTAGCGACACGGCCTGGATACTGATGCTCTGGGTGTTCGTGCCCACGATCATCTTCTCGACCCAGGTGAGCCTGGCCCACTCTCGCTTCATCATGCCCTTCCTGCCGCCCTTCGCCATCTGGATGGCTGTCGGGTTGATGATGTGGCGACCACCGATTGTGCGTTGGGCATCAATTGGCTTGTTGCTGTTTGTGGCTGTCGCTCAGTTTGCGATCATCTCCACAGAGGAGCTGGCAGACTGGCGCACCCGATTCACACTCAACGTTGCCGGTCAGCCTGTCGATCTATTGGCCAACGGCTTCTTCATCCAATATCCTGCCTCCGGTGTTAATGACGCCGACTATGGTATCGCCACCAACGTGCTGGACATCGTCGACCAGGCGCGTCAGGAGCAAGAGCGAGAGACCATCGAACTGGGGATCTTAACCAACCTCCATCAGTTGCACGAAAAACACTTCCTCTACCAGATCTACATCAACTATCCTCAGGTGCGACTGCGTGAGTTGGCGCGCAACTGGCGCGAACAATCAGCCTACAACCAGCTCTTTGAGATGGACTATGTGCTGGTGTCGGACACGCATTCATACCGTACCCATGAATCGAGCAAGGAAGTCGTCGATAGAATCCTGGCCGACAATGACGATCTCTTCAACCTGGCCTTCGAGCCGGTGCAAGAGTGGGACTTCCCCAGCGGCGAGCATCTGACCCTCTACGCCCGGCGCTATGCACCCTCTGAGCCGGGACTCGCACCCGAGGACTACTATCTGTTGCTCGACAACCTGATCGAACCGGGCGGCGAAGGCGATGCCATCACCCTGGTTGGCCCCGACCAAGCCTACATGATGGGCCTGCTGTTGCCCGATGAAAATCACATCACCGTGGCCCCGTTGCCGGCAGAGAACGAATCTGCGGAAGAAACTCGCGGCCGTCTGGCAGATCTGGCGGCAGCACATGACCGCATCTTCCTGATTCGACACAACACCGAGCAGGCCGATCCCGAGGGTGTTATCGAGCAGTGGCTAGGCGGGCATCTAATTCCGGGTAGCGACATCTGGCTCAACTCATTGCAGGTCACGCCCTATGTCTCGGCCGGCGAAGGAGAAGCGATTGAGTTGCCGATCGATGGGACATGGCCGGGTGGACCAACGCTTGTCGGGCTGACCTATCGACCCACGACAACCGTCGCCGACCGTGCAACGCCTGGCGGTGCACTCGTCCTTGATCTGGAATGGCAGACGTTGCCGGAAACGGCACGCAAGGTTTCTCTCCAACTGCTGTCACCCGAGGGGGCGCTGGTCGCCCAGAACGATCAGGAGATTCGAGACGGCATGCAACAGTTTGTCCTACTGCTGCCCCATTCGACTACACCCGGTGACTATGCCTTGACAGTAACAGTCTACGATCCCAACACCGGCCAGCGATTCCCGATCGAAAACGGCAGCGAACTACTTCAACTCGATGTCGTGACCGTCCAATGATGTAATGAGATCTTGAAGTCGATTGTAGCCTTCGCGCTTGCGGACGCTCTCCATTCGATGCTACACTGACGGTACCTCTAGTAGCGATTCATTTTGAGACTACGGCAAAGAACAAATGGCTCAAGCACTCTATCGAAAATGGCGCAGCCAAACATTTGAAGAGGTCGTCGGCCAGGAGCATGTGACGCAGACGCTGCGCAATGCGCTGCGAGACGGACACATTGCCCATGCCTACCTCTTTTCCGGGCCTCGCGGCACAGGCAAGACCAGCACTGCCCGCATTCTGGCCAAGGCAGTGAACTGCAAAGCGCCCGAAGGCGAGCGACCCTGCAACGAATGCCCGACCTGCATCGCCATCAACGAAGGACGCATGATCGATCTGATCGAGATCGACGCGGCCAGCAACAACAGCGTTGATGATATCCGCGAACTGCGAGATAAGGTCGGCTTCAGCCCCAGCGAAGGCCTCTTCAAGATCTACATTATTGACGAGGTCCATATGCTCAGCACCAGCGCCTTCAACGCGTTGCTGAAGACGCTGGAGGAACCGCCGCCCCATGCCCGCTTCGTGCTGGCAACGACCGAGCCGCACAAGATCCCGGCGACCGTGTTGAGCCGTTGCCAGCGGTTCGATTTCCGCCGCATCCCTGTTCCCGAGATCTCAGCTCACCTCAAACATATTGCCGATGTTGAGGGTTTTGGCGTCGAAGATGAGGCGCTGGCCGCCATCGGACGCAGCGCCCAGGGTTGCATGCGCGATGCCGTCAGCCTGTTGGACCAGATGCGTAGTTTCGGCACAGAGACAGTCTCGCTGGACCAGGTCCAACAGGTGTTGGGCGCAGTTAGCGCCGAGAGTGTGGCTTCACTGGTCGACGCATTGGCCGATAAAGACGTGGGCGCAGGTCTCGCCTTGATTCAGCAACTATTGACCGGCGGCGCCAGCTTGACCGAATTCTGTCTACAGGTAGTCGAATACCTGCGCGGCATCATGGTCCTACAGATGACCGGAGATGTCGGACTGCTCAGTGACCTGCCCGCAGACAGCGTGCGACGCATGCAGGGCCAGGCCCAGCGGCTGCCGGGGCCAGCGACATTATTCGCCATCAAGCGTTTCAGTGAGGCGATCCCCAAGCTCAAGGGAGGGTATCAGCCCCAATTGCCCATGGAGCTGGCCCTGATCGAGTCGATCCAGGGACCGACGGTGATAGCGCCAGTGGCTGTCGATACACCGGCGCAAACTGCACCGGAACAGATTGCTCAGACCGGAGCGCCACAGGCAGTTCAAGCCTCAGGGTCCACTCAGTCCACCCCCGCGCAGCCGGCGGCAGTGGCGACCACTGAGGACAAAACGGCAGTTGCCAAACCGGATCCCGCCGAGAGCGAACCTGCCCCGTTGGACACGGCCGCAGTCACCCGCCTCCGGGCCCAATGGAAGCAATTCACCTACGCTACACGTAAAACGGCCGGCCACAAAGTCCAGGCGGCGTTGAACACGGTGCGTGATATCGCCATTTCTGAGGACACCGTCGTCTTTGCATTCGGCGCCAACACGTTCACCTGCGACATGATTGCCAAACCGGAGACCCTGAATCAGGTTTCCGAAGTGCTCGGTGGGTTCCTGGGGCGGCCCGTAAAACTGGAGTGCCAGATGGGTGAACAAGCGAAAGTCGCCAAGCAGATAGGCGCTGGGCAGCAAGCAGAGACCGCTGGTCCCGATCCGTTGGTCGAGTACGCGGTCACCAATTTGCGGGCAGAGGTGGTAGAATAGGTGTTTGTGTAAAACCTGTGGATGTTTTTTGCCACAGATGACTCTACTGCAAAAAGGGATGTAGACACGAATTTACACGAATTATCACGAATGTTCTCTCTGGGGCGACGACATAATTCGTGTGAATTCGTGTCAAGAAAAGACTTTTTGCAGTGGACTCACAGATTCACACAGATGAATACAGATTTCCACAGATGATCTTTAGATATTTGGAGCATTTCCAGAACTATCCGTCTCCTATCCTTTGTCCATCAGTGTGAATCTGTGGCAAAAAACGCGAAAATAGCATGAAGAGAGTATAGCGAGGAACCAATGGCAAAAAAGAAGAAGAACGCGCGTAGCAGACAAGCAGGAGCAGGAACCGGCGGTTTCGGAACACCAACCATGGGCACGCCAGGCACATCGGGCGGCATGGGCAACCTGATGTCGCAGATGACCAAGCTCCAGGATGAGATGGCTGTGGTCCAGGAGGAATTGGCCCAAGAAGAGCTCACGGTCTCTGCCGGCGGCGGCATGATCACAGTGGTGATCACCGGCCAACAGGATTTCAAGTCGATCAAGATCGACCCCGATGCCGTGGACCCTGACGATGTCGAGATGTTGGAAGATCTGGTCCTGGCGGCTGTCACTGAAGCCATGACCAAGGCGAGTGAGCTCTCAGAAGAACGCATGGGCGCGTTGACCGGTGGCATGGGGCTGCCGCCGGGAATGGGACTCTAGTCAATGCAACCATTGGCGGAGCCGATCACAGCGCTGATCGAAGCCTTTTCAGCGTTGCCGGGCATCGGGCCCAAGACTGCCAGCCGACTGACCTACTTCTTGCTGCGCAGCGATGACTCGATCTCGATGAACTTGGCCCATGCGCTGGAAGAACTCAAAGCGAACACGCTCTTCTGCACGGTCTGTCACAACATTGCCGACCGCAACCCCTGCGGCGTCTGCGATGACGCTCAGCGCGATCACGCGACGGTCTGCGTGGTTGAGGAGCCGCTCGATGTTCAGGCGATTGAGCGCACACGTGAATTTCACGGTGTCTACCATGTGCTGCATGGATCCATCTCCCCGGTTGAGGGCATCGGCCCGGAAGATCTGAAAATTGCTGAGCTGCTTCAGCGTATTCAGCAGAGCCTGTCCGATACGCCCCATCCCGCCAGACCTGAAGAGTCGATAACCCCGATCACGGAAATTCTACTCGCCACCAATCCCAACCTGGAAGGCGAGGCGACGGCCATGTATATTGCTCGCCTGGTCAAACCGCTGGATATTCGGGTCACCAGGCTGGCACGCGGCCTGCCTGTCGGCGGCGATCTGGAATATGCAGATGAGGTCACGCTCAGCCGGGCACTGGCCGGACGCAGTGAAATGTAGTACCAAGATATCAATGAATAGGGAACGCTATGTTCAAACGAATGGATCATGTCGGCATCGTCGTCAACGACATCGACAGTAGTTTGGAAACCTATTGTGAGCAATTGGGTTTCACGTTGTTAGAGCGTGTGACGATTGAAGAGCAGTTGGTTGATGCGGCATTTTTGGATGCACACAACAGTACCATCGAGTTGATCTCGCCGACCGATGAGGCCAGCGGCACGGCTCGCTTCCTCAGCAACCGTGGCGAGGGGACCCATCACATCTGCTACGAAGTCGACGATCTGGTGGCGACACTGGCCGAATTGAAGGCGCAAGACGTGCGCCTGATCGACGAGGTCCCGCGCCAGGGTGTCCATGGTCAGGTGGCGTTCATCCATCCCAAGGCAACCAATGGCGTCATGATTGAGTTATTACAGAAGGACAGACACTACAGCTGACCGGCGTTGTATCGCATTTAGTGAGTGTCCGCAAATAACCTCCGGGAGGTGGTCAGAACCACTTCGTTAAGCCAAACTTTCGTGACCACCTCCCGGAGGTTCAAACCGCTAAGTTGTTTGCCGACAGTTACTGAGGATTCGTTTTGTCTCAATTGCATGAGGTTTTTCACCTTTCTATCTGTGTGAATCTGTGACATGAAAGCCTTCTGCAGTTGACCTATCTATCAGAGGAAATATGATCAATCCAGCTTCAGTTGAACAGTTTCATCGTGACGGCTATGTCATCGCGCGAGGACTCTTTTCGCCGGAAGAGACGGCTCGCTATCGAGAGCACTTCACTGAGCTGCGCCAGTCCGGAACCTATCCGGGCGATTCGGCCGGCATCGACATCGACGATCTCACGGGGGCAACAGATCCGCTCAAGCGTTACCCGCGCATGATGCAAATGCATCGGTGGGACGAGGCGTCGCTGCAATGGTTGTTGGATAAGCGCATCAATGAGTGGCTGACGTCGCTTACGGGTGTGGAACCCTTTGCCGTGCAGACCATGCTCTACTTCAAACCCGCCGGCGCTCGTGGGCAGGCCTTGCACCAGGATCAGTACTACCTGCGCGTGCAACCGGGCACATGCATGGCTGCATGGATGGCGCTGGATCCCTGTGATGAGGAGAATGGCTGTCTACAGTTGGTGCCGGGCACCCAGGATCTGCCGCTTCTCTGTCCTGTAGAGGCTGACCTCACAGAGAGCTTCACCGACGTAACTGTGCCCCTGAGCGAAGGTATGACGCCCAAGCCTGCACGGCTAGAGCCGGGCGATGTGCTCTTTTTCAACGGCCAGATCATCCACGGCAGTTTCCCTAACACCAGCCAAGATCGTTTCCGACGCTCGCTCATCGGCCACTACATCGTCGGTGACGCTCAGCAAGTGTCCGAGTACTATCATCCGGCCCTGCGCATGGACGGCAGCGAAGTTTCGTTGGGCGTCAGCGACAAGGGTGGCCAGTGCGGCGTTTGGGTGGATAGTGAGGGCGAGACCGCGCTGGAAATGCAGACCCTCTAATAGAATGCGATGTGACGTAGTGAGGCCAGGCTCTTGACAAAAGCCTGGCTTCTTTGGCACCACAGAGTGGAGAGTTAGACTTCTATGTCAGAACCATTAACGTCCGAAAACTGTTTCGAATACCTGAAGGCTGTGATCGATCCGGAGATCTATCAGAATATTGTCGATCTGGGCCTCGTCTACGGCGTTGATGTACGCGCCGATGACGCCAATGAGCCGACCGTCGTCGACGTCACCATGACCTACACGACGCCGATGTGCCCGCTTGGGCCTCAGATTATTGCCGACGTGGAGCAAGTTCTGCGCAGCAGGGGAGCCAGTTCGGTCAATGTCAACGTCATTTTCGAACCGATGTGGACGCCGGATATGATGACCGATGAACTCAAGCGCGAACTTGGCATCATTGAAGACGACGAACCCCAGCTCGAGATCGACCCGACCCCGACCACCCCGCCCCTTCCACCCAAGAAAAAGGGCTTCTTCGGACGCCTCTTCGGCGGATAATCTCCATGGCCACCCGACGTTTCGCTTTCGAACCGCCCCGCTGGAATACTCCTGATCAGATGCCAATTCGCACAGGTCTGCTACTGATCGGTTCGCTGGTCTGGCTGCTGCTCTTCTTCTGGCTGGGAGATCGGCTACTCTCCACAGAGGGTCTGCTAAGCGACCAGGGCAACCAGGTGCTTGCACTGGTCTGTGTAGTGATGGGCGTGATCCTGGTTCTGGGATGGATTCTGATGCTTCCTCGCTGGCGAGCCTGGATTGCAAACCGTACCCAGGCCGACCAGTGGCCTGCGCTCAACCACGACCAAATCCAGGCGCTCTCCCCGTCCGAATTCGAGGCCTATGTGGCCTATCGGCTCTTCAAGCGCCAGGGTTATACGGTCGAGAACACGCCCGACGTTAAGGACGGCGGCGTTGACATACTCATCGCCGATCCCATCGGCCGCCAGTCTGTCGTCCAGTGCAAACGCTACAGCAGTACGGTCGGCTCCGCCGTGGTTCGTGAACTCTACGGTACCATGATCCACGCGGGCGCAGTGCGCTCCTACTTGGTCACCAGCGGCAAAATCAGCCGCGACGCACGTGAGTGGGCGGAGAATAAGCCGATGACCTTGATCGACGGCGACCGCCTGGTCGAACTCTCCAAGGCCGAACCGATGCTGGCCGTGATGAGCCACCCGGCCTACAGTCAAGTGAACAGTGTCAGAGAAAACAAAGTCGGGGGAAACGAAGACTGGGCAGAGGAAGACTGGGCAGATGAAGACTGGGCAGATGAAGATGGGGGATACGAAGATCAGGGAGATGAGAACGCATGATTCGACGGCCAAGTATTTTTGCCCACCGCGGGGCCAAGTCTGTTGCCCCGGAGAATACGTTGCCTGCGTTTGAGACTGCGCTGGAGATGGGTGTGGACGGTATCGAACTGGATGTGCATTGCGCCAAAGATGGCGAACTGGTGGTGATCCACGATTTCCATGTCGATGCAACCACCAATGGCCACGGCCTTGCCTCAGACTTCACCGCGTCGGAACTTGCCGACCTCGATGCCGGAAGTCATTTTGACCCATCTTTCGCCGGCGTTGGCGTTCCGACATTGGCTCAGGTTCTGGATTTGATCGGCAATCGCGGCACGATCAATATTGAGATCAAGAGTAAGGATATTCGTACCGGTGGCAACCAGGTGGAACCGCTGTTAGCCATGATCGCAGCACGTGATCTCTACGATCAGGTCATTGTCTCCAGTTTCAATCCTGTGAGCCTGATCAAAGTGCGTTCACTCGATAAGCGTGTCAAACTGGGCGTGCTCCACGGTCCCGATCTGCCCCTCTTCCTGCGCAGCGCCTGGTCGACTGACATCATTGCGCCCCAGGCGCTGCATCCGCACCACACCTGTGTCGATGCCGCCTACATGGCCTGGGCGGACGAGCACGGTCTCGATGTCAACACATGGACCGTCAACGATCCCGACGAGGCGCGTCGACTGGCAGCGCTGGGCGTTGCCACCATCATGAGCGATGTTCCCGACCAGTTGATTGCCACGCTCTTCCCATGATGATGACCACGACCACGGCGCCGGGAAAGATCATCCTGGCCGGCGAACATGCGGTTGTCTATGGGCGACCGTCCATCGCCATCCCCGTCTGGCAAGCCACAGCCCGAGCGAACATCACTGATCTGCCGCCAGGCAGCGGCTGCCACGTCAATGCCCCGCAAATCAACCTCAAGGCGCCGCTGGCCGACCTGCCGGCCGATGACGCCATCGCCCTGGTGACCCGATTGTCCTTGCAGCGCCTGGCTCTGCTCCAGCCGCCCGACTGGGAGATCCGGCTCCACAGCTCAATCCCAATCGCCAGTGGATTGGGCAGCGGTGCGGCCATCAGCACTGCGCTGGTACGTGCGATCTTTAAACATGTTGGCCGCTCCATTGAACCAGACGAAGTCAGCCAGGTTGTCTTCGAGAGCGAGCGGCTCTACCATGGCACACCCAGCGGCATTGACAACACGGTCATTGCCTACGGCAAGCCGGTCTGGTTTGTCAAGGGCAGTCCAGCCGAACACTTCCTGTCAGGCGGCTCCTTTACCATCGTCATCGCAGACAGCGGCATTCGTGCGCCGACCAAGGAGACGGTCGGTGACGTGCGCAGCGCCTGGACTGCGGATCCGGAGACTTATAACGCACTCTTCGATGCCATTGCTGACGTGGTCACAGACGCCCGTGATGCAATCGAGGCAGGCGATCCGACACGCCTGGGCATGCTTTTCAACAAGAATCAGGCTTTGCTTGCAGAGCTCGGCGTGAGTTCGCCGGCGCTGGAACATCTGCTCGATGCGGCCAACAGAACAGGCGCATTCGGGGCCAAACTGAGTGGCGGCGGTCGAGGCGGGAATATCATCGCGCTTATTGAGCCGGAACAGGCAGGAATCATTGGAGATGCATTGTTGGCCGCCGGGGCCAAGAATGTGATTGTGACGCAGCTCAAACCGGATAATCGGTGACGCCACTGCAACGAGCCTTTTTCGCCACAGATTTGCACAGATAGAAAAAGGATAAAACACAAGCGTAGTATACAATCATGGCAGCGATGAACGAGTTATCGACAGTTGTCCACGAACAGGTGGTCCGCTACGTCGTCAACGGACAATTCAATCAAGCGATCCTCTTTTTCACTGACGGAAGCTTCATTCAGTTTGAGCACACGTCGAGAGAGAATCGCTGGACAAAGGCATCCAGCACGGAGAGTCTAGCCGGTAGCGCCTCACTTTCGCTCCAGCAGTTTCGCCTCAATGCGATACATCTCCAACTCTATTTTTCTGATGGGAGCAATGCTGAATTCTTCGCCGGCAATTCTTCTGAGTGAAAGAATCCTGTTGACCGATTTCGGATGACAGATCGTACCGTGCTGAATTAGAGAAAGGTAAGACATACATGGCTTCAATCGGAGAAGAAAGCGAATTTGAGAGCTGGGTGCTCGCGCTGAAAGCGGGCACATTGACGGAAGCGCAGATCGTTGTCCTTCAAGGCATGGTCGATGACGGCGAAGCAGACAGCCTGGAACGCGCGGCTCAACGGCTTGACTGGCAGGAAAGTGTCATTGATCCGACCGACCATATGTATGGTCATTGATTATGTATGTTCATTGATGCCATGTGACCGTTGATAATGAGGAGCGATGCAAAGATGACCTTCGACGTCGTCGAATTGACCAAAGAGTTGGTCGCCATTGAATCTGAGACGCAGCAGAGCAACAGCGTCGTCTCTGACCGGATCGAAGCTGTGATGCGACAGATTGGGTTCGATGTCGAGCGGATTGCCTATGTCGATTTCAAGGACAACGAATGTGGCGTAGAAAAGGTCTGCCTGGTCGGCAAGCTCGGTCCGGACGATGATGGAGCAGGCAAGGGTCTGGGCTTTTTCGGCCACTCGGATACGGTGCCGGGCGGACCCGGTTGGGCGCCGTACGCGCCAGATGAAAAGGACGGACGCCTGATCGGGCGTGGAACCTGCGATATGAAGGGTGCGCTGGCCGCCATGTTGGTGGCCGCAAGCCGGGTTGAAGTCACCGAACTGAGCCACCCAATCTACATCGGTGTCACTTCTGATGAGGAAGATGGGTACCACGGCGCTCATGCGCTCCTGAACGACTCAACATTGCTTGGCAAAGGCTGGCCGGCCTTTGCCGTCGTCGGCGAGCCGACGGAGATGATACCGGTCTACGCTCACAAAGGCGGCCGCCGCATTACGGCCACGGCCAACGGCGTTGCCGCCCACACCAGCACGGACGAAGGTACCTCCGCCACGCTGCTCATGGCTCCTTTCATGGCCGAGATCGCTGAACTGGCGGAGTTCTTCAGAAGTGATTCACGCTTCATGGACGATGAATTTGATCCGCCGACCAACGGCCTGAACATGATCATCAATGACGGCGACTGCAAGCTTAACGTAACTGCTGCAAAGACAACCTGTTCCGTGGGCCTGCGCACCATGCCCAATGCCGATAGTGACGAAGCCGCACAGATGATCATTGATCGTGCCGTGGCTCACAACTTGAGCGTGGAGACCAGCGGATTCCCGCCCTTCTACGTCGCACCCGACGCGCCCGTGGTACAGGCTGCCTGTCGCGCCAGCGGCCACGACAAGCCGATGACCGTATCCTACGGAACTGAAGCGGTGCTGTACCAGGAACGCACACAGACCGTGGTCCTCGGACCCGGCAACATTGCCCAGGCCCACACACAGGGCGAGTGGGTCGAGATCGAACAGTTACATCGGGCGGTCAAGGTCTATGGCTCTATGATCAGGGAGCTCTGCGGGTAGGTAGCGTGAACAATGCGGGGATGAGGATGGTATTTCCGGGGCGACATGGCAAGAATGCTAGTTACAGTATTTCACGATCTGTCATTCTGAGTACCCGACGAAGCGGGGTTTCGCAAAAACCATAAGAAACGGGGTGCGCTCAGAGTGAGTCTGTCATTCTGAGCAGGTCAACGTGAGCAGATGGTCGACGATAAGGGACCAGCGAAGAATCTGTAGTTGCAATGTCGAGACCCTTCGCTCTGGAAAACAACCAGCAAAGAATCTTGTTTTGCTTGAGTTCGTGAACTACTGAGTTATCGTCGTTTCTGTGGTTTTGCGCCGTCAATTGTGACGGATAGACGTCGCAAGCGTAGACAAAGTTGAAACGAAGAAGGCCCCGGTTGAGTCCATACTGGTATGGACTCAACCGGGGCCTTCATGTTAAATATCAGAAACTCAGCCAAGTCGACCACGAAGTTCTTCGGTCAGCGCAGGCAACACGTCGTACAGATCGCCGACGATGCCGTAGCTGGCTTTTTCGAAAATGGGGGCTTCCGGATCCTTGTTGATGGCCACAATGACCTTACTGCCGCCCATGCCGGCCAAATGCTGGATAGCGCCGCTGATGCCGGCCGCTATGTAGAGATCTGGACGCACGGTCTTGCCGGTCTGGCCGACCTGATGCTTGTACGGAATGTAGTCGGCATCGACCGCTGCGCGGCTGGCGCCGACAGCTGCACCGAGCACGCCTGCCAGATCGGCGACAAGCGCAAAGCCCTGTTCTGGATCGGCGGCAACACCGCGACCGCCGGACACGATGATGTTGGCATCGGTCAGGCTGATCTCGCCACCGCCTGAAGACTTGCTCTCCAGCACCTTCTCGGGAACCTGATCCTCGCTGACACTGAGCGCCAACTCAGAAACCGTGCCGGATGCCGCACCCGCCTCGGGCACTGGGAACGAGCGAGGACGCACACTGGCAAATTGCACGTCGCTGGAGAATGTGATATCTGCGAGAATGTTGTTGGAGTAGACCGAACGGACGGCCACCAACTTGCCGCCGTCAATGCCGAGATCAACAGCATCCGGGGCGATGCCGGCGCCCAGCTCCGAAGCGACAGCGGCGAGAACCTCACGCCCATTGTTCGACGCGGAGGCCAGAACAACTGTTGCACCACTTACCTCAACAGCCTGCTTCAGACCGGCAGCAAAAGCGGACAGTCGATAGTTATCCAAAATCGGGCTGGTGATGGCGTAGACAGTGTCTGTGCCATATTGTTGCACTGAGGAGGCAGCGGAAGCCGTTTCGTCGCCGATAACGACTGCGTCCAGCGAGGCGCCAAGCGCATCTGCCAATTCTTTGCCTTTGCCCAGCACCTCCAGAGATCCGGCGACCGGCGCTCCCTGTGATTGTTCGACCAATACAAGTACGCTCATGATTATCTCCCTATATGATCTTTTCAGCCATCAAGGCATCGGCCAGTTTTGCCGCTTTGTCTTGGGCAGAATCGCCTTCAATAATGACAACCTCCGTCTTGCGTTCTTCCGGCTTGCGGATGTTGCCCCACTGGGTCCGGCCTTCGGCGCCGCTCAGTCCGAGATCGGCTGCGGACAGGGTCGGAATCTTGGCACGATTGGCCTTGCGAATGCCCATGAAGCTGGGGTAACGGGGATCGTTGATCTCTTTTGCCACACTCACGACAGCCGGTAAGGGCGCTGAAACCGTCTCCTGGACGCCATCGACCATACGTTCGACAGTGATTGTACCGTCGGCAACATCAACGATCTTGGCAACGTTGGTCAACAGTGGGAAGCCCAATTTCTGTGCGACGCCCACGTAGACAGCACCGCTGTTGTCATCGACACTCTGCTTGCCTGTGAGTACTATGTCCACAGCGCCTTGTTCCTTCACGGCTGATGCCAACGCTTCAGCCGTGGTCCACATGTCTCCACCGCTCAAACCGTCACTATCAACGAGGGCTGCACTGCCCACCCCCATTGCCAATGTATGCTTGAGCGCATCTGCGGCATCGGACGTCCCCATGGTGATGGCAACGGCATCGCCGTCAAAGCGATCTGCTAGCTGGATCGCCTCTTCCGCTGCATATTCATCCCAGGGATTGATGACCATAGTGGCCTTCACGTCCTTGTTCTGCACCTCTTCCGCCGAGATCTTCGGCAGTTCGGCGGTATCCGGAGTCTGTTTTACTAAGACAACAATATTCACATTTGGGCTCCTACTCTGACTAAATCTCGATAGCCGTATTAACGAAAAAAGGCGAGGACGCCTTTGTCCTCGCCTCCCCATTGAAGAGCATTTTCATCCCCTTCATGTTGCAAAAATTGTAACATATCTTCCGATTCCAACGCAAATGATATACGCAAATGGTACCGCCGCCTCTGGGGACAAATCCTTTCTGCAAGAGCGCTGCTTGTCCAAACCATCGGAGCAAGCTACGATTCATGGTAAAGGACGTTTCTACTCGACAACGATGGGCAACAAGGGAACAGAAAGATGGATCTGCGGTACTGGCTCTTCCTGGCGCTGACACTGCTACTGACCAGTTTTCTCGGCTATAGCACCTATGCCACGGCGCGCTTGCTACGAACATGGCAACCCGATACCAATCTACTACTGATGCCTGCCGAAGCCATCATTCGCCTGATGTTCATTCTTGCCTGTATCGGCCTTGGATTTCTTAGCGGCTTGCCAATGGAGCAGTTGGGGTGGACATTGGCGGATATCGGACGACAGATCGTGTGGGGGATCGGTTGGGGGATCATAATGGCCGGCTTTTTCGTATTGGCCACTCAATGGGTAATCGCCGGGACAGGCCAACGATTCTATTCCTCTACGGTATTGGCCCATGTTCTGCCCACAAACCGGCAAGAGTCCATTCTGGTAGCGTTGGCGATGATTTCAGTGGTTCTGGCGGAGGAATTGCTCTTTCGTAGTCTACTATTGGGTGGGCTAACGCCACTACTGTCGCCACCGATTCTGATCGTGTTGACAGCGACGCTATTTGGACTGATGCACAGTCCACAAGGGCTCTGGGGGATGGCAGGCTCTACGTTGGCCGGCATCATGCTTGGCGTTCTGTTCTTTCAAGCAGGCAGTATTCTATTGCCGCTGATCGCCCACTATATCGCCAACATGATACAGATCTACCTGGCGGTAAAACAGCCATCCATGATCAAATCATGACTACCCGATCGGCTATGCAGGCAATTCGTCGGCAACCGGTGGCGCCGGCAGCCTATCATAGAGACCTTTGCGTCCATTCGTGCGAATGAGTAACAGTTCGCGCACCATGTTGATGGTGTCCTGTACGGGACGCACCCGGCTATCGTTGCCGTAGTACCAGTTGACCGGGATTTCCTCGATCGGCAAATTATGACACTGCGCAATGTAGAGGATCTCAACATCGAAGCCCCAACCGTCGATTGTCTGCAATGGGAAGACCAGGTGGGCGGCCTCGCGCGAGAACGACTTGAATCCGCACTGTGTATCATGGATGCCTGAGACGGCCAACCAGCGAACCAGTTGATTGAAGACGCGCCCCATGATGTGCCGATAGACGGGCTCTTCGTGGCGGACGGCTCCCGGCACTTCTCGGCTGGCGATGGCAATCGTATAGTTTTGAGCGGGCAAGGCAGGCGGCAGAAATTTGTCGACCTCTTCGATGGGCACCGCCAAATCAGTGTCCGTGATAATTAGATAGTCGCCCTGGGCGGATAACATACCCTTCTTAACAGCTGCACCTTTTCCGGGTCCACTGTGCATCAGCTGAAGGTCAAACGGGTTATCAGCATCGGTCTCCTGCGCGATGAAATCCTCGACAACCTGACTGGTGTTGTCGGTTGAACCATTTTCCACCACGATCAACTCGCTCAAGAATGGTTGGCGGCGAAGATAGGCCGTTATTTGATTCAGAGCCCGAGGCAGGCGCTTTTCCTCATTCCTTGCCGGAACGATGATGCTAAGATATGGCCGCCTTTGATTTTCACTCACCTGTTAACTTCCTCCGAGCGTTTAGGGAATGATGCTGATCATTGCCAGGAGCGAGCAAACTTGAACAACAAGCGTTCCGCCCCACAACATATAGGCGCCAGTCGATTCCTGACGACTGGACATCCAGACACCGCCAAAACCATTGACTATCCAGGTCAGAAGTCCAATGATAGGCAGCAGGAATAGGGCTGACTTATCCCGAACGACAACGGGGATTCGCTCGCTGTTGTACTGAAACGCCAATACATCCGGCAGGTCAGGAAAGTTTACCATGAGGACGCCAACCAATACCAATACGCCCAGCAGCCCCAGGCCAAGCAGTGCTGGTCCAACAGCGCTTTCGCCAAGAAAGCGTTGTCGATACGCCGTGCGTCGGATTTCAACCCGCAGATGTTGAGCCGGACCCATCTCGCGCCGGGCCTGGATCGCCTCGACAAAGGCATTCGCATCCATGGGTGACAACACAAAATTGCCCGCCTCCGTTTCCAGAATCAGGCAGTCCGACAAAGGTTGGGTTGCAGCCATGAAGAGCGCATCGGCATCAACACTGCGGCCCTGTCTCAGGTAAGGCGCAGGCCAATGTTGCCAACCGGAGCGGCTCGTCTCGGAAACGCCATCTAGTCGTATTTGAGCAATAGCTGTCAGCGGAATGACTTGATGGACATTGGCCCATCGCAATGTAATAGCATTGCGATCCATCCAATATTCAAGCGTAAATGCCGCCCATGTTCGATAGGCCCAATAGGCCAGTAGTGGGATGCTCAACGCGACGACAAAGACCAATCCAAACTTAATCCGATCGACCGGTCTGCGTATGGCCCAGATCAGCATCAGCCCATCGATCAGCAGGAGCCAGGCGCAGACTACGAGCCCTTCCCAGCGTGTCTTGTCGGCTATCGGATGAAAGACCATCGAGAGATTTCCACTAGTTCGGTTGGGCGTGAATACTACGACAGAAATCCGGCGCCTCTACCACTTGGCAGAGTCTGTACAGGGATTTCCGCCAGGATTCACCAGTTTGAGCCCGATTGCATAAAGGTCAAGCAGGGTAAAAACCCGCTGCTACCAACGAGAAGTCGCCTCAGCGGCTCAGGTCTCAGCGCCTGAGGGTGTTTTTCGCTGGTAGCAGCCGAATTCCATCCGTTGCAAACGGTCTTGACGCTATTACCCTTTATACGCATTGTTAGGCCGAGAGATCCCATTCCTGCAGCGCGTTGATATACGTATAGGCTGTCATATCCAGCGTGATCGGCGTAAGGCTGATATGCCCGTTCAAGATGGCTCCGACATCGCTGCCGTCGTCGGCTGCATCCACTCGCTTGCCGCCGCCCAGCCAGTAATAGGGGCGATCCCACGGATCGTGGCGGGCGATGAGTTCACTTGACTCATAGTGTCGTCCGCCTAGGCGCGTCACATGCATGCCGTTGATCGCTTCAGGATCGATGCCTGGCACATTGATATTGAGCAACGTGTGATAGGGCAACCCTCTGGCCAAAACCTGTTCCGCCATACGACAAGCAACTCCGGCACTCTTCTCGAGTATTTTGTCGAGATCGACCAGTGCCTCATCGGGCGAGACCGTACTGACAGCAATCCCCGGAATGCCATGGATCACCGCCTCCATGGCGCATGCGACCGTTCCGCTGTAAGTAACATCAATGCCGAGGTTATGGCCGGCGTTGATGCCGCTGACGACAAGGTCCGGCAGAACACCCAGGACACCGCCGGCGGCCAGAGCCACACAATCTGTTGGGCTGCCGCTACAGCTCTGAGCAGCACTGCCGTCGGCAAGCGTCACATCGTGGACACGCAACGGCTTGTGCATGGTGATCATGTGGCTGGTTGCGCTCCAATTGCTGTCGGGCGCCAGCACGACAACATCACCGATCTCGGCAAGCGCCTGCTTCAACGGCAGCAACCCGCGGGCGTGTACACCGTCGTCGTTAGTGACTAAAATTGTGGGCATGAAAAACCTCGATAATGGTCAATGGCCAACGTTCAATTGTTCGCTATTCTTCTTTCGGTTTTCTACGAACATAGACCACCACCTCATCGCTCTCCACCTCGTTGCCTGCCAGATCATAGACAACGGCCTTGATGGTGTGTCCTTCCAGATAGAGGCCGTCGCTGGTGCGAACGGCAGAGAATCCATCTCCGAAAGGCAGCACACGGCCTGGCTTGATCTCGGGATCATCGCTCTCGAACCCAAGCCAGTTCTGCGTGCCGGCCGTCTCGATCTGGCGAATGTCGCGCATCACAATGGGCCAACGCTCATTGTACGGTGCAACCGTGCTGGTGATGATCGGTGAGCCGTCAACATAGAAGGCAACCTGCCCAATGCCATAGTCGTCGGAGGGCAGAACGTTGATGTTGATCTGCTCGTCATCTTCTTTGACGTATAGCCGGTCCGGTTTGGGCTCGCTGATGACCACTCTCGGCGCGGTGTTATCAATGCTGATGGGTGTCGACCAAATCCGATCACCGTCGCCACGCTTGACGATCAGACGTAGCGTGTAAGTGCCGTCACCCAGCCCAGTCGTGTCGAAATTCTCCAACACACCGTTGGACACTTCCTCACCATGTTCAGGACCGATCTGCGTCCATTCCTGCGGATCCTGGCCTTGGCCGATCTCCAACCGGTATGGACCGCCACGTGCATTGCCCTTGATTTCATAGGTTCCGCCGATATAGCCGTCACTTAACGGATCGATGATGGCGGCGTCAGAGTCAAAATCCTCGAAGCTGACCGCGCTCGTCTCCGTTGGCGGCTGCGCAATGCCGCTCCCGGCCACCCAATCCTGGGCTGACTGGGGAAGGATCTGATAGACCCGGGTCTCTCGCTGCTCAGGCGGCGTGGAGGGCGAAGCCAACTGACCGGTCTCCCGATCCAACTCAAACGGCTGCCAGATGTTGTCCGAGAGCGTCGGTTCGCTGCCGGCCACAAATATCTCGTTGCGCTGGCTCGAAGGCGGACAAGACTCGGTCGGCAGCAGACCGCTGGGCAGGCAAACAGTGCGCGAGGTCACACCCAAAGGACGCTCGTACCACTCTGCGGGCAGACCCTCGTGGTATTTGCTCATCACCGCATTCCAGATGGGCGCCGCTCCGGAAAGACCGGTCACGTTCTGCATCGACTCATTATCTGTATTGCCGACCCAGACGCCAACAGTGAGTTGAGGCGTAAAGCCCATGGTCCAGTTGTCTTTGAAACCATTGGTGGTGCCGGTCTTGGCTGCTACTTTTCGGTCCGGCAAGGTCAAATCGGTGTTAGAACCGAAGGCCGGGGCACGTGCAACATCATCGCTCATGATATCGGCCATCACATAGGCCACCTCAGAGCTAAAAATCCGTTCGGCTTCCGGGGCCTCGTACTTCTTGATGATGTTGTCGTCGCTGTCACGCACTTGGAGCACAGAGACAGGGTTGAGGGAACGAAAGCCGGTGCGCTCTTCTGTGGGCAACACTGGTTCACCTACCAGTGCGCCCTGATTGGCAAAGACCGAATAGGCAAATGTGTGGTCGAGCAGTGAGACTTCACCACCGCCCAGCACGAGATTGAGGCCGTAGTAGTTGAGGCCGCGATCGAGACCGTTGATGCCCATACGATGGGCCGTACGCAGTGCGTTGGCAACGCCTACCTGATCCATGACCTTGATGGCCGGAATGTTATAGGAACGTGCCAGCGCGTTTCGAAACGAGACCGGACCATGGTACTGGCGGTCATAGTTTTCAGGTCGATAATAGGTTCCATCCGACTGGGGAAAGGCCGTGGGCACGTCCAAGATCAGGGTCGATGGAGCCAAGCCCTGCTGAATGGCGGTCAAATAGACGTAGGGTTTGAAGCTCGATCCGGGCTGGCGCTGGGATGTGGCCACATTGACCTGGCCGTCGATCTCCTCACTATTGTAATCAAGAGAACCGACCATCGCCATTATCTCGCCGGTGTCGTTCTTAATGGCGACCACAGCAGCATTGCTTGCGTTCTTATCCTGCTCGATCAGCGTCGCAACCTGCTCACGGGCAATTTGCTCGGCATACTTCTGCAATTCCACATCGAGCGTTGTGTAGATGGTGAGCCCCTCGCGCCAGATAAAATAGGGATCCTCGGTCGTATTGAACTCTTTCTTGACCTGGTCGAGCACATACAGGGCGAAGTGGGGGGCCGTCAGGACGTCAAACCGCTCAGCCACCGACTTGCGCAACGATAGTTCCTGAGCGAAAGCGGCATCCGCCTCCTCCTGGGTGATCTCGCCCGCCTGTACCATCGCCTGCAGCGTAATCCCCTGGCGTTCTTTGGCAACTTCCGGGTTGTCGATTGGATTGAGCGCAGGAAACTGGGGAATCGCCGCCAGCATTGCCGCTTCAGCCAGACCCAGGTCTGTGCTGCTCTTTCCGAAGTAGACCTGACTAGCCGCCTCAACGCCGTAGGCAAGGTTGCCGTAGAAGTTATAGTTGAGATACCACTCAAGCACCCTCTCCTTGGGATAGCGACGTGTCACTTCAATGGCCAAAACAACTTCTTTGATTTTGCGTGCATAGCTCTGCTGAGCCCGTTCCTCAGCCGGGATTACCACGTTCTTGATCAACTGCTGTGTGATCGAAGAGCCACCCTGAACTCCGCCGCCCTGCAGATTGGAGATGAAGGCACGCAACAGGCCGCGCATGTTGATGCCGGGATTCTCCCAGTAGTCACGATCTTCCAGCGAGACAGCAGTCTTCCAGACCCAAGGCGACATCTCGTCCAACGGTATGTACGTACGATCGCCGCGGAACGGCCGCGGGTCGACGCTCTCATACAACAAGTACTCACCGGTGCGATCGTAGATACGCACTGTCTGAAAATCATCCTGCTGCACCTCGATGATGCTTGCATCAGGCAGTTGGTCAGCGTAGGAATTATACAGTCCGACAGCAAGCGCTGTGCCCGCAGCCACCACGCCCACATTGACCACCAGGCCGACTGCGAACACGACAGCAAGAACCTGGAAAAATCGTAGCCACGGACGCGGGCGATTGACCTTTTCCCGGTATCGCCGACGTCGAGTAATTAGTATTTGATCATGTCGATCCAGTCGACCCATAGTTCAATTTCCAACAACCAATGCTTCTTGAAGAAACCAGAAAATCTTCATCCGTCACAAGCATATCCATCGCTCAAGTGACCCGCTCTCTACCAGAATACAATTATTCTGTCGTATTGACGACGAAAAAGACCATCCGTGTATCCTAGCATATGCCAGTGTGAACGCCCAATGAAGCGCTCAAATTAATCCAAGGCAGTGATGCTATTAGAGACGACTCGCTACACAACTTTTTCGACAACCAGAAAATGACTAAGGCCTAAAACGGTAAGCGGCAACTGCTCCATTGCATAGGTAATCTGTCGAATCATTTTCCCAGCAGTGGGCCAACGGTAGACGATGTTGTCGTAGCCGGGAAAGATCTGAGTCAGATGTACGACACGTACCGGTTCACCGATGAATAGACCTAGCAAATCATGAGCACTGTAGGCTCGCACATGTGGCGCAAGTCGATCACGAATCCCATCGGGCAGGTAGTTGATGAGCGGCGTGTTGCCGAAATGATATTCACCGCGCCGAATAGTGCCCATGGGTCTCAAAAGGGTACCATCGATTGGGTACGAAGATTGCTGCTCGACCGCCCGGCTTGAGCACACGAACGATCTCCCTGGCTGCCGCGCGATCATCCTGTACGTGCTCAAGAACCTCGTGACTCAGCACCATATCAAAGTAGTCGGTCGGATAGGGCAGGGCCTCGCAAGCAGCCAATTGAAAGTGCGCTTCGGGTACATTCTCCGCCGCAATCCCCAAATGCTCGGCTTCGATATCGATGCCACAGACCTCGTCGCTATGCGCTTGCAGCGCCTTGACATACGTGCCAACGCCGCATCCGTCGACCAGGACACGCTCAAACCTTGAGACCTCCCCCGACGAGGCCTTGTCCAGAATCATGTTCAGCCGCCGATCCTGCCCGGCACGCCAGACAAAACTCGGATTGCCGCGCAACGCAGCGCGGTCGCCATGCAGATCCAGTTCACCTGATAGGTGGGTTGTCGCACGTTCTAACTCCCGTCCATCATCGTTCTTTGGCTGGCGTGCTATGTGCCGTGCGCACCATCATACAATCCGTACTGCCTAACGTGACGTCATTCAGTGCAGTTCCCACGCCACCCGTCTGGCAATGTCACTTCGTCCCCACATGGATGGCAACAGTGCCCATCATTAGCTCACGAAAGCTGACATGACGCAGGCCGGCACCGTCCCATCATCTGCTGAAGCAGAATCGGTTCAGGGAAATCGACAGTACTGTGAGGCAAGTAGGCATACGCATCGGTGTCACCACTAATCAACCCGCCGATCAGCGGCACGATGCTGAAAAAAGTATAGTTCAAAGAGCGGCCCCAACACCGTGTTTGACGGCGGCGCGGTCTCCAGGCAGACGACACGCCCGCCCGGCTTGGTTACACGGGCCTGCTCTTTGAAAGCGGCAACGCGGTCAACCACATTGCGCATCATGAAGCCGCTGACCACTGCATCAAAGGTGTTGTCAGGAAAGGGCAGCGCATAGGTGTCGCCTTGGACAAAGGGCAGGTTCGTCTCCGGGACTTTGCCGACGCCGGCCGCCATCATTTCATAGGTGAAGTCGGAACCGATCACCTCGACGCCAGGATATCGGCGCTTGGCCTCATAGGCGATGTCCCCCGTGCCGGTGCCAATGTCCAGCAGCCGGCCACGCGGCGGGCAAGTTGCATTGCTCCAGCATCAGCCGACGCCAGCCCTGATCCTGCCCCATGGCCATCAGCCGGTTCATTCGATCATAGGTCGGCGCAATCCGTGCGAACATGTTGTTGACGAAGACAGGCTTTTCGTCGGCGGACGGAAGAATAGGATTGGGGTTCTGTTTTGTCATATGGTCTGTTGCCTGCTGCGTGATTGAGGTTGCGTGCTGCGTACTGCGTAAGGTCTTCGGCAAGGAGCCGTTGGCGTTATTGGGGCGTTCTGTGTCCCAAATGGATCCAAATCGCGTCAATTGCTTGTCAACGAAAGCCTTACGCAGTACGCAACTACTACTATGCCCAATGATCATACTCCATGTGCCGCGCCACCCCTGCGGCATACTCGGCTCCATACAGCCGCCGCAGGACGTGTAGCGCCATATCGATGCCGGCACTGACCCCGGCGCTGCTAATGACATCGCCTTCGTCTACCCAGCGTACGTTTTCGAGGACATCAAGAGCAGGGAAATCATCGCGCATTCGCTGAATGCTGCCCCAGTGGGTTGTCGTCGCCTTGCCGTCAAGCAGACCTGCCTTGGCCAGCAGGAAGCTGCCCGTACAGACGCTGGTCATGAGCTCGGCTGCACCGGCACGCTCCGCAATCCACCGGATCAACCCAGGGCGGTTGACCGCTGTTCGGGTGCCCTGCCCGCCGGGAATGACCAGAATGTCAGCATGGGGACAATTTTCCAACGTATATTTGGGCATCACCGTAAGCGGATTGTTGCAAGTAACCGGCTCCATCGACTCGGCCACGGTGAAAACATCAAGCAATCGATCATTCCCATTGGATGGGACACGCGCAGAACTGAAGACTTCGAACGGGCCGGCGAAATCGAGCAACTCAACGCCGTCAAAGATCAGGACGGCGACACTGCGGGGTTTTCGTTCCATTTAGATCATCTCCAGTTTGGCAATCACTTCGGCCGGGTTGTCGGCTAACAGGGCATCAACGCCCAGCCTCAAATAGTAGTCCAGGCGTGGTAGCGGATTCGGATCGAGCGGGGCCACGATGGCATCCGTTCTATGCGCCCAGGCCACATAGGCCGGGTTCAAATAGAGCAGTGGCCAAAACGGGCCCACAAGACGCGCTCCGCTGCGCGGCGCCGGGTTCCAAAGCGAAATATCGCCGGTCGGCATTCCGGGATGGATCTGGTCGATGGCCCTGACGAGCTCCGGATTGAAGGAAATTATGGCGCATCTATCCATAACATTATAGGCAGCGAGTGTCTCGATTAGTTGCCTGGCGTAGTTTGGTCGGGCGAACCGTTGGTCCTTAAGTTCCAACAAGAGCGGCCTCCGCCCTTGGGTCATAGCCAGCAGTTCAATCAATGATGGTATACGATTGTCACACAATTGGCCGTCAGGCGTACGCGTACGGAAGCGCTTCAGCTCCAGTAGCGTGTGATCTCGGACTGCGCCCTGTCCATCGGTTGTACGATCTAGTGTGGCGTCGTGGAAGAGTACAATCTGGTCATCACGCGTGAGCCGCAGATCAGTCTCCAGGGCATCGGCGCCCTGTTGCAGGGCAAGGGCAAACGAGGATAGGGTATTCTCCGGTTCGTGCACAGGAACGCCCCTATGTGCGACCACGAGCGGCACGCCCCGTCTTTTACGTTCGGCTCGGACGGTATCCCATATGAGGATGCTTTCAGCGTTCATGATGTCAGATGTCCATCATAGCCAAGATCGATCAGTTCCTCGTATGCCGTCAAGACTTCATCAGGGATCTCTTGGACGGTCTGGAAGCCAAGCGCCGGATATCGAATAATCCGTTCCAGATCCCCGACCATGATCTCAATGACCCTTTCCAGCGGGAATTCCACAGTGGGGTAGTCAAGGAATTCAATTGGGGGAGAGGTAACGACTGCGTTCTTCTCCGGCCAGATCTTCTGGAAGGTGGCCAGGGTTCTGCGCTCCATAAAGGGCTTTTGGACCAGGATAAAGCCATCCGGATCTTGGTGGTGTTCTTGAAGAAGCGCTCGCGAGAAAATGATATTCTCGCCGCTATTGGTTGCGCGGTTTTCGACCAAAATTTTGTCCGCCGGCACGCCGAGTTCAACAGCAACCTCGGCAAAGTAATCTGCCTCTGGTTTGCCATACATCCCAGCCGTCAACTCGCCCACGTTGCCGCTGAAAACCAACAGAGGGGCCCAACCAGCCAGGAACAACTGGGCACTGTATTCGGCGACACGCGGATCGTGGCTGCATGGAGTCAGGATACAGTCTGACTTGACCAAAGAATGGCCTAGCCGATGATAGTCCCAAACAATTTGCGCCAGTTCAATAACACGATCGGACATGCTTGATCACCATAGTCAATCGATTCTGAGCGAAAAAACCGGCGCCCTATAGGGCGCCGGTTTTGGCTCTTCATACCAAACGATTACGTTCCTGCCCTAGACAGGGCGGCGACGTGTGACAAACGCTCCAGCCACCAAGACAATCATCACGAGTGCAACAACAGGCAAGGTTGCGCCACCGCTTGAGAGACTGAGTCCCGTTTGCGGAAGTTCTTCCGGAACCTCCATCGGTGCTTCACTCTCCTCAGCCATAGCGTCGTCATCACCTTCAGCGGCTTCTTCGCCCTCTTCGGCCATAGCGTCGTCATCACCTTCAGCGGCCTCTTCGGCCATGGCGTCGTCATCGCCCTCGGCGGCTTCTTCGCCCTCTTCGGCCATGGCGTCGTCATCGCCCTCGGCAGCTTCTTCGCCCTCTTCGGCCATGGCGTCGTCATCGCCCTCGGCAGCTTCTTCGCCCTCTGCTGCCATGGCGTCGTCATCACCCTCGGCGGCTTCTTCGCCCTCTGCTGCCATGACTTCATCTTCCTCAGCCATCGGCGGCAACAGCACACTGTCGATGACGTGGATAACGCCGTTCAGCGCTTCGACGTCAGCCGCAACAACCTCGGCGTCTCCCACCATAACGACACCGTCGCTGATCGATATCGGCAACATGTCTCCTTCGAGCGTCAGCGCTTCGCCGATTTTTTCGATATCGGCTGCCATCAATTTGTCGGACACGACATGGTAGAGGAGCACCTGAGTCAGTTTTTCTGAATCTTGCACCAGTTCTTCCAGCGCACCGTCAGGTAGGGAATTGAAAGCGTCATCGGTCGGGGCGAAGACGGTGAACGGGCCGCCAGATTTCAATGCATCGACCAGGTCTGCAGCTTCAAGGGCCTGAAGAAGAATCTCAAACGTACCAGCAGCCTCTGCTGTGTCAACAATATCCATCGGCTCCATGGTCTCTTCCATAGGAGCTTCCTCAGCTGGAGTCTCTTCCATGGCGACTTCTTCAGCCGGCTCATCACTGCCCAGAACCAAAACGGACTGCAGGAAGGAGCCAACGGCTTCGGTCACGCCCGCCATAACACCAGTCTTCTCTTCAGCGGCAGCAGCTTCGGCGGCGGCAGCTTCTTCAGCGGCAGCGGCTTCGGCGGCAGCGGCTTCGGCAGCAGCTTCTTCAGCGGCAGCAGCTTCGGCGGCGGCAGCTTCTTCAGCGGCAGCGGCTTCGGCGGCAGCGGCTTCGGCGGCGGCAGCTTCTTCAGCAGCAGCGGCTTCGGCGGCGGCAGCTTCTTCAGCAGCAGCGGCTTCAGCGGCGGCAGCTTCGGCGGCGGCAGCTTCGGCGGCGGCAGCTTCGGCGGCGGCAGCTTCGGCGGCGGCAGCTTCGGCGGCGGCAGCTTCTTCAGCGGCAGCGGCTTCGGCGGCGGCAGCTTCTTCAGCAGCAGCGGCTTCGGCGGCGGCAGCTTCTTCAGCAGCAGCGGCTTCGGCGGCGGCAGCTTCTTCAGCAGCAGCGGCTTCGGCGGCGGCAGCTTCGGCGGCGGCAGCTTCGGCGGCGGCAGCTTCGGCGGCGGCAGCTTCGGCGGCGGCAGCTTCTTCAGCAGCAGCGGCTTCAGCGGCAGCATCATCATCATCGTTCAGCGTCAGGAACGATTGTAGGAATGAACCGACGGTTTCGGTCATGCCTGCCATGACACCGGTCTCCGCTTTAGTTGCCTCTTCAACAACTTCGTCATCGGCCGCGGATTCAGCTTCTTCCTCGTCAGCACTCGCGTCCGCCATGTCGGTCACGGCAACGTTGAAGGGGCCCATGACCGTCGAGTTGTTGTACTTGACCGGCTCGTCACCATCCGGGAATTCAAAGACGCCAACTTCGCCGTCATCCATGTGCAACACGGCCCATACCATAGCGTCTTCAGCCAATGCTTCTTCCAACTCAACGACCAGATCCTCGTACTCGCCTGCCGAAATCTCGGCGTAGCCAAGAACCTCGCCGGGAGTGAAGTTCTCGTCGATGCGGATTGCGATCCAGCCGTCGTTCGCCGCAACCACACTGGCAACGGTAACGCTTGAACCATCGGATTCCTGATACCTGCCGGCAACACTAGAAGGCGCTTCTGGCGCTTCCTCTTCTTCCTCAGCAACCGTTTCTTCAGCAGCCGGCGGCATCAGAATGCTACTGATCGCATGGATAATGCCGTTGACCGGGCCATCGTTGGAATCGGTGATGGCGGCATCGTTGATCGAGACCGTGTCACCATCGACTGTGACAAAGAGCATATTGCCGTCCAGCGTCTCGGCCTCAAAGCCGTCAGTCAGGTCGTCCACAGCGATCTCGCCTGCCACGACGTGGTTGCGCAAGACAGCGCCGAGCGCTTCAGTATCGATGAGCAACGCTTCCAGGTCGTCGGCCGGGATGGCGTCAAATGCTTCGTCTGTCGGAGCAAAGACAGTGAAAGGACCATCACCTCTCAAAACGTCGACCAGGTCAGCAGCCTGCAAGGCGGCAAGCAATGTGCCAAAGCCCTCGGCCCCGGACACGACACCAGCGATTGTGTTGCCGCTGCCGGTCGCCTGGAATGGCGTGATGATCATTTCGCCGTCATCGTCCAGCACCGGCATGTCGTCACCCGGATACTCGAACGTACCGACGAATCCCAGATCCTCATGCAAGACTGCATAGAGTTGATCCGTCACTTGCGTCAGATCCAGGTCGACCATGATATTGGCGTTGATACCATTCATGAGCGGCGCCTGGCCGATAGCCGACCCTGGCTCGCCGTCCTGATCAGCATAGACAACGACCCAGCCTGGACCATTGACGGTTGCACGAGCAACGATGACTTCACCATCGACAACATCCTGATCAACGATCAGGACATCGGGTGAATATTGGGCAAAAACTGCGGACGCAATCAACAGCAACAAGAGTGCCGTAAGCAGGATACTTACCGCTTTTACTCTATGCATGTTTCGCTCCTTCATTTGATGAAGACAAAGAAATTAAAATGTCTGGATTTTTGATCGATAATTTTGTGGGAAAATTTTCATTCCCCTGACGCATTTTAGCAAGACGAAGGTCTGTCGAGGGCGACCGAATACTCCGAGGTTCTAGGCGCTGTTTTATCCTTGCACTAACTCTTTCCCGCTCATGCTTCCAAAGCACAACAGGAAGTTGATTATCAAGTTCGCATTGTAGCACAATGGTCAACCGATTGCCAACGCAGAATCGAGGCTGGATCGACTGGCACTCGCCCTGCCAAAGCGGCTCGTTATTAACTCAATTCCTGTTCAATTCAAGCTCGCCTACCGATTGATTCAACCCGCCCGACAGGCATTGGCAATATCCAAGATTGCGTGCTAGAGTGCCGCCTTGACAAATCTACGTCACGGAATGAATATATCAGGAGATCCGATGAGCCAGCCGAGCAATGACGCCCCCCACATGACACCCTATGGCCGACATGTGCTGATCTGTACCGGAACGTACTGTGATCCGGATGGACAAGCCGCCCACCTCTACCGGCAGCTGGCCCGGAAGCTAGGCGATCTCGGCGATTATATGAACCCGATCCGCGTGAAGCGCGGCCTGACACCCTGCCTGGGCGTCTGCATAGGCGGGCCAATTCTCGTGGTCTATCCGGAAGGTATCTGGTATCACCATGTGGATGCAGAAGCACTCGATCGCATTGTGGAGGAACACCTCGTGCATAACCGCCCTGTTGAGGATCTGATCTTTCACCGTTTGAGCGCATCGGCTGAAGCCGGCGGCTAACGGCGAGAAGCGCCCTCAGGCGCTATAGTCCAGTCTCTGAAATCTCAACAGATCCCGGTCAAGCGCTCTTGCGCAGGCTCTCCGCCTGTGCCATTGCAGATGAAATCGCATCATCAATATCAATGCTCTGTCCGCCGCCACGTAGCAGCCAGATCAAGAATTCGATATTGCCCGCCGGACCCGGCGCCGATGAAACGGTGAGCCCGGCCACGGTCAACCCCAGGTGTTGGGCCAAGTCCCAGATTTCTCTGAGTACCCGTTCATGCGTTCGCCTGTCCCGCACGACGCCCCCCTTGCCGACATGATCCTTGCCCGCCTCGAATTGAGGCTTGATCAGCGCAATGATCTGACCGCCAGGCCGCAGCAGACCAAGTGTTGGCGGCAGAACCAGCGATAGGCTGATGAAGCTGGCGTCGATCACGCCGATGTCGGCCAACGCGCCGTCGGGCAATGCGTCCAAATAGCGGATGTTGGTTCGTTCCAACGACACAACTCGTTCGTCGCTCCGCAGCTTCCACGCCAGTTGACCGTAGCCCACATCCACAGCAAAAACATGTGCAACGCCACGCTGCAACAGGCAGTCAGTGAACCCGCCCGTGCACGCCCCCACGTCAATGGCCGTGAGGCCCGTCACGTCCAATTCGAAATCATCCAGTGCGCCGGCCAGCTTGAGACCGCCACGGCTCACGAATTGAGGGAGACTACGGACGCGAATAGCGGCGTCAATCGGCACGGCTTTGCCCGGCTTGTCGCTGACCCGTTCATCGATCAACACTTCGCCCGCCATGATCAGACGACGCGCCACTTCTCGGCTTTCGACCAGGTCCAGCTCGACAAGAAGAAGATCGAGACGCTGTTTGCGGACTTTGCCCTTGGGCGACGGTTTGTCTTGCGCGCTGCTTGTAGCCATGATACGAGAATACGAGGCGGAACGAGGGCTGTCAAATTGCCGTTGCAGGGTTTTGACGCTAGTTGAGGGTTGCAGTACACTGGCGTTTTGGTCCAGTAGGGGCGTTTTTTTGATCAACGGAAATCTTTGCACATGTCTTCGACCACCCGATCCTCTCTGACGATGGCAACCGATCTCCGCGGCCTATGGAAAACTATGCGCCCGCACCAGTGGATCAAGAATATCATCGTCTATGCGGCCCTGGTCTTCGACGGCAAGCTGCTTGATCCGGATCTTTTTCTGAAAACAACGTGGGTTGCGTTCTGTTTTTGTCTGGCCGCCAGCAGTGTCTATTTGATGAACGATCTGGTCGATATCGAGAAAGATCGAGAGCATCCACGCAAACGGCTTCGGCCGCTGCCTGCCGGTCAGCTGTCGCCTGGACTTGCCACAGTGGTTGCCGCATTGCTCGCGATCATCAGCCTGGCAGGGGCAGCCTGGATCAGCCCGTGGGTGGGTCTGGTCACACTGATTTATCTACTCCAAAACGTCGCCTACAGCTTCTATTTGAAAAATATCGTCATCATCGATGTGATGGTGTTGTCGCTCGGCTTCTTGCTGCGCGTGGTCGCCGGTGCGCTGACCGTGGATGTGGCAAATTTCAGTCCGTGGCTATACGTCTGTGTGACGTTATTGGCGCTCTTTCTGGGCTTCGGCAAACGCCGCCACGAAATCACGCTACTAACTGACGGAGCGGCCAGCCATCGGGCCAGCCTGGATCAGTACAATCTTCCCCTACTCGACCAGCTAATCGGCATCGTGACCACCAGCACGTTGGTGGCCTACACCTTCTACAGCTTCGAATCCAAGACAACACTGGCCGAAGAAGGGCACATGCTGCTGACCGTGCCCTTCGTCTTCTACTTCATTGCCCGCTACCTCTACCTCATCCACGTCAAGAAATTGGGCGGAGCGCCGGACGAGCTGATTCTACAGGACAAGCCGCTGTTAATCAACAGTGCACTGTGGGCTCTCTCCGTTGCATTCGTGATCTACGTCTGGTAGGCCGATGCATCGATGGCGGCAACTAGATCATCCATCGCTGCTACGCCGATCGCCTCCTGATCATTCTCCACCTCGTGTGCCAACGCAAAATGGATAGAACCGCCGACTGAGTTGACGCCCAGAATTGTCTCACCGGGTGAAACTTGCAGAAGCGGTGCGTAGACACCCTCGATTGTCAGGTTTCCCTTCCCTCTGCCGCCACAACGTGCCGGCATATCCAATCGCCCTAAATTTGTGATCGAAAGATCATAGTTACGATCGATGAGGATGGGCAGCGACCGCAACAATGCCTCCGGATCATCAGACTCAAGCAGCGGTTCCATCATCAACATGCGCGCCATAAACATAGGGTCAGCGATGGCGGCCTGGATTCCCTGGCGAACGTCTCTTGCAATGGACCAGAAGTCGCGTCCCTGGCCGCAGTCAATATCAACCATTGCCTGTGTGATGAAGAGACCAAAATTGTCACCGGCCACCGGTTCTAGCCTGTCTCGGATGTTGACAGGTGATTGGAGTGTTCGTGTTGAAGCGCTCATTTCGTTGCCATCGCCCACTTCCCGCGCACGCTCGGCAAAGGCACGGAGAAATGCAGCGCCGATCGCCCCGTGAACCGTCGTCTTCTCCTTGCGGCAACGGTCAATCAGCCTGCCGGAGACCGTCTCATCCAATCGCCATCTGTGCAGGCGCAGGCGAGGCGTCTCCATGGTCAGGAATTCGTCGACAGAGATGGACGGAGCGCCGGACGCAGCGGCATCCTTGATCTGCTCAATGATCACATCGGCAGGCGGCACACGGTCGCGAATTTCTTGGGGCATGAGCTCGACGACAGGCGGCAACGCCGGTAGCGGGACCACGGGCATGTCCGGATCGCAGAGATATGCGAACAGATCGCGCAACAGATAGGCGCCGGAGAGTCCGTCAGCGATCATATGATGGATGATGATGACCAGATCCATAATATCCTCGGCTATGTCCAGCCGAAAAATGCGCACGAGCGGCTCGGCCGCCCAGTCAAAGAGGCCGCCCAATTCCTGTTCGGCAACTCGCAGCCAGGCAGTCTCGTCATCACCGCCAACCTCGTCCGGGTCAACCCGGACCACCGGAATAGAAACAGTACCCTCATCGGTGAAGTAGGGGACGCCGTTCTCATCGACGGCGACGCGGGCCGTCGACAACGGGTGACGCGTCTTGAGCTTTGCGACCGCTATCAACAGTTGGTCGTCCGATACGCTGCCACGGATACGCGCCCGCAAACCGAAGTTGACCGGCTTGTCCTGAAACCCCTTCCATGCCAGCCGTTCGATGCCGACCAAGTATCTGCGCATGAATCCACTGCCTCCACGATGTTGGGTTGGGTTGGACTGGGTTGGATCCGATCAGAACCCGATCAGAATCTGATAAAAAAAGGAGGTGACGCATTGCGCCGCCTCCCCTCTTATCTACGGTTTGAATCTACAATCGATTAACTATCTCCAGAGCCGTCGTCGTGTGCGAAGACCGCCCACTTGCCCTCCATGCCATCTTCCGTGACTCCGTAGAAGACACGAATATTGCCATTCTCTCGCAGGGCCAGGTCGTAGCGGATTTTGCCTGCACGCTTTTCGCTGGAGATCATACCATTGTTGCCCTTCCAGTCGACCTTTTTTGAGTCAACTGGATGATCTTCGTTCTGCAAAATGGCGTAGTTCCAAAGCTTGCGTGCGCCCTTCCGCGTCACGTTCTTGATCACATGCCCGTTGCGCAGGTCACAAATGGTGTGGAATCGATTGCCGTCCCGCTCCTCGCTGGCAACGATTTCAACGCCGATCTGGGGCAGATAGAATGCATCATTCTTATCGTCAGCACTCGTGTTCTGTTTTTCAGAATCAGCGCCCTGCCCCGAAGAGCCATTGTTGTTGCGACCACGCCTGCCACGACTACGGCGGTTGTTCGAGCGGCCACTCTTGGACTGCTGCTTTGGCTTCTCATCCTTCTGAGCTTCCAGCACCAGCGCCACCACCTCGTCTCGCACGGCCAGATTGGTGTCCCCTTCATCACGCACGTAAAATTTCTGCTCGTCCAAGCAATAGGGACGATCAAGGCCTTTACTCACCTGCAGACGCAGGATCTTTGGCGCCTTCGCTCTCCACGGTATCGATGGTGACGGGCAATGGTGGGGACACCCGTTCCGAAAGCGCTTTTTCGATCTCACTCAGCGTCTGCTTTGGGTCGGCCAGCCCCTTGGGCTTGCCTTTGCGTTGGCCGACACCCACATAGATCGTGCCGCCTGCGGTGTTGGCAAATGCACATGCGTCCGTGAGGATGGTGGTCAATCGACCGCCACGCTGGCTGGCCGATTCATGAAGGCTCTGAACCAGGCTGGGGCCTTCTTCGCGGGCGGCCGCAACAGGATCAAACGGCTTGTCCGCCGAACGGGCCGGGCGTGTTCGATCAAACTGCGTGCTACGCAACACTTCAGCGAGGGCCCCAAACGTGGGTTCGTCCATCAACAACTCGGTGGCGCGTTCGCCGATACCAAGGCGCTTGGGATTCCTCTCGTTCATGACCAGGCGGTGGGCGTCACTGCCTTGGATGCAGTGCATGCGTCGCGGGTATTCGCTCTTGCTGCCGTTGAAGAAACGCGCAGTAGACCGATATCGTTTGTCGAGATCGGTTACTTCAAGTGCATCTAAATTGGGATCCTGGGTGTAGGCAATCTTAGTCTGGCCGCCGAAGGCGAAGTTTCGCATGGCAACGCCGTGTGTTGCATTGGCGTGGGCCGCAATTGCAAGACCGCCGGCTTCGTGGATCAGTCGATAGGCAGTGAGCACATCGGTCGCGGCGCCGGTTTCGGTCGAACCGATATCCAATTTATCAACCGGTACATTCAACGAAAGCAAAATATGCTCAAGCTGGCGAACTGGCGTGTCCGGTGGGAAAATGCCCAGTATATGAAAACCGAGTGTCGCCGTAAACTCAAAACCAGGCAGTACCAACACTCGTTCGGACAACTCGCGCCACTCTGAGAGCCGCTCGCGTTCCTCTTTTGTCAGACGATTTTCGCTTTCCAGCCGCGTGAGCCACTCAATCTCGTGCCGTACGGCCCCAACACCGGCAACGGTATTGTGATCCGTGATGGCGACGATGTCCAGTTCACGTTCGGCGGCGGTTCGGAGCCATTCCAAATAGGTCGTTTTTGGCTCCTCATAATCGCTGGAGGCGGGTGTGTGTAAATGCAGATCAACTTTGTACCACTTGCGTTGACTCTGTCCACCTTTGTCCTGCGATGCGTCGGATGGCGATGTCCGCTTCTGACGTCCAGTATTCGATTTTCTTCGTTTATTCACAACGTTCTATCGTCCCTCCCTTCCGGAGTCTAATCCTGTCAATTATTTCAGGCGCAGATATACGAAACAATCGCGCCAGTTGACATTATGTCATTATACATGATCTCTTGGGAAAACTGACAAATGTGAGCGGACGAATTCAGTTTTTGAAATGCTCCGCAAGGATAGGTCAGTCCTCTATAATCAAAACCGGCCCAAGGGCCGGTTTTGATTATGGTAAAGTTTCTACTATTCGGCTTCGTTTTTCACCGGCAGTTCGACGGCAATGGGCGCCTGTTCGACCTTGGTGAACCTCAACGTTCCCGCCTCATCAGCGTCGGCATCGAGATCGACAAGGATATGATCGCCGGTTCCGATCTCGCTACTGAGAAGTCGCTTGCTCAACTCATTCTCAACCGTACGCTGGAGCACCCGGCGCAGCGGGCGGGCGCCGTAGCTCGGATCGTAGCCGATTTCGGCGATGTGGCCTGCCGCGGCCTCAGTCAACTCGACGGAGATGCCCAACTCGCCCAATCTGCTGCTGATCTCATCCATGAGCAGCATGACAATCTCCCGAATATCGACTTCGCTCAGACTCTCAAAGACGATCGTCTCATCGATACGATTCAGGAATTCAGGCCGAAAGAGTCGCTTCAAGCGCTTCTCATACTCATCCTCGGTATGTTTGCTCTCATCGAATTCGGCCGTCGTGAAGCCCATGGCCCCACGGCTGATCACTTCCGCCCCAACATTGCTGGTCATGATCACGACCGTGTTGCGGAAGTCGACCGTGCGCCCCTGGCCATCGGTCAGCCGACCGTCGTCCATGATCTGGAGCAGCGAATTCCAAACTTCTGGATGGGCCTTCTCGACCTCGTCGAACAGAATGACCTGGTAAGGACGACGCCGGACCTGTTCGGTCAGTTGGCCGCCCTGATCGTAGCCCACATATCCCGGAGGGGCGCCAAAGAGCCGGCTGACGCTGTGCGATTCTCGATACTCACTCATATCGATGCGCAGCAGCGCTTCGTCGTCATCGAACATGAAGCCGGCCAAGGCCTTGGTCAACTCGGTCTTGCCAACGCCTGTCGGCCCCAGGAAGAGGAAGGTGCCGATTGGGCGTTTGGGATCCTTCATGCCGCTACGCGCACGACGGATGGCGTCACTGACGGCGATGATGGCCTGACTCTGGCCAACGATTCGCTTCTGAAGCACCTCTTCCATGTTCAACAACTTCTCGGACTCCGCCTGCATCATGCTCGAAACCGGGATGCCCGTCCACGAATGGACGACCTCAGCGATGTCGCCGGCATCGACCATGTCGTCCAGATCGCTCTCCTCACGCCAATCCTCGTAGGCCTGGTTGTACTCTTCTTCCAACCGTACGCGGTCCGTCTTGAATTGGGCGGCGTTCTCGTAATCACGAGCAGCCCAGGCCTGCTCCTCCTGTGCGACCAGTTCGGCCAATTGCAACTTCTGGCGCTTCAATGCCGACGGCATTGAGTACATGGCGACACGCAACTTGGCCGCAGCCTCGTCCATCAGATCGATGGCCTTGTCGGGCAGACGCCGGTCGGAGACATAACGATTGCTCAGCTTCACAGCCTCAATCAGCGCTTGATCATCGTAGACAATGTTGTGATGTTCTTCATAGCGATGACGGAGACCAAAGAGTATCTGAATGGCGTCCTCGGCGTTTGGCTCCTCCACATGGACAGGCGCGAAGCGTCTCTCTAGGGCTGCGTCCTTTTCAATCTGCTGGCGATATTCATCCAGGGTGGTGGCGCCGATGCATTGCAACTCGCCGCGGGCAAGTGCAGGCTTGAGCATATTGCTGGCGTCCATCGCACCGGCTGCATTGCCGGCCCCGACGACGGTGTGAAGCTCATCGATGAAGAGGATGATCTCGCCTTCGCTCTGCTGCACCTCTTCGATGCTGGCCTTGAGCCGCTCTTCAAACTCGCCACGGAACCGTGTGCCGGCCAGCATCGCCCCCAGGTCCAACGAAATCACCTTCTTGCCCATCAATGGTTCGGGCACGTCGTCATTGTAGATGCTCTGAGCCAGGCCCTCTATGATGGCCGTTTTGCCGACGCCGGCCTCGCCGATGAGCACCGGATTGTTTTTGGTGCGTCGGCAGAGCACCTGCATGACACGCAGGATCTCGCTTTCGCGTCCGATGACCGGATCGAGTTTGCCTTCGGCGGCCATTTCGGTCAGATCGCGGCCATATTTGGCAAGCACGCGATATTTGCTCTCTGCATTGGGCTCCGTGACGCGTTTGCCGTCCCGGACCTCTTCGATGGCCGACAGAATGCGTTCCTTGGTCACATTCGCTTCACGCAGGATGTTGGCGCTGGGCGTGTTGCGCTCAGTGGCAATGGCCAGGAGGATGTGCTCGGTGCTGATGTATTCGTCCTCAAGATTCTTTGCTTCTTCGTTGGCAACATCCATGATACGTTTGAGCCGCGGCGTAATAAAGACCTGAGCCGTCGGCGTCGATCCATATGGATTGCCGGTGCTACGTGGCGCGCTTTCGAGTACGGCCCGCAGCTTCTCTGCGATGGCGGCGGCCGGCGCGTCCAGCTGTTGCAGGATCTGCGGCACGGCGCTGTCCTGCTGCTGAACCAATGCCAGGAAGACATGTTCAGTGTCGACCTGGGTATGCTTGTAGTGCTGCAATATTTCATAGGCCCGCATGGCTGCTTCCTGGGCCTTTTCTGTAAATTTATCGAATCTCATCATTATGTTTCTTTGCTCCTTGTCGAAGAACCCTTGGGTTTCAACTCAGTTGTACAGTTATTATACGACAGGAAGCGTAGAGTTGATTCCGAATCGCTGTTTTTCTAATGCAACGCAAATGGAGTGGGGAATAGAGAGAAGTCGAGATTGGGGAGTGGGATTGGGTGATTCGGGTGGGCTGAACTTGAGGCCCGGCCCACCCGAATTTCAACCAGGAAGTCCGGCTCTTGGCAGGAACCGGACTTCCCAACATTCAACAATAGATGAATCGCGTACGATTAATACCGCGTCAGCGCTCCTACCTTCCCGATCGCATCCAACCCTTCATGTTCATCCAGAATGGTAACGCCGATGCCTTGGCCAATGGCACGACGCATGATACTGTCGATCGCGTCGGGCAATTCCTGAATTCTTCCGCTGCCCATTTCATTGGCATCTTCCAAACTCAGGACGATGTAGCCGCTATCCACATAGCGGTAGGCCGGTTGCACGAAGCCGTCAATGGCCACAACATGCGATGCCCGACCGCTCTGGACAGCGGTCAATGTTTCGGCCAGACCGGAAACGGCAGGTCCGCTCTTGTGAACTGTCGTCACAAGAGCATCAGCCACGGCTCTTGAGCGTTCCTCTTCCGCTTGCTGGGCAATGGCCACGGCCTCGTCTCGAATTTGCGAAGCTGTGGCGTTGGCGTCAGCGGAGAAGTGACCGACAACCATATTGCTCAGTCGATGGCTGAGTAACTCTTGGAAACGGGCGACATTCTTGTCGGTCCCGGCCAGAATCAGATGGCGCGTATTTGTCCGACGATAGAAATCTTCGGCAAGCTCAGCAGCTTCCTGGAGGTTCTGACGGGCGACTCCCTTTTCGCTGCGCTGATACCCCTGCGATGACCAGCCGCCCGATTTGTGCAGCTTCACCTCTTCGCCCAGATAACCCTCGACCGCTTCAAGAACCCCCATGTGAAAGACGTAGAGACGGGCTCCTTCCTGATCGACCTGGATTACGCCGTACCGTTCGTACGTGTCCAGTAGCGTGGCCAATTGGCGCACATATGGGCGGAAACTGACAAAGACCGAGTCTTCGACTGGAACCATCAAGCTTTGAGACCACCAGAAATCCTCAGCCCCACAACTGTACATGATCAGACCACGACCCTGCCAGTTGTAGCCCATCTCCACATAGTTCTGCATGCGTTCTTTGTCCGCCCGTGATGCCCCCTCTGCTTTGTCGAGCAGGCTGCGCAGGGCTAGTTTGTATTTTTCGGGTGACCGCCTGTGGGGATCGACATTTAGGGTGACGCTGAGAACGGGGTGCTCGGGGCTCTCAAACTCAATAGCCTGACGAACGTCAACATCTGTGAGCATATCATTCCTCTACTTTCATCAGTGGATGGACCATTCAAACACCGGCGAAAAACCCCTGAAATTAAGGCCGGTGATGAACGTCCGTGATAGTAGGAAGGGAACTGAACTGTGGTCTGTTGATTCAACAGTAGCATTTTGGCAATTGCTTGTCAACAGCGTCGAAAACGCTTACCATTGGCAGATGGATCTCTAGCACAACCATCGATGAGTCTGCGGCAATAGGCCTTTTTCGCCACAGATTCACACAGATTGAAAAAGGATGAGATACTGATAGTACTGGGATTACTCTGGACATGAGTAAACCATCTGTGAAGATCAGGTCCTTTCCTGTGGCTAATTCTTGTTTTTCCGGCAGGTTCATCGATATTTGGGGTTCACCGTCCTGAATACCACGATCAAATCGTCGATCAGGTTCTATCATCTTGCGGCAGAGATATCGGTGACCTCAGTTGAGGTCACACACCAAAATCGAAGGAGCACTAATCTTGTCCAATCAACTATCGCTTGGGACTGCCGTTGCTCAGCCTGGAACCATCCAATATAGCCGCTGGAACGCGTTCAAATTCTCAACAGACACGACTGAATTCCTGCCGGTCATTATTGCACAAGGACGCGAGGAGGGGCCGTGCATCTGGCTCACTGCCGGGATCCACGGTTCCGAACACGCCGGGCCTTCTGTGCTGTATCAGCTGATCGATCAGGCATTGGTCGATCAGTTGAAGGGCACAATCGTAGCGTTGCCTGCACTCTGCCCAGTTGGCCTACGCACCATGGCCTACACACCCTACCACGTGCCCGAAAATCCCGATCGCCTCTGGCCGGACGGGCGCGAGGCACAAGCGCAGGACCCGGACAAGGCGCCGCCTTCAGCGCAGGAGATCGCCTATGCACGTCTATTTGAGGAGATGAAAGCATCGGCCGACTTCCTCATCGACTATCACAACGCGGCCACCGGTTCCATTTCGTTTGTCTTCCGCGACCGTGTGCTCTACCCCGAAGATGACGATGCAAAAACTGCGCAGGCCGATGCAGAAGCGCTCTCGACGCGCCTGGGCGAGATGATCGACGCCTACGGCCACACGGTGATCAACGAGTTTCCGGTCGAGAAGTACATCGACGAGAAGCTGCACCGGTCGACCTCCGGCGCGGCATTGCTGGCCGGACGTATCCCCGCCTTCACCGTCGAGTTGAGCACCGGCCACATGCCCGACCCGGCAGTGGTGGCGGCGTCGGTGGCGGGGACGCGAAATGTGTTGCGATGGGCCGGCATGCTCGATAGTCCAGCCGAACCGATCAGCGGAATTACGGTCGCTGATCCCGGTTATGCCGTGCGCCGCAGACTCACGCCACGCGTGACCGAACCCTGCGTAGTGTTGCACACCGTCCAGCCCGGCGACGAACTGCGCACAGGCGATGTGGTGGCTGAAACGCGGGATATCTGGGGACGGCCGATAGGTGACGGTGTACTGCGATCCGAATATGACGGCATTGTCATCGGGCGTGCCCACGGGATATACTACGATCCGGGCGACGCCGTACTGTCGATGGGCATCCGCGACGATGCCGATCTGGTCGGCCCCTATCCGGCCGAGTTCTTCAAATAAAAGAGCATACGAATCTGGTGGAAGGATACGGCAAACCCAATGGCGGGGCGGCTCTCTGTCGGCAAGGCCAAGCTCTGTAGGGACAGGGCATTCCCCGTAACCACGATGTCGATGCCAAGAGAACCATCTGCGCGGGCAACGACCCCTTCCCGAGACAGATCAGGAATGGCCCTGTCCGCTCCGTGGAAATGGCATTGTGCAGACAAGGCATTCCGACGATGCTATGTTGTTGAGATGCAGCCATTGCACTTGACCCTGTTTGTAGTTGAACCGATTGGCGGAGAATGCCTTGTCCCTGCGCTGGTCTGACGCACGGCTAGGCGAACCGACGCCGGAACGCGCTGTAGAGTTCATCCAATTCGGCGGGTGGCAACGCGTCGTCGACCATGATTGCCAACGCGGCCGGATCCAAAACATCACAGAGTTTGAGCACTTCATCCGCCGGACAGATGGCCAGCACCGAACGACCACTGGCCTGAATCTTCTGGAACATCTCTACCCAGGCCAGAGCCGATGGATAGCCGGCGCCGGGTGTGAATTGGATGGCTTGCAGACCCGGCACAGTCAACAATGAGTCGATGTGCTTGGCCGCGCCCGGCCCATCCAGATGGAAAAAGGCCCGTCCGGCTGTGGCAGACTGGCGGGCAATGTCCGGCAGAAACATCTCTTCGAAATGTTTGGGGCCGATGAGGGCGTTGAAATCGCAGGCCATGAGCGCATACGGCCGGCTGGACCAGAGTCCGAAGAAGTGAATCATGGGCGCGCCGAGATCGACGGTCTGACGATAGAGTTCGATGAAAGCGCTGCGCCAGCCAAAGTACATCTCGTCAACAGCTGCATGGATAGTCTCTGGTCGATCGACCATGTCGTAGGCAAGCTTGGTCGAACCACGCAGCGTGATCAGCGTGTCGGCGGTGCCGCCGAGATCGGGTGTACAGACGACGTAGTTGCCGGCCGCGTCCTGGGCAGCCCGGCTCAACAACGTCTGCATGCGAACCCACCACTCATTTTCGGGGTCCGGCGAACGCCGATCAGGTATGTTTGACCACTCATCGTCGATGAAGGGATGGGTCCAACTCGTGTCAGCGCTGCTCTCGCGCAGACCGCCGTAGAGACCGCCCTGGAGCACTGCGCCAAAGTCGGCCCGAATGGTCGGAATGGTATCGCCGACGAAATGTTGCTGGCGAAGATCTTCAAGTTTGGCCGCATACCAGGCTTCAGGATCATCGATCAGGGTTAGTCGCCGGCGAATGGATCGAGATGGATTCTTGTTGGCCGACGCCATGAAGATGGGCGGTCCGGTCAATTCCTGGCGCCACCACGCTTCATAGCGCTGGGTGATCTCCGGAAATGTAGGACAATAGGTCAATGGCTGCAAGGCACTTGCCGACAGGCGCTCCGTCCACGTCGTCAACTCCGGGATCGGAAAAGTATCCCCATGGGATAGTGTCTTGGACATGTTCGGATTCACTCCTCGATGATCTATAATGGATTTGATCTGTACTGGCTTTTGTCAAAGCGCCTTATTGGTGACTCCGCTGCAAAAACGAAAACTAGCCACAGATGGCCACAGATAGGAACCTGATATACACAGATGGTTCTCGGATGCTCCAGAGTAATCCTGGTCCAATCAGTGTCTTATCCTCTTTCCATCTGTGTAAATCTGTGGCGAAAAAAGCTTTTTGCAGTAGTGTCATTGGTGAAAAGAGCGTCCATGATCCGAACCGTTTGCTCTGGCTGATTGTTACGTTCTTCTAATCTAGGCCCAAACAAATCCTAACCTTCTTCAGGTATCCTGGCAATGGCGGTCACTTGAGGAGCGCGTAAGCACCCCGTTGATATATCCACAGGCCGGCCCGAATCAATGAACCCGGATTCGGAGCTGCGATCCAATGAGTCGATTTCTATACTGATTTTATTTGCATGAGGTGAAGACAGATGAACACAGACAAGCATAGCAAGATGCGAATACATAACCTATTGGCCGTGATCGGCTTGGCGCTCTTGTTGACTGCCGGCCTGGGAGGGACTGTTTCCGCAGCGTCTGCTCAGGTTCCTGCGCTGGAAAAAGCAGCAGAGATGCATGACGAGCCGGGCGTCCTTATCGTCTCTGTCCTCCCGGAAAGCCCGGCTGACGAAGCCGGACTCTCTCGTGGTGATATCGTGCTGGCGGTCGATGAGGAGCCGGTCGACGATGCAGAGAGCTTCGCAAAGATCATCGGCGCTCTGGAAGCCGGCGATGAGGTAGTGCTCACCGCACTACATGGCGACGACACGCTTGAGCTGTCGGCCGTACTTGGCCAACGCAATGGTCGAACGTTTCTCGGCGTGGTTCCCTATGTCGCAGAAGATTTAGATGTAGACAAAGCGGATCCGGAATCCGACGAGGCTGACACAGATGAAGCCGACGCTATGCCAGAGGACGCGATAACAGAGGACGACGATGTAGACGGTCCGGACGAAGAGGGCGAAGAATCGACGTCCCCTCGAACGAGGATGCACGGCATGATGCCCTTTGGCCAGGGTGGGGCTTTGATCTCTCAAGTTGTCTCAGATGGCCCCGCTGCCGAAGCAGGCCTGATGGCCGGCGATCTGATCGTGGCGGTTGATGGCGAAGCGCTGGGCGAAAGCGCTGATTTAGCCGACCTGATCGGTGGCTATGCCCCAGGCGACGAAATCACGCTGACTGTTCACAACGTTGAATCCAACGAAAAACTGGAAGTTCCTGTCACGCTTGGCGCGCACCCTGATGATGACGGACGCGCCTTCCTGGGCGTTGCCTATATGCCTGTACCAACGATGCCGGGCTTGGGCGATATCTTGCCTGAATACGATGCAGATGAGAAGCGGACGAAGACTGGATGAAAACCATCCGGCAAACTGATCCGCCAGCAGCTGCCAGGCCGTCTGATACACCCTCTGGCAAGTGGTGTGATGATTGCCGATGTTGTCAGTGGCGGCCCGGCAGATGATGCGGGCCTGGTCATCGGCGATCTGATCGTAGCGGTTGACGGCGAAGAACTGACGGCCGATGTCGACCTTGCCGAATTGATCGGCGCTTTCGCCCCTGGTGACGAGATCGTTCTGAGCATCCACAATCCCGAAGCCAGTGAGACCATGGAGGTGCCGATCACGCTCGGCGCGCATCCGGATGACGAGGAAAGAGCCTTCTTGGGCATCGCCTATGCGATCGCTCCGATGCTCGGCGACCAAGATGAAGATGATGCCGAAAACGAGTCTACAGAGGAAGGCTCGGCTGAGGGCAGCGAGACGGATATGGATGGCGATGATAATGAAGCCACCGAGCAAGACGATATGGCGGTCGAAGAGGCCGACCCTGCCGATGTAGAGAAGGGGGACCTGCCGGACGCCATACCCTCAGCGTCGCCAAGCGCGCATGGGTCGGGACGGGGCCATGGTGACGGGTGTGGTCGACGGGGGCCCGGCAGACAGAGCGGGCCTGGTGCAGGGTGATGTGATTGTCGCCGTCGACGGTGAGAAGCTGACCGGTGACGCCGCCTTGGGTGATCAGATCGGATCATATGCACCTGGCGATGAGGTCACCTTGACCGTCTACAGCAGAGGCTCTCTGGAGACAAAGGATGTGCCGGTCACGTTGGACGTCCACCCCGAAGATGAGTCCAAGGCGTTTTTGGGCGTGGCCTATGTGTCGGCTCCAGAACGCACACCCGGTCAGCGTTATCAGCGGGGTCCGAGCCAGATTGTCCCACCTCAAGGTGAAGAACTGGAGGATGGGCATAGGTGTCTCCATGGACATTCGCCTGAAGACCATGAGCGTCATCACGGTCAATTCCATGGCAAAGGCCATAAGAACCATCCCTAGATGTGACGGGCATGGCGGCATGCGCATGCCCCCGTTCCACCACGGCATCGGCGGTCATGGGCTGGAGGACTTCGACTTCAACTCACTGAGCGAGAAAGACCTTGAAATAGTGCAGGAGATGTTCCACTTCCTCTTCCCGGATGTAGAGCTTGAGGGCGAATCCGACGGCAAGGGCGGGTTGTAGAGCGAAGCCTGACAGACGAAACTTGCAGGATCATAAAGGCGGTGTGGGTCGGCGAAGTATGCTGACCCACACCGCTTTTCTTTTCTCAAGAAGTTGTTGCGCTAGTGGTCGTGCGGACTAGATATGGCCGGCAGGCACGGCTCTTGAACGTTTACAAAAGAACCGGGTAATGGTTCACGGCAGGTAATGGTTCACGACAGGTAATGGTTCACGACAGGTAATGGTTCACGACAGGTAATGGTTCACGACAGGTAATGGTTCACGACAGGTAATGGTTCACGGCGGGCACGAGACAAACGGGGCGACCATTCCAGTCCGAAAGATGCGGTTAAGCCGCCTGTCTTTTACCCCGACGATAACCTAACTATTTTGTTTATCTCCAATATCCCGGCGTTCTGAACTGTCAACAGCACCCGGACTGATTGTGGCGCAGAAGCCACGATTACAGTGGAACTGTCAGCATAGACAAGAATCCCATGAGGTACTGGACTTCTACGGCTGAACAACCGCGGGCAAGTAGATTTTCTGTTCCGAATCGCTCGCCTGTTTGATCGTCTGTGTGACTACGTTTGACGTACTGCCGTCAAAGCCGGCAGCCCCTTCATACCGTGCCGTGATGGAGTGATCACCCACGGATAGGTTGCTCTTGGAGAATGTTGTCTCCCCATTGCTGAGCGTACCGCTGCCCAACGTGGTCGATCCCTCCAAGAAGGTAACGGTCCCTGTCGGTGTGCCGGCCCCGGCGCTAACCTTGGCTGTGAACACGACCTGCTGGCCTGGCGTAGATGGATTGATCGAAGACGTCAGCGCCGTCGTCGTGCTATTGGCGGAGCCTCCAACCGTCACCGAGGCAGGGGTTGCCACGGCCATGTCCACGATCAGGTTCTTGTCTACCATCTCCTCGGTCACAACACCCGGAGAGGACTGGGCCAAGAGGCGCATGAAGCGCGGCGGGAAGGGGCGGAACCGCAGGCGCGGTAACTGTCACCGGGCCGGGACTGCCTGCCGGGATGACCACATCGTACAGAACGCTCTCAGTCTCCTTTGGGGGGATGGAATGAGAGTTGTCCATGTGGTTGGCCAAGAAGGGGACGAACACCTCTTCTTCCGTCTGCTGTGGCGTGTTGGGATTGGTGATCCGCAGGAACTCATTGCCGAAATAGGCTAACCCTCTGTTGATGGGCGGCGTGGCGTGGCGTTCATCATAGTCGGGCCCGTGCTCCAGAGTCGTCGCCTCGCCTGTTTGCGGATCGAGAACGACGATCAGGTTTTGCAGGTCCTCGTCATTCAGCTTGCCGTCAGGCGCATTTTCTCCTGTTTCCGGATGGGCGCTGTCCACCAGGGTACCCGACTCGTAGATCGTGGTCCCGTTGGCATCCTTCACGATCAACTCAACCCACATCTGCCGCTCCTGAGAGAAGCCAGACGGGATGTTGTGTCCCGCGCCGATGTTTTCGATATCGACGGTAATCGGCAGTGTCGCACCGCCGCTTACCGTGGAAGGCGCGGAAAGGTTGATCGTGGCTGCGGCTTGCAGTAGTTCGTCGCGTCGCTGCATTTGGCCCTTGGTCAGACCATGGGCGTCCTTCGATGCGTCATCCTGACCGGGGAAGCCGGGAAGGAAGGCGATGTCCACACCCGTGAAGTAGTGGGTGGAGACGGTTCGCGTCGGCCCGCCGGATGCGGCGGTTTCGTTCTCAATGTAGGTGCCCGGCGGCTGGGTGGGGAAGGCACTCATGTGGCAGTCCTGACAGCTCACCACGTCATCGTCCGCATTCTGCTGCGGGCCGTACGGGCCCTTCTGCCATTCACTGAACAGATTCTCCAGGCGCTGGAAGTTCTCGCCGGCAACCAGGACATCGTCGGCGCGGGGCCGCACATCGTGACAACTGCCGCAGAACTCGGAGCTACTCAGGTAGTCGCTGTTGCTGGAGGTATGGAAGCCATTGGCTTGGGGGTCTGAAATCGGTCCGTACTTAACACCTGAACCGGGATCGAGTGTGAGAGCGTTGTTGCCGATGCCGTCACCCAGATCGCCGACCAGCGATCGTGTCGTGTCAGGTCCGGTTATCTGGTGGCAGAAATCGCACGACAGGCCCTGCTTGCCGATATCGCTAGCGAAGTGGCTCAGAATCATCCCCTGGCTATCTTCATAGGTGGGGATATTGTCCAGGGCTACGTCGATGGGGTTATGGCAGCGCTGGCAGAAAAGGTCTGTGCCCGCCGGCGCCCCATGATTCTTGGCCAGGGAGCCATTGGTCAATTTATTGCCTAGCGCTTCCAAGGCGCCAAACTGGGGACTGATGGCTCCGTAGGCCATCATGTTGCCCTGCCATTCATCAAACTGTCGAGGATGGCACCCCGCACAGTTCTGCGGATTTTGAAAGGCGCCGGACAAGTCCGGCACACTGACATAGCGCGCCAATGCAAAATCGTCCTCACTGACCCCAGCGGCCACGATCGCTCCATCTTCCTGGATGGCCACGGCGTGCGCCTCGTCGTCCGTGTCACCGGCCTGCACAGCCGCCGCATGCACCTGTACGCTGCCGGCAGGGAAATCGGTGGTCACTTTGCCGCCGGAGCCGAAGCCGGTGTCTAGTGAGCCATCCTCATCGTAGCGTACCAATGCGAAGTCATAGGTTTTTGAACCGGATATGTCTTGCCCATTGTTGGGGAAGGAATAGAACGTGACATCGGAGATCCCCGCAGCAACGATCTTGCCGTCCTCCTGAATTGCGACCGCGGTCGCTTCATCGTCGTTGCCGGGGCTGCTGATGTTGGTACTTACAGAACCACTTGCTCCGAAACCTGCATCCGGTGTGCCGGTGCTACTGTAACGTGCTACCCAGAAGTCCTTGAAACTGCACTGCTTTTTCATGGATAGAATGCAGTTGTCACCGTTGAAGTCGGTAATGTAAATAGATCCAGCCACAACGATTCTGTCATCATCTTGGAGAGCAACAGAGCGTCCGGTGGTCACCTTGGGGTCAGCAAAGACCCGGCCGTCTGTAGGGGATTCGGTTCCAAAGCTCGTGTCCAGCGCGCCGCTGCTGTCGTAGCGCACCATCGCGAATTGCCCGCTCTTGGTCTCGCCCACCACGATGATCTTGCCGTCGGTCTGGATAGCGACAGCAAACGCCCGATCCGGTTCCTGAACCCTGACGGACGTGGTCATCTTGCCGCCGGTCCCGAAGCTGGTATCTAGCGTGCCATCCGTGTTGAAGCGCATCACGCCGAAATCTTCGTATTGGCTGCCATTCTGCACGGAGCCGACCACGACGATCTTGCCATCCGGCTGGATGGCGACTGCGTTGCCGGAGGATGCCTTGTAGCTGGAGCCGAGGCTAGAGAAGTCGGCGGTCACGATGCCACCGGCGCCGAAGCCTGTGTCGGGCGTGCCGTCGGTGTTGTAGCGCACCAGTGCGAAGAGGCTGTCACTGCGTCCTGCTACGACGATCTTGCCGTCCGTCTGGATGGCGACGCCGTTGCCGTTGTCGGTGCTGCCGCCGCTGATGGTCGTGCTGATGTTAGTGGTGACTTTGCCGCCGGCGCCGAAACTTGTGTCCAGCACGCCGGTCGTGGAATAGCGTGCCACCGCAAAGTCGTCATCGTTGACCCCATTGTCAGCGACAGTGCCCGCCACGACAATTTTGCCGTCGGTTTGGACGGCGACGCCGTTGCCTTCATCCTTGGTGGCGGCGATGTCGGTGGTCACTGTGCCGCTAATGCCAAGGGTCGTGTCCAGATCTTTGATCACAGCCTCGTGGTTCGTGTTGGTAAAGATACAGGTCGCTGTATCACCCGACGACACGTTGAAGTTAGCGGTGGCTGTACCGATGTCTCCAGAATTGTTGCTGTCGACACATCCGATATGCGAAAGCGTCCAGCCTGAAGGTATCGTCTCTGTTGCGCTGTGTTGCCCCGCGGAAACGCCAGTTGTGGCCATCTGCCCGTCAGTCAGGCTTTGGTCGAATGCGCCCGTGAAGGCAAAGGGTGTCGTATCGCCGTCAGGAATCGTCTGTTTCTTGATGACGATCGTCGACTCCGGTGGTGCATTGTTGTTTGTGTTGTTGAAGACGCATTTGACGGTCTGGCCTTCTACGACGTTGAAGGTCGCCGTCGCCGTGCCGGTATCTCCCGTGCTGTTGCCATCGTCACACACGATGCTGGAGAGCGTCCAACTGATGGGCACAGTCTCCACCACGCTGTACTGTCCCGGCGTCACGACTTCCTTGGCCATCTGACCATCGCTCAGGTTTGCGTTGATGCCGCCAGTGAAAGTGAATGTTTCCGGATCGTTGTTGGGCGTCGTCTGCTTCTCAACAATGATCGCAGTCTCGGCTACGGGCGGCTTGCTGTTCGGGTCGCCTGGGAAAGTAAGCGCATTGATCTCTGTGATATTGTCGAAGCCATCGTTGTCCGAATCCAACAACTCGATGTCAACAAATGCTTGATTCGGGTTCGCCCCATGCGTAGGAATATTCGCAAAGGCTGTTCCGTATGGATTGAGGTTTGGAATCGCGGTATGGCACAAAGTGCATGAGTCGAGTTGGGTGCCGCTGATTCCCGGATATTTACTATTTGCCGCGGCCAGATACCCGGGGTTATCAGGGGCCGCAAAGACCGGCTCCGCCTGGAAGTATTGTCCCTGGAAGACCAGGGTCGTAAGGACAATGGCAAAGCCAGCCAACAATAGAATTCGAGCTCTGATTCCGGACATCTGCATCCTTTTCTGTTTCACTAACAACTCTGTTTGCTTTGTGACCATGTGCAATCCGACAGTCAGACTGCGCGTCGCACTCTTTTCGGCGGCTACCATGCAGGGCCGAACGTAATGCAGCAGCATCCAGGGCATCACACGCTTGGCGCAGTGATGCCCTGGATCAATGATTTTCGTTGCAGATCAGATTGTGTCATCGATTCCTACAGGCGGCCCTGATGAACGATGACCAGCGGACGGACCAACGGAGGGGTCTGGAGTTTGAAGCTCAGCGGGGAACAGGGAGGAATAATCCGCTTAGGTTCTAACTACTATCCAGATCTTCTTCGTCGAAGGTGAGGACAGCATACACCACAAAACGCCATTGTCAACATAGTGCAAATGTTCACAGATCTTGACTGCGTTGGCTTTTGAGGAATCAGACCCTCAAGGCATCGACAGACACTCGGGATTCTACTTCATGGACATAGTCTTAGCCAGAGGCTGTCTGTTCCCAATCAGCCGGATCACGTAGAATAGGGTCGGCCCCTGGAATTTGCGTCACCAGCCGAGTGGCCAAGTGAGGGTTTTGCCTCTGGCGCTCTACAGTCTCTTGAAATGGAACAGCTGATGTCTATGGATCCAGCCCGATATGTCGACGAGGCGATGGAACGGATTTCGCCCTATATTCGAAAAACTGTCCTCGAACCGTCACCTTATTACAGTCAGCGTACTGAGGCCGATGTCTACCTTAAGTGTGAGAACTTGCAGCACACCGGCTCCTTCAAGGCGCGCGGGGCCCTGAGCAAAATTCTATCGTTGGATCTGGCGGAACGAGCGAAGGGGATCGTGACCGCATCGACCGGCAATCATGGCGCAGCCTGCGCATTTGCCATGCAGCAAGTCGGGGCCAGCGGAATCGTCTTTGTACCGGAGACAGCCCTGGAGACAAAACTTGCCGCCATTCGTCGACTCGGGGCCGAAATCCGGACATTTGGCCAGGACAGTGTCGAGACTGAGGGCCACGCCCGCGCCTTTGCCGACGCCAATGGCATGACCTATGTGCCGCCCTATAACGACCCCAACGTGGTCGCCGGGCAGGGCACGATCGCCAAAGAACTCCTGGAGCAATTGCCCGATCTGGACGCCGTATTCGTCGCCGTGGGCGGCGGGGGACTGATTGGAGGGATCGCCTCCTATCTGAAGGCAGTGAAACCGACTGTTCAGGTCTTTGGCTGCTCGCCCAAAAACTCGCAGGTGATGGCGCAGTCTGTGGAAGCAGGCGAGCTACTCGATCTGCCCTCGCTGCCGACACTGTCTGACGGCACGGCCGGCGGTGTCGAAGCCGGCTCCATCACTTTTCCACTCTGTCGAGACAATGTGGACCGCTATATCTCCGTCCGCGAGGATGAGATCGCCGCCAGTCTGCGCGACTTCATGGGCGCACAGCACATGCTCATCGAAGGGTCGGCTGCCGTACCGATTGCGGCGCTTCTGAAGGTTGCCGATCAGCTGAGCGGGCAGCGAATCGCCATTGTACTCTGCGGGGCGAATATCAGCTTGGAAACTTTGAAGACGATTTTGTAGCCTATTTGCCAATCTATCTGTGAGTCCACTGCAAAAAGCCTTTTTCGCCACAGATTCACACAGATGGAAAAGGATGGGACACAGATATTACTGAAATTGCTCTGGATATCCGTAGGCTATCTGTGAAAATCAGGGTTCTTATCTGTGGCTAATTTACGTTTTATCAGCAGAGTCATCTGTTGATCAACGGAAGGAAAATAGACTCACCATTGCATTCCGGCAACCCGCTATCCGATTTCGATTGTCTTCCAACGGCCGGAGCGGAAGCGCACAAAGTAGACCGCAGCCAACAGGCCAAGATAGGTGAAGGCGGCCGTCCACGCGCCCCCGATTCCAAAACCCAGAGGATAGATCATCACCCAGACCAGGGGTATGAAAAGTCCCCACGCCATGATCATACGCGGCAAACATGGTGAAGCGGGTGTCGCCAGCGCCGTTCAGTGCATTGGCCAACACCACGCCAACGGCGTCAATGACCTGATAGATGGCAACCAACGTCAAGATGGTGACACCGGCCTCGATGACGGATGGCTCATCCGTGAAGACACCCATCAGAAGGTCGGGTGCGATCAAATAGGTGAGGCCGATCAGGCCCATCCCGAGCATGGCGAGGCCGGTGGCGCGATAGGCGACCTTCTCGGCAACATCCGGCTGCTTGGCCCCGAGATAGCGAGAGACGAGGCTGGAAGCGGCCATGCCCACTGCCACGCCCACCGTAAACGAGATGCCCAGGTATTGCAGTGCGATCTGGTTTGCAGCCAGAATGTCCGTGCCCAGGCGAGCGATGAGCGCAAAGAAAGCCGAGAACGAGGCAATCTCGATAAAGTCACCCAGCCCCATCGGCAGACCGACTTCCAGGGCTTTGCGAAGATCCGGCCAGAGCGAGAAACTTGCCTTCCCCGTCGCAAAAATCCGGCGGTTTGACCCGTTCCAGAGAATTGCCGCGCTGAGCAAAGCATTGACGCCATTCGCCATCAACGTAGCGTAGGCAGCGCCCGGCACGCCCAATGCAGGCATTCCGAGATTCCCCAGCACCAGCACCCAATCCAGAAAGATGTTGAGCCCCACTGTAACCCAGGCCAAGATCATCGGCGTACGCGAATCACCGCGCCCGACCAGGAACCCCCAGACCACCGCGCTAAACATGATAAACGGGATCTCGAAGGCACGGATTTGAAGGTATTCGGTGCCGAGAACGCGCACCATTTCACTGTCGCTGGGTGCGGCCAGGGCCATGAGTTGAGCGAAGATCCAGGGCAATGCAAAGACCGCCAGCGAGAGCCAGGCAATTAGGTTCAAATTACGCCAAACAGCAGCGCCGATCTTGGGATTGTCCTGTTCGCCAAAAGCCCGGCCCACAAAGACCACAGCACTGTTAGCCGTGCCCCGAAAGAGCATGAGCACAGCAAAAAACATGACACTGGCAAGGCCGACAGCCGCCAGCGCCTCGGTTCCCAAACGGGAAACAAAAAAAGTGTCCACAACACCAAGCAAGGTGTGGGACAGGTTCTGTAAGATCAGAGGGCCGGCCAACACGGCAACCTGCCATGTCAGGCTAGTTCTTACCCTGGAAATTGTTGTTGATGCCATCGATCACCGAATGATAGCCCCTGCACATCAGCAGGGGATTGTTTGATACCGTCGCAGCGCCATTCGCTGCGCAGATCAACAATAGTAACACACTCGGCAGAACAAGACGTCAGTTGAACCACGGCTTCGACAAACTCAGGCGTTTCCAGGTTCTGTTGATTTTTCAGATTCCTCAGTGACTATGCGCATAGTGTTTGGCCAAAATATCGGCCCCGAAATCGTTGCCCGGAGCATGCCAGACTGAGTGGATATGGTTGGCGTCGTTCTGCGTATTGTCATACTCGACCAGAAAATGCGCTCCGAGAATTCGATAGTAGTGAGGTTGGCGGCGCTCAACGCCGCCTGCCCAGACAAAGCTCAGGTCGTCGATTCCCCGTGTCTCCACTTTACGCATCTCGATTTCAGCCAGGTCATCGGGCATGCGGTGAATGTACTCGCCAATGAGGGCCGTCAGGATTTCAGCTTGAGCGCTGCTGAGCAAGCTCGCCGCAAGCCCGTCGCCTACACCGTGCCCGCCGGCGCCGAGAGCATCGGCTAGGACTTCGCCTGCGACATGGGGTCGATTCGCTGTCAGGATGTCGGCTGGAGCGGAAGGATGGGCGATGGCCGTAGCACGCTGCCCCTCATCCAGGGCATGCACCAACTCACGCGCCAGATCCTCGATTCCCTGAAGCGGCCGCAACGTATAGACATCGCCCAACGGCGCTTCGGCCGGGTTGGCCCCAAAGAAGGTGGGCGTCGGCGCAACGATGCGTCCATCGACAATCGTATAGTTGAGCGAGATATGGTGACCTTCAAAACTCCACCCCCACGGCTTCTTTGCATCGGGGATGCCAAAGATACGAACGTAGAAGCGACGAGAATCCCGGCCGGGCGGCGGGAACCGCCAGCCTTCGATGGCATCAAGCGTCGTCTCCAGCCCCATGATGGTCGACGCTGTGACATAGCCTGCACGGCTCAGCCCAGTGGCCACCAGCTTGAGAGCCGCTTTTTGCTGCCATAGTCCATCTCCGTGAGAGGCAGCCCGTCGCGCAAAATCGGCGTGTAGTGCCAAAACGTGCGCTTTTCATCGTCCCCCAGGTCGCAGATGGCCTTGGTCTTCTGGTCCGGCGTCAGTGACGCCAAGAAATCTGCCACGGCTTCGCCCATACGGTTCACAAGCTGCTCGATCATTTGATGTCCTTTCAGAAATGGATGATAGGGCTGCTACGTTGGGTGACAGTCACTGGCGAAATGGCTTTTCGTCAACGGTAGTGCACGCTGCCAGTGACTGTCACCCAACCAGAAAACCTCACTCACCCAAGCGCAGCCGCTCCAGGACATTTTGCACCTGAGCCAACTGGATGGCGACGTTGCTATATTCATGCTCGGCGCTGTGATGTTCAACGCTATAGTAGCCGCTGTAGCCGACATCCCAGAGGGTCTTGAGTTTCTCAAAGAGTGGGCCTTCGCAGATGTTCCAGGCGATGTGGGTATGGGAGACCCAGGGAGCGACCAACCGATCAGCCTCGTCCACCTCTTCGGGCGTGCCACTCCAGCCGCCCAGATGGCAGGAGACGCCAAAACCCGGGTGGTCTACAGCTTCATAGACACGCTTCAGGTTTTCCCACGCCCGCTCCGGCCCCCAGTGATTCTCAATGCCGACCTTAAAACCGTTGTCGTAGGCTATCTGGGCATACTCCTTGTACCGAGTCACGATATGCTCGAAGGCCTCATCGCTCCAGGTCTCTTCACGGCCGCCTGCATCAATGCGCACGAACTTGGCGCCGAGAACCGGAGCGGCTGCCAAGTAATCCAGGGCCCTGGCGTGGTTGGCCGCTCGGGCATCGGCTTCCGGCTCCCAAATGTGCGCGCCGTCTACACAGAGATCGGCCAGCGCCAGGTTGCGCTCATCCAGGCCATCGCGAAGTTTGAGCAGAAAACCCTCATCAGTGGAGGGAAAGAAGCCGCTCCAAATATCGACCGCGTCCAGGTTGTAGCGATACTTGGATGACTCCAAATAGCCAAAGACATCCATCTTGCCGGCGTTGAGCAATCCGCGGAAGGAATAGGAGAGAATCGAGATATTCATGGAGCAGATTCCTTTCTTGAGATGTGTTGTTAGAATTGCCATTCCAATCTACGTCGGCAAGAGCAGCGATTTTCCCTCTCGCCCATCCAATATGATCGTCAATCTTCCATGCCCATCGACAGTGCCGCATGCTTCCTCAGCGAGCATGTCAATGACTTGTCCCGACCTAGCAGCCGCCAAGACAATCTCTTCTTCAACCGGCTCCTCCCCGAAATTCAGGACCGTCGCCTGAAGGCCAAGATCATCGGGCAGTTCGTGGACCATAACCAGCAGCCCCGGACTCGCCACGTCCGGCAGATCGATTTGACGGGCAGAATAGAGTTGATACTGCTTGCGCACAGTCAGCAGGCGCTGCAATTGCGAGGCAAATGAGGCTGGATCACGGAGTTGGTCGGGGATCGATCCATAGAGCGCCGCCGCTTTGGGCAATCCCAACGGCGCGGCTTCGGCATCCGGCACGATACCCATCAGATCGTAGCCGCCGCGATTGATCCAGCGCGTGTCGCCGTCACCAGTTAGGTGCTTGACACGTTCCAGAGGCAACGGCAGCGCACCGACCAGGTCCCAGCCGGAGAGGGCAAAGACGCCGGGCTGAAGGGCATTGTACATGACTAGGAGTAGGTGCGCCTGCTTGATGCACTCGACCTGTTCATCTGTGAGGTCAGACAAGTCATCGTAGCCCAGCGCGGCCGCAATCACGCTGATCGTGGTGCTGGCGATGCCGTTGGTGGTGAAGCGCTGATTGTAGGGACGATGCTCGCCGGTCAGATCGGCATACATGGCGGTTCGCACCCGGTCTCGCACCTCGCTGCCGGCCATCTCCTGACCCTGGAAACGATAGCGTTGATCCTTGTGCAGCGTCCAGAAATGCACCAGTTCTAAAGTCAACTCGTCGTGGTTTTGAAGCGCGTGGATCAGCGACGCTGGATCGATGCGGAACTCATGCGTGGTGCGCAGCATGAGGCGCAGAAACTCGGTGTCGCCGGTGACCAGCGCATGTTGGTAGGCAGGCCGCGTGATGAAATCGTAGGAGATATCGGCCCCGCCCTGAGACATGGCCGCAATGTCATCGACGGTCAGGTTCAATTCTTGGAAGGTAAAACCGCCGGCCTTGCGCACCATGCCGGCGATGAGTTGATTGCCGTTGATCGACAGCGGGTGCCCTTCCGACCAGGCCGGTCCGCCGGCCCGTGGCTCAACGCCCAGGAAGCCATTGGCGTCAAGGCGCAGCATACCCTCGCCCAGCGTGGTCAACGAGTGCAACGCGTCGCCTATCACCAGCCGCTGAGCGGCAAACGATGGATCGAGCCAATTGAGCGACGGCTGACCCTCCTTAAAGTAGTGGAGATAGACCCAGCGGCGTTCCATGCCGTCCACGCCGGTCACCACGTCGGTCGCACTCCAGTTGGTCTCCTTGACGCCCGGCTCATAGAAGATGACCCTTGAGAGTTGGCCGACGATGTAGCCTTTCTCGTGCAACACATCGACCACATCCGCCGGCAGATTCACCGAGTCATGGCCGCCGGCCACGGGAGGCAGCAATACCCAATCCGCCTCATCAATCTCGACCATGTGGTAGATGCCTGGATAGTCGGCATAGCCACGTTCGGCCAGTCGGAAATCGGCTCCCTTGCCCGTGTGTCCGGGCACAATATCGCCGATCAGAACAGCGCCGTTTTTGTGCGCGTTGTCACTCATACGCAGGTACTCGTCCAGCGTACCGAAATCCGGATCGATCTCCAACATTATGCGATCAAAATAGCCGTCGATGGTCGGTGTAAACGTCTGCCCGCTGATGGCGCCGGACCGTTTCATTGGCCCTGTGTGCATGCCATCAATACCGACCTCAGCCAGCGTGCGCCAGAGCGATTCGTCGCCCAGCGTTGACAGCACCGACTCGCCCGGCAGCGTGATGATGGACGACGGATAGACCGTCAGCCAGGCAGAGGCCATGGCAGCCGCAGCACGCGGCTGTTCAGACGCGTAGGGCCGCTGCCATTGCACGCCGCTGCCGGAAAATTCAGCGGCAATCTGCGCGCCGCGGTGCAGCATGGAATGATCGAGCAACCATTCGATGGTTTCGGGTGGTTCAGTGCGAGACTGTGTCTGAGGGTTGTCCATATTCGAAGCCTTTCGATGAGGTTGAATATGGGACTATTGTACCTCTGATCCGTAGCTTGCTCAACGTGGCTAAAGAAGAATAGGTACACCCAAATCTGAAAGGCGTTTCGCATGAACGGGGAGCGAGCGTTACGATGATCCGGTCATTCAGCGGAGTTAGGAAATGGTTATAGGGTAGTGACAGGTCTGAGACCTGTCACCACGATATTGAGCGATGGCCAATAGATCGCGGCCAGGTGCGGCGCTTCCTACAGCACGCTGGCGCCGGGCGCGGCCTCAACGGCGAAAACGTGGGGTTGAATGCCGGTTTCAGCTTCGTAGGTGTGACGCACGTGATTTGAAAACGCGTCAACTTGATCACGATTGACCACGGCGACCATGCAGCCGCCGAATCCGGCCCCGGCCTGGCGGGCGCCGATCACGCCGGGTCCGCTAACCATGGCGTTCATCATCGATTCCATGGCCGGCACGCCGATTTCGTAGAGATCACGTGCACCAGCGTAGGAGGCGGCCATCAGCTCAGACAGCCGATCGGCATCTCCAGCAGTCAGGGCTTCGGCCAGATCCAACACCCGCTGGTCTTCTTCAATGATGAAGCGGCAGCGTTTTTCCACGACCTCAGACAACAGATGTTGATGTTCGGCCAGTTGCGCCAACGAGACATCGCGCAACGCCTTGATAGTGGAATCGGACTCGGCCAGAATGGCAACGCCGGCTTCGCATTGCGCACGCCGATCCGAATACTCGGAGCCGGTCAGATTGCGCTCGGCATGCGTATCACAGATGACAACCAGCCAGTTGGGATCAATATGGACCGGTCGGCTGCGCAGGTAACGACAATCCAACAGCAACGACGATCCGGCCTCGCCCATGGTCGAACTGTACTGGTCCAGGATGCCTGAATTGACGCCAACGAATTGGTTCTCTGCCTTCTGCCCCAGCAACGCCATCTCAACCGGATCAATGTCGAAACCACCGATCAATTTGAACATACAGCCGGTCGCCATCTCCAATGCAGCCGACGAGCTGAGTCCGCTGCTGAAGGGAACGGTGCTGTGAATTAGGCCGTTGAAGCCGGAAAGCTCATAGCCAGATTCCTGCATGGCCAGAGCAACGCCGCGCACGTAGTCCGTCCAGGGCGCTTCCTTGTCATGTTGAATGTCAGTCAAGTCAAACGTGGCCCCTCCCTCTGCATTGAGCGAGTAGATGGCGACTTGCCCGTCATCGCGCGGCGATGCGGCGATCCAGGTATCACGGTCGACCGACATGGTCATGACATGGCCCATGTTGTAGTCGGTGTGACTACCCATGAGATCGACACGGCCAGGGGCGTGTGTCCAGAGGGTGGGACGGTCGCCAAAACGTTGTTCAAACGCCGCGGCCACCATCTCTTTGCGTTCTTCGATATTCATGTCCTTGGACTCCAGGATGGTTCTGGTTCAAGTGCGGGTGATTTTGTCACAGATTGACACAGATAAAGAACAGATTTTCACAGATATTTCTGGGATTGCCAGGCAATTTCCTGTTCTATCCGTGACTCTATTGCAAAAAGGTCCGGTTCACCACAGAGGCACGGAGAAGGCACAGAGTCCACAGAGGAAAAGCTCTGCCCACATCTGTTTATCTGCGTCCCGCTGTGGCTGAATCGTTGTTCTTGCAGTAGAGTCATCCGTGTCCTATCCTTTTTTCATCTGTGTGAATCTGTGGCGAATCCCTACATCACCGGTTCACTCAAGCGCTCGTCTATTCCGCGAACTCCGCCAACATCGCTTCGACATTCGCCATGGGGATATCCGCCATCATACGGTGGGATGGGGCGATGAGCAAGCCAGTCCCGTCGGGCGCAAGAGTGTTGCGACAGCCAGAGACGGCTTTACGAACCTCGTCCGGCGAGCCGTAGGGCAGGACCGTCTGGGTCGAGACGCCGCCGTAGAAAGCGAGACGCCCGTTGAAGTTTTCGTAGAGCCACTGGTGATCGAGGACTTCGGGCTGAACCGGGTTGAGCGTCGTCAGGCCGATCTCAACCAGATCAGGTAGGATTTCCTGGATCTGCCCGTCGGAATGCATGAGAATGGGCAACCCTTTTTCTCTGAAGGGCTCGAAGAGGCGGGCCAGACGGGGCTTGATCAATTGACGCCACATTTTGGGCGAGAACATCATGTTCTTCTGCGCGCCGTAGTCGTCGCCGAAGTAGCCGCCGTCTACGCCCAGATCGATGTAGCGCTTGATCAGGGTCAATTGGATCTCGGTGATGCGCTCCAGAAGCTCCTCACTGAAATCAGGATCGAGAGCCATATCCATCATGAAGATGTCCAGACCACGTAAAGACCATGCCCGTTCGAAAAGCGCCCAGCCGAAGTTGGGTGTAATGAAATGGCGACCACCGTCGGCGGCAATGGTGGCTTCAGCTTCGCGCAGCAGTTCAGGATCATTGGGATCTGGCCAAGGGAAGTTGGCCAAATCGGTACTGTCGGCCATGGGGTTTTCAGCAGTGAAGTACCCCTCTTCCTCGGTGTCAAAGCCGACACCCCACCAATCATATTTTAGCTTGCCGTCTTCGCTGTGGCGCGGCTCAAAGCTGAGGTCGACGCGCACCATGTGATTGCCCAGGAAGTCAGGCAGTTCGGCCATCGTGACATCGAAATGCGCTGCCATGGCCTGCCCCATGTCACTGGTGTAGTTGATCTGGGTGGGGATTCGATCCACCGGCTGGTGGGTCAATGCTAGTCGCATTCGTTCTTTTGGAGTCATTTTTCGCCTTCGTTTTTTGTTCGTCGCAGCAACGAATCTCTTGGAATCGACCTACACTGAAGACCAGATGAGAACACGAGTTTTGTAGGGCGGAATGGCATTCCGCCTGGCGGAGCAGTGCCTTGCCTTGCTAGCCGGGATGCCATTCCGGCCTACCTGCTAACCAGCGTGTCCTGCAAAAATCGTGTTCTCGCCGTGCCTTCAGTTTAGGTTCGCGTCAGATCGAACTCGGATACGGCCGTCTCGTGACCAAGAACTTCCTGCACAAAGTCAGGCCACCAATTCGTCTGCTCACCATATTGCTCATATTCGTCAAGGACATGGACAGTGCTCGCGCGCAGCTCACAGCCATGGGCGACAGCATCCTGCTGAGCGGAGTCAAGCTTGGGCAACAGCCACTGGCGACCGGTGTGGACATGCAACACCTCGTCCGCCCAGTCGTAATCCTGGATGGCCGCGGCCAGCGCGTCGTCGGCATTGACGCTGATTTGATATTCCAGCTTCTTGCCCGTGGCGGCAGGCATCAGATTCTGCTCGATGGCGTAGAGCACATTATGGGCATCTTTGACATCCAGTTTGCTCAGGCGGATGGACATGCCCGGATGACTGGCAATCAGCCGCCTCCGGTCGACGCCCCGGCTCTTGAAGTAGATCTCGCCCAGCATGGCGTGGCGCACTTCATCCCAGAGCTGGCGCGTCATGGCGATGTAGTATTCCCACGGTTCGTGCTCGGCCAGGGCAATGATGCGCGTCATGTACTCGGGCACATCCATCTCGACGATGCGGCGGCACATGAGTGCAATGATGCGCTCATCCAGCGGGACATCATCATTGAGTGAGACCTGGCGCTGGGGGTTGACGAAATTCCACTTCATGGTAAAACAGTCATCACGCTGAGGAAAGAAGTCGGGCTCGAAAGCGCCGTCGCTACGAGACTCAGGCAGTTCTGACGGCTGCTCCAACTCACCTGTGATGCCGCCGGCGGCCAGCAGATAGGCCTCAAGATGGCGACGCCAGGCTTCAGCACGCGCCTCGTCCTCAGGCGTGACGACTACGGCATTAACAGCTGCATCGCCCCAGGCCATGATGTCATTTTGATCAACCAAGATGTGCTTGATCATGCGCCAGGTGGGATGATCGAAGGTCGGGTTGATCTCGTCGTAGTGCGTCTGATACGCGGCCAGAAGCGCAGGACGGATGACGCCGTAGAGGCCGACGATCTTCTCCAGCGTATCGGTGGCCGTCCACAGTTCGTCGAAGAGGCGATCGATGGCCGGGTCCGGACTCACGTCCATGCGCGGGACCGGGTTGCGCATTTCGCCGACGCGCGGCGAATGGTTCCGGCATTGTCGGCATCGAGACTGAGGCGCAGACCGAGCGCCTCCTTGACCTCCCATTCGGGCGTGGAGGCCAGCCAGTAGAGCCCGGTCTCCATGAGCTGCTTTTCGATCCACGCATAGCGCAGAAACAGTTTGACGTTCTTCTCAACACTGTAGCCCGGCTGGGCGGCCCGCTCATAGGTTGCCAGACCGGCTAGTGGTGGGATTGACATAGAAAAAGGTACTCTCTCCTAAAATACAGAAACTAGGTGGCGATATCCAGAAGTGGCAGGGTTGTGGATTGGCGAACGACCAAGTGGGTCTCCACCTGTTTGCGCAACACGCTTTCCCGCGCGCCGACCTCGCGCGCCATCAATTCAAACAGCATCTCCATGGCGGTTCTGTCAATCTCATAGCGTGGCAGAGCGACCGTCGTCAATGGAGGTTCCATGTCAGCCACCAGCCAGATATTGTCTAGGCCGATCACTGAGAGATCGATGGGAACTTGCAGCCCGTTGGCCCGAGTCGCACGGACGATGCCCATGGCCATGAGGTCATTGGCGGCAAAGACGGCGGTCGGCAGCTCTGGGAGCGTCAACAGATGGTGCAATGCGGTTCGTCCGCCATCGATGCGTAAATTGCCCTCGATCAGCGTGATCTGATCGGCAGGAATACTCAATGTCTCGGTCGCCTTCTGGAAGGCATCATGGCGAAGGCGTGACGTGCGCAATTCCATGGGGCCACAGACATGGGCAAGCCGCTGATGTCCGAGATTAACCAGGTGCTCAACAGCCTCGGTAATGCCTGCCTCAAAATCGACCTCGATGACACCCAACGCTCCATCGACTTCGCGGTTGACCTCCCAGTCGAGAATCACAGTCGGAATGTTGTGCTTGGCCAGTTCCAGCACCCATTCATCCGACATGGTACTCGATATGATCAACGTGCCGTCGACCTGCTGGTCAATCAGCGACCGGATGTAGGTCATGCCCCGTTCCAAGTCATAGCTGGTGTTGCAGAGGAAGATGTTGTAGCCGTTAGTCAAGGCAACTTCCTCGACGCCACGAATGACCTCGGGGTAGAAAGGATTGCCGATGTCCGAGACCAAGATCCCTGCGGTCCAAGATCCCTGCGGTCAAGGTGCGCTTGGATGTGAGACTTCGGGCCACACTGCTCGGCCGGTAGTTCAATTCGTCGATGGCTGCCAAAACACGGTTGCGCGTCTCAACGCGCATGTATTCAGCGTTGCCGCTGAGCACGCGACTGACGGTTGCCTTTGAGACGCCCGCAGTCTTGGCGACATCCATGATGGTGGGTCGAGACATATGAGACTCATTTCGAGAAGGAAGGGAAACCGGTTTCTGAATATCAGAATTCGATACTGTTGTCAATCGGTTGATCTTGTGACTTTGCGTACTTTGCGTAGAGTCATCCCAAAAACAGATAAGCGGTTCTGTCGGGAAGCCCGGCAGAACCGCTTAGGTCGCTCATGGAACGTTGAAGCAGACGTGGCTACACAGCAAAGAAGTCGACGTAGAGCCAGATCCCGATAGCAATGTAAAAGAGCGGATAGACCCAGTCCATCACATTGTCGATACGCTCGGCCTTGCCGGCATTGCCCGCCATCTCCATGCGTTTCAGCCAGACATTGTAGACCACAACCAGGGCGTTGATCACAAACATAGTGGCCATCACAGCATCAAGGAAGGTGACGTAGCCAAGATGCGGGTAATTGCCGGAGAGACTAAAACTGAAGGCGATAAAGAGCAACAGATTGCCGGACGCAACTTCGATGCGCCGGCCATAGTCCTTCAGAAAGAAGGTGACCCAGGAGACGCCTACGATCAGCAGGATCGGGATGAAAATCTGTAGCATGTAGTAATCAAGATGTCGGGGTGAGATGTAACTGAACGTAAAGCGTGATGTTTCAGACTGAGTGCTTGCCTCTTCAGTCGTAGTCTCTGTTTCGAAACCGGTGATGATGAATTCATCCTCACCATGGTCCGGATCGATTGCGGTGTATCCTTCCAACTCGGTGAAGTGATACATGGTGACAGGAAAGATGGAATCGAACTTGATGGTGAACTGCTGGGTATCGAACGGATACTTCTCAAAGTCAAAATCGACCTGGAGATTGGTGGTGAAGCGTTCGAAATAGAGGACGCGCCCATCGTGGAAGATGACCGCCACTCTGTTTTGGGTCCAGCGATTGCCCTGCTGGTTGAAAAGCGTGAAGTCCGGCCAGCGATTGTCTGCAGCGGTCAGGAACTGATTAAAGGTCGCTTCCGTGTACGACTTGAACAGACACTGGCATTCGTCCGGGTTGAAGGCCAGCGATCGGTCGGTCCATTCCATCTGCATGCTGGCCACGACAGTGAAAAACTCTCTGGCTTCATCGACATCGACAATCTGTTGCAATCGGACACCGATGGCGACGGGAATGGAAGTCTCCAGGACTGACAACTCGGTCGGCGTGGCCGCACCGGAGAGCACTTCCGGTGCGTTGATGCCGACCAGCAGGCGGTACTCTCCAGCCATCGGGTCGTCGCCACAGCAGGCTATGACATCAAGCTGGTAGTTTTCTCCCACCTCGTCCATGGAGAACTCCAGCGCAGTCTGGGCCTGTTGACCGTTCAGATTTGCCGCGCTCAACGGCTTATCCGCATGATTGCGCAATATCAACGAAGGACGCAGATCGCCTGACGTGGCCTCGACCCAGGCATAGAAGATGTCGCCGGCCTGCATGTCTTGAAATTCGTAGACCTGCATCGGCTCCGCCGCCGAAAGCGATCCGGCAACCTCCTCGACGGTGACGCCTGCAGGAGATGTCTCACGATCCAGGTACGCAAGCGCTTCGCTGTTGGGCTCTGTCTCACCATCGAGCGCTTGTGGCGCGTCCACGCCGACGAGCATTCGATAGGTGCCGAAGCCTGAAGCACGCACGGCAGAGAGAGCGCCGCCGACGACGAGGCGATAGTCGCCGTCCTCCGGCACCTGATACTCGAAGGCCGCCGTCAGCCCGGGACCGCCGTCATCATCCCAGGTCAGGAAAATCTCATCCCGAGATTGATTGAGGGCGATCAGCGGATCGCCCTCGCCATCCAGGGCGCTCTGGATCGCAGCGCCGTAGGCGGCCTCCGTGACATTCACATCGTCAGCCGCATTCAATAGACCTAGTACGGGATCCAAATTGCCCGTGATCCCTTCGGTAAAGACCGTGAGCGTCTGCCCGCGTTGCAGATCGGGGATCAGGTAGTAGAACACATCGCCTTCGCGGATATGGCCGGTGAGCTCCTGTACTTCGCCAGGTTGTTCCGCCTCAGCCACATCTTGCGATTCCAGATCATTTGGCGCCTCCTGGGCAAGGACAACCCCAGAACCTACCAGCGAAAGGGAAACAGAAAACAGAAAACAGATTACTATGCGAGAAAACATGGCATGGGTACCTATCATAATTAGCTCATTTAGAATCCACATGGTTGGTCGATGACAGAAGGGCAGGCTAGATGTGAGGGTGAATTCGTTCACGGATATCTGCCGGGTTTCACTGTGTGGATGATAGACGATGAAAGTCAGATTAGTGCTAAAATCCGCGGTCCGAAGATGGCGGCGGCGACGCCCAGGCTTCCCAGTACAGCGAAGATCAGCGCGCCGGCGGCCGCGTCCTTGGCAACCTTGGCCAGTGGATGATGCTCGGGCGAAACCAGGTCAACCGTTGCCTCGATCGCGGTATTGACCGACTCCAAAGCGAGGATCAGCCCCAGCGTCAGCGCTATGATCGCCCATTCGATGCGGTCGATCTGCAGCCACCAACCTGCGGCGATAACCACCACCGCCGCAATGAGTTCGATCCACGCGTTGGGCTGGGTCTTCAGCGTGACAGCCGCACCGGACAGGGCTGCACGAAAACTAGCCCAACGATTCTTGAAATGGTTGGCATTGCGATTCATGTCCGTCACAAGGTAACCCGAAAGTGGGCAAAGCGGTATCGGTAATCAATCATATTCGCGATCACTGTGCGACTCTTCACCCAGCTTTGTCAGGATCGCATCCTGAACACGCCACATGGCCGCTTTTTCCTGCACTGTGGCATGATCGTAGCCAAGAAGATGAAGTGTACCATGCACCGACAATAGGCGCAGTTCGGACGCTAGCGTTGTTCCATAACGCTGCGCCTGGTGTTGCGTATAGGGCAGCGCAATTATCAGATCGCCCAACTGCCGCGCCAGCTCTTGCGCCAGCTCGTCCGGTATGGCACCACCAGTAGGCATCAGTTCATCCTGTTGTGAGAAGCTAAGCACATCCGTTGGTGCATCAATGCCCCGGTAGTCTCGGTTGAATGTCCGCATCTGCAGGTCGTCAGTGATCAGGAGAGAGACAACACCACTATCCAATGCATGCCATTGCAGGGTAGCCTCCACTGCTTCGACGATGCATGCCCTGTCTACGCCGGACGACTCAAACTGCGCAGACACTGAGTCATCCACCTGGATATCGATCTCGTACGCTCTCGACTCGCCTGTCATTGTAGGTCTGTTCCGGCGCTAAGGATTGGGCAGCTGTGACGAAGAATCGCGTAGAGCCCGATCCAGCACCTCTTCAATTTCATTATCACCTAGGGAGCGGGCAATGTCATCATTGCCAACACTGTTTTCAGTGACCTCTATACGCTCGACAGGCTTATCCTGGGAAGCGCCTGCCTCACCGGCGCGCGTTGGCTCCGGATAACTGATTCGGGGATGGTGCACACCTTCAAGCACGCGGATAAAGACTTCTTTGACCTGCTGAACCTCTCTGAAGGTCAGATTGCTCTCGTCAAGCTCGCCATCATTGATGCGTTCATCGATGAGTCGATCGATGAGCAATTTCAGATCCTCCCGCGATGAGGGACGAATCGAGCGTACGGCGGCCTCACACGTATCCGCCAATAGCATGATCGCAGTCTCTTTGCTGTGCGGATTTGGACCGGGATAGCGGAAATCTTCCTCACTGACGGTCTCGCCTTCCGGCGCCTCCTGCATCGCCTTGATGTAGAAGTATTTGACCAGTGACCGTCCGTGATGTTCGCGAATAAAGTCGCGAATGCGCGGCGGAAGGTGATACTTCTCGGCAAGATTGATGCCTTCGGTAACATGACTGATGATGATTTGCGCACTGGTCAAGGGGTCGAGTTTATCGTGTGGGGAAACACCGTCCATAATGTTTTCGGTAAAGAAGTATGGACGGACTGTTTTTCCGATGTCATGATAATAGGCGCCAACGCGTGAGAGGTAGGCATCCGCCCCGATGGCGGCCGCCGCGCGCTCGGCCAAATTGCTGACTACGATGGTGTGGTGATAGGTTCCGGGCGCCTTCAACAACAATTGACGCAACAGGGGATGCGTCGGTCTGCTCAACTCCGTCAATTGGAGGCTGGTGGTGATGCCAAAAAGGTTGCCCAGGGCAAAATAGCCGATGAGGGCAATGCTGGCCGACAATCCACCATTGACCAATGTAACAATGAGGAGTTGAATCAGCGTCGGCGTGGCCACAGTTGCAAATGGCGCATGATAAGCGCCCATGACAGCCAGATTACTGCCGGCGATAATGGTGCCCGCCCAAACGAATGCAACAATGCGCTCGCCGCGACCAAGGATCAGCACACCCAGCAGCGTGCCTACACCGGCATAGACCATCAGTTCGGGCTGGCTGCTGCCGATGTATTGCACAAAAAACAAAAAGGCAATGGTGACAACGATTGACGCACGTAGATCGACAAGCACAGCGATCAGCATACCCAACGCTGCCAGCGGATAGAGAAACGGCAGCCAATTGTGGGGGATGATCATAAATTTGGCCGCCAGTAGCCAAATACTGCTTACCACGACCAGAATGGCCATGTCTGTCAGGTCGGTCAACGTTTCCGGCCGAAGCCGGTAGAGTGCCGCGCCCACTACTGCAAGAATCATGAGCGTAAATAGGGCCGAACGCAAGACAGTCCAGAAATCCCATCCACGTTGCAGCAGGCCGATCTGGATCAGTGCCTCAACATCTTCAGCATCGGCAATATCTCCGGCACGTAGAATCACTTCATCCGCTTCAATCTGAACGGTCTGAACCGATACATTGGCGCTGGCATCCTCACGCAATGCTTCAGTCTGCTCAACATTGATGAAGCTATTGGGGCGAAGCAGTTGTCTGACCAACTCAATCGCAACTTGGCCGGTATCTGTCTCCGTGTCCAGATCTACCATTGATGGAACGCGGCGGCGTGCGGTCCCCATTGTGTTCTCTCGAATCTCATCTCGCATGACGCCGTCAAGCGCTATCGGCACCTCATCAACCACGGAAGCCCATTCCGTGTCAGACAGGTCGAGAATGAGGCGAACCATTTCGGGGGTCAAAGCCAGATCAGAAATCGCCAAGAGATAATCTGTTTGCAGCTCCGGCGCTGAGAATTCATCGTCACGCACCAAGGTGATGAACTCGAGGATTTCACGCACACGGGTGACCTGTTGGCGACGGACACGCCCTTCCGCCATATCGTATTGATCGTCGACGTTGTCAGCGGCCCACTGTCGCGCCTTTTCGGTCAACAGCGGACTTTCGTAGGTGATTTGACGGGGGGCGACAACAACGTAGGGGGCCACGTCGCCCGCATCCAATTGCACCTGAGCGCCGAACGGTATTTGCCATGACAACAGACCGACCATCAGAACGCCGACCGAAATAACCATCACGGCGATCAGCGTGCGATCCATCCATACATTCGATTGATTGAGCGGCTTGGAGGACATAGTCAACCTATGCACGAGGGCAAATCAATACCCACTCTCGGGGGAGAATTCGTTTGTTTCCGATCGTGCCTGAGTCTGATCAGGCCGAGTTTATCGTGCCTGAGTATGTCGAAGAGATAGAGAGCTATTGCAATCGTTGTCTGACGATCTGATTAACGACTTTGCCGTCGGCCAAACCGCTGGTTCTTGGCATCACCACGGACATTACTTGGCCCATGTCGCGCATTGAGGTCGCACCGAGTTCAGCAATGGCCCCGTCGACGATCTGTGTGATGTCCGCTTCACTGAGTTGCTGTGGCAGATAGCGCTCCAGCACGGCCAGCTCGGCCAATTCACTTGCTGCCCGTTCGCCGCTGCCTGCCTTTTCATATTCGGCAATGGAATCCCGGCGCTGCTTGGCTTCCTTCTGTACCGCCTTCATTGCCTGTTCGTCATCTAGCGGCTGATTATCATTCTGTTTGCGCGCCTCGCTTAGGCGCGTCTTGACCACGCGCAGTGTCAATTTGCTGACCTGATCTTGATCGCGCATGGCCTGCGTCAGATCAGCGTCTATACGTTCTTCCAAGCTCATCGTACCCATGGAGCATCTATCCTTCCATATTCGAACTGCGTAGGCTCACTCAACCTGCCTTGCCCAACCCATCTCACCATGCCTGGATCTGTAGAAGACGCACGATCTAAGGCTTTCCCAAAATAGTAACTATACGGGAGTTAGCAAAGGCTCAGGCCATTCCAGGCAGAGATGATCTTGCAACGTGCATTTATCTCTCTAGATTGGCCTACGGTATGCGACGGTGTACATACTGGTCGATCCTGCTGACGATACTATCTTGGTAACGCATGAATGCCAGCAAAAGAACTATCAGGGCTGCTAGAGCAGTGGCCAACTGCCACCAGTTCAGTAACATGACACCGGCGCCCGCCGACGTCACAACAAAGGTAGTCGGCACACGGATGGCCAAAGAGAGCAAGAATATCGTGAGATAACGAGTACTCGACAGTCCCGCCAAAAAGTAAGGCAAATCCCCTGTTGGCGATAAAATCAGGATAAACCAGACAATCACGCTGTCGCTGTGTGTGGTCGTCTCCCACTTGTCCAGGCGTTGGCCGCCGACGAGGCGCTCGACAAGCGGGCGGCCAAATGTGCGTGCGAGCCACATTGCGAGCATCGCACCCGCCAACAGACCGATTGAGGCCCAAACACCGCCCCAAAACGGACCAAACAGATAGCCCGATGCAATCTGGACCACATACCCAGGGATGGGCGCCACGACAATCTGAACAATGTTGAACACGATCAGCGCTACCGGCCCCAGCCATCCAAGCTCGATGATCAGTGCTTCAAGCGCCTGTTCATTCTGCAGCAGGCGCCACAGATCGGGTCCGACAGCGCGCTGCCGCCGCCATGAACAGAACAAGCGCCACCCCTAGATACGGAAGATGGTGGCGCTTCACGAGACGCTTCTACAATTCGGGTGAACCAAAGAGATCGCTGCTTCAGTTCGACGTAGACACCACGAGAGGGAGCCACCACCCCTGCCGCAGGCTGAAGCCATCAATGGCCTGCTGCCGAGATTCGTCACGATGAGCCATTGCCCCCATTTTTCTCGGTCCAATTTCATACGGCTATTATACCCTGCGCCGATGCGATGTCAACCGATGAAGCGCAGCTGCGCAGCGCAAACTCTTAATCTTAGTGTTCTAGCTGAGTGCCATTCTCTCCATCGATGGTTTGATGTTCGGCTTGCAGTTGGCTACAATGAAGCCATGTTTACTGATCATGCAAAAATCTATGTAAAAGCGGGCGATGGAGGCAATGGAATCGTTGCCTTTCGTCGCGAGAAATTTGTCCCTCTTGGCGGGCCGGCCGGCGGCAACGGCGGCCGAGGCGGCCACGTAGTATTCTATGTGGATGAAGGATTGAATACCCTATTTGCCTACAGACGCCAGGTCCATTACCGCGCAGAGCGTGGCATTAATGGCGGGGGAGCGAACAAGACAGGCGCCAACGGCCCCGATCTGCGCGTCCCTGTGCCGCCGGGAACGCTGGTGCGTGATGCCGAGAGCGGTGAATTGCTCGCCGATCTCACCAAGCCCGGCCAGGAAGCGGTCATTGCGATGGGCGGGCGTGGCGGGCGCGGCAACGTCGCCTTCAAATCGGCGCGCAACAAGGCCCCACATAATGCAGAGAAAGGCGAACTCGGCGAAGAGCGGTGGTTACAACTCGAGCTAAAACTCGTTGCCGATGTGGGAATCATTGGGGTCCCGAATGCCGGGAAATCTACGCTGCTCAGCGTTGTGAGCGCGGCAAAACCCAAGATCGCCGACTATCCCTTCACCACACTCGTTCCCAATCTGGGCGTGGCCGAAGTTAACCACCGCCAATTCGTTCTCGCCGATATCCCCGGCCTAATGGAAGGCGCACACGAGGGCGTCGGGCTGGGGCTGGATTTTCTCCGTCACGTCGAGAGGACACGGCTACTGATCCATGTACTCAACGGAGACAGTCCTGATCCACTAGGTGATTTTGAGGCCATCAATCAGGAACTGGTACTCTTCAACCCGGAGTTGGCCGACCGTCCACAGATAGTCGTGTTCAACAAGATGGATCTACCCCATGCACAAGAGCGCTGGCCCGAGATTGAACAGGCCATAGAGAGCAAAGATCTGCCTGTGATGAGCATCAGCGCCGTGACCCACGACAATGTGGATACACTGCTCTATCGCGTGCAGACAATGCTCGATATGTTGCCGCCGCAAGAAGCGTCGTTCGAATCTGAACTCCCCGAGATCACGCCGGAGGCAGATGAACGGGTTTTCACGATTCAGCAGGTGACAGACGACACCTGGCGAGTGAACGGGATCGCCATTGAGCGTGTTGCTCACATGACAAACTGGGACTACTACGAGGCGGCCATGCGCTTCCAGCGTATCCTAAAGGCCATGGGCATTGTTGAGGGGCTACGTGACGCCGGTGTCGAAGATGGCGACACAGTGCAGATTGCCGACATCGAACTTATCTGGGGCTACGACAATGCATTTGGAGAATAGTGGATGAGTGCAGATGCAGACCAGGATGGCGATGTGATGGGCAAGAGAGCAGATCGGGATCAGATTGACGACGCAACCCATCTCCAACACATCGGCATCTTTGGCGGCACGTTCGACCCGATCCATATTGGTCATCTGATTTTGGCCGAAGAGGCGTGGTTTCAGCTCAAGCTGGATCGCATCTACATGGTGCCGGCAGGGGAGCCGCCCCATAAGCAAAATCGGCGCCTCTCGCCAGTGGAAGACCGACTACGAATGGCTGAGCTGGCCACTATCGATATCGACTACATCAAAGTCAGTCGCATTGATGCTGATCGCCCCAGTCCCCATTACACAGCGGACATGGTGCGGCTCGTACGTGAACGCATCGGCAACGAGACCGAACTCTATTTTCTAATGGGATTGGACAGCCTACGCGACCTGCCGACATGGAGGGAAGCTGCGTGGCTTGCGGAAAACTGCCACCTGGTTGCGCTAAACCGGCACGATGTCGACCTGGATTGGGACGCATTGGACATAGCGCTGCCCGGCGTGCGCGAGAGAATTGTCATTCTGGACATGCCTGAACTAGAGATTGCCAGCCACAAAATTCAACAGCGTGTTCGAACTGGGCAGCCGATACGTCATCAAGTGCCACGCTTGGTGGAAGACTACATTTACGATCATTCTCTGTACCGCTGAACACCACCATCAGATAGCCATATGGCCCAACTCCCGGTGAAACGCGAAATGATTAGGGTGTGTTGGCGCTGTGCGCCTGCTGCGCAAACAAAATCGGTTGAAGGATCCTCCGGGAGGGTGATGACGGCAAACCGGCTACTGGCGGTGCTCCTCCCGGAGATCTCGGGCGCTCAACTCGTTTTGAATACACCCAAATGATTACATCCGGCGGAAATCCGCCGTTTTGCTGAATGATCCGCGACAGTGGATTAAATTGATTTCATCTAGACCTTAGTGAGTGTCGAAGACGTCCGGAGGTGGTCACGAAAGTGGTTCTGACCACCTCCCGGAGGTTCAAACCGCTATGTCGTTTGCGGACAGTCACTTAGGGCCTGAAACCTGCGCACAAAACGTTCGTACTGAAAGATGGGCCTTAATGTTATCCGTAATGTTCGTCTGGTAAACTTGCTAGCAAAGAAAAGGTCTATCCCCGATCTACTGAACGGCAGAAGAGAGACACTTCGCCGGAATGACTGACCAACGAGAAATCTGGGCAGGAACGCTCAGCATGACAGAGTCAAGATCAGGGGTAGATTTGCTAACGTGTGCGCAGCCAATCACCGAAATCAACACCGAAGACTAAGGGCGCCACCACATGAAATTACTGGGTGGAAAATAATGGAAATCCAATTTGAACCAAAGAGCGGAGACTCATTCAATCCAAAACGGATTCTGATTGTTGACGATGCTGCAGACACCAGACTGACGCTTGGCCTGCGTCTGAAACGAGAAGGCTTCATCGTTTCATCGGCCAATAGCGGTCCTGATGCACTAAAGATAATCGCGACCGAAGGAATCCCACATCTCGTCATCCTCGACATCATGATGCCTGGTATGGATGGGTTCGCTTTTGCCGAGGAGCTTCGCAAGGTGGGCAACGTGCCCATCATCTTCCTCTCAGCCCTGACTGATACAGAGACGAAAGTCGAGGGTATCACGCAGTTTGCCGAAGACTATGTCACCAAACCATTCGAATTCACAGAGCTGCTCGCCCGCATCGAGCGGGTGCTGAAACGAATTTCACCCGATCTGAACGTGGATCCCATAACGGCCATTGATGACAGGCTGAGTGTGAACTTCGCGCAACAGTATGCAATTGTCAACGATGAACAGATCGCGTTGACGCCAACCGAAGGCCGACTTCTACGCATGCTCTACAGCAACCGAGGCCGGGTGTTGTCTACCAGCTATTTGCTCTCCAAAGCCTGGGATCCTCTGCGACAGGGCACCGTCGAGTCGCTATGGGTGCATATTCGGCGTCTGCGCAACAAGATCGAAGAAGACCCCAATAGTCCCCAGTATGTCGTGACGGTACGGGGCCAGGGTTATTGCCTTCCGCAACAGACTCAACGAATCCAGCCGTAATAGAGACTGCTATCTGAAATTCGGTTCAAGAGCGTGGGGATATTTCTACCTAGCCCGACAGAAGGGTAGGCCGCGCCAAGAGATCGAATGCCGGGGACTTCATGTTGAGGTTGAGGTTGAGGTTCAGCCTCAACTCCTAACCACGTCAACCATCACCTTGGCTACGGTTGGCGGGTGTAAAAGCATGTTGGCATAGCTTGCATTGGCCATTGGACAAGCGCACTCTTTGCGCTTGATGCTGCCACGCAGTTCCTCCATTGCGGCTGAGCGCCACACCGGCGCCAGATCGTAGCCATTGTCTCGCAGACTCCCCGCCGGCTCTGCACGGATGCAACAACTCCAGAGATCGCCATTGGGCGCGATATGGGCGCTAGCCCACCCCGCATAGCAGGGGATAACCTGATCGCGCTCGTGAAGCACACGTTTGGCCAATTGATAGTAGTGGGCACGGAAGGCCTGGGTGAAGCGGGCAATGCCCTTGGCCGGCGTCTGCTTGGCCGCCTGACTCAGGAAATCAGCAATTTCATCGTAGTCATCAGGCTGTGGCGTGATGCCCCAGCCGACTGTATCCAACTCAACTCGCTCCTCGGCGACCTCGGTAATGTAGCTGTCCGGCTCCAGAAATTGCAACCCCTCAACGATTTCACGGAAGCGGTGGGCATTGAAGCGGCTGACCACTGTGTGCACTGTCAGCACCAGATTCGGGTGTGTCTCCTGCAACGCCTTCAACTGGGTCCACGTCTCCATAGAGAGTGCCCAGTTGCCCTCGACGCCGCGGATGTCGTCGTGTTCGTCACCGATGCCGTCCAGGCTCAGATTGATACCGATGCTCGACTTGGGGCACTCCTCGCACATGCGCTTGACCATGCCCACGACACGGTCAGTGAGCATGCCGTTTGTGGGGATCGTAATGACTTCCGGCCGGCACTGCTCATACGCGCGAATGACCAATTCATCAAGATCGTTGCGCAGGAAAGGTTCACCGCCGGTAAAGGTCATGTAGAAGGGAGAGCGGCCCAGGCTGGCAAAGACCTTCTCCCATTCATCAACACTCAGATCGTCATTGGGCTTTCGCCATACGTCACATGTGCGACATTTGCTATTGCAGCGAAAGCTGACGCTGATCACCACAGAGAAGGGTTTGATCTTGGGCCAACCAAATGTTCTGAACGACCAGTAGAGGGGGAGTTTGGGAATCAGTCCAATCATGGACAGGTTGTCGCTTCCTTGCTTGTTGCTGAATCTGCGATGCAAAAATAAATTTGCCACAGATAAACGCAGATAAAAAAGTGATTTTCACAGATGGTTTTCAGTCGTCCGGAATACTTCCAGAATTATCTGTGCCCTATCCTTTTTCATCGGCGTTCATCTGTGGCAAAAAGAAAAATCAATTGTTTCCAATGAAGAAGCGCTTGGCCTGGGCTATGGTCTTGGGCAGGTTGGTCCAATTCTCCTTGAACGTCATCTTCTCCCACACACGCTCGGGACGATAGAGGTAGAAGCGACGGTAGGCATCGCGCCATTTTCGCAACACCAGGTCGGGATCATAGCCCTCGTTCATGGTGAAGCGTGCCTTCTCTTCATGGATGGCGAAGTCGGACCAGGTGTCTGCAAAGACTTCGCCGCCTTCCTGGATCATATCGTACATGACGGTGCCCGGAAAAGGTGCGGCCAATCAGGAAATTGGCCAACTTGGGATCAAGCTCCAATGCCAACTGGGTCGTCTTCTCCATGGTCTCTTCCGTATCGCCGGGCATGCCATAGATGAAAAAGCCCATGGTCTGGAGCTTAGCGGCCTTGGCGTTGGCAAAGGCCTCACGCACCATATCGATAGTCTGTCCCTTGCGGATGACGTTGCGCAACATGTCCGGATCGCCGTTCTCTACGCCGAAGCCGACGCGCTTGCAGCCGGCGGCCTTCATGAGCTGATAGAGTTCCAGGTCACCATGGTTGGCCTTCATGCCGTGGACGGTCACCCACGGCACGGTGTTCAACCCCTCTTCGACCAACCGCCGGCAGAGTTCCTTGGCGCGTGGCAGTTTGAGATTCCAGATATCATCCGTGACGCCGATCTCGGTGGCTCCCAGCCCCTTCACTAGCCACTTCCATTCCTGGACCACACTCTCGACGGAGCGGGCGCGCCAGGTATCGCCGGTCACCGGTTTCGAACAGAATGTACACTTGTAGGGGCAACCACGGCTGGTCAAGATGGTGAAGCTACGTGCATTGGGATCCCAGCCATCGGTCAACGGCTGCAAATTGGTGTAGCGGTCGATCTTGAAGAGATCGTGGGCGGGGAAAGGCAGTGCATCCAGGTCCGGGATCATGGGGCTTTCCGGGCTGGCAACGATCTCGCCATTCCGTTTGAAATGGATGCCGGGAATCACGCCGGGCAGCTTGCCTGCCTCCAACGTGTTGACCAGTTCCAGGAAGCTATACTCGGACTCGCCTTTGAAGACATAATCCACGTAGGCGTCGTGGGGCGGCTCCAACGATTCCAGCGGCATGATGGTCAGATGCGGGCCGCCGAGCACGGTATGCAGCCCGCGAGCCTTGCAAAGCTCGACCATCTCCCACGCTTCCTGGATCAACGGTGTCGTAGCCGTGACGCCGATGAGTTCATACGGCTCCCCCTCGGCTTCGGCCAGATCCAGGTAGTAGTCAAGACCGACATCTTCGATGGCAGCGTCATAGATAATCACATCGTGGCCGCCTTCACGCAGCACGGCTGCCAGATACCCCAAGCCAAGCGGAATATGTTTGCGTGCGCTCCAGACTTTGGCCTCTGGACTGGCAAGGATGACTCGCATGAATGTCTTTGCCTTTCATAAAAACACTTTCGTGAAAAACAAAGATCAAAGAGCAAAGATCGCGAGGGCAATGGATTCGCCGTGATCCCAACCGATTTTCTGCAGAGACCGATCTGCCGATCTTAGTTCTTTGATCTTCGAGCGTAATGCTTCCGCTAGATCGATCCTTCGGCTTCCATCTGCTTGCGCAAGCCCGATTTTTCCTTCTTGGGAACGAAGGTGCTGGCGGCGATGCGCATATTACGCGGCAGATTGAACCAGAAATCCTTGGTCTTGACGCGGCGAATGATGGGTGAAGGCCGCAGATAGAACTGGCGATAGGCCTTGCGATACATCTCCTCGACCAGTTCAGCAGTCATGTCGCCCATTTCGTAGCGGGCCTGCTGCTCGAAGAAGACGTAGTCTTCCCGATCGTTGATCAGGAAGCTGCCCTGGCGTTTGACCATCTCGTAGACCTTGGTGCCGGGATAGGGCGTCATCATCGAAAAGTTGGCAATGACGGGATCGATCTCGATGGCAAAATCAATGGTGGCCTGCATGGTCTCACGCGTCTCGCCCGGCAGTCCGATGATCAGGAAGGCGATGGTCTCGAGGCCGACCTCCTTGGCATTCTTAAAGGCCTGGCGGATGGTGTCATGATCGACTTTCTTGTCAATGCTACGTAGAATCTCGGGATCGCCTGACTCAACGCCAAAGGCCGTACGTTTGAGCCCGGCCTCCTTGAGCAACGCCAGCAGTTCCTTGCTGGCCAAGTTGGCGCGGATGCCGTTGACAAAGATCCAGGGCACATGGTTAAGGTCGTTTTCAATCAGCAGCCGCCCCAGTTCTTCCAACCGTTTGACACGGATGTTTGCGCTGTCATCCAGGATGCCGATCTCTTCAGCACCGAGGTCCTCGACCAGATGACGCCATTCGGCGATCACGCTCTCGGGACTGCGGCTGCGCCATTTGATCGGCATGATGCTCTGGCTACAGAAAGTGCAGCGATAGGGGCAACCGCGACTGGTCATGATGCTGAAGCTGCGTGCGCCGTCAACATGGTCGGTGGCCGGCTGCAAGTTGGTGTAGTTCTCCATCTTGAAATGGTGGTAGGCAGGCCACGGCAGACTATCCAGATCGGCGATGGGCGAGCGATCCGGGTTGTTATGGATCTGACCATCGCTTGTCATATAGGTCAGTCCCTCGCAGTCATCGAAGATCTCATTTTCCGGATGCATAAAGGCATCGGTGTGATATTCGGACTGATCGGCCAAATACGTTTCCAGGCGATTGCAGATGTCAATCCAGGCATCTTCGCCCTCACCGCGCACGATGATGTCAACGTAAGGCTTCTCAACGCTCTCCTCAGGCAGCACACTGACGTGTGGACCGCCGAGCACTACCGGGCAATCATAGACTTCCTTGATGGCCTTGGCCGTGCGCCAGGCCTGCTTGACCTGCGGCGTGTTGGCAGTGATGCCGACAATATCCGGACGGAACTCCTGCACGAAGTCAGCGACGCTCTGCTTTTCGACATCAGCGTCGAAAACGATCACTTCATCGCCACGCCTTTCACTCACCGCGGCCAAATAGGCCAACCCTAGATGGGCCGTGGTGCGGGTGTCGATGGGGAGACGAAATCTCGGATTGATTAATGCTACACGCACTGTTGCACGCTCCTTGCCACAAGGGCGAAATGACCAGCCACAGATGGACACAGATGAAGAACCGATAGGGTACGGATTGCCTTGATTGCGCTGTAATCCACGGATAAGTACTGACAGATTTTACCACTCTAACGCGAGCGATACAAAATTAATATGAATACTTTGATAAAAATTAATTGCAGCCCTAGGCCAACTTGACAGCCGCCTGAACATCTTCCCAGATAGCAGCCATCGTCAACACTTTCTCAAGCAGACAATCCTGCCCGTTCCAATCCACTGCCTGCAACCATTCTTGTGCGAGCTTACCGGCATCAGCAATCACGGCGGCATCGCCGGATGCTTCGGAACCCATGGCCCGATTGCTTGAGTGCAGCCAACCCATATGAACGGCGGCCTGTGGATATCCGTTCCCGGCCAGCCACTGCGCCTTGCTAACCATGTAGCCGGCCAACGTCTGATAGTCTTGGCTAGCATCCAGGTCGGTCAGCCCAGCAAAGGCAGTCAGGGCCGACTGGATTTGCCCACTGTCCATGGCCGTCGATCCTTCCACCCGGCACAACCTCAAGGCCAATGCCGGCTCAGCAGCCGTTAGCTGGACCATGTTACGGGTACTGCTGGCCTGCAAACCACGATGCAGCAGCGGCAGATAGGCCAGGACGGCAAATACTCGGCCCGCATGGATCAGAATGTGGAGCGGATCGCCGGCCTCAACAGCAACCCCGAGCTGATCCAGACGGTCGGGCGCCATGCCGAGAAGCGCTTCAATGCGCTTGCCGACCCATTCCGGCTGCATAAACTGCGCCCGGGTCTCGCGCTGCATCTCTGCCAACCATCCGCCTGTGTCGTGTAGAATTCGACCAAACTGCATATCGTCGGCCGTGCTACGGCTAGCGAGAATCTGCTCAACGTTACTATACTCCTCTTGAGCGACCACAGTAGCGTCGACGTAGATCCCATCTTGCCATCGATCCAAGCCGGCGCGGGTGCTGGTCTCGCCCCCGCGGCCCTCAACAATCAAGCGTAGGTCAATATCGGAGAAGCCACTGGTTTCGCCGCTTGCCGCCGAACCGACCAGCAGCACACCGACGATATCGGCCCAAGCTTGCAGTTGCTCACAAACAAAAGCTTCGGCGATATCGACATGTCCTGCCATATCAATAGGTCCCGACAGTCGGATCAACCTCTTTGGCCCAGGCATCAATGCCACCAGCCATATTGAGCACGTTGGTCCAGCCCTGCTGCTTCAGCCACATGGTAACCTGGCCGCTGCGATTTCCATGGTGGCACATGACGATGATGTCGGCATCCTGAGGCTGGGCTAATTCAGGCAGCGCGGCCAGTTGTTCAGCTGCAAGCCGGCTGAGCGGCGTCAAAATGATGCGGTCGTCATCTATGCTGACGGCGGCATGCTCGTTGGGTTCACGCACATCCAGCCAGACGAATTGCTCGCCGGACGCTTGCCGTGCTTCGACTTCTTTGACTGTGATCTCCGGTGCGCCGTATGGATCGGGCATGGCTATTCCTGTTCGTTGTTCTTGAGACCATTTGTGACGGCAACGGGCGTTGACAATTGTGGCGCCGCCATCTCAGAAGACCGGTTATAGAGCGCAGAAATATCGATGTCAGTGATGGCGTTGATGCCCGTGATCTCCTCAAAGTTCTCTTTGAGAAGACGCTGGATGCCCAACTTCATGGTCAACAAGCTGATCGGACAGTCGATACACGCCCCCAACATCTTGACGTGGGCAATGCCGTCTTCATCGACGTTCTGCAACTCGACGTCGCCGCCATCCATATAGAGGTTCGGCCGATAGTCATCGAGCACTTGCTGTATTCGTATTTCTAGCGTTTCAGATTTACTGCTTTGCATTGGATGAGTCCATCCGTTTTCTAGACAAAAGAATCTCCCAATCTCTCAATCGCTATCGCACCCAAAGGGACCCGATTTAGGCGATTATGAGATTGGGAGATTAGGGTCGCTATTGAGTCTGCGCCCTAGTGGCCGCAACTCTGTTCCGGCACTTCCTCGCCGTCGTGAGTCTGTGACGTGCGGAAGCTGCTGCCGCAACCACATGCACTCACGGCCTGCGGGTTGTCAATATGGAAGCCGCCGCCCATCAGATTGTCAACATAGTCGATGTTGGAGCCGTCGACATAGAAGAGGCTAGTCGGGTCAACAATGACGCGCAGACCTTCGGTCTCATAGACCTCATCGTCTTCACGGGGCTGCTCGTCGAAGGTCATGCCGTATTGCATGCCGCCGCAACCGCCACCCTTAACGAACACGCGCAAGGCGTGGGTTTCTCGCATATCTTTCTGATCAAGAATGCCGCCCAGTTTCTCGACTGCATTTTCCGTAAGTGTGATCATGTTCTAGTTCCTCCGAAAAGACTCTCTACTCAAAATAATATACGCAAGAAATTGTACCACAATTAACAACGAAATTCCTCAGCCGCCGATCTGATTCATCGCCCGGGTCTCGGCCACTACGCCTTGGTCCAAGCCATGGCCCCATGGTTTGTGGAAGGCGCCTTCGCGCATCATCGTGCGCATCTCTTCGAAGCTTGCGCCGTCGCGCAGCGGCGTCAACAAGTCTACCTCATCATCACGTAGGAGACAGAGACGGAGCTTCCCATCAGCGGTCAGCCGGATTCGACCACAACCCTGGCAGAACGGTTCCGTCACGCTGCTGATGAAGCCCAGCGTGCCCATGGCGTCCGGGATGCGGAATGCTCGACTGGGGTCGGCAAAATCATATCGCGTCTCATCCAGTGGACCAAAGACCGACTCAATACGTCGGCGGATCTCCTTATAGGAAACGACATTGCCCTGCTGAAACTCAGTGATTTCGCCAAAGGGCATCATCTCAATGAAACGCACTTCCCAATCGTTCTCAATCGTCAATCGTGCCAGATCGATCACATCTTCGTCATTGAAATCATGCACAACCACGCAATTGAGCTTCATAGGGCGCAAGCCTGCGGCTTCAGCCGCACGGATTCCACGCCAGATATCATCGATGTCGCCCCAGCGTGTGATGGTGTGGAACTTCTGCGGGTCCATGGTATCAATACTGACATTGACACGCTTAAGGCCGGCATCAGCCAATGGAGCGGCCATCTTGTCGAGCAAAATGGCGTTGGTGGTCATAGCCAGGTCAGTGATGCCCGGTGTGTTGGCCATCTCTCGAATCAGATCGACTACTCCAGGGCGGATCGTTGGTTCGCCGCCGGTCAACCGAATCTTGTAGACGCCTAGGCTGGCGGCCACCCGCACCAACGTAATGATCTCCTCATCGGTCATCAGTTCCTGACGAGGACGAAACTGCATCTGCTCAGGCATGCAGTAGACGCAACGCAGGTTGCAGGCATCGGTTAGACTGATACGCAGGTAGTTGATGCTGCGACCGTAGCTGTCTGCCATCGGCTCGATCAACGAGTCCACATCTGCCGTTGGGACGGAAAAACCCTCGGGCAAGGGCGCAATCGACACATTACCGTAGCCATTAGTCTGTACCATCCGATTAGTGCTCAAGCCTTACTCCTAGATTAGTCTGCAAGTTCTATTGCTTCACGATTCCAGGGTGACTGCCATTCCGACGACGGTCGGCACACAGACGCAAAGCCCGTTTCCGTACGACATCGCGTTCAGGCTTGGATCCCTCTAGCCTGCCGGCGCAGGGGCCGTCCAGTCAGCCCATTCAATGTTCAGCGCTTCCGAATCCTGTTGCACGCCTGCTACCGGGCCGATACGATACGTGCAACAGCCGCCATCTTCTGTCATCGAATTGATGCGTTGACAGGGACGGCCGAGCAACGTATTGATCAAGGCCTGGTCCATCAAACAGAGTTCACTGTGCTCCGTGGACACATCTGCATAGGGGCAGTTGTACTTGTGCAATAGATACCCATTCTCTCTATTGTCATCATTTGCATCAATGTCATCAACAGGTTCTACAGTATCCCAACAGGCCAGATAGCCACGCTGATTCAGGAACGCCGTTACGCGCTCCAGCCGCTCTTCCAGCGCAACACTGCTTCCATAATCACCCATTTCATCCGTAATCTCTGCAGCGATGCCAATGGCCATGGCCTGAAATGCACCTTCCACCTGTTCGGGCGGAACAAGCTGTTTGATCTGGCGCACCAGATGTTCAGCCAGCGAGGCATAGTTGTTGGGGAAGTAGGCGTTGGCCTCAGCGGTCAACGCGTAAATCTGCTGCGGACGACCGACACTGCCCTTGCGCGCTACTCGTTCAACACAGATCAAGCCATCTCCCTGGAGAATATCCAGATGATGACGAACAGAAACGGGCGCCATTTCCAATTGAGCGGCTAATTCAGCCACCGTGGCCCCATTCGTTCTCTTCAATATTTCCAAGATCTGTTTGCGAACTGCGTGCACGGCATTTTCCCCACGATCACGAATATTTAGACTGAGACTATACCATGGATGGGGCTGCATCGTCAATATTTATGAAAAACTTGATACTTATTAGATCGTTCCCCGGTATGTGCCGAATCTGCTATACTGTTTCATAGCTCCATCCAGACTTCTCAATGAGTTCGCTACAATAATGAAAACGAGCCTTAGTTGAGAACCTGATTTCCACAGATGACTCTACTGCAATACCGAAAAAATTAGCCACAGATGACCACAGATAGTAATCTGATGTTCACAGATGGTTCTCAGATTTCCAGAGTAATCTCAGTACTATCAGTGTCTTTTCCGTTTTCCATCTGTGTGAATCTGTGGCGAAAAAGGCTCTATACATTGGACTCATCAATAGATACCCAGGCTGTCTATTCTGCCCCGACGGCGGTACTTGACGGCAACACGCGAAAGTCACGATCTATGCAACTGAGCTACGATATTGTCATCATCGGTACCGGCGCAGGCGGCGGCACGCTGGCCTACGCACTGCGCAACAGCGGGGCCAAGATCCTGCTTATCGAACGGGGAGACTACCTGCCTCAGGAACCAGAGAACTGGGAACCCAAGGCTGTCTTTGATGAGGCCCGCTACAAACCGTCGGAGAAATGGCAGGATGCTGGTAACGGCCAGTCCTTTGACCCTGGCGTTCACTACTTTGTCGGCGGCAACACCAAAGTCTACGGAGCCGCCCTGCCCCGTTTCCGCGAGACGGATTTCGCTGCTGTGGAACATGAAGGCGGCACGTCGCCGGCATGGCCCATCACCTACGAACAGCTAGAGCCCTACTACGCACAAGCCGAAGAGATCTTCTGGGTCCATGGTCAGCTCGGCGACGATCCGACCGAACCATACCGTTCAACGTCCTACCCCTTTCCGCCTGTAGCACACGAGCCCTATATCGAAGAGCTTGTCGATCGTCTGCGCAAACAAGGGCTGAAGCCGTTTCACTACCCCATGGGCATCGACCTCAGGGAGGGTGGACGCTGTATCCGTTGCAAGACGTGCGACGGCTTCCCCTGCAAGCTGCTGGCCAAGGCGGATGCCGATGTCTGCTGCGTTCAACCCGCATTGGAGAGCCCGGACGTGACGCTCTGGCCACGCACGCTGGCCCATCGTCTGCTGACTGACGAGACAGGGCGGCGGATCATCGGCGTTGAACTGGAGAAAGAAGGCGAATCCCTTCGGGTTCAGGCCAAGACCTATGTGGTTGCCTGCGGAGCGGTCAACTCAGTCATGCTCCTGCTGCGCTCGGCCAACGCAGCGCATCCGGACGGTCTGGCCAATCGCTCGGGACAGGTGGGGCGAAACTACATGGTTCACAACAACACCGCGCTCATGGCCATTGACCCGACACGCGTCAACCCGACCATCTTCCAGAAGACGATGGCCGTCAATGACTTCTATCATTTAGGGCCGGACTTCCCCTACCCCATGGGCAACATGCAGATGCTGGGCAAGCTTCAAGCCGGCATGTTGACCGCTGCAAAACCGGGCGTGCCGCGCCTGATCCTGCAGGCCATGGCCAATCGCAGCGTCGACTGGTGGATCATGTCCGAGGATCTGCCTGATCTGAATAACCGCGTCGAGCTGGGGGCGGACGGCCGCGTGCTCGTTCACTGGACGCCCAACAACATGGTGGCCCACGACAGACTAATTTCGGCGGCGCGTTCGATGATGAAACAGGCCGGCTATCCGCTGGTCTTTGTCGAGCGCATGGGCATTGCCACCAACTCGCATCAGTGCGGCACCATCCGCTTCGGCGAAGATCCGGCCACTTCCGTACTTGACCCGCTCTGCAAGGCCCACGACGTCGAAAACCTCTACGTCATGGACTCATCCTTCTTCCCGTCATCTGCGGCCATGAACCCGGCGCTGACGATTGTGGCTCAGGCGCTGCGCGTGGCCGAACATCTGAGCGAGGGGATCAAGGGTGCTTAGAGATTGTCGCTAGAACACGAGCAACAAACGGCTCCTTGAACAATTGTAGGATGCACAACCCGACCTCCGGGAGGTGTCCGAGGGAGGTGTCCGAGGGAGGTGTCCGAGGAACCTCTTGCTCTGAACGCCATTTGTGGACACCCCCCGGAGGTCTTGCCCCACAATTCCTCAGAATGCCCAACAAACTGAACCAGGAGAGGATCGATGTATCAGAAATTTCACCTTTCACATGTCGACGCCATGACCATCGTCGACGCTATCCGCACAGAGCTTGAGGCAGATGGGCGCGGTGCATCGATCGCTGTGGCTGATGCACACGGCGAGTTGCTTGCCTTTCTGCGCACCGACGGCTGCAAACTGCCCTCACTCAACATCGCCATCAATAAGGCGTTCACCGCCGCACGCGAAGGGATTGAGTCCTATGACCTGGGTCAGGCGTCGAAAAACGACGGCTTCCCAATGACCAACTTCGGCGATCTGCGCTACACTGCGTGGGGCGGCGGCGTGCCCATCATTGTCGACGGCCAGGTCATCGGCGCGGTCGGCGTCAGCGGTCTACCCGAGGGCGACGATATGGTGCTGGCGCGTATGGGCGCGAGTCTGATTGGAGCAGGAGCCTGAACATGGATCAATGGGTCGTAGGGGTGGACCTGGGCGGCACAAAGGTAGAGCTAGGATCTGGTCAGTCCGGATGACCGCATCGTGGATCGGCGGCGGATTCCGACCAACGCACAGGACGGCGTTTCTCAGTTGGTGACGCGCATCACTGAGGCGGTAGACGAACTGAAGGCGGCGCTGCCTGCAGCCGAGTCGATTGCAGCGTTGGGCATTTGCAGCCCCGGCCCCGTAGATCCGGCGGCCGGTCTGCTGATCGATCCGCCCAATCTCCAAGGATTACACAACACGCCGCTGCGTTCGCTACTGGAAACGGCCTTAACGCTACCAGTAGTACTGGAACACGACGCCAACGCCGCTGCCCTGGGCGACTTCCACTTTGGCGCCGGCCGCGACGCCGAGGACATGTCCTTCATCGTGGTCGGTACCGGCGTGGGCGCGGCCATCATCGTCGACGGCCAGCTCTATCGCGGTCGCCACGGTGCGGCTGGCGAGATCGGCCATGTGACGCTGGACCGCAACGGCGAACTCTGCTCGTGCGGCAACCGGGGTTGTGTCGAGACCTTCATCAGCGGGCCGTGGCTGGGGCGCCGCTTCGCCGCATTGCGCAGGCTGCCTGAGAACAACATGGGCGGAGCCGAAGTTGCCGATCTAGCTGCACAAGGTGATGAGATCGCAGGCCAAGTGTTGTCAGATGCCGGCGAAGCACTGGGAACCGCCGTGGCCACCATGGCCATGATCGTCGATGTGGACCTGTATGTCATCGGCGGCAGCGTGGCTAAGGCGGGTGATCTGTTGCTAGAGCCAGCACGGCAGGCCGTTCCCCAGCACAGCTTCGCCTCGGTTGGCTCACGTGTACGCATCGTCGCCACTGAGTTGGGCGATGACGGACCGGTTCTGGGCTGTGCCTGGCTGGCACGGCAAATCAGTTGAGGGTCCCAGTACGTTTTTTGGGACAATGCCGGTAGAGATGATCCAGGAAGGGACACGAATTTACACGAAGAAATCCGCCTTCGTGTAAATTCGTGTCCCTTCCTGGATCATTGTTTTCATGAAATCGCTTTGCAGACAGGCCACTCATCAATCAATCAGTTCGATCACCTTCCAAAAACGAGGCCCAATCACCATGAGCACCTACCATCTCCCCGGTTTCTCAATGGCCGACCACGAGTTCAGCGTTCCACTTGACCATGAACAGCCCAATGGTGAGCAGATCACCGTGTACGCACGCGAGGTCGTGGCTACCGCCCAGGTTGACAACGACTTGCCCTGGCTAGTCTTCCTGCAAGGGGGGCCCGGCTCCCCCGCACCGCGCCCGGAGGACGTGTCGGGCTGGCTCGGCATGGCATTGCAGCGCTATCGAGTACTACTGCTGGACCAACGCGGCACCGGGCGCAGCACACCGCTGACCGTCCAGACGCTGGTTCACCTTGACTCAGCGCAGGCCCAGGCCGACTATCTGACCCACTTCCGTGCCGACTCGATCGTGCGCGATGCCGAACTGATTCGCGGCCAGTTGCTGGGCGAAGATCGGCGCTGGACCTTGCTCGGCCAGAGCTATGGCGGCTTCTGCATTGGGACCTATCTCTCATTCGCGCCCGAGGGCGTAGACGCGGCCATGATCACCGGTGGTCTGCCGCCGATTGGCCAGTCTGTTGATGAAGTCTATCGCCACACCTATCGCCGCGTCATCGAGCAGAACAAGCACTACTTCCAGCGCTACCCTGACGACGCCGACCGGCTGCGCAAGATCATCGACTATCTGCGCTCGCATGAAGTTGAATTGCCCAGCGGTGGTCTGCTCACGCCCCGGCGCTTCCTACAGCTGGGTCTGGCCCTCGGCTCAGGCAACGGCTTTGAACAGATCCACTATCTGCTGGAAGAGGCATTTGTGGAAGGCCCGAGCGGTCGCGAGATCAGCTATGCGTTGATGCGCGGCGTCGAGCATGCCCAGCACTATGAGACATACCCCATCTTCGCCCTGCTCCACGAAGCCATCTACACAGAAGGCGTGGCCTCAAATTGGTCAGCCGAGCGCGTGCGCGCTGAATTCCCTGAATTTTCGCTTGATGCCGAAGCGCCGCTCTTCACCGGCGAGATGATCTACCCCTGGATGTTCGATGACTACAAGGACCTGCGCCCGCTCAAGCAAGCCGCCAACCTCCTGGCAGCCACCGATGACTGGCCTGCCCTCTACGACCCGGCAGTCCTTGCACAGAACAACGTACCCGTGGTCGCAACCATCTACTACGACGATATGTACGTAGACGCCATCTTCGCCGAGCAGACGGCCTCATTGATCCGGGGAACGCGCTACTGGTTGACCAATGAACTAGTCCATAGCGCGCTGCGCATGGATGGCGAGAAGGTCTTCGGGCGGTTGAGTGCGATGTTGCGCGGCGAGGTGTAAGGAGCGGTTGATCCACGAAGGGACACGAAGAGCACAAAAGATCGCAAAGGTCACGCATTCAACCGATCCAATGGAATTGTGGGGCCATTTCGTGCTCTTCGTGTCCCTTCGTGGACTGGTCTTTCCTACCCGTCCTCAATCCCATCCAGCAAGATGTTGAGCGCTCTGGTCGAAATCACAATCTCCCACAGCGACAACGTCAATGAAATCAGCAGGACAACGACGCTGACGCCAAAGAGGATTTCCCCGGCCGTCACCTCTTCTAGAAAGATGGCAAACATGGAGAGCGTGCAGAGCAGAAAGCTGAGGATGCCGTAGGCCTGCATGTTTTTGATCAGCGAGATGCGGCGACGCAGGTTGTCGATCTGCTGCTGCAAACCAACCTCGTCCTGGCTCTTGTTGAGCGTACGGACCAGGCTGGCCAAGGCCAGGAATCGGTTGGTGTAGGCCAGCAGAAGCAGGCTGATGGAGCCAAAGAGAATCGCCGGTTCGGTCAGGTTCATGAGGATGCCTTCTGAATCTAGCTAAAAATGACAAGATGCGGTTCGCCTGAAGCACGGAGACAGGGAAATCGCGTCAATACTGGTTCAGATCGGATGGAATCCGTCCGCCAACAGCGCCCTCAGTCGCTGTGCGTTGAGCCGCTGTTGAAGATTAACGAAAAGGTACGGGTTTCGTAGGTGCGGTTTGTAACCCGTAGGCATCAAGCCAAGCGTTGCGTCTCGCGTTGCCGTCGGTTTCGGCAGGGATAAATCCCGCCGCTAACAGCGAAAAGCCGCCTCAGCGGCTGAGCTCTGGCGCCTGAGGGCGCTTTTCGTTGTTAGCAGCCGGCTTCAGCCGTTGCTGCAAGTTCGTTCGCAGCGGGTTTCAGCCCTGCCGCAAGGAAAAGCCAGTTGGCCTGCACCACATGATGCAGCCGAATCTGACCCAAGTCTATCATACCCGCCCCACGGTACAGCCCCCAGCTAAGGTCGACTTTCCCCATCATTTCCTGAACCCACTACCCACACCAAGAGCACATTTCACCAGATCATCCTTGACAGAGAAGACTATTCGATCTAAACTATTTCGATATAGAAATATTCTTTACAGAAATATTCAAGATAGAAATATAATGACCCCGACCGCAAACAGCTACTGGAGAACGCTGTGAATGATCAGAACAAACAATTGACCAAAGAGACCGTGAAACGATTCTTGCAGCTCAACCGCCACATGCGCCAGGCGGCACGACAGATCACCAGCTACGGCGTGCGCCCGCGTGATTTTTCAGTTCTCCGGCACATCCAGGAGGCAGGGTCCCAGACCATCGGCGAAATCCAGGAGTATATCCTGAGCAGCCCCAGCACGGCTTCGACGGTCGTTGCCAAATTGGAAGATGACGGATATGTCACTCGCACGCGATCCAAAGAAGACAACCGCGTGGTCTTCGTGGAACTGACAAAAGCCGGCCAAGAACTCGCAGTTCGAACGCCGATGCAGGGCGTTCCACTGCTGCGCCGACGGCTTGAGGCCCTGCCCGAAGACGATATTCGCCGCATCAACGATGCACTCGGCGACATCCTAAGACTGATGGAGGTTCCAGACGAAGCATGAATTCCCTTCGTAGGATGATCTATTTTGCACGTCCCTACAAATGGGTCATCATCATCGGCTTCTTCACGGTGGTGTTGCCCGTGGCCATGGAATTAGTGGTCCCCAGGTTGCTGCAAGTGGTCATCGACCAGGGCATCGAACAGAACGACATGCAGGCCATCTGGCGCGGATCTATGACGATGCTGGTTGCGGCCCTCATCGGCACCATCGCCACGTTGGGACAAGGCGTTTGCCGGGCGCAGCTCTCTCAAGGGTTGGCCTTCGACCTACGCAATTCGCTCTTCCGCCACATCCAGTCCTTCTCCTTCGCCAACCTGGACGAAATGCAGACCGGCCAGTTGATGACGCGCATCTCCAGTGATGTCGATGTGGTGCGTATGTTCTCCAGCGCCGGACTATCGTTGCTCATCCGCTCATTGATGATGATCATCGGCAGCCTCATCATGATGTTTCTGCTTGATGTGCGCCTCTCCATGATCATGGTCATCCTGCTGCCCATCGCCGGACTACTCATCTGGGTGGTCATGCGTGTGGCCCAGCCCATGTTTGTGATCGTACAACGCAAGCTCTCGGCGCTCAACACCATCGTCCAGGAAAATCTGGCCGGGGCCCGCGTGGTCAAGGCATACGCCCGCGAGCCCTTCGAGATCGAGCGCTTCGAAGAGCGCAACGACGAATATATGGACGAGCACATCAAGGTCGGCAGGCTGATGGCCATCGCCTTGCCCATCCTGTTGGTCCTGACAAACATCGGCATGGTGGCAGTCATCCTCATGGGCGGCATGGATGTGATCAGTGGTCGGCTGTCCATCGGCGAATTGGTGGCCTTCAACAGCTACCTCATGATCGCGATGGCGCCGGTCCTGATGCTGGGCAACATCCTCACCATGATGTCGCGTGCCGAGGCATCGGCCGGGCGAGTCTGGGGCGTGCTCGATACGGAACCAGCGGTTCAGGACAAGCCGGTCGTCAAGCATGGCGAGGCCATGAAGGGACGAGTCGTCTTTGACAATGTCTCTTTTGTCTACAACGGACCGGCAGAAAACGGGGATCAGAATGGGAAGAGTGGAGGCGCCATCACCAACGGCGATGGTTCGGCCATCGGCAGCGGACATGAAGATGTCCTCCACGGTGTCAGTTTTGCCGTCGATCCAGGACAGCGCGTTGCCCTGCTCGGTGCAACCGGCTCGGGCAAGAGCACGCTGGTCAACTTGCTGCCCCGCTACTACGATGCCACCGGCGGTAGCATTTTGATTGACGGTGCGGATGTACGCGACTGGAAGAACGAAGACCTGCGTTCCCAGGTCGGCATGGTCTTGCAGGAGACGACGCTCTTCAGCGGCACGGTGATCGAGAATATCGCCTACGGGCGGCCCAATGCGTCCATGGATGAGATTGTCGCCGCGGCCGCCGCGGCCCAGGCCCACGACTTCATCATGGCGCTGCCGGACGGCTACGAGAGTATGGTCGAATCACGCGGGGCCAACTTCTCGGGCGGGCAGAAGCAGCGTATTGCCATTGCAAGAGCGCTGCTGATCTCGCCAAGCATCCTGGTGTTGGACGACTGTACCAGCGCCGTCGACCTGGAGACCGAGTACAAGATTCAGTTGGCGCTGGACGAACTGATGGCTGACCGCACGACCTTCATCATCGCCCAACGCATCAGCAGTGTGCTCAGCGCCGATCAGATCTTTGTCCTCGAAGAGGGTGAGATCGCGGCCCACGGCACCCACGCCGAACTGCTGGAATCCAGCCCGATTTATCAGGACATCTATACCTCCCAGTTGGGGGCCTACTAATATGACAGCTCAAACAACATCCCAAGCACAACAACGCCCACGCATCGGCATGGGCTCGGGCGGTGGTCCCAGCGGCGAGACGGCCAAGGATACAAACTACGCAGTGAAACGCCTTCTCAGCTATCTGCGACCTTACTGGCTGCAATTGAGTGCAGTATCGCTGCTGGTCATCATCACCACCATCGGACGGCTGGCCGGGCCAATTCTGATCGGCATCGCCATCGACCGCTTCATCCTGCCCGGCGATGTGCCTGGATTGATCCGGTCAGCATTCTGATGCTGATCGTCTACGTGGTCGCAGGTATCGCCGCCATGGGCCAGGGTGTGATCATGGTCGTAGTGGCACAGCGGCTTGTGCGCGATATCCGCTCAGAGCTTTTCGCCCACGTGCAGACACTCTCCATGGAATATCACGATCACCATCGCATCGGCGATCTCATGAGCCGGCTGACCAACGACACCGAGGCCATCAACCGTGTACTCACGAATGGCCTCATCGAATTTACCACCAACATCCTGTTGCTGGGCGGCATCATGGTCGCCATGTTCCTGCTCAACTGGCAGCTTGCATTGGGCGTCATGCTGGTCCTGCCCCTCATGCTCTACATCACCGTGGTCGTGACCCGCTACAGCCGCAAAGCCTTCCGTGAGGTGCAGGCCAAGATGGGCTCGCTCAACGCCGTGATGGAGGAGAACATCGCCGGCGTGCGCGTGGTCAAGGCTTTTGCACGCGAAGAAGATACCATCGCCCAGTTTGAGAGCGTCAGCGCCGAAAATCGCCAGGTCGGCATCAAGGCCGATATCATCACCGCCGCGCTGGGCCCCATGTTCACGACCATGATGACCATCACCATCGCCGTGGTGGCGCTGCTGGGCGGTTGGCTGTCGCTACAAGGCATCGTCAGCGTAGGCGTCATCGCCACTTTTGTGGTCTACGTCATGAACTTCTTCCGGCCCATGCGCGGCATCGCCATGCTCTACAACGGCTTGCAGTCAGCGCTGGCCGGGGCCGAACGCATCTTTGAGGTGCTCGACGACAAGCCATCGGTGGCCAATCAGCATGACGCAGAGCCGCTGCCCCAGATCAAGGGCGAAGTCACGTTCGACAATGTGAGTTTTGCCTATGAGGAAGGCAAGCCTGTGCTGGAAGAGGTCACCTTAACAGCCAAGCCCGGTCAGACCATCGCTCTGGTCGGCCCGACCGGCGCAGGCAAGACGACCATCATCAGCCTGCTGAGTCGCTTCTACGATGTGACCGAGGGGGCGATCCTGATCGACGGCCACGACATCCGCGAGGTGGAGCAGACATCGATCCGCGATCAGCTCGGCATCGTGCTCCAGGACACGTTCCTCTTCGCTGAGTCGGTCATGGAGAACATCCGCTATGGCCGATTGGGTGCAACTGACGAGGAGGTCATCGAGGCCGCCAGGCTGGCCAACGCCGACCACTTCATCCGCACGCTGCCCCAGGGCTACGGCACCATGGTCTCGGAGAAAGGGCATAACTTCAGCCAGGGTCAGCGCCAGTTGCTGGCCATTGCCCGGGCCGTGCTGGCCGATCCGCGCATTCTGATCCTGGACGAGGCGACCAGCAGTGTGGACACGCGCACCGAGATGCATATCCAGGATGCGCTGTTGCGCCTGATGGAGGGGCGCACGGCCTTCGTCATCGCCCACCGGCTGAGTACGATCCGCAACGCCGACAATGTGCTGGTGGTCAATGACCATCGCATCATCGAGCGCGGCACGCATGAGGAGTTGATGGAGCAGAACGGCTTCTACTACGATCTGTACATGAGCCAATATCGGCGGGTGCAGGCGCTGGCCGCGGCGGCTTGAAGATAGAGATTGACGAGAACATTAGTTTTTGCCAGTGGTGACGCAAGACCCGCCTTCGACAGGCTCAGACTGCATCGCTAGGTAGCCGCCGCCTGAGCTTGTCGAAGGCAGAAGCGGTTGGTCAGTAAAAGTCATGATCTCATAAAAACTTTAGTTTAGATTGCCCATTGAAAATGGGACCTGATTGCCCGGGGCTTCTCCCCGTTGCAGATATTCTTTAACGGGTGTACACTTTAGTGTACATTCTCGCATAAGGGTGATAGAGGCGGCCAATGAAAACAATCACATTTACAGAGTTCCGGAAACAAGCATCAGGCCTGTTCACCGAGGTCGAGCAAGGTGAATCATACGTGATCATACGTCATGGTAGACCCATTGCGGAGGTCACGCCCTACTCTGGCGGGCTGGACCGTGAACCGGCGTGGAAGCGCCCTGGCGTCAAGATAAAAAGTGGTGGCGCTACGTTATCATCGCTCATCCTCGAAGAGCGTGAGAGCTACGAGTGAAGACATTTTTCGACTCGTCGGCGCTGGCCAAACGATATGTCTTGGAGTCGGGTAGTCAACACGTTGACGAGATACTTCAGCAGACGGCCTCCCTGGGCGTATCTGTCATCATCGTGCCAGAGGTATTTTCTGCCTTGAACCGGCGTAGGCGTGAAGGGCTGCTGACTGCTTCTGACTACGCAATCATCAAACATCAACTGGCAGGCGATCTCGAAGATGCCGACACCATCGAGTTGAGTGCCAAGGTGCTGGCTCGTTCGGTCAGGCTGTTGGAGAACCATCCGCTGAGAGGCATGGATTCACTTCATGTGGCCTGTGCCTTGGAGTGGAGGGCGGATATCTTTGTCTCGTCAGACCAACGACAGCTTGCGGCAGCCAATGAGGAAGGCCTCGAAATTCAAGAGGTGTAACTCAAATCGAGTTCTGTTGAGATTTCGTTTTCGCTGGATTAAATCCCGCTGCCGGCAGTGAAAAGCCGCCTCCTGGGTCCAACGGCTCAATATCAGTGCCTGAGGGCGCTTCTCACTGTTGGCAGCCGGCTTCAGCCGTTGCTGCGAGCCACATGGCAACAGAACCTAGTTTTCGCCGTTACGATACGGCGTCACCTTCAACGCCTCAAACCGAATCGCCGATCCCTCAGGCCAGGCCCCCGCATGGACATAGCGATGGATCATGCCGATTGCCAGCGGCCCGACTTCGACCGAATTGGCAGTAGGGAAGTCGATAGCACCGGCCGAATACCAGGTGAGACCATCGCTGCTACACAGCCCCCGCACCCGATTGGCGCTCCGCTCCAGGCGCAGGTGAATGCGATTTGCATCCGGCAATCTCCCGATGCCAAAGAGACCATCGGCGTTGTTTCGGCAGCCCGACAGATCGATGCCGCCTGGCGCGAACGCGTTCCATGTCAGGCGTAGATAGTTCTGCCGATCCAGCCAAAGCAGGATTCCGCCCAGTGAAGGTCGGTCGTCATAGGCCGCGGTACAGAGTGTTTCCACGGCAAAGTCACCCTCGATCGGTCTCAGCAAACGCGGTGCAGCGAAATTGTTGAGCCAGAGATCGTGGTAATTGGCGGCACAGATGATCAGATCGCCGTCTTCCACCTGGTAGGCGCAATCGCCAAACTGATCGTGCCACGTCCAGCCCGACAGACCCGATTTTTCGGCAAAACCGGGTCTGCATCCATCGTCGTCCGCGCCAAACCGTGAATCGATCTCAGCCGGCATCAGCCGCCACTGTACCAGCGACAGCGGTTCTTCGACGCGTACGGTGACAATCTGTTGGCAGAGTGCGTCGTAGGCGTCGACGTCCGGGCACATCGGCTCCAGCCCGGCCAACGCACAGGCCACTGTGGGCCAAGACTCGATGTGTAATTCTTCTTCGCGCGCGATCTTGGCCAGCAGCGCCAGGCCCTCGGCTTTGCGATTCAACATCGTGTAGGTCCAGGCCAACCCAACGATGCCACGTCGCACGCCGTCGACGCGAAATTCATCGGAAGAGGCAAGTTGGCGTGCGCGTTCGAGCGTTGATAGTGCCTACGGCCAATCGTGGCGGCAGTAGTGAACAAGTCCCAACACGACTAGTGCGAAGATGTAGCTGCTCGGATGAAGCAGTGAATCTTGACGCTGCAGATCGAAGCGGGCACAGCGTTCGGCCTCATCAAGATTGCCCTGGAGCCAGCCATGGTAGACGCCAAGCCAATACTTGCGACTACGAATTGACAACTCATCCCCGGCCATATCGGCAAATCGGCTGGATTCCGTGACGCATTTCAGCAGACCATTGACATCTCCGATCGTCTCACATAAGAACATCCTCGACAGGCCATGAAGTTGGGAAGCTGCCCAAAAATCATGCCGACGCACGGCACGAACGATGGTCGTGTCGATCAAATCGAAACCCCAGGCGACTTGCTTGGCATAGCGAGACCAGAAAACCGCATAAAAGTAAGCATAGGCAAGGCGTCCTGTATACGGCAATTCGGCAACAGTCTCAACCACAGTCGCAACATGTGACATGGCCCGGTGCCAGTCACCGTGCGTTGCATAGGCTCTGGCCAGATAAGTTGTGAACGCGACATGTTCCACTGGCGCATCACCATCCGCGATGAGCGGCAATCCCCGTTCAACTTGTTCGAATAGACCGGCATTGTCGCCGATCGAGGAGAGCAGTTGACAAAAAGACAACAAGATCGATGCGCTTTGAAGAGGCGGAAGCCCAATGTCCGTTGCCAATGCCAAGGCTTGCTCTAGACTTGCTCTGGACTCCTCAATGTTGCCCAACATCATCTGAGCTTGGCCGAGCCCATCCAGTGCCTGAACCCGTCGTTGCTCGTGCGGCTCCGATAGTTCGAGCGCGTCCAGACGCTCCAGCGCACGCCCGAAGTGGGCCACCGCTTCCTGATTCAGGTAGACCGACTGAGCCTTGCAACCGGCCAATAGTAGATATTGGATGGTCTTTTCGGCTTCGTCTCCCAGGTCAAAGTGTTGAGCCAACAGTTCGATATGCGGCTGGAGGTTCTCGGCATAGAGCTTCTCAATGGCCAACGCCGCCCGCCGGTGCAGATCCACCCGATAGCCGCGCGGTAGATCCTGGTAGACAGCGTCGCACACCAGCTCATGATGAAAGGAATATTCCGGCTCCGGCAAAGCACGATCCTGATAGACCAGAGCTCCCTGAGTCAGAGCAGCCAGCGTGGTTTCTTGCTCGGCCTCGCTACCGATCATAGCTTCCACCAACCGCGGACGAAAGAGCCGACCGACCACAGCTGCTGCCCGTAGGTACGCCTTCTCCAACGGCTCCAGGCGATCGACGCGGCTGAGGATGACGCTCTGCAAACTGGCCGGCACGACGACTGACGCCAGCGAATGGCGTGCATGCCATTGCACGCCGTCCCGGTAGAGCACGTCGCTGTCGATGAGTGTACGCACGATCTCTTCCAGGTAGAGGGGATTGCCTTCGGATTTGCCCGTGATCACGGTACGCATCTCCGCCGGCAGTGCATCGATGGCCAGTAGCGAGGCGACCAGATGACGGCTCTGTTCGTCGTTCAGTGGTTGCAGCCGCAATTCGGTGAAAGCGTCAGGACACCTGCGCTGGGCCAGCGCGCTCAACTGCTCGTCGGCCTGTGCCTCTTCCGGGCGGAAGACGGCAATCAGCACCAGCGGTATATGGGTCAGCGTCTCCATCAGCGCGCCGATGAGGTCGAGAGAGAGCGGATCGGCCCAATGCAGATCCTCACAGATCAAGACCAGCGGTCGTTCTTCGGCCAAGGAGTGAAACAGCCGGCGCAATGCATTCAACGTGCGGCGGCGAAGCTGCTCTGCAGCTACATCATTCAACCGATCGTCCCAGTCGATGTCAAAACGCAGAGCAAGCAGCCGGCCCAACAGCGGACCAATCTCTTCCACATCGGGGGCGGAAAGACGGCCCAACCGGTGAAGCCGCTGCAACAGATCGACGAGGACGGCGCCAGAGTGGTCGGCGTCAAAGTGATCACCGGCATCGTGCCTGCTGAGATAGTCGCGCAGCATATCCGTGAAAAGCCCGTAGCCGGTCGACGCGGTCAGCGCCTGGCTACGCCCTTCCAGCCAGAGAAAGGCGTCCGCCTCGGCCTGCTGTTTCACTTCGGCGACTAGACGCGACTTACCCACGCCGGCATCGGCGACAATCGATACCAGATGACCGCGATTCTGTGTCACCACATCGCTGAGGACGGCGCGCAACGCCTTCAGTTCATCCTGGCGACCGATCATCTCGGCATGCAAGCCATCGATGCCGCGGGTCTTGATTGGATGGCGACGTGGCCGTTGCGTGCGATAGGCAGACACCGACCCTTGGATGCCGGGCAATGTCATGGAAAGTGATTCGTACGCGAAGATGCCGCGTGTGAGGCGATAGGTCCCGGCGCCGACCAACACCTGACCGGCGCCGGCCCGGTTGCGCAGGCGCGTGGTCAGGTTGATCACGGGGCCCATCACATGGAATTCGTCGACCTCACCCAGTGCTGGTCGCCGAACATAGGCCATGCCGCTGTTGACGCCGACCTGGATAGAAAGTCCCTGCTTGTCGGCCACTCCGGCCACGGACAGTGCTGCGCGCACCCCCCGTTCGGCATCGTCCTCATGTACGTGATCCACGCCAAAAAAGAGCAGCAGATCTTCACTTGCCGAAGACTGGCGTTGTCCACCGAAGGACATTGCCAACTCGTCGGCAATCGTCAGCACTGACTGTGCGTCCGACAGTATCTCATCCAGCGCCGGATCCACAACATCGTACGCAATCTCCGCCAGCCCGATGCTCACTACAGTGACAAGGCGGATCTCATCCTCTGCAGGTAGGTATTCAACCGTTTCGTCGTCGTGAGCGTCGATCCACGCTGCCCCCGAGCGTTCAACTGAGCGTTTTTCAAGATTCGCCCCTTGTTGGATCGACCGTAACAGTTCATCGGTCTCCGGAGAAGGGACGATCTCCAGTTCCTGCTGCAACAAGGACCGACATTGGTTGTACTGACGAACGGCAGCGGCAGATTGTCCACTGGCCACGTAGAGTGTCATCAGGCGACGATGGCTTTCCTCGTCCATCGGGTCCAGGACCAGTCTCCGGTGTGCATAGTCGATGGCCAGCGCATGGTTGTGCCGCGCCGTATGGCCCTGAATGAGACGCAACAGCACATCCGCCATTTGGGCGCGCAGACGTTCACATTCGTAGAACTGCCAGGCGTCGAATTGAGGGCTATCAGGCAGAGAGAAACCGGCCAGGAAGTCATCTCGATAGAGGTCCGCAGCGCAAGCTAGCAGGGGCATGCACTTGTCACAGACGGTTTCGGCCGGGTGACCGTGCCGGTTGCAGGCATCCAGCAATTTTTGGAACTCGTTGACATCCAGCCTCAGGCGTTCGTCGTCGGTTCCCTGGACATAGCCCGACTCGGTGATCAACCAATCGTCGCCAAGGGTCCGGCGCAAAATGTGCAGTGTGCGGCGCAGATCCGCGCGAGCATCAGATGGCGGGAGGTTGGGCCAGAAGATGGCCATCAACTGATTCACGGCTGTGGCGCCGGCCGGTCACAGCCAGATAGATAGCCAGGGCCAATGCGCGGCGTCGCACAAAACGTTGCGGTTTACCGTCTCGTTCGATCCAGGGTGAGCCCAGCAGATGGAACGCAAGCAGAGACATGCGGGTGATCCTTGTGTCCGGCGTGATCACGCATTTACCTACAGTTTATCACAGATTTTGGGTCATCGCGAAATAGTGTACCAAGCGGATGGGCAAGTGTGAGAAATAGGGTCAACTCCTTATAGTAGAGGTGACAAAGCCGTCTACTAGGAAAGGAGTTGACCCGATGTCCACTGTAAAATGCCCACCAGCGATTGTCAAACGAGCCAAAGATGCGGCTCGTGCTGTGAAACGAATGGCAAACCAGGTAATTCGTCCAGTGAAAGAATGGACACTGACACATCTGCTGGACCTGCCCCACTTTCGAGTGTGGGGATACGCACTAGAAAAGGATCCGGACCAAGACATATTACATCTGCACTGCGAGTTGCAGATAGGGGTGGCAGTCTGTCCCATGTGTAAGGGTGTGACAACAGCCATCAAAGAGCACAAGGAAAGATGCGTTCGGGATTTAGATGTGTGGGGCATGCGCACCTTCATCCATTTCAAGATTCGGCGCTTCGAATGCGAAGAGTGCGGACATCGATTCACCGAAGAACTGAGTGCAATCGCCTGGCGACGTCATCAAACGATCCGATTTGAGCAGGAAGTCTACCGACGCTGCCTGGATAGTGACAAGAAAGCGGTCGCCAGCGCACTCCATCTGGGCTACTCGACAGTTGACGGTATTTTCAAACGATTTGCCAAGCGACAGCAGCGTCAACTGACCTTCGGCCATGTTCGTGTCTTGGGCATGGATGAAATCGCACTCAAGAAACGACATAAGCAGTACGTCTTGGTGCTCAGCGATCTGGAACGCAGATGTGTTCTGGCCGTCTTGCCTACGCGCGAAAAAGCCGAACTAGAGCGTTGGTGGAACACCTTGACTTCTGACCAGCAAGCGGCGATTCGAGTCGTCTCTATGGATATGTGGCGTCCCTATCGTTCTTTCGTTGAGCAACATCTACCTCAGGCACGGATTGTCGCCGACCGTTTTCATGTGATGAAACAACTCAACGAACAACTTACCAAGGCGAGACGCAAAATCCAGAGAGAGGCTGACCCGGAAACACAAGCTGCCCTGAAAGGCTCTCGCTGGCTGCTTGTCCGCTCACGTGCCGAGCTCTCAGACGAACAGGAGCAACAACTACAACAGGTACTTGCCGCCCACTATGACCTGAGAGTTGCCTATCTGCTCAAAGAAGAGTTCCATCTCATCTTTGAGCGTATTCACGACCAAGAACAAGCACGCCGCTTTCTCAATGCTTGGATCTGTAAGGTGCGCTATACGCGCAATCGCTATCTGCTTGACTTTGTCAAAACCTTGCACAATTGGTTCGAGCAAATTCTCAACTATTTCGACGAACGCATCTCCAATGGCTTTGTCGAAGGCATGAATCGGGCTATCCGTACCGTTATTTCCAGAGCCTACGGCTTTCGCAACTTCGACAACTTCAAACTACAAATCTTAGCTCAATTCGGTCCAGACGGTTAGTACACTATTTCGCGATGACCATTATTGTTCGCCGATCCGAGAAGTGCGACGGTTGTGCGACGGCGACCGGGTAGACTCAAGAAAAGCGTCAAAGGGTTCAGGCTTTCGGCGGGTCGACGCTTTCCCCAGGGTGTCGACCCGCCGAAAGGACGTCGCCATCGCCTGTCACGATGGTTTTCATGGGAGGAAGTGAATGCGACCGCTACATGTCATCGCCCGCTATCACATCCATCCCGGCAAGCTTGAGCTGTTCCGGCAGACTGCGGCCGAATGTCTCGTTCTGGTCAGGCGTAAGGATACGGGGACGATACGCTACGACTGGTACCTCAGCGGCGATCAGCGGATCTGCGTCACCATTGAAGCCTACGAGGGATGTGAGGCCCTGCTGGAGCACGCGGCCGATCCGGCCGCGCTCTGGACAGACTGATGAGCACGGCTGATCTTTCGCTTGAGTTGTACGGTACGGCGTCTTTGGAACTGATGGCGGCGACCCAAGAGTTACCGATCACCTTCTATTCATTGTTGTTGAGTCTCGACGGAGACCTAAGAGAATAAGGAGCCAAATCATGGTACGTTTCACGCCTGTCGCTATTTTTCTGATCTTGCTGGCCTCACTGCTCTTTAGCGTGTGTCAGCCCGTGCAGACGCCGGCGCCGGCGGACGAAAACACTGCGGCGCCGCAGACCACGTCCACTGAGACAGAGGCCGAATCCGTCCAAGCAGCCGACGATACGGCTGAAGGAGAGGCCGAATCCGGCTGGCCCATTATGCTGATCGAAGATCCGAGCGACGAGGACGCACTCTATGCGGGCATCGATCTGGACATGGATGCGTGGCTCGACTGCTCGACCCAGAACGGTTTCGACCTGGATGCCGAGGGCAATCTGCTGGTGGTCGATGCAGCCAACAACCAGGTGCGCGTTTTCGATCCAGATGGCCAGGCCGTGACAAGATGGGGGCAACCAGGCGACGGACCAGGAGAGTTTAATTTCAAACATAGCAAGGTGACCTGTTCTTACGGCGATCTAGCAATCGGACCGAATGGTTCGATCTACGTGCTTGAGATGGGCAACCTGCGTGTGCAGAAGTTTGACGCTGCCGGAAAGTTCCTTCTCGAATGGGGCGGCAAGGGCTTCCACGAAGGCCAATTCGTTGGCCCTATTGACATCGAAGTCAACAGCCGTGATGAGGTCTTCGTGACTGACGAGATTCGCTCGGATATCCAGAAGTTCGACCCTCAAGGCAACTTCCTGCTTCGCTTGGGCGGCGCCGGTTCGGATGATGGCAGATTTTCCAAGCCATACAGAATGGCCATCGACGACGAGGACAATCTGTACGTTGCTGACATGAACACGCATAGAATCCAGAAGTTCGACGCCGATGGGGCTTTCCTGGCGGCCTGGCAGACACTTCAACCAGACGAGGTGGCCAACTGTCCAAGTGGTGTAGGCGTAGATGGTGAGGGCAACGTCTATATCGCCTCCATGACCAACTCCTACCTGCGGGCATTCGACCCAGAAGGGGTCATCACCGGGACCTGGGGGGAAGTCGGGATCGAACCGGGCCAGTTCTATTATCCGTACTACGTCGTCGCCAGCGATGAGGGCAGACTATACGTCGGCGATCTGGGTGGGGCACGTATTCAGAAGCTGGCCCAACCGTAACCGCTGAAGGCATCGAATGAATCCATCATCTCGTGGGAGTGCAACCAGTCGAAAGGAGTCAAACCGTGTATCGTTTCGGATTCGTGTTCATGCTGACAATACTGGCAACACTGATCTTGAGTGCGTGCCAACCGCTCCAGGCGCCAATCGCCTCCGCGCCCGAATATGCCCATCCGGAGGCATTGGCCAGCACGGAGTGGCTGGCCGAGCACGTCAATGATCCGTCGGTGCGCATTTTGGACACACGCGATTTTCTGGCTGAGGAGGATTCGGCAAACCGATTGGCCAGCTACAACGCCGGCCACATCCCCGGTGCGGTCTACGTCGATGTCAGTGACGATATCTCCGATCCCGATGGCGATGCCCCACTCCTGATCCTGCCCAAGGAAGAATTTGAGTCGGTGATGGGACGGCTCGGTATCGACAATGACACGACTGTGGTGGCCTATGACGACGGCGGCAACACCTGGTCGGCGCGGCTCGTGGTGGGCGTTGCGCTACTACGGCCACGAGAATGTGAAACTGCTCGACGGTGGGCTCAAGAAATGGACCCTGGAAGAGCTGCCGCTGGAAACAGGCGCCAATACGCCCACGCCTACCACCTTCATCGCACAGGTTCAGCCCGATCTACTATCGACCGTAGCAGACGTGCAACAGGCCATCGAAGACCCAAACGTGGCGATCATCGACTCGCTTCCTGCAGAATTCTACAGCGGCGAGTGGACGTTGCCCGGCCTGCGTGCCGGGCATATCTCGACGGCGCTCAACCTCTTCGTCGGGGACAACCTCGACCCGGCCAATGAGACGTTGCTACCTGCGGATGCGCTTGCACAGCTATGGCAACCGATCGGCTTGGAACCGGAACAGCGCGTGATCACCTATTGCGGTGCCGGCTACGCTGGGGCAATGAATCTGTTCGTTCTCTACCAAATGGGATACGAGGATGTCAGCCTCTACGACGGTTCGTGGATGGAATGGGGCGCGGATCTGAGCCTGCCGGTGGAGACTTCCGTATCCCAGATCGAACCGATAATCGATCCAGATTCAGAACAGCCGATCCGCATCCTTTTTGTCGGCAACAGCGACACCTTTTTCAACCAGGGCCTGGATGCCCACGTGCGGGCAATGGCAGCTTCCACAGAACAGCCGATTCTTCTAGAGACGGCCTCTGCCGGCTCGGATGGTGTTGCACTTTGGCAACTACTCAAAATGCAGAAGGTCATCGATCAGATTCGCACTGGCGACTGGGATATGGTGGTATTGCAAAATGCCGGCATATGGGAACCGGTTCGAATGACAGAGGCTGTCGCTGAGTTCACGGAACTGATCAGAGCCAACAATGCACAACCGGTCTTGTTTGCCCATTCGAGCAGCGTAGACCCTCAGTCGGAGATTAGCTCGCAGATCGCTGCCGATCTTGCCATTCCGGTGGTACAAGCCGGGCTTGCCTGGGACAGCGCTTTATCAGAGAAGCCGGGGCTTCCCCTGCTCGGCGGCGCCGAAACCGGTTTTCACGCCACCGTGCCGGGCACCTATCTCAACACGGCGGTGATCTTCGCCACGCTCTTTGGCCAGACGCCGGAGGGACTTGCGTTTCGTCCCGTCGACGTGCTGCCTGATCCGGATAGTGTCATGCCGGGCTTTCGACGGGACATCGAACGCATGCATGAGCAGTGGCGGATATCGGAGGAGGACATCGCCTTCCTCCAACGCGTGGCCTGGGAGACGGCTGTCGAAAATCAGTAGTGCCAGTTTAACAAGTGAAGACACTAACGGAAAGGAGTGAACCGCAAGAAACCCCCTATCGTATCTTCGGTGTACTGATGCTGGCTGCGCTGTTTTGGGCGCTTGCCAGCCTTTGCCCATGCAAGAGATGGACAACACTAGCGAAGAAGCCGCTCAGCTGTCAGAGGAAACGATCTCCGCCATCGGCGATATCGTCGAGGCGCGTATGGCCGCCGATCAGATCCCCGGCTTTGCCCTGGCCATCGTGAAAGACGGTGAGACGGTCTATCGCCAAGGCTTCGGTGTGATGGATATGGATAGCGAGCAGCCGGTCACGCCGGAGACGGTCTTCCTCCTGGCATCGACGTCAAAACCGATCACGGCGATCGCCGTTATGCAGCTGGTCGAAGCGGGCAAGATGGCACTGGACGCGCCTGTGACCGACTACCTGCCCTACTTCGAAATGGCGGACGAACGCTACCAGGACATCACCATCGAACAGGTCCTGACCCACCGTTCGGGCATCCCCGAAGGTGGTGGTTTCCTAGGTGAAGCGGTCGAGCCGGAGTTCGACGACGGCGCCGCCGAACGGTACGTGCGTAGCATGGCCGACATGGAGATGCTCTTTGCACCGGACGAAGATTGGGCCTACAGCGACATGGGCTACAACCTACTCGGCGACGTGATTGCCAAAGTGTCGGGCCAGTCCTTTGAGGAATATACGCTGCAACATATCTTCGAACCACTGGGCATGGAACAGACAACGTTCCTGCTGTCGGATGTGCCGACCACGGCACTTGCGCAGCCCCATATGATGGACGCCTCCGGCCCGATGGGCGTAGCCGATGTCATGCCCTATTCCCGGCCCTTCGCACCCAGCGACACGCTCTTGTCCAGCATTGCCGACATGAGCCGACTTGCCCAGGCCAGCTTCAACCACGGCGAGTTAGATGGCGAACGAATCCTCAGTGAGGAGAGCTGGCAGCAGATGTGGACCGTGCAAACGCCCACCTGGTTCGGCGATTTTCTGGACAATATCGCCCCGGACTATGCCTACGGTTGGTACTGGGGTGATGTTGCCGGTCATCCGATCGTCCATCATGTAGGCACAGAGGCGGGCTATCAGAACATCTTCCTGCTCGCGCCGGAAGACGACCTGGCCGTCATCGCCATGGGCAACGGCCTCGCGCCGGATGAAGATTTCTTCTATGCCGTGGGCATTGGCCAGGATGTGATGAAGGAGTTGCTGAACGTGGGGACAGCGGAAACGTCGGCCGCCGATCTGCCGCTCCCACGCTTCGAACCCGACAGAGTGCAAGTATCCGGTCCCGGAGGGGGAAGAGATAGAATGCGGTTATCTGATCGTCCCTGAGGACCGGACGTGATCCCGATAGCCCGATGATTCGCCTGCACGTGGTGAACTTCAAGAGCTTGAGTGACAGCCCAAAGCCCGACCCAATCTTCGTAGTTCACGGCGGACCCGGCGCACCTGGCGCGCTTTTCAACTTGTGGTTCACGTCCGAACCTTTCGGGCCAACCTTCCGCGCCGAACGCGATGTCATCTACCTGGAGCATCGTGGCACCAATTTCTCTGAGCCTGCTTTCTACTGCCCCGAACTGGCAGCAGATGTGGCCAAACTGGTGCAGATGAGCTTCGGCGAAGAAATCGAGCATAGTGCGGCGGCTGTCCAGGCCTGTGCCGAAAGAACAAGACAAGAGGACCACAATCTCTCTGCCTACAATGCGTTGGCGATAGCAGCCGACCTCGCCGATCTCCGCACCGCGCTGGGGTACGATGAGGTGAATGTCCTGGGATTTTCCTATGGCACGGTGGTCTCGATGCTCTGGATGCATCACTATCCAGAAGGTATCCGCAGCGTCATCTTGGACTCGGTCGCGCCGCCCAACGCGAATTGGCTTGAGATGCAGTTGCCCGTCGTTGACGGCGCACTGAATACATTGTTTGAAGCCTGTGCCGCTGATCCAGCCTGTGACACGGCGTATCCTGACCTGCAAACGGCGTTCTTGACTGTGTTGGCAAAGTTGCGTGAAGCGCCGGTCACAGTCGCCGTGGAAGATGGGACGGGAACAAGCTATGAGATCGAAATCGACGATCAGATGTTTGTAAGCTATGTGCGTGAAGGTATGTTCTTCGGTGATGGATTTACAGGCATGCCTGCCGGCATCTATGCCGCCTATTCGGGGGACTTTGGTCCTGTCGGCGCAGCACGACTCGGTTTCCTACAGGATCGCCATTCCGAAACCGGCCCAGGTACATGGGGGATGTCAAAGGGCGCTTACTACACCAATATGTGTACGCTCTTTGGAAGCTTCACAGACATGGCGCAAGCCCTGTCGATCTATGATTCTGTGGAGACCGATTCCTCTGTGCATGACTGGGCAGTGACCTACATCCTGACAGATACCTTGGCGCCTTGCGAGTATTGGCAGGTCCAACCGCCGGAACCGGACATCTGGCGTCAACCTATCGAAAGCGAGAGCCCGGCATTGATGTTGGCCGGCGTCTTTGACTCTGATTCCCCACCGCTATTGAGTGAAGCGTACAGAGATGCATTCGCCAATGGCTACTACCATGAGCTGCCCTTCGGGCATGTGTCGATGATGTCGCCTTGTGGGCTGGATCTGATGGCCCAATTCCTGGCCGATCCGACGCAGGAGCCGGATGCAAGCTGCATTGAGGCAATGGCGCCGGACTGGGTATTGCCCGAATAGATCGACAGCCAATCAAGAAGCGGCGACCGCCGGGTGGTCGCCGCTTTTCGATTGGCGACACCATTATTCGGAATCCTCCTCGTTGAGCAGGTCTTTGACGGCTGTTGTCGAAGCAGCCAAGAGCCGAATCGACGTGAAGCGAATCGCCGAACCTTCCGTGTACGCACCGGCGTAGACGTAGCGGTGGATCATGCCGCTGGCGAAGGGCCCGACTTCGATCGGATTGCCGACAGCAAAGTTGACCTGAGCGACGCCCGACCAAGATTCGCCGTCCGCACTGCACAGGGCGTGCACGCGGTCGCCAAGCCGTTCCATGCGCAGCACAATCGAATCCTCGACGGGCAACAGTCCCCGACCCAGCAGACGATCCTGGCCATCGATGGAACCGCGCAGACTGACTGAGCCGGGACCGTCAATGTTCCAATCCAGGCGCAGGAAGTTTCGGTCATTTGCCCAGAGCACCAGACCGCCCAATGCCGGGCGGTCGGCAAATGCTTGCGCGCAGTGTACTTCGACAGCAAGATCGCCATGCACCGTATGCAGCAGACGCGGCGCGCTCACGTTATTGAACCAAAGGTCTCGGTAGTAGTTGGATGCGTGGATGACAATGCCATCGCCGTTGACCGTATGGCTGCAATCATCGTACAGATCGACCCATCGCCAGGCCGGCGACGCCAAATCTTCTGTCTCGCGGGCGGTGGATTCGGCCGGCAATCCGCGCTTCCGGCGTCGCCCGGTTCAATTGCCACTGCACCAGCGGCAGCGGATCGTCGGCGCGGCGCGCCTTGCGAATGCTGTGACAGGCGGCCTGAAACGCTTCGCTAGCGTTCAGTACCCGCTCTAATCCGGCCAACGCCGACGCCATCCATGCCTGTCCATCGCTGTCTGCCTCATCCTCAATCGCAACCAACTGATAGAGTTCGGCAGCTTCACGTTGACGGCTGGACATTTCGTACGCCCTTGCCAGGGCCAGCCGCGCCATTTGCACACCATGAACTCGATAGCGAGTCGATGCGGCGTCGGCCAGCGCCTGCTCAAGAATCTCGATTGTTCCCGGTAGATCGCCGCGGCAGAGACGAACCCAGCCAAGACCGGCCTGATCGAGCACGCGTAGGTGCAGGGCTTGCACGCGCGTATGGATGGCCAATGCGTCGCGATACATGGCCTCTGCACGGTCGAGATCGCCCATGCCCCAAGAAAGGTGGCCGAAATAGGTCAACGCATAGCCCTGCAATACCGGGTCGCCAATCTCCTCCGCAATAGTCAAGGCACGGTTCATATTTGCCCGGAGCGCCTGAAAGTCGCCCACCGCTTCAGGCAGCCAGTAGCCTGGCGAGGCGCGCAAATAGCCAAGCGTCCACCGGTCGTAGCGCCGTTGCGCCTCTGCGTCGAGACGTTCAATCCATGCAAATGCATCGGCCGTCCGCTTCATGTCTCGGTACCACCACGAGGCTACGCTGTAAGCGTTGACCAGGTGAGGTCCATAGTCCCGAGCACGCAGAGACTCGCTCACCCGCTCGATGAGTTGACGATATTGTCTGCGCTGACCCGAGAGGTATCGACCTGTGGCCAAATAGGTGATCAACATCACGGCCTCGTCCGTTTCTGCGTCATCGCCCAACAGGGCAAGCCCTTCCTGGCCCAGGACGAAGAGATCCTCGAGCCGGCCCAGCCAACGCAACAACTGGCAGAGCGGGAAATAGAGGCGCACTTGTTCGGTCGCGGGCAGTTCGAGTTCGGCGGCCAAATCCATGGCTTGGCGCAGCGCCGGCTCGGCATCGGCAAGGCTGCCTTGCACGGCGCCGACCTCGCCGATGCCGCGCAACGCGGCCAAGCGGTGCATTCGATCTTCCCGAGTTCCTTCCAGCTCGTCAACCAGGGCCAGGGCTCGGAGGAAATAGGCCAAGGCAGTGTCGTTCAGATAGAGCTGCTGAGCCTTGCGACCCGACCAGAGCAGGTAGGTGACCGCCTTCTCGGGTTCGCCGCCGAGTTCATAGTGGCGGGCCAATTGCTCGACAAACGGATCCAATTGCCCGGCATAGACACGGGCCAGCGCATCGCCGGCGCGCCGATGCAGCATGGTCCGCCGGTTTTGGGTGATCCCTTGATAGATCGCTTCCTGTACCAAGACGTGTTGGAACGAATATTCCGTCTCCGGCAACCTACGGTCCAGATAGATGAAATCCCGTTCCGCCAGGTACGCCATGGCCTCATCCAACGTTGACGCGTCCGGCAGCAATGAGGCCAGCAGGCGCGGCCGAAAGACGCGGCCGAAGACCGACGCGGCCTGCAACGTTTGACGCAGATCAGGGGCAAGGCTATCGACGCGACCAAGTACGATGCTCTGTAGGGTCACCGGCACCTCTGTCTCGGCCGCGCCGCCATACCAAAACCAGCGTTCCTCCTCACGCACCAGGGCACCCGTCTCAATGAGGCGGCGCACGATCTCCTCCAGGAAGAGCGGATTCCCCTCCGCTCGCTTGAGAATCAGGTTGGCTGCAACATCCGGCGCCTGATCGTCGGCAAGCAGGGAGAAGACCATCTGCCGGCATTGCATGTCCGTCAGTTCGCGCAAGCGCACTTCTATGAAGCGCCCGGGAACCATACGCCCGGCCGTCAACGCCAACGACGCTATCTGCCGGCTGCCTTTCGGTCGAAAGAGGCAGAGGATCAAGAGCGTGGCTCGATCAAGCTCGGTGATGAGGGCGCCGAGGGTTTCCAGCGAAAGGCGATCCGCCCAGTGAAGATCTTCCAGGACCAATACCAGCGGTTGAACCGTAGCCAGCGCCGTCAGAAAGCGCCGGACGGCGACCAGCGTCCGACGGCGCACCTGGTCCGGGCTGACGTGCGCCAGCCGCGTGTTCCATCCTTCATCCTCAATATGAACCGCCAACAGATGAGCGAGCAGGGGACCGATCTCGTCGCTCTCTTCGGCGCGCAACGTGGCCTGCCGGCACAGGTCGGACAACGCTCCCTTGAGCTTGCGGGTCAGGGCATGCCCTTCGGTCTCGCCAAAATGGCTGCGCAACAGGTCGGCAAAGAGCCAGAAGCCGATGTCCGCGGCAAAGGCCATGGCGCGACCTTCGAGCCAAAGCGGAGCAACCCGGTCGGAATCAGCCCGGTTGGAATCAGTCAGTGGATGTGCCATGGCGGCTTCTTGCCGGATCTCGGTGACTAGGCGAGATTTGCCCGCGCCGGCCTCACCCGTCAACGCGATCATGCCGCCTTCGCCGGCACGCACGCGATCCAGCGCACGGCGTAGGATCGCCATCTCCTTTTCGCGTCCTGCTAGCGGGGCCTGTAGACTAGCGGGGCCGCGCGCCTTGACCTGTTGCGGACGAAGACGCAGAACAGCGAATGCGGGGAGCGGCTTGGTCTGACCGGCCAGCATGAGCAATTGCTCGACATAGTCACAAAGTCCGCGGGCCGCCAGGTAGGTCGTTCGGCCGACCAGAATCTGTCCGACTTCAGCCCGGTTTCGCAGGCGCGTCGCCCGGTTCACCACCGTCCCCATAACTGTCACATCCCACGGTGGTCGGCGACGACAGTAGGCCATCCCCGTGTCAACGCCGATATGCACCGACAAGCCTCGTTTTTGTGCTGTTCGCCGGACGGCATCTGCCGCGCGCACGCCTCGCTCGGCGTCGTCCTCATGTCCCTGGTCCACGCCGAAGAAGACCAAGAATGCCTCGCCTGCGACATGTTCGACACGTCCAGTGTAGGGTGCACTGGCATCTTCCACAAGGGTCTGCAACTGTTGCGTGGCCTCGGCCAGCGCATCAAGTCCTGTCACGCTTTCCGCTGCGGTCTCATCGGACAGACCGGCGCACAACACAGTCACGACACGGATGTCGTCGTCAAACAGTTCTTCGGCTGCTGTAGCCCCATCGCTGGGCCGGGAAAACAGACGCGCCAAGCGCCGCGCCTTGATCGCTTGATAGAGTTGCTCGGTTTCCGGCGCCGGCGGCATGTCCAGTTCCTGCGCCAGCAGACGCACGCACTGTTCGTACTGACCCAGCGCGGCCGCCTGACGCCCGTCCCAGGCATAGAGCTGCATGAGCCAGCGATGAGTCGGCTCATGCAAGGCATCCAGCGCCAGCCGGCGCCGGGCATAGGCGATGGCGGAGTCATATTGGTCCTGCGCGGCGTGGCCGTGCACCAGTCGCTCCAGGGCCGACGCTAATTCGTCGCGCAGCGCCTCTCCCTGGAAGTACTGCCACTCATCAAACTCGGGGCTATCGGGGAGGGAGAAGCCGGCCAGAAAGTCATTGCGATAGAGATCGACGGCTTCGGCTAGCAGCGACATACAGCGCGGGCAGGCCACGTCATCAGCATGACCGTGGCCATGGGAGGCGGCCAAGATCTGTCGGAACGCGTGTACGTCCAGCCAGAGGGCGCCGTCGCTACGAAAGCTGAGCGTCTCTCCATCGCTTATCAGCCAGCCCTCGCCCAATGCCTGGTTGATCTGGTGGAGGGCGCGGCGCAGGTTTGCCCGGCCATGGCCGGCCTCGCTCTCCGGCCAGAAGAGGGCCGTGAGCCGTTCACGATGGTGCGGTTCGCCGGTCAGTGCCAGATAGAGGGTCAGGGCCAGGGTGCGACGGCGCGAGAGATGAACGGCAACGCCTGCGCGTTCCAGACGTGGCGGGCCCAACAGGTGTATCGACAACGACGCCATGGCAGCCTGCTCCACTCTCCGCTTGTGAATCATCGCACAATCAATATACCACAAGAATGATTCACTTGAATCCATGAAATGTGACCGCATCCAGCGGCGTCTGCCGGGGATGCCGAGGCGGGACAAAAATGGGACGCGAGAGTAGTAGAGTGGCCTTGAAGGGAAGAGAATTGTCGATAGTCAATGCTCAATTGTCAATGGCTGGTCCGGCATCTTTTAGGCGTGAAAATGGTTCACGGTGAATTGACCATCGCTGATTGCCAACGAACGCTATTGACTTCATCACGTTTCAGCGATAGGGAGCGGCTGTGGTTGTCAAGCTGGTGATCCTCTATCCGTCGCCCGAAGATGCGCAATCGTTCGAGGCCGCGTATGTGGGCGAGCACCTGCCCAGTTTGTTGGAAACGCTGCCCGGTGTGCTCCGGTGCGCGCTCTCCAAGGCGATCTGGTCGTGGACGGAGGAATTGCCTTTCCACCTGATGGCCGAACTCTACTTTCCATCCTTGGAGGCATTGCAGACGTCGCTTCCCGTTGACGTAGTCCAAGAGATCGGCGCTCACATGGCGCTTTTTGCCGGAGACGCAACTGTATCGGTTGTCTGCATGGAGGAAGTTGTTCCCGGCACACTTGCTCACGATCAGGAGGCAAAACGATGTACCGGTTGAAGGTCTCTCTTACCCTGTTAACACTGGTCGCATTCCTGACCAGCGGCTGCTTGCCGGAAAGAGAATCGTCGACGCCAGACGCAAAGCCGCTGCCGCAACGGATTCTCTTCATCGGTGATAGCTTCACCTGTTGGCAGTCAGGGCTGGACGCCAATCTGAAGGCCATGGCCGAATCCGCTGATCCGTCATTGATCATAGAGGCGGAAAGCGTCTGCATCGGCGCAGCGCCCTTGGCGCAGCATTGGCAAAAGGGCACGGCGCTGGAACGAATCCGAGAACGCGATCGGGATGTGGTTGTGCTCCAGGAAGACCTCGCCATGTACGGCGGGCGTGCCGATATCTATGAGGATGCGAAAGCAACTTTCCAATCTAGCGTCACGATGTTTGACAAAGAGATTCGACAAAAGGGCGCTCGCACTGTGCTCTATCTGCCGCCAACCTACAACTATGAACTGACGGTCGGCTTTGATGAATATCGACATGCCTACGAATCGGTCGCGGCTGAAATCGGGGCCATTGTTGCGCCGGTTGGCGTGACGTGGCAGCAGGCGGCAGTGGAACAGCCCGATCTGATCCTCTACGAGGGTGACGGGATCCATGCCGATACCCAGGGCATCTATCTCACTACGGCGGTGCTCTACGCTGTTCTGTTCGAGCGTTCGCCGGAAGGCTTGCCCCATCTGCCGGCAGATCTGTTGCCGGATACCAAAGCGGCCGAAGACCTGCGCCGCCAATGGCAGATGTCGCCCGAAACGCGTGATCGGTTGCAGCAGATCGCCTGGCAGACGATGACCGAGTATGCGTCGCAGCCGTGAACCCGTGAAGAGCCGAAAGTCGATAGCCACCTTCGTCTTTGGTCAACTTCGTCTTTGGTCAACAACGACCGAAAGGAGCCAATTCAATGTACCGCATGAACGTGTCTCTCATTGTGTTGATGCTGATGACTTTGTTTCTGACCGCGTGCCAGCCGCTTGTTGCGCCCGATAGCGGGACGCCGTCCGCATCGCAGACAGCGAAGCCGGAGTCGCTGGAAAATGGCGCCTTCGCCGAGATCAATGGCATCGCCGCGTACTATGAAATCCACGGCGAGGGCGATCCGTTACTCTTCATGCCTGGCGACATGCGCACCGCCGAGGATGTGGCTGAATTGACCGACCTACTGGCAGCGCAGTATCAGGTCATCGTGATGGATGCACGCGGCCGCGGCCGGTCCACGGACGCAGAAGAACCGCTGACCATGGCCGTCATGGCAGATGATGCAGTGGCGCTGCTGGATGAACTAGGCATCGACAGGGCGCATGTGGTCGGCTGGGCCAGCAGCGCCGCGGTCGGGCTTGAGATGGCCATGCGCTATCCGGACCGGGTCGACAAGCTGGTGACCCATGGCCCCAACTACACCGTGGACGGCCTGGCCCCCGATCACCTGGCCTGGTTCAAGTCGCTCACCGTCGAAGATATGGTTCCCATGTTTGAGGAGCAATACAGCCGCACCGCGCCCGATCCGGCCTATCTGCCGGTCATGCTGGAGCGCGTGCAGGATCTGATCCTCGCTGAACCCAACTACACTGTCGAGATGTTGGGTGACATTCATGCGCCGACGCTGGTGATCGACGGCGACCTGGACGACTGGATCGTGCGCGAGCATCTGGAGACCATGGCCGCATCCATTCCCAGCGGCGAGCTTCTCCTCCTGCCCGAGCTAACCCACTTCGCCCCCTTCGAAGATCCGGCGGCCTGGACTGAGGCCGTGTTGGCTTTCCTCCAGGGATCTCAGACGGGCGAAGCTACCATGCCGCGGCTCGAGCCGGCTGAATGCGCCTACAGCTACCCGGAGGGCACGGCGGTGGAGTGCAGTTACCTGATAGTACCAGAGAGACGCTCGAACCCGGATGGAGCCGCCACACGCGTCTTCATCCAGCACTTCAAGAGCGCCAACCCGGAAGCGACAGCCGACCCGGTCGTCTTCATGCCGGGTGGGCCGGGATCGTCCGGACCCTTCTATGCCTTTCTGGCCACCGGTATGCCCATCGGACAGAGCCTGAACGCGGATCGTGATCTGATCCTGATGGAGTATCGGGGCGCGACGCTGTCCCAGCCAGCTCTCTTCTGCCAGGAACTGGAGTCCGAACCTGCCGAGTTTGCCGGACAGAGCTACCGTGACGAGGTCGCGTGGACCAACGAGGCCTGGCAACGTTGCTATGAGCGCCTAGTCGCCGAAGGCCACGATCTCTCGGCCTATGACGTGGCAGCGACCGCGGCCGACGTGGCCGACCTACAGATAGCCATGGGCCTGGACACGATCAATGTGATCGGCGTCTCCTATGGCACGCCGGTGCTCATGGAGCTGTTGCGCGATCATGGTGACGGCATCCGCGCCGTGATCCTTGATTCCATCAACCCGCCGGAAGTCAACTACTACGGCGAGCAACTCAAGAGCTTCACGACTGCCCTGAACGCACTCTTCGCGGCCTGCGCTGGAGACCCGGCCTGCGCTGAAACCTACCCGGACTTCGAGGCGGACTTCTACGCGGTGGCGGCCAAGCTGCGCGACGAACCGGTGCAGGTGATCGTGGAGCAGGAGAGCGGATCGGCCGACGTGACCGTGGATGACCTGATGTTCGTCGACTTCGTGTACGACACCATTTTCATCGGCGGCAACTATGCCGGTCTGCCCGCGGCCATCGACACCGTCGCCGATGGTGACTACACGGCTGTGGCCCAACGCTGGCTCAACCGGGTGGGCGAACGGCATGGACCATCTGGCCCTGGGACGGGCGCCTGGAGTTGGGGTCTGACGCACAGCATGCGCTGCATGCACGAAGGCGCGCTGGGCACGGCTGAACAGGCCCGGGCCGACTTCGCGGCCGCCGACGTTGATCCCTCGGTGCGTGACTGGGCAACGGTCACCTGGATCGACGACGGCCTGGGCGTCTGCGACTACTGGGCGGTGACGCCGCCGGAGCCCAGCACGGCCATCACGCCGGTGGCGAGCGACGTGCCAACCTTGATGTTGGTCGGCACATTCGATCCGGCAATGCAGCCCTACTTCAGCGCCGAGGCCGCCGAACGCTTCGCCAACCGGTTCTACTACGAGTTGCCCAGCGGCCACGCAATTGAAATCACCGGCTGCGGCGTCGAATTGATTGCCCAATTCCTGGCCGACCCGACGCAGGAGCCGGACGCAAGCTGCATTGAGGCAATGCCCGCTGCGTGGGTGTTGCCTGAATAGAGCAACCCTGAAGGCCGGTTCCTACCGAAAATCGACGACCGCTCCACATCGCTTTCCATCTGCAAGCGATGTGGAGCGGTCAACCGATCATACAGATCGCTTGCCTCCATAGAATCCCGAAACGCTCAAAAGTCTCCGCAAATCACACCATCATCATTCCCACCGCTGAACCTCAATGATATTGCCTTCCGGATCGGTCACGTAGGCAAAGGTGATCCGGCCAGCGCGGGGCACATCGCGGCTGACAACCTGCCCCAGCGTGCTGCCGCCGCGCTCAACCACGGTCGCCACGATCTCAGCCACGTCATCAACGGCAAAGGCGAGATGGCCCAGCCCCTTGCGGTTGGCCATGGGCGACGGCTTCTCCGCCGTCTCCGAATATGAGTAGATCTCCAGCGTCGGCCCGCTTTCGCCGTGGCCGGGCAGGCGCAGGTGCACGCCGTTGAGATGGGCGTCCTTGACGCCGGTGCCGTCCTCCAGCCATTTGCCCGATCTGGTCGCGTTCAGGCGGGACTAAGACACAGTCGAAGACCTCCTGGTAGAACGCGGCCAGCGTTCGCCAATCTTCGGCAATGATGTTGGTGTGTGCGTATGTTGTAGGCATGGTGGATTGGGAACCCGTTTCGTTTATGTGGTGGGTGACAAAAGAGCTTCAGAGATTGGGAGAATGCCCATCCTCCTACGCAGCGTCGCTATTCGGTCGCCAGTGATATTCGACATCCGGCGCCGACTCGGGCGGAGGGCTGATGCCGAAGCGGACGGCAACGAAGCCGTCTCTTTCATAGAGTGCCCGCGCCCGGGTGTTCGCCTGGTGGGTGTACAGCTCCAGCCCCTCAGGGTTCAATTTCTTGGCGAACTCGATCAGGCGGCTGCCCCAGCCTTTGCCTTGCGCCGGCGGGTCGACGTAAAGCCGATCGACAGTCGATCCATTCATGGCCAGATAGGCCACGATGTGCCCGCTCTCGATCCCGACCCACAGCTCACATTCAGGCAGGATATATTTTCGGAAGACGGTGCGCGCCTTGTCAAGCGTAAACGCCTGCCATGTGGGAAGATATGTGTACTCTGCTTGACCTGAACGATGCCAGACCTCAGCGACGAGGTCTTCATCGGCCGGTTCAAAGGGACGAATCTGTTGCATCAGTGGCATCCACGCTCAATGTGTACGCTGTCCGGACGCAACGCAGGTCCATTTCGTAGGCCAATCCGGCAATCGGTGGACGTGCGTAGTGCCAGTGGATGCCACGGTTGGCCGCCTCGCCGATCTGATCGAGCACGGTATCCACCAGAAACGGATGGATGGGATGAACAGTGTAGATATCGACAGTGGTGTCGGCCGACCAGTCCACACCAAGGCCCTCCAACCGCGTCTGTATCACCTGCATGACGACAGACGCTTTTTCTCGCAGCGCTGCGGCAGAGGTCTCGCCCGAGCGAACGATGGCCGAAGGAGAGAGCGTTGCTTGATCGGTCAGATCGCCTGCGCCTGCTACGACAAAGGTCGGCGATAAGCTGTTGTTCGTGGATTCCATGTCTGCAGACGGCATTGTGTAGGCAAACGCATAGAGCGACGGTTCTGTCGGGGGCATCAGCGCCGGGGCAATGTTCGCTCGCGCCACCGGGTTGCGGCCATCAAGCAAAATACCCCACGACGCCAGCAACTGCTGGTATGCGCCGTTGAAGTCAGCAAAGCCGTCAAAACTGAGTGGCGCCGGCAGACGCAGTTCAACCGCGGCAGAGTGCTTGTTTCGGTCTGCCGGCCTCGTCGAGAAAACGCTCTATGCGGTCAAATCCCTGTCGATAGGGAATCGGACGAGACAGCGTGACATGGATGATTTCATGGCCCGGCATGGCGACGACACCGCTTGAATAGGGCGCGATACCGGTCAAGAAACGATAGTTTCCGGATGGATTATCGAGTAACATGATGCCTCTCAATTGTGGATTCGTCTAAACGCATTAACGAAAAATCGTAGAGAACGAAGGAGCGAAGAGTTCTTTCTCCGAGCGACTCTGATAGTCCCGCTCAGGGTAGGCGGCGCGCATCTTCTCAAAATAGACTTGGGCTTGCAAACGCATCTGCTCTGTGTCAAACCCAGGGATCCGGCCATCCTCGACAATCGTGCGCCCATCGACGATAACCTGGCGCACGTTGCGGCCGTTACCCATCATCACCAGCGTGCGGATGGGATCGTCGATGGGGCCGAGGCGATAGTCGCTGAGGTCGATGACGATGATGTCGGCTTTGGCGCCCGGCGCCAGCCGCCCCAAATCGTCGCGACTCAAGGCGTGGGCCCCGCCAAGCGTGGCAGCGCGATAGAAGTCAGCCGCCTGGTGGGCATCTCGCCGTCCCCTCAACCCGGTTTCCAGCCAGCAGGCCGGTCTCCATCACACGGATCATGTCAGGCGGATAGGTGTCGGTGCCCATGGCCAGCGGAACCCCCGCGTCCCGATAGCGACGGAAGGAGTCCAATGCGCCGCCACCCCGGGCATAGGCCAGCGGACAGTGGATAACCGGCGATCCGGACGCCGCCAGGAGCGCCAGTTCGACTGCCCGGCTCTGCCCCAGCCTGGCCATGCTCGTCGAGCAGAAGGGCGTGGGGAATCAGTAGGCGTGGGCCGAGCAGTTCCAACTCTGCGAGGATCTGCAACGGACTTCTGTCATACCACTCGCGCAGAAAGCGCAGTTCTGCGGCCCCTTGCAGACAGTGAAGCCGGATGAGGCAATCCAGTTCGTCAGCGGCGACCTTGGTGCCACGCAGCAGATCCAGGGTAACGGTCTCGATACGTGCGGGCAACAGACAACCCGTGACCCGCCCATCGTGAGCACCGTCAAAGTCCTTCACAAATCGGATGGCATCGCTCAGCCCTCGCTCGCCTTCGGCCTCATCCCAGAGCACATCTCGTCGCCCGTCCTCATGTACCACATTGACCCCCGACCGGTAGCTAGGGCCGAGATAGGCGCGCAGCCCCAGTTCCCCTACGATGTCGACCACGTCGGCAAACTCATCATAGGTCTCGCACCAGCCTTTGTACTGTTCGCCGGCAATGGGCATGAAGGTCGTGATGCCGTTGAGGGCCAACTGGCTCAGAGCATAGCGATGCTTGAACGCCTCTTCCTCCCGCGTGAAAACGTCGTGTCGACTGTGGCGGAAGTAGTCGGCCGACCACTGGAGACCCGGCTCGATCTCGGGCGAGACCCACGTGTCCAGGATAGCGTGATCGATATCGGCCAGCGCGTCCAGGTCGATGAAGCCGGGGCTGATGATAGCCAAACCAGCGTCGATGGTCCGATCCACCGGTCCGGCGTAGCCATGGCCGACAAACTCGATGCGGTCGTGGTCGTAGACGACTTCGCCGTCGCGATAGATAACGTGGTCGTCGTCTTTGCAGCCGATGACAAAGGCAGCGGTCAGTTTGGTTTTCATCGGGTGGGCCTCTGGATAGACAGCGATAGAGGAGGACTTGGTGTTACTTTCATGATCTGATCAGAGCCACAGATCAAAAACCTGGAGGATGGCCTCTTCCGTTGGTAATAGATGGCGGATGAAAAGGGACTGCCGCCTTCCGACAGAGGCAAGTAGACAACCAAACTGTTCCATTCTTCCTGCTCACTACATTCATCAAGCAGCAGCAGTTCATCAATCGCCTGACGTGGAGGCATGCGGTCGTTCAGGAGGAAGATGCCAGGCATCGGCTCTCCGGCTACTACCCGATCATAGGCATATTCGGGAACCGTCGCACGGTCGTGGGTCAAGAGAATATAGCCATGAAGAGCTGCCCACGCCAAAATCGTGGGATCATCGCTCTTCACCAGCCCGACATCCTGAACGCGCACCAGATCAAGGCCGGGGCGACGACGCAGCAAGCCACGAACGATGTAGCCATTGAAGTTCTCATCGACCAACAGGCGACGCATAGCTCAGGATACTATCCCATTCTTGCGCGCCAACAGACGGCCGCGCACTTCCGCCAGGTCTCCTTGTTGGCTTTCAATATGCCCGCGCACCGCGTCCGCCTGACGTTCGCGCCCAACCAGGTACGCCTCTACTTCAGCTCTATGGTGCAGATAGTAGGCAATGGCGCTATAGATGTCGGCAAGTGTAGCTGTCGGATACTGCTGTACGATAGTTTCCGGCGTCGCACCATCTACAAAGGCGTGGACGATCAACTCCAGCAGCACGCGGGAGTTGCCGATGCGTAGTGCGCCGGAGGCATCCTGGCGCAACGGGGGCGCTTCCTTTTGTAACACAAGTTCCATTGCCGTCCTCCTCACGCCTGAGATCTGCTGGTCGGTCAATCGCTCCGCAAATCGGTTTCGCTTGGCCTCGGAAGGGTCAACATGAATCTCTGGGGCGGCAGACCGGGCTGTTCCGCGCGCCGCGTCCATGAACGCGGTCGCCCCGAGACGCCGAGATTCTGCCCCGTACATTCACGAAGGAATCGTCTGTGTCTGTTCGGCCAGTTTTTCATGGAGCCACAAGTTGACGAGCGTTTCAACTTTCACGTGACGCATTTGAGCCTGCTTCTCCAATGCGGACAACAGATCCGGCTCAATGGATACAGAGCAAGAGATGTCAAACTCAGCATCAGGCTCATCTGTATCAAACTCCACGAAATCGTGTTCGTCCCAGAATTCGCCAATCTCTTTCAGTGTGTTTGTTTTGGAGATGCTACTTGGGCTATTTTCTGCCATAGGTCCTTCTTTCTCTCGCTGTCATATTTCTCGCACTGATGATAATCGCCGTTGACATGGCCTGTTTGTACACGAAAAACAGAGCCAAGTATCGTCCGCCATACGTTTGCCCGAAGGCCGCATAGACATTGTCGCCTGCTTGGTGACCTTTCTCGGCGAAACGAAAACGCGGATTGCCTAGCAAAACCTGTCGTGTTTCGCGAACAGTGACATTATGCTTTGATTCGAGTTTTTCCTCAATGTAGCCAGGACAAACAATATGTTCGATCTGTATTGTGTCACCCCGTCAATATCGGTTCATTGCTGGGAACAACGTCGTGTGCATTTCTATACGAATATTCCTGATCTTCACTATACCGTAACGGTCAAGATTGTCAATCGATTTCTCGGCTGTACCGAAGCCCGTCGCCATACCCAAACAACGGATCCTCCGAATCGTACGGCACATCGGGCTTCTGATCCCGCACCGCGTCCATGGACGACGGCAGCTCTATGGGCAACTCACCGCTCGGGCTGAACTCGCCGAAGATGGCGTCCAGGATCACACGGTCGGCGACGCCGAAGCTGGCCAGCAGCCCGGCTGAGGCTTCGGTAATCTCGGGGATCACGGCCGCGCGTTCCAGGGTGATGTCAACGATGGTGGGCGTGGTCTCTGAGGATCTTGAGCAGACGGGCCTTCTCCTTGCCCTTGAAGTCGAGGTCGCCCTGGTGGAAAAATCTCTCCAGGAAACCGATGCCGCGTGGCTGGTAGGGCGTGGCGAGACGCAGGATGGCCAGATCCGCGCCCTCTGGCGTGTCGACCACGTCACCGTACTCCGTCGCTATCGCCGGATCAAGATTCTCGATGTAGAGGCGCAGCCGTTTCGTGACCGGCAGCGCCTTGCCCTCGCCCAGAGTCGCCATTCTTGAGCAGCACTACGCTCTTACGCTGCGCCTCCAAACCCGCGGCCTGGAATTCGGGTGTGCCGATTCGCTCGCCCACGCGCAGTTCGTCGACAAAGGGATTGTCAAAGAGGCCCAACTCAAACTTGACCCGCAACAACCTGCGCACAGACTCGTCAATGCGCGATTCGGGAAGCACGCCGTCTTGCACCAGGCCGACGATGTGGTGGGGTGAGTACTGGCCGCCAAATTGGTCGACGCCCGCCTCGATGGCTTTGGCATAGCGCTCGGGCACGGTCAGATCCTCGACGCCCCAGGCCGTCGCATCCAGGATCTTGAAGAAACCGAAGGCCTTGTTGGTCTCGGCGATCATCCAGTCCGAGCAGACCACGCCGTCGAAGCCATATTTTTCGCGCAGCAGGTCGGTGACGATCTCCCGGTTGTAGGCCATGCCCACGTTCTCGGCGGTCTGGTCCATGGGGATGCCGTAGTAGGGCATGACCTGCTCGACGCCGGCCTCGAACGCTGCCTCGAAGGGCGGCAGGTGATAGTCAAAGTTATCGCCGGGGTAGACCTGCTCCTTGCCGTAGGCGAAGTGGGGATCGAGGCCGTCCTTTTGCGGACCGCCGCCGGGGAAGTGCTTGACCATACAGGCCACACTCTCGGGACCGACGGCCTCGCCCTGGAAGCCGCGGATGTAGGCGGCCGTCATCTTTGCCGCCAGTTCGGCATCCTCGCCGAAGGTGCCGGCGATGCGCGCCCAGCGCGGCTCGGTGGCCAGATCGGCCATGGGATGGAGCGCGCTGCGGATGCCGATGGCCCTGTACTCCTGGCGGGCGATGTCGCCGAAACGCTCGACCAGCTCGACGTCACGCGTGGCCGCCAAGCCCAGCGGATCGGGCCATTGCGAAAAGCCGGGCATGGGCATGCCCGTGCCTGGGTTCTCCTGGGAGCCGTGGCGCGGGTCCGAGCTGAGCGTCACCGGGATGCCCAGCCGCGTGCGCTCGGCCATGGCTTGCAGCTTGTTGTACCAACTCGCCACCGCTTGCGGGTCCTTGGCAAAGACGATGTAAAAGTGGTTAATGTGGCGGTTGATAACCATCTCTGACGTACTCAGTGGGCTCGTGAGGGAGGGGGACTCGGCCAGATTGCCTTGCCTGCCGGGATTGATAATGGGGTGCATCATCAGCCCGACCTTCTCCTCCAGTGTCATCTGGCTCAGGAGGTCTTCGACACGTTCGTCGATGGGACGCCGGAAGTCCTCGTAGATGTCGAGGCGGCCGTTCCTGTTGAGGATCGCGGAAGGGAAGGCCATCGATGAGCAGATCAGGCGCTTCTTCATCCAGACGTCGCAGGTTGCGCGATGAGGCCAGCTTGGCCTTCAGCAAGAGTCCGGCGATTGCAGCTGTCAGCAGCCAGACCAAACTGACGATAGATAGAATGGCGGCTTTGATGGTGTTCATTGCATCCCCTTCGGCTTGCGCATGGAGCATGATGCTTGGCTTTGAACCAATTATACCGCAAGGGGTTCGTTTGGGGATGTGGGGTAGATTTTCGTAGGGGCGGCGCAATGACGCGGGGTTGGAAACCCACAGCTAACAGTGAGAAGCGCCCTCAGGCGCTGGGGTTGAGATGTTGGGGCGGGGTTTGGTGTCTACGGTTGAGACGCACTGTCCATAAATTCACTGATTTACAGCGTTTCAGATGGACAGTGCGTCTCACGCTTCCTAAGGCCTTCTCTTCTAGACATCTTCATAAGGAAGATCTGTAACAAACAAGACAAGATTCATGATGCAAGAGACGCCGATGTCGGCCTGATTGACCAGCGAATCCAGCGCAGCATCCGACTTGGTCCAGAGCAGTCTTCAAGGGCAGAGGCAATGGTTGTTGCGGGTCCAAAGCGGCAAGCGCAGGCCGAAAGACGCGGCTATGCAATTTGGAAAGCAGCAGAGCGACATGCTGTCCATAGGTGGTTACCACATAGCGATAGGACTTGGGGATGCGAGCGATCAAGCCCTTGAGACGAAGGCGACGCAAATCGTAGGACATCTGTGCCGATGAATAGTCATCCGGGTCGAGGCCAAGTAGGTCAGCCACTTGCGGGCGAAGGGAACGATTGCTCAGGCCTCGTGGCAAATGTGCAAAGGAGGTCAAGGCATTCAAGAGCGCCATGACACGCGGATGGCCCAAGCGCAGCGCTGGAGCCTGTTGACCGTCGTTGGTGACGGTAGGTTGCACAAGCCGTTCGAGACTCTGAGACGATAGGGTGCAAGTGAAGCTGGTGTGTTGGGCATCCAGGAGACGCCGATTGATTGTCCGACCCAGTTGTTGCAGATAGGGCAGGTTGGAGATGTCCTTGTTGACGCCGAAGTCCTTGGTGTTGTTGATGGTGGTTTCGGTGCGCAACGCTCGCTCTTCCTTGAAGTACTGCTTGACATGACTCTTCTTGTAGTAGGCATGCAAGCTGGGATTGACGCCTTCTTGGACGACCTGTGTGCGGAAGAGTCCGGGTGTTGCTTTGGTCACACGTCGCTCGAAGACCAACTGGATGCGGTCCGGTCTGCCTACATCCAGGTTGTCACGAATGATGGCTTCAAACCACTGGCGACCTTGGGCTGAATCGGCAAAGACCTGGGTACGGCTGAACTCCGCCTGCCAGATCGAAAGGCGATAGCGGAAACCGGCCGCCTGGTCTTCTGGGGTCAATCGCCATGGCAGCCGTTTCTGCCATTTGTCGAAGAAGGCTTGAATCTGCTCAGGACCCAGTTCGTCACAAATGGCTTGGAGGCGTTCAGGCTCAGCACAGGAGAGAAAGCCATTGTCCAGCGCTTCAAACTCGATGCCCTGCTTTGCGTGCTTGACACTTGGCCCACTCATGGCCGTTGATGCAGACCTTCACTGCATAGGGCGCATAGCTACACACTTTGATGAAGGCGGGACCAAAGTCTTCATCCAGCAGGTAGAAGTAGTAGTGATTCACAAAGACCGATTGCCGAGTATAGTCAAAGCCAACCGCCTGTTCATACGTCCGTTTCTTTGCTTTGAAGCGCTGACGCTCTTTCCTGGGCCACGCCGATCAGATAGACGCCTTCATGACCTGCAAATTGATTCACGATAGGTCAGCAGCTATGTCATCTTTGCGCTGACCATGTTCAAACTGAATCATCGGTATCTCTTGCTGCTTGGCGAAGCGTTTGACCTGCTCTCGATATCTTTCCGTCATTCGGCCCAAGAGCACTGGCGATGGGAATCTCGGCACCCACGATGATGCAGAAAGCGCACCAACTGGCCGCCGCTCTGCATCGTCGGTATGTAGCCGTTCAGATAGAGGCGGTCGATACATTCGATATCAAGCGTCACATGCTCTTTAAGTATTTCGGTCACGTTCGTCATTGCTGGCCTCCTACTGGCCAGATTACTGTGATCTCAATTATGGAAGCAAGCCCTTCTCCGACGACAACTGCTCTACCCTCGTCGGTTTGAGGCGAAGCTTCGCTAGTATTAGCTTGAACCGATGCATCAACGTCGTCGACGTGGCCCTCAGCGGTGACCCAAATTGATGTTTCCGCGACACGGATAAATCAGGCGGACAGACCGTGTTATGTGCTCAATGTTACCGATGAATTAATGGATCTGCACCCCGCCTTATTCCCGGCCCAACCGTTTGGTTAGCGCAGGTGTAGAGTCCAGACTATCATATCGCTTCAGTGCTGGTTGATGAGTCGCACGGCTGCCTGATTGAGGCTCACAGGTAAGTGGGCGTACTTGGAATTACCAAACAGGCCTCAACCATTACCGTGCCACGATTGGCATAAAGAGGAAATCGTAAGAGTCAACAGCTAGTCGAATGGTCACATCTTCGCCACCTTCAGGAATATCAGAGCCATAGAGTTGCATTGTCCAGACACCAGGACGCGGATTAGAGATTGTATAGGATTCATGTGTAGGCCCAACATCATACTGGACATCAGGATCAGTGGCTGCGATCTCCTGGTCTATTTTTCTCCCTGCCGGATCGATCAATACAGTGCTGACAGTGCTACCCAACCAGTCGATCTGGAATCTCCCCAATGCAGTATCACTCGTAACCTCAACGTCGATGCTTCTGGTCTCACCCTGTCGGATTACGGTCCGTTGTGAGACTTTGGGCACCTCACAATCAAATCCGAACTTCAACCCCCGGATTGATCTCGCTGCACAGTCGAGAACATCGACAACGGGTGCAAGCGTGCACTCCGTACAATCCTGTGGATAGAGGAGCCAGTAACCGTCATTATTATCTTTGTTCTCGTTTGGGTTCTCGATCAGGTCTTGGTGCCCGAGCATCCAGAAGAGGAATCCTCCGCCATTCTCGTCGTAAATCAGCTTTGTCCAATCTCGGTATATACGGGCTCGTTCTTCTTCATCTTGTTGCCCTGTACATTTACCGGTTTCTGAATCAAAACCGCTACATCGCTTACCGAACTCGCCGAGAATCACAGGCTTGAGTATTTTAGGCTTCTTTCCTATGTCCAACGCTTCAAGAATGTGACTTTCGGCCCAAAACAACTTGGACGCCCTATCATCTAATTTCCATGCAGGTGGAAAGAAGAATTCAAACGGGTACATGTGAAACGTACCAAAATCAATATCGCCCGAACTGAGCGTCTGTTCGAGGAACACCGAGACTTCATGATTGTTATCGTGGTATGCTCCCACTGAAAGTAGCTGCATTGGTTTAAGCTCTTCTTGGACGTACTTCGCCATATCCTTCGCCCAGTCGACGATTATGCCTATATCACAATCGTCCGAACCTTTCTTGCCCCTCTCGATTACCCCTTCCCCTGTATCGGGGTCGATTATCTGTTCCCCCGTATCGGGGTCAGTTTTGTACACTGCGCTAGTACACGCAGGTTCGTTTATCATCTCCCACGCCAGAATCCTGGGCTCATCTCGATACCTCTTGATTATTTTCCCTATGGCATTCTTGTAGAGTTTCTTGGCTTCTTCATATCTATAGAAATCGTCATGATTCGGCAACCCAAGGTAGTCAGAATAGTCATCCGCCTCGAGCGGCCACGGCTGATCCCAATTGTTGGTCAACACGACAATCAGGCGGATGTCCTTGAGTTTTGCCCTCTTAATGATTGCGTCGAGATGCTCAAGATCTGCGTCAAGGTGGTTGTTAATATAGTCTTTCAGGCAAGGCTCTGATTCATCCTTCTTCTCACATAGACAGGTTTTCGGTTCGCGTTCGTCGCTAAAGCATGTAAGATCCTTCTCTTCCCTGAAGTTATACCCCCAGATTCGAATCACATTCAAACCCATCTTCTCCGCGTCGGTAATAATCTTTGAAGCGCTCGCCTCGGCCCATATTTGAGCGGAATAGAAGTTATTTGCTCCTCCAATACGGAATGGTTCTCCCTCTGAGCATGAACTGCCCGTCCGAGGTGTAGACAAAATCCCCAGGGAGAAAGAAGTCTATTCCAACCGCATTCAGACTGAACTCATTGTACGGAAGTTCGACACTCACTTGCTTCGGGTCTGTGAATTCCTTGGGATCCGGTGTAACAACATGGGTTCCCGCTGGGAGGTATTCAAATTCATAGGAGCCATCATTCGCTGAAACGACGACTTGATTTCCCAATGATATCTGCACACCCGGAACCCCTTGGCCCGCAGTGTCGAACACTCTGCCGGAAATCGAGTAAGTTTGCTCCGACACAGCCAAGAAATCAGCCTTGACCAACTGTGGGTTGCCGTCATTGTCTGGACCACAGACGGGGGTGGTGAATTTGGGAGCGAATAGGATTCCGTCCATTGGAACTACCGTAAGGGTATAGCATCCCGCCGGGAGATTTTCAATCTCATATCTTCCATCCGCATTCGGAGCTGTCACTCTGACCCTGATCAGTTTGCACCTCCACACCACGTACAGGGACACCATCTTCGGTCAGAACGTCTCCAATAATTGTGAAGCTTTGTGAAGCCAATTGCTGAACCACCCCCCACCGTGGACGCATGCCATTGATGGCCGAGACGTTGCTTATCACTATCGTCTGGTCGTATGAAATAATTCCCGCTGTCGGCGCTATAGACAAGCATGTCACTGTCTGGAGACCACGCAACAATATCCACATCATCCCCGTTCGCCGTAAGCTGATTCGGGTTTGAGCAATCGGATCCTATGGACCAGAGCAGATCGGGCCAAACACCGCTCAGATAGGCAACCTGTGCGCCGTTTGGCGACCACTCCATGTCGGTGCCGCTTGTGATCCCACAAAACAGTGCGTCGTTGGTTCCATCAACATCGACCGTCCACAACTGATGCGATGAATGGTTCAGCGTGCGCTTTGTATAGCCGATTGTGCTGCCGTCTGGATGCCAGGCGGGCTGAAACTCATCATTTTCGTTGTCGAACGTAAGTTGTCTCTTATTGTCACCGTCCGCATCCATGATGAACAGATCGAACGTTCCGTTTTGGTTGGACGCGTAAACGATTTGGGCGCTGTCGGGAGACCATTCGCCGCCTCCGTTATTTCCAGCCAAGGTGTCGGTGAGCGAAAGTTCATTCGCGCCGTCAACACTCATGACATAGGTATCACGATCTGTGTCCGACCCACGGGGTAAAGAGGATTTTTGTTCCATCAGGGGAGAGCTTTCCATGTACACTTGCCGTGTCAGCGTCGGTCAGGCGTCTTGCTCCGCTTCCGTTCGGATAAGCGATGTAGATCTGACTTGGATTCTCGTGTCCTTGACTGTCATAGACAATGCGTTCGGCCACGGGCGGCCCACTTCCCGGCAGTTTCTTGCGCAAATCAAGCGTATTTGAGCCTGTAACGATGTCTATGTTCCCGTCATCGTCCATGTCAGCGAGGGCAATGGCCAACAAGTCAGAATCTGACTGGGCGATATCCTGTCGCGGCCACAGGCCATCAAATGGTTCTCCGGTATTCAACCAAATGGCTAATTCGTATCCTTCGCCCCGATATGTTCCAGATACAATTTCGGGATACCCATCTGAGTTAAGATCGGCAGTTGCAACGGGCCACACGCGATCAATGTGGGATCCCACGTCATGTTGGATCCATGGATCGTCAAACGGAGATCCATCGTTTTCCCAAACAATAATCTCGTAGTCCTCAGCCGGGCTGCAACCTGTGACCAAATCGAGATCATTATCGTTGTCAATGTCGGCGGCCACTACAGCATTGACGTTCGCCTTTGGTGTACAGGCCCCAACCTCTGTACGTTCCCACAGATCGCCAAATGGCGTGTGATCGTTGCGCCAAATGAAGATGCCCTCCGGACCGTCGCAGAAGTCGCCGCCCGCAGCAATATCTAGCCAGCCATCTCCATCAAGATCTTTCAGTTCCAAAGAATAGGGGCCACAGTGGAACGTACCTAGGTTGTGCGCAGGCCAAAGCTGTCCGTCAAAGGGCGTACCGTCATTTTCCCATCCGATGACCTTATAGTCCTCGCGCCAGCTACAGCCTCCCACGATGTCGTCATCGCCATCTCTGTCCAGGTCTCCGACCTGAATCTGGGAACAATTGTCTGCTGTTATCCCGATATTCTGCCTTTGCCAGCTATCAGAAAAGGGTGTACCGTCATTTCGCCACGACATGATCTCATAATTGTTATCATAGTTTCCGCTTGTTACGATGTCGAGCCAACCATCGTCGTCAAGATCGCTGGCGACAACCCGGTACACTTGATTTTCTGGGGATCCAACGTGTTGATGGGCCCATGACTCATTAAATGGATCGCCATCATTTTTCCAGACCGTGACTTCATATGCAGAATCCACGCCGCCGGTCGCGTATGATATCCAAATCACTATCATTATCAATATCAGCGGTCGCCAGTCCTCGAAAGAGACTCTGAGCGGAGCCAATTGTGTCCGCATCCTCAAAGAGATAGTTACCTTGGGCAGTGATTGCATCAGTATAACTCGTTTGGGTAGTCGGTGACAATCATCGCGTCGTTATAAAATGTATTGGCAGCCAAAACCGATGGCTTTGCCGAAAATAGCGTGACAAGCGTGATAATTGCGACTACAACTCTCAACACTGTGATTTTGTGTTGCGACATGGTTCTTCTCCTGTTGGTCCTTCCTACACTGTACAGATTACTCTATAAGGACTTCTCTCCCACACAACCACCATCGACTGACTCGCCGAGACAACATCCGAATCGCCGTCTGCATCCAGATCCGCAACAGCCAGGGCCCGGCCTCGCTCGCCGAGGCCGCCTAGCGGGACCAGGGACCAAGGCTCATCAAAAGGCGAATCGTTCTGCCAGATACGCAGTTGAGCGCCGTCATCAAACAGGTGGCCGATGCCGACCAACGCTTGCGTGTCGCCGTTGCCCAAATCCATCACCTTGATTTGGTGCACGGCTTCACGATCTGAGCCGACATTCTGTCCCTGCCATGGTCCGTCAAAGGGCGTGCCGTCGTTGCGCCAGACTTTGACCTCGCCTTCACTTCGGTTGACGCCGGCGGAAATGAGATCGATCCAGCCGTCGTCGTCCAGGTCTGCTGTCGCAAGCGTGCGTGTGTCACCAATCTCGGGACCGACGTCTGTCGGCGTCCAACGGCCATCAAAGGGGGCGCCGTCGTTCTCCCAGACGATGATCTCGGCATCCTCGTCGCGGCGTCCGCCGCTGATGACGTCCAAGTCGCCGTCCTTGTCCAGGTCAGCCAATGCCAACGACTGGACTGCGTCGTCTGCCGCACCAAGCTCGTGGCCGGGCCAGAGACCGTCCAGCGGCGTACCGTCGTTTTCCCAGAGCAGGATTTCGACATCGACTTCAACGCTCGCGCCGCTGACAAGGTCAAGATCGCCGTCGCCGTCCATGTCGCCGACCGCCAGTGCGACCACCTCGCTGTCGACCTCGCCGACCGGAGCCATTGGCCAAAGGGCATCAGCCATCTGATCCGGTTGGTTGATCCAAATATTGATCTGGTGAGGTTCCTCGCGACCGTGGGCGGTAACAAGATCGATGTCGCCGTCGCCGTCGATGTCAGCGGGTAGAGCGCGCCAAATGACGGCCACGCTCTTGCCAAGCATCTGCGCCGGCCGGGGGAAGCCGGCCAGATCACTTGGGTCATGCCAGAGCAGCAGTTGGTGGCCGGCGCCATTGGTCGCCGCCACCAGATCGGGCAGACCGCTGCCGTCGATATCAACAGCCGCCACAGCGGATACGGGGTCAAGATCGCGGGCCACAACGCGTCCGGAACGGAAGAGTGGTGACAGCGGATTCGATCTCGAGCGTCTCCGGCCAAACTGCCGTGCCGTAGATGCGCAGATCGTCGATCAGAATATCGGTCTCCCAGGAACGACCTTCGACCATAACCGGCCGCTGCGCGTGTACGTCGAGATCGATCTTCGACTTCCGCCTCATACTGCTCCTCACCATCACGATAGAAGGTGACCGTACCATCCGGGGCAATCACGATGCGATATTGGTGCCAGCTATCATCCAGCGGGACGGTGAGGCTCCCGATGCACTTCGGCACCCGATCGATACTCGACATAGTCCAACTCTTCTTCGGCCCCGACATAGGTTCGAATGAGTTGGGCCGGCTGACCTTCGATACCGGCATAGTCTTCGGTCGTGCCCAGGCTCACGCCGACGCTGGCACTCTGCCAGTGAGGCCCCGTGGCCCGACCCTTGGCCCAGAAGTCGATAACCGCGCCTTGCGTCAGGTCAAGGGCGAAACGGGAGACGACGCCGCTCTCATAGTTTTTGTCGCCGCCCGGATCGAAAGCTGTACTTTCCAAACGACCCTGATCTGGCTTTAACTCAGGAAGAGGTTCACCAAACTGCTTCCAGGTCCCGGCAGTGATTCCATCCTCCCACTTCTCCTCCAGAATCAATGGCAGATCCGGATCATTTTTCGCGGGTCGAACATTAAATGTCAACGGTCCGTTTGCGGTATCGCTGCTTGCAGGAAGAGTCTCAAACTCAAACAGTAAGAAAAAGACGCCTCCAATCAGAAGGGCGACTACAAGAACAAGGCCAACCACGACAAGTGTTCGCATCCAAGGATTCCTTTCGGATTAGGAGAGCGCTGACGCGCTCTACTCAGGATAGTATGAAAAGCAAAATGAATTGTGACAATCGACGGGCGAAATGTGGCAGAAATGTGGCAGTCTCAGATCGTGAGGATACCGAGGAATGGCATGATCGGATGACATGAAACGTTGACAGGGCAAGGAGATGACGGCGCAAAGCAGTCCCCACCTTTTCCCTTGCGCCCATCATCTTGTTATCCTGCGCTCTGTTCCAGTGCACGTGGTTGCAACGGCAGGGTCAGCGTTACCGTCGTTCCGTGACCGTATCGGCTGTAGACCTCGACGTTGCCGTGATGTCGTTCAGCGACGCGTTTGACAATGGCCAAACCCAGTCCGGTACCGCTACGGCGACGAATCTGGGCATCTGGTGCACGGTAGGCGCTATCGAAGATGTCCGGCAGAAAATCATCAGGGATGCCCATACCGTCGTCGGAGACCGAAATCTGGACCACATCTTCCTTGAGTCCGATACCCAAAACAATCTGCCGGCTGTCATCGCTGGCATATTTGAGGCTGTTGTGGACGAGGTTGTCGATGGCGACCGTGATTTGGTCCCGATTGGCCAGGACGCGGGGCGGGTGCTCAGGACCATGGTAGATCAGCTCAATCTCCTGCTCGATGGCCTGTTCTGCACACTGCATGATCACGTCGGCTATCACGCTGCGCAGTTGGACCGGCTGGACCGAAATCGGCGCATTCTCGCTCTCTAGTTGGGCCAACAACCGCAGCTTGCCCGTCATATCGATCAGTCTTCTCGCCTCAGTATCGACTTGGCGGATGTATCGCTGGGCGTTTTGGGATTGGAGATTTTCCTCTACTTCCACGAGCGTGAGGGCAAGATTGGCTGACGCCCCCAGAATCGCCTGCAATGCGTTGGAGATTTGATGCGAGACTGTGCGGATGAAGTTCTCGTAGGCGATTTCACTGCGAGAAGTGCGGCGAACAGGGGGGAGCAGTTGCTCCCGCAGACGAAGCAGTTTGCGCAGGTCATTCAGGCGCATTGCCTGCCAAGCAATCACACCCACGCAGAGGGGAATGGTGAGTATCAGAACGATCAAGAAGATCAGTCCAAGGAAACCAAATTCAACGGAGACAGTCACAGAATCGATAACCCCAGCCATAGACCGATTGAATGTATGTAGGATTTGTCGGATCTCGCTCGATCTTTTTGCGCAGGCGCGCCACGCAGGAATTCACCGCCAGATCAGAGACGCCGCCGGACGTATCCTTCCAGACCGATTCGACAATGTCGTCACGCGAGACAGGCCGGCCCTCATGGTCCATCAGATAGAGCAAGAGATCGAGCTCGAGGACAGTCAGGTGGGGCGTTCGACCGGCAACTCGAACTGTCCGCCGTTGCCGGTCGATCTGGAGATACTCATCGACCACCAGCCAGTGGTTGTTGCCGACACTGTTTGAGGCCTGTGCCATACGCAATAGAGAGCGCACTTCAGCCAGCAGCACCGGCAGTTCGAACGGCTTTGTCAGGTATTTGTCTGCGCCGATTTCGAGGCCCACGATGCGATCCACAGTCTCGCGTCGAACCCCCGATATCATCAGCACCGGGATGTAGGTTGACGTGGTCCGGATCTGGCGACAGACATCAAATCCATCCTGACCCGGCATCTGTACATCCAGAATCACAAGATCTGGGCTGTTGTCTGCGAGATAGGCTAGGGCTGCGACAGCATCGCCAGCCGGAACGACCTCGAATCCGTTTAGCGAAAGGTAATCGCTCAACATGCGCCGCACGTTCTCTTCATCATCAACTAGGAGAATTGTTGCGTCCATATCGACTTTGGTTCTGGTTCCCAAGAGACATCGAGCCTGCGGCAGGGGGACGCAGTTGAGGTCTTTGGTTCAGTGGTATGACCTGATATGATGAAGAATATCATACCACAGATCGGATGGAGATCGGGGTTTGGGAAGGCCATGTTGTGATGGGGTTTTGAGCAGGGAGAATGTGGGGCGGTGGGGATGTTGGGCGGTGAAGCAGTAGGGGCACAGGGCAGGCGTGCAGCAACGGCTGAAGCCGGCTGCTAACAGCAAAAAGCGCCATCAGGCGCTAGAGCTCAGCCGCTGAGGCGGCTTTTCGCTGTTAGCGGCGGGATTTATCCCTGCCGAAACCGACGGCAACGCGACACGGAACGGTTAGTATGATGCGCATGGGGGCAAGCCCTGCTCCTACGGGATCATGGCTCATGAATGGACAACCTGAGTGGAGGCACGAATTCTTCACGCTATGGGACAAGCACGATATTGCTCAACAGGATCTGCCCGTCTCCGGACACATGCCCTCCGACATCACTGACCGGCAGGCGAATGGCTCCTCCGCTGCCTGATTCATAGACGCCGATCCATAGTTCATACTGGCCCGGATCCACAGCCTCCAGCGCGATGGGTAAGCGGCTCAGAATTTCGTCCGATTCACGCCAGGCGCTGGTCGGGAAGCGGCCGGCGGCCGGCGCTTGATCGAAGCCAGCGACGCGATTGCCCTCCATGTCGAGTAGATGGGCAAAGACCGTGTAGTCGGTGGCAGGAACGCCAACGGCCTCCCACAACAGAGTGACGGTCAGTACGTCCATAGCGCTCAACGCAACATCGCCGTTGGGGTCGGTATCAAGACCGTAGCCGGCCAGCGACATCACGTCGCCGAAGACAGCGCCGCCCGGCTGCAACGCGTCACCTTCCACCGTCGGCGAGCGCATCGGCTCGACCTCGATCTGTCCCACGAAGGGCACGATCTCCCCGCCTTCACTGTTGCGAGCGATGATCGGCAGCTTGCCGGCGTTCTCTTTCTCAGGATTGATAAATCCAACGTAGACATCCGCCAACAATGGTGAGCGGTCACCAACACTACGTACGATCTGCACGAGATAACTGTCGGAGTAGATCGCGCCCGGCTCCCAGAGTGTGGTCGGGTTGCGTCCCCATCCCGGATGGCTGGTCACGTTGGCGATCTCTGTGCCCGTCTCGTCGAGCAGTTGTATGAAAATGCGATAGTTATCATCAATCGGTTCGTCGGCACGCAGATAGAGCGTCAGCGGAACCTGTTCACCGAAGCCGAAGCGTTCACCCTCAGGCAACTCGACCGCCAGCAGCTTCAGCAGATCACTTTCGCCGTATGTGATGTCGACGGTCCGAGCGTTTTCAGGCACGGCCAAGATAGACTTGGGCTGGCTGTAGCTCTGCGGAAAAAGAAGCATGAGCGTGTAGAGTGAACTACCCAGTAGCAATGCGCCAAGGGAAGCCCACCCGATACCCTGCGCCCAGCGCGGCAGCATCCGCAGCCACCACCAGAGGCCCAGAACCAGTAGCGGCACGAAGGCCACCAATCCTGGGTAGAGCAGACGACCCTGGCTGCCCGTGGCCTGGCTGGTCCAGTAGAACCAGAGGCCGAACGAGAGTAGGGCCCAGATGGCCAATACACCCCAGGCGGCGAGGCGAAAATGGTGTCGTATATCGCTCTCCCGAACCACGGTAGCCGCAAAGCCAATGAGGCCGATCGAGGCAAAGACCGAGATGGCATCCAGCAGCTGATAGATCCACTGCGGCAGCAAAATATTGAACCAGCCGAACAGCCCCCAGAACGAATAACGCAGCCCGCGAAATTCGCCCACAAAGCCACGCCACCCCAGTGGCTTGGTGCGTTGCCCGTTGATGGCCAGTAAGTTCGAAAGACCAAACCAATCGTTGTAGAGCGTGTAGTTGCGCCAGTACCACCAGCCGGCAATGACCAGGGCCGGCAATATCACCAGCGGGATCGCTCGTGCAATCAGTCGCCAGTCGCGGCGTTGCCACGCCATCCAGAGGCCGGCGCCCAGCGCCAGCACCGCCAAGCCCAGGCCCTGCAATTTGGTCAGGGCGGCAACACCCAACAGAACGCCCAACACCACCAGTTCCCACCAACGTACAGGTGCATCATCCGGCTTCACAACCAGCCGCACAAGCCAGTAGACCGTGACTGCACCGGCCGCGATCACGCTGCTGTCATTCGAATAGGAGGCGCTGATGAATGCGAACTGGGGGATTAGGGCCGCGATCCAGATTGCCAATAGCGGCAATGCGCGTATCTGCCAATCGGCTCGTCCGCTCTTACTGATCGCCAGCCGCGTCGTGGCGTAGATGAACCAGAGCGTCGCCGCGCCCAACGCCAGCGACAACCAGCGCCCGACGTGCAGCGCCAGGTTGGCTCCGGTCAATGGATGATGGGCAGCGCTGTAGAGTAGATAGTTTTTGTTGCCGGGATAGAGCGGATCACCCAGATCGGCCCCTGGCGTGCGGATGTTGAGTTGGTCAAAGTCATCCTGGTCGATGCCGGCAGTCAGCAGCCCGACCATCAGATAGTAGAGCGGAGCCTGGCTGCCCTCCTGGTGCCACGGGCCAGTGGCCGTCTCGTCTTGGACGGGCAGGCTGTTGCCCTGAGCCATATGCCGTCCAAACCCGTAGTGGAAGAGTTCGTCCGGGGTTTCGAACGGGGGGACAGCCATGCTGTACCAGATGCCAAGCACGACAAAGAGAAGCAGCGCAATCGCCACGCCCCACCGTTCGAAGCGGCGGAAACGCTGTTGTTCGTCTGCGGTTGGCTCGATCATGGCAGATTGTGAAGCACTCATGTTGGTCATTATAGCGGCAGGTGGCGCTGGCGGCACTTTGTGTTCGTTTGCTAGAACGACTGCCACATTCACAGTCATGTCATCCAGCCCAGCTTTGCGACATAGATGTCTCGATACAATCCGATCTACTGAGCAGCCATCTCTATCGGCAATACGACGGTGGCCCCATCGGGCAGCACCTCTAGATTTTCCGATTCCGTGACCGGAAGCTTCTCCAATGTGTCGCGGTGATAGAGTTGCAGCTTGATCTGGAAGGCGGCAGGATTTTCACTCAAGGCAGCGGGCAACGGTGGCGGAAGCTCCGTCCATTCAACAATGTTGACCCCTTGATCCCAGAAGCCGGTTGCTACTGCACCGTCGTACGGCTCACGTTCCGTCGTGGAGAGCGGGATGCTCCCCTCGTTTGCCGGCGCTTCGACCAGCTGCATCAGATACTTGTAATTGTCATCCAGATCATCCATCGCCTGCCAATGAAGGGTCACGGGTAGCGCCAGATCCGGCCCAGCGATCTCACCGATGTCGTATCCGACCAGGCGAATGCGGTCACCAAAGACGATTTCGGCGGGATGCTCCATGTGCGCCGCCGGCTCAGGATAGACGGGCACCTCCGGCAGGTAGAGAAAGGCATGGAGCGTCGAACGACTGAAGAAGGTTTTGTCGCGCAGGAGATACATGTTTTCGTTGAACCACTGTTCGACATTGCCGTCTAGGTCGGAGATAAGATGCGGACCAATGCGGACCAGCCAGATGCGGTTGTAGTCTTCCTTGAACTGCTGCAAAAGCGGTGGGTTTTCCTCCCAGCCAACGTTCAAGAGCGGCGTTCCGTAGCGACCGATGTGGGTGCCTTCCGCCTGAGCCGATGCGACGGCCTCCAATGGTAGGTAGTAGTCGGCGATGCGCCAGGAAAAGGGCGACCGGATGAGGATGAGGTCGCCGGGCGCCAGGCGATCCTCGATATAGCTGCCCAGTCCGGCCAGATCGCCCTTGCGGTAGTCCTCCAGCGTGAAGTAATTGAGTGTGCTGTAGGCTGTCGCCGCTATCAGAAGCAGGGCAACGGCGGCAGCCACCCAGCGTTGATAGCGGGCGATCACGCCTAGGCCGCCGCCAAGCAGAAGCAACATGGCCCCGCCGATGACGGCCATCTGACGCGCGGTCATGTAAGCAGGCAGCACCAAATTGACCAGCAGCAGCATGCAGACCGGCACAACCACCAAAAGCGCAGGCAGCCAGCCGCCCTGCTTGATGGCATTCCGTGAGCGCACCGCCCAGCCCGCGCCCAGCAGCATGAGCGCGCCGAAGAGCAGATCGATCCACCAAACACGGTTGATATCAACGCTCAGTCCCAAACTGAATGCGTTCAACAGATCGGGAATGAGTACCTTGAGGCGGACAAGTGAAAAGTTCTCACCGCCGGCCTGAATGACAATGAAGAACCAATAGGCGGCGAGACCAATCAGCGCGCCGATAGCCAAGATCAATGCAGAAATGGTCAATGCCAGCGCTCGACTGCGTTTGGCCAGCCAGAGGTAGAAGATAAGGGCGTGGACCGGCAGCAGAAAAACGGCGTAGAAATGTGAGGTCAGGAACATCAGCTCGGCCAGCAAAAAGCCTGCGAACCATCCCCATCGGAAATCCTTGGCTTCTGTGGTGCGCAGCAACAGATAAGTGCTGAGCGGCGCAAGCATCCCCCACAGTGCGTAAGGGCGTGCCTCCTGGCCGAACCAGAGGAAGAAGGGGCTGATGGCGGCAAAGCCTGCGGCCCAGTAGGGCGCTGACGCCGGAAAAATCTCCTGGCGAACAAACCAGCGAGCCAGCACCCAGAGCACCGCAGGCAGCAAGGTCGCCGCCATCACCGACACGTAGCGCAGCGAAAACTCGCTGTCGCCGGCCAGGCGCAGCAGACCGCCTTGAAGCAGGAAAAACATGAACGGATGCTGATCGATGGTCAACAGTTGAGAGAAGCCGTCGTAGATGACCAGATGTCCTTTGAGCAGCGGCAACAGGGCGGACTCAGCCCGTTGCAGGCTCAGGCTCTCGTCCCACCAGAGGTTCTTTGTCCCCAGCTCCCAAACGACGCGGCCATAGCTCACCAAGATGATCGCGAGTAGCAGCAGGCGTCGAAAGGTCGATTCGGTTTTGCGTGCGGCAATGGCGGTTGTCATTGTGTGTCCCGCTGCTAAACTCAGCACGTCACGATTTGTCATTATGAGTACCCGACGAAGCGGGGCTTCGCAAAGACAAAAAAACAAGGTGCATTTAGGCGTCCGCCAGTCATTCTGAGCATGTTCGCGTCGACAGTTCGAGCATGTTAACAGACCAGCAAAGAATCTGGACAACAATGTCAAGACCCTTCTTTGGCCTCTTGAGCGCCTCGATCTGTCAACGGTTACCCACTCAGGCCTGCCCTGAGCTTGCCGAAGGGGTGACAGAGTGTCTTCTGCCGCGACAGAGCATGTTTCTTAAATGCGAGTATTCAGAACCCCTTCACTCAGGGAAACTACCAGCGGAGAATCTTGGTTATCTTGAGTTCATGAACTACTGCAACCCAGTCTTTCAAAGTTTCAGGACGATCTGCCCTTCCGACGGAGCGAAGCGACTGCGAAACCGTGAGTACTGTAGGACGGAATGGTTGCGTACCGCCCCCAGCCTAGGTCTCTCTATCAAGGCTTCAACTCGGCGGCGTTGTCCAGCACCGATTGGCCGCTCTCATCAATGGCAATGAGTCTCTCACCGGAGAGCGGATCATATAACCCAACGCGCAGCCGGTAGGCGGCCCGATCCGCACCTGCCGGCAACACCAGCGTGTGCGTGTCGATGACGACCTCTTGCGGCAACCACTGGCTCGTCGCGTAGCCGCCGCCCGGCGCCGCATCGGACTGGGCAACGATCTGGCCGTCTTCATCCAGAAGGTGTAGGAAGACCTGATAGTGGCTCTCCGGCTCCGGCCGGCGCAGTGCCTGCCAGGCCAATGTCACTGCTAATTGGCCGGTTTCGGTGACCTTGCTATCGTACCCGGCAAGCACAATCTGATCGCCGAAGGTTACGCCGCTCTCGTTGGCAACCGGCGGAAGCTCGTACTGACGTGTGGACTCGGCGATCGTGACTTCGCCCAGATCGATCGTGTTGTCGCCCGATTCAATCTGGAGCCGGTAAACGCCCGGTGCAGTATCCGGCGGCACACTCGTGCGCAGGCGGCGGCAGAGGGCTTCGCCGTCATCCCACGTGGCGTCTTCGGCCACGCTGCCGCTCCACAACACCACAAGTTCATCGCCGTCCAGCACAAGCTGGATGGGCGTCTCTGCCGACTGAGCACCGCCAGCCCAGACAAGGTCTATGCGAAGGGGCGAGCCGGGCTGCCAATCCTGGCCATCGGCGCTGTAGCCTAAGAGCGTCAAGTCATCGTTCACAGCCTGCTCTACCAGCGTGTCAGGCGCGAACCGGTCGATAGGCTGCGACACCAGCGGCAGCGTCAGATAGCCGGCCAGCGCGCTGTCGCCCGGCGCATCGGTACGCTGCATGCGCATGTTGTCGGCCAGATATTGGTACCAACCGACCTGCACGCGTACTTCTTCACCACCGGCGCAGAGATCCTCGACCTCGGGATAGTAGCGGTCGATCACCCGTTCGCCTTCACGCCAGAAGGGTGTGCGGTAGCTGCCGTTGCCCGGCAGCTTGTCGGTCTGCCCGACGCGTCGTCCGTCGGCATCGATCAGATGAATGAAAGTCGTTAGATCGCGGTAGGTGAAGCCGTCGTTGCGCCAGAAAAGGTTGAGTTGGCTGCTATTGTCAAAACTCTGCATGCCCAACAGCGTCGGCGCCTCAAAGAAGTGCGCTTCATCCTCGGGACTGAATTCATTGGTGGGCGTAGCATCAGCCGGCCAGCCTTGCAACGCGCTTGCAGGCACATGGACGACAGAGATCAACGAATTGCCGAAGTGATCCAACACCGGTTCGACGGTGGCTTCAGGCCAGTAATCGGCCAACGCTTCGGCCCGGTTGTGCTGCTCCGCAGGGAAGCCGTAGACGGCGTCCTTGCCTGGGGGCGGCAGCACGATCGTGTCGCTGGTGTCGATGGACTCAATGCCCAGACGGCCGCGCAGCAGATAGACCGTCGAGTGTTTTTCGCCCCACAGCTGCGAGATATAGACGGCGTCTTCATCTGCGTACTGAGCCAGATGGTCGAGCGCATCGAGTTTGTCGGCGTCGTACAGGTAGTAGACTTCAGGGCTTTGCGCAAAGCGTACAAAGTAATCGTAGACAGTTGAGCCCGTGCTGAAAATCAGAATGACGGCTGCGGCAACCGGCCCCAACCAGGCAAACGGCCATTGGTACGTGACAATCCAGGTCAAGCCCAAACCTGCGGCCACAAAGGTCGCCGGCAGCGAGGGCATGGTGCGCGAATAGTTGGGCGCGGCCTCGCTCAGCACCGAAGGCAGCAACATGACCAGCACCCAGATCGCCAGCAACGAGAGCGCATCAAAGTCGGGATCGTCACGCCGACGCAGCCGCCCGATCCAGATGAAAAAACCACCTGTGAAGACGGCAGCCATCAGCAGGTCAAAGACAGGACGGCCGGCCAGGTTGTGGGCCCACTCCAAATCGCCATAGAAGCTGAACATGCCGGCGACGTGCAAAACATTGTCGAGCAGGTGTGTCCACGGATTACCGCCGCTGACCCGTTCGGCAAAGATGGAGACCTCTGAGGCATGGCCGAAGAAGAAGTCTGGATTGCGTAGAAATTCAAACCCAAGGGGCAAGAAGACCAAAAAAGCTGTCAGCCCCGTAATCGCCAACCCGCCCACAATGCCGTCAGGTTTCCAGCTCCGGGTAGAGGGCTGCCGCCAGAGCATCCACCCGACGTAGAATAGCAGGATGAAGGGCACAAGACGGCCCGAGGGGTGGGTCCACGGCGTCAAGCCGACAAGGATGCCGCTGCCCACATATGAGATCAGCCGCCATCGTCGCGTGGCCGCGTGGCCGCCTAACCAGAATAGACCCATTGCACCCGAGAGGATCAGCGGCATCATGATCACGCGTATGCCGTAGCGACTGAAGTGGATGTGCCAGAGGCTGATGGCCAGCGTGAGGCTGGTGAATGCGGCAATGTATCTGCTGTTGCGGCGAAGCAAGCCACGCAAGAGCAGATAGGCGGCGGGGATGGTCAAGATGCCGGCGATGGCCGAGGCCAAGCGCAGGGTGTAGACATTGACGCCGAACAGCGCGCCCAGAGCCGCCTGCCAATAGGTGTAGAGCGCCTCTCGACCACCGTTGGCCGGAAGAAAAAGGGGCGTGTGCCCAGCCAACACTTGCTTGGCATCGATGGCGTTGAAGGCTTCATCGAACTGGAAGCCGGGCGGCAACTCGCCTAACTGATAGAGACGCAACGCCGCGCCCAGCGCCGTCACCGCCGCCAATATGATCCAATCCCAACGATTCCACGACGCGGGGCGTGGTGTGTAGGGCGTGGGGCGCACATCATTAGCCATTCACAATTAACCGTTCTGCATTAACCATTGAGCCTGCGGCAAAGAGAAAAATTGGCCACAGATGGACACAGATAAACGCAGATGAAAAGCATTTCTCTCCGCTCTTCCTCTGTGATCTCCGTGCCCCCCTCCGTGCCTCCGTGGTGAATCAGCTTCACTGCCCTGCAACCTCCACAGGAGCAAGCACGATTGTATCACCGATCTGGACATTTGCCAGCAAGAATGGCGCTGTCGAGGCGGGCGAATCGCCTATGGAATAGGTCGTGTTCTCCAGCGTCGACGGATCATAGAGCGAGAGCATCAGCCAATAGTCGCCGGGTGCTATGTCCGCCGGAATGGCGAGCGCTTGGTAGCCAGGTTTCCGTTCATCCGGGCCCCAGGTTGTCGGCGGCAACAGGGGGCCAATCGGAAAACTGTCGCTTTGGGCAACCGGATCGCCGTTGGCTTTCACCAGCCGCAGCGATACCTTATAGTCTGCATCCGGCCGCTCCGCCGCCAACCAGGCCAATTCGGCCAGCAGATGGGCTTCCTGACCCAGCAAGGCATCGAGCACGGCTATCTCTGCGCTTTGGAGCTCAAGCCCGCCATCAAAGCGGAGGGCATAGTCCCCATCGAATGACTGAGTCAGGTCCGGCTCCACATGGGCCGGGCTGGCATATTGGCAAAGATCCACGTCAAGCCATCGTTCACAGTCGACCTGATAGGCAACCGCCGTCAAGTACTTGGCCAAAAACTCGCCCGGATCAACCTCATTCTGAGCAGTCAGACTGAGCCACAACATCGGGTGTTCCTGCAAATATCGCTGAATATCGCCGTCCACTTCCTCCGGCACAACAGACGGTGCATTGACCGGCCAGTAGGCGGGCAGTTCAATGTTGGGCACCGGGTAGAGCGGATTCCCCCCACCGTTCATTTCATCGATGAACACCTCGTCAAGGTAGTATTTGGCCGGCAGATGTTGCCTCGGCGACTCGATCAGCATCGCATCATCGGGCGCGATACGGGCGGCCAGTGCTGCACTCATCTCGCGGTATTCACTCTTGGCGTAGTCGGTCCGGTAGAAGACCAATGCGATGAGACAAACGCCGACAAATACAAGCATTCCGACGACGCCCAACACCCGCGCCCAGTTCCACAGACGGACGATGCCCATCGCCATCAGAATGAAGAGCGCCGGGCCGATGTAGAGCACGTAGCGCGTCGAAAGCTGACCGAAGACGAGAGCGCTGAACAGCACCGGTACAAACAGAAGTAACAGCAGATACCAGCCAGAGAGTTTTGACCAGCCATTGCTACGCCGCAGCCAGAGCGCGTCCAACAGCCCGGTGCCCAAGAGCGGCAGCCAGAGGTAGCCGATCCAGGCCCAGTCCGGCGTCCAGCGGATCGCGGCAACCGTCAAGTCTCGCCAGAGTTCGTCCAAGAAGATGAACAGTGGCGTGCCTCCCACGTCAGTGTTGCTGAGCACCGAGCCAAGCGTCATCTGGAAGCCGGGCGAGAAGGCCATCCACAGCAAGAGCGGCAGAGCAGACAATGCCAGCGCCGTCAACCACTTTGTCCATTGGGATCGAAACGACGGCTGGGTCGTAGCGGCGATCAGGAAATAGATTCCCTGGGCGGCAAAGAGCAGTGCCGCGTAGTAGTGGAAGCCGGTCATCGTCACATTGAGCAGGGCTAACAGAAGAACGCCTACCCACGTTGGCCGTCGTACCAGCCGCGTCGACACGATCATGGCGCCGAGCGCCAGCGCCAGCACGATGGCGTACATGCGCGCATCCTGGCTGTAATAGATCAGCACCGGCGCGATGGCTGCCAGCAGCGCGCTGCCATGCCAGATTGAAGATGATTGCGGATAGAGGTGACGTGCGAATTGCCAGACCAGCGGAATGACGAGGATGCCGGCCAATACCGGCAGATAACGCAGTGCAAACTCGTTCTGTCCAGCGACCAGCGACCAAGCATGAGCCAGCAGTTGCCAGAGCGGGGGGTGTTCAAATCCTGCGGTCCAGTGAAAGACGATGATCTCCGAAGGCGTCGCGCGTGCCATCAGCGCCGTGGCCGCTTCATCGTAGGAGAGGCCCAGCTCGCCCAATCGCCAGAGCCGAAGGGCCGCGCCCAGCAGTGTGATCAGGGAGATCGTGATTCGGTTCAAGTTTGCGTCAAGTGAAGGAGAGAGCGCTTCAGCCCGCGCCGGTGTCTCTGTCAAAATCGCCATACCGGCTATGATTCTACAACAACTTGGCCCAGCACCACGTCTTGACCGGCCGGCGTGTCGACCGCCTCACCGCCGGCCGGGTCATAGAGGCGCAGCGTGACCTGATAGCGTCCCGGTGCGAGATCGGACGGGAGCAGGATGCCGCGCTGGTCGGTGGCCGGCTGATCGACGATCCAGGCGTAGGTTGGGGCAAAGCCGTTTTGGGGCACGTAGTCGCGCGACAGACTGACGTTTCCTGCTTCGTCCTGGAGGCGCAAACTGAATTTATACTCCGGCGGCTGCTCGTGGGTAAACCAATGCGTGCTCACCCGCAACAGGTCGCCGGGGCGCAATGGCTCGGCTGAGACCTCAGCCCTCTGCAATATGAGTGCATTTCCGAACGGCACATTCAACTCGCTCGACTGCAAGGGCGGCCCCGGCAATCCATACTTGGTCACACGGATGTTGTTGTGGTCGCTCTGGCCGCTGGCCCAGCCGCGGGTGGCCAGCCAGATCTGTACTGAAGCGGGCGGGTGAAAGTAGAGCAGTTCCCAGGCAACATCTGCGCCTGCGGTGGCTTCCATCAGGTAGGCGTCAACCACCTCCCAGGGCTCTTTCTCCAGAAAGCGCAGGTCATGCACTTGATTGGGGCCATCGTAGTAGTGGAGGAACACCTTCTCGGGATCCGGTCCATCGACCAGGATGACGTCGCCCTCGGCCTGCTCGTTTTGAATCCGCCAGGCAGCGCCCTTGAAGTCCGGTTTTTGCAGCGCCTCATCGCTGTAGTGCCGGCTCAGCGCCAGGCCGTTGAAGCCGACCAGCACGGACAGCACAAGGACGGGGGCTGCCATTGTCCAAGACCATCTAGCCGACTCTTTGGCCGCGCCCTTTCGCCAAAAGTCGATGTCGAGCCCGACCAGACCGCCTGCAATCAGCACCATGAGCGGTCCGCTCAGCGCGATGGCATAGCGCTCGTGGAAATCCGGATCGCGCAGCGCGAGTCCGATGACGGCCGCCAGCGGGACCAGCAGATTGATCAGCAGGAAGAGGCCGGCGGCTCGTCTGATCCGCCACCAAACAACCGAACCGAGCAGCGCCAACCCGGCATAGGCGACGGGAAGCCAAAGGCGCCACGGCGTTGGCATGGCATCGCCGACCGTGTAGCTCATCAGATAGCGCCAGGGGATCATCCAGGGCTGGCCTGGATCGCGCCAGCCGGGAAAAGTTTGGATCTGAAGAACCCGCTGTGACCATGGCAGGAAGAGCAGAACCACGATCACGCCGCAGCCCACCCAACGCAGAAAGACGCGCCAGTTGCGGGTGGCGATCACCCAGCCCAGCGCAAAGACCGTATGCGCCAGCGGGATCAGGAAGCCATAGTAATGGGTGTAGATGCAGGCCGTCAGGGTAACGACATACCCGAGGGCCATGGGCAGCCAGCGATCATCCGGCCGCAGAAGCAACCGCCACAGAAACCAGCCCGAAGCCAGACTCGTTAGCAGTAGCCAGGCGTACATGCGTACTTCCTGGGCATACCAGATCTGGAAAACGCCGGTGGCCAGCAACAGCGATGCAGCGATGCCGGCGGCCCGGGCATGGCCGCGCCTGGGCGTAAGATCGCCCATATCGCTCGCCAGCCGGTAGATCATGGCGATTGATAGCACACTTGGCAGCACCGAAAGGTAGCGCAACGCGTAGTCGGACGTGCCGGTTGCTCGCAGCCAGCCGAAGAGCAGCACGAAATAGCCCGGCACATGCTCAACCGGCATGTTGCGCAGCATTTCGCCGAAGGGCTGGGCGCTGCGTAGCAGGCTGATACCCTCGTCACTCCAGAAACTCTGTCCGTCCAGCAGATGGACGCGCAGCGCCATGCCGAGCAGCACGATCGCGCTCATGAAGACAGCATCGATTTGACGCTCACTCAGTCGCTTCATGGCGTCACCGTGATTTCCGCGACCGGGTACCAGGATTCCGCAATCATAGTCCCGTCGCCGTCTGTCACCGGCAGGCGAGCGCCGTCCTCTGTCCGGTCATAGAACCCGATGTAGATCGGGTAGACGCCGGGTTGAGCATCGTCCGAGATCTGTAGCTGTACAGCGTCGACAATGGTTTCATCCTCAAGCCACGACCATGTCGGGTTGCCGCCGTTCCGGGGCAGGCTGTCATACTGGGCGGCCATGCCAAGGCCCAGATCATAGGCTTGCACAAAGCGGGTATAGTCGAGCGGCGTGGTACCGTTGGCCCGAAAGTGGAGCGTGAGATCGAAGCGATCTCCGGGATGCAGGCCCGTTTCCGGCAGGACCAGATCGTAGCCGATCAGCGTTGCCAGATCGCCGAAATCGGCGGTCGCTTTTTCGGCCGGCGCCGGTGGCTGCGGCTGGACAATCTTGACATTGGCCAAGCGCGCATCGTCTCTGGGCAAGTCCTCGCTGGGGACAGTCACGGGCAATCGATCCAGCGTATCGTAGTCGTACATGCCGACCAGCGGTTGGTAGAAACCGCCGGGTGTGTCGTCCGGGATGCGCAACAGGTAGACATCAAGCCGGCGACTGACCTGATTCCACAGGCGGGGCGGCTGGAAGAGCGGTCCCGGCAGGTGGTCTTCCTGAGCAATGGGTTGGCCGGTCGGGTCGGTTAGATGCACGAAGGCGTGATAATTGCGTTCAACCGGATCGAGGCCGCTCCAGTCCAGCGTGTATTCGAGGTAGTCACCGGCGTCCAGTGCGAGGAGATCATTCTGCGTTGAACGAGCGGTTCCATGGCGGACATCCACATCGTAGCCATGGAGGATGGCCGCATCGCCCATGGTTGCTTCCGCCATGTTGGCTGGCGGCACAGACGCCGGGATCGCCGACGCCAATGAGAACTCACCGAGCGCTGTTTTTTCGGAGAGTGCGCCGCCTACCGAATCCTCCAGTTGTAGCGCAATCTGGTAGGTTCCAGCACCCATTCCTGGCATCAGAGGAACACGAATCGCGTCGTCAACCACTGTGCCGATCGGCCAGTTGCCGGCGTTGACCGCGTTGTAGTAGGGCGACGAGCGCAGTTCGGCGATCACTTGGTCCTCTTCGTCCTCAATTTGCCAGTGGATCTGAAGGCCGCTTGGCGTCGCGCCCATCACCTGCCAATACGGGTAGATGGTCAAGAAGTCGGCGCTCTTCTGCCCAAGTCGGAAGCCCAACAGGTTGAGGCTGTCAGTCTGCAACGGCTCAACAGGCGGGCGAATCGGCTCGACTGCCGGCGACATAAAGGCGGCAGCCAGACCGAACATGATGAAGAACAATGGAACGACGATCAGGCCGCGCATCCATTGTCTGCGCCAGACGACCCAGGCGAGGACAACCAGAGCGATCAGACTGAGAATGGCCGCCGACTTCTGGGTAGTCGTGCCAACCCAGCGCACATTCACGCTATGCTCTCCAGCAGGCAGGTCGACCGTAAGCAGGCCGAGACTCGTGCTCGGGTAGGTCTGGAGCGGAACCTCGTCATCCAACCGTACTTCCCAACCGGGAAAGTAGAATGTCGCAAAGCGCAGCGGCGTCTCGATTGCGCCGCTGGTGGTCATGCTGAGATCGAATGCGTTGCCGCTTTGCAGTGTGATTGCCAGTTCGCTGTCTGTCGATGTCGGCTGCGCTTCGAGGGTCAATGCCTCGCCCGCCCACTTGGGGCGATATTCATGCAGCGAGCTGATGCCCTGGGCGCCGGTCTCGATGCCACGATCGATCTCAAGCTGAGCGGCGACCGCGGTCGAGACGTCGAGACTCTTGGCCGAAAAGAGATCGATCCAGTCGAGCCGGGGCTGTCCCGTAATCACAATAAACCCGATCAACACCAGGCTTGCAGCGACACTAGTCCACTGACGCGGATGGCCCTGGGGCAGTTTGAGCACCATGCCGCCGGTCAGTAGAGACAGAAACAGTGTAATAATCGAGAGTAGTCGCCAGGGGAATTGGGCAATGGGCAAGATGTCATTACTGACCCAGATCGGGAGCGCCCACTGACCGCCAAAGAGGGCGGCGACCAATGCCACAACCAAGAGATAGATCCACTCGGCGTCTTTGCGTCCGGCCAGGAGAAAACCGGCCAAGCCCATGACCACAGAGACAATGCCGATGCGGATCGGGCGGGCAAAAGTGTGCGCATAGAAGAGGCCCAGATCAAAGGCATTCTCCCACGTCCACATACTCATGGGAAGCCAGGCATTCTTGGCAATCAAGTAGGCGCGTTCCGATAGGAAACCGCGCTCCAGAATCAGCGGCAGCCAGAAGAAGGCACTGATGCCCATGGCAAGCAGCAGGCTTGTCGTGGCCCACCAGAAGCGCCGCCGGTCCCGTCCGCAACGCTGCCAGTGGATAATCATGTAGCCGATCAGGACCGGCGGCACAAAGAGCAGCGTGATGTTGTGGGTGAGGGCCAATCCGCCCAGGCTCAATGCAACCGGCAGGACATAGCGCCCTGGATGGGCTGCGTAGAAGAGCCGCCGCACGCTCCAGAAGATCCAGGGCAACAACGCCAGTGCTCCGACCTCGGCGATGGCGCCGCGAATGTAGATATTGGTCATCAGGTAGGGCGAGTAGAGATAGGCGACGGCAGCAAGCAGCGCAGCCCATTGTCCAACCACGGGCCGATTGTAAGTATCCAACGCCAGGCAATAGAGACCGACGGCGCCGACCAATGCCAGCACGCAGAATGACAAAATAAAGGCGTAATAGAGATCGAGACCGAACAGATGAAACAGCTCGACCAAATAGTAGGTGCTGGGTGCGTAGTAGTTGAAGACCGGGTAGCCGTTGCCGAGAAGCAACTCCGGGATCCAACGCGGGAAGAGGGCTCCGCTACGCAGATGTTCGTCCAGGCGGCCGATACGTAGCAGATGGGTGCCGCCATCAAAGGAACGCGGCAATCCTTCTGTCAAAAAGGGCATAAAGGCCGGGATCGCCAACAGGACGAGCAGAAGCCAGACCTTTGTGGAGAACCACTCCATTGCCCGATTGATGACCGTCAACGTTCGGCCCTCAATTCATTGGCCGAGCTGTAGGATTCGATGTGACGCCGGGCAATGCTGTTCCACGTGAATCGTTCGCTCTGCTTGCGGGCATTGGCGCGCAGCCGCTCGACCAGCCAGGGGTTATCCAACAGGCGGCCTACGACCTTGGCCAAAGCCAGATCGTTCTCCGGTGCAACGTAGAGTACGTCTCGCTCGTCAACCAACTCGGGCAGCGGCATCTGGGGCGTCGTTGTGACCACGGCACAGCCGTTGGCCAGCCCTGCCATCAGCGTGCCCCGGCGCAGACTAGCGCCATCCATATAGGGCATGACCAACACATCACAGGCGTTGAGATCGGCCCCGACATCAGCGTCGGGCTGGCGGCCGGTCCACTGGACGTGATCGGCCAGGCCAAGGTCGTCAATGAGTTGCTCGACCTCCTGGAGGTAGGCATAGTTGGTCGGATCGCTGGCCCCCACACGCTCGCCGATCATAAGCAACCGAGTGGTCGGATATTGGTCGACGAGCAGGCGCAACGCACGAATCAACGTCGTGCCGCCTTTGCTGCGATTGAGGAAACCGAAGTAGGCGAGCACGCGGTCGTCATCGCTGTAGCCGCGCAGTTGGCGTCTTGCCGTCCGTTGCGCCTTGTTGAGTTGAATCCCCTGGATATTGCTGCCGATGGGGATTGAGTGCAGATTGGGGATGGCCTGATCGCGCAGCTGAATCCGATCACCCTCATTGGTCACAATCGTCAGGTCGCTCTTTTTGCCGGGTCGGAGGGTGACCCAGCGACGCAGGCGATCGCCAATTTTGGGCAGCATATAGGGCACAAGCAGATCGTGGTAGGTCCAGGCTATGCGGGGCCGGCCCGGCGATTTTCGCCAGCGTTCGGGCGCAAGGTTGATGGCCGGATTCATGTTGAAAGCAGCGGTTTGGTACTGGACGTGGATCCAATCCGCCTGGTTCTCTACTGCCAGCGCGCCAATGCCGGACCAGATGGATGGATCCCATCGGTCGATGATATCGTGAACGGTGATATCGTGACTAGAGATATCGTCGGATTCGCCAGTATCAGAGTTGTCCACAGGCGCAACGTCGAGCGCACGCGAGGTGACAACGCTCACTTGAACGCCCTGCTCAACCAGTGCGCGGCCAAGCTCAGCCGTATAGGCCCCCACACCACCCTGTTGCGGCGGATATTCTCCTGTAACAAATAGAATGTGCATCAGAGATGTGTAGCTTTCCTGCCACAGATGACTCTACTGCAAAGAGGTCCGGTTCACCACAGAGGCACGGAGAAGGCACAGAGTCCACAGAGGTAAAGCTCAGCCCACATCTGTTTATCCGCGTCCTTCTGTAGCTGAATCGTTGTTCTTGCAGTAGAGTCACAGATGAACACAGATGGGGCACGGATAGAATACAGATTCTTAACCACAAAACACAGTGCTATCTGTGCCCCATCCGCGTCCATCTGTGTTTATCTGTGGCCAATTTTCCTTCATCCAATAACGATCAACGCGTCAACGTCTTTTCCAGAACATAGCCGCGATAGTGTCGTTCTTCGAAACCCTGCTGCACCAGCAGATTCATGGCGGCGTGCTGGGCCAGCGTGACATAGGCTACCAGCTCGCGACAGCCCTGCAAAGTACAGTCGTTGATCATCCGTGCAACCAACCACTTGCCCAGATCGTGTTGGCGCCATTGCGGGTCGACATGCAGCGCGGCAATCAACGCAACCGGATAGTCGGCGCCGTCCTGCTTCAGATCACAATGGACCACTCGCGCTTCGCCGATGCGCTCGGAGCGCCGGTAGATCTCATAGCGCCGGTCATCGGGACTGCCACGGTAGACCAGACTCAGATCTGCCAACGAAACAAATTCCTCAATCGGTTCATGCAGCAGACGGTGGACGCAGAAGTATCGGTCAGCCAACTGAAAACCATGCGCGGTCAAAATGCGGAAATGCTCGTCCCAATCACCCGGCAAGAGACCGACGCCTGCTTGAAAAGATGGATAGCCCGTACTCAGGTGAAAGGCCTTGATGTGACCGACCTTGGCTTCTCGCCAATAGTCCTCTGAGGCCTCCAGCATCAATGTGGCCACCTCATTGACGAGATCGCTGCGGTCGGGCAGCACAAGATTGCGCAGCAGGCCGAAGGGCAGATAGTCAGGCCGGTCCAAGGTCTCGTTGTCCAAGCCGACTGCGATATCGATGCAACCGACAAGTTGCCTGGCGCGCCAGACGCCCAGAACCTGATTGTGCTGCAAGCGGATGGGAAAGACAGTGTGCGGATGGCGACGCAAAATTTGCGCCAGGATCATCTCAACGCTCATGGTCTGGCTATAGTGGGCCGTCGACAGGAGCGGATTCAAGATGGCCCGGAGTGCCGGCGCATCATCTTGCTCCAATGGACGCACCACCAGATCCGGCGTAATCGGCATCATGCGGGCACACGTTCCTCTAGGTAGTCCAACAGCGAGTCCTGATCGACCACCTCGGGCAATGCCAGCCCTTTGAGATCGTCCACATCGACCAATTGGTTGACCCCGATCGGATGATAGAGCAATGTGATGACGCGTCCGCCGCGCCCGCTTTCCGAGACGCCGGAGAGCTGGCGGAAGTCGACAGTCCGGCCCTGTGCCAATGGAGCAGACAAAGAGACGCTCTGTGACGTCAATGTCACACGGCAGAGCGCCATACGCCCCTGCCACAGGGCAATGCCAATGGCCGCGGCCATGAAAAAGAGCGTACCCACATCAAGATTGACCGCCGCCCACCGGCCAGAGCGAATCACCGGAGCCAGCAGATTCCAGGCAAAGAGCAGGAAGAGCAGAACGCTGCCCAAGGCCATCCACTGGTAGCGCGGATGGGGCTTGTAGACGCGATCCATTGTTTCCGCCTGAGGTTCGATGCGAGTTTCGGTCTGAGTTTCAGTCTGGGTCATGGTTGACCATCCAGATGCCTGTAGCGCTGCGAAACCGCCCAGGGCGCTACTACAGGCGAAATCAATCGCGCCCAATTGTCGACGTCCTTCCAGCGCTTCTGGATCTCGTTTCGCTTCTCTAGAAACCTCGGCAATTGTTGGAGAGCGGCCAACCGTCCGCGAATGAGTGCGCTGTCTCGTCGCTTGGCGAACCCATAGGTACTTGCCATCAGGTCGTAGCCGAAGATTTCAGGCCAATGCTGCTCCAGGAAGGGCTCAGGGACATTCTTGATCAGTGTCCAGACTTTGTTGCGGCCCAGTTGGTAGCTCTTAAAAGGAGATCCCTCGCCTGCCGTGGCAGAGTGGGCATGCAGCACGCGGGCCTGTGGCTGGAACAAGCAGGTCCAGCCCGCCAGCCTGGCCCGGCTGGCAATGTCCACATCCTCAAGATACATGAAGAAGTCTTCGTCAAAGAGGCCAATCTCATCCAACAGAGGACGCGTGTAGAGGGCCGCGCCGCCGCAGGGGCCGAAGACCTCAATCAGGCCGGCCTCATGCGGCCGGTCGTGCTGACCACCGCGCCAATCCCAGGCGATGCCGGCCGAGTCCATGGCAATGCCCGCCGAGTTGATGATCCCTGGCCGGTGGGCGAAGAGCATCTTGGAGGCGACCATGCCCACGGTTGGATCGTCCTCAGTTGCAGCGACCAGATTCTCCAGCCAGGTCGGCTCCGGTTGCGTGTCGTTGTTGAGCATGACCAGGCGCCCGGCTTGCGAAATGCGGATTCCCTGATTACAGCTCGGTGCAAAGCCGAGGTTGGTTATGTTGCAGATGATTTGCGTATCCACATCGAAGGCCCGGCCCAAATCGGCCGCTGCCTGGACCGAGCCGTCGCTCGAACCATTGTCGACAAACACAACCTCGAAATCGGGGCAGGTCTGTACGGCCAACGCTGCATAGAGCGCGGTAGGTGCTTCAAACCGTTGTAGTTGACGACGACAATGCTGGCGATGTACATGATGCACAATTTTACACCATTCGCCGCAGAATGCATGTAGGCGCGGGTCTGCACAGCCGAAACAATTATTCTCTATCTCACGTTCCACGCCTCACGTCTTCTGTCAACCACATGGATTCCACATGGACCCCACATGGACCCCACATGGACCCCACATGGACCCCACATGGACCCAGAAATGGTGCAGCAGCCGCACAAATTGGCCTAACTGATTTGGGCGCGCCCAAGTCAGACTGCGTTCGTATGCGCCGCACGCCACAAACCGGACAGCCTGTCATCGTATGATAGAATATCAAGACTGAACAGCGGAGAACAGCGTTAACGGGCTGATGTTCAACATGAGTCAAATCCCTATGTAGAAAAGGAGTTTCACAATACCTGGTAGACGACGAGAACGCAGAGAAGAGCGACAGGAAAATCGTCAGACGTTTGGCCGCGGGGGCAGCGCCACCTGCTACCAGATGCGCGAGAAGCTAGTCTCCATCGGCGACGATTTTTGGATAGAAGACGACCGTGGTCAGAAGGTCTTCAAGGTTGACGGCAAGGCGATGCGCGTGCGCAATACGCTCAACTTTGAGGATGCCAATCGCAATGTGTTGTGCAAGATCCAGGAACGAATGCTGCGTGTAAAGGACACTATGGAGGTCGAGGATGCTCGTGGCGCCCAGGTGGCCATGGTCAAGAAGGCCCTTATCTCGCCGATCCGCGATCGTTTTACTGTCAAGATTAAGAATGGCCCCGATCTGGAGGTCAAGGGCAACATCCTCGATCACGAGTACACGATTGGCCAAGGTCGGGACAAGGTGGCCGAGGTCTCGAAGAAGTGGTTCCGCATCCGCGACTCCTATGGTGTTCAGATTGATCCGGGACAGGACGATGTCGTCATTCTGGCTGTGGCTGTTTGTATCGATCAGATGGCCCACGGATGATGTGGATTGGCGGGGAGCCGGCTCCCCGCGCCGGTAACACGAGCTGGCACATCCCCGTACGCGTTGTCAGATTGCTGTGACATCAGTAGCCGGTTGAAAGTGCCTTCTCCATCAGTTGACGCTCGGCGAATTACCGGTCACACAAAAAACATGCGCTGAGCCGCAAGGCGTGATGGGGCAGGAGAGCGAATATCTGTCGATGTTGGCCACCGCCGGCGCCGTCATCGAATCCGCCCGCACATTGGAGTTGCTGACGGCTGACGGCACGCCGTTGTTGTTGTATCACGGCGATAGATGGACTGTACGTTGTTGGGGTGGAGGTAAGCAGAGCGCAGGCGAGTGTTGCCATAGATGGCCGAGCTGTCGGTCATCTATGGTATCCTTCCGCCACTGCCCATGTTCGCTCGCTTCAAATCCATGGGCGACGTACAGAACGTGAATGGACTGATACATGAAAACTGCCGTACGGATCCTACGTCTTCTCGGATATTTGCTGGCAGCGCTCGGGATTTTGATATTCGTCCGGGTTGACCGCAGCAATGCCGCTCTCGTAGATTCGCTGGAGCGAAGCGCAGTGGCGCAAGTTGACGAATCGCAGACTCCTGCCGTCTCGCCGTCGGAGGGTGAATTCAGCTACCGTACCGCTCGCATCGGCGCCGAACAGGGGCTATCAAGTCCAGAAACATGGGGCGTTGTGCGCGACGATCAGGGTTTCATCTGGATCGGCACGATGGACGGGTTGAACCGCTACGATGCCTATGGGATGAAGGTCTTCAAGCACCGCCTGTCCGACCCGACCAGCCTGAGCGACAATTCAATTCGGTCGCTCTACGTGGATGGAGCCGGCAATCTATGGATCGGCAGCTGGTTCAACGGACTGAATCGCTTCGACCATGAGACCGAGACGTTCACCCGTTTTCAACATGACCCGGACGATCCCAACAGCCTGAGCAACGATACGATCAATACCATTCTGGAGGACCGTAGCGGCACATTGTGGCTGGGTACGCGTGGCGGGTTGAACCGCTTCGATCCGACTACGGGCCTATTCACTGCCTACCTGCACAACCCGGACGACCCCGACTCACTTGTCAACAACGGCGTATTTGCCCTGGCAGAAGATGAGGACGGAATGCTTTGGGTAGGCACGGATGGCGGTCTCGACCACTTCGACCCTGCCGCCGGGACGTTCCGCCATTATCAAAACGATCCGGATGATCCCGCCAGCCTGAGCAGCGACGTGATCCGTGCGCTCTTTGTTGACGAGCGCGGCGATCTGTGGGTTGGCACGTGGGGCGGCGGCCTCAACCGCCTGGAGCGGCAGCGCGACACTTTTGTCCAATATCGCCATGATCCAGACGATTCCAGCAGTTTGAACAATGACGCGATCTTCGTTATCAAGCAAGCCGACAACGGTCATCTTTGGATCGGCACATTTGGCGGCGGTCCCGCCCGGTTCGATCCGCAGACCGGGAGATTTCAGCGTCTTGGGTTTGGGCAAGGAGACCCATGGCCGTTGGACTCAAGCTCAGTCAGCGGGGCGCTTGAGGCAGACGGTTTGCTCTGGTTAACGACGACCGACGACGTCTTTCTGTTCGATCTTCATCCGAAACCTTTTCGCACTTTTCAGCATGATCCAGACAATGTCAACAGCCTAGCCGCCAATGAGATCAACGCCATCTACGAAGACCCCCAGGGCATCCTCTGGGTGGCGACAGGTTCGACCGGTCTGAACCGGATCGACCGTGCCACCGGAGAGGTTCGCCGTTTCCAGGAAAACCAGGAGGATCCGGCCGGTTCCAGCGCCAACGAGATCTGGGAGATCGCACCGATCCAGACGGCACGCTCTGGCTGGCCACCTTTGGCAGCGGCCTGGCCAACTTTGATCCGCAGACCGGGGAAGCGGTCTATTTCCGCAACGACGCCAACGATCCCGCGAGCCTGGCTTCGAACATGGCCACCGCTGTGCTGCGCGATCAATCCGGCCGCCTCTGGGTAGGCACATGGGATTCAGGGCTGGATTCCTACGATCCGGAGACCGGCATTTTCAGTCACTATGCGCACGATCCGGATGATCCTACGAGTTTGAGCAACAACGCCGTTACGATGCTGAACGAAGATCATCACGGCGACCTTTGGATTGGCACCCTGTCAGGCGGCTTCAACCGCTTCGACAGCGCAACCAACTCGTTCATCCGCTATCAAGGCAAAGCCGGCGACTCGCAGCGTGTTCTCGCCAGTGGCGTGACCTCAGTATTGTATGATCGGTCTGGGCGTCTATGGGCGGGGTTGCTGGGCGGCGGGCTGGTCGAGCTTGATGTGGACACGGGCGAGCTGATCATGCAGTACAGTAGCCGTACTGATCTCCCAAGTGACTCTATTCAAAGCATCCTGGAGGATGAGCTGGGCCATCTATGGTTGGGTACCGGCCATGGGCTGTCCCGCTTCGATCCCGACACCGGCGCCATTCGCAACTATGATGTGACAGATGGGCTGCCGAGCGACACCTTCGAGATGTCCACCGTATTTCAGAGCCCAAGCGGCGAGATGTTCTTCGGCACGTCAGCCGGCCTGCTGGTCTTTCACCCCGGGCAGATCCACGATAATACGTTGGCTCCGCCCGTGGTCATTACTGACTTGTTGCTCAACAACGAGTCTGTCCCCGTCGAAGAGCCGGGCTCGACATTGGAGCAGGCCATCAACTGGACGGACTCGGTGGCGCTCTCCTATCTTGACCGCGTGTTCTCGTTTGAGTTCACGGCCTTGAGCTATCTGGCCCCGAAC
>CAVXYK010000013.1:0-156354 GCA_963765875.1 uncultured Chloroflexia bacterium
TGCCGACGAAGCGGGCCACGCCCAGCCAGGGTGTGCCGCTGCCGTGCTTGGTGGCGGTTATCGACGAGGCCGGGTCGTTCAAGCTGTCGTCGCCAGTGACGGTCCAGCGCTGTGCCGTTGCCTCTGTGCTGGACGAGACATAGACGTAGGCCGGGTCGCTGAGGGCGGTGCCGTCCACGGTGGCGTCGATGCGCACGACGCTGTTCGTGCTGCCCACGGTGTAGGTGACCGTGGCCACGCCATCGCCGTTGGTGACGGCGGAGGCTTGGTTCAGGCTATCGCCGGGCACATCGGTCACGATGGTGAAGTGGACGGTCACGTCGCGAAGCGGCGGAACCACACGTGCGTGCATTAAGGTCGGGCCGCCGGGGGCCACCCCGGGGCTGGCCGGCGTGTGGTTGAGCCCCGTGACGTCCGGTGGAGTGACTGTGATGGCAACCGTCCGCTGACCGGTATCGCCACTTCGCTGCTGGTGACTGCGGCGGTATTTGCGATTTGGGTGCCGCCGGCCGCGTCGCTGTTGACCATGGCCTGGAAGGTGAGGGTCACCTCTTCACCGGCCGTGATGGCGACGCCGGAAGCTAGCGTGGGCAGGTCGGCGGCGGTGGCGCGAGGCTGGCGCCTGGTTGAGCGGGCGTCAGGACAGCCCAGATCCACAAAGGAGAGATTGGCGTCGAGCGTGTCGGAGATGACTGCGCTGTTGGCGTCGCCATCGCCGCTGTTGGCGATGGTCACCCTGTAGGTGATGGCCTGGCCCGGTTGGGCGTAGCGTCGTCAACAGTCTTGACCACGCTAAGGCTAAGGGGGCAACCCTGGTTCTCATACACCTTGGCGATGGAACTGCCGCCGAGGAGTATGTCGAGGTCGCCGTCGTTGTCGTAGTCCCCCCACGCCACCGAACCACTCCAAACCCCGAAGAGGACAGCACTGGCGGCCGGGTCCTCGGCAAAGGCCCCGCCCGTGTTCTCATACACCTTGGCAGTGGCGCGGTTCCCGCTAGCCCGACCAGTGAGGAGTATGTCGAGGTCGCCATCGTTGTCGTAGTCGCCCCACGCCACCGAACTATCTCCTACGTCGGTGAGGACGGCACTGGCGGCCGTGTCCTCGGAGAAAGCCCCGCCCGCGTTCTCGTACACCTTGGCGATGGCGCTGCCGGTGAGGAGTATGTCAAGGTCGCCGTCGTTGTCGTAGTCACCCCACGCCACCGACCCTAATGCCACCCCGCTGAGGACGGCGCTGGCGGCCGTGTCTTCGGCGAAGGCCCCGCCCGTGTTCTCATACACCTTGGAACTGGGGGCCCAGCTGCTATTGTTGCCAGTGAGGAGGATGTCGAGATCGCCGTCGTTGTCGTAGTCACCCCATGCCACCGAACTATAATACACCCCGCTAAGGACGCTGCTTGCGGCCGTGTCCTCGGCAAAGGCCCCTCCCGTATTCTCATATATCTTGGCGATGGGGGAGTTGGTGTAGCCTGTGAGGAGGATGTCGAGATCACCGTCGTTGTCGTAGTCTCCCCACGCCACCGAACCTGCCCATAGCCCAGCCAGGACGGCACTGGCGGATGTGTCCTCGGCAAAGGCCCCTCCGCTGTTCTCGTACACCTTGGTGATTGCGTTTTGGTCACTATCCCAGCCGCTAAGGGTGATGTCCAGGTCGCCGTCGTTGTCGTAGTCACCCCATGCCATCGAACCGGCTGCCCACACCCCGGTGAGGACGGCGCTTGCGGATGTGTCCTCGACAAAAGTCCCACCTGTGTTCTCATACACCTTGGCGATGGGGGTGCCGCTAGGGTTGCCGGTGAGGAGGATGTCGAGATCACCGTCGTTGTCGTAGTCTCCCCACGCCACCGAACCTGCCCATACCCCAGCCAGGACGGCACTGGCGGATGTGTCCTCGGCAAAAATCACACAACGGTCTTTAAGCGGCCCAGCAGTGAAGCCCCATTGCGTCGGCGTCAGGGCCGTGCCTGCCGTGCCTTCGAGGCCGTCGGTGGCGATGACCTGGACCTGCTCGCCGGCGAAGAGGTCGCGGCCCAGGTCCAGGGTCAGGTCGTCGCCGGCCACGGTCAGGGTACCGGTCATCAAGCCGCCGAAGCCGGCGTGCACGGCCAAGGTGCGGCTGGTGACGGTGGTGCCGTTGACGTCGGCGCTGAACGCAGCCGTGATGTCCGCGGTCACGTCCACGCCCACGGCGTTGGTGATGGGCTCATGGGCAGTCAGCGCCAAGGAGAGGATAGAATCAAAGAGATAGACCGCACCGGCGCCACTCACCGAGTTATCGCTCTGGTCGCCGTTGACACCTGTGGCGTTGCTGGGCTCGAATGAGGCGCCGACCACTACCCTAGCGCCGTCCACGGCCACTGCATATCCGAAGCCGTCGTACTGATCTGTGTTGGAGGCTTTGAGGTAGGCGTGCTGGCTCCAGACGCCGCCGCTACGCGTGAAAACGTAGCCGCACCGGCAGAAGGCGCGGAGTTATCGCTGCCGTCACCGTTAACGCCGGTGGCGCTGCTGGCTTCGCCTAAAGCGCCGACAACCACCCTATTGCCGGCCACAGCCACGGAAAAGCCGAAGTAGTCATTACTTCCCGTGTTGGAGGCTTTGAGGTAGGCCTGTTGACTCCAGACGCCGCCGCTGCGCTGAAGACGTAGGCCGCACCGGCATATGATGCCGAGTTGTCACTCTGGTCGCCGTCCACGCCGGTTGCACCGCTGGCTTCGCCAGTGGCGCCGACCATCACCGTGTCGGCGTCTACTGCCACGGATGTGCCGAAGCCGTCGTACTGACCTGTGTTGGAAGCTTTGAGGTAGGATTGTTGACTCCAGACGCTACCGCTGCGCGTGAAGACGTAGGCCGCACCGGCACGTGATGCCGATTGTCACTCTGGTCGCCGTCCACGCTGGTTGCGTTACTGGCTTCGCTACGGGCGCCTACAACCACCACGTCGCCGTCCACGGCTACGGATGCGCCGAACTCGTCGTACCGATCTGTATTTGAGGCTTTCAGGTAGCCTTGTTGGCTCCACACACCACCGCTACGCGTGAAGATGTAGGCTGCACCAGCATATGATGCCGAGTTATCACTCTGGTCGCCGTCCACGCCGGTGGCGCCGCTGGCTTCGCCATTGGCGCCGACAACCACCGTGTCACCGTCCACGCCTACGGCATAGCCGAAACCGTCGTAGTGACCTGCGTTGGAGGCTTTGAGATAGGCTTGTTGACTCCAGACACCCCCGCTACGCGTGAAGACATAGACCGCACCGGCGCCATTCATCGAGTTGTCACCCTGGTCGCCGTCCACGCCGGTGGCGTTGCTCGATTCGTAATGGGCGCCGACGACCACCGTGTCGCCGTCTACGGCCACGGAATATCCGAAGTAGTCACTACTTCCCGTGTTGGAGGCTTTGAGGTAGGCTTGTTGGCTCCAAACGCCGCCGCTACGCGTGAAGATGTAGGCTGCACCAGCAGATGATCCCGAGTTGTTACTCTGGTCGCCGTCCACGCCGGTTGCGTTGTTCGCTTCGCCGTAAGCGCCGACCACCACAGTGTCGCCGTCCATGGCCACAGCGTAGCCGAAGTAGTCATTGCTTCCCGTATTGGAGGCTTTGAGATAGGCCTGCTGGATCCCTTGCCAGTCGGCGGCAGAGAGACTGCCAGAGATGACGCTGGGCTCCTGATTCATGGAAGTTTGGATGGCAAGGGAATGCGAGCTACCCTGGGAGTAAACTGGTGGAGTTAGCCACAAGAAGACTGAAAACGCGACGAACAACAGCAAGAGAGCACGCACGGAATATACCTTATTGAAGGTTGTACCTGAGAAAATTGGTTGAATCCATTTCCACCAGATTTCCAGACCGACAGCGGATGTGTGGCGATACCATCCAATATATCCATTTAGCTTGCAAGGCCGAGCCGTGCTGGGATCGCGTTGCATGTTCATGCTCATACTCCTTGATATTTAGTACTCATTATTAGTACTGCTTCTATTCACATTCGCCGTTGCACCGCCGCAAATAGGCCATCAACTCGCGCAGGCTGTTGAAGTAGTGTTCCTCGTCGTCTCGGATACATCGCATGCAGACCTGACGCTGCTCGCCGTCCGAACCGCTGCATTGGCGCAGGCGTAGCAGGTAGGATCTGTAGTTCATCTGCTCTATCATTGGTCCCGCCGTCTGCGAAGGGCGACGGTCCGTGTTCTCGTTTGCCGCCACCGTTGGGAGGCGTTCTATCTGCGACGGCAAGATATCGGCGTTATCATCTGTTGGCTCGAAACGCCGTTATGACGCTCTGCCTTCATTCTCCCACACCAAACGTGACCAGATCGTGACGAACTTGATTTTTGCATGGTCCATCTGCCAGCAAGGTTTCGCGCCGCCAAGGTCCAATTCGGCGATCAAACTCCAGCAAGTCTGCGTCCGTTGCGGCTACTTGCCGGGGAACACCCAGTTCCCCAGCAAGCCCGCTCCAAATGTATCTATCGCTATCGATTCTGCACCGAAGGCAGATAGAGTTGATTCCCCTGCTCGGCGGGTTTGCCTCGACCCGAGAACCATGGGGGCCCCCAGCGCAAAGGGGCCGTGCAGTTCGCTGCTTCCCGCGATGTCAATCAGCTCGATAGTGAAATCTCGTCTGCCACACCCGTGGCATCGAAGGCGTAGTCCTGAGGCTCAACCGAGTCGATCACGGCTGACGGGATCAGCTCGGCATTGAGCCGTTGCCGGCCGGCCTCTGTCTCCGCATAGAGATTGAAGCCGGCGTTGCCCGTTTCGGTGGCGGTGGCCCAAGCGAAGTGGACGCCGTCGCCGCTGGGCGTGGCCAGGAAGTAGCTGAGCGTGACGGGCAGCGGATTGCCTGTCAACTCGTGGCCTTCAGTCTCACCCGGCCCGAACGTGCCGTCCGGCTGGGGCGAATTGTCGGAGAAGAAGGCCGGGTCGGTGGTTAGACGAATGCGGGCATAGGTGTTCTCCGGCGGTGTGCCCTCGAATGTCCATTGCAGGGAAACGGTCTGATCGGTGACACCGGTCGGGATGTTGCCGGTAGCGAAGACGCCGTCACCGTCCGGTCCGCCGGGTGTGCCGTTCACCAGATCGGGGCTGGAGCGGTCGCCCGTCTGTTCGAAGGTCCCATCACCGCCAAAGTCGATCCAGCCGACCAGTTGCGCGGCCTGGCCACTGGTATTGGTGACCACCACTTCGGCAGCGTAGGCACCGCCGGGAAGGATTGTCGGGAAAGTTGCGCCGTCGTCGGCGGTCCCGTCCTCGCCAAGTCGCAATTGACTGGATCGAATGTGCCATGATTCGCCGCAGGCTTCGGGCAGTTCGTCGGTGTCCATCTGGGATTCAGCGCAGCCTTTGGCATCTACCGTTGCGCCCGCAGGCGTGTCGGGACAGAGGTCATCCAGGTTGACGACGCCGTCGTCATCGTCGTCGCGAGCAACCGCGATCTCAATCGAATCATCGTCAATTCGAGGCAGCGGATCGGTGGCCACGACCGCGATGGTGTGTGTGCCCTCAGATAGCGTGCTCGCATCCACTGGGAGTGTGGGGCCGTTGCCCAGCGCTCCGTCGATGCTGGAGGACCATGCGTAGCTGTACGGTGTTTGCCCACCGGTTGCTTCGGCCACGAAAGTGATTGTTTCAGTACTGAACGAACTGCCGTCGGATGGAGAGGTGATATCCACATGCAGCCCGATCACCCCTTCAAATGAGGCGGAAATGCCGGGTGAGTCCGTATTCCCTGAATGCCAGGCCACGGCATACAGAATGCGTCCGTTGGGTTGCAAACCGTATGGCGCTTGGCCCGTAGTTGAATCATCCCACAGCTGGGAGCCCATATCGTTAGGCGTGGTCATCAACGGATTTCCAGTGTCAACCGGGATATATCGCTGATTTATGTCCAATGAAAAGGTTCCAAGACCCAGCAATGGCATGAGCTGATTCATACCATGATTTGCAAACGGATATCCATCCGTAGCAAGCAAAATGCCCCCACCGTGAATCTTCAAATTATGGTAGTAATTCTCAGTTAGTTTCTGCCCTTCGCTCTGCCAGCGAGTAAGATCGCCAGTCTGTATCCAGTATAGGAGATGAAGCGTCCATCAGCGATGATGGCACGGTCTGGATCGGTGTTGAACCATGCCGCGATTGCTTGCATATCCGTCAAAAAAACCTTGTTGCTATAAGACAGATCGTAGACCCATATCTGATCGTAGGAATTGGACGCAAGATGGGTTGCAACCTGTCCCTCCTGAAGAAGATTGATCACTGTGGCATCTGCATTCGTGTTCTGTAACGTTGGGAATACCCGATGTTGCCAGTCGTTGTAGACATACCCGTTATCAACTACCACAAACAGCACCTTCTGTTCTGCGTCCGGCGCGGCGCCAGCGGTTGGTGCAATCAACAGTGCGAATGAAATCACTGCCATTAGGATCAAGAGTCGATGCCATTTCATCATACGGTCCTTTCTGGAGAGGATACCCACGATACTATTCGATCCATACTGGTGGTTAGGGATTGTGACTCTTTGGGATTTAGGGAAGTATGCAGGTTTCCTTACCCGCCGAAGACGGGCGGGTAGAGAAACCCACCCCACGATATTGTGTCAACCGCCCGGATTTCCAATAAGCTGGAATTGCATTGCTGTTGCTGCCCCTTCCGGGTCGTTCTCCTTGTTTTCGTGAATAACCTCCTTGGATGGGTTAAATGGACTTCCCTGCGTTCTGCCATGCTATCAGTCTCTCACACCAAACGTGACGAAAACGTGACGACTTGACGATAATGGGTTCGATTTGTGCCCAAATTCACAATTGCATCTGTCACGAATGCCCGAATCCACGGCACCGCCGAAGCGATTCTGTTCGTCTGCGGGCGCAAAGCGCCGTGACCGGGTGGAGAGTAATCTCAGGTTTACACAGTTGAGATTCCTCTACCGAATTCGTTGTTGTTTTTTTCGGAGCGGCCGCAGAAAAGCCGGAATCAATAAAAAACGACGATTGCACAAAATCGTAATGTCCTCCGCAATGTACATGCGGTATACTCGACTGGAGGATTGGTTTTCTGCTGACTGCGCGACAAAGAGATAGGGTTCCACAGCCGAAACCGACCGGCGCGCAGCCCCCATGCCGTCTACGCCCGAAATTGATCCGGACTCAAGTGTTTTTTCAAGTCCCCCCCTTGCTCGTCTTGGAGGGTATCCAAAATGGCAATAGTGGGTCGAGCGGATCCGCAACGGCGGGAGTGTGGGATGGACAACCCGTCATCATCGGCACTGCACTTGCACCTGTTCGGCGGGTTTCGTCTGCTGCTCCACGGAGAGGCGGTCAACGGTTGGCGCTCGGAACGGGCGCGGGCGCTGCTGGCCTATCTGGCGGTCGAGCGCGATCGGGCCCACAACCGCCAGGAACTGGCGACCCTCTTCTGGCCTGCATCAAACCACGGCGCCGCGCGCGCCAGTCTCCGCCAGACCTTGGCCAATCTCAGGCAGGTCCTGCGACCGCTGCAGAATCTGCCCGGCGGTTCGCCCCTCGCCATCGACCGCCACACCGTGCATTTCGAAGCCCAGCCGCCCGCAGTCTCAGTCGATCTCCACACCTTCGATCACGGGTTGAATGTCAGTGGTCTGCCGGAGAACCCGGCGCTGCTCCACGACGAAAAGCGCCGGGCCGCGGCCCTTGAGGCGCTGAACCTCTATACGGGCGAGTTGCTTGCCGGCCTTGTGGTGGCCGACAGCAGTGAATTTAATCGCTGGCGGCATCGTGCAACAGGAGACCCGTCACCGCCGGGTGCTGCAACTCCTACAAGCCCTGGGTGACCATGCCTTGCGTCAGGGTGATTTCGCCCAGGCAGTGCAGTGGGCCCAACGCGAGCTGGCCTGGAACCCTGGCGTGAGGCAGCCCACCGCCGACTTTTGCTGGCTCTGGCCCTGGAGAACCGGACCGACGCTGCATTGCGTCATTGGGCAGAGTGTCGCCACATATTGGCCGCCGAGCTGGGCGTCGAACCCAGCCGGGAGACGCTTGATCTCGTGGACCAGATACGCTCAGGCCAGGTCTCATCCGCGGCCGTGGCCGGCGTTGTCGCCGCTCCCCAGTCCGGCCCGCTGCCGCCCTGCCCCTACCGCGGCCTGCTCACCTTCACCTCCGCGGACGCACCACTCTTTTTCGGCCGCCAATCGTTTGTGGCCCGGCTGGTCGGGGCGACGGAAAAACAGCCGTTGGTGGCCGTGGTCGGTCCTTCCGGTGTGGGCAAGAGTTCGGCGGTCTTTGCCGGGCTGCTGCCGGCATTGGCCCGCCAGGCTCAAGTAGCGACGCCGGCAACGCAACGGGTCGAAATTGTCGTCCGGCCTGGCGCACTTCCTTTCCTGGCCCTGGCCTCCGCGCTCATCCAGGCCGCCCAACCCCTCCTCCCTGGCGCCGAGCGTGAACGCCCGGCCGCAAGGCTGGCTGCCGATCTGCGCGCCGGACGCACGTTGCTGATGGAAGAACTCAATCGCCGATTGGGATTTGAGTGGGATGTGGTTGGGGAGCAGAGCGCGGATGTGAACGCTGGATCGTCCTCGAGTACCCCGGCAAACGGCAATTGTGTTCAGCCGTCCGTACGATCCGGGTCCAGACAGTTGATCCTCATCATTGACCAGTTGGAGCAGCTCTTTACCCTCTGCCCAGATCAGAAGACCCGGGCAGTGTTCATCGCTGCTTTGCTGCAACTTGTGCAGTCACCGGGTTACGGCTGGCAGACAAGTGTGGTCCTAACGTTGCGTGCCGATTTCATGGGCCAGGCGCTGGCCCATCGCGACCTGGCAGACGCCCTGCAGTCGGCCACCCTCTATTTGGGCACCATGTCCCGATCAGAAATGGAAGAGGTGATCGTTCTGCCGGCCCAGGCGCGCGGCATCGATTTTGAAGCCGGGCTGGTCCAACGCATTCTACACGATGTAGGCGACCTGACCGGCAACCTGCCGCTGTTGGAATTCGCCCTGACCGCGCTCTGGCGCCGTCAGGCCACGGGTCCGTCGTTGACCCACCGCGCCTACGACGAGATCGGGCGCGTCCAGGGCGCCGTGGCCGCCTATGCAGAGGAAGTCTACGCCGGTTTTGACGCAGTCCGAACAGCCGCTGGTCCGGCGCGTCCTGCTCAGTCTGGTGCGCCCAGGCCGAAAGACCGCGGATACCGCACGACTGGCGTCTCGACGCGAGTTTGGAGACAAAGGTTGGGCGATCGCCCAGCGTCTGGTCGAGGCCCGGCTCCTAGTGCATGGCTGTGATCCCGCCTACCCGGACACGGTCGAATTGATCCACGAAGCGATCATTGCCGAATGGGCGCGCCTGCGTCATTGGCTCGACGAAGAACGCGATTTCCGCTTGTGGACCATGCGTATGATGGGCGCGTTGGACCAGTGGCAGGCAACAGATCGGGATGATGGCTCGTTATTGCGGGGCGCTGCCCTGGTCGAGGCGGTATCCTGGCTGGAACGTGAATACGATCAGATCTCCTTTGAGGTGCGCGCCTTCATTGGCGTCAGTCGGCAACTGACACGCGCACGGGAAAAGCAGCGCTTTTCGCAGCATCTGCATGAGCTGGCCCAGGCCCGGGCCCTGGCTGATGCCGAGCATCGCCGCGCCGACACGGAAGCGCGGCTGGGGCGCCACCTGCGTAGCCTCAATCTGGCCACCAGCGCGCGTCTGGCATTGGGCCGCCGTGATACGGATTTGGCGCTGACCCTGGCTGCGGCCGCTGCCGGCGCCCGTAGGCCATTGCCCCAGGTCGAACTGATGCTGGCGGAGGCGGCCTACGCGCCGGGCACACGCGCCCGTATCGCTGCCCACGATGCGCCGGTGCATGCCGTGGCCGTCAACGAGGATGGCCGGCGGGCCCTCTCGGCCGCAGCAAATGGCAGCGTACGGCTATGGGATATGGCGCAGTGCAAGCCCATCGCAGATCTGAAGGGACACACCGGCTCGGTCAACGCGGTCGGATTCCTGGCCGGTATTCGACCGGATGAGGCGCGGGCGCTTACCGCCGGAACCGACGGCACGATCCGGCTTTGGGATCTGGCGGCCGGTACGATGGTACGCTCGTTTTCCGCCGGGTCGAGTCCGGTCAACTGTCTGGCAGTCGAACCGGACGGTCGTTTTGTCCTGGCCGGCACCGCCGACGGGTCGATCACGCGCTGGGAGATCGGGTCAGGGCGAGCGGTAGGCCGCTTCACGGGCCACGACGGCGCTGTGTTGGCCATCGCGGTCAGCGCCGATGGCGCCACAGCGCTCTCGGGCGCCATGGACCGCACCGTGGTCCACTGGGACCTGCAGACCGGCGCAGCCCTGCAACGCTTGAAGGGGCACGACAATACGGTGGCGACACTGATCAACCACCAGGACGGCCACAGCGGACCTGTTCGCGGGGTCGCGTTTCATGAGGACGGCCGCCGTTGCATCACCGTCTCTGACGACCAGTCGGTCGTTGTCTGGGATCTGGCCGGTGGAAAGCAGCTGGTGCGCCACCGTCCGGCTTTGGTCGGATTGCTCAATGTGGCGCCGTCCGGGCATTCCAACCAATTCTGGCTGGGCGCGCTGGACAACCGTATCCTGCTCTTCGATGTTGAATCCGGGCAGATCCTCGAGACGTTTCACGGCCACGAGGGGCGCGTTGAGGCACTGGCGCCCATGCCGGACGGCCGCGGCCTGCTGTCCGGTGCGGCCGACGGCACGTTGCGTGTCTGGGATACCTGGAATGGAGCCGAATTGCGTCGCGCACGCTACGCCATGTCCGGGGCGGCGCTGGGTCTGAGTCCGGATGGGCAGATCGCCGCACTCGGCGGTTGGGACGGGCGGGTGAGTCTGGTTGACTTGTCGTCCGGCGCGTTGCTGGATACGCATCCGATCCATACCGAGATGGTCTATGGCGGCATTCACTTCTTGCTCGACGGCCAAGAGATCGCCTCCGCGGCCGGCGAGGTCTTCGGCCGGTCCGGCGACAACGACATCCGAGTCTGGGATCGGTCGAGCGGCAAAGTGCGCCTCACCCTGGCGGGCCACGAGGAGTTGATTTGGGACATTGCACTCTCGCCCGATGGTCGTTTGCTTGCCTCGGGGTCACGCGACGGCACGTTGCGCATCTGGGATCTGGTGCAAGGCCGAGGCCGCGTGCTCTACCGCGCCCATCCCCAGGGCGTTCGCACTGTTGCCTTCAGCCCCGACGGCACAAGTTGCCTGATCGGCCTCTCCAAGGAGCAATGCGACGAGCCCACCTATGATCTGCGCCAAGTGGATCTGACGGACGGCTCCGTATTTCGGCGCTTTGCCGGCCATCACGAGGCCGTGCTCAATGCGGTTTTTTGCCCGGCAGGCGACCGGGTACTCTCCTCGTCCTTGGACGGTTCCATTGTGCTGTGGGATGTCGCCACCGGCAGCCACATACATCGCCTGGCCCAGCGCGCTGCCCATACATTTTGCCTCGTCTTCAGCCCCGACGGACATCTGGCGGCAACGGCCGGCAACGAAGGCGATATCCTGGTCTGGGAGGTTGCATCGGGTCGACTGCTGCGGCGTCTATCCAGCCACCGGAGCCCGGTGACGGGACTTGCCTTTCGCTCGGGCGGTCAGGAACTGGTGTCGGTCGACATCACCGAATGCCTGCGCAGGTGGCGTCTGGACCTGACGTCGGCGTCTGTGAACACATGGCTGCGCAACAACCGCTATCTGGCCGAGATGACGCCGATCCAGCGCAGTCACTACAGCCTCGATGTCGATCAGCTTGTCGATCACCCTGGTGACTGAACCGAACCTCAATCGACATCTACTCCAGCGTACCGCAAAACTGTATCGCCACAAGTCGTCAATCTTTGGCGGCTTTTTTGCGTCCACCTCGATGCTGGTCACGCCACAAATTTCACGTCGGCATAAGCGCTGTGATCTGGAACACAACCGCTGGATGATCTAACGCACGGTCAGCACGAGGTTCGTCGTCTATGCTTTCTTCAGCACACTAGATGACAAGTGTCACCGTGAAGTGCGCCATCTGCTCACCGGAGGTGTGCACGAAAATCAGACCAATATTGATACCGTGTGCATCGTGGAGGTATGCCGCGCGGACTAAAATTCGTTTCGAAGACGGTGCCGCCAACCCCGACCGAAAAGGGTTGGCTACTTGAATTATCTTTCAGAAAGAGGGCGTCCCATGATTTTTCGAAAATCCACTTGGCCGAGGCTGCACATTTTGTTCTTGGCCCTCCTCATCTCGATCTCATTTGTCGGCATCACACGTCAGACGACCAACGCCGCTCCCCAGGCTGTGGACCAGCCGGATAACGTCTCCTGTCGGCCCCATGGCGGTGCGCCCGATCAGGTGCGTGTTGAATGGGCGGACACCAACGACGGCAACGCCGACTACCACGTCTATCGCAAGAACGTTGACGACAATAGCTGGGGCAACCCTATCGCCACCATCACCGATCCCGACGCCAAAGGCCGTTGGCGCTATGTGGACGCCGGCGCCAGTAGCACTGACGTATTTCATTATCGAGTGACGGCCGATGACGGCAACGATGAGACCACCGCCGGGGCCGACCAAACCTGCCGTGAGCCAATTCGACTGGAGGGCAACGGCCCCAATTACCGCATGTACTATCGTCTGGTCGAATGCCCCGACTACGACGGCAAATCGGCCTGTACGGAGAATGTGAACGTCGGCGGCAACAACAAACACGTCAGCGAAGCGCTGCAGACCAGCGAAGCCTACCACGCTCAAATGACGGGCTACGGCTTCAACGATCCGGCCTTCTTTGACGGCCAGAAGCCCTTTCCGCTCGACTTCTTCCCATGCAACAACGGCTGCGCCAACTCGGACGGCATCCAGTACCGGCCGGACTGGTTTGCCAGCGGCGAGTACGATCCCACCACCGGCAGCGGCTCGGACTACGAGTTCTTTGTCGTCGGCCATGAGATCTTCCACAAGGTCCAGGGCGCGCATGGCGGCTCCAGCCCCGATCCATTCGGCAAATGGATCATCGAAGGGCAAGCACGCGCCACCGAAGACAAGTTCTGCATCTTCAACAACGCCCAGTGCGATGTCTGGGACACCGTGGCCCAAAAGTATTACATGGGCCAGATCAACGCCTACCTTGGTGCGCCTGAGAAGGGGCTGATGGAAGCCTCCTACAATGCCGCGCTCTTCTGGATCTACGTCATGGAACAGTTCGCCGGCACACAGACCGAGCCTGACTACGGTATCGATGTGATGGTCAAGTATTGGCAGCAGAGCGAGGAGAACAAGGCCGCGGCCAGTTCCAAGGACGGCATCGGCACGCTCAATGACACACTTCAGAACAAGATCGGCACCTCGCGCCGCTTCAAGGACATCTTCCAGGACTTTGCCGTCGCCAACTACGTCAAGGACCTGGTCAGTGACCCGCCACCGGCCGGATTCGCCAAATATAACTACCTGGACGAGGAAGAGTGCCTCGGTTGCGGCTACGACCCGGTCAAGCGCACGGTCTCCGGGCCGCTCAATCCGGATGTGTCTGTCTTCGGCACCGTCTCGGTGGATGCATGGGGCGCACGCTACTTCGAAGTCGACCCCAATTCCTCGCTGTCAGTCATCAACGTCGAGGCCGAGGCGTTGCAGGGCACGCCCCATCCTCTCCACTACCATGTGCTGGCCATCGACAACGGCCAGGTCGTTGAGCAGTGGAGCGATGAGGGCACCAGCTTCGATCTGAGCATCCCCAACATCAATCCGGCCTACGACCGCATCGTGTTCATCGTCACGGCCATGGACCATGCCGTCAACTTCCGCTACGCCTTCAACTTAACCGACGGCCTCTTTATTCTGTCGCCTGACGCCCAGTTCCCGGGTTTGGCCGGCGAGGCGACCTCGCCCAAGAAGTTCATCGCCAAGGTGGAGGTCTTCGACACCAACCTGGATCCGGTTGTCGGCATCGACACCGCACAGTTTGTCATCACCGTCGGCAATACGGTGATCAATCCGCCGGCCAACCCGGCTGACGATGCGATCATTGCGTCGACCTACATTGCCGGCCAGTATTGGCTTGTGCTGCGTGCGCCGGCCAGCCCCGGCTGCACCGAATGTGATCTCACCATCGAGTATGGCGACTACACCGATACCGAAGTCGATGCCGTGGTCTACGGTCCGCAGCCCAGCGTGGACAACATGGTCGTCATCGACCGTTCGGGCAGCATGCTCGGGCCGAAGATCGAAGCGGCCAAGGGCGCGGCCAACCTCTATGTCGACTCGTACGACGCCGGCGATCGCATCGGCGTGGTCAGCTACAACGACGCGCCTTCGACTGAGTTCAACCTGAGCAACTGGACCAACGTCACACGCGAGGCGGCCCAGGACGCCATCGACGCATTGGCGATCCCCGACGGCGCCACGGCTACCGGGCGCGGCCCTGCGCGAGGGCTTGGCACAACTCGTCGCCTTGGGCACGCCTAACCCGGCCTGGACAATCGTGCTGCTCTCCGACGGCAAGGACACGGTCGCTGACACAGATGACCATATTCCCGAATTTATCAAGGAATACAAGGCGCGCAAGAAGGATGGCGACCAGGTGCCCGTGATCCATGTGGTCGCAGTGGGCGATGACGCTGACGGCGTGGCGCTGGAGGCTCTGACCGCGGAGTCAGGTGGTCTCTTCCAGTTCCTGCCCGAGCTTGGTGTCGCGGCCGCCGATGCATCGGCAATCGCCAACACGCTGCCGGTCGATCTGGCCGAGATCTATCGTGTCTTCGCCGAAACTGTGCTCGCTGAACAACAGATCTTCGCCGAAAGCTTCGAGATCGGTGTGGATAGAAAGAGTCCCGCCGTCAGCACGATCCTGGTCGACGGCGGCGCCAGTCAGGGCGTCTTCGTGGCCAAGATGTCACCGCCCGACGCCGCCAATGTCCCCTTCATGCGGCTGAGCAAGCCCGACGGCTCGATTGTCGCTCCTACGTTGACGGCGGACGGTCACCATGTCTGGCGTGTGCCTGCGCCGGAGAAGGGCGAATGGAACCTCACTGTTCGTCCATGCGGCAGTTGTTCGAAGATCTACCTGGTCGAAGCGGCCTTGATCAGCGATCTGACGCTGGAGGTCTTCCTCGGCCTGCCGCCGGAAGAGCGCCTGGCGGGCAAGGCCATGCCTCTGCTGGCATTGCTCTCCGATATCGAAGGCATCACCGGGGCCGCCATCGACGTCACTGTCGAGCGCACCGGCGAAACATTGAAGTTGTTCGATGATGGACAGCACGGCGACGGATTGGCCAACGACGGCTTCTACGGCGGAACCATCCTCAATACCTTCCAGCCCGGCGGCTACAGCGTGGTCCTCGATGCCGAGGGCACGTCCGGCCTGGCCGGCCCTTTCAAACGTCGCGCACGGGTGGCATTCTACATGGCCGGCGACGACGATGACGATAAAGATCGCTTGCCCAACTGGTGGGAAGGTAACTGCACCGATCCCAAGAAGAACGATGCTGAGCTGGATCCCGACGATGACGGCCTGGTCACCGCCCAGGAGTTCTTCCGCCACACCGACCCCTGCGATCCTGACACCGATGACGGCGGTGAAGCTGACGGTTCAGAGGTCACCCGGGGCAACGACCCGCTCTTTGCGCCCGATGATTTCGCAGAGCCGCCGCGTCTCCAGGCCTGGCCCAGCGTCGGACAGGTCTTCCTGCGATTCAGCACACTGGCTGCCTCTCCGCAGGTGCAGATCTACCGCAGCACTGCGCCGGAGGGTCCCTTCGAACTGATCGCTGAAAATATCACCGAACCGGCATTCACCGACGGCAACCTGAAGAATGACCAACGCTATTGCTACAAGGCCATGGCTCGTGGACGCGCAACGAGCGCCCCCTCTGCGGTCGTCTGCACGACGCCCAAGCTTGATCCGTTCGCACCTCACGGCGAGGTCGTGCTGCCGCCGGGTGTGGTTGCGCCGGTGCCGACGACGACCACTGTGCTGCTTGAAGGCTATGACGATCCCTTCACCGAAGAACATCCCATCTTCGACGGAGAACTGATCGTGGCCGCCGAGCAGAGCGGACTGGCCGAGATGCTGCTCTCCAACCGGGCCGACTTCGCCGGTGCTCAGTGGGAAGCCTATCGTCCATCCAAAACTTGGACCTTCGCCCCCGGAAGCGACGGTATGGCCACCGTCTTCGTACGCTACCGAGACCATGCCGGTAATGAGTCGGATGTGACCGCACTCAGCGTGCGCGTCGATCCCACGATCACTGTGACTTCGGCAATCTATTTGCCGCTGATCATGCGTTAGCATAGAGGCTGAGGGATCACATTTCTTGTAGGTCCGACTTGGAGTCGGACGAGATGCGTAAATTGTCATTCCGAGCGAAGCGAGGAATCTGAAGGATGGCGACGGCGAGATTCCTCGCTTCGCTTCGGAATGACAATTGGTCTCGTCGCGAACGGATCTGTTTCAGATTCGGTGCATGACGTGCCGGGGACGGTCCAGTCCAATTGGGTCATACCATCAGTGCATGGACCGTCCCCGGCACGTGCGATCTCGTCAATACCGCAAAATGCACCCTCCCTATGCCTAACTAATGCCGAACCATGCCGATGCCGCCGTATGCCGGCCTGTGCTACAATGATGGTGATTCCTCAGCACTGCTTGCTGGAACAAACGGGCCATCAAATTCAAGAGTACCATGCTGAACCGGCTAACCCACGTAATTTCCCATCGCTTGCTCATCACAGTTGACTTCATCAGGCTAGCCTTGCGAAGCATGGCCAGCCGCTGGCCGGTGACGCTGCTCAACCTGATCGGCGTGGTGATGGCCGTGGCGCTCTTGAGCAATGCCGGCTTTTTTGCCCATGCCGTGGATCGGGCCGTGTTGACCCAGGAGCTGGCCGCTTTCAGCGAGCAGACCGGACGCAACCCGTTCTCCTTGCGTGTCTATTTTTTCCCTTCTTCACGCAAACCATTGTCGCTGGCTGCCGCTGAACAGGTGGCTGCCAACCTTGCCGAGACCCTCTCGGGCGAGATTGGGCTGCCGACGCGCCATGTGGGCGTTCAGGTCGAGAGCGGCAGCGTCATGCTGCTGCCTGATCCAGATGATAGCCGCTATGTCGACAGCGGCGGCTATCTTCGCTCCGTGGCTGTTGCCTACGTTGACGAGGTCGGGCAACAGATGGAGATCGTGGAGGGCGAGCCGTTGGCGGAGCAGTCTCGCGATCCGGGCGTCATGGACGTGTGGATGCACGCGGATCTTGCGGCCGAGATGGGTATTGACGCCGGCGAAACGTTTCTACTGGGACTCAATGTCGTCGACCCGATCAGCCCGGTACGCATTGCCGGTCTGTGGCGAGCGCAGAATCCTGATGATCCTTTCTGGTTCAGCGATCCCGATCAATCGTTGGCCAATGCCCTGATCGTGCCCAAGGCCAGCTATCAGCACTTCGTCGAACCCCTGTTGCGGGCCAAGTCTCGCTATGCTTCCTGGCATATTGTACTGGACGACCGTGCCTTAAACCCGACCCATGCACCGGCCTACGTTGAAGGCTTCGATCGGGCCATGGTCATCATCGACCGCTATCTGCCCGACGCCAAACTGGATGTCTCTCCGCTTGGACCATTACAGGACTTCACGGGTCGTCAATCGATCCTGGCCACTCAACTGCTGGCCTTCAACCTGCCCGCGCTCTTCTTTCTGATCTACTTCCTCTTTCTCGTCGCCCAGATCGTCGTGCGGCGTCAGGAGCGCGAGATCAGCATCCTGGTGAGCCGGGGTATGAGTCGTTGGATGTTGGTGAAGATGACGCTGGTCGAACAGGGATTGCTCTTTCTGTTGGCTGTGCCTCTTGGGCTCGGCCTGGGTCTGTTGATCGCCAGGGGAATGGGCTATACCCAGAGTTTTCTGCGCTTCGTTCCCCGAGAACCGCTCATCGTCTCGCTGCAAGGCATGAACATATGGCTGGTCCTCGGCGCGCTTGGCCTGGCTCTGCTTGCCCGCATCGCGCCCGTGCTCCAGAGTGCATCACGGGGCGTCGTCGAGCAGGAGCGCGACCGTGCCCGGCCCAATGATCGGCCCTTCTGGCAGCGTACCTACATAGACCTGCTGTTGGTACTGCCCACTGTCTATGTCTATCGGCAATTGCTAACCCAAGGCACCTTCGCCGATCCGCGCAGTGAGGGAACAGATGCACTCTTCCACGATCCGCTGCTGGTGTTGGCGCCGGCCCTCTTCATCATCACCGCATCGCTGCTGCTTATGCGTCTCTTCCCACTGGCCCTGCTCTTCTTGGACTGGCTGGCAGCCCGAACGCCGTGGCTGACGCCCCACATGGTGCTGCGCCATCTGGGCCGACATAGCGCCGACTACACGCCGCCGCTGTTGCTGGTGATCGTGCTGTTGGGCTTGGGGATCTACACCGTGACGATGGCAGCCAGTCTCGATCAGTGGCTGGTCGACCGCGTCTACTACCAGACCGGGGCCGATGCGCGTTTCATGCCACTGCGCCGCACAGAGGACGGCGCTGAGCCTGTGGTGGTGCCCATGGGCACATTCGATGACCTTCCCGGCGTCACCGCTTCGGCCAACGTGGGTAACTATCCTATCTACCTGAAGCTTGCCGAGGGCACGGTCAACGGGCGCTTCATGGGCATCGATCGCCTCACCTTTCCGCTAGTCTCCTGGTTTCGACCGGATCTCGCTCCTGAACCACTGGGCGCGCTGATGAACCGGCTGGCTCAGTCATCCGATGCGATTCTGGTCTCTGAAACGTTCCTGCACGAGACCCAACTGCGTATTAACGATCAGGTGAACATGCAGGTTTCGCTCGAACCGGGCGTTTGGGCGCCGGGACCCTTCACCATCGCAGGCATCTATACCCACTTCCCGACGGTCAACGACGATGAAGTCGTCGTGATTGGCAATCTGGATGCGCTCTATCTGGCTGCCGGAGGCGACTTTCCCTATCAGCTCTGGTTCGAGCTTGAACCTGGCGCATCGGGCGAGGATCTGCTCAAGCGGGTGATCGAGAAGGGGTATCTGGTCAACTTCTGGCGCAGTGCACCGGAAATCTTGGCCGAGGAGCAGGCGCGGCTGGAGCGGGTGGGGCTTTTCGGTACGCTCTCCGTCGGCTTCATCGCCGCCGCCGTCATGGCCATTCTCGCACTGGTGATGTACGGCGCGGCTTCGTTGGATCAGCGCGGATACCAGTTTGGGGTGTTGCGGGCGCTGGGTTTGGGCGAGCGTCGGCTGCTTGTCCAACTCGGGCTGGAGTACATGTTGCTTACCCTCTACGCCACCGCTGCGGGCGCGTCTATCGGCATTGCCGCTGCCGTGCTCTTCACCCCCTTTTTCCGCATCACCGGCGAAGCGCCGCTGCCGTTGCCGCCTCTGATTCCCCTGATTGCCTGGGACCAGATCATACTTCTAGCCCTGCTCTTTGCCGGCGGCATGGTCTTGGTCGAACTGCTGCTCGTGGGGCGCAGTCTGCGTCGCCGCCTCTTTGACTCGTTGCGCATGGGTGAGACGGGGTAGGACCAAAAACAAGCTTGTTTGTCGCTTCAACCAAGTGCCGGGGACTTCCCGATGCTGGAGCGTCGGCACCAGTGTCGACTCACTCGCTTTGTTGCAAAAGTCCCCGGCACTTTCTTCGCACTATCTGTGACTCCTCCTCTGGTCATCCCCGTCCCATGTAGGGCATCTTGGTCGCCATCACCGTGATGAACGGCACGTTGGCATCCAGCGGCAGGCTCGCCATATAGACGACGGCTTTGGCCACATGGTCAGCATCCATCATCGCTTCGGCCTTGACCTCACCGTTGGCCTGCAGGACGCCCTGGCCCAGACGCTCAGACATGTCGGTCAGCGCGTTGCCGACGTCGATCTGGCTGCAGGCGATGTCATAGGCGCGCCCATCCAGCGCGGTCGCTCGCGTCAGGCCGGTGATGGCGTGCTTGGTCGCCGTGTAGGGCGCTGAGTTGGGACGCGGCACGTGGGCCGAAACCGAGCCGTTGTTGATGATGCGCCCGCCTCTGGGTTTCTGGATCTTCATGATTCTGAACGCCTCTTGCGTGCAGAGAAAGGCCCCGGTCAGATTGGTATCGATGACGCGTTGCCACTGGTCGAGGGACAGCTCTTCCAGCGGCATAGCCGGGGCGCCAACGCCGGCATTGTTGAAGAGCAAATCGAGGCGGCCAAAGGTCTCGATGGTCGTTGCGAACAAGTGCCGAACTGATTCGGGATCGGTCACATCGGTGGGGATGGCGAGCACTCGTTCGCCTGCGCCCGATTCGACAGCCGTTCTCTCCAGCAGCTCAGCGCGCCGTCCGGCCAGGGCGACAGCATAGCCTTCGCTCAGCAGCGCCAGCGCCGTTCGTCTGCCGATGCCACTGCCGCCGCCGGTGATGACGGCGGTTTTCCCGTCTTGTTCCATTGTGTACACTCCTCTTCTTGTGCGAAACTCGTGACATCGATCAGGTTGCTATCCATAGCATAGGCTATTGCCTAAGTAAACTCAATTGACACAGCCGATGTGTGGATCTACTATATGACGATATCCTACCGCGAGAGTACCAGGAAGGTGCGCAAGGAAGGAGTGTCTCATTTGTCTTCGTCCAGTCCCCTCAAAGATTCGGAAGATTTGGTCCGCGATACACCCATTGACAGCAACGGCCCCGGAACCATATTGCGCGATGTCGAGGCAGCACTGGATTTTTTTGCGACAGTGTCGCCCGCATTGATGGCGGATCGCACTCTTCCGCCAGGAGTCGAGCAGACGCTTGATGAACGGCTCTATGGCAAGCCAGACCAGGCCGGTGACTTTGTTCAGCCCTTTTTTGCTCACATACATGGAATTTTCCTGCTTCTTCGCGCTTCAGGCTTGACAAAAGTGATCAGCGCGAGGCGAGGTTGGACGCTGACCATTGATTCGTCCGCCGAGGAACGATGGCAGACTTTCAGCGCAGCAGATCGATATTTCACGTTGTTGGAAACCTGGCTACTCTACGGAGATGCTGATACGCTGGCTGGACGCCAACCATCACAACAAAAAATCATGCCGCTCGATTTGTGGTGGAATTTCTTCCGGATTCTCAAACCTCAGACCTTCTACGAGGAAGATCTGGCAGAGCAGCGACGCTTCTGGCCGGCGGTACACAATCTTGCTCTGATGCAAATGTTTGGCCTGATTTCGGTAGTGGATGTGTCGGACAAGGAGAGCAAGGGCTGGCAGACGGACGCCGTTCTCAGGACGACTTGGGGCGATTCGCTGTTGTCTCAGATAACCGGCGAAGCGGTTACTGGTCAGAATCGTAGAATATGGTACAACAGTGGTCAGCGTGGCATCTCTAATCCTGGGCAACTGCAGTCGATATTGCAGCCTGTTCGGCCAGACTGGACACACGCGCTCTCTTCAACGGTTGAACTGATTCGAGAGGGTCTCTTTTTCTTCAAAGTCTCGCTAGATAAGAACCTCTGGCGTCAGGCGGCGCTTCCTGCTGAAAGCACGTTGCAGGATCTCAGTGATGCAATTCTGCATGCATATGGATTCAACCACGACCATCTGTTCCGATTTTTCTACCCGGATCACCTCGGTCTGACGCAGGTGGCCCAACACCCGGACCTGGACGGCGGCCCTCATGCAGACGAGGTGCGGATCGGAGATCTATCTGCCGGTCCGGGTTTTCACATGGTCTACAACTATGATTTTGTGGAGGACTGGCTGTTTGATATCGAGCTGATCACGGTCGTAAAGGGCGCGTCCAACCTTTCGCGGTACGGGCTTGGCCCAAGTTCCGGTAGGTCACCTGACCAGTATCATGGCCAAGGAGGCGGATGGCTCATCTAGGGATTCTTATGGTTCTGGCCGCGTCGAGTACATTGAGCTTGCTACCCAAGCATCCGACGCTACGCGGGCACCAACAACACCTTCGAGACGTCACCGGGCTCATTCAATAGCCTTTCGAACCAGGCTCCGCCGTCGCGCAGCGGCGCTTCAACAATCCACGGGTCCAGCCCCACCACGCCTTGATCCAATAGCTCAACGGCGCGCGCAAAATTCCTTGGCGCGTAGGCGAACGAGCCACGCACCACAATCTCGCGGCGGATGATGTCAGCGGCCGGCATCTCGCTGACCTCCTGGTGTAGGCCGCTCAGGATCAGGGTTCCGCCTGACTGCGTTGCCGCGACACATTGACTTCGCGTGATCGCCAGGCCGACGGCATCGACAGAGACCGCGACGCCGAGCCCGCTGGTCTGCTCACGGACGACCTCGACAACATCCTTGGCGCGTGGGTTAATCACGGTACCGCCCAGTTCTCCGGCCATGGCCGCCCGTTCTTCACTCAAGTCGGCCATGAAGACGCGCTTGGCGCCGTTGAAGAAGAGCACCTGCATCGCCAGCAACCCGATCGGTCCCGCGCCGATGATCAGGCACGCTTTGCCGGAGACATCGCCGGCCATCTCTCCGATGCGGACCGCACAGGCAACCGGTTCCGTCAACGCCCCGTCGCGCAGTGAAAGGCCCATGGGCAGCGGTTTGACCTGCACCACAGGAGTCGTCACGAATGAGGCATAGGCGCCGGGCCCGTGAGCGCCCAGCACGCGTCGCTGCGGGCAGAGGTGTCCATCGCCACGGCGGCAGTAGCCGCATTCACCACATTGACTCAACGGGTTGACGGTCACCGCTTGCCCGATGCGCAGGCCAATCTTGTCGCGATCGATGCCCGAACCCAGCTCCACGATCTTGCCCGAAAACTCATGGCCCATCACCAGCGGCGGCACGCGCAGGGAACTGTGCCCCAGGTAGCCGCTCAACTCTGACCCGCATATGCCCGCGTAGGCCACTTCGATCATCGCTTCGCCTGCGGCAGGGGCCGGCTTCTCAACTTCGTGCATGACCATCCGACTGGGCGCTTCCCAGACCAATGCTTGCATGGATGTTTTCTCCTTGTGGTGATCTTGTATCTTGTCGATCATGTCGAATCTAGTTTTTTGTCACAGATTCACACTGATAAAGAAATGATTTTCACAGATGATTTTTATGGACTTCGGTCGAGAATGTCATGTCCGTTTCTGATATTGCAGTTGGTCTGACGCGGACATGGCATTCCTAGAAGCGTTTTCAGAATGCGGTTGATGACTCTCGACATGGAATCCCCCAATCATGGAACCACCTGGCGGGGAATGCCGTGTCCCTACAGGCTGGACTTGTTATGAATTCACCCATCTTTCTTAATCAAGATCTATCTGTGTCCCATCCGTATTTCATCTGTGTGAATCTGTGACAAAATCCTCTCCATCACAAACCCAATTGCCCGACTATCCCAAACAGCGTACCGCCCAGAATCATCGCTTGATCCGCAGGCGAGATGAAATCACAATGAGTGCGTACAATTTCCAGGCTATGCCTGTAGGTGATGAACTGCCTCGCCACAGGATAGTCGGAGCCCCAGCAGAGCCGATCCGGCCCAAGCTCGTTGACCAGTCGCTTGACGACCGCCTGCATGTCCCGGATCGGGAAATCCCACTTGGGACCGGCTGTGCCGTAGTAGAATCCGGAGACCTTGACGTAGACATTGTCGACGGACCCACAAGCCAGCAATTGCTCGATACTCTCCGGCTTCGCTATCTGGGCATGGCCCATGTGGTGGAGCAGCACAGGCACCTGCGGATGGTTCACCGCCAGTCGACAGATCGCCTCGATCTGATGCGGGTGACATGAAATGCTGGCCAGCAAGCGCCGGCGAGATGCCTCGGCGAAAAGCGCGTCAGCCTCGTTGGCGGTCAGCCAACCGTCCTCTTCTGGAGCCAGGTAGTGGGTGAAGCCGACAATGGGCATCGCTTCGGCCAAGGCTTGCAGGCGTTCTGTTGCGCCGGGCAGATGATAGGTCGGCGACCAAAAGCTGTCCAGATCGGCCACTTGAAGGAGCCGTTGCGGATATCGCTCCACTGCCTTGGCCACGTACCGATTGTTGTGCGGATTATGATCGATCTCTGCGCAGACGATCAACGCCTGATCCACGCCGTTGCGATCCATCTCGAACAGCAACTGCTCCACACGTCCCCGTTCTTCCGGATCCGGAACCGGCGGCTCATAGGGCCATCGTTCCCACGCATGACAATGACCGTCAAATATTGTCAAACTCATCCTGTCACCCCCTCACACTGCCAATCCTGAGCCTGTCGAAGGGTCACCCCCTCATCCCATCAGCTCAGAACGGCGCGAACCACTTCGCCTCAACACCGAGCCCAAACCCAGGGGCGTCGCTCGGCACAAGAAAGCCGTCCTCGGCAACGGGCTGGCCGGGCAGACGCGGCGCATCGGCCAGGGCTACGCCAGGGCGAGAACCCATGAAGTATTCGAGCAATGGAATGCCTGCATAGGCGTAGGAGAAGTGCTGGCCAAAGGGGTTGCGTGCGCCGCCATGCAGCATGACGGGAATGCCCGCAGCCTCGGCCATGGCCACGATCTTCTGACAGACGGTCACCCCGCCGCACCAGTTGATGTCGGGCTGGAGGATGTCGGCCACCCGATTTTCGATGGCCCACTGGAATGGCACACTGGTGTACCAATGTTCGCCCGTCGACAGGGTCTGCCAGGGCAGCCGACGACGAAGCTCCTGATGTGCCGTGAAGTCTTCGGGGATCAGGCACTCTTCAATCCACTTGAGGCGATAGGGGCGCAACCGTTCGGCCAGACGCACCGTGTAGTCAACGTTAAAGGCCATCCAGCAGTCAAGCATGAGTTCGCACTGATCGCCGATCTGTTCACGCACCCCGGCGACGAAAGCCTCGTTTTTGTCCAGCCCGGCCAGGCCGTCGGCTGGACCGTACGGACAGGCCAGCTTAAAGGCTTTGAATCCTAGCTCCTGGTACCAGTCCACATCGTTGCCGGTGACGTAGCACGTCATCTTGTCGCGGGCAGGGCCGCCGAGAAGCTGGTAGACTGGCTGATCCAACAGCTTGCCCTTCAGGTCCCAGAGGGCCAAATCGATGGCGCTGATGGCGTAGGAGGCCAGCCCTTGTGTGCCGTAGGGCTTGGTCAGCCGGAACATCATGTCGGCGATCTTTTCGGTGGCCAGACAGTTCTGGCCGATTAGTTGCGGTGCAAGATGGTCGTTGATCACCGCGGCCACCGGCGTACCGTAGCCGGTCGAGCCTGCACCCCAAGTTCCATCCTCGGCCGTCACAATGCACCAGACTTCGTCCCATTTGGGCATCCACATATTGCGCATGCGTTTGACATGCGGATAGCGTGACATGGGATTGGCCACTTCCGCCGTCTCCCACCAGGACGGGCCGCGGCCGCTACGATCGATGCCATCGTCGGGCAGGGTCAGGCGCATGGCTTTGATATCGACGATCTTCATCGTTTGGTTCCTCTCATTCCGATTACCGTACACGTACGGTGTAAACAGCATTGCTGGCAGATATCGAATGCAGATATCGAATATAGAGTAACCGAATACGGCGATTGAAGAAAGTGGGATTTACGAGCCGCTGACCTCGCGGATGATCGCCAGCGCGGCGTCGATCTCATCCTCGACGATGGTGTGGTCCATTCCGGGATAGATGCGCTCGGTGACGTCGCCGCCCATGCGCTTCAGTGTCGCGCTTGTTTCCTGGACGCGTTCGAGCGGAATGTGGAAATCGACATCGCTGCAACCGATGAAGACCGGCGTGTTGGCCAGCGAACCAACGTAGTCGCGTGGCGTTTCCGGCGGGCCAATGAGACCGCCGCTGAAGACCAGCAAGCCGCCGTAGCGACGTGCGTTGCGGGCGACAAACTCCGATGCCAGGCAGGCCCCCTGAGAAAAACCGCCCAGGACCACACGCTCGGAAGGGATGCCTGCCTCTTCGGCACGTGCGACAAGATCACGGATAACGCCGAGTCCGGAGCTGATGCCCGGCTCGTTACTTTCGATGGAGGCCAGAAAGCTGTTGGGATACCAGGTGTTGCCGGCCGCATTTGGCGCCAGGTAGGCGTAGCCGGGCACATCCAGCACGTTGGCCAGCTGCAGGATGCCTTGTGCGCTATCGCCGCGGCCATGCACGAGAATCAGTGCTGCGGCGGCTTCATCCAGCCGCCGGCCGCTTGTGAGAACGGGTTGCGCTGCGTGGGGACCCTGCACGGCAGGGCCCGTGGTCTGCTTAGCCATGGGCATACTCCTCAACTTCGATTTGCGGCAGGCGTGCAGCGATGGATTCGCGTTGCGCTTCCAACCAACTGGGCAGCATGAGACTTCTGCCAAGTTCCTCGACCGGCTCGTCGACTGCGAACCCGGGTATATCTGTGGCGATTTCGAAGATCGTGCCGCCCGGCTCGCGAAAGTAGATGGAGCGGAAGTAGCATCGATCCTTGACCTCGGTCACCGGAATGCCGGCCGCCGCAAGATTGTGCCGGGCCTCGGCCTGCTCTGCATCATCGGGGACGCGGAAGGCGACATGATGGACTGTGCCCGCGCCCATCTGTCCAGGGCCCAGGCCGGGACGCTCCACCAGATCGACATACATACCGTGGTCATCAGATGCGCCCTTGAAGCGAATGCGACGACCTGCTTCGCTCTCTTCTTCACCGACCAGCGTGTAGCCCATCTGGTCGACCAATAGCGACGCCGTCCGGTCGGCACTATCCACCCAGATTGTGACGCCATGGAATGCCCGTAGCGCATGCTCTTCGGGAATCGGGCCCTCGGCCCAGAACTGTGGCGCTGGTCGACCCTCATGGGTGATCAGTTCGACGCGCATGGCGTCCGGGTCCTGAAAACTGAGGACATCCGCACCGAAGCGACGCTCCCGTTGCAGGTCGCTCACGCCGTAGCCTTGCAGTCGATTCTGCCAATGGTCGATGGACGAAGGCAGGATAGTGTAGGCTCCGGCTGCTACTTCGCCATTACCGACACGACCTGGCCTCGCACCGGGCCAGGGGAAGTAGGTCATGACTGTGCCGGGGCTGCCGACGCGATCGCCGTAATAGAGATGGTAGGTGCCGTTGTCATCGAAGTTCACGGTGCGTTTGATGAATCGCTGACCCAGAATCCGGGTGTAGAAATCGACGTTCGTCTGCGGGTCACTGGCCATCACCGTAATGTGATGGATCCCCTGGATTGGTTGCATGTCGACGTGCTCCTTGACATCTGCTCTCTGTTTGCTAGAATAGCAAGCGGACTGCGGTCCGTTTGTGGCTCAATCATAGATGAGAAGGAAAGAAGATACTGTGGACGACATTACACTTCAGACAGCGGGACCGTCGATGCAGCCCGGCAGGCGACGCGCCGATGCCGTGGCCAACGAGGCCCTGATACTTGCTGCGGCAACCAGGCTCTTTGAACAGGACGGCATCGAGGCCGTGGCGATGTCGGCGATTGCCCGAGAGGCGGGCCTCGGCAAGGGGACGCTCTATCGTGCCTTCGCCAACAAGGGCGAACTCTGTCTGGCGCTCATGGACGAGGATCTGCGGCGCTTTCAGGATCGAACCCTGGGCCTGCTGTCGGAGCAGGGTAGTGCGCCACCGCTGGCGCTGTTGGCAGCCTTTCTCGACAGCCTGGTGCGTTTCATGGGCGGCCATGCCACGCTCATGTGTGAGGCTGAAGAGCATGGAGCGCTGCGCAATCGGCCGGAGATCAACCAGACGTCACTGCATGACTGGTTGCGCACGACTGTGCTCGTGCTGTTGCGCAAAGGGCAGGCTGAGGGAGAGATCGCAGGAGACGCCGACCTGGACTATCTTGCTGATGCCGTGCTTGCGCCGCTCAATCCGCGTCTGATCCGGCATCAATTGCGTGAGCAGAAACTGGATGTTGACATAATCAGTGCGCGGCTTGTTCGCTTTGTGATGGGTGGTGTGCGGGAGTAGGGGGTCGGGGGCCTATAGGCATCGAGCTCAGGATAAATTTGAACTCGCCATCGGTCTTGGATGTTAGCGAATAGACGCTGGTATTACGCAGGTGCGGTCTGTGACCCATGCGCATCAAGCTAAGCGTTATGTCTAGCGTTGCCGTTGATTGCGGCAGGGATAAATCCCGCCGCTAACAGCGACAAGCCGCCTCAGCGGCTGGAGTTAAGCGCCTGTGGGCGCTTTTCGTTGCTAGCAGCCGGCTTCAGCCGTTGCTGCGTGCCGGTTCAAATCGGTGCGGAATTTAACATAATCCTTAGCTTGATGCGCATGGGATTAGGCCCGACATGTAATACGCGTTGGCTATGGACTTGCGCATCAAATGCGCTTCCAGGAATGCCTTGTCCGCCGCCGATTGAGCACGGACAAGGCATTCCTAGCCACAGTTTGGCAGGCGATGCATCTTGTGAGGTGAAGCGGTTTGAATCAATCATGCATTGGTGGGGAATGCCTTGTCCCTACGTACGTTCTTGTCCCGCATTCGACACGGTTGCGGCTACTCACACGTTGACGCGGAGACCAACACGCCGGCCTCTTGGGTACCTGCATAGAGCGTCCCGGACCCACTCGGATCGAAGGCCAATGTGTTGACCGTGTTGCTGTTGACGAGACCACTGTCAGTCCATGTGACTCCGCCATCGGTCGACTCGAAGACTGCTCCGGCAAAGGTCCCGGCGTGTAGACTGTCGGGGTTCATGGGGTCCATCGCCAGTGACATGATTGATTTCTCCTCAAGCCCGACATAGGCCCAACTCAGTCCGCCATCTTCCGACCGGGCAATGCCCGCCCCGGTGCCGGCTAGCACTACGTCCGGCAGAAGTGGATGGGGACTGATGGCGGAGACGAAGAGCCCCAAGAAACCGTCAACCGTGTTCGTCAAGCCATTGCTGGACACAATCCAGCTTTCACCGCCATCCACACTCTTCATGATGCCGTTGTTCTCCGACCCGGCGTAGACAACCAGCGGTTCCAGCGGATCGATGGCGACCACTTGGGCTGCGGTGTCCGTGATGCCTAGGGTCGGCGAAATCCAGGTTGCACCGCCGTCGACGGACTTGTATGTGGCTTGATCCGTTGCTGCAAAGAGCGTGTCAGGGTTGACCGGATCGATGGCCAGCCCGTATACGCCGGCATCGTCGAGACCGTTGCTGCTGGGCGTCCAGGTCACGCCGCCGTCAACCGTCATCAACACGCCGCCGTCTTCAGAACCGGCGTAGAGCATGTTCGGCTCCAACGGATTCATGGCCAGTGAACTGATGGTATTGGTCAATGTGCCGGTGATCCAGCTTGCACCACCGTCGACTGACTTGAGCACGCCCTCGAAGTCAGCGGCGGCGTGAATGGTCTGTGGGTTGAGCGGGTCGATGGCGAAGCTGCGGATGATCGACGTTTCGATGCCGTCGTTGGCTGTCCGCCAGAGAGGGGCACAGGCCCAACGTTCGAAGACGCCTTGACCCAGCGAACCGCCGTAGATCTTGTCGAGGATGACGTCGTCGCCTTCCCCAAATTGACCGGGCACGAAGTCCAATGCCTGAAACGGTACATTCCGCAGCCAATGGTTTAGCCATGTGGCCCCGCCGTCTCCGGAGGCGTAGATGCCACTGTCAGTGGCGGCATAGATGCTCTCGCTTGCGTTGGGATCGACAGCAACGGCAAAGACACCGCTCTCCGGCAAGCCACTCTCCGTCCAGTTGGCGCCGCCGTCGTTTGAGCGATAGATGCCGCCGCCCGAGCCGGCGTAGAGCGTGTTGGGTGAAGTCGGGTCGACAGTCAGGGCAAAGATGAAGCTGTTGGCCATGCCCATATTCTGGGTTGGCGTCAGCCCGCTGGAGGCCCCGATCCAGCTTTCACCGCCGTCGCTGCTGGCATAGAAGCCGCTGAACATAGTGGCCGCATAGATCGTGTCGGTCATTACCGGGTTGGCGGCCAGAGCCAAGACCTGGGTGTTGGTCAGACCGACGGTATTCCAGGTCGCTCCACTGTCAACTGATTTGATGACGCCGCCATTGGTTGTGCCGGCGTAGAGCATCGCCGTGTCGACCGGATCCATGGCCAGCGCGTAGATGCCGGTTGTGATCAGGCTGCTGCCGGCGACCTCCCAGGTGAAACCGCTGTCCACCGATATGCGTACACCTGACTCTTCCATGCCTGCATAGAGCGTGGACGGGTCGGAGGGGTCGATCAACATGGCGCTTGTCGTGCCATTGTCCAGGCCGGCATTGGCCGCCATCCAATTCGAACCGGCGTCCGGCGATAGGTAGACGCCTGCGCCTTCGGTACCGGCAAAGAGCATGGCGGGATCGTCGGGATCGGCAACCAGTGCGCGGATGAAGCTGTTGACAAGTCCGCGATTGGCGGCTGACCAGCTCTGGCCGCTATCCATCGATTTGAAGAGACCGCCGAAATCTGTGCCCGCGTAAAGCACACCGTCGGTTGAAGGGTCTACGGCCAGGGACATCACATTGGTGGTGGTCAATCCATCGTTGGCTGCTGTCCAACTGACGCCGCCATCACTGGAAACGAAGATGCCGTCGCTGGTTCCCGCTACGAGTGTCGATGGATTGGCCGTGTCGAAGGTCAGTGCGTTCACCGCGCCGCCTGACCAGTCCGTGCCGGATGCTGCCCACGTGTCGCCGCCATCGCTGGATTTGAGAATGCCCTGGTCGAATGTGCCGGCGTAGAGCGTGTCCGGCGTGAGTGGGTCGATCACAAGCGCGTTCGGCGATGTGTTGGTCATGCTGGTGCTCTGCCAAAGAGCGCCGCCGTCATCGGTGACAAAGAGACCGCTGTCGTAAGTGCCGGCATATAGCAGCCCGGTGGAAACGGGATGGCTGACCAGCAACGTGGGCTGGGTATCGGTCAGCCCGCTGCTGACCCAACTGGCTCCCGCATCCATGCTCTTTGCGATGCCGCTGTCGGTTGCCGCATAGAGGGCGCTGGGGTCTGCTGAATCGATGACCAGCGCGCTGATGCTTCTGTCGATCAGGCCGCTGTTTCGCAGGCCTGCCAGCTAGAGCCGCCGTCGTCCGAGGCAAAGACGCCGGCGCCGTCTGTTCCAACGTAGACAGTTGATGTGAAATCGGGCGAAACAACGACAGCGGCGATCGTGGATGTGATGGGCAGCCCGTAGTCGGATGAGACCCAACTGGCGCCGCCGTCGGCCGATTTGAAGACGTCCGCTCCGGATGTGCCGAGATAGAGCGAGTCCAGGCCGTTGGGATCCACGGCGATGACACTGATGACGCCGCCCTGCGGGCCGCCGGTCTGGCGCCACTCATTGCTGGACTGGGCTTGCGCAAGAGCAACGGCGCCCAGTGTACCGATCAGGCCGATGAGCAGTGCCAGTGCGAAAAAGCCGGCGCTGGTTTTCTGTCGTCTGTGGGTATGCGGCGAAGGCATGGTGAGACTCCTCGGTCTGTTCTTGCTGCGGGCGGTTTCGTAGAATGATCTTCTTGTTGAAGGCGAGGGGCTGAACTGATTGTGCCGATCTACCGGCTTGATTCTACATCACGATCCCACAACGCCCCAGAATTCTTCGTCTTGCCGCCGTATCGTCTCTGTACTAGACTGGACTCAATCACCGAAAATCTTAGAAACTCATTGGATAGTCAGGTTAGAAAGGGAAAAACGCATGAACGTAGATGTTCGCTATCGACCGGCCTATGCATTGGCCATGGTCACCTTGGACAAGGATGAGACAATCCAAGTTGAGGGCGGAAGCATGGTCGGCATGTCACCCGATCTGCAGTTGAAGACCGAGGCCAAAGGCGGTTTCTTCAAGTCACTCAGTCGCTCGGTCTTCGGCGGCGAAAGTTTTTTCCTCAATACGTACACAGCGTCCAAAGATGGGGACTCGGTGGCTCTGGCCCCGCCTTTGCCCGGCGACGTCTCGGTCATCGAGATGACTGGCCAGTCGCTGCTGGTTCAGTCAGGCGCCTACTTGGGTTCGTCCGAGGGCATCACCGTCGATACCAAGTGGTCGGGGGCCAAGGCATTCTTTGGCAGCGAAGGCCTGATCATGCTGCGTATCCAGGGGACGGGCACGCTGATTGTATCGAGCTACGGAGCCATCCATCCCGTGGAGCTGGCGGCCGGCCAGAGCTATATTGTCGACACCGGCCATTTGGTTACCTTTGACGAAAACATGAAATTCGAAGTCAAGAAGGTCGCCGGCTGGAAGAGCACACTCTTCAGTGGCGAGGGGCTGGTGGTCGAGCTGACGGGACCGGGCAACCTCACGCTGCAAAGTCGCAGCCAGGATTCGTTCCTGTCATGGCTGATTCCCCAGTTGCCCAAGGATTCATCGTCGTCGTAGTGGGGAATGGTGACTAGGGAGCGGGGATTGGGGATCAGGGATTGGTGATCAGGAAGTTGAGGGACTCTTGGCTTCCTCTTACTTCCGTAACCTCTCATATCCCCAATTCCTGATCCCCATTCCCCAACCCCTAATCCCCAATCACCATCAACAAGGACCACCCATGGAAAAGTTCGCACCACTCAACCTATCACCCGACGAACTGATCGACTACACACCCGAGTGGGCCGGCGACCGCTTCGAAGACGGCCGGCCCAAGGTGCCCGATCAGATCATCGACCGCATGCGCAATGTCACCATCACCCAGGCCTGGGGTGTGCTGCGCGGCGAAGGCTATCATCATCAGTTCGAGGGCGATTTCGTGCCCACCCATCCGGGCGAGGTGCTGGTCGGCCGCGCCCTGACGGCCATGTACATGCCGCGCCGCCCGATGATGCGCACGGTCATGGAGGCCAAGGGTGAGCGCCTGGGCTGCGTGGGCGATCAGATCTCGTGGCCCATCGACATGTTGGTGCAGGGCGATGTCTACGTGGCCGACGTCTACGGCAAGATCGAGGAGGGTGCGGTCATGGGTGACAACCTGGCTGCATCCATTCTGGCCAATTCGGGCAACGGTGTTGTCCATGACGCCGCGCTGCGCGATCTCGACGGCGTGGCGGAATTGCCCGGCTTCGCCAGTTTTTTCCGTGGCTGGCATCCCTCCTACGCCTCGCCGACCATCATGTTGCTGGGCGTCAACTGTCCCATCCGCATCGGCCTGGCCACGGTCATGCCCGGCGATGTGGTGCTAGGCCGTAAGGACGGCGTCATCTTTGTGCCCGCCCACCTGGCCGAGAAGGTCGTCGAGACGTCGGAACTGATCCAACTGCGCGACCAGTTCGGTAAGCAACGCCTCACCGAAGGCAAATACACACCCGGCCAGATCGACACCCGCTGGGTCGACGAGATCGAGCAGGACTTTTCAACCTGGCTTGAGGATCATATAGACGAGTTGTCCGTACCCAGAGAGGCGATTCAGGAGCTGTTGAAGAGTCGGACCTGGTAAACCGCGTAGGGGCACATGATGGGGGGAAGAGCTCACCACGGAGACACGGAGGGGGCACAGAGATCGCAGAGGAAAGCTGGGGAGAAACGCTTCGCGTAAGCCTCCTCCCTGCTCCCTCCGCTTCTCTGGACAAGAAACTTCTCGAAATAGAGTTATCTCAACCGCATGACAGGAGAAACACGATGAACGCCCGAGAGCGAGTCTTGACCGCGCTGCGCGGTGAACAGCCCGACCGCGTTCCCTTTGTCGAAGGCCAGGTCGATCCGCCGATCCAACGAGCCATGGTCGGCAAGGATGAATTTTTACCCGAGGAATTGAACGAGGTGATGGGGCTGGACAACCTGATTGTCGATCTGTCGCCGCCCATCTTCGGTGAGTACGAGGAGCATGACGGCATCGATTTTGTGGCCAGACCCTTGATCCACGGGCGTGACGATCTGGATATCATGCAATTTTCCGATCCCGACGATCCGGCGCTCTACGCGCCGGGCGAGGCATTGATCGCACGCAATCAGGGCACCTACGCCGTCGCCGCCAAGATGCGGCTAGGCGTTTCGCCCATGCTGATGAGCCTGGGCCTGGACGGTTTTTCCTACGCCCTGGCCGATGATCCCGGCCTGGTAGACACCGTCCTCGGTCGCTACGCTGACTGGAGCATCGCCGTCATCCGTCACCTCAACGACCTGGGCGTGGACTATGTCTGGACCTTCGACGACATGGCCTACAAGACCGGCCCAATGTTTTCGCCACGGACAATGAACTGGGTGCTGATGCCCCACATGCGACGGGTGGCCGACGCTATCCAGGCGACCGGCCTGCCCTGGATCTTCCACTCCGACGGCGATCTGATGCTGCTGCTCGACGATCTGCTGACCCTGGGCTTCGACGCCCTGCACCCGCTGGAGCCAGGCCCCATGGACATCGAGGCCGTCAAGCGCGACTACGGCGACCGGCTCTGCCTGGTGGGCAACATCGATCTGCACTACACGCTGACGCTGGGTACGCCCGAGGAGGTCGACGCCGAGGTCAAGCAGCGCATAGAGACCATCGGCGTGGGCGGCGGCTACATGATCAGCAGCGCCAACTCGATCACGAGCTACTGCAAGATCGAGAACGTGTGGGCGATGATTGAGGCGATCCGCAAATATGGGGCGTATGCGTAGGGCGTGGAGGCTATGGCGCGCATTTCGCGCGTTCACCGCACGGCGTTGTGTCACGCGGGAATGAACTCCGCGGCTAACACCGAAGAGCGACCTCAGGCGCTGCGCGGGCGGCGCAGCCTAGGTGACTGTCCGCAATCAACCTCCGGGAGGTGGTCACGAAATTCCAGGTAAGCGAACTGGTGTTGACCACCTCCCGGAGGTTGATACTGCTACGTTGTATGCGGACAATATCTATCGCGGTCGCCATCGCTGAGGCGGCCGTCTATCAGGGTGCCACCTGTTCGGATGGGGCGCTCGTGGATTCTGCCATGGATTGGGGGCCGGGTGCCAGCCGGCGTCGACGCTGATTGTTCTGGTTTCGCCGGCTCCGGGCAGATAGAATGGATTGCTGGCGCCAATGGTCCGGCCAGTCTGAGGCTGATAGACCACCCAGCGAAAGGGTCCGCTGCCGAAATCCTTCTCCTCGACGGTCCAGGCAATCGTGCCGTTCTGTGCTTGACCTCGCCAACCTTCGACATCGTGCCAGTGGCCCGTGCCGCCCCGCCATTGCACCACCGTCCAGGCGCCGGGCTGTGTATGCAGCACGATTCGGCCGGTGGGGTCGTGGTCCCCATTCCCGTCGTTCTCATCATCATCGTCAGAATCGCCATAGGCGAGCATGGGCTGACGTGACGTCAGATCATGCGCTGCGGCGCCCCTGGGTATGGCCGCTGGAAGAACCAACGCCAGGACGAGAGAGAGTGTGATCAAGATCCAAAATCTGGGCTGAGCATATCGCATGTTTATTTCCTCCGAGAATGGGTGCACTCAATCCGTTCGTTCACTTGAGTTTCCCACGTACGGGGCTACACAGCGGCTACAATCTGGCTACAGCCCGGCTACTGGCTTTGCGTTGAGCCAGCATTCCGGGATTGCGGCGCAGCCTCTTCGCCAACCAGAAATCGCACTGTCGCAATCCCGGAATGCTTCTACACGCTCAACTGGTTTTGTTTGCGAAGCAGGTGCAAAGCGCCAACACACCGACTTCCATTCATTGCGCTTGATTGCGCCCGTGTCGAATGATTGTCAACATCTGATCCGGCGCCGCATATGTGTCGAGTTTCTCTGCCCTACCCGATCAACGTCACCGCTTGCCCCGTCGCCGCCGACTCATAGGCCCCAAAGACCAACTCCATGGTCTTGAGATTCTCGTCGCCCGAGGTCTCGGCGGGCTGGCCGCTGCGCAGCGAACGCAGCAGATCGGCGTTGCAGTCGACGATGCTGGCATGCACGATGTCGTAGGCGGGGTCGGCCCAGGCATAGCGGGGCGGGGCATAGCGTTTGGAGAGCGTGCCATCCGCTGTCGTGATCCGGATCCAGAAGTCGGGCCCGAGTTCGATGGAGCCGTCGCTGCATTCGACGTGAATGTAGGTCTCGGGAAACCGCTCATTTTCGGTGCGGCTGGCGTAGCTCATGGAGCAAGTGACGGTCACATCGTCAACCGTCTCCATCATCACCGTGGCTACGTCCTCGCCGGCAATGTCGGGCGTGATGCGTGTGGTCTGGCAGTAGAGCCGTCGCGCATCGCCAAAGAGGAAGCGCGAGGCGTCAAGGATGTGGCTACCGATGTCGGTGAGGATGAACTGGTCCAGCTCTTTGAGGAAGGGCTGATTGTCGAAGACGGGAAACGAATTCGCATAGACAACGTGGGCACGGAAGGGCTTGCCCACAGCGTCGCTGTGCAGCAGTTTAGCAAACTGGCGGATGGGATGTTGCCAGCGCCAATTCTCGTGGATCATCAGCGGCACATCGGCTTCCCGGCAAACGGCGACCATACGCCGTGCAGTCGCTAGATTCGGGGCCATGGGCTTCTGACAGATGACTGGCTTGCCGTACTTGGCGGCCAGTTCAACGAAGGGCGCGTGGGTGTCGACGTCGGTGATGATGTCGACAAAATCGACCTCCTCGTTGCGTAGCAGTTCCTCGGCGTCGCCGTAGACGGCGGGTATGTCGAATCGCTCGGCCAGCGCCTCGGCCTTGGCGACTGTGCGGTTGTAGCAGGCTACGCAGTCCACGCCGCCGACCTCCTGCCAGCCGGCCAGCTGGAATTGGGCCCAGAAGCCGGTGCCGAGAATGGCGAATCGTAGGTTGTCCATGGAATGCCTCCGATGATGGAAACGGGGAATCGACAATGCTTGAATACGGCTGGTTGCATCACTTGAGGCAACCGCATATAATCAACCCAGAGTGTATCTGAGATCTCAGTAGGATGTCAACCATAATTTCTCACCGCTTGTCGCCTGACGATGGATGAATTGATGGACAAGTTGAAAACGGAAAAACCCATGCTTCTCAAGGAGCAGGCCTATCAACAACTGAAGCAGATGTTGGTGGACGGGACCTACGTGCCCGGCACTTTTCTCTCAGAACGGCGGCTGGCTGAGCAACTGGGCATGAGCAAGACGCCTGTGCGTGCTGCACTGGAACGGGTCGAAGCCGAGGGATATATCACTGTGTCGCCTCAGCAGGGCATCGTCGTGCGCGAGCTTTCCCTGCGTGCCATCAAGGAGCACTACGAGATCCGCATGGCGCTGGAGACCCACATTGTTCGCAGTCTTGCCGGATCACTCACTCCGGATCAAGTCGACTCTTTGTCCCGCAATCTGGATGCACAACTTGTTACTCTTCGGGAAAATGACATCATGACCCATGTGGCTCATGACCGGGACTTTCATCTGTTGCTGGCAACTTGTCTGGACAATCAGGAGATTCTGCGTGTGATGCAGCGCCAACAGGAACGAGCCTTTCGCGTGACCTCACAGATTTCGATGCGCCATCCAGAGCGTATTCAGGAGAGCTACGAGGAACATCTGGGCATCTTTGAGTCGATTCGAGATGGCGAGGGAGATCGAGCTGCTGCGCGCATGCAACATCATCTGGAAACAGGTCGACGGTTCATTCTATCAGCCTAGCCTAAGAGGGCTGACTGAAGGGAAAACAAAGGCATATGTTTTCGAAATCCATCATGCGAACCGGCTCAGAGCAGCCATTGCCGACCCAAGTGCCGCTTCGCGCCGGTCCGCTCTCGTTGGTCTACGAGTACGGCGATCTTCGCTATGTCAAATTTGGCGAACGGGAACTCCTACGTCGCATCTACGTAGCCGTGCGCGATCACAACTGGGACACAATCCACCCCGTGATCTCCGGCCTGGAGATGCAGATCAATGACGCATCATTCGCCATCGCCTACACTGCCCGGCATCAGCAGGGCGATGTTGACTTTCTGTGGCGGGCCAACATCTCTGGCGCCGACGACGGGAGCATCGAGTTTTGCATGGATGGTGAAGCGCTCAGTACCTTCCGACGCAACCGCATCGGTTTCTGCGTGCTGCATCCCATGAGTTGCGCCGGTGAGAAGGTCACCATCGAACATACGGACGGCTCGAGGGAAGAAAGCCGTTTCCCGATCCAGATCGCGCCACAGTTGGAGATCGACGGCACGATTCGACCGGTCTATCCGTTCGCAGATATGAGGGTCCTCACTCATCAGGTCACGCCTGACCTGTCGGCCAAGGTCACGCTCTCGGGCGACATCTTCGAAATGGAGGATCAACGCAACTGGACCGATGCCTCCTACAAGACCTACAGCACGCCGCTGGAGTTGTCGTTCCCGGTAGAGGTGATGACTGGGACGCGGGTGGCGCAGTCAGTGACGTTGACGCTGGACAATGCAAAGACCGAAGCCCGAAAGACCGAAGATCCGGCAGACGACAATGTTGTGACAATTGTTGTTGACCGTGACAGCACAAAGGCGGTACCGGCGATTGGACTTGGCATGGCCAGCCATGGCCAGCCGCTGACAGAGCGAGAGACCGAGCGGCTGCGTGCGCTCAATCTGAGCCATCTGCGTGTCGACCTGTCGCCGGCCGAGCCGGGCTATGGCGAACGCCTTGGCCTGGCGACGTCGCAGGCCAGGGAACTGGGCGTGGAACTGGAGGTCGCTCTCTTCGTGGGCGATGACGCGGCAGACGAAATCGCCGCATTACGTGAGCAACTCGATCTTCTGGCGATGCCCGTCTGCCGCTGGCTGATCTTTCATCGCGATCAGCCGGTCACGCCGTCCGACCTGGTTGATCTGGCACGGCAGCATCTTGAGTCCTACAAACCGTCTGCACTGTTTGGCGCAGGCAGCAATGCCTACTTCGCCGAGATCAACCGCAGCCGTCCGGATATGAGCAACATCGACTTCATCACCTACTCGCTCAATCCGCAGGTCCACGCCTTTGACAACGCTTCGTTGGTTGAGACGCTTGAAGCCCAGGCCGCCACTGTGCAGAGCGCTCGACACTTCGCCGATGACAAAGGCATCGTCGTCAGTCCAGTGACACTACTGCCCCGCTTCAACCCAAACGCTACCGGACCCGAGCCTGAGCCGGAGCCTGGCGCATTGCGACCCCAGGTCGATCCCCGCCAGATGTCGCTCTTCGGCGCAGCGTGGACGGTCGGCAGCGTCAAGCATCTGCTCGACAGCGGTGTTGAAGCCGTCACCTACTTCGAGACCACGGGTTGGCGCGGGGTGCTGGAGCAGGAAATAGGCTGTCCGCTCCCGTCGGTCTTCCGTTCAGAGCCGGGCATGACCTTCCCGCTCTACCATGTGCTGGCTGACGTGGGCGAGTTTGCCGGTGGCCAGATCTTGGCCGTCACAACATCTGACGTGCTGAGTGTCGATGGCCTTGCCCTGCGACAGGGCGATGACGTAATGCTCCTTGTCGCCAACTTCACCCCATATTCGCAGCAGGTCCGAATCGAGGGTCTGGGGTCGTCGGGCCGCCTCCGACTGTTGGATGAGTCTTCATTTGATGCCGCCACTGGCTCGCCGCAGCAGTATCGACAAGAAACGCGTCCGGTTGCTGCGAATGGGGGTCGATTCACCCTGGACCTCGGGCCATACAACGTCGCCCGCATCGATATGAATGTGAGGATGGATGAATCGAAATGATCAATGGTGGTCCCTGTAGGTCGGAATGGCATGCCGCCCGGTCTTGGCGGCTTAGGCCAATCCAAGGGAATGATTCTCCCAAAGTCCCCGGCACTGCCCAGCTGAAGTCTGGTCAAGAGATCCCGTTTGTGGGCAGTGCCGGGGACTTGCACTGGCGAACCTTTGTTTCTGGAGCAGCCTTAGCCAAGCAGGCGACAGTCGAATCCATCGCTGCAAGGTGAGTCGCGCCGTTAAATTGACGCCAGGCAACCATTACGAACCCAATACATCGAACAACCACGGAATCGAAAACAATGGACCATCGCATTCTCGCAACCTACCAGATCGAAACGGCACACCCTTTGGAGCAGGCGGCGGCAGCTATGGCCGGCGAACAATCATCCGGTACTTTTGTGGCATTGCCCGGCGAGACCGATGAACTGCGCAGTCGTCATGGCGCTGAGGTCGTGCGCATCACGCCGTTGGAGACGGTCACTGAACCAAGCTTGCCTGGCGCGCGTCCGCCCAAAGGCGATGCCGAGGCGAATCCGATCCAACGCGCCGAGGTCGTAATCTCGTTTCCGTTCGACAACATCGGACCTTCACTGCCCAATCTGATGACCATGGTCGCGGGTAACCTTTTTGAATTGGGCCACTTTTCCGGCTTGCGACTGATGGACATCGATCTGCCGCAGCCCTTTGCCGATGCCTATCCAGGCCCTCAATTCGGCATCGACGGCACACGGCAATTGACCGGCGTATACGACCGACCGCTGATCGGCACCATCATCAAGCCCAGTGTCGGCCTCTCGCCCGCTGAGACTGCCGATTTGGTCGACACGCTGACCGGGGCCGGGCTGGACTTTGTCAAGGATGATGAACTCATCGCCGGCCCGGCCTACTCGACCCTCGAGGCGCGCACCCGGGCCGTGATGCCCGTCATTGAACGCCACGCGGCGCGTACGGGACGTAAGCCGATGTACGCTTTCAACATTACCGGCGATCTGGACGAGATGCGCCGCCATCATGATGTCGTGCTCGCGGCCGACGGCACCTGCATCATGGTCAGCCTCAACAGCGTTGGCCTGACCGGGCTGATCGCCCTTCGCAAGCACAGCCAATTGCCGATCCATGGCCACCGCAACGGCTGGGGTGCGTTGTCGCGCCATCCGCTGCTCGGCTTATCGTACGTGGCCTGGCAGAAGTTCTGGCGCTTGGCCGGCGTGGACCACATGCACGTCAATGGCCTGCGCAACAAATTCTGCGAGGACGATGACTCCGTGATCGAGTCGGCACGCGCCTGTCTGACGCCCATGCTTGGCGGCTACACCGTCATGCCAGTCTTCTCGTCCGGCCAATGGGCGGGCCAAGCGCCCGATACCTACGAGGCGTTGGACAGCGTTGATCTGATGTATCTGGCCGGCGGCGGCATCATCGGTCACCCAGGCGGGCCTGCGGCGGGCGCGCTCAGCTTGCGTCAGGCCTGGCAAGCGGCCACGATGGGTGTCTCGCTGGAGCAGTACGCGACGACCCATTCCGAATTGCGGGAGGCATTGGAGAAATATGGCTCACTCTAATCTGTTGATGACCTACTACGGCGACGATCTCACCGGTTCGACCGATGCCATGGAGGGACTGACGCTTAACGGAGTCCCGACTGCGCTCTTTCTGGAGCCGCCCACGCTCGAACAGTTGAGCGGTCGTTTTGAGAATCTTCGCGCCGTAGGTGTGGCCGGCATCAGCCGCACCATGAATCCAGCCCAGATGGATGAAGCGTTGGTCCCTGCATTCGAAGCGTTGCAGCGCCTGGGTGCTCCGCTGTGCCACTACAAGGTCTGCTCAACCTTCGACTCCTCGCCGACGGTTGGCAGCATCGGACATGCGACTGACATCGGTCATGATGTCTTCAGCTCCGACTTCACGCCCATGCTTGTGGCCGCGCCTTCGTTGGGCCGGCACATGGCCTTTGGCAACCTCTTCGCCACGGTCGGCGACACAACCTACCGGCTGGATCGTCACCCCACCATGAGCCGGCACCCCATCACACCCATGGCCGAGGCCGACCTGCGGTTGCATCTGGCCCAACAGACGGACAAGACGATCGGCCTCATCGATCTGTTGCACCTGGCCGAGGGTGACGCAGCGCTCGACGCAAGGCTGTCGGCGTTGCGAGCCGATGGAGCCGAGATCATTCTCTTCGACACCGTGAGCGATGAACACTTGACCCGCGTCGGACGACTGATCTGGAACCGAACCGGCGACCAGACGCTCTTCGTCGTCGGCTCATCGGGCGTCGAATATGCCCTCACGGCTTGGTGGCAACAGACCGGCGAGATCGAGAAACCCGCTCCCCGCCCCACGCCCCCCGCAGTCGCCCAGCTGATCGTCATGTCCGGCAGCGCTGCGCCGGTGACCGCCGCGCAGATAGAGTGGGCGATTGGCCAGGGCTACGCCGGGCTGCGGCTGGACACGGAGCGTCTGCTCGACCCGGCGACCGAAACAGAGACCCTGGAAGCCACTGTACGGCAGGCGTTGAACGCTCTGGGGACGGGGCAGAGCGTCGTGCTCTACGCTGCGCTCGGTCCGGATGATCCTGCCATTTCAGCGACTCGCGCCATTGCCGAGAAAGAGGGACTGGACGCTGCGGCCGCAGGCAGCAAACTGGCGCTGCTTCAGGGCGAAATCTTGCGGCGTCTGTTGCTGGAGACCGGCTTGCGTCGCACCTGCGTGACCGGCGGCGACTCGTCGGGCCATGCTGCGCGCCAGCTCGGTATTGTCGCTTTGGAGGTGCTCACCCCCATCGCACCCGGAGCGCCACTCTGCCGCGCAACAACGAATGATCCATCGCTCGACGGACTGCAGCTCGCGCTCAAGGGCGGGCAGAACGGACAAGTTGGGTACTTTGAATCGATACGAATTGGGGAGACGGACTGAAGGATCGATACGTTGATTTTCCGGAACGGTCGGATTACCGCAGATTTTTTTTCGGAAGAATCCGCGGCAATCCGCCAAATCCGCTCGATCCGCGTATCTATTCGGACGAAGCATCTATCGCAAAAACGAATAGGGAGAGTATGAAATGACGACGAAGGTTGCACTTTTAGGCGCCGGCGGCAAGATGGGCCGTCGTATCACCAACAATCTGAAGGACCTGCCGGAGTATGAGGTTCGCTACGTCGAGGTGAGTCCGGCCGGCATTGCCGCGCTAAAGGATCTCGGTGTTGACGTGACGCCGGAGGACGAGGCACTGTCCGGAGCGGACGCGGTGGTGTTGGCTGTGCCGGACCGGTTGATCGGTCGCATCAGCGCGCAGATCGTGCCCAAGCTAGAGAGCGGCACGATCGTTATTGGGCTGGACCCGGCGGCAGGCTATGCGGATATCATGCCGGAGCGAGATGACATCACCTACTTCATTTCGCACCCTTGTCATCCGCCGGTCTTCAACGATGAGATCGACCGGCTGGCCCAGACCGATTGGTTCGGCGGCGTCCACGCCAAGCAGAGCATCGTCAGCGCGCTGCACCAGGGATCTGAGGAACACTATGCTGTGGGCGAAGCGATTGCTGTGGCCATGTATGGCCCCATCATTCGCTCGCATCGGGTCACGACCGAGCAGATGGCGCTGCTGGAACCGGCGCTGGTCGAGACGCTGGCGGCCACCTGCGTCACTGTGATCCATGAGGGCATGGAACAGATCATTGACATGGGTGTTCCCGAAGCGGCCACGCGTGATTTTCTGATGGGTCACATCCGCACAGAGCTGGCGATTGTTTTCGGAGAGGCTGGTTTCCCCTTCAGCGATGGAGCCATCCTCGCCATTGAGAAGGCCAAGGATCGCATCTTCTTGCCCGACTGGAAGGAGAACGTCTTCGAAATCGACAATGTGAAACGCAGCGTGGAGGAGATTACCGGGGCGTAGAGCAGGTGAGAGATTCCAGCATCCGGCCTGAGATTGAGAGATTGGGTACTTGCCAATCTCTCAATCTTCCTTTCCATGTCTAGCGGAGAACGATAAGATGCCTCCTCTTCTAGCGAATGCTGAGTTCGTTCACTAAACCGTCGATCTTCAATCCTGCGTCCCGCAGCGAACTGCGCACAACACCCTCAATGCGGTCCTTCTCCGGCTTCTTGTGCACGAATCCACTGAGCGTAACGACGCCCTTTTCGCTCGAGACATCTACATCCTTCCAGTCATCAATCAGGGGGTCTTCGGCAATGGCTGTCTCGGCACGGTGGACGATCTCTTCATCGTTATACTTAGTGCGTGTGAATCGAGTGAAGATTCCCATTTCCCGATCTCCTTCTGAACGCTTGGCGACAATGCCAACAGTGATCCCATCTCAGGTCTGTTTTCAGTGAACCGATTCATCCTGAGCAACAGCTACGATCATACGATCAAGATGGCTACAAAATGGCTACAGTCCAGGAGGGGACATTTTTCGTCTGTAGGCATCGGGCAACCTGCGCACTTCCAATGTCGCGAGTAGGTTGTCTCTGCATAGTGAGGGAATCCTACACCGAGAAAATGAGTTGAAACGAACAGAGCTGACGTCGGCCACCCGGGAGTGGCCGACGTCAGCTCTGTTCGTTTGCGGACTGCGTTCACTTGCAAGTTTACGAGAGAAAATGATGCCCTGGCACGTAGACTGCGGCCCATGAATAGGCCTATTCCAGTGCTAATTTGTGAAGGCTGCTCCAAGAAAATAGGTGTCCCACCGCAAGTCCCCGGTACGGCCCAGTTGAAGTTAGGTCAGCAGATCCCGTCCGTGGGCCGTGCCGGGGACTCTGGGAGAGTCACTTCTTTGTAACCAGCAGGTCACATGTCTTGATGCAGGCTCATCGCTCTTAATTGGCTGCCGAAAAGGTGTGGCAGTCGCTGCACGTGATGCGCGTTTCTGCAGCCCGAAGATCGTCGTCTCTATCTTCACCGACGTGTTCATTGTGCACTTCATAGAAGAAGCGGTCCCCCCACTCTTCCTGGTCATCCTCGTAGCCATGGCAACTTAGACATAGTGGCCGGCCGTTGCTTTCCGACTTGGGTGTGTAGCCCAACAGTTCGAAGTCCATGCGCGTCGCCGAGGCGGCGTGGCAGTCGTCGCATGCCAGCGCGTTCGAGGCTGGAGCGACCTCGTGGTAGATGCCCATGAAGCGTTCAGCGCCGATGAAATCGTAGCCTTCGTCCAGTGGCCAGTCCATAGCCGTGGCCCCGGCACGGATCGAGGCGTCGACGTCGCCGGTCTGGAAGAGCATCCCGAGTTTGACGGGGATCAAGCGGTTGGTGGCTACGTCAAAGGGCTGAACCGCAGTGTGATGCTTGACTGGAATGATCTTGGCGTCCGGGTCTTGGATGCTGCCAAGCGGGCTGGACATTACAATACGATCACGTGGACCGAGGGTGAACGGATCGCCAAAATCATAAAATTCGGAGGTGCCGTTGTCGAATAGATAGACCGGTGACACATTGGCCTGACGGGTCATTTTGGGTTCGTAGAGCCGCTTGGCCTCGACGATCTCGGCTTCCCGATAGTCGCGCATCATTTCGGTGGACGTGACTTTGGCGAAGGTTGGAATATGGCAGGATGCGCAGTCAACTCGCGCGACATGTTCGTTCAGCCGACTGCTGTCGTGAGGCGCGGACGGGTGGCAATTGGTGCAGACCACCGGCTCCGCCAGATCGGTAGCACGTAGATCGGTGCCGCGACCGGCGATGCGGTGTTCTGACGACACGTGACAGTCCAGGCAACTCAAGCCGGCGCCGCCCAGCTCGGGCGAGGCCATGTGGACGTCAAACTGTGCGCTGGGCGGGTTAGCATGTGCGGACTCAATGTCGCCGCGTTTGTTGTTGTCGCCACCCCCGGCGTAGGCGTGGCATGATAGACAGTTGGCGCTTGAGGGTTTTTGCACGTCGGTGATGGCATCCAGCAGCGGGACACTCATGCGTTCGGGCGCCGGCACAAATTGGAACCCGTCGTCAGTTGGCTCAACCTTGCGCTTGTACGTCGGCGAGTGGCAGACAAGGCAGTCGATGTTCTCGATCTGGGTCTGGCTAGCCTCTGCCGCCGGCTTCGCCCCCATGCCCACGTGACAGGCGGCGCAGCCGCCGTCCACGGTTTCGCCGTCCAGGTTGACCATCTGGCCAATGAAGTTGATGTCGGGATATCCGCAGAAGTCGTTGATGCCGCCCAGCTTGCCGCCGCCGTCCATGGCAGGTACATCGGGCGTTGGGCCAAACCATTGGTAGTGGACCGAACCATGGACCTCCTGCGCCTGATCCAAGTGACACTTGATGCAGGTGGCGCTACCTTCGTAGGTCGAATAGGCGTCTCGGTGGGAAGTGAAGGTGGAGCTGATGAATTCGGCGTGCACGACCGGCAGGAAGAGTTGCGACTCGTCGTCGATGCTCGGTGTCGATGAGTCGGTTGTTGCGTTAATGCGCGCGACATCGGATTCGAGCTGTACCAACATATCCAACATGTGGCTTGCAGACGCGATCGGACGCTGCGCGACCTTCGAGGCTCCGTTTGACACAGCCAGCGCGTCTTGATTGCCCAAGAAGTAGCCCAGACAAAGTAGCACGATCAAGATCGTTGCGCTCAGGCCAAGTCTGACCCACGCATAAATGGAGCGTCGTCTATCAACTTGCTGATGGGGCAGGGCCATCTGTTGCTTCCTCACAATCTTCCGCTCCTATCGCTTGCGGTCGTGTTGAGACCGATGTAGGATGCTACCTGAATATGACTGCCGCATAAGCCGGCACATGGACAGCCTATTCGTTTTACCAACCGTGATGGTTAACAATCGCTCAACTGTAGGTTAAGTCTAGGTTAAGAGTACGAATGATGGAAAAGCCCATTTCGCAAGTTAATCAGGGTGATATCGTCGATGGCTTGCGCCGGCTGGGTGTTCAAACAGGCAGCGGCCTGATCGTACATTCATCGCTTACCAGCTTCGGTAGGGTGGTCGGCGGCGCAGATACTGTCATTGATGCGCTGGTCGAAATCGTCACCTCTGAAGGCACGATTCTGATGCCCAGCTTCAACCATGGCGAACCGTTTGATGCCGGCGGCCCCGGGATCTATGACTCCGTCGACGACTCCGACGACCAATGGAGCTATTCCTGATCGGTTTTGGCGTCGGCAGAATGTTTACAGAAGCCTCAATCCTACCCATCCCTTTGCAGCCTGGGGTAAGAACGCGCGGCGCTACACAGAGGCTCACCATCGCACATTGACCATGGGATCGGAATCACCGCTCGGGCTTCTGCTCGAAGACGACGGATATGGACTCCTACTCGGCGTCGGCTACAGGGCCAACACCTTTCACCATGTCGTCGAAATGTCGACAGGCGCTCCCTGTCTGGGCCTTCGCACCGAGGCCTATCCAGTTCAGTTGACTGATGGACGTAGGGTTGAGGGGCGTACCTGGGGATGGCGGGCGTCTTCCTGCCCTTTTACGGACGGACAGCGGTATGAAGCTGAGATGATCGCACGCAGGTACCATATCGAGACTGGGATCGGTGGGTGCCGTGCGATTTTGTACAGGCTGCAAGATTGTTACGAGGTTGTGGCTGAGCTGCTGAAGCAGGGCAAGGACGGCCATCCGCCTTGCCGACTTTGCCCGATTCGCCCACGCCAGGTGGAGGCAACCGTCGAATCCGATTGGAATCAGCAGGACGCATGTCTTGATGTAGGCTCACCCTCTTGCGGCTATTGACCCTGCGTCTTGATTTGACAACCGCGCTTGTCATTCCGTCTGCAGGGAAGAATTTCCCTGTCTGAGAGAGCGAAATGGCTCGGATGTGTTCATAATCAGTTGAACCCGTAGGGACATGGCATTCCCCGCCACGTCGAACTCTGATTGGGCGATTCCAAATCGAGAAGCATCATCCGCATGCTGAAAATGATACTAAGAATGCCTTGTCCGTGCCTGACAATGCAATAGGTCTGAAACGGACAAGGCATTCCTAGCCACCGTATGGTTGGCGGCTGTGGTCTTGAAGGTCGAAGCGGTCTCCGTCAACAACGGGTCTGTGCGGAATGCCATGTCCCTACATAGAAGCACGCCATCAACTCGTTTTGTTTGCGCAGCAGGCGCTTTTCGCCAACACACCCAGATGGCTCCTCGTTGCGGTCACCAGCATGACAGATTTTGATGTGCGGATGTTGCATGAAGCGGGCGAAAAAATCTCAGAGGTCCGTGGTTGCTACCATCAGCATGGTTGGTCTACAATTCATGTAAGCAATTGGGAAGCAACGGAGATGCGTATCGCAGCGCGCTGTCGTGGCCACGTGAACGGTCAGATCTTCCAGGCCGATTGCCTCTTAAACTCCTGGAATCCCGAAGATCCGCAATGTGCCGATAGCTAGCGTTCGTATGCATTCAGCCGAGCATCCCGGTATTTTTTCGAATAGACGTCAATCAAATAGGGGAGAGAGAGACTTGCCAAATCTATTGGATGGCATTGAAGAAATCCTGTTGATGGGCCCCGGCCCGTCGTGTGTGTCAGATTCGGTCTACGCTGCATTGAGTAAGAAGACATTGGGCCATCTTGACCCGTACTTCATTCGCATCATGGATTCGATCAAGGAACAGCTTCAGGCTGCGCTGAGTACCCAGAACACCTTGACCGTGCCCATGTCTGGAACCGGTTCGGCCGGTATGGAAACCTGCTTTGTCAACCTGGTTGAACCAGGTGACTCGGTGCTGGTGCTGATCAATGGCGTCTTTGGCGTGCGCATGGCCGATGTGGCGTCGCGCCTTGGCGCCGACGTTGACACGCTTGAATTCGACTGGGGCACGCCCGTCATCGTCGAGGACGTCAAGGCCAAGATTGCCCAGAAGTCCTATAAGATCGTGGCCATCGTTCATGCAGAGACTTCGACCGGTGTCGGCAATCCGGTCGCCGAGATCGGCGAGTTCTTCAAAGGCACCGAGACCATCTACCTGGTCGATGCCGTGACCAGTTTCGGCGGCATGCCGGTGCTGGTTGATGAGTGGGGCATTGACGCCATTTACAGCGGTACCCAGAAGTGCCTCAGTTGCCCGCCGGGACTGGCCCCTGTCTCCTTCTCGGACAAAGCGGTGGCGGCCCTGCGAGCCCGAAAGACCAAAGTGCCCAACTGGTACCTGGACCTCACCATGATCGTCAATTATTGGGAAGGCCAGAAGCGCGCCTATCACCACACTGCGCCCATCAACATGCTCTATGGCCTCTATGAGGCTCTCTATCTGCTGTTGGATGAGGGCAAGGAGAATGCCTACGCCCGCCACACCCAAAACCACAAGCTGTTGGTCTCAGGATTGGAGGAAATGGGTCTGAGTATGTTGGTGGATCCGGCCTTCCGACTGCCCATGCTCAATGCCGTGGTTGTGCCCGATGGTGTTGATGAAGCGGCTGTGCGTAGCTCGCTGCGTGCGGATTACAAGATCGAAATCGGCGCCGGGCTTGGCCCGCTAGCCGGTCAGATCTGGCGTGTAGGCCTCATGGGTGACACGGCTCGCCCTGAAAATGTGGAGCAATTCCTGGACGCCCTGCGTCGGGTGTTGGACTGATCGAAATTAGCCTTGACAGGTTCAGTAGTTCACGAATTCAGTGCCATTGTCATCCCGATGGAGCGAAGCGACGAGGAATCTCGACTGCGCGAACCCGAGATTCCTCTTCCCTCCGGTCATCGGAATGACAAATCGTGAACTACTGAGGTTTGATTCTTAGCCTTCAAAATGCTTGATGTTGCGGTGCTCATGTTTGTCAAGGCTCGTGCGTCGCACTGTCCGGTAGATCTGTGGTTGTCGAATGCCGTATTGGACAGTGCGTCGCACGCTCGCCGTATCAAGCGTTCATCTTTGTGCTGACCCAACTCCAGCCGCCGACAACAGTGCATCCAGGCAATTCGTGACCCTCTTCCTTGAAGTTTTCTTCACCATCGTCTTCCCGGTCTTTGTGCTAATCGGCTTTGGCGTTCTGATGGATCGCATCTTCGCAATCGATGTACAGACGCTCTCCAAGTTCAATTTCTATCTGCTACTGCCGGCCCTTCTCTTTGTCGCCATCCTCAAGTCGGATCTCGACCCGGCCATGTTCGGCACCATCGTCGGCTTTACAATGGTCCATCATGTGGTGATGCTGGCGGCCGGTTGGGGCATCTTCAGCATCGCTCGCTATCGGCAACGCCGTCCTGTCCTGGTCCTCGGCTCGATGTATTATAACGCCGGTAACTACGGTCTGCCCTTGGTCGGACTGGCCTTTGGTGCGCAGGCGTTAAGCGTTGTAGCCATTATCCTCATGACGCAGAATCTCTTTGGGTTCATGTTGGGCCTGTGGCTGGTCGGCGATGAGGGCCAAAGCTGGCGAGATATTCTTCGAAACTTTCTAACCGTACCATCGCTCTACACGATTGCCGCGGCTCTGCTCATGAGTGCCTTCAGCATTCAATTGCCTCAGCCGCTTGCCGTGCCGGTCGATCATTTGGCCAATGCACTGATTCCGATGGCCCTTTTGATGTTGGGCGTGCAACTCTCACGCGGCAGGATCACGGGGCGCTTTGCCGATGTGGCTGCGGTCTCCGTCGTCCGGCTTCTTGGGTCACCCCTGGTAGCGATGGCACTGGTGGCGTTCTGGGCAGCGCTCATCTCGCCGACGATTCTTGCCTTCGCTCCGGTGCTTGTCGTCGTCGCTGCGGTGCCGGTGGCGGTGACTGTCTACGTGCTCTCGATCGAGTACGAACGCAATCCCAATCTAGCTTCACAGATGATCTTCTGGTCGACACTGCTCAGCGCCTTCACCGTCACGGGCTGGCTAATACTCTATCAGTAGACCCTGATTTTTTTGGGATTTCTGACCTTCCTGTGGTTGTCCAATGCGTGAGGGGTGAAACGTGATGGGCGGTTGACAATCCTCCCCTCCGCTTGTCACGATTCATTCTCACGAGGCGCTGATTTCTGCAAACCTACACCAATGACAATATGGAGAAACCCGATCATGTGGCCGAAACAGAGCCAGAGTGGACCTGCGTCCATCCCCCATCTACGCCGGCAAGGTAGCACGGTTCAGCTAGTTGTCGATGAAGAACCGTACCTGATCATCGGCGGCGAATTGCACAATTCCAGCTCCTCCAGCCTAGAGGTTGCCAACGCTTCATTTGCCGGAGCCGTCCCGTCACAGCTGATGACGCAGCTGACCGAACATCAAGCTGAGTTGGGGGCCGGCCTGCTGCAACGCTGGGAGGCCAATGGCCTCAAGGCGGGAGGCACCTGGGAGGAGGTCTTCGGCAGCGGCGTCGAAACCGACGAGCTTTTCATGGCCTGGCACTATGCATGCTACGTCGACACAGTGGCGGCTGCGGGCAAGTCTGAGTATCCGCTGCCTCTCTTTGCCAATGCCTGGCTGAGCAGCCTAGGCCCTGAGCCGGGCGGGTGGGCGAGCGGCGGGCAAATACCCGGCGAGTGGCCCAGCGGCGGCCCTCTGCCCCAGACCATGGATGTCTGGATGGCCGGCGCGCCCAACATTGACTTTCTCGCTCCCGATATCTACCAGCCCGAATTTGAGGCCTGGTGCCAACAGTATGTGCGCCGTGGCAACCCCCTCTTCATTCCGGAGATGCGCGGCAACGAGGACGGCGCTCGCCAGGTCTTCTATGCCCTTGGCGAGCACGATGCCATGGGCGTTTCGCCCTTCGGCATCGATGCCATCGACCCGGACGTGGAGAACCCCATCGAACGCAGCTACGCTGTGCTGCGCCAGCTGGCTCCGGCCATTCTCGAGCATCGGGGTTTGGGCACGATGATCGGCTTTTTGCTCAGCGAGGATCAGCCCATCATCACGAGAGAGTTGGGCGGCTACGAATTGGAGATTCTCGCTGGACGAGGGCTTTGGCCAGTCGGCCAAGCGCGGGTGCGGACTCATCCTCGCCACGAGCGAGGATGAGTTCCTGGGCGGCGGCTTTGGCTTCCGCGTACGCTTCAAGGGGATTGAGCCGACCCCCAGTCTGGCCGGCATCGTGGCCGTGGACGAAGGCCGCTTCAAGAAGGGCAAATGGCTACCCGGTCGCCGGCTCAATGGCGATGAGACTGGACGTGGCAACTACTGGCGCTTCTACGACTTCGAATCTGCTGACGGTCGTGCCTTCACCAATGATGTCTCGACCGGGATATCGACCTGTACGGTCTATCGGTACGAGTAAGCCTGTTGACGGGCAAGCTGCATAAGGCGGGTCCAACAAAGTAAATCTCATAAACGTCACCCGCATGGGCCAAGAGCATTGGCAGTGAAAGGAGTGAGTTCGGCTCGTGCCGCGGACGTGAACACTGGGCCCCACTTCTCCCAGTCAATTAATTCGGGTGTGTTGGCGAAAAGCGCCTGCTGTGCAAACAAAATGAGTTGATGGCGTAATTCTACGTAGGGACATGGCATTCCGTACTGACCCGTTGTTGACGGAGACCGTTTCGACCTCCAAGACCGAAGCCGCCAACCATACGATGGCTGGGAATGCCTTGTCCGTGCCTGACATTGCAGTGGGTCTGAAACGGACAGAGCATTCCTAGTATCATTTTCAAAATGCGGATGATGCTTCTCGATTTGGAATCGCCTATTCAGAGTTCGACCTGGCGGGGAATGCCATGTCCCTACGGGTCTCAACTTGTTTTTAGACACACCCAATCAATACAATGTATTGCCGAACGTGCCCAGTAGGGCATACGCCTCATCACCCAGCGTGAGTAGATGCGCGTGGAGAGCCGCAGCCTGCTCAACACCGCCTGGACTGAGCAGCCGTGGCGGTTCCGCGTCCGGCGGCAGGGCTGCGGCACGCTTGGCAACGCTCGGCCACTGGATGGCCTGGTTGGCGATGGCAGTGAGGGCAGCCGTGGCCGCGTATCCAAAACGGGCCAGCCGTGCATCGCCCTGCCAGCCGGCATCGCGCAGACCATCCACATAGCCGCCAAAGATCAGGCCATCCAACTCGGCAATTCGTTCGATGTCGATGGCCACAAAACGCAGACTCGCTTGAAAGAGCGCGACAAGCTCCTCGCCAACGGCGCCAGGGCCTAGCATAGACCAGTCAATGGCGACAGTTTGGGATTCTCCGTGCTTGTCATCACAAGCGATCAGATTGCGCCGGAAAGCGTCGTGATGGCAGAGCGCGCGTGGTAGCCGATCCAGCACTGATAGCAATCGGTCATGTTCCGCCCATAAGCGCAGGCCTTGGGCGATGCGTTCTTTCGTCGACATGCCGACGAAGAGTGGGTTTTGTTGCAATTGGGGGAGGTCGGCAATGCCGGGTTTGGCCAAGGTCAACCGTTGGCGAAACTGGCCGCTCGACAGCCAAGGGACGTTGGGCAACGGTTTTCCAACCAGATAGGCGCCATTGAATCGGCCAAGATGGCGAGCGGCCATTGCGTAGCGCTCCAACGACCACTCGTTGTCACCGCTCTCTTGAATCTCTTCCATCCAGAGCCAGCTCTCTTGGCCTGGGTAGCCGACCACGCTCAGGCAGCGCGGCGCCGCCAAACCTTCGGGCAGGTCGTCCAGCAGGCCGTGTTGGTAGATCAACGCTTCCCGCCTCCAGTAATCCCAGGCCGTGGCTTCGGCGCTGCCCATGTCAGGCCCCAGAGCTTTCAGAATGGCCGACCAGCTGCGAGTCTCTCCGTTGACCAGTGCCTCGCCATGAAAACGATAGACTCCAAAGGCATGGCCGAATCCACCTACGATGGTTTCATAGCGCCAGTCTCCAAGGGTGACGTTGGGCGTCTCGAATATTGCGCGTACAATCGGGTTCAGGGTTGCCCGATCTACCGATTCTAGTCGTTTCTCAAACTCGTCAAGACCGGTTTCTGACATCGTTGGTTCCAGTCAAGGGCAGTGACAAGGGACAAGGGTTCGGCTGTTGACTGGCGCACCCAGATGATATCAGATTCTGATTCTACGTCTACTCATGGAATCCAATCGGGGCGCATTTCATGCAGGGCGAACTTGTGATGCTGAGTAGCTGATGAAGCGCGGCTTCATAAAAACAAGAAGAAACAAGGTGCGCTCAACCGTGTCCCTGTCATTCTGAGTGGGTCACCGTATCCAGTTCGATCATCAAAACAGATTAGCGAAGAATCTGTACAACCCCGTCCAGACCCTTCGTTGGTCTCTCAAGAGGTCCAATCCACTGACGCTTTCCCACTCAGGGTGACAGTCTATCTCTTGCCGCAAATGGGCATGTTTCATAGAAGCATTTTCGCTCCAATAGACCGACCACATTGACAGACCGGTGAAGAATCTGTTCTTGCAACGCAGAGACCCTTCGCTGGTCACTCGGGTGCATCAATCCGTTTGCCGCAGTTGGACTTGTTTTCTTGCAAGCAGGTTGAGCCCATACACGCGACGACCGTTCAACCCGGCGAAGAGCCTCGTCCCTGCTCACCCAGGGATGGCGTTTTTCCACCCATGTTCATATGTGTTCATCTGTGGCAAAATCAGATCGACAGTCTGCGCTTGAACGAAAAAGGGAGGCAAAACCATGTATCAAACTGACATGTACGAAGGAATGATCGCCGAAACGGTGACCATGCAAGGGGCCAACGGTGATACCATCAACGCCTACTACGCTCGACCGCTGGGACCGGGGCCCTTCCCTGGCGTTGTGGCCATCCACCACATGCCGGGGTGGGATGAATGGTACCGTGAGGCCGTGCGCAAGCTGGCTTACCATGGCTATGCCACACTCTCGCCCAATCTCTACTTCCGCTCCGGCCATGGCACACCCGAGGATGTGGCTGCCAAGGTGCGAGCCGAAGGCGGTGTCCCCGATGGGCAGGCCGTGGGCGACATTGAAGGCGCAATGCGATTTCTGCGTGACCAGCCGATCAGCAACGGCAAAGTGGGCGTCTGGGGCACCTGTTCCGGTGGCCGCCATGCCTATCTGGCTGCCTGTCTGCTGAACGGCTTTGACGCCGTCATCGACTGTTGGGGCGGCGGAGTCGTCATGGACGAAGCCGACTTGACGCCGAACCGGCCGGTGGCTCCCCTCGACTACACAGCTGATCTTGACTGTCCTTTGCTGGGCATCTTTGGCCAGGACGACAGCAGTCCCACGCCGGAACAGGTGGCCATTCAGGAAGCGGCGCTGATCGAGCACGGCAAGGATTTTGACTTCCATATGTACCCCGATGCCGGTCACGGCTTCTACTACTATCACCGGCCCAACTATCGCCAGGCCCAGGCCGTGGACGGCTGGCAGAAGATGTTCGCCTTTTTGGAGACCCACCTCGGATAGGAGCTCACCCATGTGCACAATGATTGTGAAACAGATCGGCATCGAAGGCAGCGGCAAGGCCGGCGGCAGCTGGTTCAACTTGAGCCAGGCCAATGTCTCCTACGACCATCCCTTTGACTTTGCGCAGGAGCATGCGCTCAACATTGACTTTGTCAACGAATCGATGGATCCCGGCGCAAGAGTCGCCGTGGAACTGAGCGCCGAAGCCGCGCTGGCGCTTGTGGAGACCATTCAGACTGTTCTGGCCCAGGCGGAGAACGGCGGCCACATCGAACATGCCTAAACTGAAGGCGCAATGAAAACATGACTTATGTAGGTCCGACTTGCAGTCGGACGAGTGTGGTGACCTCTGAATCCGTCTGGTATATCTACCTTGTCACGCTGCAAGCGTGACCTACAAAACTCATGATCCCGCTGTGCTTTCAGTTTAGATCGCCGCTGCTGACTGTGGGAAGGATGCTGGAGACCCGCAGAACAGTGGTGGAGGAAATCTGCGTTTGTTTTTATGTAGACATGTTCTGCAAGACATGATATTGTAATCTCAGTCCCATTTGGGATTGGTATGGTCACTGCAACTGATACCAATTGTCCGGTCAACGATCGTGCATTGTAGGGGCAGGGCTTGCCGCTGCCCGCTCACCGCAGTGGGCGACCACAGGGGTCGTCCCTACGAAATCATGGTTCATGAATGGGCAAACGGTATCACTGAACGAAAAAATCCTTGCGTACACCTCGTGTTTGATCGCTCGACAGCGTAGCTAGATGAAGCCAACAACACAAAACAATGAAATCGAAGGGATGCCATCATGAAGACACGCAGACTCCATCTCACCATCATCGCCATCCTTGTGTTACTGCTTTCCGCGTCGCTGCTGGGCGCATGTGGCAGAGACAGGGACGATTCGTCCGGCGACACAGTTGAAGAGCCTACTGCCGAAGTTGAAGGGGTAGCCGGAGGCGTTGAGGTGGAGGCCGCCGAGGTCGAAGAGGCCGACGCAGAAGCGCCTGACGCCGACAGTGAAGAAGCTGCCGGTGAGGCTGAAGCAGCTGCTGACGAATCCGCTGGTGAAGCCGAAGAAGCGGCTACTGACGCTGAGGCAACCGATGCTGAAGGCGCAGAAGAGGCAACCGCTGACGGCGAGGAAGCCGCTGGCGATTCTGAAACTGAACAGGCCGCCGTCGACGCTGAGGCGGGTGATACAGAAGGTGAAGGCGACGCTGCTGCCGAGGCCGAAGAGAGCACTGCCGAAGGAGCGGAAGAAGTCGCTTCCGAGGTTGAGGCTGCTGTCGAAGAGGTCGAGGAGGCCGCTGATGAAGCCGCCGGTGGCGCTGAAGATGCTGCTGCTGAAGAGGCAACCGGTGACGGTGAAGAGGCTGTTGCCGAGGCAGAAGAGAGCGCTGCCGAGGGAGCGGAAGAAGTCGCTTCCGGGGTTGAGGCCGCTGCCGAAGACGTCGAGGACGCGGCTGATGAAGCGGCTGCCGAAGAGACTGAGGGCGCTGTTGAAGAGGCAATCGGTGAAGCTGAAGAAGCAGTCGCCGAGGCCGAAGATAGCGCTGCCGAGGGGGCGGAAGAAGTCGCTTCCGAGGTTGAGGCCGCTGCCGAAGACGTCGAGGACGCGGCTGATGAAGCGGCTGCCGAAGAGACTGAGGGCGCTGTTGAAGAGGCAATCGGTGAAGTTGAAGAAGCAGTTGCCGAAGAGATCTGAAGAGAGCGCTGCCGATGGAGCGGAAGAAGTAGCTTCTGAGGTTGAGGCCGTTGATGAAGATGCCGAAGCCGCTGTTGATGAAACCGCCAAGGAAGCTGAAGAAGCAGTTGCCGAGGTCGAAGAGAGCGCTGCCGAGGGAGAGGAAGAGGTAGCATCCGAGGTCTGAAGCCGTTGCCGAAGAGGTCGAAGCCGCTGTCGATGAGCCCGCCGATGAAGCTGAAGAAGCAGTTGCCGAGGTCGAAGAGAGCGCTGCCGAGGGAGAGGACGAAGTTGCTTCCGAGTCTGAGGCCGTTGCCGAAGAGGCTGAAGCCGCTGTCGATGAAACCGCCGATGAAGCTGAAGAAGCAGTTGCTGAGATCGAAGAGAGCGCTGCCGAGGGGGCGGAAGAAGTAGCCTCCGAGTCTGGGGCCGCTGCTGAAGAGGGTGCGGAAAAAGACGCTGCTGAAACTAAAGCCATGGCTGAGGAGGACGAGGCCGCTGCCGAAGCGGTTGTCGCAGTTGCCGCAGCGACTGACGATAGCGATTCTGCTGAATCGGCCACTGATGAGCCCGCTGTCGATGAAGCCGCCGCGGCAGCGTCGACGGCCGTCGTGACCGCATCCGCTGCCAACCTGCGCTCTGGCCCGGGCAGCGCCTACGAGGTCGTCGCCGTTGTCTCCAACGGTGATGAACTGACCATCGTCGGCCAGACCAACGACTGTGCGAACCTGGTGGTCCTCACCGCTGATGGCGTCGAAGGCTGGCTTTCGGCCATGCTGGTATCGACGGATGTTGATTGTGAAGATGTAGAGGCGGTTGAGGCCCCGTAGACATCAAATTGGCGAAGCCTGCCAGGCAACAGCAAAAGGGGACGCTCCGAATTTGGAGCGTCCCCTTTCGCGTGGTGTTGAATTCTGACGAATCTGAGGAAGCATGACTTGCGGGCCATTTCAGACTGCCTCTTGTTAGTGCGTCGGCCATGTAGTATCATCTGGATATGTTGGCCCTTTGCGTCTGCTTCGCAAACAAAGTGAATTGAAGGCGCAAACTCATTGATGGAGAGTTGATCATGGCGCAAACAGTGACCCTTACATTGCCGGACGCCGTCTATTTTCGATTGAAACGGGCGGCTCAGATAACATATCGTAGCATGGACGATATTGTGGCATCTACTGTCGCTGCCTCTTTCGTGTCAGATGCGGATTTGCCGGAAGGTTTGGCAGCGGAGTTGACGGCCATGCGATTTTTCAGCGATGATGCCCTATGGGCGGCCACCCACCCTTCGATGTCTGATGCTGAGCAACAGCGGTTGGCGCAGTTGAACATGTTGGTCAAGGAACGAACTCTGACATTGCCCGAACAGGCCGAACAGGAGGCGCTCTTGGATGCCTACAATCTCTCCATGTTACGCCGCGCTCAGGCGTTGGCTCTCCTCAAACAGCGCGGACACGATATCACGCCCGCCTTGCAGCCGCTTCAGGATGCTTAATGTCATCGCATATTCCGCACCCCCTGCGGGAGCAAGTCCGTCATCGGGCGCAACAAAGGTGTGAATACTGCCGTAGCGCAGAATGGTTGACCGGCCAACGTCACGAACTTGATCACATTCTGCCCCGCCATTTGGGTGGTGTTACCATGGTCGAGAACCTCTGTCTGGCCTGCTCATCCTGCAACAGCCACAAGCACATACGCACCGCAGCCACCGATCCGGAAACCGGCAATACCGTTTCCCTCTTCAATCCGCGCGTGCAACGTTGGTCCGATCACTTCGCCTGGAGTGAAGATGGAACGCACATCGTCGGTCTCACGCCCGTAGGTCGGGCCACAATCGACGCTCTCGACATGAATCACACGATTGTTGTGGCGGCCCGTTCCCTATGGATCAGCATCGGATATCATCCGCCTCAATAGTGACTGGCCAACACGATTCTCTACGAGCAATCTTCACCTGTAATCCCGACGGCATAGAGCAATGGCCTGAGTGCATGACTTACGGCACACTCGCTGCTGAGATCGATCGTCGTACAGATCTCAACACGTGACCCTACTGGCTATGGTCAGCGCGCAGGTGTGACTGCCACCCGCCGCGACACGAACATAGGCCACAGCAGCGTCATTCGTACCATCGATAATCGCGGATGGCTCAGCGAACACGAATCCCAGGTGGCGGGGCAAGCGGGATAAATGGCTCACTCGAAGTTTCTTCACCGGTATGCAACTCGTTGACCGCCGCTTCCTGCCGATCGACCAGGACGCTGACGGAGCCGATCATCACATCCACCGAACCAGTGGCAGCGCCAGAGAAAGTGACGGTGTATGCGCCGGGCGCTTCAACTGGTATGGTATAGCCGCCGCTGTTGGCCGTAACCGCGTAATACTTCCCCTGGCTGGGCGTGACAATGACATTACCGACGCCTTCGCCAGGATCATAGCGCCCGTTGCCGTTGCCATCACGCCAGACCGTGCCCACAATAAATTGGCTGAAATGATCAGGAGAGCTTTCCTTCGGCCTACAGTAATTCCCCGTGGTGACCAGCGGCCCGACTTGGGTATCAGGGCCATTCTCTGGAACCATCGCCAAACCGACATTGGTATAGTCCCCATCCAGTGACATAATGGCCTTGCGATGACCGCGGGTGGACTGCATTCCGGTGCCATCATTTCCGCCCGATCAATGTTGAGGGCTGCGTGGGCATAGAGCGAACTGCGAGCGTACGCAAATACATTTCCTCGCGTAACGCCGACAGTGGAAACCGGCTTGTTGAACCCTCAGAAATTGGTTATCGTGATCTTGGGCATCACGGGCGATGAGATCGTCCGAGTGCGCTTTGGCCGCGTTGTACAAACGGACATCAAAGACCGCCGGCGGCTTGGCCGTATAGCCGGCAAATTCGCTCTGCAGCAGGTTGGTATCAATCCCAAAATACTCGCATCCGCCGGCAATCTCCGGTTCGGTAGTCGTTGCCAGCCAGATGCCCTCCTGGGTAGGATTGGCTCTAGCCCGGTTCATCAGCCAGACCAGTTGCTGTTCGTTGGCATCGGGATGCAAACCATCGGTGGTCTTGTGGAACGTCCACTCTTGAAGCCCAGGGGGTGTTGCAGCAAGCGGTGTTGTAATAAGTGGAAGGTACAGCCGTGTTGCATTTGAATCCGTCGGCTGGAGCAGCTTGGGCGGTCGAAATCGCCACGACAGCAACTGATCAACAAGAGGATGGCGAACTTGGCCAAGAATTTCATCATCGTTGGAGTTTCCTTCATTTGTCATCTTGACTTCGTGCGAAATAGCCCCACTACTATTCGGGACGCCCTATGCGTTGTCCCGGTCGGCTGTCAGGGCAAACCTAGACGAGTAGATTTTCCCGCTCAGCGTGTCAGCAGGGGAAGAAACAGGCGGTTCTCGTCTTGTTCAATCGTTACCACCATTGCTGCAATTTCTTGGAATGATCCGTTCAATGGACGGTTGGCAGCAGTACAAGTTTCTCCGTCCCTGCCTTGCGTGCATTCATATCCTGATAGCGTGTAAACTGAGTCCACAGTGTCAGAGAATTCGACGGTCACAGGATGGCTGCCCGACCGCTCATAGGGCATGATACCGGAATAGAGGCCGTCATCGGCAAGAGTATCGGGAGCAACTCCGTCATCCCTGAGATCGAACGAGGCAACCGCCCCATCCGGCCCCGTCGACGGTCGCAGTACACGGCTAATGCTGGCAATGGGGAAGACATCGGCAACCGAAGCCACAATCTTCACAGGATCAGGTGCGGCTATCCGGCTGTCTCCGATAGCTTCGACCGATGGATAGAAGCTATCTTCTCCGACAGCTTGAATGCCGGATGCCACAGCTCGCTGTTGCGGTTCATGCCATTGGATCGACAGACTGCTGCGCGCAGCGGCTGAATGTGCCTGGTAGCTCGATGGTCGGGTCGTCGTCTCCGGTCGGCGCTACCTGAACCAATTCCGGGAAGTGGATTCTATCGAAGGCGAGTCCCATTTTGTCGGATCCTGGATAGCCGGACGTGAAATCGTCTCCCAGCCGCTGGCTTGATAGGCGTCAGTGCTGATTGTTGTTGGTGTTGAAGTATTTCGGGATCGAGAAATTGAGCCAACGCAGATCGGGCTGCTCGGATCGTACATGCCCTCCACTGGCTGTTCATGACAGAATTGGGCACAGGGGTGTCCTCTTTGTCGACCGCGTATTCATCCTTCAGCCCATAGAAGTAGTGCCCCATTTCATGTGCCAGTGTGTAGCCGGCACATTGGGCATTTGCGCTTTCCAGCGCCTGATACCCCCACTCGTTATCATTATTATCGAACACATCACCGAAGATGATTTTGGCATTGTCGTGGGTGTAGCCCGATACCCAGGCCCGGGGCCATTCCACGGCATTCCACACCACGTCCGCTTGGGCGCGACCATCCCCACTCTGATAGATAGAGACGGTCCGCACACGTTGGGCGCCATTGCTCATCTCGAAGATGGCGTCTGCAAAATGCCCAAGAATATCCTCGTAGATGCCGCGATCCTTGGCAGTGATTGCCGCGTGATAGGAGACGGACAGGTCGATGAAACCGCTCTCCAGCCAGGGGCTGGCACGATAGGAAAGGACGGTATCACTGGTGAGAAACAGAACCTGCAAACCGGGCGAGATCTGATAGCCATCTGCATGCACGGTAATCACGTACTTGCCTTGGCTCACAGTGTCGAAGCTGAAATGGCCGTTTTGATCCGTGGTGGCAGTCTCCTTGACATTGTGACCATGCACGATGATGACATCTGCGCTGGATACGGGCGCACCGGACGAAGTCTTGACATCGCCCTCTACGGCATAGGTGTCTGGTCCCCCGGTAGAGGGCGTGCCAACGAGGATGCCCTCTCCATAGACATACAGGCTCTCTGACGTCGGTCCGCCGAAGATCAATCCGCCAAACCATCGTTTTTCGGGCAATCCAGTCAGGCGGGTCCAACTGGTTCCGCCGTCATTGCTCTCGAATACGCCGTCACGATTCGCGACTGCAAATAGATGCTCAGGATCCTTTGGATGTACGGCGAGCGCAATGATCGACGAAGTGGAAGGGAAGCTCACGGCGTTCCAAGAGACGCCGGCGTCACTGGTCCGATAGAGTTGTCCCTCGTTGGTGCCGGCATAGACAACGCTGCCGTTACTCGGAGCGGTCGCGATAGATTTCGTGGCGCCGGCCAGGGTCTTGTTGACGACCCACGTTTGGCCGCCGTCTGTGCTCTTGAACACGATGTCTCGGCCATCGTCACCGCCCCACCATTGATCGATCCCGTAGAAGACGCCTTTGGCGCTCGCGTGGACAGCCGGATTCGGGTCACGATCTCGGTGGATATTTCATCCCACTGGTCTTGGTCTGGAGAACCGACATAGACGCCTGATTTGGTTGCAATCAACGGTCGCGAACTATCGAAGGGATCTGCTACGATATCGATCGTGTCAATGTCGGCGGTAGTCTGCCAGGAGATGGTTCCTACAGGGGATTTGTAGAGGTTGCTAAAATTGGCTTCGCTGCCGAAAAGAGCGATGCTGGGGTCGGTATCGAGAATCTCGACTGCTGTACCTGTGAGTGCTCGGAGTCCCTTGTTCTCGCGCTTCAGGAGGCGCCGCCATCCTCACTGCTAAGGACACCCCCGCCATAGCTGGCGACCATCAGTCGCTGTCGATTTCGAGGATCGACGGTGAGATCGTTGACACCGGCAGGGATTCCCTGGCCCGAATGTACCCAGGACGTGCCATGGTCGGCGATACGGTAGATGTTGCCCGAATATCCACCCGAAGCCAGCGCTGTCAAGTCCGAATGAGGACTTGATACCACGGTGCCGAATTCAATGATGGCAAGTTCCGCTGGCGAAGTCCACTCGCCTTGGTCACGGCTGACATAAATGCCGGAATAACCAAAAAGATAGAGTGTTCGCTGGTCCCGCGACACGGCCAAACCTTGTGGTTCATTGCCCCAGTTGGTCGGCACGCTTTTGACCAACTGCCATATTGCACCGCCATCAGAAGATGAATGAACCGCTGCGCTCGGGCCTTTGATGATGCTGTAGAGAACATCGTGCATGCCCGGCACTTGTGTGACGTGCTGCTGTAGGAACTGCCCAGGGACCGGATCCCAGTCGATGGTGTCAATTGGGCTCATCCACAAGCTGCCGTGCCCTTGATGTCGAGTCTCAACTACAATATTGCGAGTGTCGCCGGTCAACAGCACGCGTACAATGTCAAGGCCTTCATTTGAAAAGGTCAAGATGGATTGCCAGTTTCTTCCAGCGTCTAGGCTGCGGTAGACACGCGCCTGAACTATCCTCCTCGGCGTCCGTGCCGATGTATATTGAGGAGGGCTGCTGCGGATCGAATGCGATGGAATTGACTTCCACGCCGTCAAAGGCCACTGTCCAGCTAGCCCCGCCGTCTACGCTTTTGAAGAGCGTTTCCCGTGTCGAAACGAACATCTGTTGGGAGTCAGTTGGATGTACAGCGATCCGATGGGCCTGCCGTTTGGGTAGATCGCCTGTGATGTCCTTCCACGTTTGACCGCCGTCGTCTGAGCGGAAGACGCCGCCGCCGGCAGCGAAGACTGTCTTGTGGCTGTCTGAGGCAAAGACCATATCCGAAACTGTGTCGCCATAGATTGGCAGTTCCTGCCATTCAGTGATCGACTGGCTGTGTGCAGTCTCATTGATGAAGGAGACCAAGACTAGCGCCGTGATCGCGGCTAGAAGCGGTCGAAAATGCCCAGAGATCTGTCCCAAAGTGAACATAACTCGCTCCATTGTCACTGATGAAAGTGTGAGGTAACACTATCTGTTGCGATTAGTTGGCGAAGTGCTGATCGCCCTGCACCAGGTGTAGCCAAGCTGACTGAATGTCGATCCAGGACTCGAATGAGGGGAAGTCGGTCGGTTTCCATCTGGCGAGTGTCAGTGTAGTGTCGCTTGGCCTCGCTCCGCCGCTCCTGCCTGTCGGGCGCCAGGCCGGCCGCATATAGACAATCCTTGTCGTCGGGGCTCAGATCCAGCGGGGCTTCGCGAAAGTAGGTGCGGACACCCCCCAGTATCGATGGCGTGCGGCGCTGTTCAGATTATGACGTCGAGCGCCCAGTTCGCCGATTATGTCGGTCTGGGCTGAAGCAAGAACGCGATCCAGCAGAGGCTCGAGGTTGCCGCGCACTTGGCCAGACTCATCCTTGTGTTGCTCAGTCACGAGTCCATCCTGCGGGTGTCAGTATGGAAGATTTGGGGTGGTTCGCTTGAATAAAGGGATATTTCTTACATAACTATTGAACCATACCGGAATCCGTTCACCAAATGGTGAACCATTCCGATCTGTACGTAAATATCAGCCAGATTTGTCCCATCCGCGTTCCATCAGAGGCTGGTGACTTTGTGCATCACCCAAACGCCATGATCTCCAGCGTCCGGATCAGCGCCATGCGCCACCTGCCCGCCTCATCCACCGGCAGATAGATGGCGCGTCTCGCCACGCGGGCGGCCTCTTCGGGGATGAAATTGTCATCCTCCAGGTGGCCCAGGCCCATCTGCAAGCGCCGCTGCATGGCCTTGCGGTTCATGTTCTCCAGCGATTCGCTGCGCACCACCAATTGATCCAGCTCGCGGCCGATGTTCTGCACGCCCGCGGCCTGGGCCAGCATCTTGACCCGGATCTGGAAGAGCAGGGTCTCCAACTCCTCGGGAATCGACTTTGTCTCTTCGACGATGCCGAAGCGGTCGATGAGCTCACGCCGCATTTCGTCGATGGCTTCGGTGCTGGTCAGGCCGGCCACGCGGCGGTAGATCTGCAATCGCAGATCCTCGTCCTCGATGTAGTAGGTCGGAATCTTGGCGTCGACAGGCAGATCCAGCGTAACCGGGGCAGCCAGCGGATCGTTGATGTCGAAGGCGGTGTCGGTGGAATGGTAGGCCTCGTGGGGCTGTGGGGTTGTGGGGCTGTCGGGTTGTGGGGTGGCGATAGTCTCCTTGCCCCCCGCCCCGTCTGCTGAGCCTGTCGAAGCACGCCCCTCGCCTCCCGCCCCTCGCCCCTCACTCACCGCCTTGTCAAATACATCCTTCTTTCGCTGCGCCTCGTTGATGGCCTGAGCCAACAGGCGCGTGTAGAGGTCGAAGCCGACGCTGTCGATCTGGCCGTGCTGGCGCGCGCCCAGCAGATCGCCTGCGCCGCGAATCTCCAGATCGCGCATGGCGATGCGGAAACCGGCCCCCAACTCTTCGCTGCTCTCCATGATGGCCGAGAGGCGCCGGCGGGCGTCAAAGCTCAACGGCATGTTTTTGTCGTAGAGCAGATAGCAGTAGCCCCGGCGCGAACTGCGGCCGACCCGTCCGCGCAGTTGGTAGAGCTGGGCCAGGCCCAGTTTGTCTGAGCGGTTGATGATAATGGTGTTGGCGTTGGGGATATCGAGTCCGTTCTCGATGATGGTCGTGCAGACCAGCACGTCGACCTCGCCGTCGGCGAACTGCATCATCGTGTCCTCCAGCTCGCGTTCGCCCATCTGGCCGTGACCGACGGCGACGCTGGCGTCGGGCACCAGACGCTGGATACGCTCGGCCAGCACGCGGATGCCGCGCACCCGGTTGTGGACGAAGAAGACCTGGCCCTGGTGGTTCAGCTCGCGCTGGATGGCCTGGCGCACGAGCACGTCGTCATATTCGGAGAGGACGGTGTGGACCGGCAGACGCTCCTTGGGCGGCGTGTTGATGGTGCTCATGTCACGGATGCCGCTCAGGCTCATGTGCAGTGTGCGCGGGATGGGGGTGGCGCTCAGAGTGAGCACGTCGACCTCGGTGCGCAGCTGCTTGAGCTGCTCCTTCTGTGCCACGCCGAAGCGCTGCTCCTCGTCAATGACCAGCATACTCAGGTCTTTGAACTCCAGGCCGCGTCCCAGCAGGCTGTGGGTGCCGACGACCAGGTCGACCGACCCTGTGCGCAGCCCCTCGACGATCTTTTTCTGCTGGGCAGGGGTGCGGAAGCGGCTCAGCATCTCGACTCGGATGGGGAAGCTGCGTAGTCGTTGGCTAAATGTGCGGTAATGTTGCTGGGCGAGGACCGTGGTCGGCACCAGCACGGCGACCTGCTTGCCGTCCATGATGGCTTTGAACGCCGCGCGCACGGCCACCTCAGTCTTGCCATAGCCGACATCGCCGCAGATCAGCCGATCCATGGGCTGGTCCGACTCCATGTCGTTCTTGACGGCATCGATGGCCGTGAGCTGGTCTTCGGTCTCCTGGAAGGGGAAGTTGGCTTCAAGCTCCTCCTGCCAGGGGCCGTCGGGGCTGTAGGCGTGGCCGGTCACCGTCTCGCGCTCGGCATAGAGCTTGAGCAGATCGTCGGCAATCTCGGCAACGGCGCGTTTGGCCCGCTCCTTGACCGTCTGCCAGTCTGCCGTGCCCAGGCGCGTGATGGGCGGCTTGCTGTCTCCTGCGCCCACGTAGCGGCTCAGACGGTCGGCCTGATGCACGGGCACGTAGAGCTTGTCGCTCTTGGCATAGCTCACGCGCAGATACTCGCGCTCAAGCCCGCCTACCTCCATCTTGGCCAGCCCCTCATACTTGCCGACGCCATGCTCGATATGCACCACGAAGTCGCCCGGCTTCACATCGGCAAAGAAGATCTCCGGCGCAACCGAACTCTGAGTCTGGCGTCGTCGTCTCGCCTGAGGTTTGCTCCAGCCGAACAGTTCGGTGTCGGTGTAGAAGTGGAGGCTGGTGACTGGGGATTGGGGATCGGTGACTGGGTGCTTCTGTCCATCCCCAAATCCTTGATCCCCGATCCCTAATCCCTTACCCTCCAATCCCCGAATCACGAATCCCTCGCTGTAGACGCCTTGGACCAGGGTGACGCTGCTGGGCTTTGGCGTTGCCGTAACGTCACTCTGGACGTGAGCGATGATGTCGCGCTCGCCGAGCAGTTCCTGGATGCGAGCTGCCTGTCGTGTGGCCAGGACGAGACGCTGGGCTTCGCTATGCAGGTTGGCCAGGTCACGCGGCGATCTCTTTGGTCTTGCCGCCGTAGCGCGGGCCGGGCACGAAGCTGCGGGCCAGCTCGGTGTTGGCTGCCGCCGATTTGCCGTATAGATCGCCGAAGCCGAGCAGCAGCGGGGCAGCGTCCAGAAGGTGTTGGCGTAGTTCTTCGACGCCGAAATAGTTGGGCGCAAAGTGACGGGGCAACTCCCCGCCGCGTTCCAACTCTTCGCGCTGGCTTTCCGCCTGGGCTTCCAGGTCGGCGACTGTGGCCATTAACTCGGCTGCGTCGTCGATGACAAGCGTTGCGCCACCCTGGGCTCCGTCCCGCGTCTCATCAAGGGCGTAGTCCAGCAGACTGGCCGGCTTGTCGTAGACATAAGGCAGATACCATTCGATGCCGTGGAAGCTCTGTCCCTGGCTGAGCCGTTCGACCTCGAGCCGCAGTTCCTCGCGGATGGCCAAAATCAGATTGGAGTCCTGAAGCGGGGAGGCGTCTGCCCCGCCGGAGAGGTTCTCAGGGGCGTTCAATGTCGTGCCCTGGATGCCCAAACGCGTCAGTATGGCCGGACCGTATTTGCTCAACGCCTCGCCGCCGGGTCCGATCTCGACCGAATTGACGCTGCGCAAGGTGCGTTGGGTGGCAGGGTCAAAGATGCGTAGACTGTCGACCTCGTCGCCGAAGAGATCGATGCGCACCGGGTGTGGCATATTGGGCGGCCAGATGTCCACGATGCCGCCGCGACGGGCGAAAGATCCCGGTTCCTCGACGACCTCGGCCGGATTGTAGCCGGTCTGCGCCCAGTTGACGGCCATCTGCTCCAGCCGCACGATGCCGCCCACGTGAATAGGGCGCAGGGCCATCCGCAGCTCTTTCGGGGGCAGCGTCTTCTGCATGAGTGCGCGTGCGCTGGCCACAACAATCGGCGGCACGCCCGATCTGCTCTGGAGCGCGGCCAGCGTCGTCATGCGGCGTTGGCGGGTGATCCCGCTCCAGGGAATGCGCTCGTAGGGCAGCGCGTCCGGCTCCGAAAAGAGATAGACCGGCGGCCCGCCGTCCTCTGGAGCCGGTAGCCAGCTTTCGAGCTGAGCCACAAGCTGGTTGGCCATCTCGCTGCGCGCAGTCAACAGAATGAGCGGCCGATCGCTGTGCTGTCGCAGCCCGGCCACCACATAGGCGCGCGCCGACGTCAATAGCGCCTGCGGTTCCGACGGCGTCTCCGTCAGCAGGGCACGATAGGCGGGGAGGTTTTTGAGAAGATTGAGTAGGCCGGGTATGTGCATGGTAATTGTCAATAGTGAATTGTCAATTGCCAACTGTCAATGGATGCGCAACCAGATCATTGACAATCGATCATTGAACGTTGACCATTCATTCGTTGTATGTGCATGGCAATTGTCAATAGTGAATTGTCAATTGCCAACTGTCAATAGATGCGCAACCAGATCATTGACAATTGACAATCGATCATTGAACGTTGACCATTCATTCATTCATTCATTCATTCATGTCATGTCATTGCATGTCATGCGTAATTAGTCATTCAATTGAATTCGTCATTATTGACCATACATTGTCATTATGGATTCGTCACATTACCAGCATTCAGTTGAGGCGGTAATTGACAATCGAATCATTGAACGTTGACCAGATCATTACATTCATCATTCATTGAACGTTGACCATTCATTCGTTGTATGTGCATGGTAATTGTCAATAGTGAATTGTCAATTGCCAACTGTCAATGGGCGCGCAACCAGATCATTGACAATTGACAATCGATCATTGAACGTTGACCATTCATTCGTTGTATGTGCATGGTAATTGTCAACGGTGAATTGTCAATTGCCAACTGTCAATGGGCGCGCAACCAGATCATTGACAATTGACAATTGATCATTGAACGTTGACCATTCTGTTAGTTATATCGATTCATGGTCGCATCAATGCCTTCAAAGAGCCAACATTCCAGGGCATCCAAGATGGTCTGGCGTAGCGGACCGAAGTCGCTCTCTTCATCCTCCGTGAAGTTCTTGAGTACGTAGGTTGCCGGGTCCATGCGTCCGGGAGGGCGGCCGATGCCGACGCGTACGCGTGCGAAATCGGGCGTGCCCAGATGTTGGATGATCGACTTGATGCCGTTCTGTCCGCCCGATCCGCCGTTACTGCGCAGACGCAGCTTTCCGGAATCCAGATCGAGATCATCGTGTACGACGATTAGATCCTCGGGTTCGACATCGTAGTAGCGCATCAGCGGTCCGACTGACTCGCCACTGAGGTTCATGTAGGTTAACGGCTTGACCAGAAGCACTTTCTGGCGCTGCATTTGCGGTGGCGAGCCGGAGAGTATGTCCAGCGGCGAGGTGCGTTTCTGGACCCAGCCGTCGCCGGTCCGGGCCTTGAGTTGCATCTTGTTGACGTCGATCTTGTGCCGTTCAGCGAAGAGATCGACACATTGAAAGCCGATGTTGTGCCGATTGTAAACATAGCGTGAACCCGGATTCCCGAGACCGACAATGATCTTTGTGGTTGACATAATTTATGCTCAAGGGGCGCGAAAACCGGGCAATTCGCGGTGGGTTGCGTTGCCCGTTCTTCATCCGGTTGGCCGAAATGGAGCAGAGAGCTTGATTTCTTTCAACGAAAAGAAGGTCAGCAACAATCCGCCTGCTCCGCCGCATCCGTGATCTGTCTGGATGAGGCCATCTATTCTAGCACAGAGTCTCGCTCGCTGCTACTGTCTTGCTCGTGCCCAGCGCAACAATGCTTTGCCGACATAGAAGGCCAAAACAATGAAGAAGATCGAGGCGCTGAGGCGAACGCCGCGGAAGAACTGCTCGCTCAGGCGATCCAATGCCAACGCCTCGCCGATTTCGCGGGTGAGGCTGCCGGAGGCCTCCTCTTCCGGCGATGCATTGATGGCTCCTGCCGCGCCGGCGTCCGGCTGAACCGGATCGACGATGATGGCCAGGGATTCATCGGTTGCGGACGTGGGCGTTGGTGACGGCACCAGCGGCGCGTCCAACTCAGGCTGGGCCACATCCCCTACCACGGGCGTGGGCTGTGGCGCGGGCGTGAAGGTCGCCGTCGGTATCGGCGTGGCTGTTGGCTGATCGGATGTTGGTGAGGCCGTTGGCTCCACCGGGCCTTGATTGATGCTGACGTTGGGTGCGAAGAACTCGGCATAGTTGCCGTCGAGTTTGACCACGCGCAGCCGTAGCGTGTAGATGCCGGGCCCAAATGCCGCCGCGTTTAGGGTGCCCAACTGCCCGTTGACGACAGGCGACGTGCCGCCTGTGAAGTAGATGTAGGCATCGTCACCGCTTGGTTCGAGCTTGTAATAGAGTTCGTACTTCTGAAAAGGATCGATCACAGCCGTGCCCATGACCGGCACATCGCCGGAGATGGACGAGCCGGACGAGGGCGAGCTGATTCCTGACGTGTTCTGGGCATGGAGTATCGGACTGACCATCGACCCATAGCCGAAGACGAGTCCCATGACAAACAGGATGTTGAGCATCCACCTGGCAAGGTTCGTTTCTCTGCCCATAAGGATCATTCCGTATCTGGCTGTTCTGTTCGCATGTGTTGAATGATGGACAACATCTGGGCGTCGTTGAGATCCGGTCGGCCGCCGCTCTCCGGCATGACCAATCCGCTGGTATTGTCCGGATCGTCCAGGCCGCGACCCGCACGGATGAAGGCAAGCATCTCATCATCGTTGCGTTCTGTGACGAATTCCGACGGGGCCAATGTGTTGCCCAATCCCTCTACACCTTCCAGTTGTGCGCCATGGCAGGCTGCGCACGCTTGCTGGTAGAGTGTCGCTCCGTCGATGGCCGCACTATCTGCCACGACGGCCTCTTGAAGGTTCGTATCCTGATCGATTTCGGAGGAGACGTCAGCGATGACGCTCGGCGTATGCGATTCCGTATCGGCTTCATTTGTTTCGCCCATGCCTGCTAGCAGAGACGCAATGAGATAGATGCCGACAACGGCGAGAATGATCGCTGCCACCGGCCTCCAAGGCGTTTCTTCTTGGCTACTATTCGTTGCATCATCTTCAAAGTCATCGGATTCGTCAGGTTCAGCCTGAGCCACGATCAGCGCCATCAATGTGATGATGATGAAGGCAATCAGCGCCAAAAACGGGATGGTGATGAAGCCAAACCAGTTGATCCACATCGATGTACAGGGAACGCCGACCTTACAGATGCTGGTTCCAAAGAGATCCGTTTTCTGCAATAGGTAGTGGTAGGTCGCAAAGACGATGCCCAGTAGCGAAAAAGGCAGGACGTAGTAGGGCAGACCCCGGTCACGCCGAAGCAGCCCGATGGCTATGATGCCTGCCAACGGATACATGAGAATGCGCTGATACCAGCAGAGTGTGCAGGGAATATAGCCGGCAACTTCGCTGAAGAAGAGGCTGCCCATCATGGCGATCCATGCCGTCAGCAGGGCAACATATAGGCCGTACCGTTCAAGCCAGTTTGACGCTGATGCCATTGTAATTTAGCTGCCCGACTCGGCGAGCAATCGGTCAATTTCCGCCTTGATCGCATTGTAGTCGAATGGATCTGCAGGCTGCCCGTTGATCAACACTGAGGGCGTGCTGTTCAGCCCCAGGCTGATGGCTTCGCTGACTGATGCGTCGACGGCAGTCCGGTATTTCTGACTGATCATACAATCGCGAAATTCGCCCTCATCTAGATCTCAGGTCGCCCGCATAGTCGACCAGTCGTTCCAGTTGGAAACCGGCCTGGCCACGGCTGGCCGCCTCGGCAAAGAGGCGGTCGTGATAGGGCCAGAACGCGCCCTGGTCCGCAGCGCATTCGCTGGCTTGTGCGCCCATGGCTGCGCCGGGAGCGTGCATCTGCAACGGGAACTGCCTGAATTCGAGGATCACGTCTCCGGTTTCGACATACTCGGCGACCAGTCTTGGTTCGATTGTTCGCGCCCATTCTCCACAGGCCGGGCAGAGGAAATCTTCCCAGGCTTGCACTGTGACGGTCGCCTCAGGATTGCCCAATTGGGCACGGTTGAGCCAGGCATCCTCAACTGCGGGCGGTTCGATCGTCGCGGATGTACCCCGTTCGTTGAGAACGACAGCCAGTACGATCAAGAGGATGAACAGCACGCCTGCGCCAATGATCCAGGGAGTCAGAGAACGCTTGCTACTGGGGGATTTCGACTTTTTGGGTTTGGCGTATTTAGCCATTACACAGCACCTCTACAGAAATTCTATTAGGGATTACAATCACAAAGATCAGCCGAGCACATCGGATGAGCTCGGCTGAAGTCTCGGCGGTTCAGTATACGCATTTTGTGCCTGCGCAGCAAGAAGCCGTACTCAATATTCCCAGTAGCTGGCCTCGAAGACGCGACTCAGAATGCGCTCGTTTTCCTCGGGCGTTGCCCACTGGGGCTGGCCAAAGTCATGCAACATGGTTGTCAGCAATTGGGTACTGATGTGACGGTTGTCATAGATCGTATGTTTGGCGATGATTCCCTCACGGGTCTCCTCCTCCCACATCTGGTCGAAGAAGAGATTGCCCAGACCGTAGAGAATGAGATTCCCATCGGTAAATTCAACGGCCTGGGGAACGTGACTTTGCACACCGGTAACGATGTCCGAACCGGTGCGCACCAAAGCGTTGAAATCGTCGCGCTGCTGAGCCAGGGGAACAACATCATAGCGTTCCTGATACTGAAGTTCAGTAAGCACTACGTTCGCCAATTCCCTTTCCTTGATATTTCGAATCGTGGCGGACATGAAATTCAAATCAAATTCAGCGCTGCCGGGATAATACTCTGTCGACCAGGCAAAGCGCGGGCCGAAGCTGTTGGCCCCCAGAAATGCCAACTTGTTGCCGTTGTGTTCCATCAGCAACGGCTTCCTGGCCGATTCCCTGTCTTCGCCACCGCCGTAGACGGGCAACCCCAATTCCTCGTAGAGTTCTAGGGAGTAGATGGCGTCGTCATAGCCATAGTCATTCAGATGATTGCCGGTCAGCCCAATGATGTCGACGCCGGTCTTCTCCAGCGCCGCCATGTAGTCGGGATGGCTACAGAAGGTGAGATTGTTTGGATCCGTGTTGGTCTTGCAATCCTCCACGAACGGCACTTCATTGCTGATGTGGGTGATATCTGCACTGGAAAGCTCCGGGCCGACGATCTCTGCGCCCCACTCTGGCCCGAACTCATCCATCTTGGCTGCCGTCCCGCGCACCATGGCTGTGACGCCGGTCATCGCGATGACGGTCAGACGCTCTTCCAGGCGATTGCCTTCCGGCAGTTCGGCCAAGAACTCACCCACCAGGGACGACTCCTGAGGCGTTGCCGCGTCTTCGTATGCGTAGATGGTCGTAACCAGTGGGTAGTCGTCGGCATTGAAGTTGTTGGCGTTTTCAATTGGGTTTTGGCCATCGATTGCCAATACCGTCAGGCTCGGCTCTAGTTGGTCGAAGGGTAGAATCGTCAACGTTGGCGACACGTTCCATGCCGCCTCAATGGCATCGGCAGTGGTGGCAACGCCGGAAACCGAGTCATCCGGTTCGCCGAGCAATTGAGTCAGTGCCGGCAACGTGTCAGTGAGTACAACCACCGCATCGACGTCGCGGTTGCGACCGCTCCAGGCATTCTTCAGCTCAACCCATCGGATTCCCGGGTCGATTGTATCAAAGCGTGTGGCAGGCACGTAGAGCTGCTCGTACACCGGACGACTGCCTGTGGCGTCGATGCCGAGCTGCAATGTGATCGGCTCTTTGGTTGTCGTCGTCGTGATTTGGCTGCTGTCGGTGATAAACGCAGAATTAGCGATGGCCAGTGCGTCAACCAGATCGCCCAGGGAGACACGCGCTGACGGATCTAATTTGATCAGAAGCAACTGTTCCGGCCCTGGGGATTGCGACACCTCGTCAGTTGATGCGTTTGCTGTGCTGTCGTTCTCTTCATTGGCAACGGCTTCGGCGTCTGTTTGACCTGTCTCGCCGGCCGATTCGCCGCCCGTTGATGCAGTCTGGTCGGTTTCGGAACCGTTTTCGGCTCCAATCGCCTGCTCCTCGACAGCCGAGGTGGCGTTTGGCGTCGAAGCTGCTGGGACGTTGATGATCGCCCACGTTGCCATCGCAAGGCCGCCAACAATCATGGCGATTCCGACGAAATATGCGAGTGGGCGTGATGATCGAAGTGTGTCCATGTGGGCATGCCCTTGAGGAGTGGTAATCGAGTCCGATATGCTCGCGCAAAGTATATCGTACTGGCGGTCGCTCTGCAATTTCGAATCTGTGGAGGGGTGCATGTTATAGTCGGGGCGGGTTTGCCTCACCCTGCTTTGCCTCACCCTGCTTCCTCCCGCCTCACCCTGCTTCGCCTCACCCTGCTTCGCCTCCTGGATGGAGGCTACGCGTCCCTCTCCAAAAATTGGAGAGGGACCGCCGGGCGCCTCAAGCGCCCGGCAGGGTGAGGCGTCCGCGCCATTTGCCCCGAACCTGATTTCCACCCCTGTGCGCTGCTGATTCAGGCGCATCAGCGGCCGGATTCTGCCAGCCTCAATTGCAGGGACTCTCAACGCAGGTAGTTTGAGCAGAGCCGATAGAGTATGCGATACTGTTTGGGACGAAGCCATTTAGGCTAGATCTTTGGACGATTGTCAACGAATACCGATGTTAACGCATATCGAAATTGGACAATAGATGGGTTTAGCCGAACTTGCCACTCTCCGAGAGATGATTCGCCAAGCGATGCGACTGAATCCGGCGGTCTATGAGGCTGTTCAACTCTCGCCGCAAGGGATCTACTTTGCATTGACGGTCGTGGCATTGGCCAGCATATCCGGCGCTTCAGGCCAGAGCGTTGTATTGCTCGTCAATCGCGTGCGCCCGCGTCGATTTGTGTTGGCGCTGGGTATTTCGACAGTCAGTCAGATGGTCGGTTTCGTCCTCTGGTCGATCACAGTCTGGCTGGTCAGTACTTACATTTTCGGCGCAAATCAACAGTTCGTTGCTGTGGCTGCGGCCGTGGGCCTGGCCTACGCTCCTCAGCTGTTGGCCTTTTTTGAACTCATCCCCTTTCTCGGCAATGGTTTTGCAGTGCTGCTCACGTTGTGGAGCATGTTGGCCATCATCATTGCAGTCCGCGTGGGCACCGGTATCGAATGGTGGCAGGCCATTGTGACCAGCGGACTGGGCTGGCTGTTGCTCATACTCTTTCGACGCAGTATCGGCCGTCCGGTCTATGCTTTGGGCCATTGGATTGAACGCAGGGTGGCCGGCAATCCGCTGACGTTCAACATGGAGGACGTTCCGCAGCTACGGCATGCCTCCGACATTCTCCAGAATATTGAGCAGTGGCGAGATCGAGTCAGCCAAAATGGTCTGGTTGAGATCCGTCAGCGGCTTGAAGAAATGGGCAGGGCGCTGGACCGGTCCAGCAGCGAATTACGGGACGAGACCCGGTCGGATCAAACGGATGGATCAGCGGAAAGCGGCAAACCGGAAGTGACCGATAAGAAAAGCGCGGGAGAGGAGTAGCATGGGGTCGGTCTTTACGCCGGTCTTGGCGATATTGGGGCTCGTCTTTTTGGGCCTGTTTATCTGGGCCGCCTTTTCGCCGTTTGAGACATTGGGCTGGTGGGCAGGGTGGTTTGGCGACAAGATCTACGACGACAATCTGCCCTCGGATGGCTTCATTCGCAAAGTGCCGCCGGATGCCCGTGCGTACGTCATATTTCTTGTCGGGCATTGGCCGGGTCAGCGGTCAAACCTTGAGCTATCGAGAGCAGGATTTTCTGCGCCACCTTTCCGTTGCACTGCCCAATGCCGTGATCATTGATGACATCTTCCCCTACTCCGTCAACAATTTGGCCTTGACCGGCCAGCCCTTTTTTGGCCGCCTATGGCGCTGGGCATTGCGCCGCAAACTCGATGGCCCCGCGCTGGCCGGCATGCTCATCAATGTACGCAACACCTTTCAATGCCTGATCTCTCTGGACCATCGCTATGGGCCCATCTACAATCAGGCAACGGCCGAGGTGATTTTGCATGGATCTGATGCGCTATGACTACCCGACGGACTCGTGATACGCCGATCTTCATCATCGGTTACAGTGGGGCTGGCCAGATGGCTGTGGGCGCCACAACCTATTTGCGCGAATGGGTGCGCGGCCCCATCTGTGTCATCTCCCTGGGCGGGCTTTTCGGCAGCGACCAGGGTCTCCTGGCCGCCGATCATGTCTATCACCTTAGCGGAAGCACCGACAAAGTGCTGATGATGAACTATCTAGCGCCCGGACGCTGGCCGATCTTTGCTACATCTGAATTCAATCGTGCCAAGGCGTCAGGGACGCATCACCAATATCGAGATGGGCCCGATGACCCACACCGGCAAGACCGGGTATCTGGATGGCAAGACCTTCCTGCCCGACGGCACGCCTATGTCGACCACACTGTCTCCGTTGTCTCTGATATCGTCTCTGATGTGGTGAACAGCGCCGGATCAGAACAGCAAACGAGCGGGAACTCGCATCAGGTATCATTGATAGCAGAGCCTGATGTGGAAAACTCAAGTTCGTTGAGTCCGAGGATGAGTTGGACGAGTGACAATAGATGGACTGAGTGGCAAGTCGAACAGCCGATTGTTCGAGTCCAATGGTTGAGCAAACGTGTGGCCGCTCACTTGACCGCCAACATAGCCGTCGCTATACTCTGATTTAACAACAGAATAACGTACCTTCGGGGCAGGGTGAGGAGTGATATCCAATTCCCGACCGGCGGTGATCCGGTTCCATGTGGCAGATGTATGACTGTCTGAAACGGTAAGCCCGCGAGCGAAGCGGAAAACATCGCAATGGTGCAATATGCCGCTTTCGCAGGAGATCGGTGAGCGCAAGCAATTCCGACGCCGACGGTATAGTCCGGATAGGAGAAGGATAGAGTGCATCGACCTGATGGCGAACTAGCCGGTCATGTCTGTTTTGGCTACCACTTGCACGCTCATGACGCCCGAAGTCCGCCGGTCTTGCCGGCGATACTTCGGGTTTTTGATTGGCTGCATCTGCGCCGCAAACGAGAGGCAGAGACCGAATAACGTGATGTAGCATGACATGACAAAGTCATCGGAAGCCATGCTGATGTAGCTGTTGGACAGGCGAAAGGTCGCCTGCTTCAACGAACAACGTCATCTTGAGGATGTTGCTCCTGCGCATGATTGTCCCGAAATCGACTGATCGATTTCGGGTTTCTTTTTTGTAGTGATTATTTTGTAGTGATTATTAGGACAATACATGGTTACCGATGCTGGCAGGCCCTCAAATGTAGATTCATCAAGCTCGATCGGAAGCGGTCTGTCGCAGCCGGTCATCGAGCGAAGCAGATCGAGACGTGGATTGTCGATCATATCGAGCATCTCTGGTGCCGGTGGTCCTGATGGCCGGGTTGCTGCTATGGGATCTTCTGGTTCGCTGGCGTGACTATCCGGCCTTCATTTTGCCGAGACCGGCTGTGGTCCTGGCCAAGTTTCAGATCGGTTTTGACCGACGGCACACTCTGGCGTCATACGTCGATCACACTGATCGAGATCGGGCTGGGTTTGCTGTTTGGGCTGAGTACTGCGTTGGTGCTCGGCTATATCCTCGGCAAGAATCGGATGGTTGATCGCTTGCTGGCTCCCTACATTGTGGCAAGCCAGAGCATCCCGATCGTGGCCTTGGCTCCGTTGCTGGTCATCTGGTTTGGCAGCGGCTTGACCAGCAAAGTGCTGGTCTGTGCGCTCATCGCCTTCTTCCCGACGCTGATCAGCACCATCGTCGGCATTCGCAACGTCGATCCGGATCTTCACGATCTGATGCGTAGCCTGCGCGCCTCCCGTTGGCAGATCTTTCGTCTTGTTGGAACTGCCGGCTGCGCTGCCGGTCATCTTTGGCGGTCTCAAGTTAAGCGTGATTCTGGCCGTCGTCGGCGCCGTGGTCGGCGAGTTTGTCGGCGCTGATGTAGGGCTTGGCTTTCTGATCAACCTTGCGCGCGGCGTGCTCGATACGCCGCTCATGTTTGTGGCGATTATCAGCCTGATCGTCATTGCCCAGGTGCTCTATATTTCTGTCTCACTGCTCGAGAGCTACTGTCTGCGTTGGCAACGATGAGTCGAACATCTGACCGACAGATGAGACTGATGCAAAGTGGGGCTAGCAAATTGCTCACAGATTCACACGGATAAAGGCCTGATTTTCACAGATTTCACAGATGTCCAGAAGTATCCCGGTACTCATCTGTGTACTTATCCTTTTTCATCTGTGTGAATCTGTGGCGAAAAAGGGTTTTTGCAGTAGACTCATCAACTAATACTCTAGAAAGCGTGCATCCATGTTAAACCGTTCGATCTTCGGCCATGCCATGCGTGTAATGATCTTTCTCTGCTCTCTGCTCTATTGGTCGCCGGCTGTGTGACCAGCAACGCCGGCTACCGAGGAAACTACAGCTGGGGAAACTGCCGGCGAAATCAGCGGTGACCCTGTAGTCGCTGAAGATCTCTCGTCGGCAAATCTGACACCAGTCAACCTCGGCGTTGGATTTATCCCCAGCGTCCAATTTGCACCCTTCTACTTGGGGATCGAACAGGGGTTTTATGCCGACGAAGGCATTGATCTGGCCTTGGACTACGGATTTGAAAATGATTACCTCAAATTCGTCGGCGTGAACGAAAGCCAGTTCATGATCGGCAGTGGTGATCAAGTCGTGCTGGGCCGTGCCCAGGGGCTGCCCGTGCGCTACGTGATGAACTGGTTCTCCCGCTATCCGGTGGTGATCTTCTCCAAGCAGGATGCAGGCATCACCCAGCCCGCCGATCTGGCCGGCACGACTGTGGGTATCCCGGGGCCGTATGGGGCCAGCTATGTCGCCTATCGCGGCATTCTCGAGGCCGGTGGACTGACCGAGGAGGATGTCAAACTAGAGAGCATCGGCTTCACCCAGGCCGCCGCCGTCAGCCAGGGCTCGGTCGATGCCGCGGTCGACTATGGCGTCAATGGGCCGATCGTGCTGGCGACTGGAGGGTATGCCGACCAACAAGATTGAGTTGGACGACTACATGCATATCCCCGCCAACGGCCTTGTGACCAACGAGGCGACGATTTCTGACAACCCCGAGCTTGTGGCACGCATGGTGCGCGCTACAGCCAGAGCCATCGAATACACATTGGCCAATCCGGACGAGGCGTTCGACATTTCGCTGGGCTTCGTGCCCGAGGCGGGTGGAGAGAATGCACTGGCCAATCGGGCGATCTTCGATGCGTCGCTGGCATACTGGACGCCGGCGGTCGGCAGCGATCTGGGTGAAACAGAGTCGGTCGACTGGCAGGAGGTCGCAGCCTTCATGCAACGCATCGGCCTGGTCGACACGTTGGTCGATGGCGATGAGCTGTTTACCAACGAATTCCTGCCGTCGTTTGGGGCGACTGAATAGGCAATGTCATACCCACTTCTCGTCGTCGACAACGTCAGCAAGACATTTACCGATACGGACCAGCCGCTGGTGACGTTGCAGTCGATCAATTTCAGCATCGACGCAGGCGAGTTTGTCTGCCTGCTGGGACCCAGCGGCTCCGGCAAAAGTACGCTTCTGCGCATCATCGGCGGATTGACGCCTGCTGATGAGGGGACTGTCTGGTTCGATCAGGAGCGCCTGACCGCTCCCCAGACCGACATTGGGTTCATCTTCCAGTCGACCAATCTGATGCCGTGGCGCACGGTGGTCGAAAATGTACTGTTGCCGGTAGAGGTGCAAGGCGGCTCTGTGACTGTCGATGATCGGCGGCAGGCCTGCGAGCTATTGAGGCTGGTGGGTCTGGATGGATTCGAAGACGCATATCCAAAGCAGCTTTCCGGTGGCATGAACCAACGGGTCGTATTGGCCAGGACGCTCTTGCAGAATCCCCGGCTGCTGTTAATGGATGAGCCTTTTGGTGCGCTGGATGCGCTGACTCGTGAACGGCTCAACCTGGAATTGCTGCGCATTCAGCGCCTCCAGACCAAGACCGTCTTCATGGTGACCCACAGCATCCCCGAGGCCGTCTTTCTGGCCGATCGGGTGATCATCCTCAGCGAACGGCCCGCCCGCGTTATCGCACAGGTGCCCATCGACCTACCCAGACCCCGACGGATCGACATGACCGGCAGCGAACATTTCGGTCGCTTGAGTATGGAAGTGCGCAAGCATGTCGGTCAACTATCCGAGCAGGAGCCTGACAGTACCGAGTATGCCGGCGCAAGCAGGCTGCACGAGGATGCTGTATCGTAGGGTGGGTTTGCCTATCCAAGTACATCAAGCGAAGCGATTCTCCGCAATTGGGTTCGTAGTGACGGCTTCAGTCGTTCGGACCGCTAAAGCGGTGACTACAAACAGAACCGCTACGGTAATACCGAAGAGCCCCCGGTTTCCAGATCAGGAAACCGGGGGCCCTTCGTTCTGGTCGTCGAATCTGCGATGCTATGCAGCCAAGGATTCTAGCGAATGATCGTCGGCAGATAGACCCGTACGCTATTGTCCACAGGCTCCTTGGTCTTCACGATGATGGCGCCCTGGCTGGACGAATCGGCTGCGTTCACATAGGTGAACGACCCTTCCTCTACGAACGTCACCCGGGCGGTCTCGCCAGTGGGCAGGAGGCCCGAATCCCACTGTTTGGCTGTGGCTGCGGCGGCGATGCCTTCCGGCGTTTCACTGAAGGTGGTTGCCACATCGAGGCTCACGTTGAGCCATTCCACGGTTGTGCCCGGCTCGATCTCAAGATAGGGCGGATCAAAGCCATCCTCGGTGATGCGTACTTCGGCTGTGCGGCCGCCGGATTGGACCGGCATCATCGCGTAGGTGCGGCCGGGGACAAAGACGCCCTGTGAGCGCAGCGGGCCGAACCGGAAGGGCTGGAAGCCGTCGATCTGCGCCGTCAGGCCGTACCCGCCGGACGGTGTGAGGAAGCTAAACTGTCCCTCGACGTCGGTCAGCTGCGGGTTGGCTTGCCCGAACGCCTGGGCTTCCCACGGGGCCAGTCTCGGACCGGCATCATTGGTATTGCGCTGCCAGAGCGTGACTGCAACGTTCTCCAACGGGGTCCCGGTCTCGGCATTGACTACCGTGGCCGGGTCGATCGGAATCAGGAAGCCGCTGTAGGTTGCTTCGTTCTCACCGCAGGTAACCGTCAGGTTGACCTCGACTTCGCCATCCAACTCGGGGGTATTGACGATTGCAGTGTAATGTCCATCGCCGTCATCATCTTTGAAGTCCCAACTCAGAACATCGATCCAGTTGAGCGTGGCTCCTGCTTGGCCGTCGCAAATCAGGTCCAGGCCGAGTTCGTGGCTGCTACCGGGCCGGATCGGTATCTTCCATCCATTCAGATCGGCGCGTCCATCGGCGTCCATGAATTGCCATGGGCCGCACGAATCATCGCTTTCGCTGACGGCTGAGGATTGGACCGCTGCGTCGCCATATTTGCGCACGCCGAAGCTGGCGGGATCCCAGGACAAGGACGAGTCGACAGAGAGGATGACCGGCGGCATGCCGATGTTGAAGTTGGCGCTCTCTGCATCCGCAGCGCTTGCAGAAGCATCCGTTAGCGTAACTTCGTGAGTGCCGTCGTTCAGCGCGACATCTGTTTGCCAGAAGCCTGCCTCATCGGTGGCCACATTGACACTACCGGATTTGAAGGCGGTGGACGAAAGGGTCATCGTCGAGTTCGGGTTTCCAAACCCTTTGAAGGCGTAGGTGCAGGTGAGGCAGCCTGTCCACCCAAGTGTGCCGGGCGGCGGGCTGGTGATGAACGGAACTTGTTGTAGGCGAATGGCCGTGCTCGCCGATGTATTGTTTCCCTCGTTCACATCGCCGGGGCTGATGACACTTGTTGAGAATTGAACGTCTGCGTTTTCGGGGTCGTCGTTGGGCCAGCCGAGCAGGATTGAGCCTCCCTCACTGGGTCGCACGTCGCCAAGACTGACTACGAGGCGACAGTCGGATCCTTCACAGGATTCTCTGAAAGGCAGTGAGTTGTTTGCGAGACCGGCGGCCATGTCTATCTGTGAACCCTCGGCTGATGCAACTGTGCAAGTCAAACATCCGGTCCAAGCGGTGGAGATGATCGGCGGTATGCCCCGATATGGGTCCATCTCAATCTCGAGAATAGCGCTGGATGACAGCCGATCGCCTCGGTTGCGGATCTGAAGTTTCAGAAAGTTCATGCCGGCGATCTTCCTCGTTCCGGCCGCCGAAACGCTTTCATCAGCCAAATCTGTCTGCAGATTGCTCGTAGCCGTTATGCTCAGGTCGGGACCGAATCCGCCGGGCGCGGCGGCAGCAGCACCCGGTACATAGAGGTAGTCTTCGGTCTCGCCCCAGCGCAGGCCGGTGGCCGGTCCACGTCCGTCGCCGTAGGTTTGCGCAGCGTCGATCTTGACCGACTTCTCATCGCTGAGGGTTGCGCGTAGCCACATGGTCTCATTCTCGCCGCCCTGCGGGACAGGGATGTTGCCGGTGGGGATGGTGAGCATGATCGTGCCCGGCGACGAGGGGTTGATGATCTGGTCGATGACGATATGCTCGCGGGCATTTAGGCCATCGCAAGGCTCTGTATCCTCCCAATCTCCGTCATGGTTGCCGTCAAGCCAGATGTTGAGGAAGGCGCTGCTGTCGGTCTTGGCAAAGTGATCAATGGCAACCTGTGTTAGCGTGACCTCGACATCAATACTCGTGGCAATGCAGTGCTGGAACGAGAGAGTACCGGGATCGATTCCGTCATCTCGTATGTCCAGATCGGCGATATCATTCGGCGGATCGATGTTCTTGCGTGGACCCGCATCCACAACCAACTCCGGGCTGACCAGGCTGCCCAGATGCAGTGGTCGTCCGTTGCGATGCTTGGGGCCGGGCGGCGTGCCGGTCGTGGCGTCAAAGACGGTGGGGAAGTCTGCATTGATGCCTGGATAGGCTTCCATGGATGTCGCAGGAAAATGGTTTGTGCTGTCCGGCGCGTCGCCGAAATCGCTGAGCAGAATGAGGAACTGAATGGCCGGCCCCAATTTTGGGTTCAGTTCAAGTAGACTCTGGATGAACGCCAGTTTGGGGGCTGCAATGGCTTGCATGGCCGCCTCGTCTGTTTCACCCACAGAAGCCGCTTCAACCGCGATATCTGCGCCGGGGCTGACAGCGGTCATGTAGGCGCTTGCTTCGCCGATAAGCCCACACTCCGGCGTACCGACAATTGTGCCGCGTATCCGGGCTTTGCTGGTTTCGCCCGGCTCGGTCTTGACCAGAAATGCAGCGATGGCATTTCGGCCCTTCTCTTCACCAAGCGCTTGAAGCGGCACAGCGGAACCACGGCCTTGCGTGATACCCGTCCGGCTTACTTCGAACGCACAGGTAGGTTCACCTGACGCTAGTGAGGCAGCGCTTGTAGTCTCCATCTGTAGCCTGTCGATCAGCAGGCTGTAGACCGGTTTGTCGCTATTGTTGACCAGGTTCAGCGTGAGGTCGACCCGCTGATTGGCAACCACTTCGGGCCCACTTGCCACGACTAGATCGTTGCCGTCCAGATATTCGATCACCTGGGTGAAGTCGATCTGATTGGGGTCGACGGGCTGAGGAAATGTGACTGCAACTGACTCATCGGTCTCGATAACGGGGGGCTCGCCCTTGGGGCCCGCCTCACCGTTCAGCACGATTGTTGCCGGCTGACCCGCATCGTTGATGAGCGCACTTGTGACGCGTACGCCGATGGCGAGCACGCCATCCTTCTTCATATCGCCGGTCCAATCGATCGTATTCTCTAGGCGGCGGATCTTGTCAGTCCGGATTTCACCTGTTTCGTCCTTGACGAGTCTGGCATCGACCTTGTCGATTGAACCGTTCAGGGTCAGACGCAAGGCAACATCCATCATCGGGCTGCCGCTGGTATTGGTGAGGACGACCTTAAACGTCGTGATGCCGCCGGCCTCGATCGATGTCGGCGTTGCGTCGATAGTCAGACTCGCCGGCGGATCTGCGGCCGATGCGGGTGAGGTTGATAGGGCCAGAATTGCTAGCACAGCCACAAGACAGAGGGAGAGTGTCCGATGGGCGCGCCGGGGAAAACTAAGGTACATGTGTGGTGCCTCCTTGAAACGATTGTCTCTACTTGCCGTCAAACGATCGGGATGCAGACTTGGGTGATGACGTGTGTGATGACGTAGGGTGTCGATGTCGATGTGATGGCGTCAAAATCTGCATCGTGATGTATACCATAATAGGCCAGGATCGAACAAGGCTTGGAATTTCTGGATGTTTTCGGCTCAAATCGGCTCATGTCCGGCTAAAGGTTCGGTTATTGGCAAAAAACACCTGTGCGCTCGAGGCTGCCTGTTTGTCCCGAGAGTTCAGCCAAACCATTGTTGACCGTGTGTTTCCCCTGTGGTAGGCTTTCTGTCTGGACGCAGATGATCAAGTCGATCTGCGTCCATCTTTTTCGTCCGTATTTAGGATCCGGCTTAAACCAAGGAAACAGCGATGAGTGACAGCATGACCCCTGCGCGTACCCGATTTGCGCCAAGTCCCACCGGTTTCTTGCATCTGGGCAGCCTTCGCACAGCCCTTTTTGCCTGGCTCTATGCCCGCCATACCGGCGGCCAGTTTATCCTGCGAATTGAGGACACGGACCAGAAGCGCTACAACCCCGAAAGCCTGGACAACATGGTGGCCGGGATGCGCTGGTTGGGTCTGGACTGGGATGAAGGTCCCGACATCGGCGGTCCGTATGGCCCCTATACGCAGAGTGAACGCAAGGAAGTCTATCAGCAGTATGCTCAGCAATTGATTGACGGTGGATACGCCTACCGTTGCTATGCAACAGGTGACGAACTCACTCAGATGCGCGAGGAGCAGCAAGCGCGCGGTCAGTCGCCGGGCTACGACCGCCGTCATCGCTACTTGACCGATGAGGAACGCGCCGCCTTCGAGGCAGAGGGGCGTTCTTCGGTCGTGCGTTTTGCTGCTCCCCTGGACGGCAAAACCGTGGTTCACGATCTCCTGCGCGGCGATGTCGAGGTGGAGAGCGCCAGCGTGCTCGATCCGGTGCTGGTCAAGAGTGACGGCATGCCGACCTACCATCTGGCGGTGATTGTGGACGATCATTTGATGAAGATCACCCACATCCTGCGCGGCCAGGAGTGGCTTCCGTCCGCACCGCTGCACAAGATGCTCTACGACGCCTTTGGCTGGACACCGCCCGAGTTCGTCCACATGTCGGTGATTCTTGATCCCAGCGGCAAGGGCAAGATGAGCAAGCGCAAGAAGGTTGTGGCAGGCAAGGAATACCTGGCCCTGGTCCACGAGTTTGAAGAGGCCGGCTATTTGCCCGAGGCCATGTTCAACTTCCTGGTCAACATCGGTTGGAACTTCGGTGACGAGCGCGAGGTCTTCACCCGCGATGAGGTCATCGAGCGCTTTGAACTGAAGGACATGACTTCATCGCCCGCTGCGTTGCCCTATGAGAAGCTCGAATGGCTCAACGGCGTCTACATCCGCGACATGGACGTGGAGGAGTTGCAGGAGCGGCTCATTCCTTTCCTGAGCGAGGAATTGGGCATTGATGAGGAGACGCTTGCTGCCGATCCGCGTCTTGCCGGGCTGGTCCCGTTGATCCAGGAGCGGCTCAAGGTGCTCAAGGGCGCGGGCGAGCAGGTCGACTGGGCGTTCAATAGCGCCGACGAGATCACCTATCCTGAGCCCAAGCAACTCATCGGCAAGAAGCTGGACGCTGCGGGCACATTGGCCGTCTTCGAGCAAGGCATCACGGTCCTGGAGACGGTTGAGCCGTTCAACGCTGAGGCCCTGGAAGCGACGTTCCGCCAGGCCGCAACAGACGCCGAGCTCAAGCCGGGCAGCTTCTTTGCACCCTTCCGCGTCGCCATGACCGGTAAGAAGGTCTCGCCGCCCCTCTTCGAGAGCATGGAAGTGTTGGGCCGTGAGGAGACCATCGTGCGCGTGCGCAACGGTGCTGCTGCTTTGCAGGCGTATGCAGATGAGATAGTGTAGATTCTGTGGGGAAATGGGGTTGTCCGGAAGTGGGGTTGTGGGGTGCAAAATGAGCATCCTGAATCACCGACTTCCACTCCTACTCCCTTCCGCCACTGCCCCACAAATTTGACCCAATTCGGCCGTTCATGATACTATCTTTCCGTAGTCAAGATTGATGGGGGATAGTTTAATCGGCAAAACGGGTGATTCTGGTTCACTTGCTCGGGGTTCGAGTCCCTGTCCCCCAGTTCAACCAAAAAGACGGCGTGGATTTCCACGCCGTCTTCGTTATTGATGGGATGTAGCGCCCCACTCTACGTCTGAGCAATGTTGTCTACTGCTTGACAACCTGTGGCAGAAAGAGATAGGTGAACGGGTCAACACCGGCCTCGTATGCCCCAATATCGCAGGCCAGCCGTTGTGGCCGGATCTCTCCTCGCTGGTCGACCATGACGCTATCCATTCCGATATCGGTACAGCTTCCAGCGTCAATGGCCATGCTCTGGGCGAAAAGAGCATGCGTCAGAGTTGGTCCGCCGTAGTCAGCCAGGGGCGCTAGATGTGCCGGCAAGTCGAGTAAATCGCCTGAGCCGTTCATCGTGATCGTACACCCGGCCGTTGTTCCGATGAGCGCGTACCCATATGAGTCCAGCACGCCATGACAGTCGCGGCTGGGAGCCCCCGAGCGATTATCCGCCACAACTGTGTTCTTGATACGAACCGGGCCGCTTGAACCGTCGATTCCGCCTCCCTGTCCGTGCGAATCACCCTGACCTGTATGATTTTGGCTGACCGTACTATGGTCTAGATCAACAGATCCTGTGTTGGCGACGCCTCCTCCATCCCCGCCGGAACCCGCTGAGCCGTAGAACCATGCCTCCCCGCCATCGCCGGTCGAGTTGCCGCTGATTGTGCTGTTGTGAAGCGTGAGCGCTCCCTCGTTGAAAACTCCTCCGCCGTCACCGCCGCTTGCACCCCCGGCGGATCCATCACCGCCATCACCGGTGGCATTGGCGTTGATCGTACTGCTGTGGACGTCCAGCACCCCAGAATTGTAGACACCACCTCCGTGCCCAGCCCGAAAACCGCTGCCATGCGTTGTCAATCCCCTTTGACCATCTCCGGTGAGATTGTTGGTAATCGAACTTTCTGTCATTGTTAGCGTGCCGCTGTTGGCAATGCCGCCGCCATGGCCTGAAGCTGCGCCTAGGGTCTCGTTCTGTCGGACATGACTCCCTTGGATCGTCATCAAACCACTATTTAGGATGCCGCCACCGTCCCCACCGGCGCCTTGTGGCGGTTCAGGACCCACGCCGTGGAAGCTGCCACTGCCGGTCGCATTGAGCTCAACGACACTGTCGATCATCTCGAGAGTACCGCTGTTGGCAAGCCCACCGCCGTCGCCGCCGTCACCAAAGCCGGGGCAGAGGCCCCAATCGGATCCTCCATGGCCGGTTCTGTTCCCACGAATCGTCACGCGCTCAAGGCGCAAGGTTCCCTGGTTGTCGATTGCGCCTCCACTACCGCCGACGGCACAGATTGTATCGGTGCCGCCGCCCGATTCATTGTCTGAGAGGATGCAGTCGCGCAGGGTCAATGTTCCTTGGTTGAGCACGCCGCCGCCGGCTGCGCCCTGGCAGGGCTCGTCGCCTGTCGTACCGCACCCGCTCTCGCTGCCGTCAGGTGCATGGCCGTTGGCGAGCCTGACGCCGCTCATCGATACGACTGCGCCGGTGTGGACGTGTAATACACGGTCGAGTTGGTTTCCGTCGATAGTGGGCTGCGCGCCGGTGGCGACCGAGATCGTCACTGTGCCGACGATGTCCAGATCGCCCGTAGAGTTGTTCTCTTCGCTGCCGCCGACCAATGTCAACGTGTAGCTTCCGTGCGGCAACTCAATCATGTCGTCGCCACTGCCCGCCAAACACGCGTCTACGGCAGCGCCGGTGTTGGCAGCCTGAATCGCCTCTCGAAGCGAACAATCGCCGTCGCTGTTGAGCTCATCATCCGTTGTGGTGACGATGATCGACGAGTTGCTGGTCTCGATGTTGGCATAGGCGAGTCGGCTCGAAGCCGACACCATGCCAATAAGCAGCATGGCGCACAAAACGGTTCCTATCAGCAAAGCCGTACGGGCCGGACTCTGTCTAGTTCTCATCATCCATTGCTCCTGACCTTTCCAAAACGGGCGTTGTACACGATACACCAACGGAAGACGCCACGATTGACTCAGCTCCGAATCAATGGTCCGGTCCTGGCTCGGGAGCCCGGAGTCAACGGTGGACGGAACACCGAATTCGCTGAAAATGCCCGGCTACGATTATGTGCCTCGGTTTCACCTGCATACGCTAGCAGATCTATGGCGACAAATAGTCCACATCAACATGCTTTTGTCTACGAATTGCGGCATACCGTGGTGTACTAGACATCGAGTGAATTGCCGGTGTCATCAATATCGGTACAATGAAGAAGCACCATGAATGTTTCTTCCATACGAAATGCCTGAAAGCTGAAAATCCATGTCAGAAGGGTCTTCCCATGTCGCCTTCCGCTGTTTCACCACTTGCTCTCCTCTCCATCGCTGTTGGACTTGCGATCGGGCTGGGGTTTCTTTATTTTACGTGGGTTTCCTATCGTGAGGAGGAGCCGCGTGCAGCCAAGCGGGCGCTGGCACTGGCCGTGCTCTTGCCGCTGCCCTATCTGTCCGTTGGTCTGTTTTCGCAGCCATGGCAGAGCATCGTGGCGGGCGTCTTGCTCGGGACAACCGCTCTGGTGATAGGAGCGTTCATGCTACCCATCGGCAAACATGTCCCGACTGAGCTGGACACGCCCATCAAACGTATCGACGAGCGCGACATCATGTTTTCGCGTGCCCGCATGGAACCTGGCTCAGATCGCTTCGAAACCTACTATGAACTTCACCCCGACCGCAAGACCTTGGACGACAACTTCCGCAGACGACCCGGTCTGCTGAGTCCAGGCGCTCTCTACTACGATCCGGTGACCGCGGCAGCGGCCGATGCCAGCTTCAAGACCGTCGCTGCCTTCCATCCCTTGCTGGATGACGAAGCCTTGCCGGACAGCCCACAACCGGTCGAACCCGCGCAGATGACCCATTTCATCAAGGAGTGGCTCAAGGAAGTAGGGGCGATCTCGGTGGGCGTCACCGAACTTCGCGATTACCACCTCTACAGCAATATCGGTCGCGGAGACCGCTATGGCGAGCCAGTTGAACTGGGCCACAAATATGCTGTTGCCTTCACGGTGGAGATGAACAAAACCATGCTCGATCGTGCGCCCAAGGGGCCGACGGTCATGGAGTCGGCTCAAGAATATCTCAATTCCGCCGCCATGGCGGTGCAGCTCGCCGAGTTCATGCGCCAACTCGGCTACTCGACACGTGCGCATATCGACGGCAGCTATCGCGTGGTCTGCCCGCTGGTGGCGCGCGATGCAGGGTTAGGAGAGATCGGGCGCATGGGGCTGTTGATGACGCCGCAATTGGGGCCACGGGTGCGTCTGGCAGTCGTGACGACTGATATGCCGCTGGTCGCCGATGAACGCGCTCACGACGGTTCGGTCACGGATTTCTGCCGCCAATGCAAGAAGTGTGCCGATGTCTGCCCCAGCAACTCCATCTCGTTTGAGGAGCGCACAATGGTCGACGGCGTCAAGCGCTGGCAGATCAACTCGGAATCGTGCTTCACCTACTGGTGTACCGTCGGTACCGACTGCGCACGTTGTATGAGCGTCTGCCCCTATTCACACCCCGACAACCTGCTGCACAATGTCGTTCGCAAGGGCATCCAACAGTCAGCCCTCTTCCGCACGACCGCGCTGAAGCTTGACGATTTTTTCTATGGACGCGAGCCTGCGTCACTCGACCTTCCTGACTGGATCGGGGATGTGTCTGGCCGGAACGGATCCACCGTTGACCGTTAACCAAGACCGATCGTAGATTGCGCGTCCCCGGCACTGGCCACGAAAAATTGCACTGCCAGATTAGGTCTGGCCAGTGCCGGGGACGTTTGAGAGATTCAATTTTTTTTCGAACGGTTCCAAATTCGACAGCTGCGCTCAGAAGGTTGTCCGGCGCCGGGTCACGCTGAGGCCGTCGGTGGGCAATTCTTCGCCAATCATCTTCATTTCCTCGTCGCTTATATGGCCGACGAGAATCAACGGTTTGACCGACAGAATCCGGCGCAGCACCGGCAGGATCTCGATCAGCGGCGGCCCGCTTGGCAGGATGTCCAGCGTCACCTGGATGGCAAAAGGTCGCTCCAATCTCAGCAGCTTGTCCACTGTGTGCAACGAATTGGAATGCAGGTGGATGATGGAGAAATCGACCGATTCGCAGATGCGCACATCGTAGGGCATGAACCATTCGGCGTAGTGATCGGCTGAAAGAAACGCGGACGCGTCGCACTGGGTGCGCACGACCGTGCCGGGCGACCAGATGCCGAATGGACAGACGTAGCCCTCCTCTATGGCCGGAATCCGAGCCAGTTGCTCGTGCAGGATCTCGATGAAGAGATCGGTGGCTTGATCGAGGAAGCGGTGGAGTTCGTTGGGGTGATCGTAGAGGGAGAGGCACATCAACTCCGGGCCCAACACTGCTTCGGCCAGATCGCTGGGTCCACGCATCAATGTCTGGGTGATGGCGTGCCGGCCGCCGCGTCTCTCGGCCAGCAACGACACAAAGCGCTTCAGCAGGTCAAACCACTCCTCGTTTCGTCGAGCCTGGCCACTGTCCCAAGCCGACCAGTCGGAGATATGCGCGCTCACGCGCATGCTACCCCCTTCGATGGTCGTGCGGATGGGCAGACCCAGGATCGCCTCCACCCAAGGAATCGGTGTATAGGGTTCGGATCGGCAGAATTGATCCCCGACTGTCTCAATGGGCCCATCGCCCAGTGACTCGCCAACGATACGGTCGATATCGACCATGTCGGGCGTGAGATCCACATCTTCTGCGGCAATCGTCCCGTTCGTCAGCGGCAACCATAGCCGGCCCAACGGCTCCACCGGCGGCTCGGCATAGAGCATTCCCTGTCGCCGCCACCATGCCTCGTGGCGCGATAGCAGGGCCTCGCCCGCTGCGTCAAGCACTGGCTCTGATCTGTGGCTCATGTGACTCCTCCAGATATCAAGGCGATAGCGTGATCGTGATGCTGGCAACTTGCTGCTTGCTGCTTGCTACGTGAGCAGGAACTCTCTCCACATACCTCACGCAGCAAGCAGCAGTACAACTTCGCAATACGCAGTACGAATTACCCACTACGCATTACCCTATTCGTACCGCAGTGCCTCCGCCGGATAGATCCTTGCGGCCTGGTACGCCGGCAGGATTGTCGCCAGTAGCGACAGACCGTAGGCCAGCAGAACCACCAGTATCAGCTGCGGCCATGGTATGGCAAATGTCCGGCCGTCGGCCAGGACATCGAAGAACTGCTGGATCATGGCCTGACCCAGAACCACGCCTGCGGCCACGCCGATGACCATGCCGGTCAACGCGATGAAGCTAGACTCCATCAGGAACGAGATGGCGACCATGCGTGGCTGGAAGCCGATGGCCCGCAACATGCCGATCTGCTGGCGGCGCTCGACCACGGTGCGACTGCTGATCACGCCTAGGGCGGCGATGCCCACCAACAGGCCCAGCGCCATGAAGCCCTGGAAGAGTTGCAGAATACCGCGGGTCAGCGCCTGGCCCTGGGCAAAGCTCTCGGCCATGATCGAGGCGTTGAGCCCGGAGGCCAGGAAGGAACGCTCGATCGCCAGGGCGACCTCATGGACATCGGCGCCTTGATTTAACTTGACATAGTAATTGTCCGCTGCAAACGGCGCGCCACTCGTTTTCGCATAGGCATCGCTGTTGACCAGCAGCCCTTCTCCAGCCAGCGTCGTCGCCTCGGCGATCACGCCGATGACCTGGACCTCATGCTCAACGTCCTCGCCGCCGAAACTGAACGGTCGTAGCGTCACTCGGATCTCAGGAAGATTCGCGGCGTCCGTCTGCACGCCCTGGACGCGGAAATACTGGTCGAAGCGGCGCTCAAACTCATCATCCTCGGCTTCACCTTCGAGTCGCTCAGCGCGCCTGTTGCCTGGGCCGCTATTTTCTTCTCCGTCTTCAGCAGGCTCATCGGCCAGCAGTGTCTGGGTCACTACGGCGACATCATCTCGCTCGTTCAATGCTGCCCAGATATCGGCATCGGTCTCGAAACCGTCAGCACGCTGGGCAAACGTGTAGGTCGCCTCGGCCTGGCCCAGATAGCCCGCGTTTGCCCCGACCAACTGCACCCCTTCCCATTCCGTCTCGCCATCCTGAAGCGCATCCATGCTACTGCTGGCCAGCCCGCCGACAACGGCCACGTCATCGGACGGAAAGTCAGGGTTGGTTGCAATCGCTGTTTCCAGATCTGTGACCGGGTTGAAGAAACTAAGCAGCGACGGCGACACCTGAATCTCGAAACCGGCCTGGCGTTCGCTGTCCGGCGCCACCAGCGTCTGGGTGGCGTCAATTACCACCGTCATAATGGCCACGGTGCTGATGACCATGGCAAAGAGCAGCATGGTCGTGCCCGTGCGGAAGCGGGCGCTGAGTGGATAGGCGATGGCCGTCTTGAGCACCGGCGTCAGTGCACCGATGCCGCCCAGCAGGCGGCTGATGGTCCAGGTGATGGCGTCGGCATTGAACATGACAACCAGAATGGCACCCAAGAATGAGCATGGGGCCCGTCATCGCAAAGCGCACGAGCACCCAGGGCCCATCTTGCACCAGTTCGCCGGCGGTTTCAGTCTCGCCCAGGAGGCCCGTCCAGGATGGACCCCAGATGAGGATCAAGCCCAGGCCGACAATGGTATAGATGAGCCGATGGATCTGTTCGTCGCGCATCGGCGTCTTCTCCAACGCCCACGTGGCGAAGATGCTGGCGCCCGCCAGCACCAACGTTGCCCCGGCCAGAACGACGCTGAAACCCAGATCCAGGCCGTTGTAGATGACGACGCCACCGAGGACCATGAGCAGCGGACCGGAGACGATGCGTACCAGACGACCCAGACGCGAACGACGGTCTCTGCCGGCGGGCTCTGGTAGGTCACGAATGGCGGCCACGATGTTGAGCCGGCTCACACGCCAGGCGGCCAACGTGACGACAATGAAGGTGAACAGTACCCCTACGCAATAGGCGATGACGATCAGCGGCGGCGCTACCCGGAACTGGAAGCTGAAAACGCCGCCGTACTCGCTGAGTTGACCCACAGCGTTGTTGAAGAGGCCGCCGATAAAACCGACCATTGCGTAGGAGACCAGCAAACCCAGAAGCACGCCGACGGCCGCGGCGATGAAGTCGTAGACCAGTCCCTCTGCGGTGAACATCTGCACCAGATTGGTACGTTGGACACCGATGGCACGTGCCATGCCCATCTCGCTGCGCCGCTCAGCCGCCATCATCACGAAGATCAGGAAGATCAGCAGGATGCCTGCCAGGATGGAGAAGAAGCCGAAGAGTGAGAAGATCGATGTGAACGCCGTGCCGCCCACGCCGGCCAATGTAACGACCGTTGACTTGGAGAGCGGGTCGATGAGGTCGAACTCGTTGAGTGAACGAATCGTCTGGCGCAATTCGCTGCTGGCCTCCTCCGATAGGTCGAGGCCTGTAAGCCATTCGCGTACCTGGTTGTTGCCCAGTGCCAGGCGCAGCCCCTCGCTGATACCGGGCTGGTCCAGTTCTTCAGGCAGCGCGGCCACCAGTGCTTTGAATTCCTCCAGATTGGTGAAATCATCGAAGAGTGAGGCGATGACGGGCGGCGGCCCGTCAAACTCTTCGGCCACGGTCTCCTCAATCTTGGGCGCTTCTTCTTCGATGACCGCACGCACGTCTGGACGACGCAGGATGGCGACGACCTCCTCCACCTTGGCCTCGTCCATAGCCAGCACGCGCAGTTGGTTGCTGACTTCGCCAGTGTACTCAATGCCTGAGCGTTCATCACCCAAATTCGAGACCAGGATGTTGTTGACCTGCCCGCGCATGAAGAGCAACTGTTGCGCCTCGCTCAGACGCATCATGACCACAGGCGTCAGTGCTGCGGTCGGCCCTGCCTGTTCGACAATGGCTTTGACCCGGAAGGGGAGCGGGATCGGGCCAATGTAGATCTCGAGCACATCACCGACTCGTGCATTGAGCCGCTCCGCACCCAGCCGGTTGAGATAGACATCGCCCTGACGCAGTTGAAGCCCCACGTTGCCCAGCGCACTGTCCAGCTCGCGGCCCAGCGTATTGAGGTTGAGCGCGCCGAGCAGATCGGTCGTCACAGAGGCCACGTCCGCGGCATTGACGCCGAGGACGTTCAGATCCTCCATCGGCAGATTGTCGATCGATAGGGTGCCGGTGGGTATGCCCATGGCCTCCAGATTCTCAGGCGTGATGCCCAATGCTTCCAGGCTCAGCGTCTCAATGCCGGCGTCGTCCAGCGGCGTCGTATCGATGCCCAGCGAGCGGATCGTCTCAACATCGATCTCGATGGCCGCAGGGTCGAAGCCGCCCTCGCTGCCCAGGGTGGCCGCCGCGCCCACGGCCGCGGTCAACGCCGCCGCGCCGGAGATGGCTGATTCGTCCAGCCCCAATTGGCTGCCGAAGTCGCCGACCAGGCCGAATAGATTGGCGGTCTGGCCGAAGATGTTGCCCACGCCCGGCTCCAGCGCCTCCATGGTTACCGGCTCGCCGTCTACCGAGACCAGCCCAAATTGCTCGTCATAGTCGTCATCCACCGCGAAGATGAAGCCCAGCGGCTCGCCTTGGCCGCTGCTCACATCGCGGATGATGGTTGGGAAGAGGATCGAGCCGGCCACGCCGTCGATGAGCGGTTCTTCTTCGGCCTGGTCTTTCAACAGGCGAAAGCGCTCTTCGCTGATGCTGGGCAGTCCGCCCTGCACAATGGCCAGCACGGTCGAGAGACCGCCCTCGGTCAGTTGGGTGAACTCGTCTTCCAGCTCGCTCACCGCTTCGTCTTCGCCGGGAGCTTGGTCATCCAGCCCGACCAGCAACGAGAAGATCGGCGGAGCCAACACCTCATCGATGGCCCCGTAGGCATTGATGGCCTGCTGCTGCACCGAGTAGTTGAGCGTGTCGCCAATGGCAAACGAGCTGAGAAAGATGATCGTGCTCAGCGTCAGCCCGACGATGATCAGCGCGGTCTGGGTCGGTCGCCGCGGGATGTTGCGCAGCCCCAGCTTGACGAGCACCGGCTTGCGCACGAAGAGCCAGACGAAGTAGAGAATGATCAGACTGACAAGGGCCAGCAGAACATACATGTAGTTGTTGATGGAGAACATTGGATGGTGCTCCGAGTTGGGTGAAGCGATGGTACTGCGTAATGCGTACTGCGTAAGGGCTTCGGTGCCGGATGCTTTGACGGATCGGAATCGCCTGCAGGATGAGCTGCTGCTTGCTGCGTGAGGGTTCGGTGAACGAACGTGCTTGGCAACGGCGTCTCTCGTAACGGATACACCCGGCTATTATCACCAGATGTTGCGCGGCACAAATTACGCAGTACGCATTACGCAATCGCCAATCAAACCTGTCCGTAAATCGCAAACCGCGTCCTCAACCCCAATCTCACGCAGCAAGCATCACGCAGCAGCCTCTCTCTCCACAACCCGCCCATCCATCATCTGCACAATGCGGTCACAGGCATTGCCGATTTCGGCGTCATGGGTGACGACGATGAAGGTCTGGCCCGCGTTCCTGGTTGAGTGATCGCATGAGGTCCAGGACATCGTTGGCCGACTGGCTGTCCAGGTTGCCGGTGGGCTCATCGGCCCAGACGATGGCCGGGCGGTTGACCAGCGAGCGGGCAATGGTCACGCGCTGTCGCTGGCCGCCGGAGAGCGCCGATGGTCGATGATCGACGCGATCGGCTAGGCCGACCTGGTCAAGCGCCTCCAGGGCACGCTGGCGCGCCTCCTTGGGTCGCACGCCGGAGACCAGCAGGGGCAGCTCCACATTTTCGACGGCTGTGATCACCGGCAGCAGGTTGAACGTTTGGAAGATGAAGCCCATGCGTTGGGCACGATAGGTGGTGCGGGCGCGGTCACCCATGCTGCGTAGGTTCTGTCCTTCGATCCAGACATCGCCCTGGTCGCATTCATCCAGCCCGGAGAGGCAGTTGAGCATGGTCGTCTTGCCGCAGCCGGACGGCCCCATCACGGCCACCATCTCGCCCGGTTCGACGGCGAAGTCGATGCCGCGCAGCGCGCGGACCTCGATCTTGCCGGTGCGGAAGGTCTTTTCAATGCCGGTTGCCCGAATGATCGGATCGGTCATGGTTGGGTTTCCTTGCTTTTGCTGCGTGCTGCTTGCTACGTGAGATTTCGGTAAGTATGCGCTTTGCTAGAGTCGTCTGTGTTCGGATTGAGATCTGCCGGCAATTGGCGGCCGTCTCCCGGAGGCTCACTGGGGATTTAAACCGACAAGTGGTCGATCCTTCATCAGAAGATGGTTTACGGATCGATAAATATCGCCACATGTCAGCGTGCAATCGAATGGTATACCTATACGCTGGAATTGGCAACGAGTTTCGTCGCAAATGGAAGATGATAATCACATTCCACCTTTCAAAGAGCATGGTGATCCGCCACGGTTGTGAACTTCTTGATTCGCGGAACCTCTGAACCGAGACGGAGGTCGCCCCCTACCGTACGGATGTGACCTCTTCACCCAAGCGTAGCACCGATTGTACAGAAATGGTCGTCAGCATACCGGCATTAACCAAGCGCAAAATGTAGATCTCGCCAATAGCCACTCGCCAGAAACCTTACGCAGTACGCAGCAGCAGCAGCCCCCTACGCAATCAACCCCCTCGAATACAACAACCACATCCCAACGAAATAGGTCACCGCAATCACCAGACGAATCGATCTCGATGATCCAGAGACGCTTGTCGAAGCGGGTGACGTTGCCGAAGAGGCCCATGGCCGTCAGCAGCAGGCCGAGGATGGCGGCCAGCAGCATTGTGTCGTCGATGTTGGCCAGAAAATATCCCTGTTTGTAGAAGAAATCGGTCAGACCGAGGGCAAAGATGTTGAAGGCATTGCTGCCGAAGAGATTGCCGATGGCCATGTCGTAGGCGCCGATGCGCACAGCCGCAATGGTCGTGACCATCTCGGGCAGCGATGTGACCACGGCCACCAGGGTTGCGCCCACGAAGCCGGTGCTGACGCCCAGTATGGCGGCAATGGCTGTCGAACTGCGCACAAGGTAGGGCGTGACGAAGATGAGTACGCCGGTGGCAATGGCAAAGCCTAGCAGGGCCACCCAGAGTTTAGGAATGTTCGAAAGGCCATCAGGCGAGAGGTTCCTGAATTACGGCCACATTGTTATTATTCAGCAGCCAGACGCCGCCGATGTAGACGGCAATGAGCAGCAGACTGTCGATGCCTACCCAGCCTATGCCGATAGGGATATCGGCGATGATGAAGAAGATGGCCATGGCGGCCAGCAACACGGCAAGGCTTCCGCTGATGGCGTGGTTGAGCATCACAATGCGCAAAATGCGGCCGCGCAGGACGACCAGGTCCAGGACGGCCAGCATGAACATATTGAACATGCAACTACCGAAGATGTTGCCTGCTGCCAAATCCGGCACGTTTTGATCAATGGAGTTAATGGTGGTGAGCAATTCGGGCAACGATGTCGCGGCAGCCAGGAACAGTGTGCCCACGAATAGCCCGCCCAAACGCGTACGTACGGCGATCACGTCGCCGTACGCCGCCAGTCTCTCTGCTGCAAGCACAACCACACCGGCACTCACCAAGAATTGAACCCAAATCATTCAACAGCCTCTGTTCTTCCTTCTGCACTTTTCTGCTTCTTCTCAATGCCTTTGGACGCCATCAATGGCCACGCTGCGAATAAGCCGGTCTGCGGCAGGTCCAGGTCGCCCAATACTGACTCTGCACTGGACAAGCATTCCTCCACCATCGATTCTCTGTCGACGACGACGAAAAGCGTGTAGTGGCCTTCTTCGACGCGTTCCACGACGCGTGGAAATCCGAAAGAGTAGCGCGCGCCTAGGGTGGTCGCCCGTCGCCGGTGCAGACCTGTACTCTCGACGATTGTGGCGCCGTCAATGCCGACCGCCTGCCAGGCGTCAAGCACGGCGTCTCACGCGATTTGGATCATCAATGACAAGCATGATCATGTACATGTGTTCCTCCTCTAACCCATCTCCACAGCCTCAAAGCCCGCCACGATATCAAGTAACTCAGCCGTGATAGAGTTCTGTCGTTGGTGGTGATACTCAGCGTTCAGTTCGTCCATTCGATCTTCGATGTTTCGCTCGGCATTTTGCATCGCAGCTAGCCGGCTGGCATCTTCGCTGGCCAATGACTCGGCGCTGGCTCGATAGATCGCCACAAAAAGGTATTGCTGTATCAAGCTTGAGAAGAGCTGCTCCCAATCCATGCTGAAGATCGGAAGTGAGCGTGACGCCCATGGTTCGGCTTCTAAATGTCGTAACCAGTTTAAGTCAAGCGGTAGCAATTGTACCAGATTCTGATCATAGAGCGAGCTTCCGATAGGGCGATTGTGTATGAGGACGAACCTGGTCGATCTTCTCTACCGTCTGCCATCGTTCGATCTGGAAGAGCAGATCCTGAACCAATGGCGTCACCCCGGCAATGCCGCCGGGTACGTTGAACACATGCTCGACAGGTTGCTTGGCCTCGTCAAGCAGCAGCGCACAGCGCTCACCCACGGCCACAATGTGGCGTTCGGTCTTGTGGGCCCTGGCGTCGCTTTTCTCCCGGTTGCTCCTTTCGAGGCTTGTCATTCTGTCGACTGCAAAACCAACGGCACGCTCGTTGAACTGGCCACAGAGCCCCTGATCCGTTCCAAAGACGATCGCACCGAGCTTCCCGTTTAGGTCGGGATGTTCGGTCACTTTCCACTCATTTTGCGCAGTCAGCACGATGTGCAACCCCAATTCGACCGTGCGGTTGTATTCGGCGAGCGACTCCACCGCGTGCTCATAGTGGCGGATGCTGACCGCGGCCAGCGCCTTCATCGTCTTGACCACTGAGAGCAGGTCAGATGCGCTCTTGATGCGCCTGCGAAGCCCTTCAATCGTCTGCATCAGATGCCTCGTCTCGTGCTGCCTCGTCTGGTGCTGTCGTCGTGGGCGTCACCTGGCTCGACTGATTCACTGCCGATTGAGTCAATTGCCTGACTCATGGTGCGTAGCAACCGCTCCTGAAGTACATCGTCCAGCGATTCGCCTTCTTCAATGCGACGACAAATGTCGGGCACTTCGTCAATGACGGCACTGCGAATCGCTGCTTCAGCATCGGCGATTCGTTCGACAGGCAAATCGTCCATCAGACCGTGCGTGACGGCAAGCAATACGGCGACCTGCTCCACCGCCGGGACGGGCTTGTACTGTGGCTGCTTGAGAATCTCGCGTACCCGTTGGCCACGTTCCAGCGTGGCGCGGGTCTGATCGTCCAGCCGTGTGCTGAAACGCGAGAAGATCTCCAGTTCCTCAAATTGGGCGTAGGATAGGCGCAATGCCCCTGCTACGGCGCGGTAGGCGGGCAACTGGGCCTTGCCGCCAACGCGCGAGACCGACCGACCCACATCCACTGCCGGCAACATACCTTTTCGGAAGAGTGTCGGTGACAGATAGATCTGGCCGTCCGTGATCGAGATCAGGTTGGTCGGGATGTAGGCCGACATATCCTGGGCCTGGGTTTCGATGATGGGCAGAGCGGTCAACGATCCGCCGCCGTACTCGTCACGCAGATGGGTTGAACGCTCCAATAGGCGCGAGTGAATGTAGAAGATGTCGCCGGGATAGGCCTCGCGACCGGGCGGCCGGCGCAGGAGTAGTGACAGCTCGCGATAGGAGCGGGCATGGTGCGTCAGATCATCGTAGATGATCAATACATCGCGACCGCGCAGCATGAAGTGCTCGGCCATGGTCGTGGCGGAATAGGGGGCGAGGAACTGCATACCCGGCGCCTCCTCGCCCGAGGCCATAACGACCACCGTGTAGGCCAGGGCGTCGTGAAGGCGAAGATCGGCGATGAAGCGGGCCACCTGTGCGTTGCGCTGACCCACCACGCAATAGACGCAGAGCACGTCCTTGTCCGCCTGGTTGATGATGGTGTCCAGGGCAATGGCGGTCTTGCCGATCTGCCGGTCTCCCAGGATCAGCTCGCGCTGGCCGCGGCCGATGGGCAGCAGCGCATCGATGACTTTGCAGCCGGTCTGCAGCGGTTCCGTCACCGGCGACCGTTCCATGATGGCCGGGGCTCGCTGTTCGACGGCTCGGCGACCGGCAGTGCGCACCGGCCCTAGATCATCGACCGGTTGCCCCATGGCATCAACGACCCGGCCCAGCAGCGCTTGGCCAACCGGCACATCAATCACGCGGCCGGTGCGATAGACCTGGCTGCCTGCGCGTAGATCCCGGCTTTTGCCGAGCAAGATGACGCCGACCTCGTGCTCATCGAGGTTGAAGACCATGCCTTGAAGGCCGTCGGCGAAGATCACAAGCTCGTCGAGTTGGACGCCTGGGATGCCCTTGACGCGTGCGATGCCGTGGCCCACGTAGGTGACCTCACCGAATTCCTGGTGGGCCAGTTTGGGTTCATGCTGTTTGAGTAACTGCTCGAATTCGACAAAAGCCTCATCGAGAAATGTGTGGAGTTCTTGCTGTACGGTTGGCATAGGTTTTCCCGAAGTCTGCTTCAACGACACTTCGATTAAGTTTCCGTGGTAGGGATACCCGCCCTACAGAGTCACGCAGGCTCCGCGGTCTGCATGAGACTGGCTTCCAACTCTTCCTCCAATTCGTCGAGATAATCACGGACGGACCAGGCGACGCGACGGTCTCTGACGCGCAGTTCCACGCCGCAGACCAACTCGGGGGCCACTTCGAACCGAACGCCGATCTCTTCCGCATACTGGGGCGCCGGATGGGTTCCGTTGCCGGAAGTATCTGCGGCGATCAACTCGCCCAGAGTTTCGATCAATTTCTGCCGTTGCTGATACGAGAGATCGAATGCGCTGCGAATGATCACATCCTGATCGAAAGCACCGCCCGACTCGACCAGCGCATGGCGATCCGCTGCCGGCAGTTGGTTGAGTTGGTGTATGAACTGTTCTACTGCCTGGGCCTCCAGCGGCTGGTCTACGAGATCTTTGAGCACCCGGCTGGCGGTGCTGACCACCATGTCTCCCATGCGTTTGCGAACTTCGTGTAGAAATACGTCGCGTTCATGTTCGACCTCATCGTACCAGCGCGACATCATGGCTTCTACCTCATCACGCCCCTCATGGATCATCTCTCGACGGCGCTCTTCGGCCTCGATCTCGGCTTCGGCGAGAATTTGAGTTCTGTCTGTATCCAGTTCGCTGCGCTTGATCCGATAGAGTTCGATCTCTTGGCCGGCGTGCTGCTTCTCTTCTTCGGCAGCGACAAAGAGGGCCTTGAGTTTGGCTTCCCGCTCATCCATGGCCTTGGTGATAGGACCGTACAGGAAGTGGCGTAACAGCAGCACCAGGATCAGAAAGTTGACGATCTGAGCGAAAAAGGTGAACCAGTTGATCTGCATGAATTCCCCTCACTTAGCCTCCAGCCCGAGCCAATATCTGGTTCCAGAATGGGTTGGCGAATATGATGATCATGGCCACGACAAAGCAGTAGATGGCCGTAGACTCGACCATGGCGAGGCCAACGAAGAGCGTGCGTGTGATAGTGCCTGATTCGTCCGGCTGCTGTGCGATGGAACTGAGGGCCTGCGCCAACGCTCGGCCTTCGCCCAACGCCGGTCCGATGGAGCCGATGGAAATTGTCAGCCCTGCTGTAACGATCGATGCGATTGCAATCACGCTAATGCCATCCATACCGTTCTCCTATCCTCTGATTCGTGGATCATCATTGCTTTGCAACTTCTCCGGAATCGCCTGATTGCCGTGACACACTGATGGCTGAAGCGATGTAGACTGTGGCCAACACCGCGAAAATATAGGCTTGAATGACACCGACCAGCATGCCCATCAACTGCATAATTATGGGGAAGAAGAGCGGAACGATCGCCAACAGGATAGCGACGATCATCTGTCCGCTCATGACGTTGCCGAAAAGGCGAACGGCCAGAGCCAGTGTACGCGACAGTTCGCCAATGATGTTGAAGGGCAACATGAAGGGCGAGGGCTGCAAATACTGTCGCAGGTAGTTGCCAAGCCCCGACTTGGCAATGCCGAAGATGGGCACAGCGACAAATACGCAGGCGGCAAGTGCCGCAGTGGTCGATAATGAGCCTGTCGGTGACCAGTAACCCGGCACCACGCCGAGCAGATTGGCCGTTGCGATGAAGAGGAAGAGCGTGCCGATGAAGGGCATAAACTGGCGCGGCTCACGGCGCGTGATCTCAGCGATCTGGCCCGAAATCATCTCGATGACAGTCTCAAGCGCCGTCTGCCAACGTGAGGCGGGCCCGCTCACAGCGAGCCGCCGCGTCGCCAGCCAGGACATGACCAGCAACACGGCCATGGCAATCCAGGTGAAGACCAGGGTTGCGTTGATGGTTACCCATCCCCATTCTGCATAGACAATATTGTCAGGCGTCAGTTCCATGATTTGATTTCCCTACCTGCATCTGCTTGATGCCGGCTGGTCCCCACCGTCGCGTCAGCACGGTGCGGACACCAATAAACGCTGCCAGACAGACCAGAATCAGCAGCCAGTTCCCCAGTGTTACAACCCAGAAGCCGCCGATAACCACCAGCGTACGAATGATGAAGCTCGCCCCAAATAGCAGCCCCGGGCTCTTGGCCGTCTCTATTTGTCGCACCGTCCACCAGAGCCCGCCATAGTAGAAGGCGCCCAGGATCACCCCGGCTGCGAGGGCCAGCGCAATCTGCAAGATCAGTTCGCCGGTCAGTTCAATCGTTGTCCACTCAAACATCAGCCGTATTCTCTCTGTATCTATCTTGGATTCCACTGTAAAGGCATTTTTTGCCACAGATTTACACAGATAGAAAAAGGATAAGACACAGATGGTATTGGGATTACTCTGGACATCTGTAACATATCTGTGAAAATCAGGCCCTTATTTGTGGCTGTCTGTGACCTCACTGCAAAAACAACAGTTCACCCACGGATGGAAGCAGATCGGCGCAGATGGAAAGAGCTTTTCCTCTGTGTACCTCTGTGCCCCCTTCGTGCCCCCCTCGGCGCCTCTGTGGTGAATGAGACCTTTTCGCAGTAGAGTCATCTTATGGTCTCGATCCTGAGCCTATCTGTCCTGACCCTGTTCAATCTGACCGTGTTCCCGCTTCACCCAATACCATGCGTTGAGACAGCCTAGCACGATGCCGACAAAGAGCAACATCAGCGTCCACGAATAGGGGCTGAGCCAGCGCTTGTCGATCCAGATGCCCAAGGCCAGACAGATGATCGTCGGAATCGTGATCGACCAGCCGACCATGCCGAACATACCGAAGCCGAACCAGACGCTGTCGCCTTGGTTGCGCCGGGCACGCAGCTTGCGCACTTCCTTGGTCTCCACCGTGCTGATCAGTTCATCTTCGACTTCCTGATGCCCGTGGGGCTCGGTCGTTGTTGGGCTAACATCCGGGTCTGGCATGATCACCTCAACTCCATGAATCGGCGTACGAAATCGGCCTCCATGCGCGCCAGTGCGGAGCGAGCGCGACGATCACGTTCATCCAATAGCTTGAATTCTTCACGCACAGTTTGGTGTAGCCGGCCCAGATCCGCGCCCGTGACACCGTTGACGGCTGACACCAGAACTTCATCGCCGCGCTTGATCAATACGCCTTCAGCCAGTGCAGTGAACAGCTCAGTGCCGTCATCTGTCGTGTAGGCAAGCAGTCCCGGCGCCAGTGCCGCCACAAAATCGATGTGGTGCGGCAGCAAACAGAACGATCCGTTCTGCGCCTCGGCGACCACCTTGGAGACTTGTGCTTCGACAAGAATATGGGTGGGTAGCAGGATCTTGAGTTTCATGGGTTTCTGCTGCGTGCTGCTTGCTGTGTGAAATGATTGCGTACTGCGTAATTTGGCGGAGCGCTGCGTGCTGCTTGCTGCGTGAATTTCGGCTGCGGAAGATTTTGGAACATTCGATCTACCTGACGAAATCAATCATCGGTTACGTTAGCGGCTCCAAATACCTGAGCTGCTCGTCTCCGCCAATATCACGTAGCAAGCAGCACGCAGCATCATCTCTTCCCCACCGCCTCATCCACCCCACCCACCATGTACATCGCCTGCTCCGGATAATCGATGAACTCGTCGGCGAGGATGCGCTCGCAGCCTTCAAGAACATCGTCGAGCGGGACCAGGCGACCGGACTGACCGGTAAACTGCTCTGTCGTGAAGAAGGGCTGGGTGAGGAATCGCTCCAGGCGGCGGGCGCGGTTGACAACACGACGGTCCGCTCGCGATAGCTCCTCCAGACCCAGCATGGCAATTACATCCTTGAGGTCCTCGTAGCCTGCCAATGTCTCCCGTACGCCACGCGCGACCGCGTAGTGACGCTGACCCACAATGTGGGGCATGAGCATCTTGGACTCGGACTGGAGTGGATCGATGGCCGGATAGAGGCCCTGGCTGGCTCGCTCACGCGAGAGCACGATGGTTGTGGAAAGGTGGGTGAAGGTGTGGACGACGGCCGGGTCGGTGAAGTCGTCAGCCGGCACATAGACGGCCTGGACCGCGGTGATGGCTGCACTGCGCGTGCTGCAGATGCGATCCTGGAGCTCGGCCAACTCTGTGCCCAGGGTCGGCTGATAGCCCAGCCGCGAGGGTAGTTGGCCCATCAGCGCCGAAACCTCGGCCCCGCTCTGGATAAATCGGAAGATATTGTCGATGAGCAGCAGCACATCCTGGCGCTCATCGTCACGGAAGTACTCGGCCATGGTCAGGGCACTGTGGCCCACACGGTAGCGTGCGCCGGGCGGTTCGTCCATCTGGCCGAAGACCATGACCGTGTTGTCAAGCACCTGGGCATCTACCATGGCCTGGTAGAGTTCCTCAGCCTCGCGGCAACGCTCACCGATGCCGCAGAAGATGCTGACGCCCTCATGCTCGCTGACCATGTTGTGGATCAGCTCGGTGATCAGCACAGTCTTGCCCACGCCCGCGCCGCCGAAGAGACCGGCCTTGCCGCCCCGCTCCAAAGGAGCCAACAGGTCGATGGCCTTGATGCCGGTCTCCAGTACATCCAGCGATGTCGCCTGACGGGTCAGCGGGATCGTGTCCTGGTGGATCGAGCGAAGCTCGATATTGTCCAGCGCCGGCAGATTATCGATGGTCTCGCCGAAGACATTGAACATGCGACCCAGCAGTTTCTCGCCGACAGGCACCTTGAGCGCATCGCCCGTATCGATCACGGCATCGCCGCGTGAGAGCCCGCGTGTTGGTGTGAGCGCGACGCAGCGAACTGTCTGATGATCGAGATGGGTGACTACTTCCACCACCACCGCCTGATTTTCACCGGTCCGCAGGGCATGACGAAGGTCAGGAATCCGCTTAGGGAACCGGCAATCAACCACACTGCCACGCACCGAGACAACACGCCCAAGGTTAGCCGGACGTTCGATTCCTCCCTGCTGCGCCATCCGTAGATCGTCCGCCTGCATCATTGTCATGCGAGAGATCCTTTCGGACTACTGCTACTTGCTACGTGCTGCGTGAAAAATTGCTGCGTAGTTCGTACTGAGCGTTGTGCGTTTTGCTGCATGAGGTCTGGTTCGAGCTTCGATTTTCGCAGATGGGAAGGTCAGACTTGCACTGCCGTTCCCAATCCCGACTCCTGCTTCTCCCCGAAAACCTCACGCAGCACGCAGCAAGCAGCACGCGACGCCTTCTCCTCCCAAAAAAACACAAAGAACTCCTCTAATGCACCAGGGCACCAGAGGAGTTCTCTAGGGTCGACCTAGGGAAAAGAACTCCCCTGGTCAGCGATATCGTTGTTCGAGTCTTAGCCCTTTCGGACTGCAGCTTGTGCTGCGGCCAAGCGAGCAATCGGCACACGGAACGGGCTGCAACTGACGTAGTTGAGGCCGACCATGTGGCAGAACTCGATACTGTTCGGATCGCCGCCATGCTCACCACAGATGCCACAGGACATGTCCGGGCGGGTCTTGCGGCCTAGTGTAACAGCCATATCGACCAGTTTGCCAACGCCGTCGCGATCCAGTTCCTGGAACGGATTGGTTGGGAATACGCCCTGCTCGACGAAGTCGATCAGGAACTTGGCTTCGGCGTCGTCACGGCTCATGCCGAACGTGGTCTGTGTCAGGTCATTGGTGCCGAAGCTGAAGAACTCGGCTTCCTTGGCCATCTCATCGGCAGTCAGTGCGGCACGAGGAATCTCGATCATGGTGCCGTACATGTAGTCGACTTCGATGCCGGATTCGGCGAAGACCTCTTCCGCAACCTCTTCGACCACGGCCTTGAGGAAGGTCAGCTCGTTGACGTGGCTGGAGAGCGGAATCATGATCTCAGGATGGACGTCGATGCCGTCTTTCTTGACTGCAACGGCGGCTTCCAAGATTGCACGAGCCTGCATGGCGGTGATTTCCGGCATCATGATGCCGAGGCGGTCGCCACGGAGACCGAGCATGGGGTTGGACTCGGAGAGCGCTTCCACGCGGCTGAGCATATCTTCCTTCTCGCGCACCTGGTTGAGCGCAGTGTCGATTTCACTCAGGGTGTGGAAATGCTGGAGCTGGACCTTGAGGTCGGCCAGTTCCTGGACCAGGTCATGGGCGGAGGGCAGGAATTCATGCAGCGGCGGATCGAGCAAGCGGATAATGACCGGATTGCCGTCCATGGCTCGGAAGAGGCCTTCGAAGTCACTACGCTGCATGGGCAGCAACTGATCCAATGCAGACTGGCGACGCGCACGGCTGCGGGCCGTGATCATCTGCTGCACGATGGGCAGGCGGGCTTCTTCGAAGAACATGTGCTCGGTGCGGCAGAGGCCGATACCTTCGGCGCCATACAGACGGGCACGCTGTGCATCTGCCGGATAATCGGCATTGGCCCACACGCCCAGTGTTCGGATTTCATCGGCCCAGGTGAGGAGGGTCTTGAGCTCGACTTCATTGTCAAAGTCGGGATCCTGAGTGTCGAGCTGGCCGACGAAGACTTCGCCGGTGCCGCCGTCGATGCTCAGCCAGTCGCCTTCGCGTACTTCAATGGTCGTGTCGCCGACGGTGGCGATGAAGAGACGATGGGCAACGTCGATGGCCAGCTCTTCGGCGCCACAAACTGCCGGCGTACCGAATTGACGGGCGACCACAGCGGCATGGCTGGTAGCGCCGCCACGGCTGGTCAGAATACCCTTGGAGGCGATCATGCCATGGACGTCATCGGGACGGGTTTCGGGGCGAACCATGATGACGGCCTTGCCCTCGTTGCCCCATTTCTGGGCAGTGTCAGCGTCGAAGGCTGCGATCCCTACGGCAGCGCCGGGGCTGGCGTTGACGGCCTTCTCAACCAGACGTTGGCCTTCTGCAGTGGCTGCGTTCTTGGTGTCGCCACCGAACTGCGGGTGCAGAAGCATGTCGACCTGATCAGGCGTCACGCGCATGACGGCCTGTTCCTTGGTGATCATGCCTTCGTTGGCCATGTCCACGGCGATCTTGATGGCGGCACGCGCCGTGCGTTTGCCGTCACGCGTCTGGAGCATCCACAGTTTGCGACGTTCGATGGTGAACTCGACGTCCTGCATGTCTTTGTAATAGTCTTCGAGTTTGTCACAGATCTGAATGAATTCTTCGTAGACTTCGGGCATATCGGTCTTGAGCTGTGCAATGGGCATCGTGTTGCGGATTCCGGCAACAACGTCTTCGCCCTGGGCATTGAACAGATAATCGCCGTACATCTCATCAACGCCGTCGACCGGGTTACGGGTGAAGGCGACGCCAGTGCCGCTCTCTTCGCCCATATTGCCGAAGACGACGGTCTGGATGTTGACGGCGGTGCCCAGCTCATGGCTGATGTTGGTGGCGTTGCGATAATCGACGGCACGCCGGCCAAACCAGCTGTTGAAGACGGCACGCGTGGCCAGCTCAAGCTGCTTGTAGGGATCTTGCGGGAACTCGGTGTCGGTGAAGGATGCAATAAGACCCTTGAAGCGCTCGGTCAGATCTTTCCATTCCTCGGCGGTCAGTTCGGTGTCGTCACTGATGCCGCGCACGGCCTTGGCCTCGTCGATGGCTTCCTCGAAGGGATGGTCGGGCACGCCCAACACCACAGAGCCGAACATCTGAACCAGACGACGGTAGGAGTCGTAGACGAAACGTGCATCGCCGGTGAATTCGATCATGCTCTTGGCGGTTTCGTCATTCAGACCAATGTTGAGCACGGTGTCCATCATGCCGGGCATGGAGAACTTGGCGCCGGAGCGACAAGAGACCAGCAGCGGGTTTGCCGGGTCGCCGAACTTCTTGCCGGTGATCTCTTCAAGCGCCTTCATCGCGGCAACTTCTTGCTCCCACATGTGGGGCGGGAAGTTGCGGTCATATTTCATATAGGCGTTACAGGCCTCGGTAGAGACCGTGAAGCCGGCCGGTACTGGTACGTCAAGGCTGGTCATTCTGGCCAGATTGGCGCCCTTGCCGCCGAGCAATGAACGCGCTCGATCCCATCCCTCTGTTCCACTAATATCGTAGATCTGATCTACTTTGTCGAGATCATTGAACAGAAAGACCCAAACCTTGTCTTCCGGCTCGCTTGCGTCCATGACTGGTTTGTCTGCAACCGTCGTCATCTTTTTACTCTCCTTATGATACGGTAATCGAATTGGTAGATCGAGTAGATCGAATTAACAATAGAATATTCTCTGACTCAAAATGGTCGTGGGTACGATCCGTTCGCTATGAAAGCGAATCCCCAAACCAGAGGAGCCATTTCAGCAAAATTTCCACCGTTACCAGTGTAAAGAAAAAACTCTCCACATGCACCGCGCACGTGGAGAGTATCCCGCTAGACTGTTGGTTGGTTCGCTACCTAGTCAAATGGCCAGGTTCCGGAAAATGGGACTTGATCTGCGGAGTGGAACCTGAAATTGTGTACGCTGGGACGCCGACATATTGCCCTACGGCACGACTTCTCGCTCCCATACCGCCATGATCAGGCAGGGGCATCGCTAGCCCGCAGAATTAACAATATGAAGTCTGCTCCCTTCCAGTTTGGGTATTGTCGCTAGCTGCTCCGCCATCAACTCATTAAACCTATCCGGCGCGATGACAACCCGATCTTGCCAGAATGTCTGTTCGCCCCCGATGTATGACGGTGTCGCTAATTGGCAGGCGTAGCCAAAATCAACATCCGATCCGTTGGAGAGCCGGAAGACTAGACGGTAATGTTCAGTGCACTCCTGCCGGTCAATCAGCGGCATATTCACTTCGAGTGCAGCCACCAACGAAGCAATCACATCGGAATCTTTGATCGCACCGTCGTAGACTTCCAACGCCATGGCTGCCTCGGTCCGTTCGAATATCAGGATCTCTGTTGTCCCCGCCAGTCCAGCTTCAGCGGCAATGTTGATGGATTCCTGCGCTGTCGGTTCGTCTGTCGGCTGCACCGCGCGATCTTCATCAATCATCAGGGTGCATCCAGCAAACACGAGCGCACTAATGGCCAGTATGAGCGACAGAATACGCAATTGATTCTTCATAGGAAACGTCCTTTCCTGTACCAATGCTTGTTGGGGCCGATTATTCTACTCGCAGGCCCAAAACCTCACCCGAACTTGAATCGACGATAACCTCAGCCGTCTGGTCGTCGCCGGCCAATTGGACGACCCAAACCGGGTTGCCACTCTGAAATTGAGAAAGCCCCAGCGACGATGCCAGGGCTTTCTGAGATCCATTGTTGCCAATCGCGATATTGTCCTACGAAGCCGTGGCCTCTATGGTCTTATGACTCTGAATCGCAATGCGTTTGGGCTTGGCGACTTCGGCTTTGGGTAGATGAATTGACAGGACACCGGCATCAAACTCGGCCGATATGCCTTCTTCATCGACGGTCGCCGGCAATGTGATGCTGCGGCGGAAGCGTCCGGAGCGGCGTTCACGTACAAGATACTGCACGCCTTCCTGCTCGGTTTCCGATTCGAATTCTCCCGCCACCGTCAAGACATTGTTTTCGAGGGTGATTTCCAGATTCTCTTCCGGAATACCAGGTGTGGACGCACGAACAACATATTCATTGTCCGCCTCCGTCACATCCACAGCCAGTGAGAAGGCGCTTTCGCCGTTCTCTCGTGAAGACACCTGCATCGACTGCAAAGAGTCATCGAACATACGATCCATTGTGCTACGCAACGACATCATTTCACGGAATGGATCCCATCTGGTAAGTGTGGCCATTGTCATGTCCTCCTGTTGACAGATACCCGAAAAATGGTTTGTTTCGTAGCGGACTTCAATGCCGCTATCTGAGTATCATCATACCGCTGGATGCGTCTGAAAGTCATCAACGATGCGTTAGAGGATCGTTAGATCTTGCGCTTCTATCGCCGAATCGAGCCGTTCGGCTGTTCCATGGTGAAGAAGATGGCAGGCAATGTTGTTCGCCCAATCTGAAACAAAAAAGCGAACGCCGACCGGCGCTCGCTTTTTGAACAATGTCCAGCATCTCCCTCCAATAACCAGGGAACCTCTCTTACCAGACCCTCAGCCCCGGCCACAGCCATTCGCTGTCCCGGAAGAGCTGATAGAGCATCGGACCATAGGAGAGGATCAGCAGGGCAATGGCGCCATTGACCCATGGCCACCAGGTGTCGAGCCACTTGGGCGCCGGTTTCGGATCCAGCGGCTCGGCCACGGGCATCTCCTGGATAGAAGTCGCTTTCTTGGCAATCGTCACAGTGCCGATCATGTTCAGGAAGTAGAGTGTCGAGCTGATGAAGAGCAGCGTAACGCCCACCATTGACCACATAAGCAGTGGCGTCCACTCAGGAGTGGCATAGGGAGCGGCTCCAAGCATAGTGCGCCGCGGCGCTCCTTGGTAGAGACCCAGCGAATGATAGGCATTACCGAAGATCAGCATGCCGAAGAACCAGGTCCAGGCTTGACCCAGTGCCATCCTACGGCTGAACAAATTCTTGCCGCGCAGCTTGGGGACCAGCCAATAGGAGATGCCGAAGAATGTCAGAGTCGTCGCCGAGCCGACAGTCAAGTGGAAGTGTCCGGGCACCCATGAGGTGTTATGAATAACCAGATTGATGTTGTACGAGGCATTGATCATGCCGCCGATGCCGCCGAAGACAAAGAGGATGGCGGCCAGGTTCATGGATGTGTAGACCGGATCGTGCCAGGCCAGCTTGCGGATCCACCCCAAATAGCCCTTGCCGCCATTGGCGCGCCCGCCGATTTCCAGCGAGGCGCAGACGGAGAAGGCCGTCAACAGACTGGGGAAGGCAACGCCCATGGTCAGGAGCATATGCAGGTATTTCCATGCCTGGGGAATGCCCGGATCCGTGTATTGGTGGTGGAAACCAACCGGTGTCGACAGAATCAGGAAGAGCCAGAAGACCAGGCGGGCCAACGGTTCGCTGAACATCTTGCCATTGGTCAGCGCCGGCATCATGGAGTACCAGGCGATATAGGCCGGCAGCAGCCAGAAGTAGACCAGTGGATGGCCGAACCACCAAAAGAGCGTGCGAGCCAGCAGTGGATCGACGCCGTCAATTAGGCCAAGCGACCATGGGATCACCATGATCAGCATTTCAGTCGCCACGCCCAAGGTGGCTAGGAACCACATCAGGAAGGTGATGAGCGAGGCGAGGGCCACAAACGGTGTGTTGACGCCCGGATTCTCTTTGCGCCAAGACCAATAGGTGAAAAAGAGACCCAGGGTCACGAGCCAGGAACCGACAACGACCAGAGTCAGGCCGACATAGTGGAACCAGACGGCCATCATCGGCGGGTAGAAGGTGTAGAGGACCGTGGCTCGATTGGTTAAGAGGGCGGTGGCCGACATCAGTAGGCCGACGACCATTACGATCAGGCCAAGCCACTGTATCCAGGGATAGCGCAGCGGCCGATTCAGGCTCTTGACCGTTGCATAGGTCAGGTAACCGCAAATGAAAAAGGTCGTCCAAACGAGTGCATTCAAGACGCCGTGCAGCGAAAGACCCTGATAATAGGTCTTGATGACCGGATCCAGGTATGGATAGAGATCGAGTCCGGCATGTTCCAACCCTTGTAGAATGCCGATCAGCGCGCCGATACCCAGAGCAACGATTGCGATGCCAATGTTCCAACCGGTGTAGCGGTTGACGGTCTTCATGTCACTTGCAGTCAGTACGACCGGAGATGGACCTGAGCTGATGCCGGCGGCCGTCACTGCTTGTACAGACATAGTTTGTCTCCTCCGTTGAGTTTTTATTCGATGAGTAGGCGGCGGCGTCTCATGCGTTCCGCTTTCCAAACTCTGCGGAACATTGCGCGACAATGGTGCGCGACAGAGACGGCTGCTATTCCGATGAAGCAGTCTCTGCGGCCGGATCTTCCACGATCACCTGGCCGTACATGGTGTGGTGGCCGATCGGGCTGCCTTCGACATAGCCGCAATATTCGTGGCAGATGAAATCATATGTGCCCGGCTCATCGAACACTGCTTTCAGACTTGAGACCTGACCCGGCAATGCCATCATGTTCACGTTCGTGCCTAACAGTTTGAAGCCATGTTGTACATCGCGGGCAGTGACAAAGAAGGTGATCTCCGAGCCCACCGGAATGCGGATTTCGCCGGGTACGAAACTCCATGTCTGTGCGGTGATATAGGCCTCATACTTTCCCGGCGCCAGTTCGCGTAATCCCGGATCGCTGAACGGGTTGTTGGGATCGGAAAAGTCTTCAGGCTGAATTCGGGAATATTGCCCTGGAAGCTGTACGCCGACCGCAAAACTGGAGACAGTCACTGCGACAATGAAGACCAATACGACAACCACCGAGATGCGGATCCACGCGCCTTCGAACCGGTCGATATGGATCAGGCCACCGGGGCCGCCGTCATCCGAATCATGGTCCGAATCATGGCTGATTTCTTCCTCGACCACAGGCTCGTCCTGGTGTTCGCTCATTGCGTGACTCCTCTCGACAGCATTGTGAAGTATGCGTTGCCCCAAAGTGCAACTAAGAAGATGGCAAAGACTAAGATCAACACAACGGTACCCATTGGTGTCTTAACATCTTTCTTCATGTTGACAATTCCTCCCTGTGAATAACAAAAATTCCAACCATGGACGGGTATGTGTATGGGTAGCTATCGTAACCAGTAGGCGACATCGGCAGCGATGTCTTCGCCCGGCGTATCAAATGAGAAAATCTCTCGCAAGTAGCCATCCTCATCAACCAATGCCACGGTGCTTGTGTGGTCGACAAGATAGCCTGTGGCCGCCGTTCCCTCATGGGCTTCGTAGAAGACGCCAAACTGAGTGGCAGCGGCGTCGATGCCTTCTTTGGTCCCGGTCATGCCGATAAACCGAGGGTCAAAGTACTTCAGGTAAGTTGCAAGCTGTTCAGGCGTATCGCGCTCCGGATCGACGGAGACCATGATCACCTGGATATCATCGGCCTTCTTGCCCAGCGCTTCCATCGTGTCGGTCAGGTCGTTGAGCGTGGTTGGACAGACATCGGGGCAGAATGTGTAGCCGAAATAGATCAGCACCGGCTTGCCTCGGAAATCGCTCAGGCTGACCGGTCCGCCGGTTGAACCATCCAATGTGAAATCGGTCAACCGCTGCGGCGACTGGAGAACGACGCCGTGCATTTCCGGCGGTCGCATCCACCAGAGCCCAAAGCCGATCAATGCAAGAACAACGATCGTCCCGACCCCGTACAACAGGATTTTCTTCGTATTGCTGGACGCCTTTTGCTGTGCGTCTGAACTCTGTGGTGGCGACTTTTGAGGCTGTACAGCAGCCATGTTCGTAACACCTTGCCTATCTTTGGTTTGTGTTGTGTAACTTCGTTATTCGCGTGTCTATGTAACTTTTCGTTCCGTGCAGTTTACGGAAATTTGTCACAGATGGACACAGATATACTAGTGATTTACACAGATGTATTCTTGATTTTCAGCTCAAATTCGGCCTCATCCGTGTCCCATCTTTATTCTTATCGGTGTGAATCCGTGATTCCACTGCGAAAACTAACTTCAGCCACAGATGAACACAGATAATCAGAGGATTATCCTCTGTGAACCTCTGTGCCCCCTTCGTGTCTCCGTGGTGAAAAAGACGAATTTGCCACAGACGGAAAGAGCTTTTCCTCTGTGAACTCTGCGCCTCCTCCGTGCCTCAGTGGTGAAATGGGTGTTTTTGCAGTAGAGTCATCCGTGGCAAAAATCGTGCAGACCGTTTCAATCCGGATAGCAGAGAAACAGATGGGCCGCTTCATAGGCCACGCGTGAAGCGCCTTCGCTATTGTTGGCCTCTTCGACGATCATGCCGATGTCCCGTTCAATCGTCGCCAGATCAGGCTCGCCGGTTCGATATTTGGCCCGGATGATGCCCCATCCGTCAACCAGCACAAACATGGGGTCAAACTTGAATGCCCCGTCCTCTTCCTGGGTGTAATAGGCGCCGAACCCGCCGCCGATGGCATTCTTTAATCGGGTCGGATCGCCGGTAGCGAAATGCCAAGACGACCTGTCTGCGCCCACCGATTCAGCATAGCTGAGCAGACGCTCCGGCGTATCCCGCTCAGGATCGAATGAGAGCGTCACCTGCTGAAATGGGATGCCGCCCGTGTCCATGCCGTCGACCATCTCTTGCACGTCACGCATCACTGATCCTGTCTCCAGACATCCTTCACCGCAATCAGCATAGGTGAAGTTATAGAGCGCCAGGCTGCCGCGCAGGTCTTCATTGGTCAGCCGCTCGCCGTTTTCATCAACGAACGAAAATCCTGGCGCCGATCGAGATGCGCGGCAGGACTTGAATGGGCTGAAACGTTGCGAAGGCCAGCACGCCAAACAGAGGGATCGAGATCAGCACGAAGAAAAGAATCGCGAAGTGCTTTTGCCCGAAATGCCAAGCCGGTTTGTCGATTTTGGATGACGTAGCCATGAAAAAGATGGTCCAGCTACAGTTTGTGGAGTATTCCACAAATACGGTTGTGTAGTTTACATTACGCAGGCGAGGTTCTGCAACTGTGAGGGGGGGTAATAACAGGCAATCAGGTTACGGATCGGTGCCTAGCGCAATCTCACATTGTGCCCAGATTTCCTGTGCTTGGGCCAAGGCCATATTCACAAATTGGGCCGTCGTTGCGCTCAATCCCTCGCCATGGCCTAAGTCAAATGCCGGCACCGGCAAAAGCCAGGCCGCCGGCCGATGGCCGAACAGCTGATCAGCGTAGGCAAGCAGCGTTGCTGCGCCAACGTGATGAGCCGAACCGGACGTTGATTGCTCCTCACCGATCGGCAGCAACGCTACTTCCGTACGCGGCTCAACGCTCGCATCCACAAAGAGCACACCGGCAACATCCGTTTCGGCCAGGTCGATTGCCATCTCCGGCGTCAACTGATGGCTCAACAACAGACGCACAGCATGGCCTTCGGCCTGCCAATGCTCAGCCAAACGCCGTGCCAAAACCAAACCTGCGCCGTCATCGCGGCGCAGGCTGTTCCCGTATCCGATTATGAGGAGACAGGGATGTGTGGGCATGGGCTGCTCAGAAGGAAAACGTGCTGCGTGCTGCTTGCTGCGTGATTTCTTGTCACGTAGCAAGCAGCACGCAGCAGTCTACTGTCGCCAAACCTCGTCAACCAACTCGCCATCCGGCGCCACCATCTGCACATGCATGGGCATCTGGCCGTAGGCGTGGGTCGAACAGCTCAGGCAGGGATCGTAGGTGCGAATGCCATGCTCAATGCGATTGAGGATGCCTTCGGTGATCTCACCACCATTGATGTGATGCTGGGCGATCTGCTTGACTGTGCGATTCATGGCCAGGTTGTTCTGTCCCGTGGCAATGATCATGTTGGTCTTCAGCAGAATGCCGTCGTCGTCGACGTGGTATTCGTGGAAGAGGGTGCCGCGCGGCGCTTCACTCACGCCGACGCCGACCAACTGGTTGACGCCTGCATTGGCGCGCACGTGGGTGTCGGTGATCGTCGAATCGTCGAGTGTCTCCGCGATCTTTTCCAGCGCGAAGAGAATCTCGATGAGCCGGGCGTAGTGGAAATTGAAGCTGCTGGTAACCAACTTGCCCTTGGGCGCCAGCTGGCGGAATTCCATTAGCTCAGCATCTGCACGCGGCATGCCTGCGAAGTCACAGACATTGAGACGGGCCAACGGCCCAACACGATACATGCCCGCGTGGTAGAAGTTGGCCGGTAATGCGTCGCCGTTGTAGCCCTGTTGGGCAGCCGGTTTGTAATAGGGGAACTTGAGATAAGTCCAGGGTTCAACGGCCTCGCCGATAATCTCACGATAGCGTGCCGGATCCAGACCCTTTTGCAGCACATTGCCGTCGCTGTCCACAACACGCAGCAGTCCGTCGTAATGTTCCAGACCGCCCTCAGGCGTGACCAGTCCCATGAAGAGGCTGGGGAAGTTGCCGTACATGACGCTCTCGTCATGCAGCCCTTCGGCCGCCTCTTTCAGGATATCGAGGGCAAGGCCCACGATGTCGAAGGCTTCGGGCAACATGCGCCGGATCTGGCTGCGATCTTCGTCGCTCAATGGCGTACGTACGCCACCGGGCACCGTCCATGCCGGATGGACGCTCTGACCGCCCAGAATGCGGATGATGTCCTGGCCGAACTTACGCAGACGGATGCCGTTGCGGGCGATTTCCGGATGCTGTTCGATCAGGCCCATGACGTTACGGGCAGCCGGTTCGCTGTCCATACCCAGCAGCAGGTCAGGGCCACTGAGGTGGAAGAAGCTGAGCGCATGGCTCTGGACAATCTGGCCCCAGTTCATCAGACGGCGCAGCTTGGCTGCCGTCGGCGGGATCTGCACGCCCAAGATGGCGTCGCCGGTCTTGGCCGAGGCCATCAGATGGCTCACCGGGCAGATGCCGCAGATGCGGGCCGTGATGCCGGGCATTTCCCAGAAACTGCGTCCTTCGCAGAATTTTTCAAAGCCACGGAACTCAGTGACGTGGAAACGAGCATCGTCGACTTGTCCGTCGTCATCCAGCATCAGGGTGATCTTTGCGTGGCCTTCGATGCGGGTGACCGGATCAATCAGGATTTCACGTGTCATCTTAATTTATCTCCATCAACCGAATAAACGCATTTCAGGCTCAAGCATGACACGTTCGCCTGCCAACAGCGCCGACACGGCCGCCCAAATTCGTTCCGGATCGGGCGGACAGCCGGGGATGAACGCATCGACCTTGACGACCTGATGCAATGGAAGCACCTTGGGCAGCAGTTGGGGCATCACTTCCGCGTTGCCCGTCGGCCAGTTGCCCGGCCCCTCGTGATAGACCTTGGTCAACAGATCGTCGACCCCTAGCCTGTTGCGCAGACTGGTCACATTGCCGGTCACGGCACAATCGCCGAAGCTGACGACAATCTTGCTGCGTTCGCGTATTTCTCTGGCCAGGATGACATTGTCTACATTGGTCACAGCGCCCTCTACCAACGTCACATCAACGTCCTCGGGGAACTCTTTGACATCGGCAATGGGGCTATAGACAAGCTCGGCTACCTCTGCTAAGTCGATCAGGCGCTCGTCTAGATCGAGAAAGCTCATATGACACCCGGAGCAACCGCCAAGCCAGGCGGTGGCCAATCGGATTTTTCCAGATCGTTCTTCTGTCATCTTTCACTCCTGGAGCCCTACTTGAGGCTCGAGCACGCCAGCACATCAGCCGGCGCCTCGAAGCCTCTTTCGGGCAATAGTATGCGCTATTTATATTCCCACAGATCCTGTTCACGACCGTTGAGAATCCAGCGCAAGAAGTCGTGCTGTTTCTCCATCTCCGCCACCGTGGAACCTTTGGTGGTGAGGGCGCCGGTTGGGCAGACTTGGACACACTTTCCGCAACTGGTGCAGGACTGGCTGGTGCCCCAGGGCTGGTTCAGATCGGCCACAATTCGGCTATCCACGCCACGACCCATGACATCCCATACGTGTGCGCCCTCGATTTCATCGCAGACACGTACGCATCGGGTGCAGAGGATACAGCGATTGTGATCGATCACAAACTGCTTGTGGCTGGCATCCATCGGCAGGTCCGGGCTGAGATAGTCGTATCGCACGTGATCCATGCCGATTTTTGCGGCTTCCCACTGTAGTTCGCAGTTGCCGTTCATCACGCAGGCTGCACATACGTGGTTGCGTTCGGCAAAGAGCATCTCCAGGATCATCTTGCGATATTTGACCAGGCGATCACTGTGCGTGTTGACAACCAGTCCTTCTTGCACGGGTGTCACGCAGGAGGCTTGCAACTTATTGTTGCCGGCAAGCTCCACCATACACAGTCGGCATCCGCCTCGGTCGCTGATCCCTTCCAGGTGGCATAAGGTTGGGATGTCGATTCCATTTTCGCGCAACACGGAGAGCAATGAACTGCCTTCCTGTGCGCTGACCAATTCGTCGTTAATCGTTAGTGTGACAACGGCCATTTAGGCAACCTCCCCCGCCTTGCTCAACCCTGATTTACTCGGCCCTGAGCCGTTGGTGACCAGGGACGCACGGATGTATTCCGGCATATCGAGTACGGGAACTTCGTTCATGTCGCAGACGTCAGCGGCACACGCTCGTTTCTCGATGTGATCGATATATTCGTTCTCAAAGTAGGTCATGGTGCTCAGGATCGGATTGGGCGCCGATTGACCGAGGCCACACAAGCTGGTTTCCCGCACCATGGTGCAGAGTTCGCGCAATGTCTCCAGATCCTCCAACGTTGCGCTGCCATTGGTGATACGGTCGAGGATGCGATGCATCTGAACCGTGCCAACGCGGCAGGGGACACATTTGCCGCAACTCTCATCCATGCAAAATTCCATGAAGAACTTGGCCACATCAACCATGCAACTGTTCTCGTCCATCACGACGAGGCCGCCCGAACCCATGATCGAACCGAGTTCACGCAGGCTGTCGTAGTCGACCGGCGTGTCCAGATACTGGGCGGGAATACAGCCGCCGCTGGGGCCGCCTGTCTGCGCCGCCTTGTATTCGAAGCCGTTGGGAATGCCGCCACCAATGTCGAAGACAATCTCGCGCAGTGTGATGCCCAAAGGCACTTCGATGAGGCCGGTATTCACGACATCGCCTGCCAGGGCGAAGACCTTGGTACCGCGACTTTTCTCGGTGCCGATCTCCGCAAACGCTTCCGGGCCGCTTTCGATGATCGGCACAATGTTGCCGAAAGTCTCCACGTTGTTCAACAACGTCGGCTTGCCCCAAAGACCCTTTTGGGCCGGATAGGGCGGGCGTGGCTCAGGTTGCCCGCGTCGCCCCATGATCGAGGCCATGAGCGCTGTCTCTTCACCACACACGAAAGCGCCAGCGCCGATACGAACATCGATGCGGAAACTGACGTTGCTATCCAGGATGCGGCTACCCAGCAGTCCTCGTCGTTCGGCTGCTCGGATGGCCCGTTCCAGACGCTTGGCCGCGATGGGGTATTCGCCACGAACATAAACGTAGCCCTGTTCGGCGCCGACGGCATAGCCGGCAATGGCCATCCCTTCGAGCACACGATGCGGGTCAGACTCCATCAACGTGCGGTCCATGTACACGCCCGGGTCGCCCTCATCGCCGTTGGCGACGACGAACTTGCGGTCGGACTCTTCCTTGCGAACCATGTCCCATTTGATACCGGCAGGGAAACCAGCGCCGCCGCGCCCGCGTAGGCCGCTGTCGATGACGGCCCGACAGACTTCCTCCGGGGACATCTCTCGCAGCGCATGGGCCAGTGCCGAGTAGCCGCCATGGGCGACATAGTCTTCCAACTTCTCCGGATCGATTTGGCCGCTGTTCGCGAGCACAACCTTGTGTTGCTTGGTGAAGAAAGGAAGATCATTGGGCATGATCTGTTCTTGGATGGGGTTGCCTTCGACGAGATGCTTCTGGACAATGTCTTTGGCACTCTCTGCTGTGACATGTTCGTAGACGACATCTTCTTCGCCTTGAACCTGAACGGTCACAACCGGGCCACGGCTGCACGGCCCCATACAGCCGGTTGAGACCACCTGGATCTCGGCCTTGAGGTCGCCTTCTGCAATAGCCTCTTTGAGTGATGCCTGCACCGCGGTGCCGCCTGACGAGAGGCAGGGCGTGCTGGCGCAGCAGAGCAGGCGACAGCGGAATGACTCCTGCTTCTGTCGTTCTCGTTCTCCTAATGCCTGTAAATCAGCTCTATTCATTTTAGCTCAGTCTCCTTCATGCAGCCGCTGGTTCTAGCTCATAGTTGCCGATAAGAGCTTTGACTTTTTCCAGCGTGCTTTCGGGTGTTTCGCGCCCGAGCACTTCTCCGTCGACGACCAGAACCGGGGCCAGGCCACAGCTGCCCAGACAACGGGCTGTTGCGATGCTGAGCGAACCGTCTTCAGTCGTTTCGCCGGGTTCGATACCAAATTCTGCTTGCAGCGCCGTGACGATCTCAGCAGCACGTTTGACATAGCAGGCTGTGCCCATGCAGACGATGCAGTTATGGTCGCCTTGCGGTTCCAAGGAGAAGAAGTGATAGAACGTAGCCACGCCAAAAACCCAACTCAGCGGTAGCTTGAGCTGGTGCGCGACATAGATCAGAAGATCTTCTTCCAGGAAGCCAAATGCCTCCTGAGCCGTGTGCAGCACTTCGATCAGCGCATCCTGCTGATATCGATAGCGCTTCAACGTACGATCGATCAGTTTGAAACGTGCGTCACCGCTGTCATGTTCTTCGGCGGCCCGTCGTTTCGGGTGTTTGCTTGGTACATTTCTGACTGTCATGTTCGAATCCGCAGCTCCTCTTTTTCTGTGGTTTCGCAGTCGAATAATTGCCTAAACAGCAAACAGCCGCTCGGTATAGTACACGCGAGAGCTGTCGCTACAATTTATATAGTGATAATTTTCACAAATGACTCACAATAAAATACGACGTTTGAAAGTGGATTGTTTGAACGTCAATCAGTGCATGTCATGAAAACTGGAGAATCGTAGTCGCTATGTCAAGCCGTTGAAATCAAACTGTCAAAGTGATCTTTTGAAGAAATGGGCGCCCGGTCAATTGTCATCTACCCACCCGAAGTCACAATTTCGATTCACAAACCGAAGAAGACCGGGCGTCCCATCACAAGGAGGTTTACCGCATGTTCTACCATGCTGCGACAAGGATACCTGATGTTGGGGATGGATGCATCGGGCAGGGGGTGGGGATTGTGGCTGGCCCGGTGGTGGGTTCTGCACCTGGTCAGCTGACTAGGTGTAGAATTTACACGAATGGGCACAATTTATGGCGTTTTAAAGTCACGTTCTTGCTTGTGCACCTCGATCCCACGGCGGACTCAATCGCCGGTGACCATAGGCGATAAAAGCGAGCAAGACAGCCAGAATGAGATTGAAAACGATGTTTAGTACTTCACGATTTGTCATTCTGAGCGGTTGAATCGGAGAACTTTCTCTCTGATGGGCGGTCAGCGAAGAATCTCGCGTTACTTAGAATCGATCACGTCAAGATTCCTCACTCCGTTAGCGCTTTGCGCCCACTTCGTGAACGGATGACATGCATTGTTGCTTATGTGAAACCTGCTCTCAAACTGCAGTTTTCAATCTGATGTGAATTTACCTCACTGACAGCGTATCACGCTCTACGGTGCTGCCGGCGATAGATAGCTCCCCTCGATCACACTACGCTCCTGATCTGGAATCTCCCAGGCGACAGAGATGTTATCCTTCTGGTCAGACTGCTTGTGGAGCACTTCAATGTAGTAGCGCTGGCCCACGCGCAGACGGATGAGGTCCGATGCCTGCTCGCCATATTTGTCCCAGTCGCGCATTGATGTCCATTGGGAAACACCGGCGATCTGGCGAGTGTTTGCGGAGTTCGCATCAGTGCTGAGCCAGAGTTGAGCCGTGTCATCGGCCGCGATCCAGAAGCGATACTCGCCGGTCACCGGTGGATGCAGGTACCCGCGAATGCGAGCACCGTAATCTTTCTCTCGCGTCGTAGTCGTCTCAAGACGAGAAAGCTGTTCGCTTCCATCCGGCCGTCCTGGAAAGTCGGGGCTGTCCGTCAAATCAGCGATGTCGCCACCACCGATGGGTGTCCACCATTCGCGTAGGATGCTGCCTGTGCCCTCGCCTGGGCTCCGCGTTGAGGTTGCCGTTGGCGTCAGCGTAGCATCGGGCTCAGCGCTAGATTCAGCGGTAGGCTCGATTGGGGACTCGACGTCAGGTGACGGCTCTTCGCTTGTACCATCCGGCTCTTCGTCGCTGGTAGCCTCATCGCCGGTAGACCCGACATCGGGACTTGTCGCGGTCGAAACTGGCTTCGGCTTCCCCAACGGCACAACAGATCCATCACCCACGTAGCGGATGCGAAAAAGCTTGCCCAGCATGACCGATAGCACGTAGAGATTCCCGTCCGGCCCCATGCTGATCTGAGACGGCCCCAGCACCATCGTGGCAAAGAAGTTCAACTCCGTGCCACTGCTGCCAAAAGTTAGATATTGGATCATGCCGGCGTTGAAGTCGCCGAAGAAATAGGCGCCCCGATACTGGCTGGGGAATGCCCGTCCTGTGTAGACATCACCGCCGATGACGGCTCCGCGTCCATCTTCGTGAGGGTAGGCATAGATCGCTGGTACGGTTCGGGTCGTGCCGTCCAAAATGGGTTCGCAGATCGGATCGGTGGCGCGCTCTTTGGACCCTTCCAGGCAAGGCCAGCCAAAGTTTGCTCCAGCCCGACCGCGATTGACCTCCTCATAGGAGAGATCCCCCACATCGCCGACGAACAGTTCTCCCGTCGATGGGTGGATCGTGAAGCGGAACGGATTGCGCATGCCCAAGGCGTAGACCTTGGAGCGATTGCTGCCCGCATCGCCGTCATAGAACGGATTGGTGCTGTAGCCGTTGCCGTTGAGTGGATTGATGCGCAGGATCTTGCCGTTGAGGCTGTCAAGATCTTGGGCGCGCAGGCTTCCGACACTGTAGTCGACACCATCGCCGGCGGCTACGTAGAGCGCGCCGTCATTGCCGAAGCGAATCGTGTTGACCGTATGTGCCGTGCCCTCGGCCGCCAGGCAATCGCGCAGCGGCTTACCCTCTTCACCGACACAGGTGAGGGGCTCCTGATTGGGGCGTTCGGGATCGCCGATGGCATCAAATGTGCCGCCTGCGCCCATCAGCATGACGAGACTGCCCTCCTGCCAGCGATTGGTGTCGGCAGGATTCGCGTTCACGCGTACCACACGTGAGACGCGTGCGCCGTTGTCACTGAACCCTTTGGCTTCCGGCGGCTCGTGGACATATGAGAGATAGACGTAGGGCGCATAGGGGAAGCGTGGATGGACCGCAATGCCCATCAGCCCGCGATTGTAGGCGCGGTTGACCTCATAGCCCAGATCGATAAAGTCCGCTTCGAGCAGTTCGGCTTCATCCGTGGTTGCGTTCTCGACCACGCGCACTGTGCCTGCCTTCTCCGTGATGAAGATGCGGCCGTCGGGGCTGAACGCAAAAGCCGTCGGCGTGTCCAGTCCGCTGACCACGGTCTCCTGTACGAAACCCTGCGGCAGCACCATGGGCGGCTCCGCCTTCTGGGTCTGGGCTGAGGCTGTGGGTACGACAGTGAAGCTCACGATCAGCAAGATCGAGAGCAAAACGCCGAGACCGCGAAATCGTGGGTCATTTTTCATTCCATTCATCATTTTCACCACTTCTTGAAACTCTTTGCGAAGCCATCCGGCGATAGCGCCAAGATTGACCTTGGTTTTGGTATGGTATTGCTTGCTCTCTGAGGAACCGCGGGTCTAGACCTCCGGGAGGTGTCCACAAAGGGCATTCACGGCAGAGGTTTCTCGGACACCTCCCGGAGGTCGGGTTGTGTACCCTTACAATAGCTCAGAGAGCCGTTATTGCTTGCGGAATACCTTCTCGATAATACTCATACTGGACCTGATGGCTCGTATCCCTCGAGCGAAATCTGTTATTCGATTCAGAAACGAGCTCCCAACCTTTGGGCCAGTATAGATTGGCTCTGAGAACTTTGCCAGCCAATTCAACGACGATTTGCCTATGCCAAGTCTGCGCTTCGTCTTCGCAGCGATTTGTCCCAAGTAGAAGTCTGTAGGTCATTACCGAAAGTGCCGGAGACTTCCCGATGCAATAACCTCAAAATTCGGGTCAACTCACTCGCTTTGTTGCCTAGTTCCCCTGCACTTTTTCCCACAACCGACAGATGCTGATTTAGTCCGCTTCAGCAGCAAAACGGGTCTGTTGATACACCCAGACGCAAATCGATGGGCCGTGGGTTCGCGGTTTGGATATTCCTGACAAAATCACTGAACTCCGCCAATTGCAGTGAGGGTCTGCATTTTGGCGGGTCGTTGCCCTCTGTCATCTCGGTGTCGAGCTAATCGCGTGTTTGTACCCCTTTTGTGCCCCTGATTGAGCCCAATGGGGTACCAATTGTTGGGGTTTCTGTAGAAAAATGGGGCTGTAGGTCAGCGAATGCACTTGCCTCGCTTGAACGCTACAGAAATCTGAACGTTTCAGAAAGGAGTCAGACCAATGTACCACAGACACCGTTGGTTCGGACTGTTGATTTTGGCGGCGCTGCTGCTTTGCGCCTGCCAGCCCGTGGTTGCACAGCCTGAAGCGGTCGCTCAGCCGGCGGATGAAGATGTGACTGCGGCGGTCAACGCGATCTGGGAGGAGTATGCGGCCAGCCAAATGGCCGGTGATCCTGACCGCTGGATCGCGCTTTGGACCGATGCAGGGGTGAAGATGGCGCCGGATGCGCCTGCCATCGAGGGCACGGATCAGATTTATGCACGTGCGCAGCGGAACATGGCAGAGCCCGTTGATGAGATGGTGATTACCGCGCTGGAAACGCAGAGCGCTGGGGACATGGCCTACTCACGCGGTGTCTTTTCGTTCACATTCACCATTGATGAAACCGGCGCGCAAGAGACGATGGACGGCAAGTTCATGACGATCTTGCATCGCCAGCCTGACGGCTCGTGGAAGATCCATCGCGACATCCACAACTGGAACGCACCGCCAGCTGCTGAGGAAGCCGACGTGGAAGCGGTGACTGAGGCTGTGCTTGCCATATGGGATGAATACGAAGCGAGCATCCTGGCCGGTGACCCCGACCGCTGGATAAACCTCTGGATGGAAGAGGGTGTGCAGCTGCCGCCCGGCAATCCCCCCGTGGTCGGCAAAGCGGCTATCTACGAGCGCATCAGCGCTGATCTAGAGGCCTTCGAGTACAGCGAGTTCGTTATCAACAACGAAGATGTGGAAGTGAACGGCGACCTGGCCTTCGCCCGCGGCAACTACGTAGTGACCCTTGCGGCCAAGGCCGGTGGCGATCCCATCAGCGTCGACGGCAAGTACATGACCATCATGCGCAAGCAGCCCGACGGGAGTTGGAAGATCTATCGGGACATCTTCAACTCGAATGTGCCGTAGGCCGTGTGCCCGCCAACGAAGTGCAGGACAATGGAGTTCTTGTCATCCCGAAAGTGTCTCGCCCTGCGATAAGGCCATTCCCGGCAAATAGTTGCTCCAAAGTTCTCGGCACGGGCCAAGACCCGGATCTCCAGCCAAGGGTTGACAGGCCCGTGCCGGGGACTTGCATAACGACGTCGCACCGCAATATGGGCGCCTGGATGAAAGGCCAGAATGCCATGTCCACAACAAACAAGGCGCTCCTCCAACGATTTTTCAAGGAGATCTACAACCAGGGCGATCTGCGCGTGGCTGACGAGATTGTGGCGGAAGACTACATCAACCACAATCCATCGCCTGGTGAAGCGCCGGGGCGCGAAGGGTTCAAGGCATTTGTGGCCTATCAACGCCGCGCCTTTGCCGACCTCCAGTTCACGATTGAAGACCAGGTGGCGGCAGAGGACAAGGTCGTGACCCGTATCACGATCAGCGGCATGCAGGAGGGCGAGTTTGCCGGCATCCCCCCGTCCGGCAAACTCGTCAGCGTGACCGCCATCAGCATTCACCGTGTCCGCGATGGTTGGATTCAGGAGAGTTGGCTCAATTGGGATGCGCTGGGGTTGGTGCGGCAGTTGGGCGCATCCCACCGATGATGGCACATCGATACGTCGTTACTCGTCGACGATCTGGTGGTCCTTTCATTTCGTGTCGCCAGACAAAGGACATGAGGTCCAAGCCGTGATCCCATTTCTGGCGGACGTAATCCTTTGTACTTGTGCCCCCGCAGTTGCACAACCGAAAGGAGAGACAAGATGTTGCGCACACATAAGACGATTGGACTTTTGATACTGGTGGTGCTGCTGCTCGCCGCGTGCCAGCCACTTATTGCCGAACCTGAGCTGCAACCCGCCGCTGACGAGGCTACGGCGGCGGACGAGGTGGTTTTGGATGAGAATGCAGCAAGTGTCACGGCATGCCCCGATGGACTCATTGCCTACTGGAAACTCGACGAGGGAGAAGGCGATACGGTGTACGATTCCGTCGGTGACAACGATGGCGTCATCCACAATGGCACCGGCTGGGTTCCTGGGAGGGTCGGCAGCGCCCTGAGTTTTGATGGTGAAGATGATCGGGTCCGTCTTCCTTCCCGCGTCATCTCGGGAGACACCTTGACGGTAAATCTATGGATGAAAACAGAGGATGGGTATTTTGTGTTGCTCAGTGGCGCCAACAGTACGTTCGACAATGAGTATGACATCGACTTTTTCGGGAAACTCGGACTCGGCTACCACGACGCTCACGGCAGCAGTAGTTACTATACGAGCATCAAGATCCACGATAACTCGTGGCACATGATCAGTGTCGTGTCGGAACCATCCGGAACGACGTTCTACGTTGACGGGATACTCAGGGAGGAATCCGATCCACCTTTTGGGACGGGAGACGATTTCCGAGTTGAAGCGCTATGGATCGGAGGCGATCAAGACTGCGTAGATGGTTGTTGGAATCGTAGTCAGCAATTCATGGGTATTGTCGACGAAATAGCGATTTACCACAGAGGGTTGTCAAGCGAGGAGATCGAGCAGCACTACAACAGGATCTTGGCAGGGAAGAGCTATTGTGATCCTTGAGAAAAACTGACGTTGGCAGACATGAGGGCGAATCTGCCGGTATCCTCCCGTCCGGCAAACTCGTCAGCGTGACCGCCATCAGCATCCACCGCATCGATGATGGTCAGGTTCAGGAGAGCTGGTTCAACTGGGATGCGCTGGGGTTGGTGAAACAGTTGGGTATTCCCCCTTTGCGGCAGCCATAGTCGGTCAGCACGCCTATCTTGCTGTCGAAGGCAGCGAGATTTTGGTTGTCGACGTGTCAGATCCGAAATCCCCGATCCAGACTTCGGTTTTGAGGCTGAATGAACCCATCGAATATTTAACGTATATCATCCATCACCGTCAAGCCAGTTCTCAATCTGCAGATTGGGGACACGCGAAAACTCCCGAACATTGTTGGTTACCAGCGTGCAGCGCAAAGCCAGTGCATGTGCGGCGATGAGCGTGTCCAGTGGGCCGATAGGCGTTCCTTGTCGCTCCAAATGCGCCCGGATCTCCCCGTAATGTTGCGCCGCCCCATCGTCGTAGGCAAGGATGGTAAGGGGGGCGAGGAAAAGCGTCAACGCAGCTCGATTTTTCGCCGGCCTTGCACTCTTGGCCACGCCATAATCGAGTTCACTGAGCGTGATCGTCGAGATGCCGGCATCCGAAATATTCAGTGATTGCAATCGGCTAATTACCTGAAGCGGTTTTTGTCGGATGATATAGATACAGATATTCGTGTCAAGCAACCATCGGATCACAGCACATCTCTGCTCTGTTGTTCTGCGGGTTGAGATCGTTCGACCATGAAATCATCCGAGAAGAGATCAAGGCTATCGACAAGCGGGCCCCAGGGATCATCCTTCGCCACGAGAATGACGACGCCTGCCAGTTGCTTGATATAGACCTCATCGCCCTCAAAACGGAATTCTTTGGGCAGCCTGACTGCCTGGCTGCGTCCATTTGCAAAAAGCTTGGCACTTTGCATAGTGCCCTCCTCATCATTTGGTTACGCTGCTTCAAGAACCACGAATGACACGAATTTCACGACTTGCACCACTGGGAAAATTTAGGCAATCTGTGTAACCTACGGTTCTTGCAGCGGAATTATCTGATATATACCTGAGTATATACCGCTGATTGGCGAATGTCAACCAAAGGGAACGAAGATCGATTTTCTACGGCGCGATCGGGCTGCTGTCGCGTTCAGTAGACATTGCTCCACAGGGGCGGGTTTCCTTCTCTGCCAATCGCAGACCAATCTCAGACAACTAACCGCTCTTGCAGTTCGTCCATTTTTCGCTTCCCGATTTTAGGCGATCTGTGGGATCTAAAACAGGAACCTATTTCCGGGTGAACCTTTGCGTGAACTTGCGCCGCAATACTGGCTGACCTCTGTGCGCCCATTCCCATTTGTGGTCAGGCTGAGAGCAAGGCTTTGACTTTGGGCAACCCGAGAAAGGCATCACGCAGGGAAATTGTGGGAATGTGACGAGCGATCTCATCGACAACTGTGCGTGCTTCCTGCTGTTGGATCGCGGCGGTTGTGACGTCGCCTGTGCATGTGGCATCCTCACCTAAACTGACCATAATTGGCCACAACGCGCGGCATGATCCCAGCTTCGTGGCCGCTGCTCTCGCCTGTTCAAGCACGAAGCACGTTTCCTCAGCGTTACATGGGCCCTGCCCAATCAGCGCCCGTCCCTTGAGGTACAGCACGTCAGCGCGCAGATACCAGATGCCGGCTTTACACAAGTCTGTGTACAACGAATCCATCAAGGCAGTCGCCTGATCGTACGCCTGCATCTGCAAGGCAAATTCGCCGTGGGCCAGCCCGACCCGAACCCACATGAAGGGCATATAGCCGAATCGCTCTTTGACCGTACGATAGTCGGACAGCGTGGCGATCAGTTCTTCGGCGGCGGCCATGTTTCCCTGACGCAACTGGAGGCTGACCTGGATTGCATGGGGCCAGAAACGCAAAATGGGTAGCTGTTCCTCTGCAACCGTTCGCGCCAGATCCGCCAGCGCCAGCCCGTGCTCGAAGTCGCCCAACTCGCCGTAGAGCAATCCCAGATCCGCGCGCGTGCCGATCAGCGGCGTCAAGCTACTGACCGACTCGGCAATGGCGATATCTTCCTCCATCACCGCCAGCGCCTGGTCGATCCGGCCGCGCTCCCAATGCACAAAACCGATCATGAAGTGGCTCAGGGCCTGAGCGTCCAGGTTGTGGCTTTCCACCCCGAGTCGATAGGCTTCCTCGGCGTGGACCATGGCCTGCTCATACTCGCCGGCGACCAGATAGGTCCAGTGCAGCCGCATGAGCGCTTCGGAGAGCATGGGCAGGTTGTCTAGCTGTCGCCAAAGATCCCGTGCTTCGCTGAGCGCTTGGCAGGCGTTTTGCCACTGGCCAATCCCGGCGTAGGCATAGAAGATGTCGTGGAGCGTGTAGGCCAACTGCTCCGGCAGCTCTAGCTCACGGGCCAAGGTCAATGCCTGTTCGCCATAGGCCAGTCGCTGGTCCGGATCACCGCCCGTGTAGGCGTTCAAGACGAGTAGATTCCAGAGTATCTTGGCCTCTGCCGCCCCATCATCCAGATCACGCGCCAGAAGCTGGGCCTGTTCCAGCAGTGCTTGACCCTTTACCGGATCGCGGGCAAAGTTCACCGTCGTGCGGATGGCGGTGCGTGCCAGCAGGGAGGCGAGCACCATGGCCTGATCGCCGGCAGCCTGCGCCACCCGCTCCATTTCCTCATAGACGGCAATGGCGGCGGCGTGTTGAGCACTCAGCTCAAGGCTGCGTCCGAGCCGCGTATACAACTGCAGGCGTTGAGGATGTGACACCTGCAGAGCGGCGTTGTCCGGCGCCAGGCTTGCCAACTCAAGCGCGCTGCGATATAGAACTACCGCTTCGGTGTTGGCGTAAATGGCTGCCGCCATATCCCCGGCAACGCCAAAGTAGTGCATTGCACGGGGATTGTCGCACGCAATTGCATAGTGGCGGGCCAGTTGCGGAGCAATGCGCTTTGCTTCATCACCATAGCGTTGCTCCAGTTCTCTGGCGACGGCGTTATGAAGATAGATCCGTTGACTTGGGTCCAAGCTGTTGTATAGATATTGCTGAAACAGAATGTGGCGAAACCGGTACTGGACGAGTTGCTGCGCGCCGACTTGTTGGCTGCCTAACATTGTGACCGATCGCTGCTCTCGATCCAACGTGGTCCCTAACCGGCCGGCGGTCAGCCGTTCGTCGACATCCTGCACACGGGCGACAAGTGCAGCGTCAAAGGTCTCGCCTGCCACGCTGGCAATCTGCAGTAGTTCCTGCAGCGGCTGGGCCAAACGCCCGATGCGTTCTTTGATGATGCCTTCAACCCGCGCGGGCAGGAGTTGCCAATTGAGGTCCGGCGATTCGACCCATTCGCCATCGGCAGTGCGAACGATGTCTCCCCGCGTCTGCAGGCCGTGCATCAGTTCGACGGTGAAAAGGGCATGGCCGGCTGTCTGCCGGTAGAGCGCAGCTCGAAAGGACTGGTCCAATTGATTGTGTTCGTTATCGATGAGCGCATCCACAAAGCCGCGGCCGTCGGCCTGGTTCAGCCGAACGTGGATCTCGCCAAAGGTTCGCTGCATCTCGTTGACCAGCGGGACCAGCGGGTGTCGTTCCCCGCCGTGGCCCAAGGCGACTTCCGCTGCTCGGTAGATGCCGACCAGTAGGATGCGCTGCCCCTGGAGGTGACGACTCAGGTGGAAAAGCAGGCTAGTCGAACCGGCGTCAACCCATTGCAGGTCGTCAATAATCAGCAGGAGCGGCTGACGACGAGCCAAGCTTTGAAGGAGACGCGCGTATTGCGCGAAGAGGTTGCCCTGGTGCATGTGCGTGGCCGGACGTTCTTCCTGGTGACGGATGATGAGGGCCTCCAGGCGATCCAGTAGCGTTCTGTCTTGGTGGGTGACCGTTGCCGTCGTGCGGTTCAGCAGCGGTGTGCCAGCAACGAAGGTGTCTACCAGGTCGGGTCCGGCCTCCACCAGCGCCTGGACGGTCTGCGGGGCTAGGCGCCATAGCCGTCGGGCATGGGTCAGGCTCATGGCGCCGGCGCCCCAGCGCGCTTCGATGTCGCCGGTCAGCAACTCCAGGATCTCGCGGAAGGGGAGGTACGGATCGCCGATGCCGGTGTAGGCATTGCAGTTGCCGGTCGCAACCACCAGGTCGGGGTATTTCTCCTGGCTACGACGGACAAAGGCTTGGGCCAGCAAGGTCTTGCCGTCACCTGCCTCGCCGGTGATGAAAGCGATGGATCCGTTGCCGGCCAGCGCCGCCGTCAGGTGGGCGTCAAGTTGAGCGAGCTCGCGTTGGCGAGCCACAAGGGGCGTGAACGCCCTGTCTCCACGGTCGGCAGATGGCCGCAGAAACGGCGGCATCGAGATCAGATTTGGCGCACCGAGCGGTGTAGCCACAAATTCGCCACGCGCCATCGCCAAGAAACGGTCCTGATCTGAGGCGGGGATGAGTAGCTGGTCGGCGAGCAGTGCGGCAATCTGACGCGAGGGTCGACGTTCGTCGCGTTCAATCTTCTTGATGGTACTGGGCGAGCAGCTGATCTGTCGAGCCAATGCCGGGCGTGTGAGGTCCAGGGCTTGGCGTCGCTGTTGCACCCAATCGCCAAATGAAACAATGTCGCCAGACTGCACCATCTTCATTTCGAAAGCTGCCCTTCTTTGGACCCGATTTCGCATCTGGAAAAGGTAGACGAGAAAAAGGATTCTTCTTCACTTGCCGTTCCTCCCCACGCGTCTTCAGGTCGGGCGGCAAGACGTTGGTTCAGCGTATCCAGATCGATCTCAAGAACAAAAACTTCATCGAACAGACCGATGAAGCGGTCGGAATTCCTAGAACCGCCGAAAAAGAATGTTACTGCATGGTTTTGATCGGCAGCGCCTGCTTTTGGCCAGAAGCGGACATATCGGAAAGATCGAGAGTACAGCCGGCTCTCCGAGGCAGATTGCCGATGGCGCAATCAGTGACGAACGTCGATGCCATGCCGATCGAGTGCTTCTCTGAGCCTGCTGAGCAGCGCATCTCGCATCTCGCGCCCCTTTGGGAACGCATCGTCCCGATCCGCTCGCCATGCCGCGACCATCGCCAGCATGAGGATCCGGCAGTCGCGAAGTAGGAGCCGATCAGCAAGTGCGTAGTGATCGCCAACCTCGTCGGGCGCATGGGCGATGTCGAACTCGACTGGCCCGTAGCAACACGTCTCTAGGTCGATGAACCGCATGCCGCTCGTGGTTCTCAGCAGGTTGCCGGTGTGCGGTTCGCCGTGCAGTAGCTGCTCGTCCGCGCCGCGGTCGACGATGGACCGACGGAGGCTGCGCAATGAGTTGGTCAGGAGCTCGCGGTCCTCGTCAACGAGATTCGGACTCTGCGAATGGTCCTCGACGATCGCTTGCGCTTCATCGACTCGATCTGTGAAGTGCGGCGCTGTTACAACGATCTGCCGCATGTCGGCATGCAGGCGTTGGAGCGCGTGCGCGTACTCGGCCGGCGCGATGTCGCCGGCAGGCAAGGGATCGTAGTACTGCCAATACGTGATTGCGAAGCTGTCACGTACATAGACGAGAGGCTCCACCCGAGGATCGAGCACACCGATCGGGCTGTCGGACTTCTCGAACTGCCGTGCTATCTCCAGTTCGAACGCTGCAACTTCCTGGTTCCGTTGAACCGTGGCCGCGACGCGAGCGAGTACATCACACGGCACGAGCCGCACCGCGAGCCGGTTGGCGTTCTGAATGACGATCGCGTCTTTGACGTTCAGACCGAGCTCTGACGCGACCGATGTCGTTGCCGTCAACGCCCGTGAGACCTCTGTTGACTCCATTGCCTCTTCTCCTCGCCGCCTATCGAGCACCTCTCGATCCTACGTGAGATTTGCCCCGACGACCGATTGTGGCCGCAAGCGGACCCTTGGTATTCATAAATCGACTGCTAGCAGCTTGTCGGACAGAAAACTGATAGGACACGGATGACGCTGATTTGGCGGATATCCACGGATTAAATCGGAAAAACCAGCGAGAATCCGTCATATCCGTGTCATCCGCGTCCCATTTTTTGGTCACTCCGACAGCCTGCTAGGCGAAAATGGGCTCACCCTCAATGAAGGCCCGTTTTCAACCGTAGGTGTGAAGCACTGCGCGTGGGTCAGCTCGCAGAGACCGGTCGTACCTCGGCGAGCCGCCTGATTGCATACGCATCGTCCCAGCAGACGGCGGCTTCCCAAGCGGCCGATGCTTGCGCTGCAATGCTGTGCGCATCGTTGTCGAGGCCGGCAGCATTGTACGGAAGAACCAGGTCGAGGTCGGGGACGTCAACGTGCGACTCGTCCCAATCGATCAGCGCGACCCGGTCCGCGGTGACGCGGACGTTGCCAGGGTTGGTGGGATTGCCGTGGACGACACAAGTATTACGTCCAGTGAGTCGCTCCCACGCTGCCCGGCATCGAGCAACCCCCTCAGTCGGCATCGAGCCGAGGTCTACTTTCGTCCCGGTGTCAGCGTGCAGAAGGTCGGTCGAAGATCGCCAGCCCGGACGCTGCGGCCAGTCGTGCGTCAATCGGTGCAGCCGGCGGAGCGTGTCCGCCACACGACGCCAGTCGGCCTCTGTCTCGGGCGGTCCACCCTCCACGTAGGTCATCACTACCAGACCATCGGCAAACAGCCGACCGTCCGTAGTCGGGATTGGAACCGGCACGGTCAGGCCTTCACGGTCGAGGTGTCGGACGAGCTCGGTCTCCCATGCGAGGTCAGCGTCGCTCCTTGCACCGAGACGACCGACCGCAAGGATTCCGTCTATGCGCACGCTCCACACGTCGTTGGCGACTCCACCAGCGAGCGGCTCGATGCGGGTGACAGCTTTCCCCCAATTGTTAAGTGCCTCCCATCCCACGGCGACATCCCCTCACACGCCTTAGCGCCAGATCTGGCCTGTATCTAAAAAACGGCCATTTTGAGTCTTAATCGAAGTTCAAATTGATCTACCATGATCGGTGCGGTCTAAGTCTGATTGCGGCGTGCTCGTGCCAATATCTCCTGGATTACTTCAGACTTAGCGTCCGCATAGTTCTGTGTATACCTCCAGGTGCGGGCTGCCAGTTCACGCTTTGTCTCTTGATATAGCAATCGATCGTCGGGATGATTCCGCAGCCAGTCGCGGAACAACAGCATCTGCTCAATTTCTTCGCACCCATCAGAGAAAACATGCAGATTTCCCTGTACCTTTGTTGATTTTAGCAACCGATGCTCATACCAAACAGGTTCCAAACGAGAAATAGTACGCTGACGATCATGAACCATTTTAGCGTAACTGTGTCGCTTTTATTATTCATCGATTTTCCTTCGGTTGACATGTGGGAAGTAGGTAATTCTCCATGATCGTGGAGTTCCTAACGGCCTAACGCCAAGCATCAGCCGTCAAGCAAAATGGGTGATGCCTTGATTGGCCGACTGCATGCAAGGGTTGGGCGGCGTGGCCGAAAAATCTCCTAGGAGCCTGTCGGAATGACACTCAATAGAACGCGGATGACGCGGATTTGGCTGATATGCGCGGATAAAGCAGAAAAATCCGGCTTTTTTCCGCTACATCCGCACAATCCGCGTTCTATCCTTTCTCTCTCCGACAGACTGCTAGATGCGCGATTCTCTAGGCTCAAGTTCGTCGGGTGTCGGTTTCTGGAAGAACGCAATCCATGGCTTCATCATCGCTTCGGGAATGTGGAAACTTGTCTGCGAGCGCTGCGAATTTCTTACTGCCAGGCGTCGCATCAGTTCATCTTCCGGCACATCCAGGAAGTGCACTTCACTCCTCGCCCCAAGCTGCTTTGCTCGTAATCGAAAATCTTCACGTTCTTCTTGTGCCCAGAAGCCAAAATCGAGGATCACATTCGTTCCCAATACAAGTGCCCGACTAGCGATGTTCCACAGCATGGCCTCGATTAAGGCATGCCTGGCGTCATGTTCTGGTTCTTGTGCATCTTGTCCAAAGAGACGTACGTGCCATTCATCGGGTGTCAGTCGAAGCGCAGCTTGCTCACGCTCAAGCCTTTGGGCAAGCGTTGTTTTTCCTGAACAGGGAAGTCCAACCATCAAATGAAGCGTTGCCACACTTAATACTCCCAAGATTCACATACGAGCTGCCCAATATACTATTCACCCGTCCAGCGGTTGCGGCGCAGATCACATCCTAGCAAAGGTCACATCCTAGCAAAGGTCACTTTGTGCGGGTGACCAACTTCGAAGTCGCTCGTGGGCAGCCGGGTCGATGTGCAATGAATGTTGGCTGCACTAGGTAGATACAAGTCACCCGACGAGAATGCTGGGCGACACGTTCTGAAGTTATGGTCACATTATTGTAGCTCCGTACAGTCTTGCGGAGTAGAAGCCGACCAGTTTGTATGAAGTCAAAGTGATATCTCTATTGGACTGTGCACAGTGGCTTGGTGTTGATTGGATTGTCTCCCCGGAGGCTAGTCGATCCAGTAGTAAAGCAGCAAACGTACGGTCATCGCATCTGGCTGATAGGGGTATGGGGCACATAATCTTGGAACGACGACATCCAATATGGTTTCATCCACCCAAGTAAGCCCAATTCCCTCAGAAAATTGTTTGCATACCATCGATTGTTCTTTCCATAGTCCGATAGGATCAATATCGTCAAGATTCGTTAGGTGGTAGGATACGCTATAACCATTTTCATAGCGCGTAATAACATGGATGGCGTATGACACAAAAGGCCCTAGCTTGCTCACATACAAATATCGTTCAGTATTTTCTTCATCAGTTGCTATCGGCAACAGCCAATACGTCCCCCAACCTTGTGCGTGGTATTCACCGCAATCAACGGCTTCGCCCGTCTGTAGACCTGCTGCCTGCAACTCAACACGCAAGGGTCTGATAAGAGTGGCTGCTTCGTATGATCCGTTTTCCGATAGTTGCTGCTTTTCGATCATCCAACGAATATCACTTAACGGTGAATCATACCGAGCCCATTCACCGACAATGGCATTGCGTAGAGCTTGTGGTATCACTTCTGGCAACGGAATCTGGCTATTCGGAACTTGGGCGAGGAGATTATCGGCAGAAATTCCCATTCGTTGTAGCGTATAGATAGCCCACAGCCGATGATTGTTCCCCACTCCACTGTCACCGGCAATCCGCCTTAAGGCTTCATTTGCCGATGCCGAGTGTTGAATCAGAATGTTGCTCGTCCCTTCTGCGACAATACTGGCCGGATCACCTAACTTTTCAACATAAAAATCTATTGGCTGATTCTCTGCTATCTCTGTCAATCGGTCGATACTCCATCGTCGAATCCTTGCATCTTCGTCTTGCGTTGCAAGTTGCCTTAATTGTTCTTCCATTGACCCTGACGATGAGGTGAGTTGACCCACTACTGCAGGCATGCCACCGAGTTGCTCAATCTGCGTTCGGAGTGGCCACGCAGGAGGCCCGCCAGGTAGAAGAAACAGATTAGTTCGCGTGATACAGTTATGTCACCAAGAGAACTTCGTGCTTTCAGCAAAGACTCGCGACCATATCCGAGAAATACGCGAGCCAATCCATCATGTTCCGGCCCAATTTCATCGCAGAGCCACAGGAGTGTTGGGAGGGCCTTGTAAATTCGATTGTCGACGATTGCTTGCAAAGTGACTCGGCGTACCTCAGCAGGCACGTCACTCTCTTTTAGCAGGCCGATAAGTCGCTCAATCGACGATGAATCCCCCCGCTTGCTCAAAAGTTTGATGGCTTCTGAACGACTAACTTCGGGAATATCCGGATCTATGGCAACACTGAACAATTCTGCATCACTTTTTGCAGCCAAATTGTCGATAATTCCCGCTACAACGGGCTCTCCCAGGGGAGAACGGGGAAGAAACTCTCCTGATGATTCCATCGCTTTTTATCTCCATTCTAGCCATTGAGTCAAGCCAACGGCTTGTATAGCAGCCCGGCCGGACAGCGGGTAGTCCGCATCGAAATCCTGCAGATCAGAGGCCGGGACAGCTAGAGCTACGGATGGCGGGCTTGGCACTTGACCCAAAACGGCCCGATAGGACAAAAAAGAGCATCCTTCACGCTGATCATCCTTCGCTGTACCGGCCGATTTCATGCGTCGAAACGGTCCAGTCCCGGGCCTGTCCCGAAAGGGTTAGTCCCAGGCCCGGGCGCGGAGGCACTTCTACCCGGCCATTCTCGATCTTCAGCCGTTCCTCGAACATTGGCTCAAGCATGTGAAAATGCTCGATCCACGGCTCTTCCGGGAAAGCGGCGGCCAGGTGAACATGCAGTTCCATCATCCAATGCGGGGCGATGGCGACGCGCGCGGTCTCCGCCGCGGCCATTGCTTTCAGGAATGGCGTGATGCCGCCAATCCGCGGCGCATCAACTTGGCTGATGTCGCAAGCGCCCGAGCGTACCAGTTCGATGGCCTCTGAAGGTGAGGTCAGCATTTCGCCGGTGGCGATCGGCGTTGCAAGCGCGTCGGCCAGCATCGCATGGCCTTCGAAGTCAAGTGCGTCCAAAGGCTCTTCGATGAAGCTCAAGCCTAGCCCATCGACGATACGTCCGAACTGCAACGCGTAGGTGCGATCCCATTGTTGGTTCGCATCGATCATCAAAGGAATATGGTCCGGGATGTGATTGCGCAGCGCCTCAATGCGTTTGAGATCCTCTTGCCCATCGGGCTGGCCGACCTTCATCTTTATGCCGCCGATCCCGAGTCCGATAGAGCGGTCCGCTGCATCCTTGATCTCATCAGTAGAGGCCTGTAGGTACTGGCCCTCTGAGTTGTAGATCTGCAAGCTGTCGCGGTGCGCGCCGAGTAGCTTAGCCAAGGGCAGCCTGGCCCGCTTCGCCTTCATGTCCCACAGCGCCGTGTCGAAGGCGGCGATGGTCTGGTAGGACATGCCGCCACGGCCAAGGCTGTTGGTTTGCCAGCGCAGCAACTCCCACAGGCGGCCAATATCATTGGGATCCTCGCCTATGAGCCTCGGCGCAATTTCGCAAGCGAGTGCGAACATCGCCGTCCCGCCGGCGCGTAGGGTATAGGAATAGCCCATCCCCTGATGCCCGTTTTCGCTAACCGCTTCTACGGCAAGTATTTCGATGGCAGCCAGCGGCGATTGCCGCCCGGTTAGTACCTTGGCGTCCGAAATCGCAGCTGCGAGCGGAACGCTGATATGGCTGACTTTCAGTCCCGAAAGTGCATCATCGCTTGCTGCGCCGATCGGCGCACCAGCCAACGGCGACCTAGCGACAATGCGCCGCGAATTCAGGTCAAGTACCATCAGTCCTCCTTCTAGGAATGGCTAAGGCGTTCAACAATCTTCGACCTGTTGGGACAGACAGGAACGCCCATGAACACCAATGCAATACCAATTGCGGTTGAGACGTACCAAGTATGCCGATAAGGCTACACACTTACCCTGTAAGAAACGAGCCGAAGTGCGGTATGAACGTGATGGCATCTCAGATGTCCATGCTCATCTTCTCGTTGTATGTCGTGAATCCGAAGATCTCGAAGGCCGTCTTTGCTTCAGCGTTCCGCGACCAAACGTCAAGTTCGAGTCTGGTCATCCCCTCTGCTCTGGCCCGGCCCTTGGCTTCGTCGATGAGGGCACGCCCAACACCTCGCTTCCTGTGCTCGGCTGCCACGCATACCTGATCGACGTACGCATAGTTGCGCGCACGACAAAACACATTGGCCTCGCGGCTGGAGAAACGTATGATCATATAGCCCACAACATGCTGGTTGTCTTTTGCGACCAAAACCGTCGTTGACAGATCCTGCATTCGCCGGCCGAACCATTCACGAAGTGCTGCTTCGTCTGTGGGGTGAAACACGTCGGGGAAGAGGGAGACGTGAATGTCGTGGACCTCTCGATTCAGAGCGATGAGGGCATCAAGATCATCGGTCTTCGCATCTCTTATCTTCACTCTGTCTCCTTCAGCCGAACGAAGTAAGGGGTAGGCGGCGGCAAAACGGGAGCGTTGGACGCAATCAAGACCCTCCCCGCCGCTTATCCCGGGTATGATCACGAAGTGGTCACAAAGTGACAACTGTGTTGCTTGGAAGGGGAGAGGGAGGCCTATGGGCCTTACATGCCAGAAATGGCGCATGCAACGCCCGAACTGGCTACAATTATAGCCGTTGCGGTAGGCGAAGACAATCTGCTTTCGAGAGCTGCCATTGGCATCGACGGCGAGAGCGCATATTCGAGACTACCGTCTTGGCGCGGAAACAGGTTGCGGCGCTCTATAGGCGCGGCGACGAACCGCATTCGATCACCGCGGCCGAGTCCGTCCCTCACCCCGCTGACGCTCCAACAGTGCACCCAATTCAACAACAACATCCGGTCGCTCATTCCACAGATTTTGCTGCTCGGCAGGGTCCGTCTCCATGTTGTAGAGTTGGCCGATGGGGCCGCCTGGTGTCGGCTCGACGCTGACCGGTTCGCTGAAACCGCCGGAGCCTAGGCCCAGCACCATTTTCCAATGCCCGTGGCGAATCGAGAATAGGCCGTCGCCCGAATGGTGGATGACCGACTGGCGAATCGGCTGCTGCAGTAGCCGGCCCTCAAGGGTCGGCAGCATGTTGAAGCTATCCTCGCCTGCATCCTCGGGTACTTCCACATCGGCGACCGCAGCACAGGTGGCCAGTAGGTCGGAGAGGCAGACGAGATCGTCGTTGACGCTGCCGGCCGGAATACGGCCCGGCCAACGGGCCACCAACGGCTCGCGATGGCCGCCGTCCCAGATGTCGGCCTTTTGGCCGCGCAGCGAACCATTGGCCGCATGGCCGTAGGTCTCGCCGTCTGCGCAGGTCAGGCGACCGCCGTTGTCGCTGGTGACCAGGATCAGCGTGTTATCAGATTGCCCCGTCCGGTCCAGGGCATCCAGCACCTGACCGACCACCCAGTCGAAGAGCACGACCATGTCGCCACGGTCGCCGGCCTCACTAGCGCCGACGACGAAGTCGGGGCGCACGTCGCAGGGACGGTGGGGCGATGCCGCGGTCAGGTAGAGGAAGAAGGGGGCCTCATCGTCTGCCGCGGACTCAATCACTGCGACAGCCTTGGCTGCGAAAGTCACATCCACCTGATCGTCCTGCCAGTCCGGCGTCTGCATGCCCTTGCGTTGCTGGTTGTAGTAGATCTCCTTCTCGCGGTCGGGAATGCCGACGGTGTGGTCGTCTTCGATATAACAGTAGGGCGGCATGTCCAGCGAGCCGGCGATGCCGAAATAGGAGTCGAAGCCCAGTTCGGTAGGGCCATTGCCGATGGGCTTGCTGTGGTCGATGTCGAAGCCGTCCAGGCTCCAGGCCGGGTTGCCGAAGTCGACAATGGGTTCGGTGCTGCCGTCGGTGCGCTGCCAGTTGAGGCCGACGTGCCACTTGCCCACGGCCGCGGTGCGATAGCCCGCCTGCTTGAGCAGAGAGGCCACCGTCATTCGCTCCGGCTCGATCAAGGGCGCGCCGTAGCCGCCCAGCACCCAGCGCTTGAGTCCGCCACGCCAGGCATAGCGCCCGGTCAGCACGGCATAGCGGCTGGGCGTGCAGACCGCCGACGATGAATGGGCGTCGGTCATGCGCACGCCTTCGGCGGCGATGCGATCCATGTTGGGCGTGGGGATCTTGGTGGCTCCGTAGCAGCCCAGATCGCCGTAGCCCATGTCGTCGGCCATGATGTAGATGATGTTCGGTTTGGTCATGATTGCAAGTTGCCTTCCCAGATAAATGTAGAGGTTGCAGTGCTGATGGACCGCAGATTTGGCGGATGAGGCTGATTACCGCGGATAAAATCCGAACGAATCCGGTTTCGTCCGCCAAATCCGCGGTCCATCAGTGTGTGGCTGTACAATCGTCTTCCCGATCGGATTCGAGCGCCACGCCCAGTCCATCGGCCAGGCGGTTGACATAAGCGTAATAGCCGGTCACCTGGTTGATGTCGAGAATGGCGCGGTCGGAAAATTCGGCGTTTCGTAGAGCCTGGACATCGCCTTGATCCATGGCCCAAGGTTCACACGTTAGCGATGACTTGAATCCAGGCCATGATGTCTCCTGTGTATTTGGAAAAGTGAAGCTGCGTGCTGCGTGCTACGTGCTGCGTGAAAACCGACTTGACTCACTTTTCACGCAGCACGCAGCACGCAGCACGTAGCAAGCAGCTTCTCACCACCCGTACCGCTCCGGTCCCCAGCTCGCCGTCGTCAACTCCTGCTTGACCATGGTCAACTGGCGATCCGGCAGGTCGTCGTGGAGCACCACACCGGGACCGACGACCGAGTAGACGCCGGTGCGGCGGCCGGGCATGATGATGGCGTTGACGCCGGTGCGGCTGAAGTCGCCGAAATAGGCGGCGTTGGAGGCGTGGGTCGGCACCTCGCGACGTCCTTTGATGCGCCAGGGTGACTCACCGTCGTCGAAGCGCAGGTTGCCGCAGACCGTGGCTGCGCCGAAGTCCACCGCCTCACCGACTACGCCCCAGATCTCACAGTAATGATAACAGTAGACGGTATCGAGAGCGACACCGCTAAATTCAGCGCCGTGGCCATAGACGCCACGCACGCCCAGGGTACTGTGTCCGCCGATCTGGCAGTAGTCGCGCACCCTGGTGTCCGCGCCGATGACGGCTGATCCCTCGATGATGGCCCCGTTGGTGATGCCGGCGTTGTCGCCCACCCACAGATTGCCGCGTACAACTACCCGATTGCCGATGACTGCGTTCTCGCCCAGGACCACCTTGCCCTCGATCTCAGCGCCATCATGGATGCGCGCCGATGCCGGGATCACATTTTCGGTAATCTGCTGTGACATGTGCTTCAATCACGCGATGGTTGGCTTCGAGGATGTGCCACGGCTTATCGAGATCGACGAAGTAGCCGGCAGTCTCAACGGCCAGCACGTCGGCGCTCTCGTCGATCATCATCTGCAACGACTGGGCGATCTCGCTCTCGACCGGCGGCATGCCGCCCACCGGCACGCTGTGGACGATGCCGGGATTGTCGCGCAGATAGCCCAAGGCTTCGGCCCGCATGGCGTAGAGTCCGCAGAGGCGATACTTGCCCTCGCGTGGATGGCCTTCGATGCCTGTGAGTCTGCTTTCCTTGAAGTCGGCCACGATCCAGTCGTGGGGTCGTTCGTCGCCCAGCGGCTGGATCAGCGCTGCGGCCATCGGGCGATCCGCCTCGAATCGCTGCTTCAGCCGGTTCAGATCGGCGACATCCGTGACACTGTCCCCGGCCAGCACCAGGAAGTCGCCTTCGAGCAACGATGCGGCCTGCAGTACCGCGTCGGCGCTGCCCGTCGGGTGAGGTTGGCGTACGAATTGGATACCCGCAGCAGAGCCTCGCAGGGCAGCGCGCACACTGGCCTCGCCATCTCCAGTGACGACGATCACGCGCTCGATGCCCAACTCGCCGACCTGATCGACCAGGCGACGTACTGCAGGGATGTTGGCGATCGGAAAGGCGACTTTGTTGCGTACGACATTGTAGGGCCAGAAACGGCTTCCATTTCCGGCCGCAAGTATGACGGCAGATTGAATTGGCATGGGTATACTCTCTTCCGATGTGGATGCCGGCGAAATGCATTGCAGGATAATTCATCCCATGATAGGTTGACTTTGTCAAATGCCGATCATGAGCTGTCTGCCGCTCTAGATTCCGTTGACAATTGGTCAGCAACGGGTTCAGGCTGGCTGCAAACAGATAGAAGCGTTTCCGGCGCTTCAGCCCAGCCGCTGAGGCAGCTTTTTACAACTGAACTGAAGCACAACGGGATCATGAGTTTCGTAGGTCACGCTTGCAGCGTGACGAGGTACGCGTGCCAGACGGATCCAGAGGTCAACGTAGTCTATGAAAGAGGAAAAAGGATGAGGAGACAAGAACAGGTGCTGAAGCAGTTCGACGCGTGGGCGCAGAACAATGACCTGGTCCGTGCCGCCATTCTGACCAGTAGCCGGGCCAACCCCGAACGCGAGACGGACGTGTTGTCGGATTACGACATTGAGCTTTACGTTGCAGATCTCAATTCTTTTCGACAGGGCGACGAATGGCTCAGCCACTTTGGCGACGTGATGGTTCGCTGGCCATTCAATCCGCTGGACAGCGACTGGGAGGGAATCACGCGGCTGATCATCTTTCGAGACAACGTACGCATCGATTTCCAGATCCACGAGGCTGCGATGGTCGCGCCGGATGCCTACGACGATGACTACAGGATCCTGCTGGACAAGGACGGGCTTGATGGCTGGGCTCAAGCCGCCGACCCACACCGAGCACCTTGTGAAAAAGCCGATTCGGGACGAATATGAAGTGTTGGTCAATGAATTCTGGTGGAACGCACATTACGTGCCCAAGTATCTGCGACGAGACGAACTGCCTTTTGCCGCCAGCATGCTTGGCCAGGCGGTGCGAGATGAGTACTTGCACACTGTGCTTGAGTGGGCCATCGGACTTCAGAACGACTGGTCAGTCAACACCGGCGTGCGTGGTCGATATTTTAAGCGATATCTTGATGCGCAAACGTGGAGAGAGTACGAGTCCACGTTTGCTGGAGCAGCTATCGAGGAGCAGTGGGAGGCCTTCTTCAATGCCGTCGCCCTCTTCAGGAGAATCGCTAAGCTTGTCGGTGACAGTCTCGGCTATCCGTACCCTGGGACGGTTGATAGGGAAATGACTGAGTACTACAGGTGGATACGGTCTATAGGTGATTGATGCTCGCAGCCTGATCAAGCGTATAGGCTGCCCCATCGAATTGCACGACTGTGATTGAGCATTCACGCATGACGTCACCACTGAAAGGCGTCGCCGCCAGTGCTGGATTGGCTGCTGCGATTTCGTCGACGGAAAAAACGTTGAGCAGAAAATCAGCGATGGCGCCGCCGTGGGATGCGGCGACGACGGTTCCTTGCGGCCGGCGCCTGTAGGTATCAGCGACAAACGATTCGACTCGTCTGCCGCAATCTGACGACGAATCGCCGACCGGCGGAATCCACGTCCGTTCGACGTTGTTGCGCTCCCACATGGCGATGAATTCGTTGACTGTCTGGCCGGGCAGATCGCCGTAGCTGGCACGCTCACGCAGACGCGCGTCCTGGAAGACCGCCAGGCCGAGCGGCGCAGCAATGATCTCTGCCGTCTGTCTGGCGCGACTCAAGGGGCTGGCGTAGACCTGGTCGGTGCTCTGGTCTGCCAGCCAAGCTGCCGTGGCTTTGGCCTCGCCGACGCCTTTCTGCGTCAACGGCGGGTCAAGATTGTCGCCCAGTCGGTTGAACGTGCCGTGGCGAACGAAGAAGATGGTTGTCATGGGCCGCTCCTACATGGCTCGATCATATTCGATCTTGAATCGCAGGCATTATGAGCGTAGCAACGAGTAGCAATGTCGGTGGGGAGAGCCAGGTCAGATAGACAAAGCTGCCCACGAGAATCGCGATGCACATGGCGATCGTCGGCATCTGATTCAGTGATATGTTCGATCTGTACACATCATCAGTGAGCGCGGCGAGCAGGCGCGGCGCACCGATCTGCTCAAGCTGGGCTAGCGGCGCCTGTAGTATGCGTTAAACTCAAGGACGAACGTCGATGTCAACGGTTCGCCGGACGTCAGGCGCTGACTAATCAGCGCTACAATGGCGACATTGGCGAACCCTGTCAGCGGGCTGACGATGGTGACGATCAGCAATGTGGATTGGGGGATGTAACGAAGGAGCCCCATCAGCTTCATGGAGTGCGCTCCCCCCCCTCTGTCCCAAGAAATCGTAGATCCCGCCGTTGTACCTTATCCACCATCACCTCGCGCCATAGGCCATTGGCTGGTTGCCGCGAATCTTCGGATCGATGATCGCAAGACGACTGTTGCCTAAGGCCGATCCAAAGAAATAATGATCCACGAAGAGCACCAATAAACACGAAGTAAGGGTTGCCCTTCGTGAATCTTCGTGAATCTTCGTGACGATTCGTGTTCCTTCGTGGATAGTTATTTTCCTGCATTGGCCCAAGGCAAGTCTGCCGCCCGTATCAAGAAATTGGTCGCGTCCATCTGGACTGCGGTACTGAAAGGGCCTGCGTGAATTTTTCGATTTGTCCCCGCTCTACGGTTGAGCCATCTAGGTGCAGATGCCGGTAATTCCACACATGCCGCTGTCCCAGCCTCCGTGTCTAGTGGTTCGTGTCTTTCCAGTATTCCGCTATCCATTCATCGATGGTTCGCCTCAGCGCCTCAGCAATACGTTCGATGTTATCATCTTCCAAGAGTAGACTGCGGTGTGTTGTGTCTGGGAATCGGACGATCTCTAGATTGTCGGATAGTGCAGCCCAACCCCGCTGTCGAAAATTCACCAACGGATCATCACTTTGGTAGAGCACCAGCCTAAGTTCTCCCGCTTCTGCACGATAGCCATGCATCGCCGACACTTGCGCTTCGTACACCGCTGCCATCCTGTGCAGATCTGGATCCTTCCAGTGCAACAGTCGGCGAGACAGTCTCCGCCAACGACTGAACAGTGTACGACCAATCGCGTCCAGATGATGGCCTTCACGACGGTAGTCCAGCATGCGTCGCCAGAAGTAGAGGGTGTCTCGCGGAGGCAATGACCATGAGGGGCCATTGTGTGGCTGGCTTACATCCAAGAGCAGTAGCACCGGCGCTGCGCATCCTTGTTGATTCAATATCTGTGCCATCTCGTAGGCCACGTGACCGCCAAAACACATGCCTCCCAATAGATAGGGGCCATCCGGCTGGAACTGGCGCAGGTCATGTACATATTGGGTGGCCATCTCCTCGACGGTGGTAGGGGGGAGCGAATTATCGTCCAGCCCGTTCGGATCAAAGCCAAAGAGAGGTTGGTCGGGCCCAAGCTGCTGCGCCAGCCGGGCAAAGCGCACCGATGTGCTACCCGCCGGCGGCACCAGGAAGAGTATCGGGCGTGAGCCGCTCGGCTGTACAGGGACCAACGAACCCCATGTGGGGGCCAATCCCTGCTGTTCAATGACCATTGCCTGCTGGCGCACCGTCGGGCCGTGGAAGAGTGAGGCCACCGGCATTGCCTGTCCGGTTGCTTTCTCGATTCTGGACATAAGACGAACGGCAAGAAGTGAATGCCCGCCTACGGCGAAAAAGTCGTCGTCTACGCCAAGGGCTTGCACATCCAAGACTTGCTGCCATATCGAAAGCAGTTGCTGTTCCAACGCAGTCTCAGGTGCTTGAACAGAAGAGACCGTAGTTCCAGGATTCGGTTCCGGCAAGCATTGACGATCGATTTTTCCTGTTGGATGTCATTGGGAATGCGTCGATCGGCACTATCGACGCAGGTACCATATAGCTCGGCAGACATCGGTTCAGGTGTTCTGCTAGGTCGGCTGATTCAGGCGCGGTTCCATCACGGGGAATCCACCATGCCACCAGTCGCTTGCCCACTGGGCCATCCTCACGCAGATCTACGACGCCATCAAGCACCGCCGGATGCTGCCGCAGCACGGTTTCGATTTCGCCCGGCTCGACACGGAAGCCTCGAAGCTTGACCTGGCGATCCATACGGTTCAGAAACTCGATTGTTCCGTCCTTGTGATAGCGAGCCAGGTCTCCGGTGCGGTAGAGGCGGGCATCCGGGTCGTTACTGAAGGGGTTCACGATGAATCGGCGTGCAGTCTGGTCAGGTTGGTTGAGATAGCCAAGCGCAAGTCCGGCGCCACCGATATAGAGTTCACCGGCTACGCCGATCGGAACGGGCTGCACGTTGCTGTCAAGAATGTATACTTGCTGGTTCGACAGCGGCCTGCCAATCGGCACGATGGGGTTCTCAGCATTAACCGTTTGGACCAGGTGCCACGTGGCAAAGGTGGTGGATTCGGTGGGGCCATATACGTGGATCAGACGTCGTGGCGGGCCTGCTGCCAGGACAATTCTGCACATGGCGAGGACTTCCGATTCGCCGCCGAATAGAGAGTCTTCAGACCAGAAAACAGCGAAGAATCTTCTTCGACTGAATCGGTTGAAGAGAGCGGTCGTCATAAAGGCGGTCGTAATTCGAAGTTGCTCGATCGTCTGCGGATAGCGAAGTGGTGGAGAGTATCACCTCTTTGTCGAGAATGGCAACCGCCGCACCTTTCAACAGCGCACCCCAAATCTCGAAGGTCGTCGCATCAAAGGCTAGATCGGAAGAATGTGCAACGATATCTGTTGGTCCTAGGCGTACAAAGTCGACGTCCAGCGCCAATGAAACGACTGCTTGATGAGGAATCACGACGCCTTTCGGTAGGCCGGTTGAGCCACTGGTGTACATAACGTAGGCTGGGTGTTCCGGCTTGATGGTCACAGGCGGGGGATCGCTTGGGCAGCTTGCTGCTGCGTCGAACAATGCTGTAAAGGAAAGAAGTTCAAGACTGGCGATATTCAGGTCGGGCAGCATGCCTGCGTGAGAAATGATTCGCTCTAGAGCGGCTTCCTTGACCATGCTCCGCAAGCGAACCTGCGGTGAGGCCAGATCCAGCGGGATGTATGCTGCGCCGCTTTTGAGGATCGCAAGCATTGTGAGCACTGCCTCTGGTGATCGGTCGAGGTAGAGGCCAACCCGGTCGCCGGGACGCACGCCGATGCGGATCAGGTGGTGGGCGAGGCGATCTGGCGCCTTGCTCGATCTCTCGGTACTTGAATCGTCGGTCCATTGCGATGAGTGCAATTGAATTCGGCGTTCTGTTTGCCTGCCGCGTGAAACAATGATGGATCGAGTCGCCACTTGGGTAGTCGGCAGCGGTCCCGTTCCATTCGATCAACATCTGCTCTCGTTCAGCCTGAGTGAGAATGGGCAGAAGCGATATGGGCTGGGTTGGATCAGCAACGATGCTCTCCAGCAGGGTTTGAAAGTGGTGTGACATACGACAAATCGTATCGGCTTCAAACAGATCGCTGTCGTAACCAAAGCTTGTGTGCAACACACCCTCACGTTCGCTGACATTTAGGGTCAGGTCAAACTTGGCGAACTGCGTCTTTTTTTGAATCTGATCCGTCTCTAATCCGGCAAGCGAGAAGTCTTGTTGGTGCGCATTATGTAGCGTAAACATGACTTGGAAGAGCGGCGAATGGCTCAACGAACGCACGGGTTGCAACTCTTCCACCAGTTTTTCGAACGGCAGATCTTGATTTGCGAAGGCATCCAGCGCTGTGTTGCGCACTCGAGCCAACAGTTGGTTGAAGGTCGGATTGCCGGAAAAATCTGTGTTTAAGACGAGCGTGTTGACAAAGAAACCAATGGCATCCTCGATCTGGCTGACAGTGCGATTGGCAATGGGTGAGCCGACGACCACATGGTCTTCGGCTGTGTAGCGATGGAGCAGAATCTTGAATGCGGTCAACAGGGTCATGAAGTGGGTCGCTCGCTCCTGCCGGCCTATCGCATGTATCTGAGCGTTGAGGTGGGGAGGCAGCGACAGCGAGATGCGGCCTCCGCGATAGCGCTGCTGATAGGGGCGTGGCCGATCGAGCGGCAACTTTAGCAGTCGGGGTGCCTCCTGTAGCTGCCCGCGCCAGTAGTCCAGCTGATCTGAGCGCATATCGTCGTATCGTGATCGCTGCCAGCCGGCGTAATCCGCATATTGAATCGGCAGGTCGGCCAGCTGGGAGGGCAGACCGCTGCGGAAGGTGTCATATAGCTCGCTCAGCTCCCGCCAGAGGATGTCGATTGACCACCCATCCGAAATGATGTGGTGCATGACCATCGTGAGGATATGTTCCTCATCGGAAAACCGCAGGATGTCGACTCGAAAGAGCGGTCCCTGTTCAAGATCAAAATGGCAGTCTTTTTTCTCCGCAACCCAACCATCCACAGCCTCCTTGTCGGCTTCGTTCGACGCTGAATTCAGATTCGTGATGGGCAGAAAGTACGGTTCGGGATCAGCAATCACCCGCATTGGCTTGCCGTTGTGGCTGATGAAGGTCGTCCGCAAGCTCTCGTGCCGATGGATGATACGTTCGACGCTCTTTTCCAGTGCTCGAATATCGAGCGCTCCGCGAAGGGTGAAGGCCTGCGCGATGTTGTATACAGGAGCGTGCGGTTCAAGCTGATTGATGAACCAAAGCCGCTCTTCAGAAAAAGAGAGGGGCATTTCGCCTGTTCGTGGTATGGGCGTAATCATCCGTTCTGTTTCTTGAGCCGGGGCCATCTGTTTGAGCAAACGCAGGATTTCGCATTCTCTGCTCCGGGCCTCTTGAAGGAGATCTTCGGGAACGCCGCCATTGGCGTTCTCAATGTGAAGGTCGTCGCCTTCGGTCCAAATTCTGGTCTTGCTTGCTCTCAATGCTGTCAATAATTCCATGAGGCTCATAGCTAGTTCCGTACTCGCTGTTGGTGATGTGTGCTTGTCGTAGGTTGCGGACTAGTCGTCTGTATAGCCGAATCGCTCTGCTATTTCGATGGATCGCAGGGAAAGCTCTCCGCGCCAGGAGCCGGTGCTCCCGAGGGCGGTGCGCCAGGCGTCGACTGAAGCGGTGCTGACCTCAGAGAAACGGTGAAAGGTCGGGTCGCCGATCATGGTGGATTGGGGATAGAGCCCATCGGTCATTCGGCTGCGAGCATCGCCGTAGGGATCCAACATCTCTGATTGAAAGTCGATTCCGAGATGGTTACAGAGGCGTACCATGGCCGTCTCCGGCGTCGTCACAAGGTCCTCATAACGGATGTGAAGTTGACGCCCGGCAGGCAGCGTATCCAGAAAGGCCCGGATGTTCTCGTGGTAGGTGAGCCAGGTCAGCTCGGCCAGCTGGTTGGGCGAGAATTCTCCGCCGGAGCCGTTGCGCAGATGGAAATGGCTCTCCACATAAGAGTGGATCGTCGCGGCGGGATGACGGCTCAGATGGACATAGAGTGGCTGGTCAAACCAGGACTCGGCCCGTCGTAGGATATCGGCGTGTGAGGCGTAGACAGGCGTCTTGTCGACCAGGAGCCGCGCACCGGCAGCGCTTTGGAGCGTGGCATAGAACGCCTGGGTGGAGAGGTGCTGGTTTTCATAATCGGCCATCATCTCCAGGGCAGTCTCTGCATTGCAATCATGCAGCGCCATGAGGGCGCGCACACTGCCCTCAAGTCGATACGCCATGCGTCCTTCGTTCAGCCGGCTGCGCTCAGCGAGATTGTAGTGGTTGAGCAGATAGAGTTCGGGCGGCGCAAAGAGCCGATCATGCCCGGCCAACATGACACGAAGCAGGGTTGTGCCGGAGCGGGGCGGGGCAAGTATGAAGAGCGCGGGCGGATTCTTGGCCGTTGGCCTGGGCTGCATGTCGATAGCCGGGGCCCGCAGGGCACGGAACCGTGCGATGGCATCCGCGGTGACGCCGACAGTCGTCGTGGAGTTGCCTGTAGCGGGCAATGACGAGGCAACTGTGGGATCGAGATGGCCCTTCTGATGCTGCTCGATGTAGCTGACGGTCAGGTAGATGGCCATTTTGGCAATGGTGGGCGCATCGAAGATGGCTTGGATGTGCAGTGTTGCGTTGATGCGTTGTTGGACGCGAGAGAGCATCTGCATGGCGCGGATCGAGTCGCCGCCTAGTTCAAAGAAGTTGTCATCAACGCCGATTTCCTGAAATCCGAGGATCTCGCGCCAGATCTGGGCCAGTTCCAGCTCAAATGGCGTCTGGGGCGGTGCGTAGGCGCTGTCTAGAGCGGGACGCTGGTGGTCGGGGGCGGGAAGTGAACGGCGATCGATCTTGCCATTGGCGTTGAGGGGGAAGCGCTTCATGGGGATGTAGGCGGCCGGGATCATGTAGGCAGGCAGTCGTTCTGCCAGTCGGCGGCGCAATTCAGAGACCGTGAGCGGCTGATTCGGGTCTTTCCAGACCAACCAGGCAAGCAGACGCTGTTGGGGAATGGACCCGCCACGGACCAGCACAACCGCCTCGTCTACCTCATCCATGTCGAGCAAAGTGTGTTCGATTTCACCCAGTTCGACCCGTTGGCCGCCAATCTTGACCTGAGAGTCGACGCGGCCCATGTGGTAGAGCAATCCATCGTCGTCGATGCGGCCCAGGTCGCCGGTCTGGTAGAGGGTGATGCCCTTGGCCGTCGGATCGGGACGAAACTTCGTTCGGGTGAGTTCGGGTTGTTTCCAGTAGCCCGGCGAGTTGTACCTGCTGCGTACCACGATCTCGCCGACCGCACCTGTCGGCAGTCGATTTCCCTCGTCGTCAACCAGCAGAACCTCTAGACCCTTGAATGGCCAACCTGTTGCCATTTCTTGAATGCCGGTTCCGGACCGTTTGTCATACAGCATGTCTGCGATGCCCTTGGCTTCGGACGCCCCATAACCCGTCCAGACCACCGCCGTTGCAGGGAACAGACGCCATGCCGTCGTCAGATCTGTGGGAAGAGCGCTGTCTCCCCCCAGACGAAGCAGACGGACCGACGAAAAGTCGGGACGTTCCGCTGACGCCTCGGCAAACAGCCGAAAGGCAGGAGGCGTAAACGCAAGGATAGTCAGGCGATGCTGACTGATCCAACCAGGTAGATGTTCGATGCCTTGACGATGAATGTCGTAGAGAAATGCGCTGCTGCCGAATAGGAGCGTGCCGTAGAGCGTGCTCAAGCTGCCACTAAAACTCAGTCGAAAGATCTTCAGGCACCGATCTTCGAAACCGATGTGGAATCTTCTGCTGAAATCTGCTGCGAAGCGCAAGACGTTGCGATGGATGTCAATCACTCCCTTCGGCGCCCCTGTCGAGCCGGATGTGAAGACAACGTATAAATAGTCATCGGGCTGAATGGGAATGTTCGGGTTCGCACTCACATCGACGGAAATATCAGATAAGGTCCTAACATCGATCTGATGGTCAGCTGTGGCGATCGCCAGATCAAGATTTGGCGAGTCCGTCAATAGCAGTGTGCTATCCATGGTCTCAATGATTCGCCGCAGATACTTTGGCGGAGACCCGTTGTTCAGGGGCACGTAGAACTTGCCTGCCTTGAGGATGCCCAGGACAGCGATGATCGCTTCCACACTCTGTTCAAACAAGTGGATGACCGGTTCATTCCCTTCGCCGAGTTGTTCCAGCAAACCATGCGCAACCTGGTTTGCGGCGACATTGAGTTCCATGTAGGTAAGGGACACTTGATCGTCGACCAAAGCAAGGCGGTCCGGATAGCGGGCAACGATAGACTCGAAACGGGCAGGGACAGAGCTTTCGTACTCGCTCTCAGGCAATTCTTCCCAGGCGCCCGTAGGGTGGAAACATTTTTCGACAATCGCCTCTTGCCGAGTGGACAATGGAGCATTTCGATTCATTGGACTTCCATTTCTTTGCGTCTGTATATGGCTTCAACGCATATGGTTTCAATAATGTCAGGCGCTACGACTCATAGCGTACCAGTCTCACCATCGGCATCAATTGCGTGGGCACTTCCCTCTGTCAGCCAGAGCAATGTTTCTACATTCGACGCTACTTGACTGATCGATGGTTGCTCAAAGAGCGTGCGTACCGGGATCATTACCCCCAAGGCCTGGTTAATGCGTGAAATCACCAGTGTCGCCGTCTGGGGATGATCGGTTGGCAAATCTAGGCGCTGGATGCCCGAAAGTGTCTCTTTCCAAAACGCGATCGACCTATCGTAGGCTGCTCTGTGTGCACGTTCTCGCTGCCAGTGCGCGAAGTCAGCCATCTGAATTGGGAGGTCGGGAAAAGGCGGTTCTTGCTCCGTGATCGCCGCTTCATACAGCGCACTTAGTTCATTGATAAAAAGTTCGGCTGACCAGGCATCGAAAACAATGTGATGCATGACCATCACCAGGAGATGCTATGGCTCTTTCGGATCTTATGTGGTTGACGCATCCGCACGGGGCTAAAGCCACCGAGCTACTGAACAACGCTGGCTAAACCCAGCTTGCTTGTCGACAGGCCAGTCCCGTTTACGGGGCGTTGCTCCGTAGCGCCGTCCATTTATGGCGGTGCGGCCTTGTCAACGACATGAGATCCCGTTGAAGCGATGCTGTTCGGGTTCCAACTGCAATAGACTGGCTCAATGGGCACTGTGCATCGAACAGTCCTGCTGATATGAGCTGTTGTTTGCGCGGCGCAAGCCGGACCACAATAGCGGCCACGCTATCTTATGTTTGTTTGGGGGGAGTACTTCGATGAATTCAGAATACCTGTCGTTGATATATCAATTGGGTAGGCTATACTAGCTTCAATGTATTGCAACATCCACATCACATGCCGGTTCATCACCGGATGCTCAGGTAGGCGCAGGAGGAACGCCGAACTATGGATGACAAATATACAACAAATCTGGTACTGTACGAAACACTCATCGGGACCAATCCAAGCGTCGACCGCAAAGGCAAGACCATGCCGTACACGTCGCTGAACGGTCACATGTTCAGCTTTCTGAGCAAGGAGGGGCATGTTGCGTTGCGGCTACCAAAAGAGGAGCGTGAGGCGTTTCTGGAGAAATATGAGACTCAGCTCTCTGTACAGTACGGCAAGGTCATGAAGGAGTATGTTGAGGTTCCTGACGATCTGTTGGCGAAGACTGAAGTACTGGCGCCAACCTTTGAGTTGAGTTTCGCATACGTGGGTTCGCTCAAACCGAAACCGACCAGCAAGAAAAAGGCAACGAATAAGAAATAGCGAGAATCGATTTGCTCCTTCATTGACAACCGTTTTTCTGCGTTGACCTCTATCGATTCCCGAAATCCATCTTGGCATCAGACGTGCACCGCATCCTGTTCAGGCAACTGGGGCTTGCGTAACATCAGGCTGAGCACGCCCGCCGTCAGCGGCAGCAGTGCCGAGATCAGGATGACCTCGCGATATCCGCCCACGATGTCGAAGGCGGCCCCGAAAACAACCGGTCCAATCGCAGAACCGACCACATTGATCGCCACCATCACGCCGAGGATGCCGCCCAGATAGCGCCGGCCAAAGATGTTTGGCTTGAGCACGCCGATGCTCAGGCCGAACAGTGAGGCAGAGATGCCGGTGAGGACCGCATAGACAAGGGCCATGGCCGGGCTGTTGAGGAAGGCGAGCAGAACATAGCCGGCCACCTGTCCCAGACACGCCAGCGCCAGGACATAGTTCTGATGTCTGATCCTGTCGAGGCTCAGCCCCGCTAAGACGACCGTCACAAATGCCACCAGTGGTTTGATGCTCATCATCTTGGCCGCGAAGGCCATGTCGAAGCCGACCTCATCGAAGATCGAGATGAAGTGCAGGATGACGCCGGTTCCGACCAAAGATGCCTGGAAGACGCAGAAGGCGATGATCCAGAAGGCGGCGGTACGCATGGCCTGGCCCTGGGTGAAGGAGACTTCGTCGTCTGCGGCGATCTCGATGGCGGAGGAATCGTCTTCTGCCGGCTGTTTCGATGTGGCCGTCCGAGATCGGGCACGGGCATCGGGCGAAAGCCCGATATCTTCCGGTCTGCTGATCAGGAAGAAGAAGGCAATGGGGATGAAGATCAGCCAGAGACCGGCGGCCAGGAACTGATACGCCTGTCGCCAACCGAAGGTGTTGATCAGGTAGGTGTTGAGTAGCGGAAAGATCACGGCCCCTGCGGTACCGCCCAGGCTGACCAGCATGATGGTGAGGGCCCGACGCTTGATGAACCAGGAAGGCGCCAACGTGCTCGCCGACAGGTCCAACGCCCCTTTGCCGGCGAAGCGCGCCAGGAAGAATCCCCCAAAGAGCATGAGCGGTGAGATGACCGCACTCAGCAGCACGCAGGCGATCCCCAGGATGGCGGCGGCCGCGATCGCCACCCACTTCGCCCCGGCTCTATCGACAATGCGCCCTACGAACAGCATGAGGCCGCCTGCCAGCAGCGTCGCGGCTGCATAGAGTGAAGAGAGATAGGTGCGGCTCCAGCCGAATTCATCGACAAAGGAGTCCATGAACATGGCAAAGGAGTCGGACTGGCCCGGCGTGGTGGCGAACATGGCCGAGCGCGCCGATGGCGACAACCACCCAGCCATAGGAGAAGGGCATCTTCGCCGCCCACGAGTTTCTTGCTTTCAATCTGTCGGTCAGCGTTGCATGCACAATATGGTGTCCCTGGTTTCTTTTTTGGCTCAACCCTCTTATTTTGCAACACTGTACGAGATTCGTACCTATTCATCCTGTCACCGAATGAATTGCTGTCCCAGATGCAGCCACCTCACGGTCGGTATGGGTGGCACCGGCAATCCGAGACTGGCGCTCAAGGACTGATGAAAATCTGGAAAGAATGAGCCCTCAGCATTCGCTGAGGGCTCATTGTTCTAGTCATTGTGTGGAGGAGATGAGACCGTCGTAGGCAACTCGGATTTCACAACATTGTTCAATGTATCAGCAGAGGCTACTCGTTGACAGCCTGCTAGCCGATGTGCGGCAGCACTTCCTCTAGCAACATGCCGCGCACGTCGTCGCGATCGACCTCAGGCACTTCCACCATGAAGAAGTCCGCGCCCAGATCGACGAACTGTTGAAGTTGGTCCACAACCTCAGCCGGCGTACCCACGAACGCGTTGTCCGGCGTCCACCGGCCGCCGCCTCGCTCCAGAGCTTCTTCCGTCGTGCGGCCGAGAACTAGACGGCCAAACCAGGTGAGCCGGATACTCGCCGGGTCGCGGCCGATGGTGCGGCAGTGGTCATGCAGGACGGCGACCCTGTCGCTGTAGTCGGCGAAGTTGGCGTCGGGAATATTCCACCAGTCGGCGAAGCGGGCGGCCAGCATCATGGTCTTGTTGCCGCCGCCGCCGACGATGATCGGCGGAACCGGGTCCGGCTTGGGCTCGCAGATGGCATCGACAATGCTGTAGTGCTTGCCCTGATAGGTCGCCTTGCCGGGGTCCGTCCACATCCGCTTGATGATCTCCAACGTGTCTTCCAACTGCTCAATGCGGATGCCGGGCCGCGGATAGGGATAGCCGTAGGCATGATACTCGTCCTCTTTCCAGCCCGCACCCACCGCCATGATGAAGTTGCCGCGGCAGAGCGTCTGCAACGTAGCGCCCATCTTGGCCAGCAGGGCCGGATTGCGATAGCTCTGCCCCAGCACCATCGGCCCGATCTTGAACTGGGGCCAGCGCGCGGCGATGTAGGCGATCACGGTCCAGGCTTCATAGGTCGGCTCGTCGTCCCAGAAGAAATGGTCGGTCATCCACAGGCTGTTGAAGTGACCTTCCAGCGCGGGCAAAATCTGGTCAAGATCGGTCAGGAAGCGGTCGATCTGATTCTTGGGCGGACCGGCGGGCAGACTCAATCCAAATTCAACGGTCATGGGTTGGAACCTCCTTATTGATGCAAGTAGAGCCTAAAAACTCATCCACGAAGGGGCACGAATTGACACGAAGGGACACGAAGCAGCATATGGCCCGGCTTTCTTTGTGTTTCTTCGTGCTCTTCGTGGATCAGCATTCCTTTGGATTCGCCAAAGCAAGCGGGTGTCGATTCCGCTATTGATATCAACTTCTGATCCTGGCGGATGTCATGAATGTATCCAGTTGGCTGCGCGTCGGCAGGCCATCGATCACGCCCAGGTGGGTGGTCATGAAGGCGCCGGCGTAGTTGGCCTGGCGGACGGCATCGGCCAGCGCCAACCCCTCGCCAAGACCCACAGCCAGGGCGGCATTGAAGCAATCCCCCGCCCCGGTGGGATCGAGGGGCGAGATCTCTACGGCCGGGATCAGTCTCGCTCCGCTCCGGCGTCACGATCAGCGCGCCCTCTTTGCCCAGCGTGACCACGATCTGCTCGATGCCATAGTCGAGCAGACGCCGGGCAAGCTCGACCGTCGGCGTCGGGTCGTCGGGTGGCAG
>CAVXYK010000014.1:0-238785 GCA_963765875.1 uncultured Chloroflexia bacterium
GGCTGCTATTCTATGCAGTGCCCCCCTGTTTCGTCGAGACGGCTTCCCCTTGACCGACGAGAACAACGGCTACGTGAAGTTAGATAGACGAAGGAGCATTCCATGTACAAAACATCAGCAGTTGCAGGGTACTTCCTGTTGATCTTCCTGTTGCTTCTAGCCAGCGCTCCGGTGGCCCAGGCACAGGCTGACGCGCAGGCCCTCACCGCCTGCGCCGAGCTTGCCTTCTCGACCGAGGAGGACTTCCTCACGCGCGGGCCGATGCCCCCGGACGGCAACCCCATCATCTCTGACGGCGATCTACTGAGTTCCACCGGCGCGATCTGTTTGCGCAACAAACAGTTGCTCGCCAAGTGGGACCTGCAGCGAGATCTCGGGCTGGATGCGGCGGATGTACTCGATGTAGACAGTGGCCTGGTTGCCTTCTCGACAGAGCTTGACGATCCTCAAGGCCGCTTCAAGTCTGGAGACTTGCTTATCACCAACGGCGCTGTGATCCCGAATCTAGCCCTGCTGGAGCTGTTCCAGGTCGAACATGACATGGGCCTGGACGCAATTCACTTCATCGGCAACCCGGAGGCAATTCAGAGGTTTGCATCCTTCGCAGCGACCGAGAACCGCGACGATTGGCTGGCTCCCGGAACGCTCCTCGGATTGCTGAAAGAGTACGGAATCGACATCTGGTTCTCAACCGAAGCCACGGAACGCCTGGCAGCCACGTCCTCTCTCCTTGACGGCGATCTTCTGTCAGCCCAGTCCGGCATCCATGTGCTGCGACAAGATCAGTTCCTGCCTGCGTCAGTGCCGGCCGGCATCCCCAACCGGGGTGTAGACTTTGGTGTTGATGCCTTCACAGCCTCGCGCGGGACGAACCGCGACCTAGGGCGCTTTTCGACGGAGATCCTCTTCCGGGGCAAGCCGCCCTTCAACGACGGCGATGTATTGCGCGTGGCAACCGGCGTAGTCGAGTTCACCAACATCGATCTTGTCACGCCATTCGAGCCGGCAGCGCGCTTCCTCGGTCTGGATGCACTCTACATGAAGATCGATGATGGCGGCGACAATGAACCCGACGGCGAAGACAATCTTTTCCTGCCGGGGATGTTCAAGGCCGTTTCGGCGGAGGTGCGATAGCCATGATGATCGAATTTCGCACAAGCCATGGATTTTGGTCACACGGCAATGGCAGGGAAAGGGGCAATGACATGTTTCGAAGAGCAAGATATCGATTGGCGACATGTGCCATTGGGCACTCTGTTTTCACGCTGGCCGTTTTCGTCGGCGTGGCGTTTGTGGTCGTTTTCGCCTCGACCGCGCTGGCTGAAGCGGGGGCGTTCCCCCTCGAAAACTGCGCCAAAGGAGCATTCTCGACCGAAGAAGACTTCACTATGCAGAATAGTGAACCCTATGACGGCGATCCGGTCATCTCTGACGGCGATTTGCTCAGCCGCAACGGCCAACTATGCGCCCGCAATCGGGATCTTTTGGCCGCCTTCGCCGGTGATAAGCGTATCCCGGATCTGGGGCTTGATGCCGTCGACATCCTCGACATCCCGGACCGGATCCTCGCGATCTCCACTGAGATTGACGATCCCGGAGGATCCTTTACGGCAGGGGATCTGCTCTTTACGACTGGAGCCATCATCCCCAACCGGGCCTTGATGCATCTGCTGGATCCCAATGCACCTCAGCAGGCCGATGTAGGGCTGGATGCAGTACAGCTCATCGGCACACGGGACAACAAAATTCAGTTTGTCAACGCCATCGCGATCTCACGCGATGAATTGATCAAGGATCCGGCGCAGCTGCAGGGCTTGCTGGATCGTCATAAAGTTGACATTTGGTTTTCCATCGAAGGGACGCTGGGACAAGCGGCATGCGCCGACCATTCTGGACGGCGATCTGCTGTCAGCATCGGGGACCATCGTGGTCAAGCAGCAGGCGCTGTTGCCGCCGCCTGCACCGGCCGGCCTCCCTGTGCGCGGCGTCGACTTTGGCCTGGATGCCATCCAGACCGAACCGACTGCCAATGTCGAGATTGCCCTCTCTCGTCTGCAGTTTTCGACGGAAATCCTCTACTGGGGCGAGCCGGCCTTTACCGACGGTGACGTGGTCAAGCTGGGCAACGGTGTGGTCACGCCCAATGCCGTCTTGGTGGGACCGTTCAAGCCGGCCGCAGACTTCCTGGGCCTGGATGCACTCTCACTGGGTCGAGGGGAAGAGGGCGAGCCTGAGCCGATGATCACCATGATCGGCAGTCGATCAGTCTGGGATATTGAAGGCGGCGTTGTCGATCCGACAGGGACCGGGAGCGGTCTCTACACAGCCAGCGCCGGCGTCGATCCTCGACGCCCATTCGGTTGGTTCATCCCCATCGACGGCTACCTGCCGGACAATGTCACGGAGTTCCGCGTCGCCTTCCGGCCGGACGGCCAACCCCGCCCGGCTCCCAACAGCGCGCCGGGCATCAACACAACCTGGAAGATCCAGAACACGACCGGCTTCTCGTGCCAGTACAACGCCACCTATACGGATGACGGCAACGGTTGGTTCACATTCGCTGACTACAGCCACCACCGCTTTGTCGAGCCGTGTATCGACGGAGGTGTGGTGCTGGCCGTGTGGGACACGCTCATCGATCCCAACATAACCGACAAAAGCGGTCACTATATCCTTTGGCTTGAATGGAAAACAACCGGCGGCGGCGCCACCATCTTCCAGGAGCCTGTGGATCACCATGTGCAATTAGACAACCAGAAACCGGTGATCACAAAGCTCGAACTGCGCACGCCTGGGCCTGGCGGCACAGTGGTATTGCCATGCGGGAATCAGCCGAATGTTGAAGAATTGGAGGTATTCGCCGAATTCAGCGACAACTTCTTTGGTGGATATCGGGTGCGTGTGCGTGGCGGCAACCCACCGAAGAGCGTCTACTATCCCAGCAGCACAGACTGGCACAATTACTGGGACGGGACACCGGAAACGGCCAGTCTCGACGCCAATGGTACGACGCCGGGCGGGCTTCAGCTCCTGCGTGAGATCGATATGAAAGATCTGGGTACGTCGTATGTGGAATGTTGCTACGACCTGGATCTCTGGATCAACGACCGTGCGATTCGACACACGTTCAATCAGATCTACGCGTGGCCGGATCAGCCCGGCTGGGCGTGGCCGAGTAAGTTCCTGACCTTTGCGGCAGCACCATGATGGGAGCGGACACCTGAATACCGATTACACAGCAGAGGGGCCCGGCATGACATCAATGCCGGGCCCCTCTGCTGTGTTAGGGCAACAAACGTCCGTGGATTAAGCATTGACAATTGATGTGTTACCGACCGCCTGTCACGCGCCCCCAAGAGTCTAGGAAGCTGTTTAGAACGCCCACATGTGTGCGCCAGCATTCCGAGATTGAGCCAGACTGTCGCCTTAGATTGGAGCTTCGAGTGGCTCAATCTCGGAGTGCGAAGGGCTTCGTCATCTTTTCAAACAGATTCCAAGGGTTTTGGCGGCCTAGGCCAGCAACGTCGCCAACATCTCCGTCACGGCCTCAAATGAGTAGTGGCGTCGCGCGATTTCATAGTTGAGCTCTACCATGCGCCGCCTTCGCACAGGATCCATCATGGCATTTATGCTCTGTTCGACGGCTTCGTCGGTCAGTTCACCATCAATCTCTACCAGATCAAAACCCTTGGGGGCAAGGTCGGCGGCATAGACGTCGTACCGATTCACCAACGCCGGCAGACGGAAATAGAGCGTCTCGACTAGTGCGTTGCCAAAGCCTTCGATGAAACTGGGATAGCTCACAAAATCGGCATGCACGTAGGCGTCCCACAGCGAGTAGATCTTGCGACCATCGGCTTCAACCGAGGCTTCCGGCGCAAACTGATCGGCCACATAGAGAAACCGCACATCTGCCTCCCGGGCCTGCTGCTCTAGCCGATGCAGGTACGCCATGCCTTCGTCACCGGCGTGATGGGTGACGACCAAAACTGGCTCCTTGCCCATGAGTCGTTGTCGAACTTGCGCTTCCCGCATCCGCCGCACCAGTTCAATCGACAACTCAATACCCTTGCGGGCGACCACGCGTGTCGGCTGCAAAATCAACAAATGGTTATCCGTTAAGCCCAGAGAGGCACGCAGATCGCGGTTGAAGTCGGTCATACCGGGTGCGGCCATTGCAAAGTCAAAAATATTGGGCACCAGGGTACTCGCCAGCCCCAGATGATCGCGCAGTGAATCCTGGGCCAGCGAGTTAATCACCAAATGCTGTACCGACGGCAGATCGGGAGGGAAGGCCTTCTCAAGCAGATCGGGAACGCAGTTGATCGCGAACCGATCGCGCTCCCAGTAGAAATCGTGGTTGTGGCTCAGGGTCGGGATGCCGGTGGCGGCAATATAGTCGGTGACGGCAACGCCCAACGGGATGTGCATGGGAATGGCCAGCACATTCTGGGGCACCAATACGTCGATTTCATAGTCATCGACAAACTGGGCGATGATCGGATAGAGTCGGGCCACCATGGCATCGATGCGCTCGCGCAGATCCGGCGGCGCCTCAACTGTGCCGAAGCTGTGATCGTGGATCCAGAGCGCTTCAGGATCGGTGAAGTGCATCGCAGGCGCCAACAGCCCCTCCGGGCCATCATCCTCAAGTTCGCCCGCGCAGTAGAAAACAGTGTGGCCAAGACGGCGAAAGATAGTCGCCAACTTGGCTGTCTCCAACGAAACACCATCGGTGCCCGCCGATCGTGTGGATAAAAAGCCAATATTCATAGACCAAGACTCCTAGTCATTGGAAATCAGGGAACTGCTGGGGTTCTGACTGAACTGTTTTCAGTGCCATTTTACCATAGGCTTGCCGAACGCTGAGCTGTCTCCCGACAGGCCACAAGGTCGATCATCAGCTAAGGCCGATCAGAGGTAATGGTTATTCCAAAGTGTCCGGCGTGGTTGTTCTTCGGGAACGACCTAAATTGAGGGCACTCAGAGTGCCAGGTGTGCCCTTCGGAGCGAGTTGCACCCCGCTTACCCGACGCTAGACAATCGCGGGGATGTTGGCTTACAATGGGTGTTAAATCGCCAATCCACAAATGTACAATTCCCGCCGTTCGTTGCACGAGCCGTCTGCGCATACATTCGTTCACAGGACGAGATTGCAAGAGCAACCCACTAGAGGAGAGCAATATTGAACTGGGCCCACACCGAGCCGCAATCTGGTACGCATCGCAGGCTTTTAATTGCCATTTTTCTTGTTCTTTCCGCGTTCTTTCGCGCTGATACCGCTATCGCTCAAGATGATCCCCCCGACACGATCCAAAGTTCGGAATCGAGCGAAGAAACGACGGCAAGTCAGATGGAGACCTACAAAGGATCGGTTGCGCGGGGGGCGCCGGCGATATTCAGTCTGTCAGATCTGAAAGACGGCGACATCTTGACCATCAATGTGTCAGCCACCTCCGGAGATCTGGACCCGTTCTTAGCGTTGCTGGGGGCCGATGCCGATGTCAAGCAGATCGGAACCGCCTATGATCGCCAGGTCGCATTCGCCATCGAATCCGGCGAGGATCCATTCCAGTTGATTCCAGAATTTTCCGATGAAAATTTCCTTGCCTGGGACGACGATGGCGGTGACGGCTACAGTGCATCGCTTCAGTTTGAGGTGCCCACTGATGGGGACTACCAGCTGGTCGTCTTGAGTGCGCCCTACGCCAGGACATCTGGAGATTTTGACCTGCAGGTGGGGGCCAATCTTCCGGAAATCCTGCCGGCCGTTGCATTGGAGAGCGTCAACGACCAGACCCTTGCTACATACGACCCCAGAGTCAAGCAGACGCCACCCATATCGCAGGAAATAACCGGGACGGTCAGCACCACAGATGCCAGCACTTTTTTTGTGCTCAGAGATGTACTTGCAGGCGATTCGATCTATGTATCCGCCGAGGCAACTGACGGAGATCTTATGCCTGTGGTCTTCCTGGAGGACTACGGCGGCAAACCGCTGGCGGTCGCCAATCCATTCGGCGAGGATCCTAGTGCCGGGTTTGAATACACGTTTCCCGCCGACGGCTCAAACTATCAGCTCTCTATCCGTTCTGCAGACACCGATCCCAAGACATTCGGCGACTATCGTGTCTTGGTCTCTCTCAATGATCCCGGAGTGCTCACGGGAAACCCGGAATCAGTTGCAGGCGCTGTCTTGAAGGAGCCGATCAAGGTGAAGATCGGCATGAAGATGGATCAGATCACAGGCGTCGATCAGAAGTCGGAGAATTTTGGCGCCGTTATCGATGCAAGAATGGAGTGGGTTGACCCACGGCTTGCTTTCAGCCCAGATAGCTGCCAGTGTAGTTTCCAGACCTACACAGTCGGCGCTTTCAGTACGATGGTCTCGGAGAAAAATGCAGAATGGCCGGAGTACACCATATTTAACCAACAAGGGCGTCGAGATTCTCAGAGCCCGACCGTTGCCGTTCAATCCGATGGACATGTCATCTATCTGGAAAGATTCACAGCAACGCTTCAGGCGCCGGACTTCAACTTCCGTAAATTCCCATTCGACACCCAGGAATTTTTTATCCGTTTTCGCGCCATCTTCCCGGAAGAGTTCTTCGTCTATGAGCCGCTGCCCGGTTATTCCAGGTTGGGAGACCAATTGGGAGAAGAGGAATGGGTGATCGAAGACGCTGCCGTGTCGGTCGACACGCAGGAGTCGCGATCGCGCTTCAATTTTAGGTTCACCGCCTACCGACAGCTCAGCTTCTACATCTTTCGCATCCTCGTACCTGTCATGCTGATCATTGCGGTCTCCTGGATCACGTTCTTCCTTCAGGACTACGGTCGACGAATCGAGGTAACAAGCGGCAACCTGCTTGTCTTCATCGCCTTCAATTTCACGGTTTCGGACGATCTGCCGCGCTTGGGCTACCTGACCTTCATGGACACGATCTTGATCAGCACTTTTATCGTCAGCGCGCTGGTGATTGTGCTCAATGTCTATCTGAAACGGCTGGAGGTAAAGGGGCGCACCGAAACCGCTCGCCGCATCGACCGCATCGTAATCTGGTTCTACCCGTTGGCGTTTCTAATTGGAGCCCTGGTCGTGACTGTTCTTTTCTTCCCAGGACTCTTCTTGTCCGTCTTCACACGAGGCTAGACACTATTTGCGCCCGCAGATTTGCGCCCGCAAATTTTTGCGCCCACGACTTTGGTGCGGGACGGCGACGCAAAACTGATCCTTCGGCAGCAAGTGTCAACGTAGACAAACTGAGACGCAACGAAAAACAGGCCAGTGGCTGGCAGCCACCGGCCTGTTTTTTGTTGCGGTCTCATGATTTGGGGGAGACACAGCAGTCGGAATCATCGGGCTTCAATATGGCCGGCGCGCACGAATGCACACATCCACTCGGTCAGCGCTTCGATATCGTCCAAGTTGGCAGTCTCGAAAGGCGAGTGGGTGTATCGAGCCGGGAAGGCCACCAATGCAGATGGAATATCGGCCTTCATCAACGCAGCGCCGTCACTGCCGAATGAGCCAAAGACTGCGTGTTGAATAGGGATACCGGCCGACACAGCGACGTTCTCAAGCCTTGCGGTCAGTTGATGATCGTAGTGAACGTGAGCGTCCTTGTGAACCAGGACCGGTCCCTTGCCCAACTCAAGCGGCATGTCGTGCTGACTTACGCTCGGGATGTCGCCTGCAAGCCCAATCTCCAATGCGATGGCCGCATCATACTCATGTCGGGCGCCCAGCGCGCTCGCTCCGACCAACCCGATCTCTTCCTGCACTGAACAGACCAACGTCAGATCGCAGCCGCGCTCGTGGATCGGCACACGACGCAGCACCTCGGTCATCACAGCCAGCAGGACGCGATCGTCGAGCGCCTTGCCGACAACTTGTCGCCCCATCTGAGTCGTCTGCGCATCCCAGATGATACGCGTTCCGGGTGTCACGCCCCGAGCCAGCAACTCGTCTCGACTGAGGCCGGTCTCCACCCAGAAGTCGTTCCAGGTCAACTCGGTCGGCTCCCGCAAAGCAAGCGATGCCAGGTGGCCCGTGGCGCCGGCGATGACGCCCGGCAACGGGCCGCTACGTGCCAGGATCTGGACGCGCTGGCCGATGGTGAAGCTATTGCGCAGACCGGCCTCGCGCACCCAGGCCTGGCCGTTGGCCAGCCAGAGCAGGCCGCTCTCGTCAATGGAGCGTACGAGGTAGCAGAGTTCGTCGGCGTGGGCGATCATCATCAAGCGTTCGCCCGCTCCGCCGGCATGAGCAACCACATTGCCGATGCGCGTGCGCGTCAGATCGGCCCCGGCATCAGACCAGAGCGATTCCATGTGCGCAAGCACTGTTTCCTCTTGGCCGACAGGACCGGCCAGTTCGGTCAATTCCTTAATCAGGTCAAACATCGGATCCCTCCGAAGTGGCGCCATATCTGATCGACGTGGGCACATGCCCAGTCGTACAGACAGAGAGGCGAGCGTGTTGCTCGCCTCTCTGCTTTGCTGATGTCGAAGTTTCTGGCCCCCGAAATTCGGGGAGTGGGAGATTCAGCGATTGAGGAATTGTGGACGAGTCCACAATCTCTCAATCGCCAAATGAACTGATCTCGTCCTACATTCAGTTGAGATCAATCAGCTCCCGTTGACTCGGTGTCACTATAGGCGTCGGCTTCATCGGCCGGCAGCGTCGAGGCCTCAGCCACAACATTGACGTCCTGGGTGGCCTGGGCCGAACCGCCGAACTCAGAGTCAACCTTCAGCAGATACTGGATGGGCCCTGACCTCCGTCGGACAATCCTGCTGCGATCCCTGCATCGGAACATCCGGCAGCCAGACCTGTCCATTACGCGAGATCTGCGCAAGGGCCAGTGAGTCGCCGCTGAATGACCAGGTCAGATTCACACATCCGTTCACCGGAATCTCCGTCTGATCCACGCTGAAGTTGCTGATCACCGGAGCGGCAGGCGCTGGGGTCGCCGTCGGCTCTGCCGGCACAGGGGTAGCAGTCGGCTCGACGGGAGCTGGCGTCGCGGTCGGCTGTGCGCCGGCCTCAACCAGCACAGGCACACTTACTGAATTGGATTGGCCCGTGAAGTCGATGGCGTCGAGCACATAGTTCAGTTGACCGACATCGGTCGGGCAATCCTGCATGCCGCTGTTGGAGACCGGGCCCTGATCCATGATCACGTTGCCGTTACGCGCAATGCGCGTATAATCGGCTCCGCTCGTGCTCCAGGCGATGCTCACGCATTGGCCGACCGTAATGCGTCCGGGGCTGACCGTGAAGCCATTGATAACCGGGCCGGACGGGCCGGGCGTTGCCGTGGGCTGCGATGCGACCACATCCACGTAATCAACCGCTTCGTTGTTCCCACCAGGACCCTGGGCCCTGATGCGATAGGCGAAGTTGCCCTTCGCCCGGCGGACAATCCTGGGTGCTGCCTCTGAACGGAGCGTCGCTCCAGATGTCGTCATTGTTGCGGTAGAGGTCGACTCGAGCGACATCACCGCTCACTTCCCAGATCAGCGAGACACATTGGCCTTCAGGAATCTGTCCAGAAGGATCAACCGAGAAGCGGTTGATGCGTGGTGCATCGGCCGTCTGCTCGACATAGATGCGAATTTGACGTGTGTCGACTGAATTATCATTCTTCACGACACGCAGATAGTAGGTCGTATCCTGTTTCGGGCATTCCTGGCGGCTACCTTGGCCGGCAACGCCATTGTTCTGCCAGTTCTCACCCTCGGAATAGAAATAGACCTCACGCACGTTGGAGACATTCCAACTGAAGGTCACACATTCACCACGTTTGATATTGGTGCGGTCCACGGTGAAGTCGATACCCGGCAGAGGGCGTCTGGGTTGGAACGACGGTTGCGACTGGGCCTGCCGGCACCGTGATGGCCACCCAGAGTTTTTCGCCAAAGGCTGAGCCGCCGGTGTTGTACATCTGCCAGACACTCTGGTAGACGGCGGGCTGAATCGGTGCAATCAGATCAACATAGAGGTCATAGGTTGCACCAGGTTGCGACTGTACCGACAATTGCCGTGGCCTGACCACCCATTTGCGCACCCGGTCGATTGCCCTGCACGAAGGTGACGCCATAGTTGCTGTCCCAGGTGCAAGTGCCGCTGTTCAGCACGCGCCAGCCTTTTCGGAAAACCTGACCACCGGGAATGACAGGCGGAGCGGTCATGTTCTGATCGTCATAGGAGAGATCGGAGACCCACGTCATGCTGTCGATGCAGCCAGGCGTCACCGGAGGACGGACAACGGGCTGTGCCGGTGTTGGCGTCGGTGAGGGCGCCGGGATGATGAACTCAGGCTCAACATCCAGATACTCGCCGATCAGTTTTTCAACAACGCCGGTCTCCTGAAGCAGGGTCAGAACCTCATTGGTCCGCGCCTGGAACTCGACAGCTCCTCTTGGAAAGGCGATGGCATAGGCTTCGTTGTTCAGGCCCTGAGCGACAATATTGACGCCGCCCTCTTCCACATAACTTTCAGCAACCAGCAGATCGAGCATGACCACATCAATAAGGCCCGCTGTCACATCCTGCACGGCCCGGCCAATGTCGCCGAAGCTGTGAATATTGGTCTCCGGAACCAAACCAGGTATCGACTAGGTTGTCAAGCAACAGATCCTCGTAGACCGATCCGCTCTGCACACCGATGCGCAGGATTGCCAAGTCCCGCAAGCTGGTGATCGGGCCGACAGCTCGCGCCATTCAGCAGCCAACACGGCATCCTGACTCACATAGTAGATATGGCTGAAATCAACCTGTTGCTCTCGCTCTTCCGTTACAGAAATCGCAGCGATGGCAGCGTCAATCTGGCCGACCTGTAGCGCTGCGCCCAGTCCATCAAAGGCGAAGTCTCGCAGTTCAACTTCAACGCCCATGTTGACGGCAATCGCCTTGATCAAAGCCGGATCGAAGCCGACGATCTCGAAGTCTTCGCCGTAGGATTCGAACGGCGGGTAGTCGGCAGAGGTGCCAACCACCATCTTCCCCGTCTCCTGAATCCTGGCCCACGGATCCTCAGGCATGAGGGCATCTCCACCCGTCCCGGGAGCTTCGACAGCGACAGGTGTGGCGGTCGCCGCCTCAACGACCACTGCAGTTGGCGGCACGGGCGTCGCCGTTGGATCAGGCGATCCGCCACAAGCAACCAGCGCCGCCATAGCGACGAGTAGAATAGCTATCAGCGCGACAAGTCGCGCCATTTTCCCTTTAGGCATATTCTCTCCTTGAGTCATGTGCATCTGTCAGAAAAAAAACTGGCTTCAGGAATATCGGAATCTGCCATATCGGCACTTTCATGTTCCGAAGCGCAAATTCAGTTGGCCATTGTAACATTGTGGTTGGGTAACCGCCCAAAGGCTCAACGCACTACAGTCCGGGAAATGGTTCTACGCATCCTGCCAATCGGACGCATCGTTCAGCCGATCGATCTGTTCAGAAGAGAGGCTCAGTTCGGTCGCGGCCAGGCTGCCCATCAGTTGCTCGACCGTATTTGCGCCGATGATGGGCGACGTCATGAACGGTTGTGCCAACAGCCAGGCCAGAGAGACCGCCACCGGCGTACTCTCGGTTTCGTCGGCAACAGCGTTGACTGCGTCCAGTGTCTTCCAGCCGGCTTCGTTGAAGTAGTGGCTCTGGATGCCTTCCGCCCGAACGCTGTTGGCCACGCTGTCGCGCCCATACTTTCCGGTCAGGAAACCGCCGGCCAATGGGCTATAGGGAATCACGCCAATTTCATATTCTGTCGCCACATCTTTCAGCTCGCGTTCAAATTCAGCTCGGTTGACAAGGTTGTAGTGAGGCTGGATGCTGTCGTAGCGGACCTTGCCTCGGCTGTCGCTGGCCCACAGCGCCTGCATCAGACGCCACGCCGGATAGTTGCTGCAGCCTGCATATCTCACCTTGCCCTGGCGCACCAGCGTATCAAGCGCATCCATCGTCTCATCGATCGGTGTCTCTGCGTCATAGAAGTGGGTTTGGTAGAGATCGATATAGTCGGTCTGCAATCGCTTCAGGCTATCTTCGCATGCGCGGATGATATGGGCGCGACTAAGTCCTTCGCCGTTCGGGCCATCCCACATGCGTCCACGCACCTTGGTCGCCAACACAACGTCTTCACGATTGGCGCGCACTTTCATCCAACGACCGATAATCTCTTCACTGACGCCGCCCTCATTGCCTTCGACCCAACGGCTGTAGATATCAGCCGTATCGATGAAGTTGCCGCCGGAGTCCAGAAAAGCATCCATGACATCGAAACTGGTATTGACGTCAGCGGTCCAACCCCACTGCATGGTGCCGAGACAGAGTTCAGAGACTTTGAGTCCGGTGCGTCCAAGTCTGCGATAGTTCATCGTTCTCTCCTTTTAGATGGAAGTGTGTGATCATCACATGAAACTGTCGGGGACGTCTAATACTGCCGGCGCGCACCTATGGCGCGGCGACGCGCATCACCCTGACGTCGCCGTCCCGGCGTGTGATGCGTCTGGCGTCCAGTTCTTCCAGAAGCGCCTGGGCATACTTTCGACTGGTATCAAACAGGTCACGGGTTTCGGCCAAGGTAATCGAGCCATTGGCTTGATATGATCCTGGATCTGCTGAGAGGCTGACTCAAAATCGGCCATGCGAAAAGGACGCCACCAGCAAGCCGAATCAGGTGACCCTGTTCGACCATCATTTCCAGCAATTCAGCATCATTGCCCAGGATTTCGAGGGTCTCTCCGGCATTGGGCGGTGAAAACGGCGACGCTGAAAACGCAGCCAATACCCGATCGACCCGTGCCCGTTGATCAGGGCTCAGTTCAATCGAAAAGCCGCTCTGCCAAACCAACGCATCATCGGTCTCGATCAGCTCGCAGCCTTGGGCTCCTCGAGCATGGCGTTGAAGAGCCGCACAGCGAGCTTGGTCAACCTGGCTGCCGACTGAAGTCGACTGCGGGCTTCACTCCGTGGCATGCCCTGGCGCAATGGATGCTCGGCGTGGAAGGCATGGAGCAGGCCAAGTAGCTGCTGCAACGTCCCTTCCCAATGCTCATTGTAACCAGTCGACGATCATTGCCGGCTCCTAGCTCGGTAACGGCCCCAGCCGAGCACAGCTCGTTCAAGTTTTCTTGTGCGGTCTCCAGATCAAGGCCGCTCAAGGCAATCAGATCGGATTCAGTGGCAAATGGATTCCGGGCCAAGGTCTGTAGCAGAATCTTCATCGGGCAAACCGCTCGCCAATGTCTTGAACAGTGCCAAAGCCTGCGGATCGAAGCGCTTCCAGCGGCGACGCGGATGTGGGTTGAGGACAAGCCCACCGCCGAGCGTGCTGCTGGGCGACGGCTGGCGCAGGATGAAGCGATCACCTGAGGCCACGGCCAGCGGACTCGCCAATCGCAGCTGCAGCCAGCCGGCTGCCTCCAGGTTCAATCTGCTCTGCGCCAAGCAGCCGTACCCGCGCCGAAACCTCCGACGCGCCGACAAAGAAGTCGACGGCTTGATTGTGGGTCAGTGGTTTGGATGCGCCGACCAACAGGCGAAACGAGACATCGACCAGCACCGTGCTGCGCACCGTGCCCGGCTTGACGACCACTTGCCCGCGGCGAGATCTCATCGGTGGCGATGTTGCTGAGATTGATGGCCAGCCGGCTGCCGGGTTCTCCTGATTGGATTTGTTTGCCGTGGGTTTGCAGACCGCGGATGCGACCTTCTGCGCCGCTGGGCAGCGATTTCAACGGCATCGCCCACCGAAAAGTGGCCGTCCATCAACGTGCCGGTCACAATGGTGCCAAACCCACTAATGCTGAAGATCCGATCGATTGGTAGACGAGGGCGAGCCCGATTGCGACGCGGTGGAAGCGTTTCAAGCGTTCCGGCCAAAGACTGACGTAGATCCTCCAGCCCTTCGCCAGTCATTGCGCTGACGCGCACGATAGATGCCGAAGACAGGTGGGTATCTTGCAGAAGCTCAACAACATCCAGTTCGACCAGATCAAGCCATTCGGGATCATCAATGAGATCGACCTTGGTCAGTGCAACCACTGCCGCAGGTACGGCAAGCAGATCAAGGATGGCCAGATGTTCACGCGTCTGAGGCATGATGCCCTCATCCGCAGCGATCACGAGCATGGCTGCGTCAACACCACCCACGCCGGCCAGCATATTCTTGATAAAATCAATGTGTCCGGGGACATCAACAATGCCTACATTCTGCGTCGATCACTGTCAGAGGTCGGACATCCGAGCGCCGTCTGCCCGAATCGGCAAATCGATCCAGGCAAAGCCCAGATCGATGGTCATACCACGTGCCTTTTCTTCTTTCAAACTGTCGGGATCAATGCCGGTAAGTGCCTGAACCAGGGCTGACTTTCCATGGTCCACATGTCCTGCTGTGCCGATAACACGCATAGAGTACCGACATCTACCGCTTGCTGCCGTTGGTAGGATTGGTCGCCTCACCGGAGGTGACGCCGGGCGTACGACGTTGGCCTGCCTGGCTGGCATATAGCTCAGCGTTGCGACGTTGACGCTGCCACTCCTCCTCAAGATCTCGGACCTTGTCGTCTCGCTCTTGGACGGAAGACTGCAGCCCATCCAGCCACGTATTGTGCGGTACCCAGAAAGTAGGTGCTGTAGCTCTCCTGAAGCTTCCATAGATGCTGAATCAACATCTCGTGTACCTTCAGATCATGATCCAGTGGCGGGAATTGTTCGACGACCTCGCGATTATACTTATCCTGTTCGCCCCACAGATGTTCCTGGCCAAGTTCTGCCTTGCGACGTCGTTTCTCAAACTCTTCGCGGAATTCATCCATTTCGCGACGAATGCGCTCCTCGGCCAGCCGCTGGAATTCCTGCACCTGCGACTGCTCACGCAAGATAAGATCCTTGAACTCTTGAATTTCGCCGACGGAGCGTCGGGCAATCTCGACTTGTTGACCAAAGCTCTGCACCCGCTCGTACGCCTGAGTGACCATTTGCTTCTGTTCCGCCACAGTTTCCTGTACACGCGCAATCGACTGTTGGCGTTCCACACCGGCGGAACGGATTTGCTCCATAAAGTCCGCTTGCTGGTTGCGGAGAACATCAATCGTCCCCGGCAGTTTTTCCGAACCGACCTCCACCCGACGGATGCCCTCTTCAAGGATGGGAATGCGCCCGGAGACGGCTTCAATTCGCTTGAAGAGTTCGACAGTCTCCTGTTGAAGCTGGGCAATGCGCTTGGTATCGCTTGTACGCTGCTCGGCCAGGAAGGGGATCTGTCGAGTTCGCTCCTCAATCTCCTTTGCCAAGCCACCCAACTGATTACGAACGGCCATGACCAACTCGCCCAGCCGCTCATCTTCAACAGACCGAAGCTCAATCGCCTCTTCCAGACGGCCGATGCGTGGCAGTTCACGTCGCACTTCACCGATTTCACGGCTCAGCATCTCACGGTCGCCCAATCGAGCTCGCTCCATATCCCGTTGGGATTGCACCCGATCATCATCGCCTCGATCAACAAGTGAGGCAGATCTCAGTCTTGGCGTTCTGAATCGAGGTCTCAAGCTGGGTAAACCGCCCCAACTGCGCCTGCGTACCCGCCAGCTGCCCTTCAAGCTCCTGAACGCGCCGAGCCTGTTCGATGATGTCGCCGGACTGGCTCTCAATGCGTTGTTGCAAACGCGCGATTTCCGCACGATCACGTCGATGCTCTTCATCGAGCCAGTTTACCATCTGTGCAAGTTGTGCAATATCCATCTGGATTCACCTTCGCAGTGCTGATTCACGCATAGTCCGGCCTTCCGATCCGATGAGATAAGTGCAAGGATGCGGGCTACGCCGCCAATGAGAGCCTATTATAGCAAAATAAGATGGCGTAACCAACCGCCGGTCGGCTGCGGGCGGTTCTCCATTTTAGGATAGCTCGTGTTTACGACAACTTGTACGACACGGTGTCCGGCAAATAGCCGATCCCGCTTTTTCAGATGATTCAGCGCATTAGTCGACGAAATTCACGAAATAAAGATAGACCCATCAACCGAGGGCGTCCCCAATGCAACCGCTGGTTTGGCCGATTTTGACCTGACTGATACAATGCGGCAGATAAACCGCTATGGCAATTCAAATCCCATCTGAGACCCTCATATGCGCATTGGAGTCGATGCCCGGTTGATTTACCATCAACCGGCAGGCATTAGCCGTTATACTTGGCACCTGCTACAGGCGCTTGCAAAGATTGATCAGAGCGACGAGTTCGTTGTTTTTCAACATAGAAATCAGCGAGAAGCAATCGTCAATCAGGAAAATTTCAAACGAGCAACGCTCTTCGCACCCAGCCCATGGCAGGTTGGAACAATTCATGCTGCCTCTGGAATTGCATCGATTTTCACTGGATCTGATCCACGGCACAGACTTCATCCCTCCGTTGCGTTCACAGATTCCCGCCGTCATTACTGTCCACGATCTTGCATTTCTGCATTGGCCGCATCTGGTGACCCCGGACAGTGCCGCCTATTACGGTCAGATCGACAGAGCCGTCCAACACGTCAAACAGATCATTGTGCCCAGCGAAAGCACGAAGGATGATGCCGTCGCGCTTTTCGGTGTGCCGGACAGCAAAATCAACGTCATTGCCGAGGCCGCAGATCCGCTCTTTCGCCCGCTCCCTATCGAACAGACGCGCAGAGATGTGATGGCCCGACATGGGATCCCGGAGAAGTATATCTTCTTTGTGAGCACCATCGAGCCGCGGAAGAATGTCAACGGTCTTCTTCGCGCATTTCGTATTTTGCTGGACCGATACAATGTCCACGATACGGCGCTCGTGCTAGCCGGCAGCGAAGGCTGGCTATACGAAGACACCATGGCGCTGGTGGACGAGCTTGGCCTTCAAGACAAGACAGTCTTTCTTGGACGCGTCACGGACCCCGAATTGCTGAAGCTCTATGTCGGAGCGCAGTGTCACGTCCACCCGGCACTCTACGAGGGTTTCGGATTGCCGCCGCTGGAGGCGATGGCCTGCGGCACACCCACCATCGTCAGCAACGTCAGCAGCCTGCCCGAGGTTGTCAACGATGCAGCGCTGCTGGTCAATCCGGAAGACCACGAAGAGATCGCTGTCGCCATCTATCGGCTGCTCACCAATGACGATCTGCATGCTGAGCTCCGACGCAAAGGTCTGCAACAGGCCAAATATTTCAGTTGGGACAAAGCAGCGAGCGCCACGCTCGACGTTTACCGAAAGGTAGTCGAAAGCGAGTGCAGTGAGACGGAGTCAAAACGTGCTGAGTCTCTGACCACAGTGTCTGAGGCGCCTGACGAAATCTGAGTCACCCGTGCCACCGGAGTCATCTAAGTCAAGCGTTTCATGAACATTCTCCTGCTGACACCGCAGTTACCCTATCCTCCCCGCCAGGGAACGACCATCCGCAACTACAATTTGATTAGCGAGCTTGCTCACAACCATACCGTTGATCTGTTGACCTTTCTGGCCCCCGGCGAAAAACTGACGACAGACAACCCATTGAACAAAATCTGCCGGACCGCATTGGCGGCTGTCCAGCCGGAACGCACCTTGGCCCATCGTGGCCGCGACACCCTCACCAGGCGCCTGCCCGATATGGCGCTTCGTCTGGAAAGCGATGAGATGCGCTCGCTGACCCGGCAACTGGTCGAAGCCAACGCCTATGATATCGTCCAGACTGAGGGCATTGAGATGGCCCAGTATGGAGCACTTGCTCGGGAAAGGGCGGCAGATCGGGGAATACGTACTGCTTGGGTGTTTGACGACCACAACTGCGAATACCTGCTTCAGAAACGCAGCGCCACAACCGATCTGCGCAATCCGTCTCGCTGGGTGGCTGCGGCCTACAGCCTGGCACAATGGCAGAAACTAGAGTCCTACGAAAGACAGATCTGCCGTCAGGCCGACGCAGTTGTTGCCGTTAGCCCCGCAGATGCCGAAGCCTTGCAGGCGCTCGTGCCCGACCTGGAAGTGACAGTCGTCTCAAACGGCATCGATCTGGACCTCTATCCCTATGTCGGGAGTCCCGATGTCGGGGCAGAGGCTGCAAATGGGGCAAGTCCGAACCTGGTTTTCACAGGCAAGATGGACTATCGCCCGAACATCGACGCCGCCCTATGGTTCGGTCAAAATGTGCTTCCGCTGATCCGGAAAGACCGGGATGACGTGCGTTTCCAGATTGTGGGCATGAATCCACACCCACGGCTCGACGAACTACGCGCCAATCCGGCCATCGAAATCACCGGCATGGTGCCGGAGACGATCTCATACATCCAAAATTCGGCAGTCTACGTAATCCCCATGCGTGTCGGAGGCGGCACTCGCTTCAAGGCCCTGGAAGCCATGGCCAGCGGAAAGCCAATCGTCACAACTTCTCTGGGTGTTGAAGGCATCCCGGTCAAGGACGAACAAGAGCTGATGTTCGCTGACACGCCGGAGGCTTTTGCCGATGCCGTGCTTCACCTGTTGCAAGAAGACGAAGTGACACGCGCCAAACGCCACGAACTGGGTCTCTCAGCAAGGGCATTTGTGGAGAGTCACTACGGCTGGCAACAGATCGTGCCCAGATTGGAAGCACTCTACCAATCGACAATCTCCAAGTAGCGCACAGCAGGGACGCATATCACATGATATGCGTCCCCGCTGTGCGTTTCTCATCCTAGGTAGAAGCCTGTTCACTGATACAAAAAGTGCCGGGGACTTCCCGATGCTGGGGCGTCGAAATCAGCGTCAGTTCACCCGCTCTGTTGCATAAGTCCCCGGCACTTTTTCGATGCCACTTCGCGGACCTATCCCTACAACTCGACCTCGCCGTAGGTCAACCCGACCGGCAACGCAGCCGGGCGCTCACAGGTGCTTGTCAATAGGACATGCTTGCCCTCATCTGAGGCGTCGTGGATGGCGCACATGATGTCGAGCACATGGTTGGCCATTTCGCCGCTGGCCCGATGCGGTCGCCCGGCGATCGATGGCAGCAGCCATGTCAGCCACACCCAGCCCACGCGAGTTCTCGTCGTAGATGTGGGTCAGTTCTACCTCTTCCCACTCATCGGCGCGACCGATCTTCATGAAGACCGATCCGCCGAAGGTGTTGGGATCGGGCAGTCGCAGCGATCCTTTGGTTCCGTGGATCTCCAGCCAGGGCAGCGTCGAATCCCAGATGTCGAAGCTGGTGATGATGGTGCCGACGGCGCCGTTGGCAAAGTCGAGCAGGCCGGTGATATGGGTCGGCACTTCGACAGTCGACGACTTCGCCGTTGAGCGGTTCACTGGTGATGGTGCGCTCGGTGAAAGCCATACTGGTCGAGCCGGTGACACGCCGGACCGGCCCCATGATGGAGACCAGCGCGGTCAGGTAGTAGGGACCCATATCGAACATTGGACCACCGCCGAGCCTGATAGTAGAACGCCGGAGCCGGATGCCAATGTTCGTGGCCGTGGCAGAGCATGAAGGCCGTGGCCGCGATGGGTTCGCCGATGAGACCGTCATCAACGATCTTGCGGCAGGTCTGCAAGCCTGCGCCCAGGAAGGTATCCGGGGCGCTGCCGACGCGCACGCCTTGCGCTCTTGCGGCCTCTAGAATGGTCTTACCATCCTCTCGATTCAATGCCAACGGCTTTTCGCCGTAGACTGACTTTCCCGCGCCGATGGCAGCCAAATCGACGTCCGCATGGGCGCCCGGAATGGTCAAATTGACCACGATGCCAATTTCAGGATCTGCCAGCAATTCTTGGACGGATAGAGCCTTGATGCCGTACTGCTCAGCCTTGGCTACCGCCCGATCCGGAATGATGTCGGCGCAGGCCACGATGTCGACGTTCGAGAACTTTTCGTTTGACTGAAAATAGATGTCACTGATGTTTCCGCATCCAATGATGCCTACCTTGGTCATGGGTTCTAATCCCTCATGTTGTAGTGATAATTATGGATTTGTGCTGCGTTCTCATTATTTCCGCAGGCCAAGTTTTCTTGCCCTGTTTTGAAACATTATAGTGTAGTTTGACTGAAAAAGTAAGAGACGCTCCGAATAGGATTTCACGCCATGAATCATCTGCGAATCACTGTCGCCTCACATACATTCATCGCTCACCTAGAGGCAGAATCCGCGCCCAAGACCTGCACCGAATTCGCCAAGCTCTTGCCCTACCGCCAGAAGCTAATCCACGCGCGTTGGAGTGGTGAAGCCTGCTGGATTCCACTGGGTGAGTTCAAACTAGATGTCGGCTTCGAAAACCACACCAGCCACCCAGCCCCTGGTCAGATACTTTTCTACCCAGGCGGCTACAGCGAGACGGAGATCCTCTTTCCCTACGGCGCGACCTGCTTTGCAAGCAAGATGGGCCAGCTTGCCGGAAACCACTTCCTCACCATCATGGAAGGAAGCGACCATCTGGTAGATATCGGTAGGGCCGTGCTCTGGCAGGGTGCGCAGGATATTATGTTTGAGATGAAAGGCTGAGTTTTCGTACCTGCTGGCATTTGCAGACAAGGTGCTGTACACTTGGCAATATGATAACAAAAACCCCAACAGATATCATCTCTATCGGTTCCGTTATCCAAAATGCGGTTGTCTTCAACCCCCGATGGAAGGAGTATACGCTCATGGACTTCAACTCGTTGCTGGAAACCGTCGGCGATCTCTTTTCGCTGCTCGTTGAAAGAGAAATCGACTATGTTCTGGTTGGCGGCATTGCCATGTTGCAATATGTAGACGGTCGCAATACAGAAGATATCGATCTGATTGTGGCGCTGAACACGTTGCAGAATCTTCCGGAGATCGAGATTGAGAGCCAAGACATGTTCTTTGCACGCGGAGATTTTGGTGGGCTACAGATCGATCTGCTGCTGACAGAGAACCGGCTCTTTGATACGGTCAGGCGTGAACACGCCACTGTCCGACAGTTTGTCGAACGGGCGATTCCCACTGCTACTGTCGACGGGTTACTGCTGCTCAAACTCTACGCTCTACCTTCACTCTATCGCCAGGGCGATTTCACACGCGTCAGCATCTACGAAGGGGATGTGGCGGCATTGCTTCAGGCATACAAGCCTGACATCGACCCGGTGTACGCAGAACTTTCAGAACATCTGAGTGAAGTAGATTTGTTGGAAGTCAAAGCCATCGTCAGCGATATTCAAGTGCGAATCGACCGCTTTGATCGGAGATTCCAAGACGCAGAATAAGAGGATGGGCAAACCAAATGCTCCCCAAGTTTGCACCGGTCAAACAAGAACTCACGTCCGAATCCATCGCCGACATCCCCGCCCACGTTAAGGCACAACTACAACAGAGTCCCATCCTCGACCCGATCCAGCCTGGGCAGAGCATTGCGATCGGCGTGGGCAGCCGAGGCATCGGCTGCATTCAGCCGGTCGCTGCTGCGGTAGTCGATGCCATCCGACAACGCGGTGCAGAACCCTTTCTGATACCGGCCATGGGTAGCCACGGCGGCGGCACGGCAGAGGGGCAGCGTGAAGTGCTGGAAGGCTATGGACTCGGGCCGGAGACACTGGGCGTACCCATCGAGAGCGACATGGAGGCGGTCCAGATCGGAGAGACACCCGACGGGATGCCGGTCTTCTTCGACCGCTTCGCAGCGCAGGCCGACGGCATTCTGGTTATCAACCGCATCAAGCCGCACACGTCGTTTCGGGCCCAGTGGGAGAGCGGCCTGCTCAAGATGCTGGCGGTGGGGCTGGGCAAACGCCAGGGCGCGGCCACCTATCACGCCTGGGGCATTGCCGACGCCTTTGCCGCGGCGTCGCAGGTCATCCGCGCCCAAATGCCCGTGCTGGGCGGCGTTGGCATTGTGGAAAACGGACACCACCAGCCGGCCATCATCGAGGCGCTGACGTCCGACGAGTTGACGAGCCGCGAGCCTGCATTGCTGGCCGAAGCATGGCGTCACTTCCCGCTCATCCCCATCGAGCCGCTGGACCTGCTGGTGCTGCGCGAGATCGGCAAGGACATCAGCGGCACGGGTATGGACCTCAACGTGGTGGGCATGTGGCGGCGCACCGGCGGCCTTGTGAAGCCAGCGTATGAACGGCTGGCCGTGTTGGACATCACGCCCAACAGCCATGGGAACGGCATCGGCGTGGGCTACGCCGACCTCATCCCGCAGCGGCTGCGCGACAAAATCGACTGGCAGCCAACCTACATGAATTGCCTGACGTCGGCCAACTTCAACGGGGCCAAGACGCCCATCACCCTGGCCGACGACCGTGCCGTCTTCGAGACGGGGCTGGCCGGCTTCGATGGGCGGAATGCACGCGTGGTGATCGGGCGAAACACACTTGATCTGGAGATGTTGTGGGTGTCTGAGGCGGTGCTGGCGGATGTTGGGGCGGTCGAAACACTGAGTCAGATGGGACCATTCCGCGAACTGCCGTTCGATGATGAGAACGGACTGGCGCTTTCTTGATCTTGCAGGATCACGGAGACTCGGCAGGCGTATGGCTCGCGCCCGGATCGTCCATGGTATTGTGGTCGGTTCGCGACCGTAGAAATGCAAAGAGCTCGTCCAGATCTACGAACCCACGCTCTTCACCACTCTGAACAGCACGCTGGGAAGCTATGCCAACGAGACTATGACTATTCTGCACGATTTCGGCCTGTTTATGTGGCAGGCAGTCGAACAATGCGGGGCCGGTGTCGAGCCTTAGCTGCACAGCGGACGCTATTCCGAAGCGCAGACTCTGCTGGACCAGGGCCTTGCCCTTGCACGCCGGCATCGCATTCCTTAGCCGAGCGGAGCCGGGTACGTACGGCTGGCCAAGCTGAGATTAGCCGAGTCGGATTTCTGCGCAGCCGCTGAGATTCTGCACGAATAGATACCGCTGATGGAGACCATCCAGCGGCTGGATGAACTGGGCGACGCCCACATCACGCTGGCAACATGTGCGATTGGTCACGGCAATCTGCCGTCAGCCCGCCATCACCTGAGCAAGGGGTTGGAGATCGCGACCGACACCGGCCACTACGCCATGCGTTGCCACGGCATGGCCGCATCCGCACTGCTGGCCGCAGCCGAGGGTAACGCTGAGCTTGCGGGCGAACGCTACACAGCTGCGTTCGCCGAACCGTTGGTGGCCAACTCGCACTGGTTTGCCGATGTCTACGCGGCGAGAATCGCTGCGCCCGAAGCAAGGCTTGATATTGCGTGCCCGCGCTGACGCTCGCCACCGCCACGTGGGCAATTGCAGAAGGCAGGCCTTGTTTAGGCTTTCAAAAATAGTACTGATTTAGGAGAGCGCGGGCTGAGCCTGTCGAAGCCGGGTCTACCCGCCTACACCTACGACAAGCTCAGCCTGCGGCTACCTTTTCGCTATACCGGTGTTAACTCATCAACCCTCAATCATAGGCCTGACTGCTGGGTCTACTCAAATCGATCGTCCGGCTATTCCATCGCGCCCGATCCCTCGGGCAATGGCATGACCATCACGACGCCGTCAAAGCCGCTGACAATCAGTTCCTGACCAGGAGATCCATCCAAGTCGCGCACGACGATCTCCACGGGGCAGACGCGCATCCCGATCTCATCTGTGAGCTGGAACCGACCAGAGCCGTCGTTCATGAAGGCGCCGATGTTGCTGCTGCCGCAGTTGGTGACCAACATGTCCACGTCATCATCGCCGTCCAGATCTAGCCTTGCAACATCCAATGGAAAGTCGCCGGTCGCATAGGACGTGGCCGGCTGAAAGGCGCCACTTCCATCATTAAGGAGCACGTGGACCAGCCCCGGTTCTCCATCGCCGCCACTTGGCACTGCCACGTCAATCGCTCCATCACCGTTGAGATCTGCAGGGTATACACCGTGCAGTTCACCGGTCACCGCGTAGTCAACAGGTTCACCAAAGGTTCCGTCGCCGGCATTGCGCAGCACGCTGATCACCGGATCAGGCCAGAGGCGGATCAGCATGTCCAGCATACCATCCCCATCCACATCGGCCATTTCAACAGAACCGGTGGTGGTTTCTTCTCGAACCAGGTACTCGATCATCTCGTGAAAGCCACCGTCACCGTCGTTGACAAAGACGCCGGCTGTCTCAATGTCGTGAACATAGACGAGATCAGGCAAGCCATCGACATTGACATCAGCAGTGACAACCCACCACGGCATGACACCTGTGGGCAAATCAGCGCCGTGCTCAAAGAGGCCTTCCCCATCATTGATCAGGAGAGAGAGGCTATTGGAAGCACCATTGGCAACAGCCAGATCAAGGTCGCCGTCGCCCTCTACGTCGATAGGGGTCACCGAGTTTGCCCCTTCGCCTGTGGCATAGGTCGCGCCAGTTTCAAAGGAGCCGTCGCCCACGTTCAGAAAGACGCCGATGCCACCGTTGAACGCATCGGAGATAGCCAGGTCAGGCAAGCCGTCGCCGTCCAGGTCCTCGACGGCCATGCCCCACGAATTGCTGCCAACTTTGTAGACTTCGCCGACGAAGGGATGCGTGTTTGGCGAAACAGGCTCATCATTCGCCGCACCGCTTTCGGGCAGTGCAGCGTCCGTCGGCAACAGGACCGGCTGGCATGCGACCAGCAACAACAAAACGGCGGAAAGAACGGTCAATATCGATAAACGGATCACCGAAAACACTCCTTTCAAGTTATGCTTGGTTGATGCTTGGCTCAAACGAACCTACCCATCACTGCCCCGTCTCATACGCCATCACCGTCTCCCAGGCTATCTGCTGGAGCAACGCTGCATCCTCTTCGGACAGGGCCTCAGTCCATTTCTCACGCATTTTCTCCATCGAATAGGACGGCTCTTTCGGGATGGGCAGGACGTCGACCGGCAGGAAGGGCACGTAGTCCGGTTCTCCCCCGTAGAGCGAATGGTAGAAGACGAACGCAGACAGATATGTACCAGGCACGGACTGACGGTAAATGAGATCACTGGCGTCGTCGAGAAGGGGAATGTCAACATCACGCGCTAGCAGTCGCTGCCAAGCCTGACCGACCGGTACAAGCGTTGCATTGACCTCAGCGCCGATACGCTCGTAGATCTCTACCCTTTCGTCTGCGATTCCTGGATCATCTGTCATTACCCAGGGTACCAAGATCACGGTCGCAGCGTCGGTCTCATCAATGATTTCGTCGAGTGCTCGTACGCCGACGTAGAATTCTTCGGCATTAGCCCAGCTGAACAACTCATCAAGTACAACAGCATCCCAATTGCCTTCACGTATCTTGGCCGGCGCGTCCAGGGTGCTGTGTTTGACCAGAGTGGCGAAGTCGCTGGCCAGATATTCGGTCTCAATGATCATATCCGCATCGGCCTCGTTGACGATACCTGCCAGAAAGGCGTCAATTCCCAAGTTTGTTGACAGGAAGTCGCTGCCAATTAAGAGCACCCGGAGGGGCTTGAGCCGCGGTTCGAGTATGGCTTCGGCGGGCGTATCCACGTCGGCAGCTGGCTCTGACGCCGTCATCGCTTCTTGCGAAGAATCGGGTTCCGCTTCTTGCAGCAATTCAACCGTACAGCCTGTCAGCACCAGCGACAGAGCAAGAAAAAGTAGGACAAAACGAATCATCGGAAACAGTCCTTTCAGGTTAGGATTCATTGATCTCTGATCCGAATTGAATGATCATCTTGGTCTGAACCGGCCATTCGATAACCCAGGTAGGCGCAGAGTTCGTCCAGGCTGCGAAATCCGTACTGCTCGCCGCTTTGCACGTCGTGGAGGGAGAGCCGCCATTGACCGTCACTCGTGCTTTGCTCCTGCCACAGCCGCAGCATGAACGCATGGTAGCGACGCGTGGTGGACATCTCACTCCCCTGAAGCGGCCAACGCGGCATTGTCTTGCACGGTCTGCCATGCAACTTGCTGCAGTACGGCAGCATCATCATCCGCAATCGCCCACTCCTCATGGATGGCTTCGTAAGTGGTGACGACACCGGAGGCTTCGCCTTCGGGATCGGGCAGGAGATCGACGGGTCGATAACCGAGTCCCTCAGGACTCTGGCCAAAAGAGCGCGGCATAGAGCGAGGCCGTGTCTAGATAGGTTCCTGCGATGGATGGATATCCCTGATATTGGGCATCTTCCAAGGGTAGATCCGGCAGGGCGATTTCAGCTTCCGCCCATGCCCGTGCTGGATTTATCAATGGCAGTGACAAATCCGCGGCAATCTGTTCGATGCTCTGTTCTCGCTCTCCGTTCGTGTCGCGCAGGGCAAGCAGCGCCGGCAACGCATCGCTCGCCACAATTAAATCAGCGAACTGTTTGACAGCTGTGCGAAACTCTTCCGGCTCTTTGGTATCGGCGGCTTGCAGGATGACGACGTCCCATTCTTCCTGGCGTATAGTCTCCACAGCATCACCATTCGCCCACAGCTCGTCAAGTGATACACCGGGCTGTGCGATACTGCCCGTCTCTACGTCGAATGGCAGATCCGCTGATGCGGCCATGGCGGCGAGATGTGCATCCAGCCCTTTGTTGATGGATGTATGCGTGTTGCCGATGAAGAGAATACGCACTATGCCATCGTTCTCGAGTTCGATAATGGAATCCGGCGTGATGGCAGCGGCTTCCTCGGCGACCCTCGAAGGCGTTGCCAACGGAGCGCACCCGCCCAACAGAAGAACAAGCAACAGAAAAACAAACATCCAAGTTCGAACCATGATTTCCTCCTCTCAAGTTGGCGATCTAGCATTCCGGGAATGGAGCTGTTCTGCCTTGGTGACCGAAGACACTCTGCCCCACTCCTGGAATGTTTCCCTAACCATTCAGCGGTGATATCAATCGACAGACACAAAATATACCAAAGTCATTCACCTGTGGACTGCCACTCATCGACAGTCAGATCGGCGCCTAATTCCATGAATACGGGGCCGTCATCCCAGTCGAGACCGTTGGCCATGGGGCCCTCCGGATCATCATCGCCGCTGAACATGGCCATGATTTCCGGATCGCTGAAGTACTTCCCGGCGTTGCAACGTCCGTGGACCGAGGTAGCGATCTGCAAGTGCTCACCATCCCAGCTACCGGAAAGGGCAGGATAATCGCCGACCATCATGCAGCCGGTATAGAGCCAGAGTTCAGCCATGGTTGATTTGAGTTCGAGGTCCGGATAAAGTTGCTCGGCGAACCACGTGCCGCCAACCTGCCCATCTTCGGAGATAGTGAGTTCCCAGATCGACAGCCTTGGATCGTCGTCCTCCTCCATAACCCGCAACTCATACTGGTCATCCTTCAGATGAATCAGCGTTGCCTTGGCAGGACCCACATTGAGCGTCTCATCGGAAAAGACGTAGCCGGTCTCGATCAGTTCGCCCCGCACAAAAGTCGTGCCAGTGAGTTCCACCGGCGCAATTTCGGTTTGTGCCGAGACCTCTTGCGCCGGTAAACCAATCAAGCCAAAAACGAGGGTCAGCAGTGCAAGACAACCGATCCCCAGCCATAACCACCTACGCACGTTCATTCTTGTCCTCCAATCTGATTGAATGGGTTTACGGTAGATCTCCACAGTACGGTCGATCTACAACTGAAATCAGTCAACCGGACGAGCGCAAAAGTAGCGTAAAAGAAACGCAAACGGTTTGGATCTGGTGTATACTGGTCTGTACCAGACCCAACAAATCACTTCCACTCAGTTGCAAGGGGAGTTTTCGGGATGAACCCCCGGAAAGCACGGCTGGCGATCGACCTGCTTGGACCACTGCAAGTTCGTGTCCAAAGTCAGCCTGCAACCAAGCTTACCTCGGACAAGGTACAAGCCCTCCTGGCCTATCTGGCCTCTCACCCCGATCAGCCACAACGGCGTGAGAAGTTGGCAGGCCTGCTCTGGCCCGAATCGCCCGAATCCTCGGCCCGGGCCAGCTTACGCAATGCCCTGGCCGTTCTACGACGGACCATCAACGACAGCAACGGCGCCTCACCGATTCTGGCCGTCACACGCCACGCCATCACGTTCCAACCCTCATCCGAATGCCGTGTCGACAGCCTAAGGTTTGAGAAAACGCTCAGCGATCGGCAAGAGCCTGTGGCGTATACTGACGCGCTTTCCGACACACTGACCGATACGTTGGCGGACACGTTGGCCGACACGTTGGCCGATGCACTCACGCTCTATCGCGGACCGTTCATGGAGGGTTTCACCATGGTCGGGTGCGCCGAATTCGAGGAGTGGCTGACCATCCAGCGTGAGCACTATCGCCGCCTGGCCGTAGACGCGTATGGCGACCTGGCAACAGCCCATCAGGCCTCCGGCAACGTCGATCGGGCGCTGGATGCATTACGCCGTCAGGTGGCAATGGAGCCATGGCTGGAGGAGGGCCATCGCCGTCTGATGGCGTTGCTGGCAGGCAGTGGCCGGCGCAGCGAGGCGCTGGCCCAGTACCGGCAATGCCGCCAGATCCTGGTCACCGAACTGGGGGTGGAGCCGGACGCAGAGACGATGGTCCTCCACCAGCGCATCCGAGACGAGGCAGGCTTGCCGCGACCCAGCTCGGTCAAGATAGCGCCGTTGCCCCTGCCGCTGACACCGCTCATCGGCCGTGAACGGGAGATGGCCGATCTGACCGCGCTGCTTGCCAACCCGACCGTGCGGCTGGTGACCCTGCTCGGCCCCGGCGGCATGGGCAAGACCCATCTGGCGCTGAAACTCGCGTTGGACCAGCGGAAGCGTTACCCCGACGGCGTGGCCTTTGTCCCGTTTGCTCCGGTCCACGACGTTGATCGCTTTGCCGTCACCGTGGGGCAGGTATTGGGCCTTTCTTTCTTCAGCGAGGACAATCCCCGAGAACGGCTTCTGAGCCACCTGCAGGACAAACGCCAGCTGCTCGTGCTGGACAACCTAGAACATCTGCTGCCAATGCGCGAGGATATTTTGGCCCTGCTGCGCGCCGTGCCCCATTTGACCGTGCTCTGCACATCGCGCAGACGACTTGGCGTGCAGGGAGAACACAGTTACGCGCTCGATGGTCTGGCTGTGTCCACAGTCGAGCCCTCTGATGACGCGGCGTCGCCTGCGACCGCAGCGCTCGACCTCTTCGTTCAGAGCGGCCGGCGCTCAGACCCGATCTTTGCCCTCACCCCAGAAAACAGCGCGGCTGTGACCGCCGTCTGCCGTGCCGTCGAGGGGCTGCCATTGGGCATCATCCTGGCGGCAAGCTGGCTGGACATGCTCTCACCCGCCGAGCTCGCTGCCCGGATCGCCGGTCCAGACAGCCAATGGTTCGACCTTTTGGAAAGCGATCTCGGTGAGGTGCCCAGCCGCCATCGCAGCCTGCGCGCCGTGGTCGAATCGGTCTGGTCTATGCTCTCTGTCCACGAGCAGGTCATCTTTGCCACGCTCTCCATCTTCCGGGGCGGGTTCGACGCGGAGGCAGCGCTTGCCGTCGCCGGCGCGTCGCTGCGCGATCTGCGTGGGCTGGCGGTCAAGTCCTGTCTGCAAGTCAACGCGTTCGATGGTGTCGGCCGTTACCAGATTCACGAGTACCTGCGACAGTACGGATTCGAACAGCTACAGGGCATGGCTGACGTCGAAATCACAGCCCGTGGGCGCCACGCGACCTTCTTTCTGGCAATGCTCCAGGATGCCGACTCAAGCATGAAAGGCGACGGCCAGACCGATGTCATTGACATGCTGGCTACGGATGGCGAGAATATCCGATCTGCCTGGCGCTGGGCCGGCAAGCAGGGACAACTTGAGGCGTTAGGTCATGCCATCGAACCGCTCTGCCGCTTCTATGAATGGCAGGGGCTGCCGCTGGACGGTGTGGATGCTTGCCGCCGAGTGATCGAGCCCTTGTCTCTGAACGAATCCCTGCCGCTGAGTGATACGGTGCAGGCAAACCATTTGCTCGCCCGCGCCCACGCTTGGCATGCAGTATTTTCCCGTCTGCTCGGCAACCCGGACGAGGCAGCCCGGCATGCTCAGCAGGCGATTGAACGGCTGGAACTGCTTGCCGAGTCCGGCCAGCCGATGGAGGCCGAGCACGCACACGTACTCCTCTGCCTAGGGACCAATGCGCTCTACCATGACGACATGGCCTCAGCTGAGGCAGCCTTCCAAAAGAGCCTCAGCGCCTTTGCTGCCATCGATGATCGCTGGGGAGAGGCATATGCGCGTCAGATGATCGCCTGGACGCTGTACAACCGGGGAGCGATTCGAGCGTGTCTGAAAGAGACCCGGCGCGTGCTGACCGTCCGAAGCGCGCTGGGTGAGCCACGCGGGATCGCTGAATCGCTCCTGGGACTTGCCATGTGCACCTGCGCCCTTGGCGATTTTGAAGAGGGCCTGGCGGCAGCACGGGAAGAACTGGCCTACTCGCAGGCAAGCGGCGAGCGGCGGACAGTAGCCGACAATTTGGGCATTTTGGCGCAGATCTATCTGCTGATGGGTCAATTGGAAAAGAGCGCAAGCCATGCATGGGAATCGCTCTCCCTGCATCAAGAGCTTGGCATGCCCATGTGGATTGCGTTGGAGGAATGCGTCGGGACCTCTGAAGTCAGCCTGCACCAGGGTCGCTACACCGAGACAAAGGACGTGCTGGCAGACGGTCTGTCTGTCGTCCGCCCGCAACATATTCCGTGGCCGCTAGGCGCAGGCCTGATCCGGCTGGCCAAGTTGGCCTGCGCCCAAAACAGACCGGATGAGGCGGCAACCCATCTGGCTGAAGCCATTCCGTTGTTGGCCTCCATCGAGCGGCTGGATGAATTGGGCGATGCCTACATTACGCTGGCAACGAGTGCGCTGCTGCAAGGCGATGCAGGGCAGGCCCGGCAGCACCTTGCGCAAGGCTTGAAGATCGCCGCAGACACCGAACACTATGCCACGCTCTGCCACGGCATGGCCGCGTCCGCGCTGCTGGCCGCGGTGGAGGGGGACACGACGTTGGCGGCACGGCGCTACGCCATTGTTCTGGACGAGCCATTCGTGGCCAATTCGCGGTGGTTTGCCGATGTCTACGGGCAAGCGATCGGGCCGACGAAATCCGCCTCGCCTGATGAGCAGGCAACCATGGTGGAAAGAGACGGTAATCAGGATCTTTGTGGAACTATCGCTGGAATCTAGTCCACCTTGGGGTAGGAACCTGTCGGAGAAGAAAGAAGGCGACGGCATGCCATGTAGGATGGATTGGTAATCCGTCTGGCTGGACACAGCCTTGCCGGCCTCCGCATCCTCAGGATCGGGAGGACTCCTTCAGTTTCAGCAGTGAATGGTAAGAGGGTTTCGTGCGCCAGGGGAAACAGGCCGGACCGGGCTACGGAGTTAGCCGGTCAACTTCACCGACTGCCTGGTCCGGCCTGGGGGAAACGAAGAAGCGTCCAAATCACCCTTGCTTGCCTACTTCCCGGCATCAGCTTCGACCGACTCCGCCAAGGCCCCGATATCTAGCACATAGGCATCCTTCACTTTGTTACCGAACGGATACCCGCCTACGGCGCCGCCAAACATGTAGACATGAAGCTTCAATGGCGCATTGATCGAGCCACATGCGACCTCATTCAAGCAACCAAGCGTAAAAGAAACGCAAAAGTGATCGATTCCCAGGCGAAGGAATCGAGTCGGCTGTGCTTGTCGAGCTGCCCTGAAACTGTCTCCGACAGTGAGGATTTGAATCGAAACACTTGTTGATCCAGTTTGGCGGATGGCTGGATCTCTGCATCCGTCAATTGAGCGACGAGGAGAAGCTGTGCCAAGAGGAAGGCAGGGAGTTGGTAAACATACTGGCCAGCAGAGATGGAGTCATTGGAATCGAGCGTGCGCCGACATCGGTCTGTAACGGGGCCAATGTACTGCGAAGTGACTACCAGAGGAACAATTGCGCAGCCGTCGGCGGTGACGCAACCAAGCGACAAGGGCTTGAATTGGGTCGTTAGGGTTGCCAGACCAACCTGCCATGATCGGAAGGTGTGAAGGGGAACTATTTGCACACTGCTAGTCGAGTTCTCTCGGCTCCACCACCAGACAGAGTCCGGCCACAATCTGTTCCACTCGCCCTGGGGAGAGCGAACCAATCTTCTCTACCAACTCGTCTTTGTCTACAGTAAACAACTGCGAGACGTTGACGACACTCTCTTTCGGTAAATTGCCTTCACCCTTGCGTAGCAACACATTACCGGGTGCGTCTGCCCGTCGCAGATTGCTGGTCAGAGCGCAGACAACAACGGTGTTGATCCGGCTGCCGTTGAACAAATTATTCTGAATCACGACATGGGGATGGCGATAGCCGGGTCCCGAACCTGTCGGATCACCCAAATCAATCCAGAAGAGATCTCCCTGCAAAACTACCACTGACCTTCGACTCTCTCACGTTGCTTTGCCCGTTGCTGTTGAAGAAGATCGGTTTCGCTCTGATCCGGCGCGTCAGCATAGACATCATTGAGCGTCTCCAGCATACGCTGGTTTTCGTAACGCTCGATGAACTCTTGAACGGCCAACGCGACAAAACCGCTGCGGGTAAGGCTGAGCGCTGAGGCCAGCGCCTCAGCCTTTTGGAACAGCACGTCGTCCATTGAAATTGCGGTCTTTACAGTCATTTTCATCCCCCCTGGTATGACCCATAGTATAACACCTTAGCAGTTCACAGGTCAATCATGCTTCCCGGTACGCGGCATGACCCCCATCAGTCTCTTTGCATTTCGCTTCGAATGTCCAATCATATAGATACAAACCATCATCGGCACGCATCATTAGTGCCCCACCCTCAAGGAATCGATCCTGCGCGGATTTCATGGACATCAACAGCCAACCATCTGCAAAGTTGGAATCAGATACCACCAGAAAGTGATGATCTCGTAAAAACTTCAGTTGAACTGCCAACTATCGGAGCGTGAGCGCAGAGAAGGTGTTTGTCTAGCGGCATCACGTCGGCGCGGCTGTCGAAGGGGACGAAAAAAGCCCGACTTCTTCAAGAAGTCGGGCTTCTGCATGGTGACATGTCGAAATGCTATTCGGAGAGCGTCTGCACGTAGGCCAGTAACGAATCAATACCGTCATCGCTGATCTTGGTCGGCCCGAAGATGTGCTCGTTGCCGTAGCCGCCACCGGCGCGCAGCAGTTCCACAAAGGCGGCCTGCTCCAACTCCACACCCACGATGGTCTCGGCTTTCTCAGCAACACCTGTGCCGTCATCCGCATGACATTCGGCACAGAGCCGCGCATAAGCATCTTCGCCCTGTGCAAGATCAAGTTCACCCCCCGGTTCGGGCGTCGCATCACCTTCGTTCTCCGCGACTTTTGTCGCGTCGATCATGGTCGTAGGAGCGGCAAACCGGGCAGCCGGCATGGTGGGCAGGCCGCCGCCGCTGTCATCCTGTTCCTCTGCAGCCACAGCGGATTCGTTGGCCGCTTCATCGCCGCCCCCGCCGCAAGCTGCGGCAAACAGAAGAATGAAAGATAGCGCCAATGCGACAAGAAGCCAACGGACCTGAATATGCTCCGGGCGCCCTGCGTAAGATTTTCCTTGTGTTCGGTTCATGATTTCGATTACTCCAACATTTTCGGATCGAGGGCGTCACGCAGGCCGTCGCCGACGAAGGTGAAACCCAACATGGACAGGGCGATTGCGATGGTTGGGAAGAGCCCTAAGTGCCAGTAGACACGGATGTAGGCATTGCTGACGCCCACCATCTTGCCCCAGCTGGCGAACGGATCGTTGATGCCAATGCCCAGGAAACTTAGCCCGGCCTCAGCAAACATGGCCGCCGGAATCCCAAAGGAGACAGCCACCAAGATCGGCGAGATCGCGTTGGGCAAGAGGTGCTGCGCGATGATACGCCATTGGGAGGCGCCGATACAGCGCGCCGCCTCAACGTATTCTTTTTCGCGCAGCGTTAGCATCTGCCCGCGCATGAGCCGGGCGATTTCGATCCATGCTGTGATGCTCAGAGCCAGGACCACCATGGCCAGCCCTCCACCCCAGACCGATATGATGAGAATGGCAAAGAGCAAGCTGGGAAAGGCTGTCATCACATCGATGATGCGTGAGACAACAAAGTCGACGACGCCCCCGCGATAGCCGGCAATGCCGCCGACAGGCACCCCGATGACGACCGCAATGAACATGACGGTTATCCCCACAAATAGGGATGTACGCGCGCCGTGGATCAATCGGCTCATGTAGTCACGGCCGACCTCATCCGTGCCCAGCGGATGGGCGGGATGTTCAAACGGAAATTGCAGCACTCGCTCGAAGTAGACTTTGTCATACGGATGCGGAGACAGAAATGCAGAAAAGAGCGCCAAGATCACGAAAAAGACGACGAGCACTAGACCAAAGACGGCCAGTCGGTTGTGAAAAAACCGGCGCGTCGCATCCTGTAGTAGCGTGCGTTGCTTTCCCATCGATTCCGGTGGCGCTACCTGATCTGCGGCTGCCGTGACACTGGCCACTAGGCGCCTCCCTTGGAACCCAACCGCACCCGCGGGTCAACCCAGGTATAGACGACATCGGTCAGCAGATAGAGAAAGCTCCAGAGAAAGGCAACCATCAGAAAGAGCGCCATAATCATTGGATAATCGCGGTTGAATATGCTGGTCACAAAAAAGCGTCCCAACCCATTGATGCGGAAAATCGATTCGATGAAGATACTGCCAGTCAGCAAATTGGGAATGATCACGCCCAACGCAGTCACCATGGGGATCAACGCGTTGCGAAAAATATGGCGAATCATGATCGAGCGATCATCGAGTCCCTTGGCCTTGGCCGTGCGCGCATAGTCCTGACGCATGACATCAACGATGCTGGCGCGAGTGTAGCGAGCAATGATGGCCAACGGTGCCAACGAGTAGGCAATCACCGGCATGATCCAATCAGTGCAAAAGAACTGATCTCCAATCAGACACTGACCGGAAGCGCTCCACCCCCCCATGGGCAGCAGTTTGAGGCGCACGGCAAAGATGAGAATCAACCATAACGAGACGACGAAGCTGGGCACAGTGAAGCCCAACATAGAGCCAAAAGTCACGATGTTGTCGATCCATGAATTCTGGTTGTAGGCCGCGATCAGTCCCAGCGAAATGCCAAAAGTAAAGGAGACCAAAACCGTCATAACGCCTACCTGCAGTGTCACCCGCCACGTCTTGGCGATCAGCGCAGTAACTGTCGTTTGGGGCTGCTGGAAGGGAATACCGAAATCACCCCTCAGCGCGTTCTTCATATAGTTCAGATACTGGACGTACATGGGTTTATCCAGTCCGTACTTGCGCATGATGTTCTCTTTGGCGGCAGGCGGCAACCGTCCCTTGTCCTCGTCAAAGGGACCGCCAGGGACTGAATGCATCAATAAGAATGTCATCATCGACACAACGATCATGACAAGAATAAGGGATAGAATACGGAAGAAAAGGTATCGGCCCATGAATCGGCACTACTCTCTACGAAATGCGTAATCCGTAATGCGTAGTTGGCGATGCGGCCAAATTACGCATTACGGATTACTCGTTACTCAGTACTCAGTACCTACTATTCCGTCTCAGCAAGATACATGTTGCTGATCAAGGAATCATTGCCCCAGTGCAATCCGGTGATGCCATTGGCATCCGGTTCGCGGATCTGTTCACCCTGTACGTAGGGCTGCATGAGGTTGCCGGCAAAGCGGTGGGCAATAAAGACACCACCCACATCATCGACCAGGATGCGCTGTGCATCGCGGAACATCTGGTCGCGCTTCTCAGGATCGCCGACCAATACGCTGGCTTCACTTACCAATGTATCAAACTCGTCATTCTTCCAGGAATGGCGTCCGGATGAAGCCCAAATGCCCAACAGGTTGGCCGGATCCAGGAAGTCCATCCCGTAAGAGATGGCGCCGAACGGAAGTTCAGTCGGCTTTGCATTCATGGCATCGTTGTAGACCTTGTTGTCTTTGTTGGATACCTGGACGTCGATGTTCAGACATTCGGCAATCGAGGCTGCCGTGGCCTGGTAGACAGCCGCCATGGCGGGCGTCTCACCGCGCAACCACATCTCCTGGCTGGGGAAGCCTTCGCCATCGGGATAGCCGGCATCGGCCAGATGTTGCTGAGCCAGTTCACAATTATAGGCCTGATATTCAGCCAATTCGCCCTCTGTATCAGCCGACGGGTAACCTGGCATCAACATTGAAGTGGCCGGCATGGCCTTGATGGGCGTGAAGATATTCTCCACGATAGCGTCGCGATTTACCGCATGGGCAAACGCCTTGCGCACGTCCAGATTGTCGAACGGCGGGTTGTAGGTGTCGAACATCAGATAGTCGGTGCGGAAGTCGCCAAAGTCACGCAGATAGTTGTCGCTCAACACCGGATCGGCCAGAATCAACTCAAAGTCGGCCGGCGTTAGTTTGTCAGCAGGCACCTGATCGATCTCGCCGTTCTGGAAGGAGAGGAAGAAGGTGTCCGGAGACATGAAGGTGCATTCGATGCGTTTGAGACGCGGCGGACGATAGCCATTATAGGTCTCGTTGGCTTCGATGGCGATGAAGTTGCCCGGATCGAACTCGGCAAGCTTGAAGGGGCCGGACGTCACATGGGTCGCCGGATCACTGTTGTAGAGCGGGCCATGTTCTTCCAGGGCAGCCTTCTGCATCACCCATGAGAACTTCATGGTGCCGGGCAGCGGCGGGAAGGGTTCTTCGGTTTCAACTTCGAGCGTCAGATCATCAACTGCTCGAATACCCAACTCCTCGACCGGCACCTCGCCGGCGATTGCCTTGCTCCAGTTCTTGATGCCGCCGGGGCCCAGGAAGCTATGGAACCAGGCGAAGTCCCAACCGTGCTCGGGGCTTGCGCCCAGGCGGAAGGTGGCTTCGTAGTCATAGGCGGTCAAAGGCGTGCCGTCGCTCCAGACCTGATCCGGCCTGAGCTTAAAGGTCCAGACGCGCCCATCTTCGGAAACTTCCCAGCTTTCGGCAGCGGCCGGAATCAGGTTGAAGTCTGTATCCAGCTCGACCAGCGGATCGCCGAATGTGTTGGAGAAATGGTCGCCATCGCAGTAGCGTTGGTAGACGGCTGAAAAGAAGTCGAAGGTCGTTGCATTCTGGTTGTTGTCGAACCCGATTCTGCGCACCTGCTGATCATAGGGCAGCGCGTCTTCGGGCAGCGTCTCGCCAAAGGCAGTCATCATGGCATCACCGCTATCGGCTTCCATCGCACCGGAATCGGCAGCCGGTGCTTCTTCAGCGGCCGGGGCCGCCGCGGGTGCGGCACAGCCGGACAGCAGCAACGCGAAAATCAAGGTTAGCGCAAGCGCCAGACCGGACCTGCGTCCGAATCTTGCACGACTTGGCATTTGGTTCATCGTACCCTCCTATTTGGTTGGTGATTGAACAAACGGTTGAACAGAACAACGGATCGAGTGATCCCACATCGGAGGTCGGGCATAGTGTAATCGGTTTTGAAGTGGGATGCAAGTAAACGCAATCGTTTGCTGTGAAACGCCAAACCGTCACTTGCAGCCCTGAATTTCCTGAGTTACGATGCCGTCCATCTTTTATTTATTCAACACATAACCCTAGCGCAGGGGCCCACTGCTCCGCGCTACGAACTCGCCAGAATCGAGTCTCAATGAACAACTTTCAGACGCGTCAGCCAGCGATTGCTTCCCAATTCCTATCGGACCCGGACGTCGCTTTCTTCAACCACGGCAGCTTCGGCGCCTGCCCGAAACCGGTCTTTGACGTCTATCAGTCCTGGCAACGCCGGCTAGAAGCGCAGCCTGTCGACTTCATCCAGCGACGCCTGCCCGATTTATTGGCCGAGGCGCGCCATTCAGCAGGCGAATTCGTGGGCGTTGACGGTGATCACATCGTCTTTGTGCCGAATGCGACTTACGGGATCAACGCCGTAGCCCGCTCGCTGAAGCTTGAACCCGGCGACGAGGTGCTGACCACCGATCATGAGTACGGCGCAGTTAACAACACGTGGCGTTTTCTCTGCGAGCGGAGCGGCGCTACGTATATCAACCGGACGATTCCGCTGCCTTTCGAAAGTCCTGAAGCGGTGGTCGACAAACTCTGGGAAGGCGTCACCCCTCGCACCAAGGTGATCGCCTTTAGCCACATCACGTCGCCGACTGCGCTCATTCTACCGGCCGAGTTGATCTGCCAGCGGGCCAACGAGGCAGGCATCATCACGGTCATTGACGGCGCCCACGCCCTAGGCCAGATCGATCTCGATTTCGCCGCCATGCAGCCAACCTTCTACACCGGCAATGCCCACAAGTGGCTGTGTGCACCCAAGGGTGCGGCCATCCTCTACGCAGCGCCCGACTTTGACCAGGTGTTGGAGCCGCTGGTGATCAGCCACGGCTGGACCCACGGCGACCTCGGCTCCAGACTGCTCGACTACTTCTCGTGGACCGGCACCATGGATCCGTCGGCCTATCTCTCTGTACCGACAGCCATTGCGTTTCAGAAGGAACACAACTGGCCGGCGGTGCGCGCTGCCTGCCATGTCACAGCGCTGGAAACACGCAACCGGATCCAGGCGATCACTGGCCTGCCGCCGGTCTGCTCCGAAGACCATCACTGGTTCGAGCAGATGTTCACGGCGCGGCTGCCTGAGGTCGACAGGGTCGAATTGCGCAGCCGACTCTGGACCGAGTATAAGGTCGAAGTGCCGATCTCCGGCTATAGCGATGATCCGCTGATCCGCGTCTCCGTTCAGGCATACAACACGCCGGAACAGGTGGATCGGCTGATCGATGCACTGGAGGAGTTGCTGTAGGAACGCCGCCGGCGTGTCTACAGATCATCGACAACCGTAGGGACAGGTCTGAGACCTGTCCCCGTCGCCACAACCATAACATCGTGGGCGTGTACAGAATTCGATATTCCATACGCGGGAGATATCGATGATTTGAACCGGTGTGCAGCAACGGTTGAAGCCGGCTGCTAACAGCGAAAAGCGCCCTCAGGCGCTAACTTTCAGCCGCTGAGGCGGCTTCTCGCTGTTAGCGGCGGGATTCATCCCTGCCGAAACCGACGGCGACGCAAGACATAACGCTTAGCTTGATGCGCATGGGTCTCAGACCTGTCCCCGTCGCCACAACCATAACATCGTGGGCGCGTACAGAATTCGATATTCCATACGCGGGAGATATCGATGTAAACAACGCGGGACAGGTCTGAGACCTGTCCCTACGCGATTTGAGGGACCTCTAGATCACTTCGAGACCATCGGCGTCGGGCAGGGCCGGGAACGGTGCGTGCGGCTCCTGCTGATACCAGAAGGTCGTGGACGAGATATCATCCTGCAAGGGAAGGTAGCGGCGCTTGCCCTCTTTTCCAGACCGCCAGCCTAAGGCCTGGACGGTGACACGCAGATCCTCCTTGAAGCGGATGGGGTCCATGACGTGCCAACGGTACATACCGAAGCGCTGCTGGCTGCGGTAGAGGCCGTCGGTTTTGATCACCTGCGGCAGTCCCTGGTAGGCCGTCGAATGGACGCCGTACTGCCCCATGGGATGCTCCCAATCCCAGGCTCCGCCGAAGTAGTCCTCGGTGCCCGTCCCGCAGATGGTCGGCCAATCGGTGTCACCGTCCATGAAAAACTTGACCTCACCCTCGCCCCACCAACCGTTGTTATTGACGCCCCAGGCCAGGTAAGTGCCGACATAGTGGCCCTGGCCCTGCACGCCGTCGAGCAGTACGTGGTCCTCCATGTAAGGCAGCGGATTGCTGCGCCGCCACTGGGCATGGAAGTAGGCGCTGTCCTCGGGGACGTCGGTCAGAGCGTAGGTGACCTGATAGTAGAATCCCTTCAGCTCATCAGGGCTTACGTTTTCTATCGTGATGCGGGCGCGACGACGGAAGGGCATCTCCCAGTAGCTATTGAAGCCGCCTGCAGGATTGACAGCCACCGGTATGGAGCTGATGTTGCAGCGCTCGCACCATCCATTGGCAAAGAAGTCGCCAATCGGCGTCTCAACAGAAGGGGTCTCCTCGTCATCCCAGTAGATGCGCAATACGATTCGTCGCCAAAAGCTTGGGTGCAGCGTGAGCCAGATATGCTGGATGGCCCCCGGTCCTTCGATATCGGCCAGCGTCACGGTCTCATTGCCGCCGACATTGATAGAGGGCGAGACCTTCCAGCCTTGCCCCAGTTCGCGCGCGGCCACAGCGCCGGTCCCTTCAGTGGCCTTGCCGCCGCCACCTTTGCTGCCGTCGAAATTCTCGGCGCTGATCGATCTCGTCTTCGCATCAGAGAGTCGCGAGAGATTTCCCAGGTGCATGCCAAGTCCGTTAAACGTTGAAGACATCGGTTTCTCCTTGTACTGAATGGTCGCAGATTCTGGTATGAATCGCCCGTTTTATGCCACAGGTCAGTTCACTGTAATACGCCGTTTTCGCCACAGATTCATGCAGATAAAAGCAGGATGGGACACAGATAATACAGCCAATAAACTGGATGTCTGAAAACGTCTGTGAATATCCCGTATTTATCTGTGGCAATCTGTGACGAACTCTAGTTTCTACAGCAGACCCACATCACATTTTCGTATTTTTCAAGCAAATTGACAACCACAGTAATGTGGGCTACATTTTAGGTCTACACGCCGTCTGTTTTTTTTTCGGTAGCAATTTCCAACTTTTCCATAAACCAAGAAGGAGAATCCGATGAAACGATCTGTTCCTTTTCTGGTCACTGTCGCTGTCTTCGTGCTGATTGCGATGTCATTTGCTGGTTGTGTGGCGCCGCCACCGCCGGCAGCACCCGCAGCAGAGAGCGACGGCGAGATCGCCGCCAGCACCGAGCTGAATGTGCTCTGTACGCCACAGGTCCAGTGGTGCGAGGGCATGAAGGCCGAGTTTGAGGCGGCTAACCCTGATATTACCGTCAACTTCGTGCGGATGTCCAGCGGCGAATCACTGACCCGACTGCGCAACGAGCGCGACAATCCCCAGTTCGACATCTGGTGGGGCGGTCCGGTCGACAGCTTCATCGCCGCTGCCCAGGAAGGCCTGCTCGAACCCTACGACTCGCCCAACGCGGCCAACATCCTGGACCCGGATCTGATGCTCGATCCGGACAACAACTGGGCCGGCATCTACGTTGGTTCACTCGGGTTCGCCACCAACCAGAACTGGTTGGATGAGAATCCCGGCGTGGAACCGCCCACGAGTTGGGAAGATCTGCTGAAGCCAGAGTTCGCCGGCCAGTTGATGGTCGCCCACCCCTCCAGTTCGGGCACCTCCTACACCGCGCTCTGCACCATCGTGCAGATGATGGGCGAAGAGGCGGCCTGGGACTACTTGAGCGACTACGCCGGTCAGGTACTCCAGTTCACCAAAAGCGGCTCGGCTCCGGGTCGCTTCGTGGGCCAGGGCGAAGCCGCCGTCGGCATCGTCTTCTCCCATGACATCGTCGCTGAAATCGAGAAGGGTTCGCCCCTGGTGCTGACCTTCCCTGAAGAAGGTACCGGCTACGAAATCGGCGGCATGGGCATCATCAAAGGCGCAGCCCATCCTGATGCAGCCCAAAAGTGGTTCGATTGGGCGCTGGATCCCGCAACCCAGGAACTCGGTCCTCAGTATGAGGCCTATCAGGCTCCTACTGTTGAGGGTGCTTCGGCCTCTCGTCCCGAACTGCTGGCAGTCAACCTGATCGACTATGACTTCGAGTATTGCGGTTCACACAAGAAAGAATTCGTCGACCGCTTCATCAACGAGATTGCCAGCGCCGACGCCTTGAAAGAATAGCGTCATTAAAGTCTGCGCAATTTGCTGATGCGCAGCATGACGTTCACAAGAAGACCGGCTTTGTGCATAAGCCGGTCTTCTTACCACACAGACCAAACAGATATCGCATATGACATCTAACGCAGCCTCGACAAGTCGTTCCGCTCTCTGGCGACGCTGGCAAGAGTTACGCCTCATCGGACAGGACCCGATCCTGGCCATGGGCCTACTTGTTGTCGGGATCTTCGTCTTTCTGTTCGTGGCGTTGCCGCTCTTCAGCGTCGTCGTACAGGGCTTCTTCGATCCGGACACGGGCGAACTGAGCTTCGAATACTTCACGCACTACACCGATCCCTATTACCGCCAGTACAGTTGGCAAGTTGTTATCAACACCATGGAGATGGGGCTAGGCACGGCCACCTTCGGCACCATTCTGGGATTCATCTTTGCCTACACCATGGTGCGATGTAGCGTGCCCTTTGCACGATTCTTCCACATCTTCACGCTGCTGCCGACCATCTCGCCCCCTTTCGCCATCGCCATCGCCACCATTCTGCTCTTTGGACGCAGCGGGCTGATCACCAGGCAGGTTTTCGGCATGCGCTTCACCCAAGGCATGAATGACGTCTATGGCCTGGACGGCCTCATATTTGTCCAGACCATCACCTTTTTTCCGGTCGCCTACCTGATCATCCGCTCCATGCTTGAGCACATCGATGCCTCCATGGAAGAGGCGGCACTAAGCCTGGGTGCGAGCAAGTTTCACATCTTCCGCACGGTGACCATGCCGTTGCTGGTGCCGGGGCTGGCAGGATCGTTCCTGCTGCTTTTTGTGGAGTCACTGGCCGATCTGGGTAACCCCCTGCTGCTGGGCGGCAATTTTACCGTACTTTCGACCGAAATTTTCCTGGCTGTCAACGGCCAATATGATCAGCAGAAGGCAGCTGCCCTGTCTCTGATCCTGCTCATTCCGACCCTCACCATTTTCGTTCTGCAGAGATACTATGTCAGCCGGCGCTCCTACGTGGCCGTGACCGGCAAGCCGACGACCGGACGCATCATGGTCAAGGAGCCGCTGATTCGCTGGACGTTCATCATCATCACCTTCCTGGTGATTGTGCTGATCATGGTCCTCTATATGTCGATCTTTCTCGGCTCGTTCACGCGGCTCTGGGGCATCGACTACTCACTCGATTTCAGCCACTATCAAGCGGCGCTGGGCCGCGGGCTCAACGCCATTCTGTCGACGACCTTCCTGTCAGCTGTCGCTACGCCCATCGCCGGACTGGTCGGCATGATCATCGCCTTCATGGTGGTGCGTCGCAACTTCGCCGGCAAGCAGACGCTCGACTTTGTCTCCAATCTGGGCGGCGCGGTGCCGGGCACCATTTTGGGCATCGGCTACATCGTCGCCTTCATCGGTTCGCCCAGCTTTGCCGTCATCCTGGTCTATCTGGCGCTGGCGGGATTTTTGGTGACCAAGGTCGTGGAGCAGCGCTGGAAGCAGGTTGTGCTCATGGTGACCGGATTCGTACTGGGATATGGCATCAACTGGCTGCCCTACTTGCTCGGCATGACTGAAGACGGCTGGCGCTACATGCTGGCTGCCGGATTCTTGGCACTGGCAGCGTTGGCCTGGTTCGTGGCCGAGCCCGACAAACGCAAGCCGATCGTTCTCACCCTGGCGGCCATGGCAGGCATGTTGGTGATCTACAACCTGACGCCATTGCTGCTGGTGCCCATGGCGCGCTCGGGCCGGGCCATCACCAACCCGACGCTCTCCAAGATCGTGTTGCGTCTGGTCTCGTTTATCGGCGTCTTCACACGGCCGACCATGACCATGCTGGGCTTCACCTATCTTGCAATCAGTGTCTTCATCGTCTTGCAGATTCGCGCCAAAATGCGGGCGCTGTTCGCAACGATACTGATGGCCTTCTGTGCCTCGCTGACCTTCTTCGGCACGCCGCTGGCGTTGGTCGGCACGCCCTACATCATCATCGCCGCCTATGCCGTTCGCAGCCTGCCGGCCTCGGTTCGAGCAGGCGTGGCTGCACTTCAGCAGATCGATCCGTCGATTGAGGAAGCGTCAAACAGCCTGGGCGCGGACTCACAGTACACCTTCCGAAACGTGACGCTTCCACTGATTCTGCCCGCCTTCATCGCCGGCCTCATCTTCGCCTTCGCACGGCACATGACCAGCCTGTCAGCCGTCATCTTCCTGACCACGCCGGAATGGCCGATTCTGACCGTCTGGATCCTCAGCGAGGTCGAACAAGGCGGCATGTCCACAGCCGCAGCCTACTCAATGATTCTGATTTTCATCGTGCTCATCGCCATCGGCCTCATGTACTGGTGGCTCGGGCGCCAGTTTGGCGGCAGCGAAAACGTGGACCTGTCTGTGGGGGCGGGATAATAGCGATGACTCTACTTCGAAAACGCCTATTTCACCACGGAGGCACGGAGGAGGCACAGAGTTCACAGAGGAAAAGCACTTTCAATCTGTGGTTATCGGCGTCAATCTGTGGCGAAAAAGGCTTTTTGCAATGGAGTCAGCGGTAGTACGCGGATTGGGCGGATGAAGCGGATACCCGCGATTTCATTTCCTTTTTTATCCGCGTGGATCCGCCTGATCCGCCCAATTCCGTTCCATCGAAACAACGCAGGAGAAAAGAGTGTTTCTTGACTTGATCGACCTAAGCAAACATTTCGATAGCCGCGACAGCAGCGGCATTGTACGTGCCGTCGATAACATCAACGTCGGAATCAGTGAGGGGCAGTTTGTAACACTGCTCGGCCCGTCGGGCTGCGGCAAGACGACGACCTTGCGGTTGATTGCAGGCTTCGAGTTTCCCACCACCGGCCACATTGTGCTCGACGGCCAGGAAATCAACGAACAGCCGCCCAACCAGCGCGATATGGCCATGGTCTTCCAGAGCTACGCCCTCTTCCCGCACCTCAGCGTCTTCGACAACATTGCCTACGGACTCAAGATCAAGAAGCTGAGCAAGGCCGACATCCGTGAAAAGGTCGGGCATGTTCTCGATCTGACCGAGCTGCAGGGGCTGGAGAATCGAGCACCCAATCAGCTCAGCGGCGGGCAGCAGCAACGCGTTGCCCTGGCCCGTGCTCTGGTCATGGAGCCCAAGGTGCTGCTATTCGACGAACCGCTGAGCAACCTGGACGCCAAGCTACGCGTTCAAATGCGCACAGAGATCCGGCGCATCCAGCAGGAGCTGGGCATCACCAGCGTCTACGTGACCCACGATCAGGACGAGGCCATGGTGCTCTCGGATCTGGTTGTCATCATGCACGAGGGTATGATTCAGCAGAGCGGCACCGCGGTCGAGATCTATCGACATCCGCGCAATCGCTTTGTGGCCGACTTCATCGGTCGGGCCAACTTCCTGCCCGTCACCGTCAGCGATGTGCAGGATGAGCGTTGGATCGTCAAGTTGAACGACATCGCGCTCACCGTACCCGGCTCCGCCACCACAGACCTGAAGGTCGGTAGTGCAGCGCTGATGCTGGCACGGCCTGAGTCGATCCAGATCTTCCTAGAACCGACGCCGTCGGGCCGCTCGCTACCGGCCACGGTCCGTCGCACCTCCTACATGGGATCGCTGGCCGAGTACGATGTCGAATTTGATGGACAGCTGATCTCGGTCGTGCGCCACGACCCCAAGGCCGAGGATCTTTACGCTGAGGGCACGCCCATCCATATCGACTTCCTCGACACCGATCTCTATCTTCTGCCTGACGAACCGACGTCCGACAACAATGCCTGAACCGATTCTAGACTGGGAAATCGCGCTCACGCTCTGGTTCCAGGGCCAGGGCGACTGGCTGATCATGCCCATGAATGCCTTGACACACACGGGCGGACCGCTCTTCTTCCTCTTCATCCTGCCGATTGTCTATTGGTCGGTCAATCGGCGCTTTGGCCTGCGTCTGGCTCTGGCGCTGCTCATCACGCTCTCGCTCAACAGCGTGCTCAAAATCTTCTTTCACTCGCCTCGTCCTTACTGGTACAACGTTGAAGTCCGCCTGTTGGGCGGCGGTGAATCCGGCTTCGGGCTGCCGTCCGGCCATGCGCAGACGTCGATTGTATTGTGGGGGATGGTCGCCGCGGCGATCAACCGTTGGTGGGCCTGGCTTGGCGCCATCTTGATCGTCGTAGGCGTAGGCCTATCGCGAATCTACATTGGCGTGCATTTCACCACCGATGTGCTCTTGGGCTGGTTACTGGGAGCCGTGACACTGTGGATTTTTCTGGGCACTGAACAGAGCGTAGCTCGTTGGTTCCAACGTTTTTCCCTCAGCCGACAGGTCGCATTGGTCTTCGCAATATCGCTTGGCATCATCCTCGCCGGCTGGGCCATTGTCGACAGTCTGTTCGTCGGCTGGCTACTGCCGACGGACTGGTTAGACAACGTGGCCACGGCCGGCGGGCGGGCGCCGGACGGCCTCATCCTAGAGGACACGGTCACCACCAGCGCCCTCCTCTTTGGAGCCGCAGCAGGCGCGTTCGTGCTGCGCGCACACGGCAACTTCCGCGCCGATGGACCGCTCAAGTATCGGGTTCTACGCTATTTGGCAGGTTCTGCGGGTATAGCCGTTCTCTACCTGGGCTTGAAAGTGGCGTTTGATCCGCTGGCTGCTGATGAATCAACGCTGGGGCTTGTGCTCCGCTACATTCGCTACAGCGCAGTCGGATTCTGGCTGATCGGCGGAGCACCGATGGTCTGTCTAAGATTGGGGTGGGCTGAGCCAGACCAGCAATGGTCAACTGCTCGGTAAGCTTTGTCTGACACGAAACTGTGATAGGATCAGGTGAGGCTAAGCAAGGTACGACTCAGAACGTTAGCTGAGACGTATTGCGTTTTGGACAGCAGAGACCGGTTTCCGTTTTCTTGTTTTGCCATTGCTCAGGCGGTGAGCGAACAACTTGCCAAAGCCGAATACGAACGGACAAGCAAGATTCTTGGTTGTCGACAACGTCGACAAGGTGGTCAGTCAATGCAACTGAGGACGGTTAGTTTGGAAGCAAGGCAGTCTGGACAATTCTCTGCGGCGATGCTGGCCAAAATTCTTGACGGCTTGGATGTTGCCTTCGTACGATCCGGTGTTGAAGAAGCAGCCGTCGATCTTCCTGAACCGGCTTCGCTATTGACCGCCCTGGCTGATAGCGATGAAGCCAGATTGCGATCTGCATTGATTCCGCTCTTGCTACGCTATCCTGAATACGCTCAGCACGCCGAGGCAGCAGCGCATGAGATAGCAGGATCGACCCGACTTGCCTTCATGTTCTACTATTCGGCGGCCTGTTTTTTGCAGCGGAAATATCGCAGTCGTTTGGCAGTTCTCGTGGATGATGCCGATCCGATCCCCGATTTTTTTTCCGGCTGTCTGGGTCTGCCCCTCGCTTCTGATCCCAACACCGCCTTGCGCTTGTTGGCAAATCGCCATCGTATTTTGAGCGGCAAACCCATCAACTGGCTCGGTACATACGAACACGCGGCAAACCGGTGGATGACCCATATGGAAAGACGGCAAGCATGGACGGCGTAAACCGGGAAGCGCTTGACGCTCTGCTTTTTGCTGTGGCCGACCGCTATCGAGAATCGGCGACATTGACCCTCTTGGGTGGCTGCGCGCTTGCCTTACTCGGCAGTGTTCGCCCGACACTAGACATTGATTATGTGGGTGATGATCTCGACAAGAACGAACTGCAAGAGCTCATCGAGCGTACCGCCAATGAAATGCAGATCGAGATCGAGGCCGTGCCCATCGATCAGTCTATCCCCTTGCCCGAAGGAGCAGAAGAGCGCAAGATCTCCGTTGGACGCTATGGTTCTATTGATGTCTATGTTCTTGATCCATATGCCATTGCCCTCAGCAAATTGGATCGTGGTTTCGAGACCGATATTGAGGACGTGCTCTTTCTGATTCGCCGCAACCTGGTAGAGATTACACAACTGGAATTGGTCGTCACGACTGCGCTCGAACGGGCCGGCGAATTCGATATGGTTCCGACTGAGGTGCGCAACCATTTGAGCGTCGTTCGCAGTCAGTTGTAGAGAAAAACTGCCCATTGCTGATAGTGATTACCGGTCTACTTGGAGCAGAGATCTATTGGCGGATCGCCTCAGAAGTTGAGCAGAATATCGGGTATTTGAAATGAAACACCGACCACTGCCAGAGACTGTCAAGCAAACAAAAAAACAGGAAACCCATGACTCAGGCCACAGTACCTACTGACCGACTTTCCCAACAACTCAACTTCATCCTCGAAATCGACCGCCTGAAAGGTGTGATGCGTCGCTCAATGCTCATGAGCGGCGACCGTTATGAAAATTCAGCCGAGCATTCGTGGCACGTGGCACTGATGGCCGTGCTACTCTCAGAGCATTCCAACCAGCCGGTCGATGTGCTGCACATGGTCAAGATGCTACTGGTTCACGACATCGTCGAGATCGATGCAGGCGACACCTACGCCTATGACGAGGGCGGCAAGCAGAGCCAGGCCGAGCGCGAGCAGACGGCAGCCGAGCGGCTCTTCGGGTTGCTGCCGGCCGATCAAGCGGTGGAGATGAAGGCGGCCTTCTACGAGTTCGATCCGCGTGAGACCCCCGAAGCCAAGATGGCTAACGCCGTCGACCGTCTGATGCCGCTTCTCCACAACTACTACAGTCAGGGCAAAGAGTGGCGAAAGCATGGCATCACCCGCGAGCAGGTGATGCAACGCATCGGCCCGGTGGTCGACGGGTCGGAAGCGCTGTGGGCCTTTGCCGAGGAGATCATCGACCAGTCAGTGGAAGAAGGGTATCTCCGTGGCTGACACTGGTCCGCACATACGCAATTCGGCCAAAGCCGTGATCATTGAGGATGGACGTCTATTGGTGATTGTGAACCAGCGTGAGAACGGTCGCTACCACATCTTGCCCGGTGGCGGGCAGGCGGGCGGGGAGACGCTGCACGAAGCGCTGCGCCGGGAATGCCTTGAGGAGTTAGGGGCCGAAATCGAAATCGGCGGACTACTCTACCTGCGCGAGTACATCAGCCACAATCACGGGTTTGTCATCGACGATGGCGGTGCACATCAGGTGGAGTTTATGTTTGCCTGCCGCCTGAAGACCAGGCCGTCCCATGAAGCGGCGCCGGCGCCGGACACATGGCAGATCGGAGTAGAATGGATTCCGCTGGATGAGCTGGAAAATATTCTACTCTATCCAGAGGCACTGATTCCATATTTGATGGACGCCGGTGAAAGTTCGCCAGGAGTCGAAAGGCCGATCTATCTTGGGGACGTAAAGTAGATTCTGCATTTGTGCCTATGTCTCAACAATATCAATTCCGGCAATGCATCTCCGATCTCTGTCGCTTCCGCTATCCAGTAGCGACCGATGACCCGCGCGGAGAGTGCTGCCCGCTCTGCGGTGCTGAGACCAAGCACGTTTCCACGGTTGACCTTGAGAATGAACAAAGCTCGACCGCCAAACCAACGAACCAACCCACCCGCCACGTCGACGTACTGCTCGACAACATTCGCAGTCTCTACAATGTCGGATCCATCTTTCGCACAGCCGACGGCGCGGGCATCCGCCACCTCTATCTATGCGGCATCACGCCGACGCCGGACAACCCCAAATTGGCCAAGACTTCACTCGGTGCTGAGCAGACAGTCGGTTGGTCGTATCATACCAACGCCGTCGATCTGATCGTCGGCAAACGGGAAGGCTACCAAGTCTGGGCGCTGGAAGAAACGCCGGCTGCCCAATCACTCTTCGAGCCGCCGCCGATACCGGACAAGACCAAGATCCTATTGGTGATTGGCAATGAGGTTACGGGCGTTGATCCGGGCATCATGGACCTGTGCAACGCCATCCTTCACATCCCCATGCGCGGAACCAAACGGTCGCTAAACGTTGCCACGGCATTTGGTGTGGCGGCTTATGCGCTGGCGAGGGAGTAGGGAAGCTGGGGTGGGGTTGCAAGGCTGTGGGGCTTACGCTGTTTCGACGCCCTCCACATCAACACCCTCTACTCGGCTTCAACCCCACTACCCTACTCGCGCAGCATATCACTCTCCGGAAAATATCCGTCCCAGCCAAACTCAAACGCCGTCGTCGAAAAGACCGGTGACAAGGTCTCACCCAGCAGCGCGCCGTCTATGGCGATACCGTCGAGCATCTGCCAGGTGCTGCCGGTTTGGACATCTTGAACTGTCACGCTCTCCTCGGTCGGTTCAAAGACCAGGACGCGTCCGTCGATCCGACGCTCGTAAGCACGCGCAGTGTCACTCTCACGGTCGAACCAGACGAGAATTGGCACGTCGTCCAGTTCATCGTTGATGATCGGTTGGCTCTGAAGCATTGAGAACGGATACGCACACGCTGAGCCGTTGACGCGCACACCAAGCACTTTCTGCTTGGGCCGAAGCGACTCGTCACTCCTGGGCACGTTGCGATTGACTACACCTTCGTCTGGGGCGGCATAGTAGCCGGCATAGGCGTCAATATCGTAGCTGCCACGCGGGGCAACTGCATAGCCGGGTCTATTGAACTGGAGACGCGTCTGCGCTTTGCTGAGTACGAGTGTATCGGGGTAGGCCGAGCGCCAGGTAGCCCAGTCGGTCAGGGTGCTGGGGAAATAATTGAGTTCAGCCCCGGTCAGATCGCCGTCAATGGCTATACCATAGAGCTGGCTCCAGAGTGAATTGCTGCCACGATCAAACATCACCAGCGTATTGCGCAGCAGCTTGCCTGAGACGCCGAAGGTCAGCGGACTGTCGACGCCATCAACATTTCGGCTGAAGACCAGTGCGGTGTAACAGAGTGGACACCAGGTGACGGCCACCGGTTCGCCTCCAACCGCGTCATTGACGATCTCGTGGCTGCTCAAGATCGTCAACGGATAGGCGCGGACGTCACCGTTGATGATGAGGCCGATAACCCGCTCATTTTCACGCATGTCGTGGGCATCGGCCGCTTTATCAAAACGAGGATCATCAATTGAGGGGATGCTGTCCGGCGGCAGCAATGCTGCCAGCCCAGACAGATCGACGGTCGGCATGGGCGCAGGCTCAACCTGGGCAACTGGAGCCGACAGGCCTGAACAGGCTCCGATAGCCAGTGTCAGGCAGAACAAAGCGGTTGCCAGGGTTACCTTCATCTGATTCAGTTCCGCCGATTCGACAGGCAATTCGGTCCGATGGTTGGCTTCATGGCCACAGTATAGACCCACCAATGGTTAAACCATTGAGGTGGTCCCTATGTTCGAATGCTTCCAGCACCTACTTCGCCAAGCGCAATCCGATGCGGAAAACGACGATAGCGGCCAGACCGAACAGTGCGCTTGCCCAGAAGACAGCCGACCCGCTGGTCAGATCCCACAGTGTACCGCCGATGATTGCACCCAGCCCCCACCCCAGGCCGCCTTGGGCCGCACCGACGGTGGCCTGAGCCGTGGCGCTCATGCCTTTGGGGGCGGTCTCATTGGCAAATCCGACGACCGCCACCCAGAAGAATCCATAGCCGAAGCCAACCAACGTCGCCGCCAAAATCAGTGAAACCGGCGAAGTCATCAAGGCGACAGTCCCCCAGCCAAGCGTAAAGATGGAGAGACCAAAAGTGATCAAGCCGGCATTGCCGTAGCGATGGAACCAGCGGGCGCCCAGAAACATGATGGGGATCTCGGCGAGTGCGCTAGCGCCATAGGCCATTCCAACCTGCGCCTGGGTGCCGCCGAGTTCGAGAATATTCAGTCCCAGAAAATTGAAGTAGCCGCCTGAGCCAATGCCTGCCAGGACCATAGACAAGAGAAAGCCAAGATAGCTTCGCTGACGTGCAAGCGTGCGAACACCGGCGATCAGGCTCACCTGTCCAGGAAAACGCTCGATGGGCATTTTGAAGCTGAGGGCGAAGAGAATCACACCCACGGCGAGACCGTAGAGTATGAAGATCATACTCAGGTTGCTGAGCGTGAAGAGTGTGCCCAATCCAAAACTGGTAAGGACGAAGCCAACGCTGCCCCAAAGCCGCTGCCGACCATAGCTGACCCCGGTACGCGAGACGATGGTCATGACCGCACTGTCGGCGATGGCCGGGATCGGCGCACGAAAGAAGTAGAGCACGATGACCAGCATCATCAGCGGCCAGAATCCGCTGGCAGGAATGAAGAGGAATGCGGTCAAACCGGTGATCAGGGCACACCCTGCCAGCACAGCGGTCTGGGCATGGAAGCGATCGGAGAGCGCGCCCCAGAAAGGATTGGCCAGTAGCGCGATGATGGGTGGCACACTGGCCAGCCATCCGATCTGGACGCCACTGAGCCCCAAGGACTCCAGATAGACATTAAAATAGGGCGCCAAAATGCCGATTGCCGCAAAAAAGACGAAATAGAAGACTTTTGCAATCAGCAAGCCGCGTCGATCAGCAGGGCTGAGGCTTGCGTCAGAAGGTTTGGATCCGGATAACAAGCGCCGGCGTCGAACAGAATCGTTGGGCAATAACAGGCGAAAAATGATGCACCTCAGTTTATTCGAAGAATCCGGCAGTATATGGGCGGCATCCCACCTATGTACATAGCCGAACCGTTAGAGTTTTGATGAATTGCCGGTCACATACAACTGCGCTACACTTGCCCCCTGTTTGTGGTCCACAAATCATCGCCGATCAATGCCGTTGGAGTCAAACGGATGACAGCTATATTTGCACTCAAATTGGAGAGAACAGATGAAATTTCCACCACCCTTTTACCGCTGGCGTCCGCATCCCTGGCATGGTCTTGACGTTGGACCGCAAGCGCCCGAGGTTGTCCACGCCTATATTGAGATCACACCCTTCGATGTCGTCAAGTATGAGATCGACAAGAAGACCGGCTATCTACGTGTCGACCGACCCCAACGAAGTTCATCCCAGCCGCCTGCCCTCTATGGCTTTGTTCCAAGAACCTTCTGCGACAGCAGAGTGGCCGACCTGTTTGGCGGCGTCGACCGCGGTGACGGCGATCCGCTGGATATCTGTGTGCTGAGCGAGCGCCCTATCAACCGCTCTGAGGTCATCCTAAACGCGCGCGTGGTCGGCGGCATCGCGGCCAATGATGACGGTGAGGCCGACGACAAGATCGTCGCTGTGCTCGAAAACGATAACGTCTGGGGCGAGGCTCGCGATATTGAAGATGTGCCCACCATTTTGGTCGAACGGCTGACCCACTACTTCGGCACCTACAAGATGGTTCCCGGCGAGGAGTCCAAGCTCAAGGTCGAACGCATCTACGGGCGCGAACATGCGCTCAAGGTCGTTCAGGCATCCATGCTGGACTATTTTGACGAGTACGGTGAGTGATGGCCCCGTTTATGCAGTACGCAGGACGCAGCAGTCCTAGTTGCCGAGGTCCGAGTTCGTCTCAAGCACATGCACATCGCGCTGCGGAAACGGAATCGTGATCCCCGCTTCGTCAAAGCTACGCTTGATCTGCTCAGTCAAGGACCACCGCATGGACCAGTAGTCTTCACTGCTGACGAAGGGCCGTATGCCGAGATTGACGCTGCTGTCACCCAGCCCGAGGACAATCACACGCGCGGGCGGATCTTTGAGCACACGCGGATCTGCCGCTAGGAAGTCGTAAGCGACTTGCTTCGCCTTATCTAGATCGTCCTCGTAACTGATCCCAACCTCAACGTCTACGCGCAGGGACGCCGTTTTTGAGTAGTTGATCACGCCGTCGTTTTGAATTCTACTATTGGGTAGGCTTACAACCTTGCCGTCCCGCTGGTACAGCACTGTATTGAAGACCTGAAGTTCATTCACTTGGCCAACCACGCTGCCGGTTTCAATCATGTCGCCGACCTTGAACGGCTCGAAGAGCATGAAAATCACCGTTGCAGCAAAGTTGCTAATCGATGCCTGGAGCGCGATACCGAGTACGACAACCACGATGCCGACAGCTGTAATTAGTGTACCTATCGGGACACCTAAAACGGCGAGTGCCAGGATGATGACACTACCCTCGACCACAACGTTCGTGACCTTGACCGCCAGTTCCTTGAGTGTGTTGCTGAGGGTTGTCTTCGCAATAGCTTGCCCAACCCAGCGCCGGCTCAGGCGGCCCAGTAAGCGACCGACAATAACAACAAGAATTGCGCCGCCGGCCCGGAGTAGAAAATCAACGATCAGCGATTGGTCATTATCAATTAAAGCCATGGATGCGTGCCTCTACAAGGTGAGATTTGATCTTCATCATACCATCCAAGGTCTTATCGACTCAAGCCCTCGGTAATGGAAATCTGCCCAGCGCGAATCGTCATCAGAATTTGGGCTTTACAGGATTTGGACCAGACAATGGTATTCTCTGAACAGGCTGATCGTTGTCGTAATAACAAAATCTACAACCGGATTCCTAATGCGTACTGATCTGTTTGACTACAATCTACCACCTAGCTTCATCGCCCAGCAGCCCGCTGACCCACGCGACGCCAGCCGCTTGATGGTACTGCATCGCGCCAGCGGGGAGATCGAGCATCGACGCTTTTGCGACATCGGCGACTATCTGAATGCCGGCGACGTCCTCGTCGGCAATGACAGCCGTGTAATTCCGGCCCGCTTGCACGGGCACAAATCGACCGGTGGCGCCGTCGAGGTCTTCCTGTTGCGACCATTGGACGACGATGGCATTCAATGGGAATGTCTGACTCGAGGTCGCAACATCCGTGCGGACGTGATCGTCTATTTGTCACGTACTGATGCTGCAGCTGATACCGTAGCTGATATCGACGCCGAGGCCACGGACGAGCCAATAACCGGCACGATCCTGGCCGTCAACACCTCTGGAACGCGCACCGTTGAGTTTTCAAAACCACTCTACCCGCACCTGGACGATCTCGGCGAGATTCCTCTGCCACCCTACATCACGGAATATTCCGGCGATCGTGAGCGTTACCAGACGATCTACAGTCGTCCTGACGGCAGCGCCGCTGCCCCAACCGCCGGTCTCCACTTCACACCCGATCTTTTGGTGGCGCTACGGCGACGCGACGTCTTTTTCGAGACAGTGACGCTCCATGTCGGCCTGGACACGTTCAGGCCGGTGGAAGCGGAGAATGTTGAGGAACACGTCATCCACAGTGAGTGGGCTGAGGTGACATCGGCCACGACGCGGCGAATCAATGATGTGACCTTGCAGGGCGGACGCGTCGTCGGCGTGGGCACGACCACCGTGCGCACACTGGAGTGGGCCGCAACCGGGGCCCAGGGTCTTAATCCGTATGACACAACGGCCTGTCCGTGGAAACGCACAGCGGCCTTCGCCGGAGACGTCGATCTGTTCATCCGTCCCGGCTATCGCTTCCGGGCCGTGGATTCAATGATCACCAACTTCCATCTGCCCAGATCGAGCCTGCTCATGATGGTCAGTGCGTTCGTCGGCCAGCCCCATACCGTTGATTTGTCCGACGGGGCAATCGCCGATCTGGACGCAGGACGCCGCATCTTGCTCAATGCCTATGAAATTGCCAAGCAGGCGGGCTACCGCTTCTATAGCTTCGGCGATGCGATGCTGATAGTGTAGATTCCTTCAGAAACGAGGTTCCCATGGAAATCCGACTGCTCAGTCTGCTCGACGGCGCACGTCATGCCGAAGGCGCCGTCGTTATCATTGATGTCTATCGAGCGTTCACAACCGCTTCAGTCGCACTGTCGCGCGGCGCAAAGCAGATCCTGCTGGTCGACAATCCACGCAGTGCCATGGATCTACGCCAACAGGGTCTGGGTGAATTGGTTATGGGTGAAGAGGGCGGGGTCAAGGTCGCTGACTTCGATTTCGGCAACTCGCCCTATGAGCTTTCTCTGGCCGACGTAGCCGGAAAGACCTTGATTCAATCGACCAGCGCCGGCACCAAAGGCGTGGTCGCAGCACGGGGAGCGTCTACCATCTACGCTGCGGCGCTTACCAATGCCGCAGCCACGGCCAGGGCAATCCAACGTGCAGCGCCTTCATTGGTCTCGATTGTCGCCATGGGCAACAGTGGACGCGAGCGCACCGATGAAGATGAGCAGTGCGCGCTCTATTTGCGCAGCCTGCTGGAAAACGATCATCTGGACGCTGAAACGGTGCGTGCGACGGTCTTTGCCTCCGAGAGTTCAGCCCGCTTCGCTGACCCGCAACAGCCTCACTTCCATCCCCAGGACCGCGACATCGCCCTCCAGATCGACAGCATTCCGCTGTCGATACCGGTGCGGCGCGTCGGCGGGATGTTGGTGGCGAGGGGGGAGTCGGAGCGGTAGAATCTGTTGCGTGCTGCGTGCTGCGTGCTGCGTGCTGCGTGCTGCGTGCTGCGTGCTGCGTGAAAGATCGTCATGACTCAATGTCCGGGTGTCAACCGTTAACCGTTAACCGTTCACAATTATCAATTCAGCATTAACCGTTCGCTCTAGTCAGCCATTGACAATTGAAAGTCGACAATTGACTATCGACAATTTTCCCCCCTCACGCAGCAAGCAGCACTCAGCACTCTCTACCCCCCCTGCGGCACCAAAATATCGAACCAGAACTTTGACTCACGCGTGCGTGTCAGGTCAACATGAATGTGCTTGGTCTCCAGATACTCCTTGAGACCCCATTCGCCCAGCTCACGGCCGATGCCGCTCTGCTTGTAGCCGCCGAAGGGCGCTTCAGCATTGATGAGATGGTAGTCATTGATCCAGATGGTGCCGGCTCGGATGCGATTGGCCACGCTGATCGCGCGCTCGGTGTCGCCGCTCCAGACGCCTGCCGCCAATCCGTAGACCGTGTCGTTGGCCTGACGGATGGCATCCTCAAGGCTGTCGTACTTGATGACGCAGAGCACCGGCCCGAAGATCTCCTCCTGCGCGATGCGCATGCTGTTGTCGACATCAGTGAAGATGGTCGGCGTGAGGAAAAAGCCATCGGCAAGCTCGGGATCGTCGGGTCGTTCGCCAAGAAGAACCGGTGTTGCACCTTCTTCAATGCCAAGCTTGATATAAGCTTCCACCGAATCACGCTGACCGGCGCTAATGATTGGGCCCAGATCGGTCTCGCCGTCGCTCTGCAAACCAATTTTGAGCCGACTGGCGCGGGCCACCAGTTTCTCCATGAACTCATCATAGATGCTCGACGGAACAAAGAGACGCGTGCCGCTCTCACATGCTTGACCGTTGTGCATGAACGTCGCCCAGAGGCTGCCGTCCACCGCCACATCCAGATCAGCGTCGTCCAGGATGATGTTGGGACTCTTGCCGCCCAATTCCAGCGTTACCTTCTTGATGGTGGAGGCTGCCTGCTGCATGACCTCGCGGCCAACCTCGGTGCTGCCCGTAAACGCGATCTTATCGACCATTGGGTTGACGCACAGCTCAGGCCCTACGACCTGGCCTGGGCCGGTCACAAGGTTGAGTACGCCCGGCGGCAGCAAGCCCGTGTCATGGATGATCTCTACCAAGGCCAGCGCGCTGAGCGGCGTATACGTCGCCGGTTTGAGGACGACCGTATTTCCGGCAGCAAGCGCTGGAGCCAGCTTCCAGATGGCCATGAGAAACGGAAAATTCCAGGGGATAATCTGGCCGCAAACGCCGATCGGTTCACGCTTGACGTAGTTGTAGGACATGGCCGGGAACGTGATCTGAGGCACCGGTTCCAATGGTTCAAAGTCGGCCAGCTTGGCAAAGTGACGGAAATGAATCAGCCCAACCGGGATGTCCATGAGATAGGCCTTGCGCCAGGTGCAGCCGCCGTTGTTCATCTCGGCCTCAGCAATCTCGTGCTGTCGCTCCTCAACCGCATCGACCACAGCGTGGAGCAGACGTGAGCGTTCACCGGGCGACATAGACGTCCAATAGCCGTCATCGAAAGCTTCACGCGCAGCCTGAATCGCCAGACGCGTGTCTTCGATATCGGCCTGTGCGATCAGGGCAAGCTCTTTGCCGTTGGATGGATCAATGGCCGAGCGATAGCGTTCCGCAAGCGGAGCACGCCATTGGCCGTTGATGTAAAGATCGTGTCGGGGCAGATCACCGTTGAATGTTGACATGATTCCCTCTTGGTCGGAAAGAAGATCGGTGAGACGCAAGATTTCGCGTCTCTACGGCGGTAACGCCATGGCCATTTGCGGCTTATGGAGCTTAGCAGTCTGTTGGAGAAAGAAAGGATAAAACGCGGATTGTGCGGATGTAGCAGGAAAAAGCCGGATTTCTGCTTTATCCGCGCATATCAGCCAAATCCGCGTCATCCGCGTTCTATTGACTATCACTCCGGCAGGCTTCTAGACAGGATCGTACAGGGAGACTGTTCTTGGTCGATTGTGGATTGATTCAGGGGCGGACGCCAACGGCAGTGCGGCGACTCCATTCAGTGGACAGCCGGGACGGGTGCACCGGTGGGCGTTGTGTCATATTCTCGCTCTTGATGAGCCCAATTGCGCACATTGTTGACGTCGCCAATGTCGTGTTCATCGAGCCAGACTTGCATCTCAGCCAGGATTTCGCTGATCGCATCGGGACCGCGGAAGTAGATGGCGCTTCCCACACCCACCGCCGTTGCGCCAGCCATGAGCATCTCAATAGCGTCAGTTCCTGTTGTGACGCCGCCGGTGCCGATGATGGGCACGTCGGGACAGGCTTTGCGCACGTCATAGACGCACTTGAGTGCGATGGGTTTGATGGCGGGGCCGCTGAGGCCGCCGCTGCGATTGGCGAGGATAGGCTGACCACTCTCGATGTCGAGGATCAGGCCCGGCATGGTGTTGACGGCACAGAGCGCATCGGCTCCGGCATCGACGACGGCACGCGCAATGCGCGCTATGCTGGGCACGTTGGGCGCCAACTTCACGATGATGGGGATGCCGGTGCCGTTCAACGCCGACTTCACGTGAGCGGTGACGTCGGACGCGTCTTTCGGGTTGGCGGCAAATGGCTCGCCAAACTCGCTGCCCACATTGGGACACGAGATGTTGACCTCGATCATGTCCGGCTCGGCCCGGGCAACTGTGGCCGCGACCGTACCGAACTCGGCCGGCGTCCCCGCGAAGATGCTGGCAATCAAGGGGACGCCCAACGGTTGAAGCACCTGTTTCGTGCCGGCCAACAGCTCAACCTCAGCCTCAGCGCCGGGATTGGCCAGCCCGATTGCGTTGATCAATCCGTGTTCCCAGGCCATGCAAGACGGATTGACATGGCCCGCCCGCGGCGCCGGGCCGCAGCTCTTGGCCGTTACTGCGCCACAACCGGCCCGGGCCGCCCGCTCCATCAGGCTAGCGGTCGTCCCCCAGATACCACTGGCCAGAACCAGCGGCGTGGGCATAGATTGGTTGAGGAATGAGATCTTGGTTGAGGTCATGATTGCTGTTGGGGATCGGGAATCGGGGAATGGGGAATGGGGGAATGGGGGATTGCGAAACCGCTCCCCCATTCACCGATCCCTGATCCCCAATCCCTAGTCCCCACTCCCAATAAACGCCAATACCTCGGCGCGTTTTTCTTCACTCAATCTCCCGTGCGCCACCAGCACATCGAGAATCTGGTCCAGTTTGAAGACGCTGTGCGCGCGGATGCCGGCTGCCGCCAGATTTTCGACGCCGCCCTGCTCTCGATCAATGAGAACGATGGCGTCTTCAATGACCATCCCGGCTTCGCGCATGGCCTCGGCGCTCTTGACGATGCTACCCCCGCTGGTGATCAGGTCCTCAATCACAACGATGCGATCAGCCGGATGCCACGTTCCTTCGATCTGCTTGCCCATGCCATAGGCCTTGACCTCTTTGCGCGGGTAGACCAGCGGCACGTCGGCCTCCAAGGAGACGGCAGTGCCGATGGGCAATGCTGCATAGGGAACGCCGGCAATGCGATCATGTTCGATACCGGTCAAGATCGTGGCATAGGCTTTGGCCGCCATCGCCAACACAGCCGGTCGACTGACCAGCAGACGCAGGTCAATGTAGAAGGGCGACTGCTTACCGCTTGCCAGCGTGAAGTCGCCGAACTGGACAGCGCCGAGATCGGAGAGGGCCAAGATCAGTGATTCAAGATCGGAGATTATGGGACTTGGAAATTGGGGGACTGATACTTGAGCCGAATCTGCTAATTTATCAATCTCTGCTCGAATATCATCCCGAATCTTGCTCGCGGCCTCGCCATGGTTCTCCGCCAGTCCGACGCCGCGGCTCACATTGATCAGCAGCCCCTTGCCGTCTGAACGCAGGCCCGCAGCCAGTGTGGCGGCCAGGTCGCCACCCTGTGCACCGATGCCCGGCACCAGGAACCAGGCATCCGGCGCAGCGGCTCTGACGTCGACCAGTGCCTCAGGATAAGTAGCGCCGATGACCAGCCCCACATTGGGCGACCAGGCGGGCGCTTCTTGGGCAACACGGATATAGAGCGGCTGGTTCGGTTCACGGTCCAGCGTGCGCCAATCGGTAATTTCCAAGGACTGGAAATCCCCGGCACTGGGATTGGAGGTGTGACAGAGGACAAAGAGTCCTTTGTCCTCATAGGCGGCGAAAGGGTCAATGCTGTCGCGGCCCAGGTAGGGGCTGAGCGTCACGGCATCGACGCCAAGATCATCGAAGCAGGCGCGTGCATAGGCCGCGGCCGTTGAGCCGATATCGCCGCGCTTGGCATCCAAAATGACCGGGATATGTTCTGGAATCAGCGCCAATGTGCGGCGAAGCAACGCCATGCCTGGCTCACCCAGCGCCTCGTAGAAGGCAATATTGGGCTTGTAGACACAGGTCAGGTCGGCTGTCTCCTCGATGATCGCCTGGTTCCAGGCCAGAATCGCGTCGATGACGCCTTCGACAGTCTCGTCTTTGTCGGCATCACCACTAAGATAACGCGCGGGAATCCGTGCCGGATCCGGATCGAGGCCAATACAGAGCAGGCTCTGATTGCGTTCAACCGCAGCGTCCAGCTTCTCAAAGAAGTTCATACGTTTCTCTCCTTGAGTTTATTCGAGGCTGATTCGGGGCATAAAAAATTCGTGTGCTTTCACCGCTCCGCCAGCGACACCAGGCTCTCCCGTGTCACCCAGAACGGGCTGCTTACCGCTGCTGCCTTCCGGCCCTGACGGGGTTCACAGTGCTCTGCCGCACAGGACCCAGCACCTGACGGAGCGGTGAAAACACACGAATCTTCGAAACTTATGGCGGAGAGGGAGGGATTTGAACCCTCGAGGGCTTGCACCCTACGAGCTTTCCAGGCCCGCGCACTCGGCCAGACTATGCGACCTCTCCAAGAACGTTACTGATTATATGCCGAATGGGTCGGCTGAGCAAGTTTGTAGGGGTCAAAATTCGATGCTCTTTTTCGGCCCTACGCCAACGCCTGCTGCAGATCGGCGATGAGATCAGATGTCTCTTCAATGCCGGTCGAATAGCGGATTAGGCCTTCAGGAATGCCCAGCGCGGCTCTCTGGGCTGCCGGCACTTCGACATGGCTCGTTGTTGCTGGCGGACCGACAATCGTCTCCACCGCGCCCAGGTTGGCAGCGGCATGGGCATAGCGCAGTTTGGGCAGAATGTGCCGCACTGCATCGTAGCCGCCGACGGGTACGAAACTCAACATGCCGCCGAACCCGCGCATCTGCCGGGCTGCGATGTCATGGTGTGGATGGCTCCGCAGGCCGGGATAGAGCACAGTTTCCACCGCTGGATGGTCATCGAGAAAGTGGGCGATGGTCATGGCGCTGACGTTCTGCTGGCGGACACGTAGGTGGAGCGTCTTCATGCCTCGCAGCAACAGATAGGCGGCCATCGGGTCAAGAGTGGCGCCGTTAATCTCGCGGTAGTGGTAGATACGCTTAACGAGGTCGCTGTCTCCACAGATGACGCCGCCCAGGGCATCGGCATGGCCACCCAAATACTTGGTCGCGCTGTGGACGACAAGATCGGCACCCAAAGAGAGTGGATTGGTGTTGATGGGCGTGGCAAAGGTGTTGTCGACAATGACCGTCGCGCCGACGCGATGTCCAGCCTCGGCCAGGCGTTGGATGTCCATGACCTTGAGCGTTGGATTGGTCGGGCTCTCCATATAGAGTACGGTGCAGCCCTTGGCGACCTCGGACTCGATGGCATTGAAGTCGGTTGTGTCGCAGAGCACCACTTCGATGTTGAGTCGGGGCAGGAATTCGACGAAAATCTGATTGCTGCCGCCGTAGGTATCCTTGACCGAGACCACACGTTCGCCCAGCTTCAGCAGAGTGTAGAGCGTGTTACTGATGGCCGCCATCCCCGTGGAGAAGCTAGTGGCCGCATCAGCGCCTTCAAGCAGCCGAACTTTCTCCTCAAATACCGCTACCGTCGGGTTGGTGTTGCGACTGTAGATGTGACCCGGCTCCTGGCCCAACGCCACAGCCTGCCATGTGTCTAGATCATCGTATCCAAACGAGACACTGTGCACAACCGGCACCTGTGTTGCCCGTTGCCAACCGTCGCCCTCTTCACCTGCCCAGACGGCAAGCGTTCCAGGGCCGGCTCGGCGTTCTACTTCCTCTTGCGACATCGCTAGAGTCCTCTCATTTTTGTCTGCGTTGATTCTTTGCGGAGTGTAGCATAGCGGAGAGCTGGGTTCAAAAGTCTGAGGGATTCGGCCCATGTCGGCTAAAGACATATTTCAGGTTACAAGCATCAGCAATTTGACGGTATAATCACTCCATCGTTGGTGGTGATGATATTCTATTCGTCCAATCTTTCTCGTCGCACTCATCGCAACAGGGAGGACTCACCGTGAAAAAAGACAAACTTTGGTGGCTTGTACTGATTCAAGGCATCATCGCCATTGGTTTGGGTCTCTACATCGTGACACAGCCAGACCAGGCCAGCGCCAACATCGGCGTTCTCGCCGCAGCCTACATCTTCATCTCAGGCATCACCCAGACCATCGCAGCAAGCACACAATCTAGCAAGCGCACGAAAACTGGTCTGATTCGTGGCATTGCCGGCTTGGTGATTGGCGGCGGCCTGCTGGCCGCGGCCTGGTTCAATTGGGTCAATCTGGCAACGGGCTATACTTTGCTGGCAACCGGCCTGGTGATCTACGGTGGTCTCGGCCTCTGGCACCAATTCTTTGATCGTGGTGAAGCCCCATTCACCTGGGGTCCAGTCATCCTGAACGGATTGCTTGCCCTATGGGGCATTCTCATCTTTGTCTCGCGCATGATGCAGCTCGATCTGGCGATGGTCAGCGCGGGCATCCTTGTGGCAATCGGCGCCTTGGCCTGCGTGTGGGCGTTCTTGTCCCGACCCAGCGGCGATGACGACAATGAATCAGCAAAGCCGAGTAGTGCGTAGCAGATCGGGTCTGTTTCGATAAGACCTGGTTCGTCCAGGCCATACTACAATCGTTCCAAATGCTTGACAGACACTAACTCGTTTGGTGACAGACGCGAATCATGGTTCGCGTCTGTCGTTTTGATTGAATCATTATCTAATTCAGGCAGGTGCCTTTATGAAAAAACTGCGATTTCTGCTTCTGTTCCTCCCCGTCGCCATTGCTGCCGAGATCTTCCACTGGGGCGACCTGGTGATCTTCGTTTCCTCAGCACTTGCCATCATCCCCATTGCAGGCATCCTCGGCGAGGCAACCGAGGCGTTGGCCGAAAAGACGGGACCGCGTATCGGCGGTCTACTCAACGCCAGCCTGGGCAATCTGGCCGAGCTGATCATCACCCTGATCGCCATCAATGCCGGGCGTATCGCCCTGGTCAAAGCATCGATCATCGGTTCGATTCTGGGCAATCTACTCTTTGTGCTCGGACTCAGCCTTATCTTTGGCGGCCTCAAACACGGCATCCAAAAATTCGACCGCAATCGAGTCTCTGTGGACGCTACCCTCTTGATCATGGCGGCCATTGTCATCAGCGTGCCCTCTATGTTCAACGAGCTGATTGAGCCTGATTTCGTGAAGGTGGAGATGCTGAGCCTGACCACCGCCGCGGTTGTGCTGTTGCTCTACGTACTCTCGATCATCTTCACGTTGAGGCAGCCGGATAGTGAGGGAACCCACGCCCCGGCCATTGAGCCGACACACGGAGGCCCAGGATGGAGTACGGGCGTAGCGTTGGGGGTCATGGGCGGGGCTGTGGTCGGCCTGGGGATCATGAGTGAATTCCTGGTCGGATCGCTCGACGTCGTCACAGAAACCTTCGGCCTGAGCGAGTTCTTTGTCGGCATCATCATCGTGCCGCTGATCGGCAATGTGGCAGAGCATATGGTGGCCGTGCAGGTGGCGCTCAAGGATCAGATGGACCTGAGCCTGTCGATTGCACTCGGCTCAAGTCTGCAAATCGCACTGCTTGTGGCCCCGCTGCTGGTCTTCATTTCACTGGCAATGGGCAATCCGATGACACTTGAGTTCAACCACCCCGAGCTGATCGCCATGGTCGCCGCCTCGGTGATTGCGGCGCTGGTGGCCATCGACGGACGTTCCAACTGGCTGGAAGGGGCCATGCTGCTGGTCGTCTATGCCATGTTGGCCCTGGGGTTCTACTTCCTACCGGCCATGATCTGAATCAGCTACTATTCGCCCTGGATCGTGACCACAAGCCTGCGCGCGCCGCCCCGATTGCGGTGCTCGCAGAGATAGATGCCCTGCCACGTGCCCAGATTGAGCCGCCCATCCGTGATGGGAAGTGTGACGCTGCTGCCCAGGATGACAGACTTGAGATGGGCGGGCATGTCGTCTGAGCCTTCATAGGTATGCGTAAAGTAGGGCTCGTTTTCGGGGGCCAATCGACTGAAGTAGGATTCCATGTCGACTCTGACTTCAGGGTCGGCATTTTCATTGACAGCCAGCGACGCTGACGTGTGCTGAATAAAGAGATGAGCCAGCCCAACCTTGATGCCGCCCAAGCCCGGCATCTGTGCCAGGATTTCCCCGGTCACAAGGTGAAATCCCCGTGGCCTGGGGCGCAGCATCACTTCGTATTGCATCCAACGCATAGCAATGAATCATCCTCGGCATTATCTCAGCTTGGCTTCAGCAACTGTACTTGTCACATCGTACGCACTGCCGCCGAATTGCGTCAAACAGGACGAGACGCCAATGGTAACAAATCGAGAAATAATTCACAAAGCCCTTGACAAAGGCCAGCCAATATCGGAAGATGGTACTATCTCTTTCCATTGCATGATATTGCGTCGACAGCCTACGTTCTTTCCTGCTTGATCTTCCGTTCCTGATCAATCTTCCCTTCATGCCGCAAACCATCGTCGGACGGTACCCGGTCGTCCGATTTGAGATAGAGAACCGTTCGATATTGGAAGGGAGAAACTCGTGTATGGGCAAGGTATGACCCTGTTGAGCCAGCGCAGGAACGCCGGCAGTATGCGTGTGTCAAGAACCAGGTGGTTGAGAATCCTGCTTGGTGGATGTCTGATAATCTTACTCTTGGTTTCAGCGTTCATGCCATCGGCTACTGCAACCGGCCTTGCGGAACCCCACGAAGATCCTAAACCACCGCTTTGGAATTGGACGTGGGAAACCATGGATGTCCCGCGCCCGTCTGCCCGGTCGGACTTCGCGATGGCCTACGACAAGGAACGTAAAGTGACGGTCCTCTTCGGCGGCGACGACAACTGCGCCATGAAGGGCGACACCTGGGAATGGGATGGGATGGAGTGGAAGGAACGAAATGTGGCCGGCGGCGGACCTGGACCACGCAGCGGCCATCGAATGGTCTACCACCCTGGCAAGAAGATGGTCCTGCTCTTCGGCGGCGTCGATCGATGCCAGGGCGCAGCCACCTACTTCAGCGACCTCTGGGGGTGGGACGGCCAGAAGTGGCAGAAACTGTCGATACCGAGCGAGACCATCAACGGACGATACGAGCCGGTGATGGTTTGGGACGGCGATCACAGCCGTGTCATCCTGTACGGAGGGAATGCCGGGACGAACACGTTTCAGGACACGTGGTTCTGGGACAACGGCTGGACCTATTACAATTTGCCGACAGGGAGCAGGCCACCCAATGCTGTGAGCGGCGCCGCCGGCGCCTATCGACTGGGGAGCGGGATGCATCTGATCAGCAACGTGATGTTCTTCGTCTTTCACACCTCGGATTCGGATCTCAGCACCCACCACTGGCAAGACCATACGGGCGCCGCGGATCCACCCATCAGTCACAGTTCGGCCATGGTCTCCATGCCCGATGTCAATCGGAGCACGACCGATGATGATGTCATTTTGCTATACGGCGGAGCCACAGCGCCCGACGACAGCAGCTTCTCGGATGAGTCCTGGATCTGGTGGTTTGACACATGGCAGGCCAAGTGGAGCGCCTACAAGATGGCCAACACGCCGCCGCCCCGCCACAGTCACGCCATGGTCTACGACGAGGCGCGTGAGGAAGTGCTACTTTTCGGCGGCCAGACGCCGTCCGGCGATGTCAACGACTTCTGGATACTGCATCGGCCTGACAGACGTTACGTTGCTACGACCGGCAAGGACATGGATAAATGTACAGACTCCAGTCAGCCTTGCAAGACGATCAACTATGCATTGATGCATTCACCACCGGGCGGTGAGATTCTGCTGCAAGCCGGCGACTATGACACCACCAAACAGAGTATCGCACAGCAGGCGGAGACCGTCCTGATTCGCAAAGACATTTCGATCTACGGCGGATACAGCAGCGGCCGCTATGTGGAGCATGAACGGTCAGGAACAAGCCGCATCGTGGGGTTTGAGAGGGGGTTTTCAGAAACCGGGCCACGCTCCGTCACCGTCAGCAAAGGCGCGACAGTGCTGCTTGAGAGTGTTGACATCTGGTGGGGTACGCACGCGGTCGGCGGCAGCATCCACAATGATGGAAAGCTGACCATCAAAGACAGCACCATTACCTACGGGGCGGCGTCCATTGCCGGGGGGTGCATCTTCACCACAGCCGATAGTCGATCTGGCGCTGGAGAATGTCACCGTCTCCGATTGCAACGCCTACGGCGACAGCACAGGCCATGGCAGCGGTGCAGGCATCTTCAGCAACGGCGCACTTTCGCTCCACGAGAGCTTTGTCAGCCGCAATGTAGCCAAGCTGAACGGCGGCGGCATCTACCAATTCGGCGGCCCGCTCGATCTGACCAACTCGACGATCACGGACAATGAGGCCGTCAACGGTGGCGGACTCTATACGGACTACCTGGACAACAGCAAGCAATTTCAGCTTCAAAACGTAGAAGTGCTCTACAACCAGGCCTCGCAACAGGGCGGCGGCATCTACTTCAATAGGGGACAGGGAATCGCCAAGAACCTATCTGTGCTGCACAATCTCGCAGATCGAGGCGGCGGCATTCACCAAGGACCAGCTATCGTGAAGCTAGAGCACTCACTTGTGGCCTTGAACAGGGGCGCCACAGCCGGACCCGATTGTGCCGGAACGGTTCCATCACAAGGGTACAACCTGGTGGGTATCGTGGACAGCGCCTGTTCTGTCACGACGGACACCGGCGACAAACTGGGCAGCGCTCAGACCCCAATCGATCCGAAGGTTGATGCCACAGGCATGCCACTTCTCGGGGGCATGGCCAAGGACGGCGGCAGCCCCATCGGCAGTTGCGCGCCGGTTGACCGCCTTGACATCGACCGCAGCCAGCATCTCCCCTGTGACATCGGGGCCTATGAGTCAACCGTCGTTGCAGGCAAGACGAAACCGCAGCTGCCCGCCAACACGCGTTACGTCTCCCACCTGGGAGACGATGCCAACGATTGCCTCAGCCCCCAATCCGCCTGCGCTACCCTGCCACATGCCATGCAAGGCACGCCCTATAACGGCACCATCGCGGTCACCGGCGGGACTTTCAAGCCCGGTGATAGCGAGACCTGGTATGTGGACCAGTCCGTGCGTTTCTCCGGCGGCTGGTCAGAGGATTTCGCTCAGCAGAGCGCGAGGACAACTATCGATGGCGAGGGTGTGAACCCCGGATTGACAGTGGGCAGGCAGGGCGCAGCAACCTTTGAAAACTTCACTGTGCAGAATGGGTCAGGATACGTGGGCGGCGGCGTATTCAACGAGGGCTCACTCACACTGGTGAAGAGCATGATTGTCGACAACCATGCGCAACGGGGCGGCGGTATCTTCAGCCGTGGCGACTTACAGGTGATCAGCAGCCTGGTTGCACGCAACCAGGCCGTCGAACTAGGCGCAGCGCTCTACCAACAAGATGGTAAAGTTGTTCTGAGATCATCTGACGATGACGGCCAACCAGCCAACCTCTGTGACTAGCGCCGCTGAGTACGCCGCCGATGTTGGCACCATCTCCAAGGAAGCAGGTGAGTTGCACGCGCAGAACTCGATTCTGGCGGCGAATCCCGCGACCCCAGAGGACAGTACCTGCGCCCATGGAAACCCATTTGACACTCTTAAGTACAGCCTCTTCATGGATTCGCGCTGTGGTACAGACGGACAAGACGGCAACATCCTGGGCGATCCGATGTTCGTGGCCCCTGATGATGGAAACTATCACCTTGACGCCTCAAGCCCGGCCATCGATCAAGGAGAACCGGATGCAGCGCCGACGGTTGACTTCGACAACGACTGGCGTCCTTGCAGTGCGGCCGCAAGCAGTGAAAGGCGTGTGGATATCGGTTTCGATGAATACTCAGATGGCTATGTCTGTTTCGGGTCAACATTGAGTCTATTCCTGCCCTTGATTCCCTAGCTCAGTTCGGCACGGATACCACGGCAGCAAGACGGCATCTCTTCCGCGGCTAGAAACTGAATGCGGATTTCCGCCGGGATTCGCTGGAGGGCAACAGATCACTATGTTTGCCGTGTTGTTGTTGGCAGAGAGGGTGTCATACGCGCGAAGGCGGGTATCCATTTTCGTGGCCAGAGTGGATTCCTACCTTCGCCGGAATGACAAGCTATAAGTGCAGACATAGTGAATAGACGCAACGATAGCGAATGCACGCCTTAATATGCGCTATCGTTGCGCGAGTTCAGTCGGCTACTGCTTCAGTGCGATTACTTTATTGCCACGGGCAGGAAGATCTCCTGCAAGGGAACGGTTCCGATGGAGACTGTCTTGCTGCCGCTAGCCGTGGCCGTAGCGTTGCAGTTGCTTACGTCAACGCTAATCTGATTCACGCCGGCGGCTGTCCAGCGATATGTGGCCTGGGCGCTGTTCTGGCCGCTCGCCGGTACGGGCGACCACTTGTATGTGATCGGGGCAGTTGCGCTGCCAGGGCTGACGTCGGCCATGTATGTGTAGTCGACCCCCGTGCTGCCTACGCTAGAACCGGCGATAGTAACGCCCGTCAACTCCGTGCATGTGCCGGTCGGCGTCGACACGGATACTGCGTGCGTGTCACTGGCCTTTGCTGTTCCGCTGCAGTTGGTCACGTCCACAGTCACCTGTTGTTGGCCCGCACTCGTCCAGCGATACGTCGCCTGGGCAGTATTCTGGCCGCTGGCCGGTGCGGGTGACCACTGGTAGGTGATCGGTGCAGTTGAAGTACTGGGACTGACGCCGGCCGAAAACGCATAGTCGACGCCCGTTGTTCCCGCACCGGGTCCGGAGACCGTGACGCCGGTCAGATTCGTACAAGTTGGCCCTGGCGTCGTCGGATCCTTTCGACTCCAATCCGGGTCAGAGCTGTGCCCGTCGGTGGTCAGCGCAGACATCTGCACCGGCCTTGCCCGCTCCATGATCCAGAGGTCACGGACGTTCGGTTGCGTATTGGTCTGCCACTCAAAGACAATGTACTTGCCGTCAGGCGACACGCTGGGGTTGAAGACGAATTCATTGCCGAATGTAGCCAACAGCGTGTCGGAGCCCGAAGCGAAGAGATATTGGCGGATCTCATGATCGGCAGTATAGACGAAACCCGAACCATCGGGCAGCCAGGCGGGCGTCACCCACAACGAATTGCCGGTCGCGCACAAGCTGCGTGCCCGCGCCGCCGCCCACCGTCGTCATGTAGATGCCGTTGGTGGGGGTATCGGTGGTCCAGCTGTGGTAGAGCACCCGATCATCTACCGGCGACCAGGCGACTTCGTTGGCGGTTAGCGGGGCGTTGAATAGGTCGGAGCCGATGGCCTCACCGGTGGCCAGAATTTCTTGGGGGTGATGACATCTACGGCTACCTGCGTGCCGTCCGGTTTCCACGAGATGCTGTCGCTGTTGTAGGTGCCGCATGTGCCGTTGAACGTCAGCGTGCCCGTATCCACCGTCTGTATTGGGTTGCACATCGATAACGGCGGGCGCATATTCCCGACAGTTGGCATTGTTCAGGTCCGACCAGATGAACACGACAGAATGTCAGTCCGACGCCCAGATCGGCGACTTCGGGTACCGTGAATCCCACTTCGTCGTTGAAATCGGCCGACATCGACCGACAACCGACGATTTGGCCCCTTCGATGTAGAGCAGGAAAGTCGTCACGCTACCGCGGTTGTTCTGGATCGTGCCGGTTACCGTGCCGAACTGATAGCCGCCGGCATCCAATTCAGCTTTGGAAGGCGGGTTGGTGATGCGGCGCAGCCCCTTGCCGTCGGGCTTGAGACCATAGACATCAGAGTTGAAGGCCGAGTAGGCTGACTCGTGATTGCTGCTAAAGGCCAACTCGGTGGCGTCCGGCTTCCAGCCGACATCGGCAATGGCATTGGTGTCCGGCACAGTGCTGGGATGTGTCCAGAGGGTCTGCCGGTTGGTACCGTCAGGATCGATTCGGTTTACTGTTTTGGGATTGCCTGAAGCGTCGCTGCCCACGAAGGCGATACTGCCCGCCGATGAGGGGACGTCGGTGCTACCGCTAACTTCAAACGATACGTTGTCTACATAGGCTTTGAAGCCGCCGGCCGGATTTTGAAAAAGGTCAAAGATTAGATAAACCGGATGTCCGGCTTGATGTGCGGCCTGAATGTTGGCCACATCTGCGCCGGTAAGCGTGTAGTTGATTGATAGCCACCCGGTGTCAGCAATAACATTGCCGCTCGCCAGGGCAGTGGCAAGGGTATCGGTCTCTGTGACAACTCGCACAAAGATTTGGGCTACCGAGCCCCCAAGTAAAGGTGTCATCCGCACATCAAACTTAACGACGCCGGCCGTGGTCGTTGTGGGCAACCGAAGCGTTTGGAAGAGGGAGGCCTGCGCCTCGGTGATTGCCTCCATCCCCATGGCAGGACCGCCATCCTGTCCGGCAGTTGCGTCAACGCCGCTGCCGGTGCCGGCCTTCACCCATCCATTGGGTTCGCCGAACTGGCCATACAGATCAAATCCGCCGTTTCGGATCAATTCCATGTCGACCACCGGTTTAGCGTCAATCGACATGGTCGTCTGTTGCGCGTGAACAAGGCCCGCAGGAATCAACTGCGACGGCGCTGTCAAGCTGCCGACAAGGGCGACAATCAATAACAATATAGCGCTTCTGGTATTGCGCATGGTCCGCTCGCTCCTCTCTGTGAACTGTCTCTGTGGCTTCTTCGGGTGGGCGCGACAACAGTCGGTGATCAAGAGGAAAACTTGTTGACCACGTTGACCTGTATGCTGCGCCGTGTGCCTTCATTCTAGCACGATTGTCGCTTTCGCACACCGACAATTTCGGGAAGGACTCGGCGCCTCATTGTCTTGATGCCTCGCAAAGGGCGCATGACTACAAAAGTCATGCTCAAGAACCCTACGGTTGCCAGGTCATCTCCGGATCCAGCGGAAAGAGCGGACGGCGCACGGACTTGAACGCCAGACGCGGAATGTCCAGGTCAGAGGCGCCGGGGCTCAGCGCCATGAGCGCTCGCGGGGCGATACGAGCCAGATCGGGAAACAGATAGCCCAGCTTGACCACGACCAGCTTGTGACTCAGCGGCTCGATTCCTACCTGCCTGAAATCGTCACATGTGGTGAATGGCTTGCGTCCCTCCGTCACGATGACAGTCACGCCTTTGATCTGAAGCGTCGCTTGCCATCCGGCCGCCGGATCGCCCTCTGTCAGATAGGTTACCTCACCGTCGACTTCAAGTGGCGGCCCGTACATGGGATCGAGCTTGCCGCCTAGAGCGACCGAGACGCGGTTGCCAACGCCCGCAGCCCGACATGCCGCCACGGCTTCAGCATCGGCGATGCTTGCAACGACGGCGTCCTTCACATCCCGAGCCAACAACCGAGTCAGAAAGAGCGGAATATCCCCGACAGCGCCGGCAGTCGGATTGTCGCCGGAATCACTGATGAAGACGGTGGACTCTTCAGCTGCCAATGCGCGTTCAATACACTCATCGATGGAACCGGCTTCGACAGCCAGACCAAATCGCTGGCGGGCATCCCAGTATTTTTGGGCGATGACCCGCGCCTGTTCCTCGGCGCTGGCCGCGTTGAACCCGGTCACCACAACGGCGGCGCCGTTCCTGGCTTCATCGGCCCACACGTATCCCACAAAGAGGGAAGCGTCAAGAATGCCGGCCGCTTTGTCGGATTCTGCAAGCGAGGCGTAGAGACTCCTGGCCGGCTCGACCGCCGTACTGGTCCGTTCACCGGGCAGGGCAACGGGGATACCGACCCAGGCAACATGGGGGCGACGTTTTTCGCCAATGCAGTGGATCAACATTGACAATGCCTTTTGGCGGGTCTCAATCACATCTTCATGGGGCGCGGTTCGGTAGGCGGCCAACATGTCGATCTGGTCGACATAGGTTCTGGAGATGTTGCCGTGCAGATCCATGCTGGCCGATATCAAACAATCAGGGCCGACGACGGCCCGAGCGGCACCGGCCAGATCCCGTTCGGCATCGTGCATCCCTTGCACAAACATGGCTCCGTGGAGATCGAGATAGAGACCATCCAGCTTTCCTGCATCGGCCAGTCGTGCCAAAAATTCATCTTTGAGTTGACTGTAGGCAGCAACATCAACTGCGCCACCAGGCAACGCATTGGCCTGCAGTGTCGGCAAGAAGGTCGCCCTGAAGTCGCCAAGGAACGGATAACGTCCTGAATTCAACAGGTCGGCGCCACGATGGACCACAAAATCGGACAAACGCGTGGGCAAGGTCGAAAAAGTGCAGCTTTCGGTCGATATGCCGCCTATTGCAATGCGCATAAGTTCATCTCCTGACGCTGTACGAAATAAGAGATCGGGCATTACCAACCTCAATTGACTCTATGAGATCGATAGTTTCTGGCCACCGCAATTCAGTGATTCTGGGATTCAGGGATTGAGAGATTGCGGACTCATCAGGAGTCTCTCAATCTCAGGCCGAAGGCCAAGATCTCTCAATCCCAAAAGATATGATCTCGTTCTGCTTTCAGTTTGGTGCAAATCTAGCAGCTGGGCAACTCGAACGTGAACGCGGCCCCTTGCCCAGGCGTGCTCTCAACCCAGATCGTGCCGCCGTGGGCTTCCACCAGCGCTTTGACGATGGCCAGGCCCAGTCCGGCATTGGTTGCAAAATCATCGTCTCGCTCGCGGCTGGTATCTGACCGGTAGAAGCGGTCGAAGATATGGGAAAGATCTTCGGGATCGATGCCCTGCCCGGTGTTGGCAACGGAAAAACGAACCCTGTCGATCCGCCCGACTGCGGCCAACCTGACTTCGCCGCCATGGGGAGTGTGGCGGATAGCATTGCCCAGCAAATTGGTGAGAATCTGATGAAGTCTGTCAGGATCGGCGTCGACGGACAGCGAGCCAGTCGGCAGATCCGTGACCAGCGTTATCTCTCTCTCAGCAGCCAACGGACGGAAGCTGTTGGCCATGTACTGGATCACAGTTGCCGCTATGACCTGCTGCCTGACAAGAGGAAGGCGTCCCGCCTCGGCCTGGGCTAGTTCGTGCAGATCCGTGACCAGCCGGGCGATCAAGCGTGTCTCATCCTGAACGGTACGGATCTCATCCAAATCAAGTGGATAGACGCCATCAAGTATGGCTTGGAGATTCCCCTGTACAACACTGAGCGGCGTGCGCAACTCGTGTGCGATGTCAGACACGAGCCGCTGGCGCAGCGCTTCCTGCTTCTGGAGGCCGATAGCCATGGTATTGAAGCTTTTCGCCAAGCGTGCGATTTCATCGTTGCCGACAACCTCGACGCGGGCCCCGAGATCGCCTGCTGCTATCTGGGAGACACCCGTTTCCAACCTGCGCAACGGTCTCAAAATGCTGACGACCAGGAGCCATCCGACCAACAGCGCTACGGTTCCGGCCGCTAGCGCCGAAAGCAACACGGCACGGTTCACCTGACTCAGCAACGTCTCCTCTGCAGTCCCCGTCTGAATCAGCATCGGCTCGGTAGCCAGCGCTGCGACCCGCTCGCCTTGGACTGTAATGGGTACCGTAGCGAGAAAACCACCAACTGCATCCGACGGAACCGACGCCGACAGAGGATGGCCGCTATCAGCATCGACCACGACCACCGACCCCGTTTCACTGGGTTGTTGCTGCTGTTGTCGTTGCTGCCCTCGTCCGGGCTGACCTTGGCCCTGGCCACGGCCGTTGCCCGCTCCACCCGGCTGCATCAATGCGCCTGCTTCGCTGTCCAGCCGGCGCTGCACCTCGTCCCAAGAACGAGTTTCAGCATAGTAGACGCCGGCTTGCTCCGCCAGCTGTACGAGCCGTTGCTGCTGGTAGCCGCGCAGATAGACCCGATAGGCATTGCCGGCGCCGCGGCCAATCAGCAGGCTGGCCGTAACCAGGGCCACTGCGATGACGATAGCAAGCGCAAGCAGAACTTTGGTACTCAGACGCATGATTTGGTGTCCGTCTCCGGCATTGTCGTTTCGTGTACGAGGCAGGATATAATGACGGGTGGCACTTCGGGCGGGCGACCCGAGATTGCCGTTTTGTGGCCGATTGAACAGCGCCCTTGGCAAACTTCAGACGATCGTTTCACGCAACCCTGATGGTCGGTGATGGTCGAACTACTCATTATCGCAGTAATCTTTCTGGCAGCATTGATCCAGACGATTTCCGGCTTTGGCTTTGCGCTGATTGTCATGCCGATGCTGGTCCTCACCTTGGGGATTCAGATCGCCGCACCGCTAGTGGCGCTGACCGGATGCATGCTCTATGCGGTGAACCTGGCCCGCCACCATCAGTCGGTCAACGTTCGTGAGGTTGCCCGTTTAGCGGCTGCGGCTGCTCTTGGCATCCCCATCGGCGTCTGGGCCATCCAGAGCATAGACGGTCATATCGTCCAGCGAGCATTGGGTCTGCTATTGGTCGCCTACGCGCTCTACTCGATAATCAAGCCCCACAGCCAGACAGTGATCTCGACGAACTGGAGCTATCCGGCTGGATTCTTGGCCGGTTGCCTGGGCGGCGCCTACAACACGGCCGGCCCGCCGGTGATCGTCTACGGCGATTCGCAACGGTGGGCTCGCAATGAGTTTCGCTCCGTCTTGCAAGCGCTCTTCCTCTTCAACGCCCTCTTTGTGATCGCCGCTCACTTCGCGGCAGGACACATGACGCCGGGCATCGGACGTTACTTCCTCTTTGCAGCTCCTGCACTGTTGGTTGGCATCCTCGCCGGCACGCTGATCGACCGCAGACTTTCGACTCAACACTTTCGAACTGTCGTCAACGTGATGATTCTGGTGCTGGGCTTCTCCCTACTGATCTAGGTTCCGCCTATCCGTTCAGCCGATAGCCTACACCGAAGACTGTCTCGATCAGACGGGGCTCTTTTGGATCTGCCTCCAGTTTACGGCGAAGGTTCTTGATATGGCTGTCGACTGTCCGCTCCAGGCCGGCATATTCATAGCCGAGGCCCTGATCGATAATCTGGGTACGACTGAAGGCCTGACCTGGATGACGCATAAGGAGCTGCAGAATGTCGAACTCACTGGGTGTGAGGTCGACGGAAGCGCCATAATTGCTGACTCGATGGGACTGGATATCCAACGTCAAGCCGTCGACACGCAACACCTCTGGCGCACCTTCTCCGACCACTGGTTGGCTACGACGCAGAATCGCTTTGATCCGAGCGACCACCTCACGCGGGTTAAACGGCTTCGTGACGTAATCATCGGCGCCCATTTCCAGGCCAAGAATGCGATCAATGTCATCTACACGCGCCGTCAGCATGAGGATGGGGGTGGACGCCAGTTCTGGAATGCCCCGAACGGTGCGCGTCACATCCAACCCGTCACGGCCCGGCAGCATGAGGTCGAGGACGACTAGAGCGGGATGCAGAGCACGGATCTGATGCAGGGCGCTTTCGCCATCAGCTGCTGTTTCGACGGCAAAGCCCGCTTGCTCAAGATAGCTGCGGACCAAGCGAACGATCTTGGGATCATCATCGACAACTAGAATTAGCGGCGTTGTACGTTCCATCATAGTCAAAGTATACCGTAGTTTGACGTCAAAAAGGAGATTGCAAAAAGAAGCCTCGCTCCGACAAAAGAGCAAGGCTTCCGGTTCAGTTCGTCACTATTTCATCAGAGCGCTAGCGGTTGCCGCCACGGCCACCTGCACCTTGACCCGCGCCCTGCGATCCGTTGCCGTCGCGTCCGCCATCTCGTCTGCCAAGACGTCCGGCCACACCGGCTGATTCGCCGGACCGATTGCCACCGTTGCGCCGACTCATCGTCTGGCCGTTCTGGCCTTCACAACTGTCGCAGACGCCATTTCCGTCTTCATCAATGAAATTGTCGCACGTGCCGTCATTGTCGGTATCGGCAAAGTTGGTCCCTCGCCCAGCACCATCGGCCACCCGACCAATGCCGGCCTGACCGGTACCCCATCGACCGAATCGATAGCCCGTGCCATCTTGGGGAGCGTACGGTGCATCCTCGACGGGGCCTTGGGCGAAGACGGCGATGGACATCGCCATGGTCAGGACAAGGGCGACGACCAGAGCGGTTGAAAGTTTGCGTGTCATGTTGTTTCTCCTCGAACTACGTTCTGTTGTAAATTACGTGGTCTCTTTCACACGATTGAATACAGAATAGCAGCCGGTTGTGGAGGAGATGTGGAGAGGATGTGTGGAGCCGATGGAAGCGGGAAACTGGAAAATCTGCTATTGCTTCTGCAGAAGATACCAGCGGCATGGATGGCGATCCGGATCGCCCTGAATGATCTCAACCACAGCCAGGCCGGGTGAAAAGAGCCTCTCTACTTCGTTATCAGCCATGCCTCGCCAGGCCTGTTCGGGGTCGTCTGCCGGCAGATCGAGAAGACGGTCGAAGGCAAACAGATGATAGTACCCGCCTGACAGGAGATTGTTGACGACGCCCGCTGCGTAGTCCGGTCGCCGGGTAGGCGGAACGCCATGCAGACAGCCGATATCCACGATGTAGGATGCGCCTGCGTTGACAATTGGCAGCCGACTCACATCGGCCTGAACCAGGTCCGTTTGGCGGACAAGATCAGGCGTCGACGCATCAAGCCGCTCCCGTGCGCGCTGTAGCGCAAGGCCGGAAAGCTCCACGCCAACGGCACGCAAGCCCAGCCCCGCTAGATAAGCGACGTTGGTGCCGGTCCCGCAGCCCAGATCTACGGCCAGACCCTCGGGCTGTATGCGTCCGCTCTCCCAAAAGGAGGTCACTTCCGGTGGTGTGATGCCGCTGTCCCAGGGCGTATTGCCCGATCGATAGCGGGTGTCCCAGTGATTTTGACTAGTGGTCATGATCGACTTCCTATGCCTCACACGCTGCAACAAACCCATCCCACAACCCCTTATGTGCGGGGTCCAACTCATACAGCCGCTCAGGATGCCACTGGACGCCTACGAGCCAGCGATGGGTACCGCTCTCAAACGCTTCGACCAGCCAGTCATCGGGCGCGGCGGAGAGGCCGACGACAGCAAAAAGGGGGGACATCGAAGCAATATCCATGCCCTGATGATGATACGTATTGACAGGCAATTTGGCCGTTCCAACCATCGTGTGGACACGGCTGTTATCATCAATCAGCACGTCGTGATAGACCTGGTTCTCCGTCGATGACCGATGCCCTTCGAAATGTTGAACCATGCCGCCGCCCGCTGCCACATTGAGCACCTGGCAACCACGGCAGATGCCGAACGTCGGCAGGTCCAGTTCCATGGCACGACGAGCCAATGTCAGTTCCAGTTCATCGCGTTTCAGGTCAATGCCTGCCTCGTTGGCGCCAGCTAGCGGTGCGTTGAAGTAGGACGGATCGACATCGCCACCACCGGCAAGCACGAGACCATCCAATTGTTCCAGCAGACCCAGCGGCAGCCGACCCTGCTCGTCCGGGGCGTAGACGCTGCCGTGGGGCAATCTCGCAGGTGTGTCCGGTGACAGCACTACGGTCTCGACACCGTAGTCGTTGAGTACATTGATGTAGTTGATCGTGTTTTCGTTAACCCATTCGTCATTACCCCGTCGTGAGGTGATGCCAACAATTCGCTTCCTTGCCATTCGTATTGCCTCGAAAAAAGATGTCTATCCGGGATCTAGGGATTCATCGCCCAGACCTCGCTGCCGGTAGGTGACTGGTTTGGCCATCCGATCAATGGTAGCAGAAGATTCGCTGGAATGCCCAACGCAGCGACATTCTCGGGTACCTCTCAAGCTGCACTGAAGACGCTATGAAAACATGACTTCCGTAGGTCCGACTTGCAGTCGGACTAGTTCGGCGACCTCCGGATCCGTCTGGCACGCGCACCTTGTCACGCTGCAAGCGTGACCTACAAAACTCGTGATCGCGTTGTGCTCTCAGTTTAGGGGCACATGGCACGGTCGCCTCACCCTCAACATGAGATGAACCCCACATTTTCCATAGCCTTGACACCCTGTACCATTGCCAGGTAACTAATAGATTTCAATTGCTGGAACACATCTTCGCCGATAGAGCAATCATGGCTGAGTGATTGGACGTCCAGTAGACGTCGGTTGGCGCAAAAGCCGACCTGTCGCAAAGCAGACAAGTTGTGCAGCCGTTTGCCGATGGCGAAGTCATGCGTGTTGTTGATGGTGGTTTCCGTGCGTAGAGCACGGCCCTCCTTGAAATATTGCTTGATGCGGTTCGACTTGTAGTCGACATACAAGGAAGGGGTGACATCTTGGGTGATGACACGAGTGCGAAAGCGACCAGGCGTGCGCTTGGTGATGCGGCGGTTGAAGATGAGCTTCACCTGGTCGGGACGTCCAAGATCCAGATTCTCACGGATGATATCTTCAAACAAGATGCGGCCGTTGAGCGGTCGGTCCAAGACTTGAGTCAGGGCAAACTCCGCTTGCAGAACCGAGATGTCATAGCGATAGCCGGCGGCACGGTCTTCCGGCGTGAACGGGTGGGGCAAGAGCGCCAACCATTTGCGTACCAGATTATCGATCTTGGCTGGGCCAAGTCCATCACAGATGGCCTGTAACTGCTCTGGGTCTTCGCAGGTGAGAAAGCCGTTGTCCAGTGCCTCATAGCCGATGCCACGTTGACTCAGTTGGCGTTTGGCGTATTCGTGACCATTGATACAGAGTCTGCCATTGTAGGGAAAATAGGAACAGAATTTGAGAAAGAAGGGGCCAAAGTCCTGGTCGACGGCATAGATGTAGTACTGGTTGACCATGGCCGTCGAACGCACAATCCAAGGATAACTTTGTCCCGTCTCCGGATTGCGCCGTTTTTCAGTCCGGAAGACGCTGACTTTCTCTTGAGCAACGCCGATGAAAAGGACACCTTCTTCTTGGTTGAATCGAGCCAAGTACTCGGCAGCCACATCGTCTTTGCGCTGACCCTTGACAAAACGGACCAGCGGGATCTCATTCACCTCGGCATACGCTTTGATCGCCGCCACAAACGCATCCGTCATCGGCGCCATCAGCGCAGACGAGGCAAAGGTCGCACCACGGTGATAGCGGAAAAACGAGGCGATTCCCCCTTCGTATTGCAGCTTCGGCACATAGAGATTCAGGTACATCCTGTCGATGCTTTCCACTTCAAGCGCCACATGGTCACGCAATATTTCGGTCACGGTTTGTGGTATACTCATTGTAGGCTCCAGTTGGGAGTGCCTTCACGGCAACCGATCGCTTTGCGATCTAATTCAGGAGCGGTTCTACCGCATCCGACTTGTTCTCACCAACTGGAGCCTACCTCTATTGGTGGATACACGTCAACCTACATCTCGTCGGTCGAGGCGGAGCCTCGCTAGCGTTACAATGGAGTGATGTTGCTCCCCATTTTTCCTTCAGGCGTATCAGAGAAAGGAGGTGGCCGCATGTACAACCACCCAAAATCATGCCTTCAGGATATTGTAGGACAATCCTCAGCTCTCTATCGTCTGCGTGCCCCGCAAGCAACTCAGATCAAGACACCTGCCAGTTGCTGATTGAATGCACCCAAGCGCCATAGAGCACCCGTTGATTGGACCCTCAAGCCATTGGTATGATCGCCCGCAACCGCAGGAAATCTGTAGTTTCCCACTGCAGCCTACACCTTGTAAGCTGCCAAACCACTGAGGTGATCAATGAATAGCGCAAATCTATTCGACTATTCAGCCTTTCCTGTCCTGTCCACAGAACGTTTACGTATCCGCCGGCCCCAGCTCACAGACGCAGCGGATGTGTTGGTCTTCCACGGCGACCCTGAAGTGCAGCGGTTCAACATGCCGGTCTTTCAAGATATCGCCGAGGCAGAATCGCTCATTCAGGATCTGCAAGCCGAATACGATGCAAAGACCGGCATCAGCTGGGCCGTTGCGCTCAAGTAAGATGACACTGTCGTAGGCCTCTTCGGCTTACACGGCTGGAACAGATACCACCGCCGGTCGGATGTCGGATATGAGCTGGCCCTGGCCTACTGGGGACAAGGCATTGCTTCTGAAGCATTGCGGGCAATCCTAAATTTCGGATTCTCTCGTATGGACCTAAATCGAGTTGAAGCTGAGACGATTGCAGACAACCACGAATCTGTACGCTTGCTGGATCGAATCGGCTTCCAGCGTGAAGGCACACGGCGCAGCTACTCCTGGGAAGACGACGACACCTTCCATGCAGGCGCGATATACGGTCTGTTGAGATCCGATTACGAGTAGATCACGTCCAGCCGCGAATACCAGCCTGCTCGTAAATCCCGGCTCCGATGAAGCGACTTCGGTCCCCCAGGTTGCGCTCAATACGCAACACCTCATTCCACTTCGACATCCGTTCACTACGCGCAAACGAGCCGACCTTGAGTTGGCCCGCATTGGTGGCCACTGCCAGGTGCGAAATGAACGCGTCCTCAGTCTCACCGGAGCGGGCCGAGACTACCGGCAGCCAGCCCGCCTCCTGGGTCATGTGGATGGCGTCAATGGTCTCGGAGACGGTGCCGATCTGGTTGAGTTTGATGAGCACCGAGTTGGCCACGCCCCGCTCGATGCCCTGCTTTATGCGCGTCAGATTGGTCGTGAAGAGATCGTCGCCGATCAGTTGAACGCGGTCCCCAAGGGCGGCATGAATCCTCTCCCACCCGGTCCAGTCCGTGTCAGCCAGCGGATCCTCGATGGAGATCACCGGATAGGTCTCGCACCAGCCGATCAGCAGGTCGGCAAACTCGTCTGAGCTGAAGGTACGATCCTCCAATGCAAATCGATAGCGCCCGTCAGAATAGAGATCGCTGGCTGCAATGTCCAACGAGATGGCGACCTCCTTGCCCGGCTCGTAGCCGGCGCGGTGCATGGCCTCGATGAAGAAGTCGAAGACAGCTTCATTGCTGTCGAAATCGGGCCAGAATCCACCCTCGTCGGCCAGGCCCATGTACTGTTCGCGCTCCTTGAGAATATCAGCCGCTGCGTGGTAGACATTGTGTGTGATCTCGAGCGTTTCAGTGTATGTACGTGCGCCGGTTGCGATGAGCAGAAAGTCCTGGACGTCGGTGCGCCAGTTGGCATGGGCGCCGCCGCCGATGATCTGGATCTCAGGCAGGGGAAGCAGCGTGCCGTCGCCCTGCCCCAGAACCTGATAGAGCGGTTTCCCCTGGGCACGGGCAACTGCGTCCGCTGTGGCCATGGAGACGCCCAGGATGGCATTGGCTCCCAGCGAGCGCTTGTTGTCGGTTCCGTCAAGGTCGATCATCGTCTGATCGATGGCGCGTTGATCGGTAGCGTCTTTGCCCATCAGCGCCGGCGCGATCCGCTTGCGGATGTTGTCAATGGCCTGGAAGACAGACTTGCCACGATAGCGATCAACATTGCCGTCACGCAGTTCCAGCGCTTCATATTGACCCGTCGATGCGCCCGAAGGGACCGAGCCGATACCGGTTGCCCCGTCGTCAACAGTGACTACCGCTTCAACGGTCGGGTTGCCGCGAGAGTCAAAGATCTGGTAGGCGTCGATGGCGGTAATTTTCATGAGGTGAACTCCTTGGTGGGCCAAAGGAAAAACAATCCACGAGAGGACACGAATTACCAAGAAAAAAGGTTCCTTCGTGATAATTCGTCTCCCTGCGTGGATCAGGTTATTGGTGGGTGTTGTTTTAAGTCCGACAGACAGCTTCTCCACATGGCCAGGAACTCGGACAGATGGCCTGGCGTGTCGGGTACAATTTGGGCCACAAATCGGCGAACGAGATCCTGTTGCTCCACATCAGTGATGTATTCTGCCGGCGACTTTCCGTCAATCCGCGCCAGCATCAACATGGGGAGCAATCGTACAACGCGAGTTTCCAGACCGTCGATGAAGGGTTCGCCCAACGTTGTTGTGTATGCACGCCAGAATCGAGAGGCCAGCGCCAGATACGGTTCGGGAGCGGCAGAAAAATGGAGTGACTTGAGTAGAAAATGGTTGAGCAGAAAGGCGACATCAAAGGCCGGTTCTCCGAACCAGGCGACTTCGCAGTCGAGCAGCACCAGCCGCCCTCTGCGGATCAGCATGTTCTTGGGGCTGAAGTCACCATGGACCAGACAGACTTTCGTCTCCTGGATGCGCTGGGACTCAGCCTCAAGGTAGGTGGCCAGCTCGGGATGGCGAGATGCTGTCGTGAGCAGGTAGGGATCGAGACGAAGCTCGAAGAAGTTGCCGGTCGAGTCAAAGGTCTTTGCAGCAGACTGATCGCCCCATGACACACTGTGGATTTTCCCCAGAATGCGACCCGCTTCATCAGCATAGATCGGGTCCACATCGCCTGCCAGCAGAGCACTCTTCCAGTTCTCAAAGCCGCCTCCCAGGTACTCCATCACAAAGAGTCCTGCATCGGGGTCACTGAAGAGGATCGAGGGCACCGCCTCGGGCACAATCTCGCCGACGTAGCGAAGATAGGCCTGCTCGTAATCGTTGCGCGACACATCGGCGTACCAGTCGTCCTGGACACGCAGCTTGTCCAGAGCCCGTTTGACGACAAAGGATCGCTCTGGCGTCGTGACCAATCGAATGTCGGAGGAGACCCCGCCGGTGAGCGGCGTGACCGAAATCTCTGCTCCTTCAACGAGGTCCGCAGCTCGCAATATGCAGATCAGTTTCTCAGTATCCATCTCTCGACTCCGTGGCTCAAGACGAACGCTCGCAGGTGTGGAAGCGCTGGCAAGCAGTCTATCACCGCACCGGCAGAGCGGGCAAAGGGCTGGGGACGACTGGGGTTTGAATACTGTGCGAGGCCATACGCTGTGCTATAACTATTGAAAAATATCGACTTGGAAACGCCCTGCGTGTCCACATCGCTTCAAAAGTAGGAACTATGTCCACTTCCATCATCATTGGTTTGCTCTCTGCATTGTTCGTCCTGGTCGCCGTCTTGGGCGGCGGCTATTTCTTTATCTACTGGTGGATGATTCAGCGCCCTGTGCCCAAGCTCGACGGTACGGTCGTGATGGCTGGCCTGGCAGCCCCTGTGCAGGTGCTGCGGGACAAATTCGCCATCCCACACATTCATGCAGCAAGCCGAGCCGATCTCTTCCGGGCACAGGGCTACGTCCACGCCCAAGAGCGGCTCTGGCAGATGGAGCAGCAGCGGCGCACGGCCAGAGGGACGCTGGCCATACTCTTCGGTGAGGCGGCGTTGGATGCGGACCGCTTCTCCCGTATCGTCGGTTTTTGGCGCGCAGCAGAGGCAGAGGTTGCGACACTGGATCCCGATACCCGGCAAACACTCGATTGGTATGCTGAGGGTGTCAACCAGTTCATTGAAGCCAACCGGGGGAAGCTTGCCGCGGAGTTCAACCTGCTGCGGACCGAGCCGGAACCGTGGCAGGCCATCGATAGCGTCGGGGTCTGGAAAGTCTTTGCCTGGGGACTGAGCGGCAACTGGGAAAGCGAACTGATACGTTTGCGTCTGCTCGATGAACTTGGCCCGATCCGCGCGGCCGATCTCGAACCGAACTATCCAGAACAGACGCCGCTCATTCAGGAAGGCGTGGGCAGCGAAGAATCGACACGCATGTTGTATGCTGCAGGCCTGCTGCTCAATCAGTACGAACAGGTGAAGCAGTGGTATAGCGTCATCGGCGACGGACAGGGCAGCAATTCATGGGCATTGGCGCCCGAACGGACTGAGACCGGCAAGCCCATGCTCTGCAACGATCCACATCTCGCGCTCCAGATTCCGGGAACGTGGTACGAGAATCAGCTTTCCGCCCCTGATTTCGCCGTTAGCGGCGTCTCCTATCCGGGCATCCCCGGCATCGTCATCGGCCACAATGAATCGATCGCCTGGGGCCTGACAAATGCCATGGTAGATGTCCAGGACCTCTTCATGGAGCGCGCCCATCCGGACGACCCGACCCGCTTCGAATTTAGGGGGGAATGGGAAGAAGCCACGATCCACGAAGAAGTGATCCAGGTCCGTCGTCAGGCCCAGCCACATGTCGAACGTGTGGTCGTCACACGACATGGTCCGTTGATCAGCAGGCTGGTGAAAGACCTTACGCACGGTGAAAATGCTTGCTCTGTTCCGTTGGCTCTGCAGTGGACGGGCCACCAGCCTGACACGACGCTGCGTGCCTTGCTCGACCTCAACCAGGCGCACAATCAAGAGGAGTTTGAGCATGCATTGACGGGCTGGACATCACCGCCTCAGAACGTGACCTATGCCGACTCAGACGGTCACATCGGCTATGTGCTTGCGGGGCGCATTCCTCTGCGAGAGCAGAACTTGGGACTCTTACCTGCACCCGGCTGGAGCGGGGAACATGAATGGCAGAGCTACATCCCCGACGCTGAACTGCCACGGCTCTTTGATCCGCCCTCCGGTGCAATCGTCGCCGCGAACAACAAGATGGTAGGCGACGACTATCCGTACTTCCTCGGCATTGAGTTTGCACCCGGCTGGCGCGCCAAACGTATTGAAACGATGATTGCCAGAAAACCAAAACATGCCGGCCATGATATGGAAGCGATGCAGCTCGATACCGGCAGCACCTTTGCCGAGGCACTGGCGCCGTGGATCGGCCTTCTGCACAGTGAGGACCCATTTGAAAAAGTGGCGCTCAACGCCATCCGCAACTGGAATTACAGAATGGATACCGACAGCGAGGCCGCTCTGGTCTTCCACTACATGCTGCTCTATCTCCTCGAAATGACCTTCGGCGACAAGGTTGGCCCGCCACGAGCCGGCTTTCTCGGCATCTCAGACAGCCCATTTGCGCCGACCAACGGCTTCATGTCACGCGCCGAAGTGCGTCTGTTGCAGATCTTGAGCGAGAACGACTCGTCCACCTGGTACATGGAAGCCAAAACGGGGCGCCCGCGCACCCGGGAGCAGTTGTTGCATGAGGCGCTGACCTTGGCCGTGAAGCGTATCCGCAAGACAGTGGGCGACAGTGCACTCAAGTGGGACTGGGGCCGCAGCCACCAGATCCGCTACGTGCATCAGTTGGGCAGTGCGCGTTTCCTGCGAGGCTTTTTCAACCGCGGCCCCTTTCCCATCGGCGGCGACGGCACCACGCCGTTGCAAACGCGCCACGCACCCAATTTCCCCCTGGGTCTGGTCCAGATTACACCCAGCTATCGACAGATCTACGAGGTGGGCGATTGGGATCGGACCAAAACAGTCACCACAAGCGGTCAGTCCGGCCACCCGATGAGCGATCATTATGACAACCAGATTGCCATGTTCCGGGAGGGTGTCTACCATCCGATGGCATGGTCACCCGAGGCAGTTGAAGAGACGGTCGTCTATCGGACGGTGTTGACCTCAGGGACCCCGTAGGGCGCGACCCTTGTGGTCGCCCGCCGCATCGGGAAACAACCCCCGACTTGACCAAACCCGCCTACAACGGATAGATGATCGGAATCATGAACGTGGCCACCAGCCAGAGGATGATCGACAGCGGCACACCAATGCGCAGATAGTCCGTGAAAGTGTAGCCGCCGGGCCCCATGACGATGGCATTGGTCTGGTAGCCCATGGGCGTCATGAAGCTGGCGCTGGCGCCGAAGGCTATCGCCATTAGCAGCGGCGTTGGACTGATGCCGAGGGTGACGGAAAGGCTGAGACCAATGGGCATTAGCAGCACAGCGACCGCGTTGTTGGAAAGGATCTGGGTCAGCAGATTGGTCATCAGGTAGAAGACGGAGAGGAAGATGACCGGACTTGCATCGCCCAGAAAGTGAAGCATTAGATCGACAATATCCTGAGCCAAGCCAGTCGTCTCCATGGCCAACCCAAGGGGAATGGTACCGGCCAGCAGAAAGAGCGTCCCTGCATCTAGCGAGCTTATCGCCTCGTCCACACGCAGACATTTTGTAATAATCATGGCTGACGCGCCGCCCAACGCCAGTATCGCCACAGGAATCGACGTCAACACGGCCAAAATCACGACCATCGCCATGATCAACAGCGCGATGCGATTCTTGGTGGTGCGTAGGATACCGCTGTCGACGCCCTCGACAAGCATCAGTTTCCCGCTCTCTGCTGCTGTATGCAAACCGGCCGGTTTTCCTTGCAGCAGCAGCACATCGCCGTCGGAGAGCCGAATATCACGCAATCCAGAGACAAATGGGCGCCCCCGATGCTGGAGCCCCATGATCTTGACGCCAAATTGGCGGTTGAGCTTCAGATCGCCGATCAGTTGACCGTTGTGGGACGAATTAGGCAGCACCACGGCCTCCATGACCTGGCTCTCGATATCACCCACCGGAACCCGCTCGCCGTCCTCTAGCACCGGGGCCAGATAGGTGCCGGTCGCCTCCGCAAACTTGGAAATCTCGCCTGCCGTGCCGGTCACGATCAGCATATCACCCTCAGCCAATGTGACCCCGTTGGTTTCCTCGGCGCGATAGATTACCGGCTCTCGCAGGATCTGCAATAGTTCAACAGTCTTTTGCTCATCGTCGCCCTCATCTCCGCCCAGTCGACGGACATTGTCGATGCGCCGATGTCGTCGTTGCACGGCGGGCGTCCGCGGCCTATCCAACATGGCAATTCTTGAGAAGACCGCGTCAACAGACATACCCACCACTTGACTATCTGCTGGGACCAATAGTTCGGTCACATATGCATTGCGTGCTCGCTCGCCGGCCAACTCAGAGAGCGATGTCCGGTCCGGCAGCAAGCTGTCGCTGAGCAGCACTACGTAGACTGTTCCAATAACGGTGAAGATAACGCCGAGCGGGAAAAACTCGAAGATACCGAATCCGGGCCCGCCGGCCTGGCGATAGAGGTCATCTAGCAGAATGTTGGTACTGGTCCCCAACAACGTCATGGTGCCGCCCAATATCGAGAAATAGCTGAGCGGCATCAGCAATCTGGCTGGACGGATGCGCAGCTGACGACTGAGCGAGAGCAAGACCGGCACCAACATAACGACGACGGGCGTGTTGTTGACAAATGCGCTTGACGTCGAGGAAACCAGGCCGATCGACGTGAGGAGACGACGCACGCTGCCACTGGAGAATCGCACCAAGAAGGCTGTGACTGCCTCAAGCGCACCTGTACGCAGGAGGCCGCCGCTCAGCACGAACATGGCTGCGACTGTCACCATTGCCGTACTGGAAAAGCCGGACAGCGCCTGGTTGGCATCGAGTAGACCCGTGAAGCCCAGGCTGGCAATGATCAGTAGCGAGGTCACTTCCGTCGGCAGCCAGCGCGTCAAAAAAAGAACGGTCGCGCCTGCAATCAATAGGATCAGAATTATCTGCTCGAGCGTCACTCGATCTCCTTGTTCCGCATACTACCGTCGATTCAGACGTTCGTCATGGGGAAATCAAACCACACTCCGGAAGATCGACCAAATCATATAAAACAGCATTGCTGCACCGCCAAATCTGAAAAAGGCGGCACAGCTTGTGGTAGAATGCCCAGCGGTGTAGCGTTGATCCAGTTCTGTGATCAAGCGAAGTTTTCCATTGAGCAGAAGACCACTACGCGATACGGCATGGTCAGGGCTGACAGAATCGCCAGTGTGACATTCAACCTGAAAGGTGTTTGAGCGAGCATGAATGATCCCATCGACCAGATTTTTGTTCAATTCCCTGAATATGAAACCGAGCGGCTGATTCTGCGCCAGATTGTTTCGGATGATGCAAAGGACGTCATGGCCATCTTCAAGGATGACATGGTTACCCAATACTACGACCTCTATACATTCACGCGTATCGCCGAGGCAGTTGAGCTGATTGAGTATTTTTCGGAAAGCTACAGGTCCGAGCGCCAGATTCGCTGGGGCATCGTTCGCAAGGAGGATGATCAGTTGATCGGAACCTGCGGCTTCGTTGCACTCCACACCCACCGCGGCGAAATCGGCTACGATCTAGCCAGCGCCTACTGGCGTCAGGGATATATGACCGAGGCGTTGGAAGCCCTGATCGAGATCGGATTTGACGACATGCAGCTTCATCGCATTGAGGCGCTGGTGATGGTCCACAATAGGGCCTCGGCCGGCCTGCTGCGAAAGCTGGGCTTCACGGACGAGGGCATCCTCCGAGACTACGATTATTTCAAGGATGCCTTCCAGAGTCTGCGCTCATTCTCACTCCTGGCAGATGAACATGACGCTACGCAGAGATGATCGCCCAATAGACGCTATGAAAGCATGACTTCCGTAGATCCGTCGCGCACGCGTACCTTGTCACGTTTACGGCGTGACCTACTGACAAAAATGTGCGTTTGTGCTCGTCAGGAGTATACTAAAAAGTCATGACAGATTTCGTAGGGCGGACTGGAGCCTGCTCTACATTCCCTGCCAGGCGCCATGATAGGCTGTTGGACAGGGTTATCGTCACATGAAGAGAATCACGACTTCAGTGACATCGGTGAGGCTCGGCAGCAGTACGGATCGGCAGCGGTGAGGAGTTTGGTTTGAAGACGATTCTGGTTCTATTGGCGCTGGCAATGCTTGCCGCACTCTTAGCGGGCTGCGTTTCACCGATTCATTCGCAGGAAACAGAATCGAGCGAGGCGGCATCCGAACTGTCAGGGGAGTTGATGGTCTTTGCAGCGGCGTCACTAACGGATGCATTTGGCACATTGGGGCAGACATTTGAAGCAAAGCATCCCCAGGTGGACGTACAATTCAACTACGCCGGATCGCAGCAACTTGCGCAACAGCTGGTACAGGGCGCACCGGCGGATCTGTTTGCCAGTGCGAATTGGACACAGATGGAAACGGCAGTGAACTCGGGCCGCATCACGCCGGCGCAGGCCGTTCCCTTTGCAGGCAACCAACTGGTGATCATCGTGCCGACCGAGAATCCGGCAATGATTGAATCTGTTTTCGACTTGGCCGAGCCCGGCAGCAAACTGATTGTCGCCGCAGAGGCAGTGCCCGTGGGCAGATACACGCGACAGTTTTTGACAAACACTGCAGGCTCAGCCGATTTTCCGCCAGGATTTGCCGACGCTGTCCTGGCCAATGTCGTCTCCTACGAGCAGAACGTTCGTGCCGTGCTAAGCAAGGTGGTACTGGGCGAAGCCGATGCCGGGATCGTGTACAGCAGCGATATTGCCCGGCGCGCCGACCAGGTGACGAGCTTCGCGATACCGGATTCCGTAAACGTATCAGCCGGCTACCCCATAGCGCCTCTGGACGACTCAGACGAGTTGAAACTTGCTGACGCATTCGTCAGCTTTGTACGCTCGGCCGAAGGACAATCAATTTTGGTCGAGCATGGCTTTCTGCCTGAGACCAGCCTGGAACAATGATCGGGTATCCAGGATAGACCATCTAGAGTGACTGGCGTTTGAATACAGTAGCGAACGACACACAACCATGAATCGATCATGGCAACACAATCGCAGTTTCGCACTCTTGCTGCTCGCCAGTAGCCCTCTTCTGCTCTTTCTGTCCGTCCCACTCCTGGCGTTGATCCTGCGCATCACGCCGGCAGCATTGTTGAGCACACTCTTCACGCCCCAGGTCGCACAGGCCATCGCGTTGAGCATGACAACAACGCTGGCGACGTTGTGTATCGCACTCGTTGCCGGCACGCCGTTGGGCTTCCTCCTGGCCCGCTATCGCTTCCCAGGCTACACATTGGTTGACACGCTGGTCGATCTGCCGCTGGTCCTGCCGCCTGCGGTTGCAGGCATCGCCTTGCTCATGGCCTTCGGACGGCGCGGATTGTTGGGCAGCACATTGGCCGATCTAGGCATCGAGATCGCCTTCACCTGGACCGCAGTGGTATTGGCTCAGAGTTTTGTCGCTATTCCATTTTATGTCAAATACGCCAAGTCCGGATTCGGCAGCGTCAATCGTACGCTTGAGCAGGCGGCACGGCTAGACGGCGCGAGCAACTTCCAGACATTTCGCTATGTGACCATCCCGTTGTCCTGGGGCATTCTGCTGACCGGCATGATCATGGCATGGGCACGCGCTATGGGTGAATTTGGCGCAACCATCATCTTTGCGGGGAATTATCCCGGCCGCACTCAGACCATGCCGCTGGCCATCTATCTCGGGTTCGAATTGGATCTGGATATCGCTCTGACGTTGTCCGTGATCCTGATGTCGATCTCTTTCGCTGTGCTGTTTGTGGTCAAACGCATTCTTGGAGCCAAAGTAAGCATCTACTAAGTAACTGTCCGCAAAGAACTTAGCGGCTTGAACCTCCGGGAGGGGGTCAGACCCACCTCGTTCAGCCAAAGCTTCGTAACCCCCTCCCGGAGGTTCTTTGCGGACACTCACTAAGATCATTGGATTTGCCATGGGAATTCTACTCTATTCTGACAGCGAAACACTGGTTCATTCCATCAGCAGCCACGTCGGCGAGATGATCGTCGTCCTGCTCACGACCGGCAAAAGCGACCTTGCCGCACCGTTGCAGAGCCAACTGCCCGAGTTGCTGTCCATTGACGTAACGGGACCACGCCTCAGCCGGCTCAATTTTGATGCCATCAGCCTGGCCATCATCGACCTGACGCCGTCCGAGTTGCTGAGCAGCGCAGGTCGACGGCTCATCGATGTGCTTGGACATTTAGCCCAGGAGTCCCTAACATTGGCTCTTTTCGGGCCTGCAACAGCGACAGTAGGATCCATGCTCCAGGACGGCGTCACTGCCGGACTCAACTTGATTCCGCGCACAACGGTAATTGATGATGTTTTGGCTGTGCCGGACCTGAACGCCCTTCTGGCGTCACTGAGTCAATCCGGTGTCCGTCTGCTTGCGCTGGACCATCCTGTGCAGGCCATATATGACTTCGACACAGATTCGATCAAGGTGGCGGAGGTGAAGAGCATGTCAATCAAAGATGGTGGTGCAGCCGGGGATGCGTCTAGCGTGGAGGGCAAAGCCATGATGATTGCCTTCACAGCCGGTCCGGAAGGACCCACTGCGCGCATACAGATACTCACCCCTGGCATGCAACGCCGCTGGCCAGAATAGAACAGGGGAACTCTATGCCGAGCAACGAACCAGGTCGGACAGTCTTGATCACAGGCGCCACCGATGGCATCGGTCTGGCGCTTGCACAGCGCTATGCGCGATCGGGTGAACGGCTCGTGCTGGTTGGACGCAGATCGTTAGGCGATCTTGACGCAACATTCTTCAATCAAGAAAATTACTGTCAAGTTGATCTGGCAAGCGCAGACTGCGCTGAGGCAATCGAACAGTGGCTCAGCGACCGGCAGATCAGCTGGATCGATCTGCTCGTGCACAATGCAGGCGTCGGCTATGTCGGACCGATCCGCGAGCAGACGACAGAAAACATCGACCAACTGATCGCCGTCAACCTCAAAGCGCCGATTGCGCTGACCCATGCGCTTTTGCCAATGGTCGATGGCTGCGGCGGCAAGCTCATCTACATCAGCTCAGTGGCCTCCGTGCTTCCCGGTCCAGACTACGCCGTCTACTCTGCCACCAAGGCCGCGCTCGATGGCTTCGTGCGCAACCTCCAAATTGAGCTCTCGGCAGCCGGCAGCGCCGCGACAGCACACTTGGTTCACCCAGGCGCGACACGCACCAGCATGCACGCAAAGAGCGGCATGGACCTATCCGTAGAGGAACAAGCGCGGTTTTCATCGGTAGACGAAGTTGCGGCCCAGCTTGAGCATGTCATTGAACGCGGGCCGCGACGGCAAGCCCTTGGGTCCACGAATCGGCTGGGGCTGGCGGCAGGGAACTTGATGCCGGACACGGTTGAACGACTCATGCGTGCCAGGTCCGCGAAGCAGGCTGCACCTGAAATCGGAGCCATTGAAGCGCCAGGCGGCGCCACGAGCGACATAGGCTCAGAGTCCGACATAGGAACATCAGGTCAGCAGCCGCACTGTGTCATTACCGGAGCAGCAGACGGCATCGGACGGGCGCTTGCACTGGCGTTCTCTGCCGCCGGCTATTCAATCACCGGGATCGACATTGATAGCGAGCGCTCTATGCGCACCCAGGCCGAGATCATCAATCGGGGCGGGGCGGCACGATTTCTCATCGCAGACTTGTCTACATCCGAGAACGTTGAACGGGTGACCGCGCAATTGGCCACCCGGCCACCCATCGACCTCCTCGTACACAACGCCGGCATCAACGCTGTCGGCGCTTTTGACAAGCAGCCGCTCGCACCCCAGTTCAAAGTGCTCGAAATCAACCTGCGAGCGCCTTTGTTGCTCACTGCGGGGCTGCTCAGGACCGATCGCCTAACACCCGGTGGACAGATCATCTGCCTAGCGTCGCTCTCAACGTTTGTGGGCTATCCCGGCGCGGCTGTATACGCGGCCAGCAAAGACGGAATCGTCTCCTATGCACGCAGCCTCTCGGTGGCGTTGACCGGCCAGGACATCAGTATACTGACTGTCTTTCCAGGGCCGACACGAACCGAACATGCTCGACGCTATAGCCCGGACAACCGCCGTGAATCAAGCCGTATGGCACCGGAAACATTGGCGCGTCATGTGGTCAAGGCGTCCCAACGACGACGCCGCACGCTCGCTCCCGGCATCGGGAATCGGGCATTTGCCCTCTTTGGCCGGCTTGCGCCCCGCTTGACTGAGCAGGCCATGCGCAGGACGATCTTTGACAAACTCGACTGACCCACTGCTTTCGCCCACGTTCACGATAGCGGACCATCAGAGCAGCCGGCGGATCGCGGCATCAATGTCCGGTCGCTCCAGCGGCGATTCGGTGACCGGTCGACCGGCCACATGTCGCCACATCTCCACGTCGCCTCTCTTCAGGCCGAGTTTGCGAAAAAGCCCCTGTCCACGCAACGTGGCATAGAAGCGAAGAATTGCCTCAGCAACTGCTCGGCGGCGGGCAGCCGGGGCCCGCCATCGTTCAACGAAGTAGTCAGCAAGATAGAGTCGTTTGACGTTGATGCCGACGGCGACAAAGTCATCCAGTGTCCATTTGTTGGGATTGAGCGAAAGCGCATGCTCGACGGCGGCCGTGGCATCCAAAATCGTTCGGCAGTCAGACTGCTCAAGAAACGCAGAGAGCGGCTTGTCTGAAGTGGCGTGCAGATAGAGGCGTTCGCTGGCGCGCGTCACAGCGACATAGAGAAGCCGGCGTTCTTCAGACTCGTTCTGCGACTTAGACAGCGGAATCAACCCTGCATTGCATCCGGGCACAAAGAGAATCGGCCATTCCAGTCCTTTGGCTCTGTGAATCGTGGTGATGGTGACTCGATCGGTCGGTGTGCGGCGAACCGTACCGCTATTCCTCGATCCGACCTCATCAACAGTCTCATCAACGACCATGCTGGTGGCGATCCCGACAGAGCGCAGCATATCGACCAGCAGAGCCGCTTGCCCATTGATCCGCAACAGAATCGCCATGTCGCCAAGCGCAATGCCATCGTCACGCAGAAGCGAGATCTGGCGAGCAATGGCCCGTGCCATTTCGATCTCGTTCTCGTGGATATCCAACCCGGTTTCGCCGCCAAAACCGCGCACGAGTTGCATTATCTTGCGTTGCCGCTGCGGTTCGTGTTGCATGAGTTGATCGGCCAGCACAATCTGCGAGGCCTGACCGCGGAAATTCTCGGTCATGAAGTAAGTGGCGGCGCGACGATAGCGCCGCTTGAATCGACGCAGATAGGACGGATCGGCCCCGCGCCACTCGTAGATGGTCTGGTCATCGTCGCCGATGACCATATAGTTGCGATGAGATTCGGTGATCAGATCGAGGATCTCGGCCTGGGCACGATTGGCATCCTGGAACTCGTCGACCAGCACCGTGCGATAGCGCCGCTGCACCATCTCCAGCAGATCGTCATGTCGTGCGAGCGTCTCCCAGCCCATCATCAACATGTCGTCAAATGTCAGCAGCTGCTCAGCCTCTCGAATGGCCTCGAAGCGACGATAGAGATCGACGTAGTGAGGTCTGTCCGGCGGCGGTTCGGCTCGCCGGGCCGCCTTGCGGCGCCGGCGAGAAAGACGCAACGAGCGCAAGTCCGGATAGAGAAGGCCGCTCTTGCAAGAGCGCACGAAGCGCAGAAAGTCCTCCGGATCAGTCTGCTGGAGCTGTACTGCACCCGCAGGACGCTCGCTTTGTGCGGAGGCAAGCGTCGCCGCCAACAGTTGACGCTCAATGGCGGCGGGACTCCGTGTCGCGGCTGCCAAATTATACGCCGGCAGCAGACCTCGTTTGATGGCCAGTTGGACAATTGAATAGCCGAGTGCATGCAATGTCTTGACCTGTACGTCATGACCAAAAGGCCATCGCCCCAGGGCAATCTCGATCTGCCGATCGGCGTCACGGTTGTAGGAGGTCGCCAGAATCTGCCGGGGGCGTATCGCCCCTCTTCAACAAGGCGGGCGATGCGATGGACCATGGCCGTTGTTTTGCCGGCCCCAGCCACTGCATAGACAAGGGCAGGCCCCGTATTGTGGTCGACAATGGCTTGCTGTTGGGCTGTGAGTCGGAAGGGACGCGCGACGGGGCATAGCTTTCAAATCTCCCACGGCTCAGGCTCTGTCGATCGAATTCGTTTGACGAAGGAACGCAATTGCCAGAGCGTAAAGATGCCGTGTGAAGCGCCGAAGGCCAGCGTCTTAGGGCCGCTCTTGATGACCAATTGCAGATGCCCATGTCGGATCAGCGTTGTGAACGGAGCCACAATACGAAAGCCGACGCGCCGCGCCGGATCGTCATCAAGGATGAGCGAGAAGAGCTGGACAGCGACGTCATCTGCACCGTTGGCCTCAGTCGTTGCCAGTGCATCGATGGAAGCAGGCGTGAAGCGGAAGACAAAGTCAGGGTTCTCGCCGCGACCGCTTCGGAGGCTGACTGCATCGCGCTCCTTGACCAGCTGCCATACACTGCCGGGTAGGTGGCTGAAATAGACATTGCTCGCAGCGCCTTCGGCAACAGATTGCATGGCTTGAACCCAGATCGGGTTCTCGGCAAAGAGTTCAGCCAGTTGGATCACATAGGGATCGTACTTCAGAGTCACGCCTAGAAGTTCTCTTGCACAACAGAGGGCAGGGCCAAGATCATTGTCTCTAAATCGGTATCACGTACCCGCTCAGCAGCTGTCTTCACGTCCACCCACTCTCGATTCCGATCATCCTCCGGCCAGGTATCGTGGACAGTCTTGACCTTCATGGCATAGACGGCGATATGGCAGATACCTCCCCACTTATCGTTCTCGTAGCTCCCAAGCGACGGCCCACATACGACTCCCTCGACGCCTGCTTCCTCCCAGGCTTCCTTCTGTGCGGACGCAATTGAGCGTCAGATCCTGCTCAACGATCCCTTTGGGTATGATCCAGCGCTTCCGACGCCTTGACGTGATCAACAGCACCTCCAGTTTGTCGCGGCGAAAGCGAAACGGGATGACGGCAGACTGGTTGTAGAAATAGTCGGGCTGTGTGCGCATTGAATACTCCAAGTAGTCGGGATATGACGATTGTAGACCAAGTATAAGTGCGGTACGATTCGGGTGTCAATGCGAGCAGGATGGTGAAAGAAAGGCGAAAGCAAATGCGAATCCTGATCCTGGGCGGGACAATTTTTCTAGGGCGACATCTGGTCGACATCGCCAAAACACGCGGTCATGAAATCACGCTATTCAACCGGCGACAACACAATCCCGATCTGTTTCCCGATGTCGAGAAGCTGCGCGGCGACCGCGATGGCGATCTCACCGCGCTGGAGGGTCATCAGTGGGACGCGGTCATCGACACCTGTGGCTATGTTCCCCGTCTGGTACAGACTGCCGCTGAGCTTCTCGCTGACTGCGTGAAGCACTACACGTTCATCTCCAGCATCTCGGTCTACGCCGACGATTCAATGCCGGGCATCACCGAAGCCGCAGCCGTAGGCACGCTGGCCGACGAGAGCGTGGAAGTGATCGACGGCGAGACCTATGGGCCGCTCAAGGCGCTCTGTGAGCAAGCAGCGGAAGCCGCCATACCCGGCCGGGTGCTCAATGTGCGCGCCGGTTTGATCGTGGGGCCTCACGACCCCACCGACCGTTTCACCTATTGGCCGGCACGGATTGCGCGGGGTGGCACTGTGTTGGCGCCGGGCAACCCGAGACAGATCGTCCAGTTCATTGATGTGCGCGACCTCGCTGCGTGGATTATCCGGTCCGTGGAGGCCAATGTCACCGGCGTCTTCAACGTGACGGGACCGGCAAACCCATTAACCATGGTGGATTTTCTGCAAGCATGCGTTGACGCCACAAACAGCGACGCCACTTTCACATGGGCAGACGAGCAATTACTGATCACCCACAACGTTGCACCCTTCGTGGAAATGCCGCTCTGGGTACCCGCAGCACACGCGGGGATGATGCAGGCCAATTGTAGCAAGGCCCTTGTCAATGGGCTGACGTTCCACCCCCTGCAGGAGACCATCGCTGATACCATGGCATGGCAGGCGACGCGGGATGACGGGTATGAGTGGCGTGCAGGGCTGGCGGAGAAACGGGAGAGAGAGCTGCTAGACCTGTTGCGGGAATAGCGGAGTCGGTATCAGACTCGGAAGTCAGACATTGGCTCTTTCAGATCTGATGTAGATGACGAATCCGCACGAGGCTAAGGCCAATCCAAGGGAATGATTCTCCCAAAGTCCCCGGCACTGCCCAGTCGAAGTCTGGTCAAGAGATCCCGTTTGTGGGCAGTGCCGGGGACTTTCACAGAGGTATCTTTGTTTCCGGAGCAGCCTAAAGCCCCCCGTGCGATTGAACGACGCCCGCTAAACCCAGCTTGCTTGTCCAGCTACCAGCCCCGTTTACGGGGCGTTGTTACGTAGCACCGGTCCATTTATGGCGGTGCGGGCCTTGTCAACCACATAAAATCCTGTTGAACCCAGACATTCTACGCACGCCCCGAACTGGCCGGTTTCCGGCCTACAGAGCGGCCTGCAACAGCTCAATCAACGCCTCTTCCGTCAACGCAATCGGGTTTCCCTTCATGCTGCTTGACGGCATGGCCTTGGCCACGACGTCGGCCAGATCATTCTCCGTCATGCCATAGCTCGCAAAGCCGGGCATCCCCAGTTCATCGCAGAGCGCCTGCACCCATTCAACACCGTCGGCGATGCCTGCATCGGCCCGGCCAGTCACGATTCGGGCGACCTCGACATAGCGGGCCAGCGCCGGTGAGTTCGGTTGGCGGTCCGTCAATGCTCGCACGTTGGCCTCCATCACCAGCGGCAACAGGCGGGCGCAGACCGCGCCGTGAGGCGCGTCGAACATGCCGCCGATGGGCCCGGCAAAGCCATGGACCGCACCGAGCTTCGCATTGGCCAATGCCAGGCCACCACAGAGGCTGGCCAGTGCCATATCTCGTCGCGCAGCCACATCGCCGCCGTGATGATAGGCACGCGAGAGTGAGCGGGCGGCCCGCGCCAAACCTTCCCGGCAGAAGCCGTCAGTCAAAGGCGTAGCCAGATGCGATACGAAGGGTTCCAGGCATTGAGTCAGCGCGTCCAGGCCGGTGGAAGCGGTCACCGACTTGGGAACAGACAAGGTCAGTTCCGGATCGACAATGGCCACATCGGGCAACATAGACACGCTGCGCAGACTGACCTTGACTCGATGCGACGGTGAGGCCAGCACTGCATTGCGTGTCACTTCAGCGCCGGTTCCCGCCGTGGTCGGAATGGCAATCATCGGAACAGAGTCGTTGGCCAACGGTAGACCCCGGCCGATCACTTCCAGATAGTCAAGGGGATCACCCGCGTTGGGTAGCAAGGCGGCAATCGCCTTGGCGGCATCGATCACGCTGCCGCCGCCCATGCCGATGACCAGATCCGACCGCTGCGCACGCGCCGCTCGACCCCGGCAAGTACGACATCCACGGTCGGCTCGCTGGTGACCGCATAAGTGGCAACCCGCAGCCCGTGCACGGCAAGCAGGGCGAGAAGCGGCTCGATCCGCTCGGGCATACTGCCGTGAACCACAAGCGCGCGTCGGCCCAGGCCCTGGGCAATTTCGCCGGCCTTGGCTAGCGTTCCTTCGCCGAAGAGAATGCGCCCGGCGGTGGCAAATTCAAAGATCAAGGTCTCGTTTGACATGGCCCGCTCACTCAACCATGTCCCAGCCGCGCTCGTCTGGAAAAACACTATCGTATTTGATTGCGCTGCGCGGCTCGGCCATCATCTCGGCCACTGTGTCGCGCCAGGTTGCGTAGTGTGTGGTCTCCTTGTGCCGTGCCGGATCATCGGCGGTGCGATAGACCTCGACAAGCACGAAGCGGTTCGGATCATCCTGCTGTTGGACTACATCAAAACGCGCAATGCCCGGTTCCTGGACGCTGTTACGCGCGTTCTCGAGGGTGGCGACCTTGAACGCTTCGACAAATTGAGGTTTCACATGCACAAACACATGGACGATGAACATCTGTTTTCCTTTCTGGGTGTATGGGGATTGGGGATCGGGTTAGCTGAAGCACCAAATCACCAATCCCTAATCCCTAATCCCTAAGCCCCAATCACCAAACTGGCGACGTGTTCGGCCAGGCCTTCTTGCAATGAAGTCGACGGAGCCTGAAGGCCGGCGTCGATGAGTTTACTCATGTCGTAGATGCGGTGGCAGAGGAAATTGGCAGCATCGGGATTGGCCGCCAGATAGTCGGCGACCGACAGTTCAGCGACCGATAGTTCGACACCGAGTACGTCGGCAATGATCTTGTAGTAGTCGACAGACTCGACAATATCGGGACCGGCGGCGCAGAAAATCTGGTTATGGCTGTTTGGGTTGCCGGCGGCGCTCAAGATCAGGTCGGCCAGATCGCGGGCCAGGATCGGCTGTTGGAGGAAGTGCCCGCCGCCGACCAACTCAAGCGTCTCTCCTGCCTGTATCTTGGCGATCAGTTTCGGATCTCGGCCATGCAAGGGCAGGCAGCCCAACTGCGATCCAGGCCCATAGATGTGGCAAGGGCGCACCACGGTCCAGGCCATATCGCCGCAGTCACTGTTGATGAAGACGAGCTCGCAGCGACGCTTCTTGCCGCCATAGCCGCCGGTCTGAAAGACGCCCTCCTCGGCTTGGGGAAAGCGGCGCGCCGTCGGCTCGTAGACGAAATCGGTGGAGACGAAGACAAGGTGCTTTGCGCGTTCGCGAAAGACATCGACGTCCTGCTCGGCATCGGCCGGTGCGAAGGCGATGCAATCGACAACCAGATCCCAATGGATGTTGACGTGGCCGATGGTTTCGAGCGAATACGTCACGGTCGCTACGATCGACGACCAGGGAATTGACACCATCAGGGACTGGCCGTTGGCCGCGGGTGACCGTCCAAACAGCGTGGCCTGCGGCCAATGAGCGCTCAGCCAGTGTGCCGCTGACAAATCCGCTACCGCCGATGATGAGAATCTTGAGCATTTTCATGTCGGGCCTCCATTGAGGATTTTCGGCAAATAATTCGGCAAATATCTAATCAACGCGTCTTTGTATACTTCGCGCCTTTACCATTCCGGTGCTGCCAAAGTCGTCTTTCGATATCCCCCGTGCTGCCGGTATAGTAACTACCGTCGGCGCACTCGAGGATGTAAAGGTAGGCTGGCATGAGAATTACCCTCGTGACATCAAGACCGCCTTTGCCTTCGACAGGCTCAGGCGACGGCTATCTTAGCGGATGACACTACTCGCCGGCGGATTCAAGCGAGGAGCGCAATTGCTCCAACCGACCGCGCAGCATCTCGCGCTCATTGTCGCTGTAGTCGTAGCCTTTGAGTTCGATCTGTTCCAACAGGCGCAAGAACTTGATGGTCGTGGCCAGGTCTTCAGAAATGGGGGCATGGGCCGTGCGCAGCAACTGGTAGGCTCGTTCCATGTCGCCTGCGGTGCGAGCCTGTTCAGCGGCTCGCAGCAGATCGCCCATCTCCTCCCAAGCCAAAGACGATTCCGTGTGACGACCTTGGACACCTGCAGCCAAGGCACGGAAACGGGCAAGATCCTCATCGCCGTCCCAGAGGCTGCCGAGTTGGCCCGCTCGATCCAGGATCGTGTCAAGTCGCCGCTCCAACTGAATCACGCGCGACTGATAGCTCGGGTCACCAATGAGGTTGCCGATCAGTTCGGCGGTCGACGCCCAGGCGTAGTAGAGGGTAAATCGTTCGCCGAGGTTGGCAAAGGCGTCAGTCAACCAGCGCTGGACGTAGGCATAGACTGAACGGTCCGGTTCAAGCGGGGAGACAACATCGACATAGTCGCGGGCCAGGCCAAGCAACGCCAGAACCTGTTCATCGTTCAACTCCTCCCGCAACGGCAGTGTAGCATAGCGACGGGACAGAATACGCAGGCCGTGGGCGCCGCCCCGATTGCCTTCAAGCTCCATGATGCGTGCCGACTCATCCAGCAGTTCGGCCACACGTCGCCCGCTTTCCTCGCCCTGGCTCGTATCGATCAGATGGCCCGCCCACTGCCAGCAGATATCGCCGATGGCATCACTGACATTCTGGCGGATCGTCGAATCCATGACGATGACACCGAGATCGTAGGCCAATTTGGCGTGCTCGTAGGCCTGGTCAAACTGCTTCTGCTGACGCTCTCCTTCGGCCGCATCCAAGAATGTGCGCACCTGGCCGGTCGCTTCCTGGACAATCAGGTCGCGTTGTTCATCGATACGTCGCCACAGCGTCGAATCGTTGAGATGGGTTGCGAATTCTCGGGCTTCACGATTGCGTTCATGGGCCTCGCGCCAGCGATTGCGATAGAGGAATGTATCAGCCTGAAGCAGAATGCCACTCGCATATTGAACGTCTGCCTCACGCTGGAGGGCACGGTCACCCATGCGCAGGGCCATGGCATAGGCTCTGCGATTGCGGGCGAAGGCCTGTTCCCACTTGTCACGCTCAAAGAGATCTTCTACCTCGCGCAGATAGCCTTCGACCGCCTCAAGCTCGGACATCTCCTCAGTCTGCAACGTCTCAACTAAGTCAGCCCAGCCGATCTCGACACACCCATCGACATACTCGATGTCCAACGCTTGCAAGACCGGGGCATCAGAAGCCTCCAGCAGCACAAGGTTGTCTGTGGAGCGGCTCAAGGCCACGCGAATTTCGTCAAAAAGTCTTCGGGCTTCAAAGCGAGGTATGTTGCCGTCGCCGGTATCGTCACAGAGGCTGATAGCTCGCTCGTAGGCACTGTTAAGACCATGGATAAGAATAGTACTTCGCTCCAACCCCTTGATTTCACGCGGCAGGAAAATGATCTCGTCTGCGCCTTCAATGGCGTCGCTGTGGCTGTCAGATCGCAGTTGTTCGGTCAGGTCGACCAATGCTCTCCCAGGCCGCTCAGATATCTCGCTGAGCAATGCTGCCCAAAGTTGATCGGATTGGGGCAGATCGTCATCAAGAAAGGGTGGAAGATCCCGTTCAGCGGCAATGAACTGCTGCCTAATCGCTTCAAGCTCGACGGTTGAGGCCTCGGCCGATGGCACGGCAGAGAGGAAAATCCGGCCCTGGTTGGCGACATCGGCGGAGGGATCGCCGATCGCCCGCTGGCTACGCGCACTGGGACGCAGTTGCTTGGGCAGACGGGCGTAGAACGACCAACTGTTGTCAATCAGATCGGCTAGATTGTCAGGCGAGCGACGCTGATACTCAAAATTGAACTCATCCGGCCACACCTTCAGTTGCTCACCCAGCATGTATTTGGTCATGCCCCAATCAAAACCGCTGGGCTGAACGATCTGAGATTCATCACCGGCCACAGCGAAACGCATGGGACGTTTGCTGTCAATATGGGTCCGCGCTCGGACCATCTCAGAGAGGAAGGCGATCTGAAGCAAGGTGAGATCCTGCACCTCATCGATGACGAGCGCATCCAGCTTGGCCAGCCAGGCCGGGGTTTTGCCACTGATGAGTTGGGCCAACGCCCGATGGGCGGCAGCTTGATCTCGAAAGAAACGCAAATGCCGGACACGGTCAGCCATCCTTGAAGCGATCTCTGCCGCCTCGAGATCGATGCCCCGGTCCTCGGCATACTCGACGACATCGATACCGCCGCCGCCCCGATTTTCTTGCGCCCGATCATAGCTGTTGGGGAAATCCTGACCGAGCAGGTAGGCGCGAATCTCAGTGAAAAGGGTACGTGGATACCTGCGCCAGGGACCGAGATCGGCCGGGTTCTGACGTTCGATGAAGGTGTAGAATTCGTCCAGTTCGGCGAAAGGTTCGGCATAGGTAAAGACGCCGGTCAGGTCGCGCATGATCTCGTTGAGGGTGGCGATGCGGACGCGTTTGAGAATCTCTACATGATCGCCGGCGTATTGAGACTCGATAAATTCCAGCGCTGCGCGTTTGAGACGCGGGGTGTAGGTGACATAGAGGATCTGTCCGTCGCCGGGCTGGTTAAGCAGATCCTTGAGCAAATAGAGCAGTGCAATCGTCTTGCCGCTGCCCGGCAGCCCCTTGATGGTGGCCACTGAAACATCGCCGGCGCCCAAATACTCGCTGATTTCGTGCTGTTCGTCATAGCGGGGGTCAAGACTGTCGACGGGGATGGTTCGATACTCAGAGAGGTCGCCGACCTGGATCGGTTGGTCAGTCTCATCATGATGACGTACCGAGTGAACCAGAATGGTGTTGACCGAGTCGGCAACGCCATTCTGCATAGCCGTGCCATTGGCGTCGGTGGACCCATTCCTGGCGCCGACACCGGCGCTTCCATTGGCGGCCCCGGAGAGAATGCTCTCGCTCTGGGGAATCCACCACATGTAGTAATGATTGCCCTGCACCGGCGTTCGTCGCCAGCGAGCGTTGCGCCCCATTGTTCCTTTGACGTTGGGCGTCCGGCCGCGCGTGCCTAGCAGGACCTGCGCCCAGACAGTTTTTCGTTGGGTCGTGGGCGGTAGGTCTCGCAGCGAACGCTCAAAATCCTTGTGCTGGAGCAACCTGTATTCGGGCACGGGAATCAATCTTCTTCATGTTGTGAGAGTGACACGATCTAGGTCTGATTGTAAGCCAGAGCCATCCTGCATGCAACATCTCATCGGACTTCCAAGAAATGGATAGCGTCGAGCTAGACAGCCATCAGGACCGGGTTGATTTGGCCCCAATTGTTGTCGACGGGTACAATCTACCGATGCGTCATTTACACAGGTAGCGGAAATCTAGCCTCCGATGCCGAATATTAGAAAGGTACAGGTAGATGAGTTTCATTGCGGTTATGAGGCGAGGCTTTGCGGTTTCGCTCTTGATCACACTGGTATTTGTGTTGGGTGCGTGTGTCGGTGTCGAGCAGACGGCCGGCACGGTTTCCGATCCAACGCCCGTCGACAGTTCGGTTGATTCCACAGAAGCAAGTAGCGAAGGAGAGGGTATGACGACCGAGAGCGGTCTGCAATATATTGAGGAAGTGGCCGGCACCGGCCGCGTTGCCGAGGCGGGAACCAAAGTCTCCGTGCACTACACAGGCATGTTGGAAGACGGCACGGTCTTCGATAGCTCCGTCGAGCGCGGCGACCCCATCGACTTCGTGCTGGGCGCCGGCCAGGTCATCCCCGGTTGGGACGAAGGCATCGCTCTCATGTCAACCGGTGGTAAGGCCCGGTTGGTGATCCCGAGCGAGCTTGCCTATGGTGCGCAAGGGGCCGGCAACGGCGCCATCCCGCCCGACGCTACGCTGACCTTCGACGTCGAGTTGGTCGACGTGCAGGACGGCCCTCCCGGCGCGCCCGCTGCGCCCCAAGAGATTGCGGAAGCCGACTTCAGCACTACTGAGAGTGGACTTCAGTATTACGACATGGTGGAAGGTTCAGGGGCTGCCGCCGAGGCCGGCCAGCAGGTTGCCGTACACTATACTGGTTGGCTGGAAGACGGTACCAAGTTCGACAGCTCCCTCGACAGGGGCGAACCCTTCGTCTTCGGGTTGGGTCAACGCCAGGTCATTCCAGGCTGGGACGAAGGCGTAGCCGGCATGAAGCCAGGCGGCCAGCGTCAATTGGTCATTCCGAGTGAGCTGGCCTATGGAGCAGCAGGAGCCGGCGGCGTCATTCCGCCCAACGCCACACTGATCTTTGAAGTTGAGCTGGTAGAAGTTCGTTAAAGCTTTTCGTAGTAGCGACTTCAGTCGTTCATCACATCAACGACTGAAGTCGTTACTACGATCCCTCCTCCCCGCACGCTCCTCCCAAATTCCGCCGATTGGACATCTGCCGGCTTTTCATCCATGATCAGTCAATCGCTCTTATCATCGGTCAGATTCTCACTGGTCAGATTCTCACTGGTCAAATTCTCGCTGGTCAAAGTGGAGGGAATCCATGCAGTTCACCGACTCATCCCCGTTTGCGCGCCAACAGATCCCGCTTGTCATTTCAGATCAAGACCGACGAACACTACGGTCCCTTGCAGCCGACGTAGCTGAGCTAGCTGCACGTCCTGTTGAAGACAAGAAGCGCGACCTTTGGCGACGCCACAATGCGCTGGAAGCGACACGCCCCCTAATTTTTTGCGATCCCGAAAACGGTTGGAACGAGATCTTTCCGCCGGAGTCGTTGACCTGTCACGGCGAGTTGGCGCGCATGTGGGAGATGCGGTTACGCAAGGAGATCTTCTGGGGCGCAGTGATGAAGGATGATCGCGTCATCCAGCCCGTCTTCGACATAGCCCACGTCTACACAACCACCGGCTGGGGCGTAGATGTGGAACGGATCGGCGGACAGAAGGGCGGCGCCTACACGTGGAAGCCTCCAATTCAGTCACGTGACGATCTGGAAAGACTCCATTTTCCAGAAATCGTGGTGGATGAAGGGGCAACCAGTCAGATAGTCGACCTTGCGAGCGAGTTGCTGGACGACCTCCTCGCCGTTCGCCTGCGGACTTCCTGGTGGTGGTCGCTCGGCATGACCTGGGAACTGGCCAACTGGCGCGGTCTTTCCCAATTGATGTATGACATGATTGACGACCCCGACCTGATCCACCACCTGATGGGCGTGCTCCGAGACGGTTCGCTGGCGGTGTTGGATAGCCTGGAGTCACGCAATCTCCTCAGCCTCAACAACGGCGGCGAATATGTCGGGTCCGGCGGCTTCGGCTGGTCTGATCAACTGCCGAAGCAGAACGTTGACGGTCAGGTTCGAACCGGCGATCTATGGGGCTTCGCCGAGAGCCAAGAGACAGTCGCCATCTCGCCGCGCATGTTCGAGGAATTTGTCTTCCCCTATCAATTGCCGCTTTTGGATCGCTTCGGGCTCAACTGCTACGGCTGCTGTGAACCGCTGGACAAGCGCTGGCACATTGTCAAGCAATTGCCGCGCCTGCGTCGTATCTCGGTATCACCCTGGGCGGATAGAGAATTCTTTGCCGAGCAACTCGGTGACCGCTACGTCTTCTCCATGAAGCCACATCCGGCTGACGTGGCCATGGAGGATTTCGATGAGGATCAGATCCGCAAAACGCTGCGTCGCGACTTTGAAGTGACCAAAGAATGCCGAGTCGAGGCGATCTTGAAAGATACGCATACCATTGGCAACGATCCACGACGGGTCGTGCGCTGGGTACGGATCGCTAAAGAGGAAGCGGAGCGGCTTTAGTTTGGATTCACCTCTCGATTCGGGTAGCATGGATGAATCATGGTCGACATGCGCAGGGCTTGGAACGAAAACAGCGAATCCTATCAGTCTCTTCACGAAATTGGCACCGATAGCGCGCACTATGGACCGTGGGCGCCGCTGGAGAATGAACTGCGACTGCTCGGCGACGTACGTGGACGGCATCTCTTGGAGCTTGGTTGCGGCGGTGGGCAATGCTGCATTGCCTTCGTCAAGCAGGGGGCCATCGCCACCGGCGTCGACCTGAGCGACACCCAGATCGAATTCGCACAAAGGCTAGCCGTGCAGGAACGAGTCGACGTCGCCTTTGTCCAGGCTGACATGACGGACCTGGCCCTGTTTGAGAAGGAGTGCTGGGACATTCTCTTCAGCACCTACGCCTTTCAATATGTGGCCGACATAGAAAGCTGCCTAGACGAATGTGCACGCCTGCTGAAACCCGGTGGTCGGCTTATTTTCAGCCTGGATCACCCGTTTCGAGACTGCTTTCACGATGACGAAGAGGACGCGGTCAGCATTTATCCAGTGCGTAGCTACTTCGACAGCAGTCCAATGCACTGGACCTTCGGCCAGAGCAGCACCGCGATGCAGTCGTACCACCGTTCGATAGGCCAGTGGTGCGAGATGCTGCTGGCTGCCGGATTGTCGCTAAGTCGTCTGCTGGAACCGGAGCCGCCAATCGAGATGCTCGACGAAATCTGGCCCGTCGATGATCCGTTGACGAGTATGCGAATGGTGCCACAGACGATCATTTTCGTTGCGAGCAAGGAAGTAAAAACAGAGCCACAGATCGACAGGGATAAACACGGATAGAAGAGGAATACGCTGTGTTTATCTGTGACTCTACTGCAAAAACGACCATTTGGCCACAGATGGACCCAGATAATCAGAGGATTTTCCTCTGTGAACCTCTGTGCCCCCTCCGTGTCTCCGTGGTGAAAAAGACCTTTTTGCAGTAGGGTCACCTGTACCAATCTGTGGCTGAAGAAGCGGAGAATACAGATGATGGGATCGGGATTGCCGCAGGCAGCGACGATTATTGAGGTGCGTGAGGAAAACTACCGGACCAAGACGTTCATGTTGGACACAGCGCTTGAGGGCGCCTATCCGGGACAGTTTGCCATGTTCTGGCTACCCCGCTTTGATGAGAAACCATTCTCCCTCGTCAACACCGATCCGGTGACGGTGATGGTGACCGATGTCGGGCCCTTCAGCCACCTCTTGCATTCGAAGAAACCCGGCGATCAGATTTGGGTACGCGGCCCATTCGGCAACGGCTTCCATGTGAAGCCAGACCAGCGGCGTATTGCGCTGATCGGCGGCGGCTACGGCGTAGCGCCGCTGCATTGGCTGGCCCGCAGTCGACAAGGATCGGCCGACCATATCCACGCCATCATCGGCGCTCGCACAGCCACCGACATCCTTTACGCCGACCGTTTCGAGGAACTTGGTTTTGCATCGCCCTCCGCTCCCCACAACTCGCTCCATCTAGCGACCGAAGACGGCACACTGGGCAAAACAGGCCGAGTCACCGACGTGTTGGAGCCCCTACTGGCCGACCAGCAACTCGACGCCATCTTCGCTTGCGGGCCCCACGGCATGTTGGCGGCTCTTGAGACGATGGCCCAAGGCGATCGCATACCATGCCAGCTAAGCTGGGAAGCCTACATGCGCTGCGGCATCGGCGTCTGCGGAGCGTGCGAACATGAGGGCAACGTGCTCTGCATGGATGGTCCGGTACTAGCCGGTGTCGTTTCATGACGGGCGATTTTCTTCTGAGCCAGCTTGCGCCCTGTGAGATTCCATAGCCCCTCACCGGATTTGGAGGCAGGCATACGAGTGCCGGGGGACAGCCCGGTCCAATTCGGTCATGCGAAGCACTCGTGGACCGTCCACGGCACGTCTTGCCGCGAATCTGAAATACACCCGAACAGAGGTCCAGTGCTTGCCATTTCCACTGTAATAGAGTACAGTTTCCACGAGGAAAGCGGTATGTCTCGGGCCGAACTTGGTACACATTTGGCGTTCATTCTCTAGTGCCCAGTACCGGGATTCGACGGACGCAGAACCGTCTTTCATCCCATTGGAAAGCGCTTACAATACTTGCATACATTTTTTGCATTAGGAGAAAAACCATGAGTGATACCACGAGTGAAGGCGTTGCAGGAGTCGGCATGATTGTTGCCGCTTTCGTCGACGAGATGGCAGCCGACCAGGCATTGGACGCGATGAAAAAGGCCAAGAAACAGGGCACGTTCTTCTTCGATGACGCTGCCGTGATCCGCCAGGATCCCAAGGGCAAGGTGCACATCAACGAGACCGGCGACATGAGCAGCGGCAAGGGTGCCGGTATCGGCGCCTTGATCGGCGGCGTGGTCGGTCTTCTAGGCGGCCCGGCCGGCGTTGCACTGGGTGCAGGCGCAGGCGCTGCCATCGGCGGCATTTCCGCGCACACAGACGGCGGATTTGATCATCATTCACTTCAGCAATTGGGCGACGCGCTGCTGCCCGGCACATCGGCCATTGCCGCCACCACGAGCAAGAAGTTCGTGGAAGAGGTTCGCAGGCAGTCAACGCCGGAGGAGACGCTGTCCACCGCCGAAGAGATTGCCTATGGAATCCGCCAGAACCTGGCAGCCCGCCAAGATGTGCTTCTGGGATCTGGCCATCACTGAGAATGGTGTTGCCGCAACCCAGGTAGTGTCATCGCCCACAATGGTTGCCGTCTTCGGCGTAGCTGCCACTGCGGACGGTGTGATCGCCGGGGAAGCAGTCGCCACAGCAGATGGCGTCGCCTATGAAATCAGCGCCACCGATGGTGAGGATGCCGTCGTAGAAGCCGGTGTTATCACAGAGGACGGCGCGGTCATCGTCGATGCAGCAACGGTGGCCGACGAGCCTGCGGCAGATGACGCAGCGGCGGACGACGAGACCCCGGCGTAGAGGTGCTACAACCACTGGCCGTGACACGAAAGTAACGGCCGGGAGAGCGTTTGGCGGTCGGTGGGCCAGCCCACCGACCGCCACATTGATTTTGGAGCTGTCGGCGCTTGCCGGCGGCTCTCTTTATGCGACAGCGTGCGCACAGACGAGGGTTCGAGATATGCAGACAGATGTGAACAAACAGCCGGAGAGCGCTGAACCGACGACTGACAACGAGATGGAGCAGCGTGGCGCTGCGCAATATGGTGTGCTGGCTGCCAAGGGATTTGCCATGGGCAGCGCCGATGTCGTCCCCGGCGTCTCCGGCGGCACCATGGCCTTCATTCTGGGCATCTACGAGGAGCTGATCTTCAGCATCCGCATGGTGGCTCAGCCCGAATTCTGGCGGGCAGTGACCCATTTTCGTATCCGCGAGGCGGCTCGCCTGCTCCACCTGCCATTTCTGATCGCGGTCTTCGGCGGCATCTTTGCTGCCATTTTGATTTTGGCTCCCGGCATCGAGTGGACACTGGAGAACCAACCGGTCATGCTCTGGAGTTTCTTCTTCGGCCTGGTGGTCGCCTCGGTCATCGTGGTCAGCGGACGTGTGAGCCGGTGGAATGCCAAGGTCGGACTTGCCCTAGTCCTCGGCGCAGTCATCGCCTATCTGGATCGTTGGCTTGGTGCCGGTCAACACGCCAACCTCCTGGTGGTTTCTGATCCTCAGCGGTGCGCTGGCCAGTGTTGCCATGATCCTACCGGGCATCTCCGGCTCGTTCATCCTCGTGCTGCTGGGCAAGTATGCCTTTGTCATCAACGCGGTCAACGAGCGTGACTTTGTAAGCATCGCCCTCATCGGCATTGGCGCCGTCATCGGTCTGGTCTCGCTGGCCCAGCTACTGAGTTGGCTCTTCAAGCGCTATCACGATCTGACGGTGGCGATTCTCATCGGTTTTATGATTGGCAGCCTACGCAAGATCTGGCCGTGGAAAGAGGTGCTCGAATGGACCACGGATCGTCATGGCGAAGAGGTGCCACTGGCGGTAAAGAACATCCTGCCGCCAATGACGATCAACGGCGCGTTCAACACCGAGATCGCCATTGCACTAGGGCTGGGGTTGGTCGGCTTCTTACTGGTGATTCTCATCGATCGTATGGCCAACAGACATGACGGGTAGAATTGGTGCTGTCATCGCCGCGGCCGGTCAGAGCAAACGCATGGGCACGCCCAAGCAGTTGTTGCCCTGGGGAAATCGAACGGTGATGGCGACGGTGGTCGACAATCTGAGCGCCGCTGGGGTCGATCCGGTCATCTGCGTCATCGGCCACCGAGAAGATGAAATGCGGGCTGCGCTTGACGGAAGCGCAGCCCGCATTGTTGTCAATCAAAACTACGCAGATCATGAGATGCTGGCATCGTATCAGGCGGGCATTGCTGCGTTGCTCGATGAAGATTCAAATATCTGTGTCGGAGCCCTACTGGCCCTGGTCGATCAGCCCCATGTTGGGTCGGAGATCATCCGGCAGGTCGTTGAAGCAGCGCTCATTTCTCCGGACAGCATCGTCATTCCCAGCCACAATATGCGACGAGGACATCCGATCTTTTTGCCCAGCCAGCTTTGGCCTGCGTTACTGATGTTAACCGAGCACGAATCACTCCGCATGCTGCTTGACAGACACGCAGCCGACATTTCTTATGTCAATATAGAATCTGATGCCATCTTGCGCGACATGGATACGCCGGCAGAGTACGAGGAATTGCGACCGTGACACTGGAATCGTGAACCCACACGTCTAACCCTATGCGGGATATTCATTTCAGTCTCCCTCGTCCTGCTTAGGTGCAGCCAAGTACCTTACACATCGTCAATGAAGTACCCGATGCACCCACGACCTCAAATCCAAGCCTTTGGTAAAGACGCATCGCCGGGTTGCATGGATCGACGCTCAACGATATTGCTTTGTAGCGGCTTGTAGCCAGCGATAGCAATTCGGTCAAGAGAGCCGTCCCAATGCCCTGCCCACGATAATCGGGCAGCAGCGCAATCCCCAGCTCGGGTGTTTCGGCATCGACAAAGCCCCAACCCGGATCCTCCTCCGGCAGAAGTCGCAACCAGGCAGCACCAATTGGCTGATTGCGCCGATCGTCAACAGCTATCAGCCCGTCATCACCCTTTTTCTCTCCCCAGTCAAGGAGATAGTGGGCGAAGACGGGTTCCTTTAGGAGTGATCGCTCTGGTTCTTTGCCACCTACCGGCACATAGATGGACTGATACAACATCTCCCAAAGGAAAGGTTCATCTGCCGCTGTCGCTTTTCGAATCGGGAAGAAATCATCTTGATGTGGGATCATCGTCGTCCAATCTTCAGCAGTCAACCAACGCCAGATATTCCCGCCGCAGCATTCCATACAGAAAATCGCCGTGAAAACTTCCATCGGCGTTCTTCCGGTTCTCCATCAGGTGGCCTTCTCGTCTAAACCCGCACCGTTCCAGGAGGCATATGCTGCGAATGTTGTTCTCATTGCAGTCGCTCTTCACCCTATGGGCGCCTGCTTCTTCAAACAGCATGCCCAAAACACGCAAAACGGCTTCTGAAATATACCCCTTGCCTTCGTAATGCTGATCCGCCACATATCAGATGGTGAACTCCGGCAACGCCCAGTTGGTCGGTCCGACATAGACCTGCCCGGCCCAGACGCCAGTCGTCTTCTCAAAGAGGCCAATGAAGAAACAGTTGCGCGCTACCCAGTCTGCCGCCAGTTGCCGGACAGTGGCTTCCGCATGTTCTTCGCTGTGCAATTGCATCAACACATTTCCAGACTCATATTCGGCCAGATGGTTGCGATTCCGAATACCGGCGGCATAGTAGATCGGGCCATCTCCAGCCCGGTAGGCACGCAGGATCAGCCGTTCAGACTCCAAACGCTCGGGAATGTCCACCAGGAATTTGTTCACGATTTTCCATGCTCTGTGTTGGTCAACAATATGCTATGTGTCTGTAGTCCATTCGTGCTTCAATATTGAGTATACGGCAGTGTCCCACCATCGCCCACGGAAGAAACGGGTTTGCCGCAGTTCGCCGTCCAGGTGCATGCCGAGAACCTCAGCCAGCGACCTGGCCTTCAGATTCTCGCGGTTTGTCTCCGCGTAAATCCGATGGAGCGACAACTTCTCGAAACCGAAATCCAGGATGCGCCGTGACGCCTCCGAAGCCAACCCGGCTCCCCAATACGGCTTTGCGATTGCACAACCGAAGGAAGCCTGTTGGTTCTCACGATCCTCAACGCGAACACCGCACGTCCCGATGACCTCGCCGGTTCTCAGACAGATTGCCAATTGGTACATCAATCTGTCCTCAACATCAACTGACTCAATGATGCGCTCAAAGATGACCTGCCAGAATTCTCGGTTCATTTCTTGTTCAGAATAGAATCTTCGGTATTCCAGGTCTTCGGTTGTCGCGTAGAATTTGTCAAAGTCTGCGGGTTCAAAATCGCGCAGCAACAATCGCTCAGTCTTCAGCGTGATCATGACAATTCACCTGCGCCCTCTGTAGCAATCCAATTTTCCAACAAACCCTTGCTTCGGCAGAAAGATCATCCTCTCATACGAGTCTCAGCAATGAAGGCCCGCAGTTCAGCCCGGCATTCCTTCTCCCACGCCGGATCATGCATGCACCTGGGCGCAGCGGCATATTCCCACAGGCCGAGGTTTTCCACACGTCGGCCCATCTCGGCCTCGTAGACGGCCAGAAACTCGTCGGCGGCCTCAAGCCCCAGGCGACTCAAAAACATGTCCATGCGACAGTAGCCAACGTCAACAGCCGGGTCGCCGTAGGCGGCCTCTTCCCAATCAAGCACGGCCATAATCTTCATGTCGCGCCAGAGCACATTGCCCATCCAATAATCGAGATGCACAAGTGTTGGCTTCACGTCTTGACGGTCGGCGCGCAGTTGGGGCAGGGCGTCCCAGATCATCCGGCCGTCCGGGTGCGTCTCCATGTACGGTGGAATGCCTTCAGGCTTCACAAACCAGAGCGCTTCCGAATTGGCATCGAGCAACAACGCCTGTAGTGTTTCGTCCACCGGCGCCGAGTGAATACGCACTAGCATCCGCGCCATCTCGCCTGCACAATGCCGTCCCTCAGACGATGTCCACATCGCCTCCCCAGGAATGAATCGCGTCACGATGGATGGCGCACCGAGGATCTTGCCTCGCTTGTCCAAAAACAGAGGTTCCGACACACACATCGTGAGCCTTGAGCAGAGACAGAACCTTGAATTCCAGCTCGGCCCTTGCGCCCGAATCCGTGCCGTGATCGGCGTAGCGCTTGATCACGAATCTGCTTTCGGACCCCGTCTGGCCCTTCAAGGTAAGGATAAACGAATCGTTGGCATTCGCTTTGGCAACCGGATCGACTGAAACCACCCGATGCGTTGGCTCGATTTCAGAAGCGATCTGCCTCACGGATTCGTCTGAGAGGACTATATTCGTTGGCATAATTTTGCACCCGGTTGGCTAGCGACGCCCGTGATTTTCTCACACTCCGCCATCAATACCGACGCCGCCCCTTGGCATAGGTCTGAAACGGCGTACGTGGTTCCAAACCGACCCACTCATTGCCGTCCTGCTCGTGCAGATACGCCATGGAGCGCAGCAGATCAAGAGTCAGCCAGCGAGAGAGCTGGGGGCTGCCGCCATGTTGCCATAGCCCATACCCTCCCTGCAACCCCAACACAAAATCGACCACATCGGCCACGCGTGTATCGTCCAACCCTGCACCCACACGCCGACAGAGATCCAGAATCTGCGCCAGATCGAAGCGTGCATAGAAGGTGAAAAATCCACGCGCCGGTTCGGCCCCAAGCAATCGCGCGACCTCGTAGCCCAGGGTGTGGGTCTCACGTGTCTCCCGCCCCAGCAACAGATCGAGGGCACGGCGGGCTTCAGGTTCATGTCGCCGTGTCGGGTGCAGCGCCAGGCAGGTCAGCGCACCGGTCGTGTTGGATCGGCAGCCCCAACGCGAGTGTGCAAGACGACGATATCCGGCGACATAGCCCAGCGTGCCGGAGGCCAGTCCCGTGGGCCAGGCGCCGTCATCCAGCCGCTGGGCCAGTAGCCAATCATAGGCCCGCTCGGAGCGCACGTCGGTGGCGTAGCCGCAGGCAGCCAAGCCCCGCAATGGAATAGCCGTTTGCAAAGGCACCATGTCATAGCCTTCGTTGGCTTCGCGCGCGGACCTTGCCTGCGGCATAGGCCAGGCCCCGTCAGGTCGTTGCTGAGCGAAGAGGAAGGCTGCACCCTTGGCAACAGCCGGAAAGTCAGGACCAAAGCCCAGATAGCCAAGCCGCATCAGCGCCAGCGCCGTGTCGCGCAGCGGATAGCCGGGCGAGCTTGACCACGAACCGTCCGCAGCCTGGGCCGCCAGCAAGTCAGCGACCAGCGGATCCGACTGGCGCAACGCAGCCAACTCCTGAACCTCCGGATCATCGTCCGGCCGTTGCATCAGCTCGCGCAGCACCAGCCAACGCAGGCAGGGTGACGGATCGGCCAGCAGCAGCGGAATCCAAGTCATGTGGCCCCCAGCAGTTCACGCAGAAAGGGCGCCGTCGGCGTCTGTCCGCCTGCCAACGCCTCGGGCGTTCCTTCGGCACTCACTCGACCGCCATCGGGTCCGCCGCCCGGCCCCAGTTCGATCAGCCAATCGCAGGCAGCCAGCAGATGCGTGTGATGTTCGACCACGGCCACGCTGTGCCCGGCGTCGACCAGCCGTTGGAGCACATTGATGAGCCGCGCTACATCTTCAGGATGTTGGCCGACCGTCGGTTCATCCAAAATATAGAAGGTGGAGCCGCGGGTCTTTCGACAGAGCTCCTTGGCGATTTTCAGTCTTTGCGCCTCGCCGCCGGAAAGCGCTTGCCCTGGCTGGCGCAGGACTAGGTAGCCTAGCCCGGCATCACGTGCCGCTGCCAGTGGACGTGCCACACGATCGTCGTCGCCGAACAGCTGGTGGACCTCATCGATGGTCTTGCCAAACAGATCGGGCAGGGAGACGCCACCCAGGCGAACCGCCCATGCTTCAGGCAGAAAGCCTGTTCCCCGACAGAGTTCACAGGGCGAAAAGACGTCAGGCAGGAAGCCCATGTCGGTCTTGATGGAACCACGACCATTGCAGCTTGAGCAATTGCGTGCCAACGTCTTCACATCCAGCCCCAAGGCCTGGGCATCGGCACTCTCGGCGTAGAGCGTGCGCAACGCGCCGCTGATCCCCAAATAGTCGGCGGGATTGGTGACGCCGGCCTTGGTCTGATCGACGATCACGGTACGCGACGGAGCGTTCTCAATGGCGTCGTGCTCGCCCGCGTCCAGCGGCTCGCTGGCCACAGAGGTCGTGTGTTTGCGTGGAGCCAATGCCCGTCCCACGGTGTCGATGAGCAACGTACTCTTGCCCGACCCGGAGACGCCGCACAGTCCGACCAACAGGCCCAACGGCAACCGCACATCTTGGCCGCACAAGTTGTTGGCCCGCGCCCCGCGCACGAAAAACCAGTCAGTGGGATCACGCCGGGCCAGGCCGGACGGCCTAAGCTTCGTCCTGTCGATATCATGGCGAAGCCAGCGCCCCGTTGGAGAATCGACCAGAGCCACTTCATCGGGCCTGCCGCGGGCGACAACGCGACCGCCCAGCGTGCCGGAGCCCGGCCCCATGTCGATGAGGTGGTCGGCTGCGCGCATGATAGCCAATTCGTGTTCGACCATGATCACGGTGTTGCCTTCGTCACGCAGGGCGAGCAGAACGTTGAGCAATGCATTGACTTCGGACGGGTGCAGCCCGCGGGTTGGCTCGTCCAGAAGCACCGTCAGCGCTGTCAGACCACTACCGAGCAAACCCGCCAGCTTGACCCGCTGAGTTTCGCCCGCCGAGAGCGTGGCCGCCACACGGTTGAGATGCAGATATCCCAGCCCCACCTGACAGAGAAAACGTAGCCGATGTTGGATTGTGCGTTGGCTGGCCTGGATGAAGTGGGGGACGGCTTGGCTTTGGCGTGGCTGTGCCTCACCCTGCTCGGACGCCCTCTGGCGTCCGAGCGGTCCCTCTCCACCGGGTGGAGAGGGACGCGAAGCTTGCGTGGCAAGCGTAGCAGGGTGAGGCGAGCCGGCGCCAACCGAATCCGCAAACGCTGCAAGATTCTGCAAAACCTTGGCCAACTCAGAGAGCGGCATCTCGTTCAACTGGAAATAATTGTACCCATTCAACGTCACGGCCAGATAGTCTGCGCGCAGTCGTGCGCCCTTGCACTCAGGGCAGGTTTCGTTGCGCGTGTAGGTCCCGCCCACATCCCAGTCTCGGATCCAGCCGTAGAAGCCGGCGAAGTTGACCTCTTCTTCACGTATGCGGCCCTTTCGGCTGTGGAAGGTGACCGGCAGCGGCTCGGGATCACCGAAGAGGAATGCCTGCCGTGCGGCCTCTGTCATCTCGTTCCAAGGGGTCTCGAATGGGTCGAAGCCATAGCGGGCGGCCAAGCCTTGCACGATATCGTAGCCGCCGTTGAAGGGCTTGCCCAGGTAGCCTTTTGGGAAGAAGCCGGGCGAGTACATGGCCCCGGCGCACAGCGGACAGATGGGGATGGATGATCAGCTTGTCCGGCTCCGGGACCTGCAAACTGCCCACGCCGTTGCAAGTCAGGCACGCGCGGCATAGTTGGACGGCGAAAAGTGACGGCTGCCTGCCACCGGCGCTTCCGCCAAGCACTTGGGACAAGACCACACGTCGCCGCCCACGCCTCGCCCCTCGTCCCCCGCCCCCCGCACCATCTCCGCCCCGCACTCCAAACACGTCCGCCGCCCAACCGTTGCCAGCAAGATGGCCAGATGATGGGCGATCTCTGTGGCGATGCCCACGGTGGCACGGCGTTGATAGAGGCGGCGCTCCGGGCCGACGGTGATGGCCACGCCCAATCCGTGGATGCTGTCGACCGGCGCTTCCGGTCCTTCGCGTGTGCTCTGCCGCTCGTAGAGGGAGAGGGTCTCCAGATAGCGGCGGGTGGCCTCAGATTCGAGCACATTGCTGACCAGGCTCGACTTGCCCGAGCCGGAGAGGCCGGTGACGACGGTCAGTCGACCCTTGGGGAAGTCGACGTCGACGTTCTGCAAGTTGTGGGCGCGTGCGCCGCGAATGGCGATGTTCTCGGAACGGGCAGCCGTGCCGGCGTTCCGCTGATGCGCGGGGATGGACATCCGCCTCCTCACGCAGCGCCTGTGCCGTACTCGACGTCGTCACCGAGACCAGCCCCTCCATTTCCCCGGCATAGAGCAGTTGTCCTCCGTCAGGCCCTGCGCCCGGTCCCAGATCGATGACCCAGTCGGCGGCACGCAGCAGATCGGTGTTGTGCTCGACCACGACGATGGTGGCCCCGGCACGAACCAGCCGGTCCAGCACCACGATCAACCCGGCCAGATCCTGGGGATGGAGGCCGGTGGAGGGTTCGTCGAGCACCAGCAGGCTGCGCTTGAGCGTGCTGCGGCCCAGATGTTTGGCCAGCTTGACCCGCTGGGCCTCGCCGCCGGAGAGCGTGGTCGAATCCTGGCCCAAGGGCAGATAGCCGAGGCCGACGTCGATGAGGGCGTGCCGATGCGCTCGATTGTGCGGCGGTTCTTGTCAGAGAGCCGTTCGTCCTCGGCCAACAGGGCGACAGCATCACTGATCGGCAAGGCGTAGAGATCAGCGATGGAGAGCAAGCGCCCACCGCACGTCAATCGCGCGCCGCCAACACATCATCGGCAAAGCGTCGCCCCCCGCATCCTCCACATCGAATCCACGTCGAGGGCAGATAGCGCATGCGCACCTCCACCGCGCCCATGCCTTTGCAGGCGGGGCAGGCGCCCTCGGGCCGGTTGAATGAAAAATGGGAAGGGGAGAGGCCGGTAACGCTTGCAAAGTGATCGCGGACAATGTCGGCTAGTTTGGTATAGGTGGCCGGAATCGAGCGAGGATTGCGCCCGATCGGGCTCTGGTCCACGAGGACGGGCCGGATGGGTGGGCCGTCAATGGCCTGGCAGCCGACCGGCTCTCCTGACTTCAGTGAAGCTACCAGCACATCGCGCACCAACGTGCTCTTGCCCGAGCCGGAGACGCCGGAAACGACGGTCAAGCGGCCCAGCGGAATGGACACGTCGATCTCTTGCAGCGTGCGCAGCGAAGCCCGACGCACGGTCAGAAATTGCTGCGGATCAGGACGCCGTGCAGGCAGAGGAACACGATCGGTGAGGCTGAAGTAGCGACCGGTCGGCGTATCAGCTTCCCAGAGTTGAGCGGGCGTTCCGCTGAAGACAACCTGGCCGCCATGCTGGCCTGCGCCGGGTCCAATATCGATGGCCGCATCGGCTTCGGCCGCTGCCACACGATCGTGTTCCACGAAGACGACTGGGCCCGGCAGGTCACGAAAGGCGGGCAGCAGTCGGTTGACGTCGGCAGGATGCAGGCCGACGGTCGGCTCATCCAGCACGTGGAGCATGTCTTCCAGGCGACTGGTCAGGGCCACGGCCAGGCGTACACGTTGAGCCTCTCCCGCGAGAGGCTGGGCGACGGTCGGTCTAGCGTCAGATAACCAAGGCCGACGCGCGCCAGTGCTTCCAGCCGGCGTTCGATCTCCGTCCTCAGACGAGTGGCCGATTGGGGAAGGGAGAATGAAGCCTCGTCGCCTGTGAAAATAGAAACCGCGTCATCGACCGAAGTTGACAATAGCTCGGTGAAACGTTGCCCGTTCCAACGCACGGCAGCCGCCGAAGGGTGCAATCCCGTGTTGTGGCAGGGGCCACAGCCATTGCCGTCGCAGTGCGGACAAGGTGTATGGAAGTGGACCGGTTCCAAGGCGTTGAACCATGTTCCGCAGCCAACACAGACCGGTGCAGAGGACAAAACCATGTCGTTGCCAGCCGACTCTTTCGAACGGACGATGAGTGCGTGCGAACCCAGCGCGTTCATGGTTAACGCCGCGCTCCGAATCTCAGCAAGCCCGGTTTCTTGGTCAAGGTGGGCAATCTCGATATCGATGTCGTGGGGCAACCCAGGGTCCAGCGGGGAGGCCGACCAGGGCTGTCCGTCTACATGCAGGACGTCCCGGTCGAACTCGGCGCCGAGCAGTTCCAACAGTGTGCGATGGCTGCCGAGCGCACGACGTGCCAGCGGCACAAGCAGCGACAGCTCGCTCTGCCTGGCCATGGCAGCCAGGCGTTCGACGATTTCGTCTTCCGTCAACAGACTGAGGTCGGCGTCGCAGGTGGGACAGCGACGATCGCCGTAGTTGGCGTAGAGCAGGCGCAGGAATGGGTGCAGGCCAGAGGCCGTGGCCAACGTCGAATTGGGGTTCCGGTTGAGCAGATTCTGACCCACAGCCGTGGCCGGACCCAGCCCGCTGATCGACTCAACCCGCGCCGGGGCCAGGCGTTGCCCGCTCGCGCCGAGCGCGTAGATCTCGGCGAAGCGGCGGAGCGCCTCGTGATAGAGCGTGTCAAAGACCAGCGACGTCTTTCCCGAACCGGAGACCCCGGTGACGACGGTCAGGCCGTCGCCGATGGTCGCTTCGATGGCCTGGAGGTTGTGTTCGCTGGCGCCTTGGATGTGGATGGTCATGCTGAGCAGTTACAGCGATGCCGGCTGAAGGTGTGACCAGGCGACATCTTCCTCCGGCCGGTTCCAGTCTTCTGCCAGCGCCGCTTCGCTGAGCAGGGCTGTTCCGTCGGCAAGCGCTGGCTCTTCCAAAATGATGACAAGGGCACGATGGGCTGTAGTCAAATGAACTGCTCCCAGCAAATGGACGACACCGTTCTCATCAATTGTGGCTTTGACGGTCCGTGGCATATCACGCCTCCCGCTCCTACTCCATCGAACTCCGGAATCCGGGGTCAGTGTCACGAGGAAGCTGGGTCATCGCTTCTGCTTGGGCAATGTCATCCACAGCGGCGACCACGACAGACCGGTCGTTGTCCTCGAGTGCCGAGTCAAGATACGCGGCCATGTCTTTCTTGGTTTTGAGATGCTCAACCATATCCCAAGATCGGGTTTCAGTCGACATAGGCCACCTTCATGATTCAGTCTCGCTCTCTGATTCAACATGTCGAATCAGTGCTTCAATTTCCGCCAACACGTTGGACAGATCGGGTTCGACAAAGCTCATGTTTGGCGCAGGCACGCGGTTGCGCTTGATGTTGGGCGGTACATGTTTGTGATGGGGATGGGTCGAGGCCAATGAGGGATCGTGAGGATGGGGAAAGTCATCGTACCAGTAGATCTTCTCCTGGTCCTGATAGACCTCGTAGCCATACGCTGCGATCAGCGATTCGTCAAAGTCAATCTCTTCGCGCATGCGAAGGCGAAACCCGTACCTGAACCAGACTTCGCCTTCGGCGATTCCACTGTATGGACTGGCAGACCAGACGCTAACAGTTGATCGCTCCACAACAGGTCGGGTCAATAGTTCGGACACAAATTGGCTATAGGCAGCCAACGAGTTCAGGGGATTGGCTTTCATCAGTAGGCGGGTTGAAAACGAAGCGAGTCGGTGATCTCTCGCCCTGTCATCTGCGCGTTGTACTTCTGTTTGCGCCGCTGCCAGGTTTCATAAATACCCTTCCAGCGGCTGAAATCGCTGCGAGTCTCGTCGTATTCATCGTAACGTTCCAGTTCGCCTGCCATCAGTGCCATATAGAAATCCTCACTCAGAATGCCGTACTTCTCTTCGTAGGGTGTCAATCGCCGTTCGAGTAACTTCATCTCGATGACAAGTTCATATACTTCCATTTCATCCTCTTTTCCCATCATCCGTCACAGCCGGAATATCCCCAATGTAGCTAAGGCAAAACATGGCAGCAAGGAAGTCAAATACAATTCAAGTCAGGCATACTTTCTGATGAGATAATATGTGTATTCATTGACCAACTTGGCATCGGTGGGCATCAACTCGTCCGGCCCGGGCTTCAGCAGGCCACGAACTCTTTGCAACGAGCCTGCGGGATCAGTCGAGTTGCCTGTAGTACGCTGACAAGTCGGAGCAGTGTTTCCATGAGCGATAACTGCTCGGCCAATGGTAGCCCTTCAATTTCGGTCACAAAGATCTTGATAGATCATTTTCTTTCTCCAGCATCATTGTAGCATATGCCTTGTCGGCACTGATCGACTCGACATGGTCATACCTCTCCCACACTACGCTATAGGCGGCGGATCGGGCTGGACTATCGTATTTTTCGATCAACATCGACAGCTCAAGAAATCTGGCATCCGAGATATCTCCAGTATCCAATCGATTTTCAAGGCCAATCAACATATCGTCCCTGTCAAGATTGCACCAATCCCATGCCATCATCTCAAAATTGAACCACCCTGCTGTTTCCCAAACGATCATTCTCATCTGACGGATATCACTCGGCTCATACCCTCGATTGAGCAGTTCGTTTACAAATTGTAGATAGTATTCTGGTTCATGATCCGCATCAATCACCTCTTCGAGCACGCATTCCCACGCTGACCGTTCTGGCAATGTAGTAAGAGCCGACCGGGTCTCAGCAGACATGGATTCAATCGAATCCAGTGCGTCCAACAGTCGCCCCTTTTTCTTGACTCTTCTCAAAAAAGCACTTGATATGAAATCTGCCATCTTTACTTACCACTCGCGATGCCTAGTCGACCCGAACGTACGCCGCCTCGAAGGCCTTGGCTTCAACCCCCTCTGGTGTGACATTGTAGGCCGTGATCGTCAGGTGATCGTCGTCGATCAGATCAAACACCGTTCGCCAGCCCCATTTCGGCAGATTTTCGCCGACATCGTATTCGCCAAACACACTGAAGCCACGCTCTGACGCTTCGCCTTGCGAAAACATGATGGCGTCGCTCATATGGAAATCATCGACCCACGCAATCTGAAACTGCTTGGTGATCGAATTGAAAGCGATCAGCTCTTCGCCTTCCCGCGCCTTCCCCTGAATCGTGCTCTTGTATCGATGACGAAGAAAGCGGCCATCAAGAACCTCTGTTATCTCGCCTGATACGGCTGATTCATCTGCGAGTTTGCCCGGTTCGAACCAGGTTCGACAGACGCCCTCCCACTCTCCAACCATCTTTCCGAAGAGAATTCTCTGACCCATGCGATTCACCCCCACTTAGAAATTCTACATAGCAGACATTTTCCGCAAGTCACCCACGACATCGGGTTGATCCAGGATCATCTGTTTCCATGTGGCGTGAACTTTGGCGTCTGGCTGAATCCAGTCGTTCATCACAATGAACATCAGGATGCGTCGGTAGGCGATGAAGAGATTCAGGTGTGACAGCCACGCCGGGTCCAGATGGTGTTCACGCTCGTACCCCGTCAGGAAACAGCGCAGAAACTCGTGCAGCTTCTCCTGATCGTGAACGGGCTGCCCGATCCGCCGGTGTGAAAGGCGAGAATGCTTTGGCACGCTATGGCGATGTCATTGATGAACCAGTGATGATTGGCAACGTCGAAGTCCAGTAGCGTGATCAGATCGCCATCGACCAGCAGATTCCACCAGTGTGGATCGTTGTGGATGAAGCCGAAGACATCGCGCGTCTTGGGCAAATCGTCCAGTTCTTCCTTGATCTCGACCCACATCCGTTTCACGTCGTCATCCTGACACCAGTCGTAGAAGCCGGTCCACTCTTGCCGCAATGTCAGGTGCTCCTCGCCGCTGGCCGGATCGACTGATGCCTCCCATGACCCATAGTGCCGGGCCAGGCGATGCAGCCGGCCAATCGCTTGCCCCAAATTGCCAAAGATTTCCGGGTCCCACGTGGTCTCTGGCATGGACTGCCCTGGAACGATTGCCATGCCATAGCCCACCCATACGTGCGACTCGAACGGGTACGTCTCGTAGAGGTTACCCTGCGGCGAGCGCTGCGGGTAGACGATATCCGCGCCGTTCTCGCCCAAAAAACGCACAAAGCGCAGCCGTTCGTCCAGGCAGAACAATCCACGCGCCTGCTCTTCGGTGGGAATGGCCATGATCTTGAGCAGCAGTCGTCCATCTTCGTGCGGGTAGGCGTAGACGGTGCCGTCGGATTCCTTTTGGCCGCCGCCAAAGTGCTCGAGTTGGCCGGCGCTGGTTGCATACAGCCCGGCCAAGGCGTCAAGAACAACCGGTGGTACAGTGATCATGATTCCCTCACAGAGGTCAGAAGTAAACTCTGTACTGAACATCTCATCTCCGATCTGTGCTCCTGCCTACTGGCCGTTGCGAATATCCGACAGTTCACCGGTTCGATACTTGATTTCGGAGAATTTCGCCAGACACCCTTCGCCGGTCGGCGCCTGTGCCGAAAAGCCCAATGCGCACGTTCTCCAAATCCCCGATCGTGAAGTGCCGCACCATCTGCCAGTACTCACCGTCGTCCGAGTAGTGAAATGCCAGCCGATCGCCCTCACGATAGAGACGCAGATAGATGCTGTTGTCGTCGATATAGACCGAGTTACAATCGTCTGACTTGCGCCGGGTCACGACCGAAACGACCATCGGTCGATCGGTCGGGGCATACTCTAAGCAGAGCTTGGCCCAGCGCTCTTCGTCCGCATGGATGAAGAGCACACCGGCGTCAAACGTCGAGTTGAACCCCACTGTCACTTTGGCCGACAGCAGGCAGTTCTCATCCGGCGGGGCAAACAGGGCGACGGGCGCATTGCTGCTGCGCTTGGCTCCGGCCGGATCGTAGAACCAGTCGGTCTGGGGGCCGGCGGCCATGCTGAGCGTGGCTACGCCGTTTGTCTCCATGGTTTCGGGTTGGTTTTTGCAGGTCAAGGTGTCGGGCAATGCTGATAGCGTAATTAAGTTCATCGAAATTTTCTCCTTGGGTCATTTGTGTGTTCTGCATAAGGCGCATGAATGTGCCGGCCAGACTTTCGGCCCCCTGGGCTCCGATCCTGGGGGGACGCTTCGCCCTGCCAGCCAAAGCCAAGCATTGCCGCGAGGATTGGGGGTTGGGGGGCCAAAAGCCAACACCCATCAAATCGTCAAATCCAGTCCCAGTCCATGCTCGCATTGTGGGGCAAGGCGGGTCCATCCCCGAGCGATGTATCCGCGCCCGAAATCCGTCTCGCATACCGCAGCCCCGATTCCAGCGCGCCCTCGATCAGACCGCCATTGCTGAACGACGTCTCGGTCGAAATGAAGTCGAGCTTGCCGACCCAGGCATCGCCATGCTGAAGATCCAGCCCGTACTGGGGATGGCGGGTCTGTGGACGGCGATCGGCCGCACCGGCGGTAAACGGCTCGGCGCTCCAGTCCTGCAGGTGTACAGCGATCGGATGACCGGCCTGTTCGCCGAATAGCGCGACCAGTTGCGCCATCGCCTGCCGGATGAACTCGGTCTGACCCATGCTTGCCCTCGTTTGGGCATCCAGGCCGGCGAAGCCGAAGAGGGCGAACCGGTCACCGGCATTGGGCGAGGCGTCGTGGATCTCGGCCAGCGGGCCACGACGGCTGATGGCTGTGCCGCATAGGCCTTGCTGACGCCAGAACGGCTGATCGTAGATCGCGAAAAACTTGGCGTGGCCGGCCATCCATGTGGGCGTCGTGGCCAGCGTCTGCTGCGTCGCAGCCGGAAGGCCGGGGTCGAATGCAAGCTCTGCTGCCAGGCGCGGCGGAAGAGCGATTGCGACTTGGGTTGCCGACATCAACGTCGGCCCCGATGGTGTCGAAGTGTCGACGTTGACGACATCGTCGGTGATGGCAAGTCCCGTCACCGAATGGTTCAGGAATCGGTAGGCCGGATCGATTTCGGCGGCCAGAGCCTCGGCCAGCCGGGCGATGCCGCCCTCGACGCGCAACGATCCGGCCATGGGTGATGGATCGGCGGCCTTCAAAATGCGGCCGTCCGCCTGTTGAAAGAGCAGAACACCGTCGGCATATTGCTCGAAATAGGAGATGCCAAAGTGGCCCAGCAGACCGGCAACCAGCGGCTGGCCCGGCCAGAACCAGGACGGTCCCAGGTCACAGGCAGCGCCGCCGATGTCGAGCGTCAGGACTCGACCACCAAAGCGCGTTCGCCCTTCCAGCAGGCTTACCTCGACACCCGCATGCTGCAATTGCCAGGCGGCAACCAGCCCGCTAAGGCCGCCGCCAATGATGATTGTGTCTGTTTGCATAGGGTCTTCGATCTTTTCTGTTGGTGGCCCGGTTGCACGAAGCCTTTTTGCCACAGATTTCCACAGATGAGTCTTCTGCAAAAACTAAAATTCGCCACAGATTCACACAGATAAGGACCTGATTTTGACAGATGTCTTACAGGTGTCCTACAAATGTCCAGAGGTATCCCAGTACCATCTGTGTCTTATCCTTTTTCATCTGTGTGAATCTGTGGCAAAAAGGCTTCTTGCAGTGGACTCACGATGGAAAAGGATTGAACATGGATAGTGCTAGAAATGCTCTGAGCATATGCCAAGAGCGTTCGATGCCATCTTGTGAGCATGGAGTCAGCCGGCCAGCACCAGCCAAATAATGACAGCGACGTCGATCACCAACGCGATGATCGTATCCGCATTCGACAACTTCTTGGTCGGGGCGTTCGGCCATCGCCCACCAATGAGGACGATCCCGAGAATTGAGATGATCGCAGCCATGGCCGCCAATGGCCTCCAGAGCGTTCCCATTTCGAGGAGCCCCGAGAGGTCCATGGCCGCGACCACGAAGCCAACTGCGGCCAGCAGCCAGAAGATACAGACAATCTGTACAGTAAGCTTTGGCGACAGCTTCGGGGCGAGCCATATGTGCAAGGTCGGCGTCGAGATGTCGTCCCAGTCTCTGAGCCAAATGCCCAGATCCAAGAGCGCTTTGCCGTGGGATAGCCCCTGGAGAAGCAGAACGAAGGCGATCACGTAATTGATTTCTTGAGACAGCATGAGCGGCGTTTCCTATGTGATACGTTAAGTAAGCATCTGTCGGTAGTGCGAAAATGTGCCGGGGACTTAGGTAACAAAGCGAGTGAGTTGACCCTAATTTTGAGGTTTCAGCATCGGGAAGTCACCGGCACTTTCTGTAACGACTTACAGACTTCTACTTAACCTTTTGGGTGGAACTTAGGGTATGTGATGTAGTGCTTTTTGGCAGAACCAGGCTTTTTGAAAGAGCAACCACTGATAGTGTAGCGTCAGACGAAACAACTGACAAGCAGATCTTGGTCGCAGCCGCGTGGACGAACGGTGCATGATGGCTATAATGATGCGGCAAGAACCACAGACCATACCGACCATCCTGATTTTACCAGCCAGAAATCTCTTATGGCATACTTGCTCCCATGAACAACACGATCTACCACCAACTACAGAGCTTTCTCGACGACGGCTTGACCGTCGCCGTGGCCACCATCACCGAAGTGCGCGGCTCGGTGCCACGTGAGGTCGGAGCCAAGATGATCGTCCATCCCTACGGCCAGCATGTGGGCACGGTCGGCGGCGGCTGCGGTGAGGCCGATGTGATTCGCGCCGCGCTCGACGTGATCCAGGAGGGCGAGGCGATCAACGTGCCCGTCGACCTGACCGAGGACATCAGCATGCAGAGCCTGGGCGTCTGCGGCGGCACCATGAACGTCTTCATCGAGCAATGGTGTAAGGAAGAGGATGAAGCAGAGGGCCAGTCCGATGCTGAGTGAAGTGCTGGACGCGCTGGTCGCGTCCATCGATCGTCGGGAGCCGGTTGCACTAGCCACGGTCACGAGCGGGGACGGTATCTTTGCGGACGCCGTCGGTCGCCATTGCGTAGTCTGGCAGGCAGATGAACGGGAGCCCGTGGGTGAGTTGGGCATTGGGGAAGTGGGCGAGCAGGCCGTGGCCGATGCCAGAGCCGTGCTTGGCTCTCGAAACCATCGGACATTGAGCTACAACACCGGAGACGGCACAGTCCAACTCTTTGTTGAGGTCCAGGTTCAGCCGCCCCACCTGATCATCGTCGGGGCTGGACACATCGCCATTCCACTGGCCTCCATCGCCAAGATCGCCGAACTCCAGGTCACCGTACTGGACGACCGCGCCCAGTATGCCCGCCCGAGCCGCTTCCCCACCGCGGATCGCGTCATCGCCGGCGACTTCCGAGCCGAGCTGCGGGCGCTGCGTGGTGACTACGAAACCTTCGATACCAACACCTACATCGTGCTCGTCACCCGTGGGCATTCCCACGATGTCGACTGCCTGTTGGAAGTGCTCGACGATCCGGTCGCCTACATCGGTATGATCGGCAGCCAACGCCGCGTGCGCGCCGTCTTCGAATTGCTTGAGCAAGAGCAAGACATCGCCCCAGAGAAGTTCGACTCGGTTTACGCACCCATCGGCATCGACATCGGCGCCCGCACGCCCGGCGAAATCGCCATCTGCATCCTGGCCGAGATCATCAATGTGATGCGTGACGGGCCGGCGCTCTCGTTGAGCGAGCAGATCCGCATTGAACGACAGGAACGGCGTTCACGAGTCAACACCCGACCTTTGGAGAATAAGTCAGCATGACTGATCCTGAGAACTTCTATTCGGAGCCGGTTTTTAGCCTGATGGCGCTGGGAAAACCGGAGCCTCCATTTGAATGGCTCGATTACTCGAAGTTAGGCATCACTGTGGAACATGAAGACGAACTACTGGCATTGTTAGGCGAGGATGATTTCAGTTACAGCGATGACGAGGCGGAAATCTGGATTCCGCTTCATGCCTGGCGTGCATTGGCTCAAATACGATCACTCAACATGCTTACGATTTTCTGCCCAATGTTGTGGCGGTTTGACGATCAGTGGATAAGAGAGGATTCGTCTCTGATTGTACAGATATTTGGACCGTTTGCTCTCCCCCTCTGGCTTTCATATCTGAGTTTCACCGAATCTGCCGGCAAGACAGACAGCGTTTTGTCAGTCGTTGAGGGCCTAGCGCTGTTGGGCCAGAAGCATATCGAGGCTCGTCAAACCGTGTCAGACGATTTCACTCAACGGCTGGCACGCCATGCCGATAATGATGAAAGATACAATGCGTTCCTGGTCCTCGGTCTCGAAAGACTGCGCGCCAAGAACGCATTACCGATCATCGCGGCGGCCTATGCCGACGAAACTGTCGACGAAACTGTCGAAAACTGGAGAGGCGTCTCCAGGGCATTCCGACTACCTCCCGGCTCCACCCCAGAGGAGTTCATCAAGTAACTGCCTAGGAGCCTGTCGGAAAAAAAGCAGATAGACCTCGGATTAGGCGAATCTGGCGGATAAGGACCGAAAAAAATCGGAAAAACCAGGCTGTTTCCGCCCAATCCGCCGTATCCGCAGTCTATTCATTGGTCACTCCGACAGTCTGCTAGGCGCCGGCCAGCTTATCAAACAGATCACGAAAGATCAGATCTCGGTGCACGTAGGTGGCACAACGAACCAGATGCCGTGACTGATCCACGCTCCAGGTCATCTCCTCATTCAAGATCGGACTGTGGACCAAGTTGGTCGGCACCCAGGATGGGTCCAGCAAGTAGGCAATGGCAGCCATGTCCCAGATGACCTTGGACCACCCCTTATGGTCATCGTGATAGCCCTTGACAGTCTCGAACAAAAAGTCGCCGATCGCCCCACGTCCGGCCACATAGGTCTCCAACTCAGGAATCGTCGTGTGCAGATGGGTCACGACGCCCATGCAGGGCAACATCACCAGCGGCACACCGCAGTCGAAGAGCACCTGTGCGCCGGGGACATCCTGCATCAGGTTGAACTCGCGGGCTGTGGGCCAGAAGAGTGCGTTGCCACCCAGCCAGACCACTACGATCTTCTCCACCAGTCGCGGCTCGATCAGCAAAGCCGACGCCACGTTGGTGATGGCCCCGATGGCGACCACGTAGAGCGTCTTTTCGCTGGCCATGCCCCGCTCGACCAGATCCAGTGCGGCCTCGCTGCGCACCGGCTCCAGATCGGCATCCAAATAGCGCGTCGATCCACGATAGACCCAGCCCTCGGGCGACCGATCCAGCCGCTCCAGCAGGCGCAGGATCTCCTCATAGCTGCGCTCCATACCGTCGGCCGGACCGGACGAGCGGTCGTTGTGGAAAGGCGCGGCATAGATGGCCTCCACATCCAGCTTGTCGGGCGAGAGCAGGGCCTGAACGAGGGCGAACTGGTCGTCCACCTCGTTGTAGGTATCGGTGTCGAGCACCATACGCACGCGGCCGGTGGGCGGCGTCAGCTTGGCCAGCCGATCGGCATCGGTCAATTGTGGAAAGTCGATCATGGTTGCCTCCAGATAGTGATAGCCAGTAATGATAGATGGTGCCGAATTCTACGTGTTCTCGCCCCACTTCTCAGCGTCATAGGCGCGCAGTTCACTCTTTCGCTCGTCGGAAAGTTGCGCGGCGATAATTTCGAAGCCCTTGACGTCCTTTATGCGCCATTCTTCAGGCGCAATATCTCGCTGATTGTAGAGCATTTCGAGGTAGAGCGCGTCCCAGGTCGTGCAGCGTACGGCAACGCCTTCAACCAGACCGTTCGGTTCCAGCGGGCAACAGCCAGGAGGATAGTCCTCAAATGTGTAGTCGTTTTCGGTCCGGACGCACTTGTCCATATCGAGTTCCACGTCGCCCCGCTCCAGGACAAAGCCCCAGTCGGTCCATTCCGCACCTCATAGCCTAACGATTCCAATAGCAGACGGACGTTGTCTTCTTCCGCTGCATCGTAGACCACATCGATGTCTTCGTGCTCACGAGTTACCTTCGCCCAGCATGGCATCAATAGCCCAGCCATTGCCCAACCAGAGCAGGATCCCGACCTGATCGGCGGCGTTGAAAAGCTCATGAATCGCGGAAACGTGCACTTGTATGGAAGCCATAGTTCTCTCAGAATACCATGTCCGTTTGGCTTCAACCAACCGACGCTACCAGACACAACTTGGTACTCTTGGCGCAATGCCTGGTCCGATTTACAATGGGGGAAACAGGGCGATTTCCGCCCTCTTCCGCTGACAAACCCTTCACGGAGAATCCTATGGCCGACGTCATCTGCATGGGCGAATTGTTGATCGATTTTGTTGCAACCCAAGATAATGTGTCGCTGGTCGAGGCGCCCGGTTTTATCAAAGCGCCGGGCGGCGCGCCGGCCAATGTAGCCGTCGGTCTCAAACGCCTGGGACTCACCTCATCGTTTGTGGGCAAGGTCGGCGATGATCCCTTCGGTCAGTTCCTGCGCAAGACGCTTGACGAGACCGGCGTCGAAACGTCCCACCTCTTCATCGATCCGGAGGCCCGGACCACCATCGTCTTCGTGGCCGTTCACGATGATGGCCACAAGGATCTCTGCTTTTTCCGCAACCCGGGCGCTGACATGCGCCTCACCCCGGAAGAGATCACCGAAGAGATCTTTGAGGACGCACGCTGCTTCCACTACGGCTCGATCACCTTCATCGATGAGCCGTCAGCCAGCGCACAACACAAGGCCCTCGACATCGCCCGCCAACGCGGGCTGATGATCTCCTACGACCCCAACTACCGGCCCACGCTCTGGCCTAGCCAGGAACGCGCCAGCGAAGTCATCCAGGATGGCTTCCGCCATTGTCACCTGGCCAAGATCGCCGACGAGGAATGGGAAATAGCCACGGGCGAGACCGATCTGGACGCCGGGTTGCAGGCTGTGCTCGACAAGGGCGTCGAACTGGTGGTGGTGAGCCGAGGGGCAGGCGGTGCGCTGGTCACCAATGGCAACTATCGCATCGAGATGCCGGCCCTTGATGTGGATGTGGCCGAGACCATCGGTGCAGGCGACGGCTTCATGGCCGCCATGATTTCACGCCTACTGCCAGAACGCGAACGCCTGGGCTCGCTGGCGGCCATCGACCAGGCTGTCATGCAAGAAGCATTGGACTTCGCAATCAACGTCGGCGCGCTAACCTGTACCAAGGTTGGGGCAATCCCCGCGCTGCCGACGCTGGCCGAGGTCGAAGAGTTTCGCAGGACCCCATGATCCGGTGGGCGACCGTTGTGGTCGTCCATGGGATGCGGGCGACCACAAGGGTCGCCCCTGCAGGTCAACGCGCCATGTGGAAATTCCCGGAACATTCGCCGACGCGTCACCGTTTCGATTTCAATGAAACGTCTACGAATTCCGCGCACAACCCTTACGTTTGTTGCTATCACCTTGCTGATTTCGACTTTGGCCCTGGCAGCCGGCCTCTACGTCTGGCTGTTGGCCGATCTGCCGCCGATCAGCACAGTCGAAACGCGCCTGGTGCGCCCCACCACTCGCATCCTCGATCGCAACGGTCGCCTGCTCTATGAGGTTATCGATCCCAACGCGGGCAAGCAGATCGATCTGAGTCTGAATGATATGCCCGAGGCATGTATCCAGGCGACGTTGGCCACCGAGGACAGCCGCTTCTTCCTGCATCCGGGCGTCGATCCCATCGCCATCGGCCGCGGCACTTTTTCAGAACTTCTCGGCCGACGGTCAGATCGTCAGCGGGGCCAGCACGTTGACCCAGCAGATGGCACGCACGCTTCTGATGGATCCCGGCGAACGGTACGAGCAGTCGCTCCGGCGCAAGCTGCGCGAGGCCTGGCTTGCCCTGCGCCTTGAGTTTCGCTATACGAAAGATGAGCTACTGGCGCTCTATCTCAACCAGACCTACTACGGCAACTGGGCCTACGGCATCGAGGCCGCGTCCCAGGTCTTCTATGCCAAGCCGGCGGCCCAACTCAGTCGTGCCGAATGCGCGGTCCTGGCCGGACTCATCCAATACCCCTTTGGCTACAGTCCGCTGCAACACCCGGAGGTCGCAAAAGGTCGCCAGTTGACCGTGCTGCGTCTGATGCGAGAGGCCGGCTACATCTCAGACGAAGAGGAAGCCTTGCTTGGTGACGAGCCATTGCGCTTCCGCTCCAGGCTTTTCGACATTGAGGCCCCTCACTTCGTCATGTACATTCAGGCGCTGATGGCCGACCAGTTTGGCGTCGACATGGTGAGCGACGGCGGGCTTGAAGTCACCACAACACTGGACCTGGACCTCCAGACAGCAGCCGAGGCCATCGTCCGCCGCCGACTCGACCAACTCAACTGCCGCACGCCCGGCATCTGCGACGAGACTGTCGATCCAAACCGCCGCGTCGACAACGCAGCCGCAGTTGTGCTCGACAGCAAGACCGGCGAAATCCTGGCCATGGTCGGCAGTCCAGACTATTTCGACCCATCGATCCAGGGCAATGTCAATGCAGCGCTGACGCTGCGCCAGCCCGGCAGCGCCGTCAAGCCGCTGACCTACGCGGCCGCGCTCGATCCGGCCTGGAGCGCGCAGGCAGGGATCGAGCCATTGACGCCGGCATCGATCATCGCCGATCTGCCCGCCACCTTTCACGTCACTGACGAAGCGGGCGGCAATGTTCCCTACACGCCGCAGAACTACGACCGCAGCTTCCATGGCCCGGTCAGCGTGCGCACAGCTCTGGCCAACAGCTACAACATTCCGGCCGTCAAGGTGCTAGACCGTATCGGTGTGCAGACGCTGCAAGAGATCGCGTCCGCAGCCGGGATTTCATCGTTCACCGATCAATACGGCCTGGCTCTGACCCTGGGCGGAGGCGAGGTGAAGCTGTTGGAACTGGCAGCGGCGTTCGGGGTGTTGGATGACGGAGCGCGGCTTGAGACAAGGGCGATATCGAAGGTCGAAGACCAAAGAACGCTTGGTGACGGCATTTCGTCGCCAACCCGATCTTCGCTCTTCGAACATGGCTCTCCTGCCCAACAAGTGGTTTCGGCCGAGGCGGCCTACCTCATCACCGACATCCTTGCCGATCCCGTCGCCCGCATCCCTGCTTTCGGCGAACACTCGGTGCTGAATCTGCCCTTCGACGCTGCGGTCAAAACAGGAACAACGACCGATTGGCGCGACAACTGGACCGTCGGCTATTCGAGCGAGCGCATCGTCGGCGTCTGGGTCGGCAATGCTGATAACACGCCCATGCTCGATGTCAGCGGCATCGACGGAGCCGGCCCCATCTGGCGTGATCTGATGCTGGCCGCCCATCATCAGGAACCGCCGCCATTTGATATGCCCCACGGCATCGTGGAAACGACCATCTGCACGCCTAGCGGCATGCTGCCTACAGCCTATTGCCCACGCATCGGTCAAGAACGTTTCATTGCCGGAACACAGCCAACTGATCCGGATGATCAGTTTCGCCCAGTGGCTATCGATCTCCTTAGCGGAGCGCCCGTGACGACGGCAAGCGCCCAAACGGCCCCACGCCGGCGCGTCTACTGGAATCTGCCGGCCGAGTACCATGAATGGATGGTTGGGCAGGGCATTTCCGTGCCACCGGCAGATATGGGAGGTGGAGAATTCAAGTTCGAAGAGCAAGGATCGGTTGAGCGATCTGTCCACGCCTCTGACGAATCTGCGACTTCAGAAGCGAGTCCATTGGTCCTGTCATCGCCTGTCGCAAATACGGCCTTTCAGATCCATCCCGGCGTGCCCAAAGAACGCCAACGGCTGAAAGTCGCCGGCTATGCCGCAGATGAGAGGGAGTGGGCCTCACTGAAGCTGATCAAGGACGGCCAGGTTTTGGCAATTGGAAACGACATCAAGCATGTTGAGACCTGGTGGATTCTTGAGGCCGGCGAACATCGCTTCTGGCTGGAAGGCGAGTCCGCAGGCAGGGGCAAAGATACAGTCAGGGGCGGAGCTGAAGGCGATCACTATCGTTCCGAAACGGCGTTGATTGTCGTCGAAAAATTCTCAGGGGACCAGGCCTTGGCCATACCGTAGGTTGAAGGTCCTAGATCTGGCCAAATGTCACACGAAGATTCTGTTATAATGGACGGGATCGTCTTTTTATCATCCAAACTCTGCACCATAAGGAGAAGGCCATGCTGAACCGCCTTCCGTCGATAGCACGATTTCTACCGTCTGCAATTCTCATTTTGATTCTGGCCACGGCGGTCGGATCGTCGGCCATTTTTGCATCCAATCCAGCGGCAGACGAACTACTGCGCCCCGGCGTAGAGGATGGCGTCCCACCGTCCCTCGTCTCAAGTGAGCCGGCCAACGGCGCGACATGGGGTGAGGAACCGATTGTGCTCACATTTGATCGCGCCATGTCCGGCGAAAGCGCCGACTTTCTTAGCGTTTCGCCGGCGCTGGAAGGCACAACCCAGGTCGACGGAACAGACATTGTTTTCACGCCGACGGCTGCGCCCGATCCAGGTCAGCGCTACACCTTTACGCTGGCCGTCAAGGCCACCGATACAGAAGGGACACGTCTCAGCCGCCCGGCTATGATCAATGTCGTAGCAGCCACGCCGCTGGCGGTCACATCGACCCAGCCCAGCGACGGCGTCTCGGACGTCAGCATCGACACATCAATCACCGTGGTCTTCAACCAGCCAATTGTGCCGTTGACCGGCGTCGAGGATCAGGCCGACCTGCCCCAACCCTTGACCATCTCGCCTGCCGTCGATGGCGTGGGCGAGTGGATCAACACAAGCATCTATTCATTCCAGCCCAGTTTTGGGCTGGCCGGCGGCGCGGACTATGCCGTCACGGTCGACGGACTCACAGCCGTTGACGGAGAATCATTGGCTGAGCCACATATTTTTCGCTTCTCGACGACAACGCCCATCGTGATCGACGCCGGGCCATTGGGCGAACAGGTCCCGCCCGATGCCGATATAACGATCGACTTCAGTCAGCCGATGGATCAGGCCAGTACCGAGAATGCGTTCTCGCTTCTGGATGGCCAGAGCGGCGAGTCCGTGGACGGCACGTTTTCCTGGAGCGATGACGCTGCTCGCCTGACGTTCGCTCCTGACAATCCCCTGCAATTCGGGTCGCGCTACGATGTCGTGGTTGAGGCGACTGCCCAACCGGCCAGTCGCCAGGGCACGCTGCGCGAGGCATACAGCAGCTCGTTTGATGTCGCCCCGTTGCCTGCCGTCGTCAGCACGTCGCCGGAGGATGGGCAGACGGGCGTGCCCACCGACCGCACGGTGACCATCCGCTTCAACACGCCGCTCTCCTACACGACCGTGCTCCCCAATATCAGCGTGTCGCCAGTGCTTACCAATACCCAGGTCTACAGCTACTACTCTGAATACGCGGGTGAGGTTACGTTGCGTTGGACCAAGGAAGCGTTTTCGCCCTACACGGTCACCGTCGGCGCAGACATCGCCGACCTCTACGGCAATACCCTGGGCCAAGAGTCGGTCATTCAATTCACCACGGGCGATCACTCGGCCTTCACACGAATCAATCTGGAACAGTTCACTCATTTTAGTGCAGCCGAGACGCCGGTCGTCAACGCCTATTATCGCAACATGGACGATCTGACGGTCGATCTCTACAGGCTGCCCATGAGCGAACTGGATCGCCTGACCGGCCGTGATCAGTGGCAAGTCTGGGACGATTACACGATCCCGAATCCTGAAAGCAACCTGATCTGGAGCCGCCCCCACCGGCCCGATGTCGGTCGAAACGTGGTCGGCGAAATCCGCATCGAGCTAAACGACGCAGAGAGAGAGACCCTACCGCCTGGAATCTACTTCCTCGAAATGAACTCGCCGCCTGCTATCAACGAAGCCGATGACAATGCCGACGGTAGCGTCGACGATAATGTGTCCAGAGAACAGAAGGTCATCGTACTTTCCGATCACAACCTGGTGCTCAAGCGTAGCCAACAGGGCAACAGCCTGGTCTGGATGACCGATCTCCAGAGCGGTGCGCCCACATCGGATGCATCCATCACCCTACGTGCAAATGGCGCCGTCGTGGACCAGTCAACAACTGACGAGGACGGCATCGCCATGGCAGATGCCACATTGGTGGGCGATGAACGCTATTCTGCCATGCTGGCAGTCAGCGGCGAGCCCGGCGACCCGGACTTCGCCGTCGTCTCCACCGACTGGAACGAGGGCGTCGCCCCATGGGACTTCGATATCCCCTCCGGCTACGGAACGCCTGCCTACCAGACCTACTTCTATACCGATCGGCCCATCTATCGACCGGGGCAGACTGTCTTCTGGAAAGGCATCATTCGCGCCATGGCGGATGACGAGTATCGCCTGCCGTCTCCAGGCACAGAGATACAGGTCATAGTCCGCGACGACCGCGGCAACGAGATCAACAAAGAGACCTACGAGACCGGCGACCACGGCACAGTCCACGGCGAGGTAACGCTGGCGCCGGAGGCATTCAGCGGTTACTACTATCTAGAAGCCAGCCTGCCTTCGGCGCCTGACGCCGAATTCTATGGCGGGGCCGGTTTCCAGGTTGCCTCCTATCGAGCGCCGGAATTTGAGATCAATATCGCTCCCGAAGAGAGTGAGTACCTTCAAGGCGACACCGTGCAGGTGCTCGTAGAGGCGCGCTATTTCAGCGGTGGCCCACTGGTTGATGCGGCCGTCGACTGGCAATTGATCACCTCGCCCTACACGTTCAGTTGGCAAGATCAGCCAGACGGGCGCTACTTCAGTTTCGCACCCTTTGACGAGGATGACCTCAATTTCGATCCGTATCGCTATTCCTACTATGGCGGCTTGGCCCAGGAGGGAACCGGCATAACCGACGGCCAGGGACGCTTCATCATCGAAGTGCCGGCCGATCTCGGGGACAGCTTGACCAGCCAGACCTGGCGCTTTGATGCAACCATCCAGAGCTCGACAAACCAATTTGTCAACGCCGGCGCCACTGTGCCGGTCCACAAATCAGATTTCTATGTGGGCCTAAGCCCACGCGCCAATGTGGTGCAAACAGGTGAAGAAAGCATCGTTGATGTGGTCACGCTGGAAGCCCTCGGTGCGCCGGACAATGCGCCCTACACCGGTGCAGATCTAGACGTGACCATCTATGAGTTCGCCTGGAACAGCGTCTATGAGCAAGCGACCGATGGCGCCTATTACTGGCGCAATGAGGTGCAACGCACACCCATCGTCACATCCACGGTGACGACGGGACGGGACGGCATGGCCGAAATTGTCTGGACGCCCGAACAGGGCGGGCAGTACCAGATCGAGGCTAGCGGCAACGATGAGGCAGGAAACAAGGTCAGCAGCGTCATCTATGTCTGGGCCGGCGGCGGCAAGGCTGAGGAGGGCGAGTTTGTCTCGTGGCGGCGTGAGAACAACGACCGCATCGAGTTGGTAGCGGACAAAGACCTCTATGCCCCCGGCGACACGGCCCGCGTCCTTGTGCCCAGTCCCTTCAGTGGCCCGGTCGATGCGCTGGTCACCATCGAACGCAACGGCGTGTTGGATTCCCAGATCATCACACTTGAGAGCAACAGCGAGCTGATCGACATCCCCATCACGGTCGATCACATTCCCAATGTTTTCGTGAGTGTGGTCCTGGCCAAGGGTATGGATGAGACCGATCCGACGCCGGCTATTCGCATCGGCTATGTCGAGTTGCCGGTCGATGTCGGTCAGAAAGAACTGACCATCGACATTGAGCCGTCTGCGCAGCAAGTGCGTCCGGGCGAGACAGTCAGCTACAACTTGCTGGTCAGCGACTATGCCGGCGAACCTGTGGCCGATGCCGAGGTATCGGTGGCGCTGGTCGACAAGGCTGTGTTATCGCTTTCCGACAACCAAGAGCGCTCGCTGGTTGACGTCTTCTATTACCGGCGCGGCCTGGGCGTGCAGACCGGCGCGCTGCTGATCATCAACAATGATCGGCTGAGCCAGCAGCTCACCGAGGGCGCCAAAGGTGGCGGCGGCGGTGGCGGCAGCGGCCTCATCGAAGTCCGCGAGGACTTCGCCGATCTGGCCTACTGGCACGCGGATCTGGTCAGCGATGACGACGGACGAGTCACCTTCAACGTTCCGCTGCCCGACAACCTGACCACCTGGCAGATGACGGCCCGAGCAGTGACCGCAGAGACCGAGGTCGGCGATGCCGTCAACGAGGTCATTGCCACCAAGGAAGTACAAATACGGCCGCTGCTGCCCCGCTTCCTGACCGGAGGCGACCGGGCCAAGATTGGCGTCGTGCTCATCAACGCCTCTGAGCAGATGATCGAGGAAGGTGTACTGAAAGCCGACATCACTGGCGTGGCCGTAGAATCCGGCGAGCTGGAACGTGAATTCAGTCTGGAACCGGGTGAGCAGGTCCAGTTCGACTGGACCGTCGCAGCCCCGTCCGACGGCGGGACCGGCGAGATGAACTTTGGAGCGGAGGCCCGCTCCATCAGCCCGGACGAGGCAAGCCTGGCCGACGCCATCTACTTGTCGTTGCCTATCAATCGGTACGAGACGCCTGAAGTGGTCGGCACATCCGGCACGGTGCCGCCTGAAGGCCGCATCGAGACGGTGATCGTACCGCCGGAGGCCACCGACAGCGGCGAGCTTGTAGTCGGGCTGGAGGCGAGCCTGGCCGCAGGCATGACCGACGCCCTCGACTATCTGGAGCACTATCCCTACGAATGCAACGAGCAGACGGTCAGCCGCTTCCTGCCCAACCTTCTGACCATGCGTTCGCTGCGCAAGCTGGACATTGACGACCCGGACTTGGCCGATCAAGTAGCCTTCCAACTGGGCGTGGGCGTGCAGCGGCTCGTCAGTCGCCAGAACCCGGACGGCGGCTGGGGCTACTGGCCCGGCGAGGACAGCTCGCCTTTCATCACAACCTATGCGCTTTGGGGCCTGGCCACCGCCGACGAGCTTGGCTACACGGTCCCTGAGTCGTCAGTGGAGGCGGCTGTCGCCCATCTGGACCGCAGCTTCCAGGCTCCATCAGAGGTCACGAACGACTGGCAACTCAACGAGATGGCCTTCAGCCACTTCGTGTTGTCAGAACTGGGCGAGGGGGATCCGGGCCGAGCCAGCACGCTCTACGAAACGCGCGAGCGGCTGGCGCTCTACGGTCAAGCCTATCTGGCCATGGCCCTGGACAACATGCGAGAGGGCGAGGAAGATCCACGAATCGATACGTTGCTGGACAATCTTTTTGGGGCCGTTCAGATCAGTGCGACAGGCGCATCGTGGCACGAGGCCGATGTCGACAACTGGACGCTGAACACCGACCTGCGCACCACGGCGATCGTTCTGGCCACGTTTGTCCGTCTTGATCCGGATCAGCCGATCCTGCCCCAGGCTGTGCGCTGGCTGATGAGTGCCGCGACAGGCCGGGCGCTGGGCCACGACCCAGGAGAATGCCTGGTCGGTCATCGCGCTGACCGACTGGCTTGTGACATCGGGCGAGTTGGAGGCCGACTACGATTGGTCGGTGATGCTCAATCAGGACGAACTGGGCAGCGGTTCCTTCAGCGAGGACAATCTGAAAGAGCAGGTCGAGTTGCGCACGGCAGTGGCCGATCTGCTGCGCGACGAGGCCAATGTGATACGCTTCGAGCGTAGCAATGAGAGCGGCCAACTCTACTATACGACCCAGCTGCGCTATGCGCTGGATGCGCTGGCCGTCGATGCACTCGATCGCGGAGTGGTTGTGGATCGGCGCTTCGAGCTTGAAAACGAGCCCGTGGCCGTTGCCCGTGTCGGCGACGTGATCAGCGCCACCGTGACGCTGATTGTGCCCGATGACCGCTATCATCTGCTGGTCGAGGTCCCGATTCCTGCAGGTACAGAACCGGTCGATACCAGCCTGGCCACCGAAAGCGATCTGTACGGTGCACCTGAATTGATGCCGGTCGACGAACCGTTCACTCGTTGGACGCCGACCTACACCGACATTCGCGACGACAAGGTGGCGTTGTTCGCAACCTACCTGCCGGCCGGAACATACCAGTACACGGTCCAGATTCGAGCGACCATGCCGGGCGAATATCGGGTTCTGCCTGTCTACGCCGAGCAAATGTACTTCCCGGATGTCTGGGGACGCAGTGCCGGCCAGCTGTTCACCGTGAAAGATTAGTCCGGTGAAAGAATAGTCATCCGACAGAGGATGTTTTATGAACGTCTGCTCAAACTGCCAAGCTGAAAACCCGGACGGCAGCGAGTTTTGCAATCGCTGCGGACAACCGCTCTCCGGCGAAGACGAGATTCCACCGGAGAGGACGCCGGTTAGCATTGGATTGATCGCGCTGGCGGTCGTGGCCGTTCTATTGGTCATTGCCGGACTGTTGCTGCTCAATTGGCAGCGCGAACGCCGGGCGACATCCGGGGAGGCAACGCGGGTTGCCGTGGCAGCGAATGCGACCGCTACAGCCATGGCTCGTGATCTGGTGGTGGGCCAGGGCACGCGATCTGCGGAGACGACATCTGTCTTCGCAGGCCTGGCCGCCACCCAGACGGCTGCGCCTGCTGCGACAGCGGAAGCCTTGTCGACGCGCTATGCGCGTGGCGCCATCGCAGCCGACATCGGCGACTGGACCATGGCCTTGCTCGAATACCGGGCCATTTTCGAGGTCGATCCGGAGTATGCTGATGTCCGCGATCGTTTGGCTGAGGCGATTGCCAGGCTTACGCCAAGCCCGGCGCCCAGCGCCACAGAGACACCCTTGCCCACCTCAGTGGCATCGCCGGTGCCGGTCTATCCGACGGCTACCGACACGCCGGTAGCGCCACCCACGGCGACAAACGTCCCTCAGCCTACTAACACGCCCCGGCCTACCGATACCGGCGTGCCCGCAACTGCTACGTGGACACCGCTGCCACCGCCATCTGCAACGCCGACATTGACGGCGACCTACACACCGCGCCCAACCGCCACGCGCCGGCCGACTGCAACTTCCACAGCGACATCAACCACTACGCCAACCACAGCGGCAACAGCTACAGCATCAGCGACGGCGTCATCCACGTCTACGGCCACAATGACCGCTTCGGCCACGCCAACGGAGACAGAAACGGCGACCAGCACTGCAACCGATGAGCCAATCGAGACGGTAGCTCCGACGGAGACAGCTACACCGTCTACTACACCAACAGAAACGGTGACGCCGGCAACAGAATTAACGCCCACCGGGACCGCCACGGCCACGTTTGAGCCGACAGCCACTTCAACTGCCACGGCAACGCCGACTGAAGTCAACACGGCTACAGCGACGCTTGTACCGACGGACACGGCAACCGTTACGGCGACACCGACTGACGTCATCACGGCTACGGCAACACTCGTGCCGACAGACACGGCAACCGCTACGGCAACGGCTACTGAAGTCATCACGGCAACGGCTACTGAAGTCATCACGGCGACGGCGACACTTGTGCCGACGGAAACTGCAACCGCCACAGCAACGGCGACAGAGACCATCACTACAACTGCAACGATCGAGCCGACGCAGACAGCGACCGTCACAGCCACCTCGACCGTGACGCCTACCGTGACCAGTGTCGCAACGGCAACGGCTACACAGACAGTGACTGCGACCGTTCAGGTCACCGCCACAGGTGAGGCGACCATCACGGCCACGACCACGATATCGACAACCTCACTTGCTCCCGATGATTCGGGGTCGACCGCAACGCCGACATCGACTGCGACTGCAACGCCAACGCCAACTCCAACATCCAGGCCGACACCGACGCCTGTGGCCGAGAGCCCACTGCTAACTCCTGACGGTCCTGAGAGCCCGCTAGCACCAGCCTCAATCCGCTCCAGTCGAGCCATCACGACAACGATCGATCCGGAGGCAGAGCCGGCGTTGCCGGTGCGAAGACGACGGTAATGAAAAAGAGAGTGGGGTTAGGGGAGCCGGCTCCCCTAACCCCACTCCCCTAATTCCCCAGTTCGCTGCCTCCCGATGTCGCCTCGCCCTACTCCCCAAAAACCTACTTCAGATACAGATCAAACCAACGCAAAATGTGCTGTAGTCGGTCAACGCGTCGATCGGTGCGTCCCGCGCGCGAGAGACCGTGTGACTCGTCAGGGAAGCGGATCATCTCGGTGTCGACGCAGAGCCGTTTTAGAGCCACGAAGAGCTGTTCGCCCTGCTCGATCTCAACACGCAGATCCGATTCAGAGTGAATGATCATGGTCGGTGTGACGACATCGGCCACATATTTCATCGGGGACTGTCGCCAGTATTGCTCCACGTTTTCCCACGGGGCAACGTCACCCTGCCAGAACTGGAAGATCCAGTTGAAGTCACTGGTGCCGTTCATGCTGATCAGATTGGAGAGACTACGTTGGGTCACAGCTGCCTTGAAACGGTCGGTCTGGCCGATGATCCAGTTGGTCATGTAGCCGCCGTAGCTGCCGCCGGTCACGCCCAGCCTCTCACCGTCGACATAGGGTTGCCGGGCGACGTAGTCGGTCCACGCCATGAGATCGTCGTAGGCAATGCTGCCGAAGTCACTGACAATCGCATTGACATGATCGTTGCCATAGCCTTGTGAGCCGCGCGGATTGGTGTAGAAGACGACGTAGCCGTTTGCAGCCAAGTACTGGAACTCGTGCATGAAGAGGTTGCCGTACTGCATCTGGGGCCCGCCATGGATCTCCAGAATGGCAGGATACTGTACATTCGGGTCAAAGTCGGGCGGTTTCAGCATCCAACCTTGGAGCTCATTCTCGACCGGCCCAGTGAACCAGACTTCTTCCGGCGTCGAGATCGCACGCGGACTCAACAGTCCGGCATTGACGGACGACAGCCGGCGAGCGCTTTGGCTGCCGAGCGGACCCGTCCAGATCTCACCGGGGCCGGACGCATCAGCCAGCAAATAGGCCGCCTGTTGTTGGGCGCTGTCAAAACTCACGAAGCCCGCTACATTTTCGCCGCCAAGGACCGTGCGATAGGATGCCGGATCACCACCGGCGTCGACGGCCTGAAGCGTTGTGCTGCCGTGACGAGACACCTGGACGAAGAGGGTGCCACCGTCGATGGCCCAGATGGGCTGTTGTACGATTGGGATAGAAGTGCTGTCGCCGATGGTTGTCACACCCATGTTGCAGTCAAATTGTGCGGTCAAGTTGCGTGCCTCTCCACCACCGTCGCTCGGAACAATCCACAGATCCGTGTTGAGCCAGAACTGCCTTGTGCCTTCGGAGCAATAGTAGGCCAGCGAGCGACCATCAGGCGAGAAAGCGGGGCTTGACTTTGCGCCCTCCGGCGTGTCAATGATACGGACATCGCCGCCGTCGGACGGCACAACGCATAGATCGGCACGACTAGGGTGGTTGTCGGGATCATCGACACGATTGGAAATGAAGGCAATCGATTGGCCATCCGGGGACCAGGTCGGTTCCGCCTCGTCGTAAGGGCCGTTGGTCAGTTGCGTGGACCGCCCGGTTTGGGCGTCAACCATCCAAAGATGCCACTTTTCCTCGGGCACAAAGCCCTGAGCATCCGCCTTGTAGAAGAGACGCGTGATGCGCCTCGATACAATGCCAAGCTCTTTCTTCTTCTCGTCCTCCTCTCGTTCCAATTCGGCAGCATCCTTGCGGCGGAACTGACAGACCAACTGGCGACCATCGGGTGACCACTCGAACGAACCGAATTGACCCTTGAGGTCGGTGAGCGGTCTGGCTTCGCCGCCGCCGAAAGGGATCAGATGGATCTGCGGCTGATCCTTGGCGCCGCGGTTGGAGAGAAAGGCAATCTGCGTCCCATCGGGCGACCAGGCAGGCATGGTGTCGTTCTGATTCCCGTAGGTAAACTGGCGAGCGCCGGCATGCTCGGTCGGCGTGACCCAGAGACTGCAGTACTTCTTCTCGCTCGACCTGTCCACTCGCTGTACGGCATAGACCACATGCCGGCCGTCCGGCGAGATCTGACTGGCAACGACTGTTCGCAGGCGATAAAGATCATCGGTCGAAATTGTTCGCGTACTCTTTTCAGACATGAGACATCCTCTCGGCTCAATGGTAGTTGCAGCAGGCTCGGCTTGCGTCAAGAACGACTAATCCGCCCTGATCTGCCACTTGGTTTTAGACTTTATCCTATCGTACAGGCATTGGACTTTTGTCGCCACTTTGTAGCCATTCTGTCGCCATCGGCGCTCTACACTTGAATCCAGTTGATGAATCATCCCCCTGTTGGAGGCACCTTGTTTGACGAAGTGGCCTGCCTCCGCTACCATGGCGTCTTGACAAGAGATTGAGTCGATCGCAGTGATATCAGCACGCCAAGCGCCAGGGGCAACACAAACACTTATGTCAACATCACCAAACGAAGAAAAAGTTCTCGCCTGTCCACAACCGCTCCAAACGATCATTGAGGAATTCCAGGAAGTTGAACCTCGGGACAGGCTTGAGTATCTGATCGAATATGCCATGGACCTCCCCGATCTGCCTGAGCGCCTGATGGCTGAACGCGACGGCATGGAAAAGGTGCATGAATGCATGTCACCCGTGTATCTCTTCACAGAGATTGAAGACGGGATCGTGCACTTCTATTTTGATATACCGACAGAAGCGCCCACGGTGCGCGGCTACGCCGGCATTTTGGTTGAGGGTCTTGAGGGTGCAACGCCCGATCAGGTGCTGGCGATGCCCGACGACGTATACATGTTGCTCGGTTTGCACGAAGCGATCACGCCGCAACGACTGCGTGGATTGCATGCGCTGGTGGGGTATATGAAGCGGCAGGTCAGGAGACAGGTGGGGGAGGTGAACAGGGTGAGGGGGTGAAGGGATGACAGAAAGTACGGGGACTATGCACCCATGCCTTGTCACCCTGTCACCCTGTCACCCCCTCGCCCTACCCCATCACTCCTCCTCCACGCGAACCTGCCCCAGCACGACACCCTTCTCACTAAAATTGACCTTCAGGCGATCATTCGTCGCTCGCTCAAAAATCCCTACTTCGACGAAATAGACACCGGGCGGTGCGTCGTCCGGCAGTTTCAGCTCATAGTGGTCTTCCATGCGTTCGCCGACCACCCAGGTTGAGGTGGGCGCGGAGCCATCCAGAGGGGTATCGTCGCGCTGGGCCCAGGTGGACTCCGGCGGCAGCACAAGATGGACGAAGACTGTGTAGTTGATATCGAGCTGTGTTAACGCCTCCCACCAGAGCGTGACCGGCAGACTATCGCCGGGTGCGAGTGTACGCGTCCCGAATTCGAAGCCGCGCAGGGCGATCTGATCACCGAAATTGACGTTCATCGCGTGTGGCAGCCCGCTCTCATCTTCAGGCGGCAACAAGGTGATGTAGCCCAGCGTCCAGTGATCGTAGCCGCCCACAAGGAGGCGCTCACCGGAGGCATGGTCATACACGCCCACGTCGACCTTGAGGCGAGATGGCGAGGGCGCGGTGGCGGGGATATTGATGCGGTGGGCATCGGGGACGACGACGTCCGTCGACCAGCCCAGCGTCGGTGCGTTGCCCGCACCAGGGAAGCTGTCCTGCTGGGCCTGGAGCAACTGGTCGCCGTCGGTTAGGTGAACAAAGATACTGTAGTCTCGATCCAATGGTTGCACGGCACGCCAGAAAAGGTCGAGATCCAACACGTCACCGGGGCGTAGCTCCACTTGGCCAAGCTCGAATCCGGTCAGTTGCAGCCGTTCACCAAATGTGGCCTCAACTGGATTCGGGGCGGAAACCGTCGCAGGCAGCGGCTCCGGGGCAGCATAGGTCGGCGCGATCCAGCGCCATGGCGCCAGCAACGCCAGCGACAGCATGGCAATCGCAACGGCTGACGCCAGGTACTTCTGCATCGACTGGGGAAGCCAGCCGGTAAGCCCATGGGCCACGAGCACGGCAAAGGCGCTGATCGCGGGAAAGAGCAGTCGCCCCTGGGGATAGCGCATCTGCGCCCAATAGAGTAGCAGCAGTGCGATCAGAAGCACCCAGAGCGCGAGCATTGCAATGCGCAGCCAAATCTCCCCGCTGCCCGGCCTTTCGACGGTCGGACCAGTTTTGGTTTGCCGCCGTTCATAGACGTGTTGCAGTGGTATGGAAGCCACCAGACCAATAGTGCCGATCAGCGTCAGCCAGTTGTAGAACCGGTAGAGCCACGGGTCGGCCACCACGTTGAACCATCCCCAGACAGCCCAGAACGAGCGCCAAACGCCCTCCAGCCGCGCCATCAATTCGACCATGGTCGGTGGTTCGGCGCGCTTGGGTAGAATGGCAAACATGGCGCTGAGCAGCAGCGGATCGCCGAAGACGAGCATGTTGCGCAGATACCACCAGCCGGCTACGACCGCCGCCACTGCGCCGATGATCAGTCCCCAGCGGACCAACGGCCAAAATGTCCGCAGCCGCGCAGCCACAACCATCAATACGAGCCCGACATATACGGCAAGAAAGAGTCCGCTGAGTTTGCTCAACGCGGCGATGCCAACCAGGATCCCTAGTGCAATCAGCTGCCCTGTTCTTGGCAACGCCTGACGGCCACGGTCTGTGTCACTCATGGCCGCGGGGCTGCACTGTACGAAGATTACACTCAAGAGCCATACACCGGCTGCACAGGTTGCCGTCACCAGATTGTCGTTGTTGACGGCTGCGCTGATGAAGAGGAACTGGGGGTTGAAGGCAACCAACGCGCCTGCCAGACCCGCCACGGCTGGACGCCAGGGAAAGAGTGTCCGCGCAGTCAAATAGGTGAGGCCGACGGTCAGCGCACCCAGCAGAACCGAAAAGAGACGGGCCAGGTGTGCGGCCAGAGTCGTCCCTCGCCATGGCCGATCCTGGGCCTGATCATGGGCGGCCATGTTCTTATTGCCGAATGCGTCGGCCTGTCCGATGGCGGCATGTGGATTGTAGCGGATGACGGTGGCTGCATCGTCTGTTGGAACTAACGAGGTCAGGGCGGCGGCGGTGAGATAGTAGAGCGGGGGCTGGCTGCCTTCCTGATGCCAGGGTGCTTGGCCGACATCTTCCGGCTCGGGCAGACCGTTGCCTTCCACCAACCAGCGCACATATTCGTAGTGCCAAATTTCATCAGGCGACTCGAAAAGCGGATTGACGACACTGTATGTGACTGCCAGGGTCAAATAGGCAGTCAGAAGTAATATGAGTACGACGTACCTACGAACAAAATCCATCGATGTCTATGCCGGTCCTCGGGTGACAGTCACTAATACGACGCCTCTAAACTGAAGACGCTATGAAAACATGATTTTTGTAGGTCCGACTTGCAGTCGGACAAGGTTGATGACCTCTGGATCCGTCTGGTATGTGTACCTCGTCACGCTGCAAGCGTGACCTACAAAACTCGTGATCCCGTTGTGCTTTCAGTTTAGGTCGAGGGCTGGGTCGCTGACAAATCGTTCTGCCAGTGACTGTCACCCTGTGTCGAAATTCGTGGCCTCGTAGAGACTTCAGAGTAGAGCGTCTCAATCTGTCTCCATCTGCGGCTTCAAATTATCATTGGGCGTGCTTTCATCCGGGGATTCGAGCGCGCTCCCAGTCGCCGTTTCAGCCAGGTCCGGTCTCGCCTCTCTACGACGCACATTCATATAGATCAGCGCAGCGCCGCCAAAAACAAGGGAGGTCAGCAACGTCAGAATGTTGACGGCGAATCCGCTGGAGATGGCCACCGCGGTCTCCATGCCGGTCAGGCTGAAGCCGATGGTCCAGCCCGCTTCATGGGCGCCAAACCCGCCAATCGTAACAAAGGGTATGGCCTTGGCCAAACTAGCGAAGGTGCTGCCCACGACCACGGTTGAATAGGAACGCGGCAGCCCGATCGCATGCATGAATGCCGAGAACCAGGCGAAAGTAGCCAGCCAGACCACAATGGACCAACCGGCGGTCAACAGGTAGACGCGCAAGTTGCGGATACGCTGCAACGTTGAGAGCACTTGGATCTGGGCCTTAGCAATCAACTGGGAACGCCGCCGTTCGGGCTGCTGGTCGACCTTGAAGATCCAGGACAACAGTCGAAAACCTGCCTCGCCCAGCCACGGAGCCAGCAGCAGCATGCCGCCGGACAGGAAGAGGCCAACAGCGACGATGCCGACGATGTCGGCCGCCTGGGGTTCAAGATTCCCCAGAGAGAGAAATGCAAAAATAATGAAAAGAACGGCGACTGCCAGATAGTCAAAGATGCGGGCAAGAACGAGTACCGTCGTGCTCTCGCCAACCGAGATGCCATGATTTCGATAGAGGAAGTAGGGAAAAGAGAGTTCGCCCGTCCGTGACGGCAACACGTTGTTGAGCAAGCTGACGGCGAACATTTCCGGCAGGATCTGAAGCGGGCTTCGCCAGCCGGGCAGTTGCAGCAGCACGCCGAAGCGGTAGGAGCGTAGGATATTGGTCAGAACATACCAGAGTACGCCGATGAGAATCCATCGAGGATCAGCGCCCAGTAACAGTAGCAAAACATCCTGAGGATCGATCTGCCGGAGCAACAGAATGATCAGCGCTGCACCGCCGACAAGGGGCAGCCAGCGCTTCCAATTTTTCATCTTGCTCCCTTCACAACCAGAACAGTGTAGCTCTCGTCCTGGTACCCCGATTCGATGGTCGAACAATCGCCCAATGGGGATTGACCCTCAAATAGCACATGTGTTACGCCATATCTTCCAGCCAAGTCATCGATTGCGCCACAGGATGGTTCATTGTAAAAACCGTTGACGGTATCGATGCGTTCCTTCCACTCTAGCACTTCAATATCTTTGTACGGATGCGACTTCCATGTCACCACCACTGGACGCCCTGTGGCCAGTCGAAAATCGGCCATGTAAGTCGGCGTCAGGTACGTTGTGCCGGGCTGTTCTGTCATCTGGGCAAAACCATATATCCCATTGCGAAAATCATTCCGCTGTTCTGCGAACGATGTCTGCATCGCCCGTGCCCCGGCCGAAACGCTCAACAACAAAAATCCTACGGCCACGATCATGATCGGCGCCTGATAGCGATTGACCAGGGCAACACGGCGATTGAACACCTTGGTGATGACCCACGCCGTCAACAGGGCAGATGAGAGCGGGACCATGAAGGCCGACGTCCGCCACGGAGTCATGAATGCCAGAACATCCGAGTGTACAAAGAGCATCGGCAGTGACAACGCCAAGGTGATCAACGCAACAAATAACATGATCGGAAAGAGCCGAGAATGCCGGACGACGATCATTGCCAACAAGATGATACTCATCTTAACGTAGACTGTCCGGTCAAGCCAGATTTCCGGCAAGGTATGATGCGGAATCCGATCATTGACGAGGATCGCCTGGGCACGTGCCCAGGCATCGGGCGTAGTCGGTCCCAAGACCAGTCCGTTGTAGATGAGCACTGGAAGCACAATTGCTATGGCCAAGAGGCCGACACCGCCGGCTCTCATCAAGCTCCGATCTTCCCACCAAGTCAAGGAAATATACCCAATCATCAAGATGCCCGCACTTGGAAGGTAGGTTGGATGAAAGACGCCCGCCAGCGCTGCGACGGCTGCGGCAGCAAATGGTCTGCCGCGCAAGAAAAGATAGATTGACAGAATCAGAAGAACGCCAAACGTAGCGGGCTGAAAGACGGGATTGAAGAGATACTGATTTGCCACGCCCGCCTGAAGGAGCCAGCCAAGACTTGTGCCCAAGACAGGTGAAGAAAAGGGAAAAACCAGGCTGGAATGAATACTGATAACAGTGACCAGGAAGACCACTGTCCCAGCCCGGGTTCGATAGAGGCCAAAGACACTGTCGGCAATACCGGCCAGACTGAAGAGGTAGACGCCAAGCAATAGTGCCTGGAACAGGTAATAGAGACCCGGATGCAGATAGAGGGCCGTGAGCTGAACAAGCAGGCTAAAGAAGGGCAACGGATCGACGGTGTTGGCCAACCAGTCCTCGTTGAGCGTACCAACCCCAGCTCCCGCCAGCCCCTGAAGGAACTTGGTGTTCTGATTTTCGGAATAGAGTGGCCACTGGGTGAATGCGACGGCGAAGGCAGCCGTCCAAACAACGAAGTTCAACAGGGGGAAAAAACGCTTTCTATACATATTTTAAGACCAGGGGGCCCTTTGCCCGATTCTATTCTTCCCGATCGGGTCATACGATGTCAAAATAAAAACTGCGTTCTACCGAACGGTTCAGCGCTCTGGGCGAATAAACCCAGCCATGTCATTTGACTTTGCCGCGATCTCCCCGTTACAATCTCCTACGCTGTACAATCGAATTACTGACCGTCGCACCTGCCCGGCATACACCGGACCACAGGAGAATTTATGTCAAACATTGAACGCCCGGCCAAAGAACGCCCAGCGCACGAGGTTGTCACTTATGAGATGGCAACCGACACATCGTCAAGCACCCAACGGAAGTACCATATTTGGACCATCGGCTGCCAGATGAACGTGGCAGACTCCAACCATGTGGCCGCAGAATTGGAAAAAATCGGGTACGGCCCAACCACACAGTTGGACGAAGCGGATGTTGTTGTGCTGAACACCTGCGTTGTCCGTCAGAGTGCCGAAAACAAGGCGGTCGGCAAGCTTGGCAGCCTCAAGCCCTGGCGCAAGAGCCGGCCAGACGGCACGGTGGCATTGATGGGCTGCATGGTCGGTGTCAAGCCCAGCCAACAACTACTCGACGCCTATCCCCAGGTCGATGTCTTTATGCCGCCGAGCGAGGCTACGCCGCTGGTCAATTTCCTGCGCGAGGCCGAAATTGAGGCCGAGGTCGAGGACATCGAACGCACGCAACTTGCCCAGCGCTACCAGTTGCAGGACCGGGCCCAGCCCATCGGAACGACTCAATCAATCAAGCATCTGGCCATGGGCGGCGAAGCGCCGGTGGCGTCCTATGTGCCCATCGTTTATGGCTGTAGCCACGCCTGCACCTTCTGCATCATTCCCTTCCGTCGTGGCGTGGAGCGCAGCCGGCCCATGGCTGAGATCGTCCACGAGGTACGCGGCCTCGTCGAACAGGGCGCACGTGAAGTCACGTTGCTGGGCCAAATCGTCGACCGCTACGGCTATGACTGGCGGGAAGGCGGTCTCGGCAACAGCGCCAGCGTTGACGCCTTCAATGGAACGGCCGATGGCGACATCCCAGATCTGGCGGACCTTCTGAGCGCCATTCACGAGATCGACGGATTATGGCGCATCCGCTTCCTGACCAGCCATCCAAATTATATGACAGATCGTATCCTAGAGACCGTACGCGATCTACCCAAGGTCTGCGAACACATCGAAGTGCCGATCCAGGCCGGCGATGATGATGTCCTGGAGCATATGCGGCGTGGCTACACAAGCAACGAGTATCGTCAGCTGGTTCACCGCATCCGAGAGATTATCCCCAACTCGGCCATCAACACTGACATTATCGTCGGTTTCTGCGGTGAGACCGAAGCACAGTTTGATAAGACGGTTGAGATCCTGGCCGAACTCAAGTTGGACAAAGTGCATCTGGCCCGATATAGCCCGCGACCCGGCACCGTTAGCGAACGACGTCTTGTTGACGATGTAACAGAAGATGAGAAACGGCGCCGTCATCGCGTGCTGGAAGATCTTCAAGAAGAGGTCTGCGCAGAAATCAATAGCAGAGATCTCGGACAAACAGTCGAAGTCCTGGTCGAAGAGCAGTACAAGGGCAAATGGCGCGGACGGACACGCCAGAACAAGCTTGTCTTCATCGACAGCGAACTGCCCCTGCGTGGTCGCCTGGTGGAGGCCCAGATCACATGGACCGGGCCATGGAGCATGCAGGGGCGCTTTGTGCGAGACGTATCGCCGCTGGAAGATCGCGTCAAGAGTCCGGTTGCGACGTTCGAATTCGGCATCAATAATAACGAGGCGAGGGGGTGATAGGGTGAAGGGGTGAAATGTGGTTGTGCAGAGATGTTGGTCTGCTGAATCCCCATTTTATCACCCGTTCACCCGGTCACCTTTCCCAACATGAACGGTCACATTCTGTCCGATAACGTACAAGAAGAAGCGCTACTAGCAAATACGATGCGCTTCGCCGGAATCAAGATCGGCGTTTCCCACAGCCTGGACGAGGCGCTGGGTAAATGGACCGATCACCCGGTGGACATCGTGTTGATTGCATTGCGTACGGGCAGTCCAGTGGCGATTGTACGTGAAATAAGACGCAACATGATCGGGCCGATCATGTTGATCGTTGATGTAGTCAGTGAAGACACACATGTCGAGTTGATCGAGGCCGGCGCTGATTGGGTCGCCGTGCGACCCTACAGTCCACGGCTTCTGATCGCCTATACCAAAGCACTGCTCAGGCGCTCTTCCGGGATCCCCCGCGACATGCTGCCCCTGTTGCGGCACGATGTCGTGCGGCTGGAACCGGGGACGCGCTCGGTAACCGTGGGCAACAGCACCCCGCAAAGGCTGAGCCAGCTTGAGTTCCGTCTACTGCATACGCTGATGGTCCATCAGGGGCAGATTCTACCGACGGAAACGCTCGTGGAACATGTTTGGGGCTATGGCGACGAAGGCGATCGCGGCCTTGTACGCGGGCTGATAAACCGGCTACGCGTGAAGATCGAGCCAAATCCAAACAATCCGCAATACATCCGCACTATTCCTCGCATCGGCTACACCTTCGGTCTAGATACAGAATGACAGACTGAATACGAACTGACGTTTCTTCGCAGGCAACTTTTGTCCTGCGTTGGCCCAAACGCCTGCCGCCGGTTCAATTTGTCCGAAAATGTTCTATATTCGGACAGAGATTGCATGCATTTCCCCACACTTTTGAAACAGGACAGCTTTACGATAGAAGGCAGCCCTCCTGTCTGGATACAGGCGGCAAGAGTCCCGATAATCAGCGCTTCGTTGCAATCAGTCCCGGCAGTCGCCTCTAAACGGACGTCGGCATAGGTCAAGAAGCCAAATTTCTGTCGTGGTGTTCGTGCTCTTGAGAGCCGGAAAATCCACGCTGATCTGAACTAGGAGAATGTTATGCAAGCGGTCTACTGTCTAGACTGTGCCCGATCGATCAATGTTTCAGATGTTGCAGAGCTCGGCGATCCAGTCATCTGTCCTCACTGTGCAACCGAGTTTGAAGTAATCGACCTCGACCCCATCGACATCGAGTGGCGCTTTGGCGATGACGCCGATGAAGATGACGAGTTTGACGCCTTTGATGACCGTGAAGAGGACGAAGAGGATGACGACCTTGATGATGACACGGATGATTGGTCTCATCTGATTGCAAAGCGACAGCGAGTCCTTGAAGTAGATGAACGTGAAGCGCTTCGCCGCTCCGATCTCTCACCTGAAGAGGCCCGAGCTCAGCTTGAGGCAAAACGAAAAAAAGCTCAGACCCAATCTTCGTACGATAAGCTCCGTCAGTTGCGCGATACGCAGGACAACTAAACCCCGCCAATGAGTTGACAGGCGATCGCTCGTCAACAGATTCATGAAATCAGCTGTCGGACTTCCTACGGGGGGTCCGACAGCTGCGCGTTTGAGTGCGGCTCATGCCCATGTTGGTCAGGCCTCTCATCTGGTCTTCAGAAAACCTGAGTAAGCGTACCTAGATCCCCATTCGGGAAGGCTGGCTTTCACTATCCGCAGGGTAATTGCGCGTTCTTTGTCTGCAACGGATGAAACCCGGTTGCCAAACTGCGTGCAATTTGAGACCTGCGGTTTCGGGTGGTCCGGCTGGTAGCTGGACGAGGTCGGTGACCTACGAAAACCGTCGCTCTGATTCTACACGCAGTTTTGCGACGGGCGTCAACCATGCCGCAGCCATGCCACCCTGATGAGATCTATACGCGATTTCCCTTACACAAGCCTTAACGGCGCTTGACTTCTTAAGATTTGAGCGGTACAAATCTTATGTACAATTGCCGCCCACACTGACCAAAAGACAGAAATTACGCGAGCCGGAGAGAGTGCAACTGGAGAGTACTGATGTATAGATACAGGAGAGCCTTGATACTGCTGGTCATCCTAGTGCCAATCATGTCTAGTGCTCGGCATTGGACTGTTCCACTTGCTCTCGCTGTGTCTGGACCCAGTGAGCCGCATGAGGACAGACAGATGAGCCTCTCCGACGATCTACATGGCACGATTCCGCCGCCGATCGAGGATGGTGAACGCGCCGTCTACACAGGACGGATGATCATCGAGTTTGATCAAGATTCGATAGAGCGACGTAGCATGCTCGCAAAAACGTCGCTTGCCGACGAGCTGCCCGAGATCGACTTTGCTGCCGCCGAATCCATAGCGGGTCTCCCCGGCTGGGTGGTAGTTGACCTAGCGACAACAGATATCGATGCTATCGAAAGCATTGCAGAAGGTTTGCTAGAACTCCCCTTTGTGCAAAATACAACACCCGAGATAATCGTACCGCACGTTGAATTGTTGCAGAGCTTCCCCAACGATGCGGAATTCGACAATCAATGGGGGCTGCACAATATGGGCCAAACGCTTGGTAACGGCAGCGTACCGCTACCGCAGCCGCTCGCCGGTGTGGATATCAACGCGCCCCAAGGTTGGACAATCATCAACAGTGCACCTTCGGTCATTGTCGCAGTCATGGATACCGGCATTGACTACAATCATGTGGACCTGGCCGCCAACATCTGGACCAACAGCGGCGAAATTGCGGGTAACGGAATTGACGACGATACCAACGGCTACATAGATGACATCCGCGGGTGGGATTTCGGGGATGACGATAACGATCCCTTCGATACCAACGCTCACGGAACGAGCGTGGCCGGTATCATCGGGGCCGTCGGCGATAACTCGATCGGTGTTGCCGGCGTTGCTTGGTCGGTACAAATCATGCCGATAAAGATTTTTGGCGATGCTGGAGGCACAAGCAACCTGCGTATCATCAATGCCATCGGCTACGCAGCGGCCAATGGCGCCACAATCTCTAACCATAGCTGGGGGTATTCGCTAACAGCGTTGCAAAATGCGTTTTTTCCGGACCCAATGGCTGAACAGAAAGCACAAAGCTTTGTCGACAGCATTTGCGACGCCATGGGCGCTGCGAACACCCATCTCTTTGCAGTAGCAGCCGGTAACAACCCGGCGGTCAATAATGACACCGATGCGCTTAACGCGCTCTACCCCGCCGCCTGCCCTCAGGACAATGTGATTGTTGTCACCGGCATCAATACCAACGGCATACGCAACGGCAGCTACGGCCCCACAACCGTGGACCTGGCTGCGCCCGGAGCCTGGATCCGCACCACGCGCCCAGGTGATCTATACATTTACTTCAGCGGCACAAGCGCTGCCGTCGCCTTCGTAACCGGCGCAGCCGCCCTTGTGAAAGAGCAGAATCCCGGCTACAGCATTGCAGAAATCAAGGCTGCGCTGTTAAATGTGCGGCCACAGGCTGCTCTAGTCGGCGACGTTCTTTCCAACGGCGCACTCTATCTCTCCAGCATTCCGAGCCTGCCCGTCACCCTCAGCTATTTTCATGCCGAACGACGCGATGCCGAAACAGTTTTTGTCTGGCAAACTGCCACAGAGATTTCAAATGCCGGCTTCAACATTTTGGCTGAGACGATAGCGGGCATGTCCCAGCTGAATGGCGAGCTGATTCCGTCGCATGCCATCGACTCAGTAGAGCCGCTCACATACAATTTCTCAGCCACAAGCGACGCTCGACGCTTCTATGTGCAGGAGGTAGCCCTTTCCGGCGCTGTTGAACTGAGCGGCCCCTATGATTTGAACATTGACTATGGTACATTCGTGGGTGAGAGTGAAGCTGAGATCGAAGAGGAGGGTGAAGGAGGCACGGGCGAATCAGCGTATTTCATCTACATCCCCACGATTCAATAGTCTTTGGCCCGATCGAATGACACCTGAGGAACCGGCCCGGCCATTCTCTCAACTAACGCCAGAGACATCGGCCATTGGCCAACAGCGCATCAATTCATGAAGTCCTGTGCAGCCAGGTAATCCAGAACGACTGTTGAGAAATGTTCATGGGTTTCACGCGTGTATTTTATCGTGGAATAGAGCTGCGCCAGATTCTCCACGCCCGACTCCTCGACCATTTTTCGCAGATCAGGCATGCTCATATGGCGCGCCCAACCGGCAACTTCACGTTCATGGTAGATCTGGCGGATACGCTGGTCGCTGTAGTCCTCGTACGTCTCGTGGTGGACCAGGCCATCCAGAGGCAGTCGATCGCGTGGCGCCGGGTCCTCATCCGGATAGCCGAGAGAGAAGCCGGCAACCGGCACAACACCGGGCGGCAGTTCCAAAATCTCGCCGATCTTGTCACAGTTGGCCAGCGTGCTGCCCATGTAGCAGATGCCCAACCCCTGTTCTTCAGCAGCCAACGCCACGTTCTGTGATACGAGTACAGCATCGATGGCGGCAACCAGGAAGCTCATCAAGTTGTCGAAACTATCCGGTGCGTTGGAAAGCGCCAGCCAGCGGCGCATGCGATGGAAATCGGCACAGAAAGTCACGAGCATCGGTGCGTCCAGCACCATGTTTTGCTCCATATGCGGCACATAGAGTCGCTCGCGCAAACTTTGATCTCAGGTGATGATAATTGAATAGGCCTGCATATTGCCGGATGAAGATGCGCGGATTCCGGCTTCCAGGATCTGTTGAAGCAGTTCATCAGGTATAGAATCCGGTCGATAACGACGAATCGACCGATGGCGTTGCATGGCGTTAATCACTGTTGGGTTATCTGTCAGTCTATCGTTCATGCTTCCTTGATTCCTATTTCGTCACTTCACGATTTGCCTTTCCGAACAGGTCTATAGAGCCCCTTCGCTCTGGAAAACAACCAGCGAAGCATCTTGTTTTGCTTGAATTCGTGATAATTCGTGACCATTCGTGTCAAGAAAGTGCTTTTCGCAGTGGACTCACTGTACTAATATGGGGTCCATAAAACTCGCCGTGCTCGCCATTCCCGATCCAGAATGTCGTACACGAATTCGCTGCCCCATCTTCCTTTGAGCCAAAGGCTCTCCACAAAAGCTGATCGTTCGGCGAAGACTGAGACGCTGCAATTCAAATAGGATGATCTCACTCTGATCAGATCGGTTGCCAAATAAAGTTGGGTTGAGTACAATAGCCCAATTGACTGGAGAATGTGTTCCGTAAACTCTTCATCAGAAGCAGATCCGTCTTATCATATACCGTGAATAGCCCACGTCAAGGAAATTATGCAGACCGCAACTGAGCTTCTCGTTTGGGCCATCATACTCCATTTGATAGGTGACTGGCTTCTCCAGAACGACTGGATGGCCTTCAACAAGATGAGTCTACGCCACCCGGCGTCCTGGGTTCATGGCGGCATTCACACGGGATTACTGTTGCTGGTTTTCCCTTGGTATGCGGCAGTCACGGTTGGCTTCATCCATATGTTGATCGATACTCGCAAGCCTACGTTCTGGTGGATGGAGCACATGAAGCAGATGACGATTGAAGGGCCGCACGTTCTTTTGGTCGAAATCTGGCTCGACCAGGTGGAACACATCGTAGTGCTTGCAGTTGCGTCCTTGGCCCTGGGACTGCTCGTGTTCGGCTCATAGGTCAAGTGGACGCGAATGCCACGACAGAAATCCCAATACAGTCTCTGCCAGTGGTAGAGACTGTATTGGGGTTTCGATCGGGATTCCCATCAGGATTCACTCGTCGCTCTTCTTTTTCGGATCAACAGGCAACCGTGACCGCCTCCGCAGAACATTGGCCTTATCACGCAACTCTTTGAAATAGGCTGTTTCGGTGATTTCCGCAACCTGTTGAGACTGTTTGACACGATCAACTTCGATCTGCAAAGTCTGGACTTCCAACTGAAGACGTTCTTCACGCGACCGCACTTCATCGGCCATGCGGCGAAAGACGCGCGCAAGGTGGCCGAGAGCGTCGTCGCGCTGGGTCACCTCGTCGAGTATCTGCGGCGAATAGCTGTCGGCCTCCAGCGCTTGGGCAGCCGTGATGATCTGCTGGACCAAACGCATGTATTCAAAATCCTCAGACAAGTTACGGCTGGTATGGCGCAGGCGATTGCAGAGCCCATCCATGATCTCCAAAGACATACTGGGATGGTTGTGCAACAGCCGGTGCATACGCTCTTGATCGAGACGCAGCAAACGCGTATCGACCTCGGCAGTCACTGATGCGCTGCGCTGCTCAGTATGCAACGCAGCCATCTCACCGAAAAACTGGCCGGGACCACGGTAGGTGAAGATCATTTCGCCGTCATGAATACAGACGCGGCCATCCAGCACAATATACATGCTGACCCCCCGATCGCCCTTGACGAAGACTGCATCGCCTGCGTCAAAGTCCATCGCTTCCAGATCGTCCGCAACCCAAGCCAAGACGTCATCTGAAAAGGACGAAAAGAGGCTTACATTGCGCAGGATCGGAATCAGTTCGGTAACGGTAGCCATAACTCGTTCGATTCCTCCAGCTAAAATCGTCTGCAAAACCTACTGTAATTTGGCGGCTGCACCCATGGCAGCCGTAATCGATGCCTGCAAATCGGCCAAGTGTAGGCCAAGTGCGTCAGCCATCGGCCCTGCTGCGCCGACATCGTCTGCGGTGAAGAGTTGGATGACTCCATTTGCGCTCTGACTGGTTGCCTGCTGACCCTGTTCGATGGCGGCCAAGAGTGCCTGCACATCGTTGCTGACGGTTGCCTCACTGGCTGCCGAAGCCAGCAGATCCAGAAGTGGTTCGCCGGCACCCGCCAAATGGGCACGGACACCGATTCCATCGCCGGGATTCTGCGTCTTCCCATCTCGGTTGCTGTCACCGAACAGAAGCCCATCCTCACCATCCAGAATGTTGATCACATGCTCGGCGTGGGCAAGGGCCATGGCAAGGTCATCACCAGCCAACGAATCCTGAAGAAAGTCGTAGTGGTTCGCCGCCATTGCGGCCTGGGCCTTGGCGTCTGCGAGTGCATCCTGCCATTCCTGTTCGGCCAACAAGGCCGTAATCAACGAAGTGCCGTCCTCTGTGGAGCCTGCGCTATCTTCACCAGAGTCCATCGAGTCATCCTCAACGTCTCCGCCCTGCATCTCGGTGTCGTCGTCCGATGTCATCGAAGGGGCCAATCCACTCATAGCTTCGATGGTCTCCTCCACCTCAGTCAGCGATGAGGTCAAGGCCCCGGAAAGCGGCAGAGCATCACTTATCGCTTCCGTCGCCAGAAGTTCAAACGCTTGCTCGGACGCGCCCTCAACCAGCGTCAAGCCCTGGTTCACCAGATCTACAAGCGCTTCATGCTCGCCCTCATCGGCCTCACTCTCGCTTGCCGCCAACTGCTCAAGCGCCTGTTCGAGATAGCCGCGCACGCCGACGCCATCACCAGGGTTCTGAGTCTGGCCGTCACGGTTGTTGTCACCGAAGAACAACCCTTCTTCACCGTCCAAAATGTTGACTACATGTTCGGCATGGTTCTTGGCCGCATCCAACTTGCCGGTATCGAATCTCGTCAGCCAGGAAAGCACTATGGTCCATGGCCAACTTGGTCTGACCTGCAGCCGCGGCAAAGAGACCGTCGGCTTCATCGAAGAGAATCGCCAGTCCGGCGGCAGCGGCGTCGTCACCACTTTCTCCATCAGCCGTCTCTTCATCGACAGTCTCTGTATCGACCATCCCGTCATCAAGCAACTGATCATCAATCAGTGAAGTAACTTGGTCTAGAAGTGCACCAAGATCGTCGGCAACTGCCATTGCCTCTGATGCGCTGTCGACAGCCTGAAGTTTGCCGGCAGTCTCGATGGCTTCGATGACCAGACTGGGGCCATCACCTGTCCCTTCGGCATCTTTGTCAGCCTGTTCGAGATGGCCGCGCACACCGACGCTATCACCCGGATTCTGGGTCTTCCCGTCGCGGTTGACGTCTCCGAAGTAGCGGCCGTCCTCGCCATCCAGAATGTTGATCACGTGTTCAGCATGGGTCTGTGCCATGGCCAGGTCGTCGGCTTCCAGCGAATCCATCAAAAAATCGTAGTGCGCGACTGCAACTTCGAGTTGTTCGCCGGCTTCGGCCAGGCTCTGCTTGGCCATGTCGTCGGCCATCTCATCATCGGCCATCTCGTCATCGGCCATCTCGTCGTCGGCCATCTCGTCGTCGGACTCAGTCGGGATCCAGATTTTCTGACCCGATCGAATCAGGCTAGGCTGGTCGATGGTGGAAAAGCTGTCGTCAGTGGCCGCCTTGGCGTTGGTAGCCTCTTGAATCTGAGGCCAGAGCGACCCGCTGCCGAGGGTTGCAACGCTGATCTTGTAGAGTGAATCACCGGGCTGGACTGTGTACGCTTGTCCAGTTCCGCTAGTGCTTTCAGCTTGAGGCGCAGGCGCTGCATACGCGATTGGCTGTAATGCCGTAGAAGAAAAAATCACTGCAAGGACAAGGTTCGCTGCGAAGCGACTGATCAATCGAAAATTCATCGTATCCCCCTAAATCATTCACAATCCGGCAACATTTACCGGTGTTGTGCTGCTATCCGAAATTCAGTAGTTCACGAATTGTCATTCCGATGACCGGAGGGAAGAGGAATCTCGGGTTCGCCAAGGAGAGATTCCTCGTCGCTTCGCTCTGTCGGAATGACAGTTGCGACCACATCGGTAACTACTGAAACTGCGTATTTCGCCAATTCACTCAATGCCGATTCACTCTGTACCGATTCACTCTATGTCTGTGACAACCACTCGGAATCCAACATTGTCATATTTTGTCCCGGGATTGGCGCGCCCGCGAACAGAACTTCGAACATCATAGTTTCCCTGCTGGAACGAACCGCCGCGCAGCACCTTCAACTCCGGCGTTGAGGATTCAGGACCTTGCGGGTTCGCAGCCGGTGATTCTGCGTAGTATTCCTTGCCGTACCAGTCCGCTACCCACTCTTCCACATTGCCTGCCATGTCCAGAGCTCCATAGAAGCTGGCTCCGTCCGGATAACTCCCGACCGGCATGGTGTCACCCGTCGGCACGTCAACGTTGGCCAACTGTTCATCCGGATCATCATCGCCCCATGGGTAGATCGAGCCATCGGGTCCGCGTGCCGCTGCCTCCCACTCGGCCTCAGTTGGCAGACGACCGCCGGCCCAGCTTGCGTATTCAGCGGCCTGTGCCCAGTCGAGATTGGTCACAGGATGGTCCACATAATCTGAATTGTTCAAGCGATCATTGGCCGGCAATTCTGAACAACCTCCAGCTTCAACACAGGCAAGATACTGGGCATTGGTTACTTCTGTACGCATGATCCAGAACTCGGTAAGTTCCACGATATGCATGGGTTCCTCATCCGTGTAGTCTACGTCCGATCCGATCACGAACTCGCCGGCAGGCACATTGACATACTCAGCCTCGTCGACGGGGTTGACCCACACATCAAGCTCGGGCGTGGCTCCGACGATCTCAATCTCGCGTTGTACGACCATACGCTCGTCTTTCGGCGTGCTGACCACCGCACGCAACAGGTAGGCTCCGTCCTCAATTGGCTCGCCATTGGGCCAGGTGAAGTCGTTATCAGCGAAGACATAGGGCACACAATCGTCAGAAAAGAGACAGAAAGTTGTGTCGGTTACGACTTCCGAAGCCGCAACTGGTTCGCCCCAGAAAACATCCTCGCCGCTCGCTTGATCGATGATACTCAGCCTGACTGTTTCGATTCCCTCACCGTTGCGCGTACCGATTCGAGGATCGTAGGCGCGTGCCTCAAAGACCATTGAATCGCGTACAGTTGAAGCTGTGCTCTCGAAACCGATCTGGGAAATATCGGTCACCAGCGAGGGTGCGATGTAGCAATTATCGATATCGATGGTTGTCTCACAGAAACCGGTGCCTGGTCCGCTGATGCACATGGCCAACGGTCCTGGCGGCACACGCTCACGCCAGAGCAACATCTGCTTGCTGCTGTACGGGAAAATCAGTTCATCGCGGGTCAACGGTGTGGTCGATTCGGCCAGCCAGAGCGGATATTGATTAATGATCAAGCCGCCATCATAGGCAAAGCTAATATCCCAGTCCAAAGGCTCACCGTCTAGGGTCGCCCGCGCGTCAGTCGCATGAAAGTCGATGATAACGCCGTTTCTGCAGGCCAGCCCTACATCGATTGTTCCCTGGATGTTAGGCGGTTGCGGAAAGACGATGAAGTCTGCTCCCTGACTATTGCTGGGGCCCTGCAAATTGACAGACTCGGCACTAGCCGAACCCGAAGAGAGACCCAAGGCAATCACGACAATGGTCACTGCGACAATGGCCACTGTGACAGCAAGCACTCGGCGGGCTTTGGTTTGATGATTCATGCATTCTACTCCTCATGCCAATAACGGATTTTCAGTCAGTCCACTGCAAAAAGGGATCTCGACACGAATTTACACGAACTATCACGAATCTTCTCTCTGGGGCGACGATACAGTTCGTGTAAATTCGTGACCATTCGTGTCCAGAAAGGGCTATTTGCAGCAAAGTCTTCAGTAGTTCACGAATTCAGCTGCAAGTACGCTTCAACGTCGGCCAAATCAAACCCTGCGTCCAAGCGCTCAAAGACGTTGTTAGCCTCACCGATTCGCCTCATGCCTTCAACAGATTCGCCGGCGGCAATCTTCACCTGACCCAGATAAAACTCGGCTCGTGCCCCTTCGTGGACGTAATGATCGCAAAGGGCTGCGTGGCTCTCTGCCAGGACAGTCCGGGCGGATTCCAGTTGACCATCGGCCAGCAACACCTGGCCCAATACCCTCTTACCGATGGCAACATCGGCAGACAGCCCCTGGTCCTTCGCTGATTCAATAGCCGCCTGGGCATGCGCCAACGCCTCTTGCATTGCATTGGCCGCCAGGTTCAACTCAGCCCAAATACGTTCGATCTTGGCCAGGCCGGCGGAATCATCCAGGGCATTCGCCAACTCATCTGCCGCTTGGAGCATTTTGCGGGCCGTCTCGATGTCACCAGTGCGAATGCTCAGTTCGGCCAACGCACGCTGCGCCAGCAACTCATATTCGAGCAGATGACTCGCACGCGCCAGGCGAATGCCGTTGCCTAGATAGCGTTCTGCGGATTGGGCGTCGCCCAGATTCAGATAGGTCAACCCCATGTTGACTGCCTGCCCGGCCTGCACCCGTTTGTCGCCGATCATCTCGGCAAGCACAATCGCCTCTTGCAGACTGGACACAGCCCCGCGCCAGTCCAGCGCCATGAAGTGAGCGACAGCCAGGTTGCTCAAAGCAATCTGCTCTTGCCAGAGATCTGGAATCGAGCGACCGTTGGCAAGCGCTTCCTCTGCATAGCGCAATGCTGCTTCGACGTCCCCCCGGTGGATGTGGATTGCCGTCAGACTGCTCAATGCATTGCCCCGTATTTCTCCTGGCTCGGACGGCAGCATGTCCAGACCGGAACGCAACGTTTCCAGCCCCTTATCTAGGTCGGCCAGCTGAAACTGAGCCCAGCCGATATCAATCAGAAATACGGGTTCAGCGACCTCAGCACCCGCCATGCCTTCGGTTCGTGACAGTGCCAGGCCCTGCTCCAGCCACTCCAGAGCTTCCTGTGGCTGCTCATGATAGAGCAAGCGTCCCATTGCACGGTGGCATCTGGCGACGCCGACAAGATCACCGGCCTCGTCCGCAGCCTGCAAGGCATCGAGATAGCGACTGCGAGCTTGATCCCATCGCCCAACCAACTGCAAGACCTGACCCAACCTGAGGTAGATATCGACAGATTCGGAGGAAGAAAGATGAGGAATCAGGCGCTCAAAATAGTCGATCGCCGCTTCATTGGCATAGTTCGCCTGAGCCTTGATGCCGACCCTGCCCAGATATTCAATCTTCTTTTCCAGATTTTCGCTGCGATCAAAGTGATAAGCCAGTAGATTGAGAAAGGCATCGAGTCTATCCGCCTGGGAGACCTCAATATAGGTTCCGATGGCTTCATGCATCCTTGTACGCAGGCGATGGGGCACGCTGTCGTGGATAGCATTCTGCACAATCGACTGGCAGAAAAAATGAGACGTATCCGTGGCGGCTGGATCGAGCGCAATCAACTCATGTTCCACCAACGGCGACAGACTACGCTGCACGTCGCCCCGGCTTCCCAACGAGCCGCTGACCTCATTCAGCCAATTGGCATGGAAGAAACGCCCAAGCACACTGGCAACCTTGAGTACACTGGCCTCATGCTCGGGCAGACGGTCGACGCGGCTGAGCACCAACGTGTGTAGGCTATCGGGCAGCGCCAGTCCCTCAATATCATCAACCGCTTCCGGGTCAATGCCCTGCTCGCGGATGTAACCTAACAGTTCGATGACATAGAGCGGATTGCCCTCAGCTTGACTCAGGATGCCATCAACCAGCGCCCGAGAGGCGCTCATGTGACGTCCATAGAGTTGTTCCAATACAATGTCCACATACTCTTCGGTCTCGTCGGCATCAAAGACCGAAAGTTCAAACTCGTTGTAGTGGCCCAACTGAGCGCTCAGCGTTCGTTCCAGGCGTTCCATCTCGGGCGGTCGATAGGCCATGACCAGTACAATCGGCAGGTCAATAATCGCCTGTCCCACGGCATCGATCAGATCCTGGGAGAGCGGATCGAGCCAATGACAGTCCTCCAACAGTATGACCAGGGGCCGTCGCAGCGCTTCAGCGATCAAGCAGTCGATGAGCAGCGATTCCAACGCCGTTTTCTTGGTCTTGGCGTCGAGCGCCGCCGTCAACTCGTTGTCGGGCATCTCGATATTGAACAGCGCGCTCGAGCAGAGGATAGCGAACCTCCAACCCGGTGTCGATGGAAGCGAGCCGGCTACGGATGGCCTCAATTTTGCGGTCAGCGCCCAGATTTGCGTCGATTCTCAGCAACGCATGCCAGATTGACTGCCAGACCAGATAGTTGCTGTTCACGCCATAGGACTGGCATTCGCTGCCGACAATCGTGAAGTGTCGGTCTCCGGCCAAGCGCAGAAGCTCAGCCATCAGTCGCGACTTGCCGACGCCCGCCTCGCCTTTGATACCGATGATCTGACCGTGGCCGTCCAGCGCGCTATCCAGGATGGACCCCATCGCGCGGATCTCGTGGCGGCGGCCGATTATCGGACCCAGATCAGCGCTTGATGCCGTGTTGAACCCGCGTATGGGCTGGGCCGCCATGAGGCTGAACGCCTTGACAGGTTCGGCTCGCCCCTTGAGCCTCATCGGCGGCTCCAAGCGAAAGATGAAGCGTCCGTCTCCCCGGTGACGAACCGTTTGGCTGACCAACACCTGGCCCGGTTCTGCCGCCATCATCAAGCGCGCAGCCATGTTGACTTCAGAGCCGAGCGCGCCATAGGTTCGATGGGCGCTGCCGCCGTAGGCGCCGACACGCATGCGTCCGCGGCTGATCCCGATCTGGACCGGGTCGATAAACGCTAGATCATCGGAACCCCGACGCAACTCTAGCGCGGCAGCCAGCGCCCGGGCGCTGCTGTCTTCATGGGCAAGCAGTGCACCAAAATTGATGTACAGATAGCTGCCTTTGTCTCCGATATTCAGGTCAATCAGGGTCCCCTCATAGCGCGCAGCCAACTGCTGTACCCAGCGAATGTACCGGTCGAGCTTCCTGCCTGCATCATCGTCATCATCATAGTCGATGCCGCTGAAGCGAACGAAGAGGGCGACGGTGGGTCGTAGTTCAGCCAGGAAATCGCCCAGCCCGCTCTGCAAGCGAGAGTAGACGGGTCCATGCAACCACGGACGAATCTGTTCAACGGATAGCGGACGCGCAAAAGCCGGCATCGGCATCGGCTGATCGGAGCTTCGCAACGAGCCGACAACGCCACACGAGAGACCTAGCGCTGGTTCTGTACGCTTTTCGATCAACTCGACCACATCGTGGAGACCGGCAGCGGTCCGGCTCTCCAAAATGATCTCACCGGCGCCGGCAAATGTCTCAGCGGCCGCAAGCCGCGCCAGCGTCCCGCCGGCCAGCGCATCCAGCAGGCGAATGTCCGGATCGCCGACCTGGAACCGACGGGCTGGACCGGCGGCAATCACGATTTTGATAGTGAGAGAGACGAGGTTGCCATTGGGCGTCTCAACGCCGGCAAACTGCCCCATCGCTGACCGAATTGCCAGCGCGCAAGCAGTTGAACGTCGACCGTCATCCCCCTCCATCCAACTGGTCACAGCATCGCCGGCAAAGGCAATGATACTGGCCCCATAGTCATGAAGCACGTCGATGACGGCGTCGTAGACCCGATTGAGATGGACAGTCAATTCTTCGGCTCCCCGCTGGGGCCCCAGGTCACGTACGAGTTGCTCGGTCAGCGCGGTGAAGCCATCGATATCCGCAAAAATGGCGGTTCCCCAAACACGCTCCGGCAATGGCTGAACGTTAGCCAGAGCGTGTCTACGGTCCAAGGGAATATAGGCACTCAGTTTATCAGTCGGAATTGCCATATCTAGCCAATCGGTCGATCAAATCTATAGATGCCTAGCAGCCTGTCGAAGAGAAAGCTGATGACTCTACTGCAAAAAGGGATCCAGAAACGAATTCACACAAATTTTCACAGATTATCACGAATTGTCTCTCTGGGCCGATGACGAAATTCGTGATAATTCGTGTCAAGAAAAGGCAATTTGCAGTAGAATCAGCTGATAGGAGACGGATGATGCTAAGTAAGTGGATATCCACGGATCAAATCGAAAAAATCGGCGGAAATCCGTCATATCCGTGTCATCCGCGTCCCATCTTTTCGTCACTCCGACAGCCGGCTAGGAAAGATGGATTTTTGAGATATTCGGGGTAATGGCCTGCCGGCATTATTGCCTTAGAAAACAGATTGAGAATGCTCTGAGATACGCATAGTCAGAGCCGGTCGGCATGACCGAACAACAAAACGAAAATTGGCAGCCGCACGGTCATTGGCGTACGTTTGCCTTCGCTCATTCACGTTCAGATGGATTTTCAGCAATGAGGCGGCGACAGAACTGGAGCCAAACGCCTTTGACCGGGCTTTTTCGCCACGAAAACAGAGTCGGTGGCACTATTGCAGAAACGAGAATTTACCACAGTTCGCTACAGATGCAAATCCGTATAACTGTATAGCCCATCACTTTGGCAACAGCAACTATCAGGAACAACTATAGCGTGTGGTCAAATTCCATGTAGTACGACCAACTACAAAGTCGAACGTGACAAGGCACTAATGAACCAGATGAAAATCTGCGCACATCATCAAAGATTGTGATCAAACTACCTTACGGAATTGCAATCAGCAGCTATGATTGCTCCTGATAGGGGCAATCTGCCCGGATTGCCTGGTGAAAACCACCTTTTTCTCGTTCCTTCTACAATCTGACAAAACGTCCGAGCACGCATCGAACGCAAACGGAGAACGAAACTCGGTTCACCGTCTGTACCGAGGCTGATTTGCATGCGCCACTCAGCCAATGTGATCACGTTTGGGATCCCTTACACTTTGAGAAATTTAGCACAATCAAAATTCAATCTTTCACTCCCTTGACATATTTCTGTCTTGCGACTAAACTCTCGGCTCAATCTAAGTCATGCTCGAATTCTGAAACGATTCATCGACCGTCGACATGGCCCACACACCGGTCCATCATTAATCACAAATTTGGCTGCCAATCCAAAACATAGGAGTTACCATGAGCAAAAAAATCCTTGTCATGCTGTCTGAATGGGGATATTGGGGAGAAGAGCTAGTTGGGCCCTATGATGTGTTGATCGAAAAGGGGTATGAGTTGGATTTCATGACCGCCACCGGGCGAAAACCACCCGCGTTGCCGCCCAGCATGGAGGAAGGTTACCTCGACCCGCCGCTGGACAAAGTCGTCACCGATGCGCACTATGCGCGGCGCACCACCGAAATCCACGAGTCAGATCTGCTCGACAACCCTATCGATCTTTCCTCCTGGTTTCCGCCGATTCCTTACTTCAACGGCCCGAGTTTCGGCCACGAGTTGGAAGTGTACTACACCAAGCGAGATGAATGCTGGGCTGAGCTCGAGAAGTACGATGCCCTCCTCCTGCCGGGCGGAAGCGGCCCCATGGCCGACATGGTCAACAACGAACGCCTGCATGATGTCATCCTCGGCTTTCTGGCCCAGGACAAATTGATCGCCGCCGAGTGCTACTGCGTGACCTGCCTGGCATTTGCCCGCGACTGGACCGAACGCAAGAGCATTATCGCCGGCAAGCATGTGACCGGACACGCCCGCGAGTATGACTACAAGGACGGCACCGGCTTCGCCCAAACCTATGGCTTCGACGGCGAGCCCATGAACTCCACGCCAAATTTTGGGCCTCCTTTCTACCCGCTCGAGTACATTCTGCGCGATGCGGTCGGTCCTGATGGCCAGTTCCACGGCGGCGTCGGACACACAATTTCGACAATCCTGGACTATCCCTTCCTGACCGGGCGCTCGACCCAAGACTCCAAGCTGGTTGGTGAGTTGATGGTCGAAGTTCTGGAAAACGGCCTCAAACGCTACGGGTGGTAGAGCAATGACAGAAAAGACCGGTCGCTTTGCGATCATCGAGCAGTTCCTGGCTGACGGCATGGACATCATGTTCGGCCAGCCGGGAACGGTGGAACAGGGCCTGCTGGACGCGCTGGCGGACTACCCCGAAATGAAATACATTCTGACGCTTCAGGAGACCGTTGCAGTCATGACGGCCGACGGCTATGCGCGTGCCACCCAAAAGCCGGCACTGGTTCAGTTGCACAGCTCGCCCGGTCTGGGCAACGCTGTGGGCGCACTCTACCAGGCCAAGCGAGGCCATGCACCGCTGGTCGTCTTCGGCGGCGATGCCGGCGTGAAGTATATGTCGATGGATGCACAGATGGCCGCCGATCTGGTGGCCATTGCCGAGCCGGTGACCAAGTGGTCGACCATGGTCATGGAGCCGTCGACACTGCTGCGCACCGTGCGCAAAGCAATCAAGATTGCGACCACGCCGCCCATGGGCCCGGTCTACATCTGCGTGCCCCAGGACATGCTGGATTCGCCGGTTGTCGAACCGGTACGTCCCACGTCGCTGCCGTCAACCAAGGTCGTGCCGACCCAGGCGATGGTCGACGAAATGGCGTCCATGCTGGCCGCCGCCGAAAAACCCATCATCTACATCGGCGACGGCGTCGCCTATTCCGGTGCGCAGGATGAGCTGACCAAAGTCGCCGAGCTTCTTGGCGCTGAAGTCTGGGAGGCGGATGCCGGCGAGCTGAACATGAGCTACAGCCATCCGCTCTATCAGGGCATGACCGGCCACATGTTCGGCTCGGCCAGCCTGCCGCTGATGCAAAGCGGTGATGTGAACCTGGTCTGCGGCACCTATATCCTGCCCGAGGTCTTCCCGATTCTGGGCGACATCTTCGCCGAGGATGCCAAGACCATCCACATCGATCTCAATGTCTACGAGATCGCCAAGAACCATCCGGTCGATCTGGGCGTAATGGCGGATCCCAAGCTGACGCTGGCTTTGCTGGCCGAAGCGCTGGAATCGACCATGAGTGAAGAACAGAAGAGCGCAGCCCAAGCCAGGGCGACGGGCATCGGCGAGGCCAAGCAGGCTAGGCAAACGGCACAGTTGGAGGCCGATCAGGCCGTCCGCGACGAGACGCCGATCCAGATGTCTCGTTTCGCCGAGGAATTGGCTGCCCAGTTGGAGGGCAAGGACGTTGTCGTCTTTGACGAAGCACTGACCAGTTCACCGGCGTTGGTGCGCTACTTGCCGCCGCAACGAACTAGTGAATACTTCCTGACCCGAGGCGGCTCGTTGGGCGTCGGCATTCCCGGCGCCATCGGGGCCAAGCTGGCCAATCCCGACAAAATCGTCATCGGGTTGACCGGCGACGGCGGTTCCATGTACACCATCCAGGCGCTCTGGACCGCGGCCCGCCACAACATCGACGCCAAGTTCATCATCTGCAACAACGCCTCCTACCGGCTGTTGCAGCTCAACATCGACCAATACTGGTCCGAGCTGGGCATTCCCAAGCATGACTATCCGTTGAGCTTTGATCTCTCCCACCCGCCGCTTCATTTCGTTGACATGGCACGGGGCATGGGCGTTCAGGGCATCCGAGTTGAGAAGCCGTGGGAGATCAAGGACGCCATCGAGCAGATGCTGGCCCATCCGGGCCCGTTCCTGATCGATCTGGTGCTGGACACCGACACACATCCCGAGCGCGTCGGCAACACCTGTGGACAGTAGCTGGCGGCCAGCGGAACAAGCACGGCTCATTTTGTGCATAATGTAGATCACGAAAGGCGAATGGCTCATGACCGAAACAGCGGGCAAGCAATTCTACAATCGACAGATCGAACTTCTAGCCGCCAAGGATGTGGACACCTTGGTGGAGACTCACTATACAGAAGATGCCGAGCTCGTCTCTTTTGACTTCACCATCAATGGTCGAGAAGCGCTGAAGAACCACTTCCACGGCTATCTTGAAATGTTGGGCTATATCAAGGTGCTTTCGACGGACAAATTTGCAGAGACGGAAAGTTGCATCTTTTTTGAGGCGACCGTGGAGACAAAGCTCGGCGTGGTTCAGGTATATGACGCCTTTGTCCTCCAGGATGGCAAGGCGACCCACCACTTCACCGGCGTCAAATAGGCGTAAGTCACGCCAGCAGCATGACTTGTCCACTTACCAAGAACGTCTGTCCGGTAGCCGGACCTACGAGAATTCAAGTTATTCACAGGAGTAAACCAAGTGAGTGAACCAATTTCCATGGAACAGATCAACGCGTTTGTCAAGGCCTGGTATTTGGCCTTGGACCAACACGTCCCCCGTGAAGCCTGTTCGCTCCTGGTATCCGACGACGTGCAGATGATCTTCCCTGAGAAGACCTTGCACGGAATCGGCGACCTGGAAGCATGGTACGCCGGCGGCACCTACTCCGATGGCGAAGAAGCGCCCGGCGTCATCAACATCTTCTTCGATGAAAACCACAATGTGGCCAGCGTCGAACCGACCTCCGGCATTGACGGCAACGAGATCGACCTGCGTGTCGTCGTCGCCTGGCAGGCAAGCTGGTTTTCGCCGCCGGCGGCCAAGAGCACACGCACATCCATGGACGCCATCCAGGATTGGACGGTGCGTCGCAGCGACAAGAATGAGTTTGGGCTGGTCATCTCCAGCTACAACGCCATGGCCGAACCGTTCGTCTATGCCCCGGGTTTCGCGCGGCTCTAGCAGATTGCCGGAGAGACCAAAACGATAGACCGCGGATGCGGCGGATTAGGCGAAAACAGCCTGATTTGTCCGATTCTATAGGCTTTAATCTGCCGAATTCGCCTAATCCGCGGTCTATCTGTCCTCTCTCCACGCTGGTTCTCAATGTGTAAGTGATGAATCGTCAAGGAGGAGATGCAACAATGACCGCAAGTGAGAACAAGGTGATCGCCGGTCGTTACTTCCGCGAGATCATGACCGACGGCAACCTGGGCACGCTCTACGAGCTGCTGGCGCCGGACTTCATCTTCACGCTGCCGACCCATCCGGAACCCTATGTGGGGCCGGACGGCTTCAAAGATCTGGTGACCATGCTCCATTCCAGCTTTCCTGACTTCTACATCCATGCGCTGGACATGGTGGCGTCTGAAGATGACATGGTCGTGACGCGCTGGCATGGTGGCGGCACCCACCTGGGCGCAGCCATTGTCACCGTGGCCGGCGACATTCCCGCCTCAGCGGCCGCTATTTCGAGATCGACGGCATGAGCTGGCACCGCATCAAGGACGGCAAGATCGTCGAGGTCATGGGCTACGAGGATACCATCGGCATGTTCAAGCAGCTCGGCGTCATGCCCAGCCCGCTGACTGCGACCACGCCCGAGGAAAACCTGGCCACAGCCAAGCGCTTCTTCAACGAGGTGCTCAACGAAGGCAAGTTCTCGGTCCTGGACGAGATCCTGGCCGACGACGTCGAATTCTCGCTGCCGACCGAAGGCGCCCTCTCGGGCAAAGAGGCCGTGCGCGGCTACGTCAGCTATCTGCGTGGGGCATTCAACGACTTGAATTTCGCGATTGAGAACGAAGTCTCCAACGAGAACAAGGTCGCCATTCGCTGGCGACTCACCGGCACGCACACCGGCGAGTTCAACGGCGTGCCGGCGTCAGGCAATGCCATCGACGACTACGGCATCGACTTCATCGACTTCTGGGGCGGCAAAATCAAGGCCATCCACGTCATTGCCAACCAGCTTGGCCTGGTCAACCACATCGCGCCGCAGGGCCCGCCGCCGCAGTTGAGCCCGGAGCAGAACAACGCCATCGCCATCCAGTTCTTCGATTCGGTCTGGAACAAGGGTGACTTCAGCGTGCTCGACACGCTCATCTCGCCCGATGCCATCGACCACTCGACCGTCGGCGGCGTGGACAAGAAGGAGAAGGGCAGCGCCAGTTTCCGTGCCATCGTCTCCATGTTCCGGGCCGCCATGCCCGACATCCAGCTGACCATCGACGACGAGATCTATGCCGGCGACAAGGTCGTCCATCGCTGGACGCTGGTCGGCACCGATACCGGCGGCGTCATGGGCATGCCGCCCAGCGGCAAGCAGCTCACCTTCACCGGCATCACCACGGCCCGCTTCGAGAACGGCTTGATCGTCGAGCGCTGGGCCAATGTGGATGAACTCGGTCTGCTCCAGCAGCTTGGCGTGGCGCCACCGCCGCCGGAAGCAGCTAGCATCGCGGGATGAGTGACGCTGGTCGATCAGACAAAAACGTGCGGAGGACTTGCAAGCCAACGATTCGTCTCCTGCCTGGCATCGCTGGTGACTCTGGATAGCCTGGTGACCGAATGCTTTACCGAGAGATGCCCGGTCCATGCCTTTCGCTTTCGGGCGGACGGACCGCAGGCAATCGTGAGCTTTTCGCCTTGTACGGCCAGCGGCTTGCCAATCTGGGCAAACGACGGGTTACGCACTTCCTCGTCGGCGAGGACTTCATCTGGCAGGAAGTGGAGATCGAGGCTCCAGGTGAGCCGATCGTGGTCTACGAGTTCAAGTTTCTGAGGAACGACAAGGTGTATCTGCAACTCGTCGGCGAGAAGCAGGGCACAGTCTGGCAGACAGACGATTTCGTCGGATTTTGGCCGCCAGATGTTTCTCGCCGATAGTCTCTGAGGCCGAACGTCTCCATCATCGCTACATCGACTATCAGGCGCGGCAAGACTGCTGACGGCATGGCCGATGACTTCTTTACAGCCGATGCTCGCCTGATCACGGCAAAGCTGTCTATCGAAGGACGAGAGCCGCTGCGAATTTCTTCGCCCACAAGTTTGAGCATGAGAGACGATTTTCATCTCGTCTCCATGCACAATCTGACCGGCGACAGTGACTATGTCTGGTTTGAGGCGACGGCGGCCAGCAGCGCCGGCGCACGCACGGTCTACGATGTGATGTTGCTGCGTGACGGCAAAGTGAATTTGCAACTGGTCGGCACGCTGGACGGTATTCTACCGGCCAATCAGGACAGATAATCTAGCCTATACAGACAGGATGAACCATCGAAACGTTTCATTAGGAGGAACTATGTCTCTATCACCCGAAGCCAACAATGCCATTGCCGAGAAGTTCTTTGATTCGGTCTGGAACAAAGGCGATTTCAGCGTGCTCGACACATTGATCTCGCCCGACGCCATCGACCACTCGACCGTGGGCGGCGTCGACAAGAAGGAGAAGGGCAGTGCCAGTTTCCGCGCCATCGTCGGCATGTTCCGTGCCGCCATGCCGGATGACATCCACCTGAACATCGATGACGAAGTCTATGCAGGCGACAAGGTCGTCCATCGTTGGACGATCACCGGCACCGACACCGGCGGCGTCATGGGCATGCCGCCCAGCGGCAAGGAACTGACCTTCACCGGCACCACCATTGTGCGCATGGAGGACGGCGTGATCGTCGAGCGCTGGGCCAACGTGGATGAATTGGGTTTGCTCCAGCAGTTGGGCGTCGTGCCTATCCCCGGCCAGGAAGGTTAACCTGCCAACTGAGGAGACAAACATGTCGATTGATGCAAACAAAGCACTGGTACGTCGTTACTGGCTGGACCTTTGGAATGGAAAACAGGGCGGCCTGATCGATGAGATCTGTGCGCCGGACATGAGGCTGCATTTTGCGCCCGGCCAGTCTCATCAGCCGCCGTCTATGCAGGTCTGGTTCGAGCATGCATTGATCGCATTCCCGGATGTGTACTTCACGATCCACGCCGAAATCGCTGAAGGCGACCTGGTAACGACTCGGTGGTCCTACACTGCAACCCAAACAGGTGAGTTTTTGGGCCTTCCGCCCAGCGGGAAAAAGATCACAGACACAGGTATCGATATCTTTCGAGTCCAGGACGGCAAGCTCGTCGATCTATGGATCATGCAGGATAGCCTTGGTCTGATGCAACAGCTCGGTGCAATTGAGGTCAAAGCGAAAAAGCCTTCACAATTTCGCACTGTCTATTCTTGATAGAAAGGTAAAGATTGATGGGTGTAATCGAGAACAGGATCGCAGTACGTCGATTCTTGGACGATATCTGGAGCAAAGGAGACATGGACTGCAATCGATGAACTGCTCGATCCAGACTTCGCCTTCATCCTTGCCTTTATGCGAACGGACGGGACTGAGGCTTTCAAAAACCTGGTTCGTGCCAATCGAACAGCTTTCGAGAATTTGACGTACAGCGCAGCGCCTGGCGACGTCGTGGCCGAGGACGACAAGGCGGCCGCCTACTGGACAATGACGGCAAAACATGTCGGCACCTGGGCCGGCATCGAAGCCACCGGCATCAATGTCTCCATCGAGGGCATTACCTTCTTTCGCTTCGGTGCAGATGGCAAAATCACCGATGCTCGCGTCCAGAATGACGTGCGTGGGCTGAGGAGACAGCTTGGGACGTCGTAGGCAAGGCATGGGCAGACGATTGATTGTCATCCCACGCTGGTCAGGATGGCCGGAGAGCGACTGGTATCCCTGGCTGGAGCGTACGCTGCGGGCGGAACCCGAATCGCTGTTCGATGAAATCGTGTTCGGCGACATGCCACAGCCAAACTTGCCCGATCGTCGGGGATTGGGTGGACGAAACGCTCCGGCTGATGGGCGATGATGCCGAAATACCTCGCTGAGACGGTGATGATCGGACACAGCGTGGGCTGCCAGGCAATTCTGCGCAGCTTGGCTCGAGTTGTCGCCGGGGCTGGCGTTGCGTGGATCGGTCTTCGTGGCCGGTTGGTTCGATGTCGACAACCCATGGCCAGCCATCGAGCCGTGGGTCCAGCCGATCGAGGACATGGAGCGAGCCAAAGCGGCCGCCGGCCAAGTGGTCGCAATTCTGTCCGACAATGATCCGTTCACGTCCGACTGGCAGGACAATCGCCGCCAGTGGCAGGAAGAAATGGATGCCTCAGTGGATATCGTTCCCGGCGGACAGCACTTCAATGGGTCGGCCTATCCAGATCATTAGTGAAACGCTTCACGGTCTTATCTTAGACAGCAAGCAAATACGCACAAGGAGCAGTAACATGTCTGTAGAAGCAAACAAAGAAGTTGTTCGTAAGTACGTGGACGCAATCCTGGTCAATCGGGATTTCAGCAAGTTCAGTGAGTACACGGCGCCTGGCTTCTACATCGATCGGTCGGCTGTGCCGGAGGCCATTGCTGGAGAAGAAGGGCTGCACACCCAGATGGACATGCTCTACGGAGCATTCCCGGATCTGGATTTGAGCATCGTCAATATGGTCGCCGAAGGCGATCATGGTCGTGGTGCGTTTTGCGGCGCCGGGTACCCACACCGGCGAGTTTGCCGGCATTCCGGCCACGGGCAAGCGCGCTACCTGGAAGGGTCTAGTCATGTACCATGTTGAGGATGGTAAGATCACCGAAGCCTGGGCCAACTGGGACGACTGGGGCCTGATCGAGCAGTTGAAGTAGGCAGCTTCAGACGAAAACTTGCCTCCCTCATGGCGAACGCTTTGGGGGAGGCAAGTTCAATGATTTACGATTTCAATCACCGTGAGAACCACGGGAGAGATAGGCTACAATGAATCCGGATCCGCTTGCAAGGTATCTGATGCGGTTGCCAACCCTCATCACCTTCTTCTTTTCGGTGATGTTGGTGACCTTCTTTCGCGAACTGGCTGTGACATTCCAGCTCTCAACAGATCCGAAGTTCGACTGGTCGACGCCTGCAGACGCCCTGATCCTGATTTCGTTTCTGGCAACGCTCTTCTTCGTCGTCGCCGTCTGGTTGGCCTACAGTTTATTGATAGAACGCTTTCCCTACACGTTGGACTATGGGCTTTTCTATTTCGACGTGGCTCGTTTCTCGGTACTCTATCTGATTTTCAGCTTTGCCTTTTTGGCAGGCCATCCGCCGTCCTACATCTACTACATCGTCGCCTTGGCGGTCTGGCATTTGATGATGGTCGGATGGCACGCCTACCGTCTGCGCCACATCCAGGGGATCGAACGATCTGAACGCAGTGCGGACATGCGCGGCCACGCGTTGCGCATGGGCACCTATCTGGTATTGGCCGTCGCTTACTACCTATTTGTAATGCGCGTGTGGGAGGCCACAGAGCCGTGGGCCATGCAGAGCATGTTCGTGGTTCTAACCAGCGCCCTATTGGTCTTCTGGAATGCCCGACGCCTGAACGACGTACGCCATAAGGCGATCGAAGCCAGCAAGGCCGCGGATTTGGCCAACGCGGCGGCTCCAACATCTGCTTGACTGATGGGCAGGGTCGCCGTTCATGTCATTCGAAGCGACACTGCAATAAGCGTATCAAGAGTCATTAATCTGAACAACTACGGAATTGGCATTCAGACGTCTAGCAGGAGGAAAACAGCACAGTGGCAAAGAAGCAAAAATACGACTATGTAATCATTGGCAGCGGCGCTTCGGGCGCGGTGATCGCCAACCGCTTGAGCGGTAGCGGGGCCAGCGTGCTGGTGCTGGAGGCCGGTGGCGGAGATGACGACGCCAACATCCATGCGCCTCGGTGGCTTCACGGCGCTCTGGGGTTCGGATATTGACTGGCAGTTGATGACCGAGGCTCAGCCCGGCATGGCCGATCGTGAGCTAATGATCAACCAGGGCAAGGTCAAGGGCGGCAGCACGTCGATCAATGCCATGATGTATGTGCGCGGCAATCCCGGCAACTTTGATATGTGGAATGCCCTGGGCGCCGACGGCTGGAGCTACGCAGATGTGTTGCCCTACTTCAAGGGCCTTGAGGACTATGAAGGCGGCGAGTCTGACTATCACGGCGTCGGCGGTGATCTGACCATCCGCGATTGCCCGGACGACGTCATGCGCTCAGAGCCCTTCCTCAAAGGAGCGGTCGAGGCCGGTTACGACGGACCGTATTGGGATTACAACGGTGAGCGCCAGGAGAACGGCGCCGGTCTGCTTCAATTTCACATCGGCGCAGACGATAAACGCGCCAGCGCGGTCACGGCATTCCTTGATCCCATTGCCGATCGAAAGAACCTGACTATTGCGCTGGGCGCCGTCGCCACCCGGGTCGTCATTGAGGACGGCAGAGCTGTTGGCGTTGAATATCTCCAGGATGGTGAGAACCAGAGCTAGCCCATGCTGCCAAAGAGGTGATTGTCAGTGCAGGCGCACTGGCATTCGCCCAAGGTGTTGCTGCTCTCCGGTATCGGCCCGGCAGCGGATCTGGCCGAGCACGGCATCGACGTCGTCTCCGACCTGCCCGGCGTGGGCCAAAACTTGCAGGATCACGTGCAGTTGCCCGTCATCTACCGCTCCAAGGTCGACATGGGCCATGACCACGTTGCTGACCGGTAATGTGCTCTTCGTCAACACGCGCGAGGGCGCAGAGCGCAGCCGTGCCCGACTTGCAACTCAACTTCACGCCCGCCATTCCGGCGCCGCTGGCTCCCGTGTTGCCTGATTTCGGCGGCCCGGTGAGCCATCTTCCTGCCCATCCTGGTGCAGCCCTTCAGCGTCGGCGACGTGTCGCTGCGTTCAGCCGATCCACTGGATCCGCCGGTCATCAACCCGAACTATTTGCAACCAGGAAGCAGACTACAAGGTGTTGGTCAAGGCACTGGACCTGATCCGCTCCATCGCAGCCACCGAGGCATTTGCCGAGCTGGGCGGCGAGGAACTGGCTCCGGGTCCAGGCGACCCGGAAGGCTTCATCCGCTCTCAGGCGTCAACGCTCTGGCATCCGGCCGGCACCTGCAAGATCGGCCAGGACGCTATGGCCGTCGTCGATCCGCAATTGCGGGTCTACGGCGTCGAGGGACTGCGTGTGGCCGATGCGTCGGTCATGCCGACTGTAACCAGCGGCAACACTGTGGCAGCCTGTTTCATGATCGGCGAGAAGGCTGCCGATATGATTTTGAATGGATAGGACAATGGGGATGGGGATTGGGATAGGTGACTGGGGAGTCGGGATCTGGTGCGAGGTTCCCAATTCCCAATCACCAATCCCTGGTCACCGATCCCACACTAGGAGGACTTGAATGAAAAACGTGCCTGACACCCCGCTGGGGCGCATGTATCGAGAGCACATCCAGTTCATTTTGGACAAGAACATCGATGCGTTGCTCGACCAATATACCGACGACTGTCTGCTCATCAGCAGTTTCATGAAAGAGCCCCAGTATTACCGGGGCAAGAAAGAGCTGAACGAACACATGCAAGGGATTCTCGGCATTGATGGTCTGGAAACCGACATCGTCTTCTGGGCCGAAACCGAAGATCCGCAGACGCTCATGATCACCGAGCAGATCACGATGACGACGGCCGACGGTGAGGCCGAGATGCGCTTTGCCGACAGCTGGGTGCTGCGTGACGGCAAGATTGCCATCCACTTCGCCGGCATGGTCCAGCATCCAGACGGATCGCTGTCGTAGAACTGCACAAGAACCGATCCGATGAACGCGGATTGAACAGATTAGGCGGATTGCCGCCGATCCCACCTGAATCTGATCCGCGTATATCCGTCCAAGCCACGTAATCCGCGTTCTATCCGAGAAAGGATTGAATTGATGAGTCTGAGCGACAAGAAGGTCGGCATTTTGATGGAAGGCGATTTCTACGAACCGGAAATCTTCTACTATGAGCGCCGATTTGCCGAAGAGGGTATCGATCTCCACTTTCTCACTCGCCTGTGGGGACAGGACTATCTGACCTTTCAAGGCCACGAGTATCGGGCGCCGTTCGAAGTGCACGAGAGCTTCGAGGGCATGAGCGACGAGGAACTGCGCAGCTACGACGCCATCATCGTGCCGTCGGGCATGGTCTCTGACCGGCTTCGCTACACCGACGATGTCGAGGTGCTGCCGCCGGCCACTGAGTTCCTGAAACGGGCTTTTGCCGATCCGGGCATTCTCAAGGGCATCATCTGCCACGGCATGTGGCTGGTGGCGCCGGCTCCTGAGCTGGTACGCGGCCGTCCGGTGGTCGTTCACAACAACCTGCATGGCGATGCCATTAACATGGGTGCCATTTATGTCAACGAAGACGTGGTTGTCGACGGTGACCTCGTCACCGGGCGCAGTGGCGGCCATTGCCACCTCTTTGCCCACAAGATAATCCAGATGCTGGACGAGAAGTAGCAAGTCGATTACGCAGTACGTAACTGCGTAATAACGTAACATTCACAAGGAGAACCACCCATGTCTGACCTGATGACACCGATCAACAAATTCTATGCCGTATACAACGACAACAACCTTGACCTGTGGGACGAGGCAATGGCGGACAACTATGTCGGCCATGTCAACGCCGATACCATTCCCAGCCGCGAGATCGGCAAGGGCTTCATCGGGGCGCTGTTGACCGCATTCCCCAACATCCACTACACCGTCGAGGACATGGTCACCGAGGGCAACAAGGTGACCAGCCGCTGGAGCGCTACGGCGACCCATACTGGCGATCTCTTCGGCATGCCGCCGACCGGCAAGGATGTCACCATGATCGGGATCACCATCTTCCGTGTGGAAAATGGTCAGCATTGCCGAACTCTGGGATGTCTGGGATCAGGCCGGCATGATGGCGCAGTTGACCGGTGAATAAGTAGAATGGCCGTCAATGGTGCACAGCCATGTCGGCAATACCGGCCACTCGGCTGTGCATCGCTGACGGATTTATTTGGTAGAGATCAAAGATTTGCTTGATGGTGAACAGGATTAGGTAAGCAGTATTCAGGGTTTAACAAAACAGGAATCAGTAAAATAGGATTCGGTAAAGAGGTGCTGTTGTGACAACAAGCTTCAATCATGTAGCAATATCGTGCAAAGACCCCATCGCGACTGAGCGCTTTTACAGCAAGCACTTCGGCTACAAACGTGCCCGAGTGATTCCGTTGGGCGATGATCAAATCGTCTTTTTGCGCTCGGGCGACAACTATTTGGAGCTGTTTTCCGGCGAAGGTGAACGCGCTGGGCCCGCTGATGAGGGTGATGGACCCCACACGCCCGGTTGGCGACACATCGCATTCAAGGTAGATAGTGTGGACGCAAAACTTGCGGAGATGGGCGAGGAAGCCGTCATCACATTTGGCCCGATGGACTTCGATGCCTTCATTCCAGGATGGCGAACCGTTTGGGTTGCCGATCCTGACGGCGGCATCATCGAAATCAGTCAAGGGTATGTTGATGAGGAGAATCCGCCGCCGCTGGACTAAGTAAGCATCTGTCGGTTGTGCCCAAAAGTGCCGGGGACTTAGGCCGTTCAAAGAAATCAAATCCCTATTTGACGGCATGCAAGCCGCTGCGCAAGCATCATCAAAAAGGGATTCAATTTCTTGCAGCGGCCTTAGGCAACAGATCGAGTGAGCTGAGCCTGATTTTGAGGTTTCAGCATCGGGAAGTCCCCGGCGCTTTCTGAAACGACTTACAGACTTCTACTTAGCCAGCCAACGGAAATATACGTCCCCGGCACGGGCCAGACGAATTCGTTGAGCCAGAGTGCTGCTGGCCCGTGCCGGGGACGCGCCGGATAGTTATTTTCTTGTGATGGACTAAGTAGAATACAAAGATCGATAGCCGGACAACCAACACGAATAGTCGTCAATCTACGGACGGGAGAAAAAATCCAGTGAACGAGATTAAATTTACCTTTTCGGACACCATTGCCGGATATGTTACTGAGTACGACCGCGATAGCGATATTTTCACAGTCAAGACCAGTGACGATCGCCTCTTCAAGATCAAAGTCAAAGAGAACACCTATGCCCAGTTGGTTCGCAATCTGGGCGATCCGTATCAAGATGCGACCGGTCCCATGCGTGATATGCTGGAACCCGGCAGATATGTCCTGACCTACGGCATCTTCTATCCGGAAAACGATGCGTTCGCCGTGGAAGCCCAGTTCCTTCTCTTCCTGGGACGTAAGCTAGGCGAGTATGGCTTCGAGCGACAGGATTGGTGGGTCAAGCAGATCGAGGAATTGGGCGACTTCTATCTCAACGCCCAGTTCGGCGACGGCGACGTCGACTACGACAACTATCGCACCCAGATCACGCTGACCGGCGAAAAGGCCGAAGACCGCTATCGTCAGGAGACGGATACCATCTCGCGGCTGGTCTACGGCTTCTCCTCCGCCTACCTGCTGACCGGCGACGATCGCTATCTGGAAGGCGCGGAGCGAGGCACCGAATATCTGCGCGAGCACATGCGCTTCTATGATCGGGAAGAGAATATCGTCTATTGGTACCACGGCATCGATGTCGAAGGGCGCCGCGAGACCAAGATCTTTGCCTCGGAGTTTGGCGATGACTACGACGCCATTCCCGCCTACGAGCAGATCTATGCGTTGGCCGGTCCGATCCAGACCTATCGCATCACCGGCGATCCGCGCATTCTCAACGACGCAGAGTTGACGGTCGAGCTCTTCGACCGCTTCTTCCTGGATCCGAAACTGGGCGGCTATTTCTCGCATTTGGACCCGATCACGCTGGATGCGACCAGTGAGTCGCTTGGGCGAGAACAAGGGCAAGAAGAACTGGAACTCAGTTGGCGACCATGCGCCAGCCTATCTGATCAACCTCTTCCTGGCCACCAATGATGATCGGTACGCCAAGTTCCTGGAATCCACCTTCGACACCATCTGCGAGCACTTCCCGGACTACGACGCCAGCCCCTTTGTCCAGGAGAAGTTCCTCGAGGACTGGACCCACGACAGCACCCACATGTGGCAGCAGGATCGTGGCGTCGTCGGCCACAACCTGAAGATCGCCTGGAATCTGATGCGTATGTATGGCCTAATGCCCAAGGATCTCTACGAGAGCGTGGCGCGCCGCATCGCAGACGAGATGCCCAAGGTGGGCCAGGATCGACAGCGCGGCGGCTGGTACGATGTCATGGAGCGCAAAGTGGCGCCGGGCCAAGAGCTGCACCGCTACGCCTTCCACGATCGCAAAGCGTGGTGGCAGCAAGAGCAGGGCATTCTCGCCTACATGATCCTGGATGGCATCCTTGGCGATGAAGAGTATCTCAAGTTCGCACGTGAAGGCACTGCGTTCTACAACGCCTTCTTCCTGGATCATGATGACGGTGCTGTCTTCTTCAATGTGCTTGCCAACGGCGTTCCCTACCTGATGGGCACCGAGCGCTTCAAGGGCAGCCATTCCATGAGCGGCTACCACTCATTTGAACTGTCCTATCTTGCCCAGGTCTACACCAACCTGCTTATCACCAAACAGCCGCTGACCCTGCACTTCAAGCCCTATCCCAATGGCTTCAAGGACAACCTGCTTTACGTATCGCCGGACATCCTGCCCAAGGGCAGCGTGCAAATCGGCGCCGTCTGGGTTGACGATGAGCCGTACGACGACTACGATGCCGACGGTCTGTTCGTCGAACTGCCGGAGACCGATGAGCAGGTTCGGGTGCGCGTGCGCATCGATCCTGTATAGCAAGAGACGGTTTTACTGTAGCAATGAGTTTTTGTCACAGATGGACACGGATGGATTTCTGATTTTCACAGATATTTTCAAGACTGCTCCGGTGTTGTCAGAGAGTTCTATCGAGTAATCTGTGATCATCCAATCCTATCTGTGTCCATCTGTGACAAAACCGCTTTTCAATATTTGAGGGCAAACCAATGGAAATTAACAAGAAGAGGTGGGCAGCGTCACTGTGTTCACAATCGAGGGCGACATTGACGGCAACACTGCGCCCGACGCACAGGCCCAGGTCACCCCCTTGGCATCGGCCGATGCCAAGATCGCCATGGATATGAGCGGCGTTTCCTACATGTCGAGCGCCGGCCTGCGTATGCTGCTGGTCATCTATCGCACGATCATGGGCCAGGGCGGCCAGGTTGTGCTGGTCGGCCTCTCGGAGGAGCTACAGGACACCATGACCTTGACCGGGTTCATGGACTTCTTCGATCATTACGACAACTTAGACGATGGAATCGCAGCTCTGAGCTAGGTTCAAGATCGTCCGAAAACACCTGATAGATCCGTTTCAGCAGCACGTTCGCCTGAACGGCGTTTTCGCATTTCACCCCGAACACTCGGGATGTCAACATTGGGAAATATCAAGAGGAGATGGTCACCGGATGGAACGTGTAGATGTTTTTCCGACACATGAATATGCAGGGTACAAGCTTCGCGCCGGGAAGGCATTTCCGTTTGGCGCCACCATGGTGCCCGGAGGCGTGAACTTCTCGATCTACTCAGCCAATGCGACAGACTGTTGGCTGGTGCTTTTCGACAAAGGCGCGCCCGAACCGAAGGCCGAGATTCCCTTTTCGCGAGGAGTTCCGCATCGGCCACGTCTATTCGATGATCGTCTTCGGGATAGACTACGAAAACACTGAATATGGCTACCGCTTTGACGGGCCTTGGGAGCCTGAGGTCGGCCATCGCTTTGACAAGAGCAAGATCCTCATGGATCCGTATGCCAGGGTCATCGGCGGGCGTGATGTATGGGGCGTGAAACCCAACTGGGATGATGCCTATCAGCATCGTTCACGTCTGGTCTTTGACGACTTCGACTGGGGCGATGATCGCCCGCTCGAAGTCCCGATGGAAGATCTGGTCATCTACGAGGCCCATGTGCGCAGCTTCACGGCCGATCCGTCATCCGGGCGTCAAGTTTCCCGGCACTTTTGCCGGCATCCGCGAGAAGATTCCCTATCTCAAAGAGTTGGGCATCAACTGTATCGAACTGCTGCCCATTTACGAGTATGACGAGTTTGAGCACAGCAAGACCAATGAGGAGACGGGCGAAGTTCTGGTCGGCAACTACTGGGGCTACAGTACGCTTGGCTTCTTCGCCCCCAAGGCCGGATTTGCCGCCACCGGCAAGCTGAGCATGCAGGTGGATGAGTTCAAGGCGCTGGTCAAGGAACTGCATCGCAACGACATCGAGGTCTTCCTGGACGTGGTCTTCAACCACACGGCCGAAGGCAACGAACATGGTCCCTACATCCACTTCAAGGGCATCGACAACAAGACCTACTACATGTTGACGCCTGAAGGGCTACTACTTCAACTTCAGCGGAACGGGAAACACGCTCAACTGCAACAACCCCACTGTGCGCAATATCGTGCTCGATTGTCTGCGCTACTGGGCGGCCGAATATCACATCGACGGCTTCCGCTTCGACCTCGCCTCCATTCTCGGCCGTGATCCGTGGGGCGCGCCCATGTCCAACCCGCCGCTGCTGGAATCGCTGGCCTACGACCCGATCCTGGCCAAGTGCAAGCTGGTGGCCGAGGCGTGGGATGCAGGCGGCCTCTATCAGGTCGGCAGTTTCCCTGCCTACGGCCGATGGGCCGAATGGAACGGCAAGTACCGTGATGGCATCCGCAAGTTCCTCAAAGGCGAGCCGGGCACAGGCAGGCGACATGGCCCAGGGTGTTCAGGGATCACCCGACCTCTATGCCGGTCGCGGGCCGACAGCGTCCAGTGAACTTCATCACCGCCCACGACGGCTTCACGCTCAACGATACTGGTTTCGTACAACGAAAAGCACAACGAGGCCAATGGTGAGAACAACAACGACGGCAGCAACGACAACGATAGCTGGAACTGCGGCTGGGAAGGCCCGACCGACGATCCCGGGCATCAACGCCCTGCGCCGTCGCCAGATGAAGAACGCCGCGGCCATGCTGCTTGGTGAGCCAGGGCGTGCCCATGATCCTGATGGGCGACGAGATCGCCCGTACCAAGAACGGCAACAACAACACCTATTGCCAGGACAATGCGCTCAACTGGCTCAACTGGAATCTGGTCGAAGAGAATGCCGAGCAGTTCCGCTTCTTCAAGGAGATGATCGCCTTCCGCAAGGCCCATCCGGTCCTGCGCAATCGCTGGCACCTGAGCAATCAGGACTATGTGGGCAGCGGCTATGCCGACATCTCGTGGCATGGCACCCAGGCGTGGAACGCCGACTGGTCCGATTCCAGCACCGTGTTGGCTTTCATGCTTGACGGCAACCACGCACGCGGCGGCGACGAGCCGGACGACTTCATCTATGTAGCGCTAAACATGCACTGGGAAACGCTCTGGTTCGATCTGCCTCAGTTGCCCGAGGGCGCAGACTGGCATGTCTCAGTCAATACTGCGGCGCCGTCGCCAGAGGATATCTGGACGCCCGGTCAGGAACCGCTGCTGTCCGATCAGAACGGACTGCTGGTCGGTGATCGCTCGGTGGTGATTCTGGTAGGCAGATAGATCAATGCGGAGTGACAAACCTCTGCGCCCAGACAGATCCAGAGATTACCGAATCGCCCGGCTAGTTGAAGATGAACAAAATGGCACGGGTTTCGTGGGTGCAGTTTGTAACTGCACGATCCACGCGGTTTCCAGAGGTGGCCGGCAGTTTGTGCGGTTTTCAACCGCACCTACTACCAGTGTTTATTCGTTAACCTCCAAGTAGCCGGACCGAAAAACAATCGGCGAATATGGGCCTACCTGCACTGGCAGTTTGCCGGTCCAAGAACGTTTCACTCATTTACACGATGACTCGACCTGAACAGACTATCTAAAGATGAAAGGGAACAACCATGGCTTTTTCCGTAACTTCAGACCAACAAGGTGACATCGCAACACTGACCCTCAGTGGTGAACTGGACGCTGCCGCGGCCGTTGAGTTTCGCGACGCCGTCGACGCTGCGGCCGGCGGCGAACCGCAGAAGCTTGTATTGCTCATGGACGACCTCACCTTCATGGCCAGCGCCGGCCTGCGTGTGCTGGTCTTCGCCAAGCAGAAGATGCCCTCCGAAGTAGATCTCTACATTGTCGGCGCACACGATGCGGTCAAGGAGACCATTACCATGACCGGATTCCACTACAGTTGCACCATGCTGGACGAATATGACGCTTCCGCGATTGAGGCATAGTGCATCGGCGTAGGCAAAGATACAGATCATAGGTCACCTGGTTCAGTCGGCGTGAATGACCTCGACTAAGCTCGCATCAAGACAATGACAGAAATCTGGCGGATCTGCCACTGGTAGGATCTGTATCCAGGACGCCTGGATTCACTAGGTTCGAGGTTGATGACCTGTTGCCGGCATAGGACTGGTATTGGCAGGTACGTTCGTTGCTACCCGGCTAGCGTCCGAAAGCGCCATGACAAGGTTCGGGCGAGACTGAAGAACAGCAGGTAGCGGTTTCGCGCCGCACCTACAATTGCCGAACGGAATTATCAACCTTCACGTGGTTGGACCAGCAATGCTAGACCAGCGACCTGTACAACCAACTACGTCTGGCAGCCAGGCACATAGTGGGGAAATATTGCATGAAGAGGGCAAAGTAATGGAAGCGATGACCGTACCTGGTACGCTGGAGGCGTTGGGCGACATCCGAGCCTACGTCACCAATGCGGCAGGATTGGCAGAGTTGGATGACAAGCGTACCTATCGACTGGCGCTTGCCGTTGATGAAATAGCGACCAATATCGTCACACACGGCTACCAGGAATCGAACACGAGCGGGAACATCGGCGTCTCGGCAAGCGTCGAGGATGGTTCGTTATTCATCATTTTGAGCGACACGGCTCCGCCCTACGATCCGCTGCAGCGGCCGGAACCGGACGACCTGGATGCCCCGCTGGCGGAGCGTCAGATGGGCGGCCTGGGTGTTTTCCTGGCGCGCCAAAATACCGATGAATATCGATACGAATATGCTGACGAGCAAAACCGCAACATTTTTGTCGTCTATCTCCAGAAGACTGAGGAATCCTCATGACCACCATACCAATGGAGCACATGAAAATACTGCTTGTGGACGGCGACGAAGAGGAGCGCACACGGTTGAGCTTGATCCTGGCTCAGCAAGGACACGAAACCGTCGCCGCCGCCACAGGCGGACTCGGGCTCACCCTACTGATGAAAGACGATCCCGATGTCATTTGTGTCAGTTCCCGGCTCGGCGACATGACAGCACAGCATTTCCTCAGCGAGATGAAGGCTGACGACAAACTGACCAAGGCGGCAGTGCTCGTAATCGTACCGACCGGCGAGACAGATGAGATCGACAGTCTGCTGCAATTGGGCGCTCAGGACTTCATCGTACAGCCGTTCACGCCGTCAATGCTGGAGACGCGTCTGCAGAACCTCCACATCGTTTCAGATGCCGACCATATCTACGGCGACGAAATGCTGGTCAAGCTCGAACATGACATGCAGGTCGCCAGACGCATTCAGGCCGGTTTCCTGCCTGATCAACTGCCGGAGCCGGAGGGATGGGAGATCGCTGCCCGCTTCCAGCCGGCACGCGAAGTGGCCGGCGACTTCTATGACGCCTTCATGATGTCGCAGGATCGGCGCGTCGGCTTTGTCATGGCCGATGTGGTCGACAAAGGCGTGCCCGCCGCGCTCTTCATGGCGCTGGTGCGCAGCCTGACCAGAGCCTTCGCGCAGCAGAACTATTCGCTGAGTTGGGCCGATGTGCTCGACGACAATCTGCCCAAACGGCGCGGCAGCTCGGGCAAGCGACGTTTGCCGTCGACCGGCAGCATCTCACTCTACAATGCGGTGTTGCTGACCAATAACTACATCCTTGAGAACCATCTGAAGGACAACATGTTTGCCACGCTCTTCTTTGGCATGCTCGATCCTTCCAACGGCCACGTCACCTATATCAACGCCGGCCACAACCCGCCGTTCATCATGGATGCATCCGGCACAATCACGGCAGCCCTCAATCCGTCCGGTCCGGCTGTCGGTATGTTCCCCGGCGTGGAATTCAACATCGAATACGCTCAGTTGAACCCGGGCGACACGCTGTTCACCTATACTGACGGCGTTACCGAAGCACGCAACCCGGCCGGTGATTTCGTGACCGAAGAGCGACTGAAAGAGCTACTATCGACGCCCGTCGGCATCCGCCAGCGGCCTGTTGGATCGGGTTGAGAGCTATCTACAGGAGTTCATTTCCGATGCAGTTCAGTTTGATGACATTACGATGCTTGCAATCCATCGACAAGCGGACGATTCCTGACGTTTGCTGCAAAGGTAAACCATCGGCTATTCTTCACTAAAAGAGATCACCGGTATTGTCCAGTTAATCCGCGAAATCCGCGGCGAATTCTTTTCCAGCATGAGTAAGTAACAGCAAACAATAAAGGGCGCTATGACTAAGACCATATCAGTACATTCATTTCGAGGCGGTACCGGCAAATCAAACACGACGGCCAACGTTGCCGCGCTGTTGGGGATGGCCGGAAAACGCGTGGGCGTGGTCGACACCGATATCCAGTCACCCGGCATCCATGTTCTCTTTGGGCTGGAAGAGGCGGACATGGAGCATTCGCTCAACAACTATCTCTGGGGCGATTGCGATATCCGCGATGCGGCCATCGATGTCACAGAGAAACTCGGCATCACCAGCGGCGGCACTATCTTTCTGATTCCTTCCAGCGTGAAGACCAACGAGATTGCCCGCGTTCTGCGTGAAGGCTATGATGTCGGCCTACTCAATGACGGTTTCCAAGATCTCATCGAACAGTTGGAACTGGACGTGCTGCTCATCGATACCCATCCAGGACTCAATGAAGAGACACTGCTCTCCATCGCCATCTCGGATGGACTGGCCATCGTCATGCGGCCTGACCAGCAGGACTACCAGGGGACCGGCGTAACCGTGGAGGTGGCCCGCAAGCTGGGCGTTCCGACGCTGTTGTTGGTCGTCAACAAGGTGCCGCAGACCTTTGATTCGGCCCAGGTGAAGGAGCGTGTGGAAGAGGCATACAACGCCAAGGTCGGCGCCATGTTGCCCCATTCCGATGAGATGATGGTGCTGGCCAGTGCCGGCATTTTTGCCATCCACTATCCCGATCATCCCATTACGGGCGAACTGCGGCAGCTTGTCGCCATGTTGATGGCATAGAAACGGGCAGCCAAAGATGACCCAGGTTCTAGCCGTCAATGCATTTCGCCGTGGTACGGGCGCGACCCATGTCGCGGCCAATCTTGCCGCGCTGTTGGCGGAAGCAGGGCAACGGGTCGGGTTGATCGATGCTGATCTTCAGGGGCCGAGCCAGCATTTCTTGTTCAATGTTGAACCGGATCAGATGAGCGGCTCACTAAGAGACTTTTTGCTGGGCGAATCAGCGCTTCAGGCAACAACCATCGACCTGAGGGTCGCCAACCCGATCTGGGCGCCGTTGGACATATTGAACCGGACGGACAACGAAACCAATGGAATCGTACAGGGCTCACGTGATCCGAGTCAGATCTACTTTGTGCCCTCGACGAGCGACTCGTTCAAACCCACAAAGAGATCCATGCCCGACAGTGACTTTGAGCGGCTGAATGATGGCATACAGGCGTTCGCCAGTCAATTGGACTTGGACATTCTCATTTTGGACACGCCCGCAGGCGTTGGCCAGGAAACAATGCTGATGGTGGCTCTTTGCGACCAGCTGTTTGTCGTGCTGACCCTTGATCAGCGCGAGGTTCAAGGCGCCGGCATCATCATTGATGTGGCGCCGGAACTAAATGTGTCCCAGATCCAGGTTGTGGTCAATAAAGCGCCGGCAGATCACGATCGTGGCAGCGTGCGACGCCAGATTTCCGAGGGGTATGGCTGCGATGTAGCAGCCATCTTGCCCTATTCAGACGAGATCGCAGCGTTAGAGAGCCGGGCTCTCTTTGCACAGCGGTACCCTCAGCATCCAGCAACATGGGCACTCCGTCACCTGGCACAGTCGATCTTGGAAACAGCCTGAGCTCAAGGCCCATTCAGTTCGTCATTAGCAAGCCGGCAGCCGAACGCCCTGTGGTTCGGCCTTGGATATTGACCAGAGCAAATACAATGGTAGAGTTTGACCAACTTCAGAAAGAATTGCTCGCACTCCCCGAAGTCAAGGGGATTGTGCCGGTCGATATCTTGAGCCTACCGCAAGCGATCGGGCCGGTGATTCGCGGACTGATGCGAAACAAGACAATCACGTCAGCCGAGTTGGCAGACGCCATCGGAATCAGCGAACTGGAAGCTCAAAATGCAGCCGGAATCCTGGTCGACAAGGGGTATCTGCTACTGGTTGAAGATGCTCCGGTTGAAGAGCAATTGAGTGACGAACAACCAAACATGGATCAATCCGGTGGAGAATCACCTGAAGAATCACTTGAAGAACTACATGGCGACCAACAAAATGATGCCTCTCAGATAGAAAATAGTGGAGTGCAGAGATACCGCATTCATTTTGCACGGATCAAGAAAGCACGGTATACCGATCGACCTATAGACTCTGGCAAGCCCAGAAAAGCGACAAACAGATATGAACAATCGAGTTACACGGACTTATCAGACTTTCAGCTGGGTCATAGTGCTGGCCATCAGCATCTTCTTGGTGGCCGGGTGTACCGCCATTCAACCCATACTCAGCAATGGGACCCGCGGCAACGCCGGCAATGGAGACGGCACTGTTCCAGGAGGTTCAACCGAACCCCAACGGCGGCTTCGACTCCCTCTACGTGCTAGATCGTAGCATGTCGTCGAGGATAGCGCCCTTGCCAGACGGAATTGGCAAAGCTGAGGACCTGCCGGATACAGCGTTCGAAGCCGGCGATGACGCGGTAACGTTGCGTATCTTCCACTTCAACGACCTGCATCATCACCTGTTGAATCCAAACAAGACGCGCGGTGACACCCACACGTTCTCGCAGATGGTGCAGATTGTGGAAGAGGCCAAGACGCAATGCCGCAGAGAACGAGACCGTGCTCTTCCTCTCGGCTGGGGATGACCATATCGGCACGATCTTCGATGAACTACTCGGCTACGATGCCGAGACCTTCACGGCCAGCCCGGCCTATCGCGCCTATTCAGCCGCAGGCGTTGACGCCAGCGTGATCGGCAACCATGATCTGGATCGAGGCTCTGAACTATTGGCACTGGCCATCGAACAGGATGCGGCCTTTCCGGTTCTTTCGGCCAACATAACCGGCTCCGACTACCTGACCGACGATCTGGTGCCCGCTGCCGTGATCGGCGTTGCCGACGGTCTGCGCGTGGGCATCATCGGTCTGACCACGCCGACAGAGACACGGCTACACACCCAGGCTGAACCGGACCTTGCTGCCGCCGACCTGTTGGAGACACTGGAAACAGTACTGCCAACGGTGGCGGCGAATTCCGACGTTGTCATCCTGCTGACCCATGTCGGCTACTTCGGTGAAGGCAGCGAGCGCGGCCTATCAGAACAGCGGCGTCAACGATGTCACGTTGGCCGAGATGGCGAGCCGATATGGTCGACACGCCCGTTGATCGTGGTCGGCGGCCATACCAACGTCGCCTTGAACGGCGAGGGCATCGAAGTCGATGACCTCTCGACCACGCCGCTGATTCTTCAGGCCTCGTTCAACGGCGAGTACCTGGGCGAGGCAGAGATTACGTTGAAGCGCGACCGAAGCAGGGTGGGATTCGCAAGCATTCGCACAACTGCATCCGCTCAAACAGCGCGATGACAGGGTTGCGGCCGACGATGAACGATATCCGACGCTCGAACATGACGGCGACTATGATGCATGGCATTTGACGAAGAGGTGATCCAACCGCTCTTTGCACTGTTGGCGGATCGCATGGATGACGTCATCGGCCAGGCCGGTCAACTGGACGGAGGCAACGACTGAGGCGACCATTGCCGACCGCTATGTAGGCGAAACCGCCATTGCCAACTTCATGAACGACGCCATCGTCGCCAGGAGCACAAGCTTTCCCCTTGGCCCGGATGGCCAGGATCAGCAGGTCGACATTGCGGTCTTCAACGCCTCCGGGCTGGTCGGCAGCGTCAGCCCGGAGACACCCATCACATTCAACGACTGGTACGGCGTCATGCCCTATGCGGACACGTTGCATTCTCGCTTGACCTCACCGGCGCGGAGCTCAAGGAGATCCTCGACAGCAACGCACAGCGCATCGTGCGCGCAGATGAGTTGATCGAGAATGGCGGCGAGATGAACCCGGAAGACTTCATCTCGCGTGGTTTCCTTCACTTTTCCGACGGCGTGCGCTATACCATAGACCCGGGCGCTGACCCGGTCGAAGCTGTTGCAACAGAGATCACGCTCTTCGGCGAGCCCATCGAAGACGTGCTTGAGCAGACCTTTACCGTGGCAATCAGTAGCTATGTGGCAGCGGGCCGTGGCGGGTGGAACGGCGAACCTATCGGCTTCGGTCTGCCGGACGACGTCCCCGCCTTCGACATACGCACCTATGATCTTCACGATACCGGCCTGATCTATCGCAACGAAATCGTGGACTATATCCGCGAAGTCGGGGACGTCAGTGCCGAAACAGGAGCAGCCAAAGATGGCCGTCTACAGATCATTCCTTGACCGGCGCAGATTGCGACTGTTCGCCCCACGAAGACATTCGGCTGTTGGCCTGCTGTTGCTCCTGCTAAGCATGGTTAGCATGGTTCTGGCAGCATGCGACGCCATACCGGCTGCCACCGCGGAGCCGGATGCGGTCACGCTGCAACTCAACTGGGTCCACGCCTCAGACTTTGCCGGGTTCTACGTGGCCGATGCCAAGGGGTACTACGCCGCTGAGAACCTGAACGTAGACATTCTGCCGCGGGACCCGGACGACGATGTACCGCCACGCCAGAAGCTTGTCGACGGTGACGCCGATTTTGCCGTCCTCAGCATGAATCGCATCCAGAGCCTTGATCGAAGAAGGGGCGGATCCGGTCGGATTGTCAGCCACGTTCCAGATATCGCCATATGTGTTTTTTGCCTTGACGGAGACTGGGATTCAACATCCACGCGATCTGGTCGGCAAGAGGGTCGGCATCAAGAGCAATAGCTGGCGCGAGCGAGTCCACTCCACGCTGGAGCAGGTGGGGATCGATCCCGGCGAAATCGTGGAGATCGAAGTCGATTTTGACGCCATGGAACTGCTCTACGACGGAGAAGTCGACGTTTGGACCGGCTTCATCAACGACGAAGTCGTTGCCGCTCGAGAAAACGGCTACGATGTCGATCTGATCTTTCCTGCCGACTACGCTGTCGGCGACTACGACGGACTGATCACGACGTTGCAGCAAAATCTGGACAGCGATCCGGCATTGGCCGAGCGCTTTGTCCGTGCCAGCCTGCGCGGCTGGGAGTACGCGATCCAACATCCGGAAGAGGCAGGCAGCATCATGGCCCAGTGGAACGATCAACATGACGCCGAATTCTATCAGGAAGCCATCCATGAATTGGTGCCGTTGGTCGACACTGGACAAGTGCCGATTGGCTGGATCGACGAAGCTCGCTGGCAGCGTGAGATGGATGAGCGCTATGATCCTACGGCCCCCAACTACAATCTTGACGGCCTTCTCAGCATGCCTGCAAATCGCAACTGGTTCTCGACGGTGGAACAATGAGCCATTCAACCGACCGTACAGCCGCAACCACAATGCAGACAGAGAGTAGCGACGCCACAGCAGATACCAAATCTCAAGAAGAGAGACTACTGTCGTCGCTGCACGTGAAGTCCCTACGCGTGCGCTTCCTGCTGGCGTTTCTGCTCATCGTGCTGGTCACGGCGATTCCCATCAGTATCGGCGCCGTCGGCATTGCTCAACGCAGCGGGCAAAATCAGATACTCAACCAACTTGAATCAGTCGCCGTCGTCAAGCAAGGCATCATCGACACTTGGTTGGATAGCCTCAACGCATCACTGGCCAGCATGACGCCGCCGGGCGAGGTTTCGAATTCGATCGAAGCGATTCTGTCAACTGATAACGAGACGCCGAAATTGACGCTGCCAGCGCGAGTACCTTCGCCGACGATATACGCACCTATCTGCACTTTGCCATGTCACAGACGGAAGTCTTCGACGAGATCTTCCTGATGGACATAGAGGGTCATGCGCGTTACTCGACCAATCCGCTGGAAAAAGACAAGGTGCACATCAATCAGCTCTACTTCAACGAAGGTCTAAAAGGGCCTTATGTCAGCGCCCCCTTCTATTCACCCTCTCAGAAGCGACTATCGATCGTAGCGACGCGTCCGCTTTTCGACGAACTCGGCAATCTCTACGGCGTGATCGGCGGGCGCGCCAGCATGGACAAACTGAGCGAGATCATGCTGGAGCAAGCCGGTCTCGGCGAGACCGGGCAGACCTACCTGGTCGGCGCCAATCATGGATTGCTGACCTCCGCCAAGGGCCAAGTCGTCACCGATGATGACATCGTCTACGTGCGCAACGATGGCGTGAACCAGGCGCTGGACCAGCGAGAATCGGTTGGCGATCTGGTTGAAGACTTCCGCGGCGAACCGGTGGTTGGCCGCTACCAGTGGTATCCCCGGCTGCATGTACTGCTGGTGGCCGAACAGGATCAGGCGGAGGCATTTCGCCCGATCTACTGGATGTTGGGCCTGATCCTTGCCGTCAGCCTATTCGCCATTCTGGTCGCCCTCGTCCTGTCACAATTTGTCACGCGGCGCATCACAACACCGGTGATTGCGCTGGCCGATGCGGCAGTCGAGATCGAAGAGGAAGATTTCGATCCCGCCCAGTTGGACTTGCAGGTAGTGACTGCACGAGACGATGAACTCGGACAACTTGCGCGCGTCTTCGAGAGTATGGCGAAGACGGTCTATGCCCGTGAGCAGCGGTTGAAGGCACAGGTCCAAGAACTTCAGATCGTCATCGACGAGACAAAACGCCAAGAGCAAGTGAGTGAGTTGACGGAGAGCGACTTCTTCAAGGATCTGACCCAGAAGGCCAGACAGATTCGGGACCGGCGTCAGTCGCCAGACCAGACACTCGATACAACATCCGGTCAGGATGATGACGGGTAAGCTTCACCGAACCGTGGTGCCACTGGAGGCTAACGAAATAGAAATGGTATAGGCGAGATCGCTACGCCCGTGGCCTCACCCTTCTGTGCCTCCTGGACGGAGGCTTCGCGTCCCTCTCCAAAATTTGGAGAGGGACGGCCGTGGCGCCCTTAGTGCCATGGCAGGGTGAGGCGAGCTCGGCGGCCACAGCGACAGAACTATGCCAGTGTTAACTCGTCAACCATTTCAACATCGGGAAGTCCTCGACACTTTTTCGCAAAACCTACAGCCTCCTACCTAAACCCGGAATGGCCTCCTTGTGAGACATTTTCACTGGAATGAATGCGTTGTATGGCAAAGCTAGCTTCCAGACTCTTTGCCATTGCACCCGGCGAAGAGAAGAAAACAACACTCCTCTACGCACTCCACTTTGTCGTTTTTCTCGGACAGAGTTGGGGATCTCTGGCCGCGCTCACCCTCTTTCTCGATAACTGGCCGGCCGAAGATCTGGCCTTTATGTTTATCGGCAGCGCTGTCATCATGTTTGTGGTCGGTCTAGCCTACTCGTCGTTTGCCGACCGCATCAGCCACTTCCGCCTCTTGATGGTGATCGTTTCAATCACCGCACTCTGGCTGCTTTCGGTGCGTGTCCTTCTGGTGACCAACGGCGGCCCGTACGGTATTGTCTATCCCTACTACTATCTGGGCTACGATCTGGTGCGCGACGTTTCCGTGTTACATCTGCTCACCTACACCAATAGCTTCTTCAACACACGCTCGGCCAAACACGCGATGCCGATTGTGCTCTCAGGCGGATTGGCCGGGAATATGGTCGCCGGATTTACAGTTGCGCTGGTCGCCAATCTGCTCGGCATGGAGAATATTCCCCTTGGTCTGGCTGGCGACGCTTTGCGTTTCGGTAGGCATCATCTTCACAGTGCAACACCAGTTCCACAGCCGCGCAGACGACAGTAAAACCGCTCAGGCCAAACCAAACGTCCAGCCGGAGCAAGGCAAACCAAGCGGCCTGCGTAGCCTGCAGGAAGGATATGCCTACGTACGTTCATCTACGCTCTTGCGCTGGCTGGCCGTAGCTGCGTTCGGCATGATGCTGCTCATGAATGTCCTCATGTTCCAGTCCAGCGAAATCTTCCAGGCACGCTACGCCGGAAATCCGGAGGGGTTGCTCCAGTTCTATGGCATCTTCACCGGCCTCTCCAGCCTGCTGGGAGTGATCATTCAGACATTCTTCATCAGCCGCTTAATCACAGCTATCGGCGTGGGCAATAGCAGCATGATCTTCCCGGCGGTCACCGGGATTGCCGTGACGTTGCTGGGTGTTTTCCCATCCTTTCTCACGGCCATCTTCGGCAGCATAACGCAGATCTCGCTGCGCCGCGCCGTCCAGACGCCCATCGATGCGATTATCTACAACTGCCTTCCACCCGAAGTCAAGGGGCGATCCCGGGCCTTCATTCTCGGGCTGGTCGTTCCGCTGGGTGCGTTGACCGGCGGCCTGCTCTTGCTCAGTGTGCGCCAGGGGATGCTATCCGCCATAGCGCTTACCATTGCCGGCGTCATCATCGCCGGGATCTACGTTTTTTCCATGCTTCGTGTGCGAGGGGCATATGGCCTTGCCTTTGCCCGCCTACTGGCCGACGGCGAGATGGCCTTCTTGTCCAGCGGTCAGGATGCGTTTGCCCGGCCCGATCCGTCTGTCGTCAATTCGCTGACTGAACGCCTCGATGCCGCTGACTCGCCCGAAATGACCGTCTTTCTGGCAGAAATGCTCTATGAGCTGCAGGGCCCGGCTAGCTTCGAAAAACTACACGAAATCTTCCGATCCGGCGATGCGACAGTTCAGTCGGAACTGATTCGGGTTTTGAGCGCAGAATGGGGCGCTAATGCCACGGTCTCCGCCATGTGCCAGGAAGGCCTTCAGAGCAACGACAGCAGGGTCTGTATCGCTGCGGCTCAAACGCTGGCGGCTCAACCCGACATCCACACAAACTCGGCAACGTTACATGGGTTCCGCAGCCTGGCGACCTCAGACGATGACAATGTGCGCGCTGCCGTGCTGCCGACGTTGCTGACGGGTGAGAATGTAGATGACCAGGCGCTGGCCCAAGAATCCATGGCGGACTGGCTGGGCCCCGAAGCCAATCGAGTCCAGCGCACGTTGGTGCTGAATGTGCTCGCCAGCGCCGGCGATGAGGCGCTGCTGGATAGGCTCACGCCCTTCATGACCGATCCGGAGCCTACCGTCCGCCTGCAGGCATTGCGATTGATCGGCAACCTGATCGAAAGGGCTGACGGTATCGCTTTACGCAACTATGCGCTCTCGCTGGTTGTCTCATTTCTGAACGACAAGGATGACTTCGTGCGTCTTGCTGCGCTGAAAACCCTTGGCGATCTTGGTGACGAAGCTGCAGGGCCGTCACTATGGCCTCTGTCTAAACGACGATATTTTCACGGTTCGTCGCCAGACCTGTCTCTCATTTCCGAAGACAATGGAGAGCGAACTGCAGGCGGCTGTCGCCGGCGACGATCCCGTGCTGGCCGAAAGCGCCGCCTACATCCTGGTCGACAAGATGGAGCATGTTCGGTTGGCATCGACGATCAACGACATCGTAGATTCACTGGCCGATGATATGATCACATTGCTGACCCATACAGAGGCGATGCGTCGTTACGACAGCGCATCCGGTCGCCTTCTGAGCAAGGCGCTCTCAGACCATATCGATGAGATGACGGACCAGGCATATTGGCTGATCGGTGCGCTGTGCAGCCACGCTGAGGCCGACTCGATTCGGCGGCTTCTCGTCAGCCGGAACGACTCGACCAGAGCCAACGCTGCCGAAGCACTTGAGTCGGTCACTTCCCCCGCGACCAGTCGTAAACTAATCAGCTTGTCGCGAGCGCCATGCGTCAAGCAGCACCCTGATGGCGCACAGCAGCGTGACGGCTGACGAGGTGATTCGTTATGTCTGGCCGGAATATGAAACCGGCGCTCAACCAGCCCCCACTGAGCAAAAATCTGCGTCGATTCTATGACAGGCAATGGCTAAAAGCCGTCGGGATCTATGTAATTGTCAACGAACAGATCGCTCAGTCTGGCGACCGTTTGCGGATCGATGGCTCGGCCCCGATGATAGCGATACGGTACGTGCTAAACGCAATAGAGGGCGCAAGAAGACGGCGGCATGGGATCTGCTGGATAAGCCGTCAGCGGACGACGCGCCCCTGCCGATGGATAACGCCGTTGATGCGGCGCTCTCCGCCACAGCGAAAGACGACCGGGCGCTCGTCCAGGAGGCTGTAGCCTGGGCCAATGTGCAACGATCAATCCAGAGCGGCGAAGCGAGTAGGAAGGCCGATAATCGAATGCTGACTGTCATCGAAAAAGTACTGTTTCTAAAGGAAGTTCCGTTCTTTGCCGACATGTCCATCGATCAGCTACGGATTCTCGCGGCGATCAGCGAGGAACTCGACTGTAGCACGGACGAAACAATCGTGAAGCAAGGCGAGGATGCAAACACACTCTATGTCGTGGTGCAGGGAAAGGTCGCTGTGCAAAATGCCCAGACAACGGCACGCGGCCAGGTTTCAGTTCGACGTCTGACAACGCTGAACCGGGGAGACTACTTCGGCGAAATGTCGATCTTTGACGGTCAACCATTCGGCAGCAGCGTGGTGGCGATCCGTCCGACCAAGTTGCTGTCCGTGAGCCAGGCTTCGCTGCTGGCGCTCATCGAACTTCACCCGGACATGGGACTCAGCCTATTGCGAGTCTTCAGCCTGCGCCTGCGCGATTTCATGGCGCTTGCCGAAGAACGGACGGCCATGAAGCCAAAACAATTGATGGATCTATACGATCAGTTTGACTAGACATGCTGATTCAGCACAACACTTTTGAAAGGAACGACATGAGCCGCACACTGTGGCAACTGCCTCAACTATATCCGGATGCTTTCAAGGGCGGACACGGAGACCGCAAGATCGGATGGCTGGAGCTTTTCTACGATTTGGTCTATGTTGCGACGTTGATCCAGCTTGGCGATGCGCTGAGCGACGATGTCTCGGTCGGGGGCATTCTGCGTTTTGTCGCCCTGTTTATCCCGATTTGGTGGTCGTGGACAGGCATGACCTTTTACAGCAATCGGTTCATCACCGACGATCTACTGCATCGAGTGCTGATATTTGCCCAAATCCTCGCCATTGCCGCCATGGGCATCAGCGTAAAAGGGGCATTTGGCGATCTCACCGTTCAGTTTACGCTATCCTATGTCGCTGTCAGGTTGGTCCTTGTCCTGCTCTACCTGCGCGTTGCCTGGTCGCTGCCTGAAGGCGCCCCCTTTGCCCGGCGCTACGCCCTGGGATTCTTCATCGCTTCGATGGTCTGGCTCATCGGCGCGTTTGTCCCGGCACCCTATTATGTCATCTTCTGGGTATTGGGCATGTTGGTCGACTTTGCCGTCCCGTTGAGCAAACGTTCGCGTGTGCTCAACGCTGAACTCCCCATCGACGTCCACCACATGATGGAGCGCTACGGAATCTTTGTCATCATCGTGCTCGGCGAGTCATTCGTCAAGGTGCTGAGCAGCATCTCCGGCAGCACGCTTACGCTGCAAATGGGTATCTTCGGTCTCTTTTCCATTGTTGTCGTCGGCGGCCTCTGGTGGCTCTACTTTGACGACGTGGCCGGTGTGCCATTGCGGGCCACCGGCGCTGCTGCATACGTCTGGATCTACTCGCATCTGCCGATTACGATTGCGCTGACGGCCTTTGGCGTCGGGTTAAAGAAGCTCTTCCTGGAGATCGACCACAGCAATCTGCCGGCCAAATATCGCTGGCTGATCGGTCTTGCAATGATTCTCTACCTTCTCTTTGTCGGGGTCATCAATCTCGGACTTGCCGGATCGAATCGGGGAATCTCTCGACAAACACGGAGCATCGTACGTTTTGCCGGAGCCGCTGCAATACTGGTGCTGATCCTGCTAAGCGGAAGCATATCAGCCACAACCTTCATGGCAATTGGCGCACTTGTATTCGCGATTCAAATCGCTATTGAACTGATCGCCGATGAGCAACTGCAACAAGTCGCGGAGGAGACGCACGCATGAGCGACCCGCAACCGCATCCCGTCGGTACCATGGGGACCGGCCGCATTGAAGCGCTGAGCGACGGCGTCTTTGCCATCATCATGACGCTATTGGTCTTCGAAATCACCATCCCATCGGTCCCACCACGAGAACTGCCTGCGGCGTTGATCTCCCTCTGGCCCTACTTCGCCGGCTACGCCATCAGCTTCGTCCTGCTTGGCATCTATTGGACAGGGCATCGGGCACAATACAATTACATTCTGCATGCCGACACCAATCTACATTGGCTTAACATGCTCTTTTTTTCTCTATGCGGCCTCGTGCCCTTTTCGACCGGGCTTGTCAGCCGTTACCCTGATCAATCGCTGTCGGTGGTATTTTACGGCCTGAATCTGACCTTGATCGGCGTCGCGCTCTATCTGCATTGGCTCTACGCCACTCATCACTCTCGCTTGGTGGCCAGTGACCTGACACCTCTGGTACGGCGCTTCGGCGCCCAGCGATGCCTGCTGGCGCCGGCGATCTATCTGGTTGCCGTCGTCGTAGGGCTGATCAATCCTCTAGTCAGCCTGCTTGTCTACACCCTGGTGCCGATCTTCTATATCGTTCCGGCCTTTCAGCGGCTATGGCTACGCTTTGCCCAGCCATAACCCGGTCTGACGGAAACGGTGTCCAATAATGGGGAATCCAGCAATGCTGTCAGCAGGCTCAGCCTAGTTCAGTTGGGCGTCAACACCACGACAGAGACCCGGCGATTCGACCACGGGTAGGAACTGTATCCGGATTTCCGCTCGGATTCACTAGTGCCTGTGTGTTCGAAAAAGAGGTGGACCAATGATTGAAAAACACTATGTTCGACGCTCAGACCGACAGACGGTCCAAGTCCGTTTCTCATTGCCGGATAGCGTTTGGGCAGATACAATATACCTGGTCGGTGACTTTAATGACTGGAATCGTACTGAGGTGCCTTTACGGCGCGCCCGTCAGGGCGAGTGGTTCATCACCGTTGAACTTGACATCGGCCATGCCTATCAGTTTCGCTACCTGTGCGATAACCACCATTGGATGAATGATAGTCACGCCGATGCCTATGTGCCCAATCCCCACGGATCCGACAACTTCGTGGTGGTCACCGATCCAGATTTTGAATCCTATCATGGCGAGGGTTGGCAGCCGGATATGGAAGAGGCATAGAGAGCTACAATCCATTCGGCAAAGTTGGAGGGCAAAATGAAGGTTCTATTCATCGGGGGCACAGGCATCATCAGCTCCGCCTGTACACGGCTGGCAGTTGATCGTGGCATCGATCTCTATTTACTCAATCGCGGCCAGACGTCACGCCCTCTACCCGAGTCGGTTCATCAGCTGCACGGTGATATTCGAAATCCGGCATCTGCAGACGAGGCCCTGGACGACCACACATTTGATGTCGTCGTGAATTGGATCGCATTTACGCCCGATCAGATCGAAAGCGACCTGGCCCTTTTCCGCCAGCGCACAGCCCAATACGTCTTCATCAGCTCGGCGTCAGCCTATCAGAAGCCCCCATCAGGCCTGCCGATTACCGAGTCGACCCCGCTGCACAATCCCTTCTGGGCCTACTCTCGCAACAAAATCGCATGTGAGGAGCGGCTGACACGCGCCTACCGCGAGGAAGGCTTCCCCATCACAATCGTGCGGCCATCACACACCTACGATCAGACCCTCTTGCCCATGGATGGCGGCTATACTGTGATCGACCGTATGCGCAGAGGACTGCCGGTGATTGTTCACGGCGATGGCACTTCACTCTGGACGCTGACCCACCATCAAGATTTTGCCAAAGGATTTGTCGGCCTATTGGGCAACCCTCATGCGCTGGGCGAGTCCTTCCACATCACATCCGACGAGTTACTGACCTGGAACCAGATCGCCGACATCATGGCCAACGCGGCCGGCGTTGAGGCTCAAATCGTCCACGCCGCGTCGGATCTGATCGCAGCCTATGATCCCGACTGGGGTGCAGGCCTTCTGGGCGACAAAGCCCACAGCGTCATCTTTGACAACACCAAGATCAAACGGGTGGTCCCCGACTACGTCGCATCGATCCCCTTTGCACGCGGCGCGGAAGAGATCATGGCGTGGTATGACGCTGACCCGGCGCGACAGATTGTCGATGATGCCACAAACGAGATGATGGATCGCATGATTGCTGCAGCACAAGCCGCCTATCCGTAGCAATTTCCAGGCGGATCCTCGACGAGCCGCCGGTTCATCCTCACCGTAGTGCCTTTGCGATGTCGGCGATGTCATCCGGACCAGTACGGCAGCACCCTCCAATAAGCTGTGCGCCGGCATCGCGCCAGATTCTGGCCGGCTCACTGAATTGGGTGACGCCAGTCCCCGCAACCCAACGTTTGGCCTCGCCATCCCACTTTTCGCCGCTGTTTGGGTAGGCCAACAGCGGCTTATCAGTGACCTCACGCGCGCTACGTAGGAGCCCGTCAACATATTCAGGCGGCGTACAGTTGACGCCGACTGCGACTACCTGATCTGAACTCTGCGCAAGTCGGACGCAGTCGGCAAGCATCTCGCCATGACAGACATGAACGTCATCACAGCAACTGAAGCTGAGCCACGCCTTGGCCTGTTGAAATTCAGTCAGCAGGCTCACAAGCGCTTCGCCCTCGATCTGACAGGGAATCGTCTCGCAGGCCAGCAGATCGGCCCCTGTCCCCACCAATACAGCCATACGGTTTCGATGGAAATCAATCAGTTCCTCCACGGATAGCCCGTAGTCGCCGCGATACTCAGAGCCGTCGGCCAGGTAGGCTCCATAGGAGCCGATGGACGCGGCCACCAAAGGCCGCAGCCTATCACCCCTGTTGGCAGGGTTCGCCCAAAACTGATCTCGAGCGTCACAGGCGAGTTGGACGCTCAGCCGCATCAAGTCGGCGGCCTGGTCGGTCGACAGACCGCGCCGGGCAAAGCCCTCGAACGTGGCCTGATAGCTGGCAGTGATGGCGACATCAGCCCCAGCCAGGAAATAGTCGTAATGAACCTGGCGAATCAGATCCGGCTTCTCGATCAGCAATTTGGCCGACCAGAGCGCGTCGCGGAGATCAGCACCACGTCGTTCCAGTTCCGTCGCCAAAGCACCGTCGATGATGACGATGCCGTACCGCTCCAAGAATTCATTTAGTATAGTCGGGTCCATGAATAGACTCTCTTGCGCTCCATCAGCGTACAGCGCCTACGTCGGTGCAGGCTGCCGCCACTGGTATGACTGTTGCTCTTTTCGGTTCAGGCGCGCGTCTACCAACGAGACAAACCATGTCACGTGACACCTCTGGACAGTTTAGTCGTCCCGGAGCTAGACGGCAATCAAACAACGAGCATCTCTGATTTATTGCCGGTGTTGGCGCTTTCCGCCAACACACCCGAATCAATCGTAGGGCGGCGCAACGGCCACAAATGAATGCAGAACGTGCAGCTAGAGGTGAATGTATTCACGCTGGTAGCGAAATCATGCGAACACCATTGTTGGCAGATGCATTCTAAGCCGAGATTCGCTATACTTCACCATACCTTTCGTCAGTTGGATTCCGTCTGCAATTCCCAAACGGGGCATGAACGCCATGAAAGAGAAACTGGTTGTCTACATACCGATGGATCGGCGTCATGCCATGGCGCGAGCCGCAACGCTGAGCAATCGCACGGCAGGAGCCGCCCTATTTGCCGACATATCCGGGTTCACGTCGCTGGCCGAAACCCTGGTCCATGAGTTGGGTCCACAACGCGGCGCAGAGGAACTAACCCGCTACCTGAACCTTATCTACGACGTCATCATCGATCACGTCCATGAGTATCAAGGCAGTGTCATCGCGTTCGCCGGAGATGCGATCACCTGTTGGATGGATGGCGACGATGGCCTGCGCTCGGTGAGCTGTGGGCTGGCCATGCAACGGGCCATGCAGCGAATTGCTGAGATCCGAACGCCTGCAGGCAGCGTAGTCACCATCAGCATCAAAGTGGCCGTGGCAGCGGGCCCAGCAAGGCGCTTCTGCGTTGGCGATCCGTCCATCCGTCTGATCGATGCCCTGGCAGGGGAGACCATGGTGCGGCTGGCCGCGGCCGAGCACCAGGCTCAACAGGGCGAGGTCATCGTGGATATGCAGACCATGGAGGCCCTAAAGGATGCGGTCCAGTTCGGGACCATTCGCACCAATCCTGATTCGAGAGACAGGTTCGGTGTCGTCAGCAGCCTACGGCAGGAGACTGCGCTGTTGCCTTGGTCGGCGCTGGATGTGGAGGCCATTTCTCTGCACGATATTCGAAGCTGGCTTCTGCCTTCGGTCTATGAAAATATCACGCGTGGGCTAGAAGAGTTCTTGGCTGAGTTGCGTCCGACAGTCGCACTCTTTCTGCGTTTCAGCGGCATCGATTACGACGCAGATGAGGAGGCAGGGCAGAAGCTCGACACCTACATCCGCTGGGTGCAGGCCACGGTCGCGAACTATGGAGCGACGTTTGTCGATCTCAATATTGGCGACAAGGGCAGCTACATCTACATCAATGTCGGCGCTCCCGTAGCCTACGAAAACAACACCGAGCTTGCCGCGTTGACGGCACTGGCCCTGCTGCAACCGCCCGACAACCTGGCGCATATCGAGCCGCACCAGATCGGCATCAGCCAAGGCAGAATGCGTGCCGGCGTCTATGGCGGCGCCAACCATCGAACCTACGGCGTGCTTGGCGATGAAGTAAACCTGGCGGCTCGCCTGATGATGGCAGCAAAACCGGGTCAGATCCTGGTCAGCCAGGCAGCTCAACAGTCGATCAAGCAGGCTTTTGTATTTGAAGCGCTGCCGGGCATACACGTCAAAGGCAAACGCGATCCGGTTACAGTCTACTCACTGATCGGTGTGGAACACAATCAGCAAGGACAGGGTGCAAGCCATGCGCTGCCCATGGTCGGGCGGACGGAGCAATTGGCCCAACTTGAGCAATTGCTTGCCGACGTAGCTCAGGATCAGGGCCAGATCGTTGGATTGGTTGGTGAGGCAGGCATCGGGAAGTCCAGACTGGTCGCCGAAGTCCTGCAACTGGTGAAGGAACGCGTATGGGAGAGCCACCTTGGTGCATGTGAGTCACACGGTCAGAACAGCAGCTATCTGGTCTGGCGTCCAATTTGGCGCAACTTGTTCGCACTGGACCCGGCAGCTTCGACCGAGGAGCAAATTGAGAGCGTAAGCAAGCAGGTTGCGAACCTCGACCCTCAATGGATTTCTCGGATTCCGCTTCTAGATGTTGTTTTGCAGCTTCCTATCCCTGACAACGACCTGACCGGATCGCTGGATGCCAAGATTCGCAAGACCTCCCTACATGCGCTTCTGGTGGATCTATTGCTGGCGCTGACAGATTCGAAGCCGACGCTGATCGTGCTCGATGACTGTCAGTGGATGGACCCGCTCTCTTCTGAACTGCTGCACGACGTGAGCCACAGCATCAGTGACAAGCACATCTGCCTACTGCTGGTATCAAGAGAATCACCCTTGTCCAGTTTGACTCTATCGGATGCAGCGGCGACCTATACCGAACTTCAGCTGGATCAATTCAGCCCCGAGGAAGCTGCCCAACTGATTCAACTTCAGTTGAATCATCTATCGGGCAATACTTTGCCGCTTTCTGAGCAACTGGCAGAGCGGTTGGTAACGCAGGCGCAGGGCAATCCATTCTATCTTGAGGAACTGATTGCCTACCTCTATTTCCAAGGGTTGCTGAACGAGAACGATTGGGATTCAGTTCAGCCTGAACTACCGGAAAGCCTGCATCGCCTGGTATTGAGCCGGCTGGATCAACTGCCCGAAAGCCAGCGTGTCACGGCGCGTGTGGCCAGTGTTGTTGGACGCGTCTATCGGGCAGCGTGGCTGTGGGGAGCCTATCCTTCGCTCGGGGATCCGGAAGAAGTACGCATGGATCTGGAAGCGCTACACCGGCAGGATCTGACCGAGCGCGATCTGGGTGAACCCGAACAGACCTACCACTTTAGACAGCTGCTTACCCAGACCGTGACCTACGACAGCCTGCCCTATGCCATGCGCAGAGGAATCCATGAGCAGATTGGCCGCTTTATCGAAACGACCTACGCAGATGAGTTGGACAACTATCTCGATCTACTCGCCCACCACTACGGCAACAGCGAGAACAAGGAGAAGCAGATTCACTACTTGTTGCGTGCCGGCGAAGCCGCGCAAGCCAAGTATAACAATGTGGCAGCCATCGACTATTTCCGCCGCCTGTTGCCGATGCTCCCAACTGGGAAGCGCATTGACGTGCAATTGAAGTTGGGACAGGTGCTTGAACTGACCGGTCAGTGGGATGAGGCGAAGGCGCTCTATGAAAAAGGATTGATTGAGGTACAGCAGACCGGTGATCGGCATGGCCAAGCATGGTGTGAAATGGCCCTGGGAGAACTCCTGCATAAACAGGGCAATTTCGACGAGGCGTGGAATTGGTTGAACCAAGCACATGCCGCGTTCGAAGAATCAGACGACCGAGCTGGAATTGGCCAGGTGCTGCACTATATGGGTACGATGGCCACTCAGCAAGGGGCCTACGAGGATGCACGTTTGTGCTATCAGAAAAGTTTAGCTATTCGCCAACAGTTAGGCGATCAACGACAGGCCGCATATCTACTCGGAAACTTAGGCATCGTTGCACGGCGCCAAGGCGAACCTGACGAGGCACGACGGCTATACGAAGAGAGCCTGGCAATTCGTCGAGGGCTTGGCGACCGCTGGGGTATTGCCAATTCGCTCAACAATCTTGGAAACCTGACGGTCGATCATGGAGATCTTGTAACAGCATATGAGCAACTTGACGAGGCGGTCGCTATCCATAGACAACTCGGTGATCGATGGATGATCGGCAACGCATTGAACAACCTGGGCAACGTTGCACGTGCACAGCACGATCACAAGACAGCCAAAACGCTCTATGACGAGAGCCTTTCGATCTATCGCCAATTGGGGGACAAGTGGGCTTTGGCCTACCTATTGGAGGATGTCGGCATTCTAGTAGCGCAACAGGGCAAGGGCGATGCGGCCCTGACCCTGGTCGGCGCGGCGGCCAGCCTGCGCGAGGAGATTGGCGCACCGCTGACCGAAGGCGAGGCAAGCAAGTTGAATGCAGCCCTGGCCCCGGCCCTTGCCACCCTCAACGCCGACCAACAAGCGGCATCAAGCGAGGCCGGCAAGGCGATGTCATTGTCAGATGCTGTCGACTACGCGCAGCTTCATACGTAGGCCGTTCCAGAAAAACAGATGCCCCGGAGCAAGTCCCCGACACCCTGACAACTCATCAAGGAACCCAGACAAACCAGACCTCTGACGCGCCGACCAAGCCACCGTAGACATCTCGATATTCCAACGTCGAGCCGCCGGCGGCCATCTCCTCGGCCACGCTGCGAGAAAGCTCTAAGGCATCGGGCGTGAGTTTCAGTATGCTCGAATCGCTTACCTCGTCTCCGACTTGTGGCGCACCAACGAAATCATGGCTGAACAGTTCGGAGCCATTCTTCACCACTACGATCAAGTCATCCACCCACAGTTCCTGCACCCGATCCGGTGCGCCGGAAAGATAGAAACGCCCATCAGCGGGCAATGTCGCACGGTTCAAGATGATCGGTGCGCTGAAGAAGGATTCACCTACAACGGCCGGTCTTGATTCGATGGCAGCGAAGGCACTGTCAATCAACGGATCTGTCTGCAGCGCTTGCATGGCAATCGGTAGGTAGCGCTTGGCAACGATAGGCGCAAACGTCGCCGTACAGCTCTTGGGCCCGTCCATGGTCACCACACCATCACTGCAGTCAGCATCGCCGTCCCAATCGATGAAGAGAGAATCAGCGGCAGATAGTGCCTTGAGGGAAACTACCCCGCCTTCGGGGAAGCTCGCGCTACACGTCGACCCACAGTCGATGCCGGCGGGCGCACTTGTGACCACGCCCGATTCCGCCACCGTCACCGACAGCATGTATGTGGCGACCGGGTTGCGCGTGTTGGTAAAAGTGCAGGTCACATCGGCGTCGGGCATGATCAGACTACCACTGGTGGTCGTGCCCACTGTCTTGGCCGGATCATTACAACGAAACGTTGTCGTGTAATCAGTCAGTGCGGCGCCTATCTCTGCAACCTCGCTGAAGTTGACGCTCGCACCGACTGCCACCGTGGCGACGGCATTTGCCCCGTCCCCCCCGGCTGCGCCCGTGATGCCGTTGGCGTTCATGGTAAACCGACCCTCATCGGTGCTCGGCACGAGGTTCTTGACCACCGTCAACGTGCGTTCGGAGAGCGTAAACGTCGCCGTGCAGTTCTTGGCCCCGTCCATGGTCACCACACCATCGCTGCAGTCGGCATCGCCGCCCCAATCGACGAAGAGAGAATCAACCGCCGGCGTGGCCTTGAGAGCAACGACCCCACCTTGCGGAAAGGCCCCGTTGCACGTCGCTCCGCAGTCGATGCCAGCAGGCGCGCTTGTGACCACGCCCGAGCCTGTGCCCGTCACTGTCAACGATAGCGGATATGTGACGGCTGAGTTGAGCGTGTTGGTGAACGTACAGGTCACATCATCGCCAGCCGACAGGTCGATGTTGTCGGGCCTGTCGCCGTTGTTGCAGGTGGCGCTGGTCAGGGTCCATCCCTCGGGTACGGTCTCGGCCAGGTCGTAATTGCCTGTTTGCAGGTCGCTGAAGACCCGTTGGGCCGCGCCGCCGGATGTGGTCAGGTCTAAAGTCGTCCGGCGATAGACTGCTGCTGGTGAAGCTGAATGTGCCGTCGCCGCCCAACGCCTGTTTGACCACCGTCAGGCTGGCCCGCGTGCTGTCCAGAACCACGAAGGGCGTGCCCTCCAGTTGGCTCAGATTTGGCACGCTGTCGCCGGTCACACTGAAACTGACCGTCATGTTGCCAGTGTCGACCATTGCGCCTTCAATCGGCTGCCACTGGCCGTCTGCGCGGCACCAGGCGAGCATCGGCACGCCCTCACTGCTTGAGTAGTCAACAACCAGGTCGAGGCTGTCGACGCCGGTCGGGTTCTCCAGAAGCACGTCAACGAACGAGCCGAGGGGGATGATCGTTGGGCCGGTCGGGCACGGGTTTCCGGCGAAGGAAGCCACACCCATCCACGGAATGCCGGGGCCGCTCTTCGTGACGACGAGGGCAGGCGGCTGCTCCGGTGTCTGGAGGCTGAACTCATTGGGCGTTGACCGCTGCTGCACCGACGAAACTGTCGTGCCAAACTCGGACACGAATACTTTGGCGGAGTCGCTGATGGTTGTGCCTGGCAATATGGCATAGATGCCGGCAACGACGTCGGTCATGGGGGCTGTGTAGGTAACCGCGGCATTGCCGTCGCCATCGGTGACGGCAGCTAGAGTGTCCAGACTGCCGCCACCGCTCTCGATAGCAAAGTTGACTGTTGCGCCCGCCGCAGCGGGAAGAACCCGGGCCGTCAGCAGCGTCGATCCGCCCCAGGATACGCCAGGATCTTTGGCCGTATGGCTGAGTTCGGCAACGGTGAACGCGGTCACCGTGATCTCATCCGAGGCCGACAGGCCGCCATCATTCGCGATCAAGCGCAGCCGGTAGAGACCGGCGGCAGAAAAGCTGACACCAGTCACCTCTGACGTCTCAGCATCGAACGTGGCGCTGCCCGGCCCATCAAGCTGGCTCCACAATCGCGTCGTGACGCCGGGATCAATCGGCGCCCCATCATCGCTGACGCTGCACGAAAGTGTCACGCCGGCCGGCAGCGGCACAGAGAGTGGTGCATCCGGACAGCTCACGACAGGCGGATCGTTCTCAATGCGCAGCGTTCCCCCCACCGTGGATGGTAGATAGTTGCTGTCGGTCAGGATCTGTGTGCCACTCGGCAGCGGTATCGCTCCGCTGAAGTAGACATTTACGGTGTAGTCGCCTTTGGGCAATAGAATCGGACCAAAGCGGACCTCTCCCACAAAGTTCGTGATCCCGGACTCGACGTAGGTGCTGCCGCCGCCGCTGACAACCAGGTAGACGCTCTTGGCATTGAGGCGCGACCCATCTGCGCTGGTGAGTGTCGCCGTCATTGTCGACGTAGCGCCTGCCTGAACAGCGGTGGTGTTCGGTGAGAATACGAGGTTCGTATTCTGCTTTTGGACCGTGAGCGAGCTGGTGGCCTCCGATGGCTGATAGTCGAGAGTACCTGCGAAGCCGGCGCGTACATCGGTCTCGCCCGGCCGGCTGAGGATCGGCATGGTGACGGAGGCCAGGCCGTTGCCGTCGGTCGTTGCGTTGCGCTGCTGCGAGCCGATGGCGAACCTGATCGGCTGGCCGGCCAGCGGCCGCCCGATTGTATCGGTCAGGCGTGCCGAGAAGGTTACCTGCGTGCCATAGACAGCTGAGGTAGGCGCAGCCTCTAGCGTCAGCCCCGTTGTCGCGGCCTGACCTGTCTCACCATTGCCGCCGGTCAGATCCCCAGGGTCTACGCCCGGCGAGTAGTATTCGCCCAGATTAGTCGCCATGGAGACCAACCCCACCCCATTGGCTGCGTGCACCATGAAGCGGATATTTTCTGCCGGCGTTCCGTCAAGCGACAATAGACCGTTCCACAGTTTCGAGTCGACGGTATCCTGTTCCAAGTCGAGCGCTTTCCAGAGTCCGTTGCATACGGCGCCCTCACAAGAAGTGTAGGTTACCCAAACTTCTTGAACGCCTGCGGCCGGGTCGCCTACCACTGTGATCTCAAAAATCACCTTGCCTGTATCAACGGTCGAACTTATGTTGGCTATGTTCGGCGGCGCGGCCGATGCGGGTGTGCTGCCCGCCGCATACGTCGTGATATTGTTGCTGTAGAAAAGCCGGAATTGCATGTTGCTCCACTTGCGCAGGATCCCCGTCAAGCTGGTCGGATCGTCCGACCGATATTGGCCGGGGACCAAGGCCAGGCGCGTAAGACCGTTGGTCGGATTGGCCAGCAGATCGAAGTAGTTGATCCGCCAGGGAACAATCGGGAAGAAGACCTGGGAAAGGAAGGGGGCATGAACACCCCGGATCTCGGTCGCGGCTGCCCCTGTCAGCGGAAGGATGTCAGTCAGGTCGGTATAGGCGCCGCCGCGGAAGCCAACCCCGCGCAGCACGGTATCGACCACGCCAACGTCGCGCAGGTCGAGCGGCAGTACCGGTTCGACAGGATTACTGATCACGCCATCCGTGCCCGAAAGATAGGTTGCGACGACCGTACTGTCATCGCTGACGCTGGAGAGCAACACCGTATTTTCCGTCAGACCGAATGTCACCGTGATATCCGACGACTGCAACCCCAGGGTGAGGCCGGGATTGCGCGTGCTGTCCGTGACGTTATTCACGGTCGCCGACAATCCGACGGGCGTCGTGCGGCCGGCGGGCAAGTTGATGCGCATCATGGGCAGCCCAAAGAGGGTGGTCACGTGGTAGGCTTTCTCATGGATGCCGCGTATCTCGGTCGTCTCAGATAGAAAGCGCTGTTTGGCTGCCACGAGCGCTTTGCCGACGGGCACCGGCTCGGCGCCGACCCGCAGTTCCTGGCTGAAGTTGAGGTAGATTCGCTCATTGTATTTCAAGAAGTCGGTGTCGCCGTATTGGTAACCGGTCCCTGCTATTAGCATCGCTCCCTTGCTGGCAAAGGCCTGTGGCCAGTCCGGTTGTGCGGTCAGTCCGGCGATTCCATGTTCGTTGACGGTATTGTAGCCCGAGTGGCAGCCGTTACTGAAGACGAGCACGTTCTGGAGATCGACTGATGCGTCGGCCACCTCTGACGCCAGGAGACGCGTGCTGTAGTCGGCGGCCAGCGCGCTGTTGGCGCTGAAGTGACCGGCCAAAAAGACCACATCATACCGTCTCCCCGACAATTCTGAGCGAAGCTCGTCGGCAGTCCATACGCGAGGATCTGTACTCAATGGCGAAAAGTCCCGCGGCGCAATCAGTGAATCAACGGGAGCGCCGATCCCAGCCGCCAATTCGGCTTGAACCGCAAGGGCCGCATCTTCCATAAAGTCATAACCGGTCACCAGGGCCGAGGTCGGATCGGGTACGACGCCCGGCGTACCCGCCGTCACGGTGGCATCGTAGGCCGCCAACATCATGAGAATATCGGAAGGCGTCTCCACCAGCCGTCCCACCGCCAGGTTCGCGATAGGCAATTCTGTATTGCTCAGGGAGAGGGTCGTGGCCGCCCCATAGGCATCCTGGCCCAGCACATAGCCAAGAATCAAGCTGGCAAAGGAGGTCGTCTGCTGATCGACAGGCGGTTGGAAATTCTTCTCATTGGCCAACAGGGCGCGGTCCGGATAGCGGAAGAAAGGAATCACGTCATCGTTGCCGACCACGACGATATACTCGAGGCCCGGATTGAGTTCCCAGTAGGCATCAACAATCTTCTTGACGGCATTGGCTACCAGGTTTTTGGCCGGTGGACACGCCTTGGCCCCATCAGCCTGCAGGTTGGCCGCGGCCACAGCAGCGTCAGCACCTACATCAACGACGACACCTGCTATCTCACTGCGCGCGGCGAGAGCGGCCAGTTGGGCTTGCACGGTCGGTATAAGCGGATCCGCTGAATCCATACGCGCCAGATCGGTGAGAATGAGCGTCCGGTAGTTGCCGGTCACGGGAGTCAACGTGCTGTCCGCCAATGTCGAGACGAGAGATTCACAGACGCCAGCAGTTTGCTGCACCTCAAGGTTGTAAGTCGCGGTCGGGTTGAAGGCGCCGTTACGACCGCGCACACGGATATAGTAATCTCCGCTATTGTCCCAGGTATCGACTGCAATGGTCTCATCGGCGAGCCCATCGAATGCGGACACAGCAACGAACGCACGCAGTTGTGCGCTGGAGTAGGCAACATCGGGCGCAAAGGCATCCGGCGCGAACGCATCTGGGGCAAAGGCGTCCGGCGCAAAGGCATCCGGGGCGAAGGCATCCGGAGCGAAGGCGTCCGGAGCGAAGGCGTCCGGGGCGAAGGCATCCGGGGCAAAGGCATCCGGAGCGAAGGCATCCGGAGCGAAGGCATCCGGGGCAAAGGCATCCGGAGCGAAGGCGTCCGGGGCAAAGGCGTCTGGAGCAAAAGCGTCTGGGGCAAAGGCGTCTGGAGCAAAAGCGTCTGGGGCAAATTCCGCAGTAAGTTTAACCAATTGTTCAGTAGTTGACGGCGCAGACAACTCATTGTGTATCGCCTGGATATCCTTATAGATCGTCAAATCGTAGTTGGCGGGCAGATCAGAAAGTTTCAGCTGTACTGCACTGCCAGGCTGAACGGAAAACTTGTACCAGCGTGACTGTCCGGGCTGGTCGATATGTTGGGCAATAGTGGCAGAAGGCGTCGAAGGATCACCGGTCAGCGGGTCGAGAGACAAAGCCCGCGGCCAACTATCGTTGTTGGGTCCAAGAATCACACATCGCGAGAACTCGGACGTATCACCGGTCACTTGATCGGTGGCCAACCCGGTGAACGCGCTTCCGTCAGAAATCCCCAGAGATCCCAGGTCGATGTCAAAGCTGACATAACCCTTTGCGTCAGTGTTCACCACATAGCTACCGCCAACCGGAATTTCGCCCTCGCCATAGGTGGAACTGTCGCAACTGTCGTTGGCGTAGAACTGCAACGCATAGGGCCGTTCCGGCGTGCTTGAAAGGGATCCCCGGACGCGCGTGATCGTGCCGACAGTGGTAGCGCCTTGCAGAACCGGGGCATTCTGAAGACCATTGGGCCCGGTGTCAGGATCGCCAAAGTCGTTGATCGTCACGCCGTCGTTACCCAGGTCAATTCCCAGGCCACCGTTGTTGTGAACCCGGTTGCCGTTGAACGAATTGCCTTGTCCACCGAGGACAGCGATGCCCGGGCCGTTGAAGTTTCTGATTTCGAGGTTGGCGATCGTACTGCCGCCTGAGTCGATTGTGATACCGGACGCACCGGCGCCTGCAAACGAGCCATCCAGCACGACAACGACGCCTGAGGCGGCTGACCCAGTGAGCAGAACGGACTCGCTAATCGCGGGTAAGGGCGAGACCGGCTGGACCGAGAGCGGAAGTTCGATGGTGTCCGCTGCAGCACCATTCGGAGTTGCGTTGGCCGCGTTGATGGCTTGCCGCAGGGTGCATTGGTCGATGAGGCAGGGACCATCCTCATCACCCGCATCATTGACCGTGTAGGTCGGTCCGGTCTGTACGAGCTGTACGAGCGCGCTTTCGAAAGCCCCGATGTCGATGACGAAGGGACGGTCCACTCTTCCATTCACGACACGCGGATAACCATCGCCGCGTTGGTCCGTGAAGGGTGGGCCGACAAAACTCGTTGGGCCCCTGTCAATGGCGTCACTATTATTGCCTAGAGCGTGGGTCTCAGTCTCACCACCGTTGTCCTGAAGCGGCTCCAGCCCGGCATTCCAGATGGTCCCATGATAGTTGGTGCCAAGAATCAAGCAGCTGTCATCGTCCGACATATTGAACTGTCCCGGACCCGGAAACAAAGCCTCAGCAGGGTTGGAACAGTTCGGGTTATTGGCGGAGAGCAAGACCTGGTCAAGGGCGGTTGTGGCGCCCCCATCATACTCGATGCCCGGGCCGCTGTTGAAGGCAATGGTGGTATGGGACATGGTGACCACCGTTGTCATGCCGATACTGATGGCAACGCCGCCATTGGAACTGAACGTACTATTTTCAACAGCCAACGAAGAAAAGTCATCAATGACGTTCACAGAAGTATCATTGTTGTAACTGAACGTGCTTGCGTCAATTGTTGATGAAGAACCAGTACCAACGTTCACGGAGGTACCGTTGTTGTAACTGAACGTGCTTGCGTCAATTGTCAGTAAAGAGCCGTTTCTGACGTCCACTACGGGGCCGCGGGGCGTTACGGGGTCGTTGTTGGAATCGAAAGTACTGTTCTGGATGATCAACGAACCGGATGTTGTAATCCCGCCAGCATTGTACGCATAGGTGCTTCTCTCGAAGGTCATCGTACCGTAATTCCCAACAGATCCCTCATAAACACCATTTTCGTTCCATGCGAGGGTCGAGTCGATGATCTCCACGGTGCCGTCATTGGAAATGCCGCCGTATTCGCCGCCTTCCGCAGTATTCGTCAGCACATTGCTTTCGATAAGTTCGAGGTAGGCGCCGTTGTTGACAGCAATACCGCCGCCTTGTCCGTAGCCTGTAGCCGTATTGTGAGTCACTGTCGTGCGCACGGCCGTGACCGCTGTGAGCGCTGGCGCCCCGCAATCCGAGCAATACTCGCCGATACGCAGTCCACCGCCATCGGCATCAACCAGAGGCGCTCCGCCATTCTGCAGTGTAAGATCCGAGAGGTAGACCGGTCCGGCGCCTGGCTTGACATCCATCACGCGATCGATATTGTTGGCGTCAATAATGGTCAGTGACTGCCCGGCGCCGGTAATGGTCAATGGATCGCTGGCGACAATGTCGAGATCGCCGGCGCTGCTTCCGTTCTCACCCGCCTCCGGGATCGTGAGGGTATACGTGCCTGCCGGCAGCACAATCTCGTCTGCGCCAGTCAAAGCATTGGATTCCTGAATCGCCGCACGCAATGAGCAGTTATCAGTGGGCGTATCAGAGCCATCGTGGCACGCACCGTCGCCTGGGAAGTCGTCCCTAGAGTCGCTCGTCGTATTGACGACAAAGGTTTCTGCCATTGCGACATGTGGGCTGCCGAACAAAAACAGAGCCAGCAGCAGACAAGGTATCCAGGTCAAGGCAACTGTCCTGGCAGATACTCTTCGCGGTAGAGGTAGACGTAGATTTCGGCGGTAATTCATCTATTTCCTCGCAAAAACAGACCGGCATTCACCGGTCTGTTTCAACTGAACAAATCCATTTTTCGCTTTATGGACAAAAATAAGACCTCATTCTATCCCAAAATGGCCAATAAACAAATGGCCAGATCTTTACGACAAGGTAAGCTTCCTCAGGGTTTCAGACACCCCAAAGATCTGTCCAACCTAGCGCTCGCTCTATTTCAACGACGTTCGCCGTCGACAGGTCCAATGATGAGCGAATTCTCATCTGAGTGTGAGTGGCCTACTGTCATTCCAGTCGATCGGACGCTCGTACGGGGCTAAGATTATAGACGATAGGGAAACGGAAAAGATACGCACAGTCCCCGGCCGGGCTCCGACCCTTTCTATACGAGCTGCGGCGACATTTTGACGCACTCGGTGCCGAGATGTTCGTACTTACGGTCAAGCTTCTCGGCAGTGTCAGAGGAACGAGCAGGCCGGAGCTAACGACTTTCCGTACGGGGCTGATGCATAGGGCGCGCAGCTGGCGTCGTAGGATAGCTGCTCGGATCGATTCGTGCATCGACCAGAGCCGTCATTCCAGCGCCAAGCGCGTCAGCGATTGCCAGTGCCACGTCTTCGTCGGTGGCGGCGCGATAGTAGCCGATGTCGTAGGCAGCCGCAATCAAGGCAAAATCCGGGTTGACAAATTCAGTACCGTAGATCGGGCTGCCGTTACGTACTTGAGCCGAGCGGATCAGGTCCAGCGTGTTGTCGTTCATAACGACGACGATCACCGACAGCCGCAGTCGGTGCGCCACCCCCAATTCGCCGATCACCATCGCCAGACCGGCGTCGCCAGTGATGGCGATAACCGGCTGTTTCGTCGTGTAGGCAGCGCCAATCGCCGATGCCAACCCATATCCCATGGCCGAGAGACCGTTGGAGACGAGATATCGGTTGGGCGCATACGCAGGCCAACTCAGGGCCGCCAGGATTTTGTGGGACCCTACATCAGTGGTGATCAAAATGTCACGCGGCGTCGTTGCTCTGACGGCAGCCAAGACAGACTGAGGATTCATGCGTCCGGCCGACGGCGTGGGCAGCACTACCTGGTTGAGTCGCGTCCGAAAAAGTTTGACTCGGCTGGTCCCCCAGCCGGGTTGAACCGGCCCAATCGCGTCCACCAGATGCCGAAGCATCGGTCTGATTTGACCGACCAACTCCACCTGCGCGGCAATGACCGGATCCGCGTTTGGCCATCTTGAGATCCAGATCAGAGGCGCTGTCGTCTCCCACGGCTTGACTAGCTCAACCACATCAAATCCAATGGCAACAATGCAATCCGCCTCGTTCAGCATGTCGTAGACCGGATCGCGGCGTGTCAGGCCGATGGTTCCAGCAGAGAGGGGATGATCGGTGGGTATCGACCCCTTGGCCTTCGGCGTCACAATAACGGGCGCATCAAGCGCTTCGGCCAGCAGACGCAATTCAGCATAGGGGCTCTCCGGTTCCAGACCCAAGCCGCAGATAAGCAGCGGTCGGCGTGCAAGGGCTAGCATAGCCTGAGCCTGTTTCATCGCAGAGGGATCTACAACGGGATGTCGGGGGGGCTGAAAGGAAACTGCACTCTTCTGGCTAGGAGCCGGCAGTGCCGCAACGTTGCTGCTAACAGCCAGATGGACGGGACCCGGTCGTCCGTTCATGGTAAGCGCAAGCGCATGTCGAATCGTCGATGCAGGCTGTTCGGATGTTAGTTCGACGGTGAGCTTGGTGATGGGGGCGAAAAGGGCCTGGAGATCGATCACCTGATGAGTGTGCCGGCCGATTAGACTAGCGTTGGACGAAGCTGTGATGACCAAAACCGGAGAGCGATCCAAAAAAGCATGTGCAACACCGACAGCAGCGTTGGCTGCGCCGGGTCCCAGCGTCGTCAAACAGACGCCGGGGCTGCCGGTCAGGCGCGCATTGACATCTGCCATGAAGACGGCAGAACTTTCATTGTGAACAAGGACGAAGTCAATACCTTGGCGACGGATGGCTTCAAGCACCTCAGTGTTCTCACCACCTGGCAGTCCAAAGACAATCTGCACACCAGACTCGACCAGCACCTCGGCCAGCACTACTGCAATAGATTTCAACGCAAGATCACCCTTCAATATTGGCGGCCAATATTACCCGTCCAATGTCGGTCGTCAGCAATATCCGCATACCAGGTTCTTCATTCGCAGATCACAGGAACAAGATCTACAGCGTTGAACCGAAGTTGCGCCATATTAGCTACACGAAATATTTACTCCCTCGTGCAATGGCGAACTTGCTCCAAAAACCCGAAAACTCCCCTAATTGACAAGTATTTTGCGAATTGTCTGCCTGAGGCCACGGATCTTGATCGGCTTCGAGAGAAACTCGCTCAAACCGTAATCCGCCACATTATGTTCGGAGATGGAATCGCTATAGCCTGTCGCCAGAATGATGGGGACGTCCGCTCTGATTTTTTGGATCTCTTCACTGAGCTGTATACCGGTCAGGCCTGGCATTAGTTGATCCGTAAAGACAAGGTCAATCCGATCTGGATCTAATTGAAAGATTGACAGGGCATCAGAACCGTTATAACAGACAGTAACCTGGTACCCCGATTGTGTTAATGCCGCCTTGTACAAATTGACTAAATCCGGTTCATCATCAACGACAAGTATGTGGCCTTGACCCTTCTCCGTATCAAAGCTTTCTTCGCGAGTATCCACCATGGGACCGTGGTCTTCGACGACCGGGAAATAGATGGAGAAGATCGTTCCTTGTCCAACCACGCTCTCAACCATTATCGTCCCCCCATGCCCAGTGACGATCCCATGAACAACTGCAAGCCCCAGTCCCGATCCTTCACCCACGTCTTTTGTCGTGAAAAACGGTTCAAATATGTGTTCCTCTGCCGAAGCCGGAATCCCCTGGCCCGTATCACTGACCGTCAACTTCAGATAGAGTCCAGAACCCAGTCCCAGGTTCTGAGCCAGCTTGCCATTGATCGCAGCTTCCGTTAGCCGCAGTTCAAGCGTTCCGCCGCGTTCCTTCATCGCATGTCTGGCATTGACACAGAGGTTGACAAGGATCTGCTGGATTTGAGAGGCATCAGCGAGTATGAAGTGACAATGGGGCTGAATGTGGGAGCGAATCTCAATGGATGCGGGTATGGTTGCCCGGATCAATCTGAGTGTTTCCTCGATCACCTGAGACAGATTTGTTGATTCCAAGTGGTGTTCATGATATCGACCAAAGAGCGATATCTGTCGGATCAATTCTGTGGCCCGCTCTCCGGCCCGCCATACGTTCTGGAGTGAAGCCTGAATGTCGCTGCCTTCCGCAGAGTCTTGTAGCAGGAACTCGACGTGGCCAAGCATGATAGCCAAGACATTATTGAAATCATGCGCAATACCACCGGCGAGCCGACCCAGGGCCTCCAGTTTTTGTGTCTGGCGAAGTTGCGCCTCCAATTGGCGTTGCCGTTTCTCAGAGCGCTTGCGTTCAAGAATTTCTTTACGTAGCGTCTCTTCAATCTCCTTATATGCGGTGATGTCACGAGCCGTAGTGAGTACTGCATTGACGGTCCCATCTGTACCATATTCAGGATAGAGGATCCAATCAATCCAGGCTCCAGTGGGCAGCTGGAATTCCAGACGCTGGGGTGTTTCGAACGCAAAGACTCTCTGTATATATTCTTCCCAGGGAAGAATAAGCTCAGGTGGAAACCCGAGTTCACGGTGCGTCTTACCGATAAAATCTTGTTGAGGAATGCCGGTTTCCACCTCCACAACGGGATTTACATATAGGTGCCGAAGGTCGCGATCAAATCGCATAATGACATCCGGAGAATCCTGAACGAGAATCCTGAAGTGCTCTTCACTCGCACGGATCGCAGCTTCAACCCGTCTGCGCTCGCGGATCTCCTGCTGAAGCTGCAGATTGAGTTGCTGCGTTTCTGCCACGGCCGTGGAGAGTTCGTTGGTACGCGTTTCTACCAGTCCCTCCAAGTTATCGTGGTGTTGCTTCAGCTCCGCCGCGATGCGGTTCCGCTCAGCCAACAATTGTGATAGCGCTTCAGTCTCTTTCAATCGCGCAATGCCGGTGACTCGCGCGATTTCTTCGTAATAGTCAGCTCGCTGTGCCGTATGCTGAAGAGCCTGCTCAAGCTCCATGATACGCTCGTTCAACAACTCAGTTTCGCAGGACATGCTACTCACCATCTGCTAGGACCACTAACACACCGGTCCAATCCAGCCCTCGGTTTTCATCCAGAAATGGGGCAATTTCAACACCGGAATAGAACCCTAACAGCGGGATCTGTTTACGATGAAAGACAGACATTACTTCCTCAGCTTCTTCAAAGAGCGTGTCGGAGGCAAGTCCACTGCGACCGGCACAGTCAATGTAGAGTCCGAAGAGCGGCGTTCGTCCATCGGCAGCGATGCGAGTCATAATATCAGCAACATTTTCTCGCACAGATTCGATAATCTCAGCAGTATCTCTGATCATAAATTGAATTTCCACGCCGGTTTCCAAATCCGGTTCGAAAATCACAATCCCATCTTTATCGGGTAGAACACCGGATATCAGTCGAATCACATATTTGCTTTCATCAAAAGCTGCGTACTTCTCGCCCATATTCACGCCAATCGACAATCGCCTGACAGGAATCTGGCTTTGCCACTCCTGACTCCCATAGATGGCATCAATCGTCTCGACAATCGGTTTGCCGTCCACCTCATAGATTATCGCGCCGTCCATCTTCGTGATGGTGTGGTAGATGCCATCCATAAGCGCACACCCATGCATGATCTGGAAATACGGCTCAACATCCCCACGCACCAAAGCGCCAACAACACTCTGATCATTTACATGGGTTCCACAGAACTGACGGGTAAGGCCAAATTGATAGTTGGCGACAACGCCTGCCCCACCAATCGGAAAGTCCCTGCCCAAGACTGACTCAATTCCTCTTATCAAGGGCGGTGATGCATTCATCACCGGCGGCACTCCCCCTGCCTGTGCTGGAACCCTAATTGAATCATAGAACATTAACAACATCTTGTCGTCCAAAGCACGTGTCAACTGAGTTGCGAGGCGTCTGCCGGCGGCTTCTTCATCCTTATCCAGCGCGCCCGTAGTTGCAATCTCAACATTTAGCGAATCGCCTTGAAAAACAGCCACACCGGAGGCGTAGCCGTCATACGACAACTCGGTATCGGTAATGATGCCGATTGCTGACCCGCCGATGATGGGCGTTTGCACGCCCAACACAGATCGCAGCCCCTGGAAAAATGCATCAGCATCCAGTTTGCCGCTACAAAACGCCACTGCCAGATCCGGCCGAGTGATCGTGCCGTTGCGCAGAGCACTTTCAGCAGATAGCTTTCCGGACATGGTCGCATCTTCTTGATCTTCGTACCCAATACCGACGTTCATCTTCTATCCCCTAATGCACTTGACCATCAATTCCCGGTCGCAAGTTCCCATGTGGCAGTGACTGCCTGTCAGCCTGTAGAATGCCATCCCTGAAAACATCTGGGATCGTATATCGATTTCATGGCAAGACCCTACTGTCGGCAGTTTGCCTTGGAAACCTGCACAGATACCCTATTGCTCAGGAAATCGGCCAGCCAGACACCAGACACGGCTTCATGTCTGTGCGCAATGCCTGTACTGAGTATCGGTCAAGAGATAATCATCCTGCGACAGATAGCGTCCGAAAGCGCAAAGAATGGAATTTGGGCGAGTCAGAATTCAGCTATGCGAGGTGCAATGTTTGGGAACGGCAATAACTGGGCGTTCACGAACCAACTACGCCGGCTACTTCTCTACACGGTAGGATATTGTCACTTCGAGCAGAGCAAGAAATATCGCGTCATCGTCGGTGAGATTCCTTTCTTGGACAGGCTCAGGAGAGACACTTGCTCCGCTCACCGGAATAACAAGTTCTTACCTTACAAGATACTATCGTCATTCAGCATCTCAAAATCTAAAGGCGTGATGACCGACCAGTCACAGAATGTACGCGAGGGAGCCGCCTGAGGGTAGAAAGCCGACGCGTTCGTATACGCCACCGGCTCGCTTGTTGGCCGCGGTCAGAAAGATGGTGTCCAGTCCACTATCGAAACCGGCCTGAGCAATATGATTGGTCACGACAGCGGCAATACCGCGTCGGCGAAATGGCACTGCCGTAGAGATTCCGGCAACCTCAGCGATGCCATTCTCCGGCTGGGTCAGGCTCCCCGCGCCCACCGCTTCATTGTTCAGCCGGGCCAGAAAGAACTGCACAGTGTCAAACCGATGCCGAAACTGCTCTGCCTCTTCGGCAGTGGCCAAAGGAGCATCCTCGTTGCCAAAAGCACGACGCTGAACGGTGACCAGGTCCCGAAACTCATCGAAAGATGCGTCGTGGTTAAGGTGCTTCACCTCAAGCCCTGGAATCGCCGGTGCGTTTTGCATTGTCTGCGGCGTACAGATCATCAGAACCGCACGCATCTCCAGCTCAAAACCGCGGCGCTCCAGAACATCGCCCGGATCGGGAGCGAATGACTCCAGATATTCGAAGCGGGGACGTCGGCCACGTCGGTGGAATGCAGCGACGAGTCGGTCTAGGGCCGCGTCAATATCGCCCGATGGCTTTTCATCCGGCATTGCGTAGTTGACATAGGGTGCGGCCTCATCCGGGTTGAAGAAACAGATGAACGGAGGTAGGGATAACGTCTCAAAGACCGAGCCAGCACTCGATCGGAGTTGCATCTGAATGCGTTCGATATTGGACATTTCTGTGGTCTATTTCACATGTTGGTCAAAAAACGCAATCGACCGGGCCATGGCACTGTTGAAGTTGATCGACAGGTTGTGATTGTCGCCGTCGTAGACATAGTTCTCGACGGAACCGTCGACTGCATCTATGGCCTCCTCAAGTTGAGCCGAGAATGCTGCCGGTACACTTTCGTCGCTGGTGCCGTGGTGCAGTTGGATCGGCCCTGACAGGTCCTCTACGTAGCTGATCGGCGAGATGGATGCCCAGAATTCCGGGTTCTCTTCCGGCGTTCCATACGTCTCCTGAAACTGATTTCGCCAGTTGAGCGCGCGCTTCGGGAAATCGATGCCGGGATCGGATAACGATCCGATCGGTGCCAGTTAAAGATCAAATCGGGGTAGGAAGCCACGACGCCGGCCCAGATCACGCCCGCTTTGATGTCGTCGGTGGTCACCATGTTGCGCAGCGTGATATGGCCACCCATAGAATGGCCCCACATGCCCATTCGTTCAGAGTCCGCTTCTGGATGTTGCTTGACCGAGGCGACGGCGTTCAGTACGTCGATGGTGTAGTCAGGTGTACTATAGGAGCCGCGCGCCTCGCCTTCTGAGAAACCATGACCCCGATAGTCGGGCCGCAACACCATGTAGCCATTGCGGGCAAAGCCATCGACATAGGCGATATAACGTTCGGTCGTGCGGTAGATTTCGGGCGGGATATATCCATGGTTGAAGACGATCACAGGCCACCCCGATTCGGGCATTTCGCCCTGAGGAACCGTCAGCAGCGCAAGAATTTTGTTGCCCTCAGACTGGTACGACACGATCGAACGATTGTAATTCGTCCCTGGCGCCAGCACCTCCTCGACAATCAGATCACTGCCTGGATATTCCTGCTCGCGCATTCGTTCAATCGAGAGCGGATGTAGTTCACCGGGGCCCAACTCCACAATGCCGGGAATCGAGTCCTCTTCGGATTCGACCTGGGGCGGAAGCGTTGACGATGTCATCGCCGATGGCTCGTCAACGACATCCGGCGATTGGCTAGCGGTTGCCCCAGAGGCCGAACCAGCAGCCGAACCTGACCCCGTATCGGAAGTCACATCTGTGGCGCCATCAGTCGACAGGCAGATCTTCCAGCCGGCTGAAATGACCCCTGGATCGGCGATGGTGGCAAAGCCGGCGTCGATGAGTGCTGCGCGATTGGTTGCCTCGACAATGACTTGATAGGCGGATGGACTGCCCAGTGCACGCGCGGCAATGGCCGAAAGCGAATCGCCAGGCTGCACAACAAGCTCGTCCGCACAGGCTTTATCTTGCTGAGCAAGCGCCGTATGCGGAAAAACCGCCATTGTTAAGAGTATGCCAGTCATGAGGCATAACGCCAGGCCAATACGATAGAAGCCCAGTTGTGATCGGTTTTGACCTACATTCATTAGTAAATTCCTCGGAAATATCCGTAGCACACGGCCGACAACTTACCCTAGACTTTCTGCAACACAAAGTAACGGCCGGGGTTCCAGGCCTGGCAGACCAGATAGAGCTGTCCATCATAGATGTGCAGGACCACATTGTGTAGATGTTGGGCCTCTTCAACGTCAAGCTCTTCTTTGGGTCGGATGGTTGACAGCAGTTCATAATTGGTCGCATCTACAATGTAGATCGGCGCAGGACGTCCGTCATCGGGATCTTGCAGGCAGCCGATGGCCGCAAGCCACCGCCCCTCATATTTGGCATAGCTGATGCCGCAAACATAGGCGCCCGCAGGCAGGCTCTGGGAGGCCAGGAAGGAGCCGTCTAGCCCATGGTTCTGAATGCGTGAGTGAGGCCGGTCAGCAATATCAAGATGATGGTGGACCGGATTGAGGTTGATGCCGTGGGCCGTTCCAAACTTGCCGTTTTCGTGGGAATCCGCGGTCTTGCCGCCAAAGATGTCGGTCCACTCACGAGCGCCCATGTCCACGGTGCTGATATAGTTTGCGCCATAGCCATCTGCAATGTACAGCTGGTCCTCAACCAGAACCGTGTCGGTCGGATTGTAGGGCACTTCCGGTGCTTGATATTGTTCGAAGACCGGTCGAGGCAGAATGAAGTCGACCTGACCTTCCAGGGTCATGATTACAACCATCTCATCGCTATTGGCCGGAAGAAAGAGACGCCAGTTCCCGTCGAAGCGGCCGATCTTGGTGCTATGAAAGTTGACTGCGCTCAGATCATCCGGCAGGGCGATGATCTCCTGGCGTTGCAGATCGGAATCTATGCGCATGAGGCCGCAGCCGGGCATGCCATAGTAGACCTCTCCGCGCCCGGGGCGTTCATCAATCGCAAAGCCACCATGCAGGTCGACTTCAAAGACCTTCGCCGACGCCGGCAGCGTGGAAAGATCATCTCGCAGGCCAAAGACAAACGGCTCTTGACCACTCTGATTGTTTTTAGCCATTCAATCTCCTCCGTCGAACAGATAGTTTCGGTGACGCTGCTGCAAAAAGTCTTTTCTTGACACGAATTCACACGAATTTGCACGAATTGTGTCGTCGCCCCAGAGAGAAGATTCGTGCAAATTTGTGAACACTCGTGTCCGGATCCCTTTTTGCAGCAGCGTCTTCAGCTCTTCACGATTTCAGGTGTGTCATTCCGATGGAGCGAAACGACGAGGAGTCTCGATTGTGCGAACCTGAGATTCCTCTTGCCTCCGGTCATCGAAATGACAAGTCGTGAGTGACCAAATTTAGTTAGCGCCGGGCTACGCCTTTTCACCCAGCCAAGCTTTCTATGACATCTTCACACAGAATCAAGGGCGTGCATGTAATGGAGATCCGATTTTTCTGGAATGGAAAGCTTGGCCGGAAGGGTGGACTATGGGGTCCGGGTCGGCAAGGTACGCAATGCGGGATGGTCGATGACCTCTTGTATATCGTGCCAAGCATTCAGTCGCTTGGGATCAGAGAGGTCAGCGGGATCTGGCCGGAATCCATAATCCAGATAGACCTTGACGGCCCATGGACGACCCGACGACGTGCCCAGCACGGCGCCGGTGTGTTGCGCTGCCATCTCCGTCAACGCCTTGGTCATCATCGGCTTGGAGATGCCACGGCGCTGGTGATCAGGCCGGACAGCGACCCAGTGAATACGCCCACGGTCGTCGGCCCATTCGGGTCCATGTTCCCACCAACTGCTGATGGTGCCGATGGCCTCGCCCTCTTCGGTCGTCACAAACCACATGCGGTCCAGGCAGCTGATTCGCTGCGCTGCCATACTCACGTTCAAACAGGGCATCATCAATGACGTTGAACGGATCGGAGGCCCGCTGGATCTCTGTCCACGTAACCTCGTCGCCGGGCTGATAGTTGCGAAAGGAGTACCCTGTGGGTAGGTTTATGATCGGCACATTGTCGATATCGTCACGAACCATGGAGATCTCAACATCTTCGTAGGCCATGCCGGGTTCCGTCTCTGTCATGGGATTCCTCAGTTCTTGTTCTGGTGGACTGAATCCACGAAGCGCCCATCTTCCATAATGGCGACCTCGCTGCCGTCAGCGCAGATGCCGGTCACACGCATGGTCGAGGAGCCGATCATGAAATCAACATGAGTGTCGGAAACGTTGGCCCCCAAGGCATCCAGCTTCTCTCGTTCCATCTCGTCTCCCCCCTCGATGCCACCGGGATAGGCGTCGCCGAAGGCGATGTGACAGACGGCGTTCTCATCAAAGAGCGTCTCGAAAAAAATAATCCCGGCCTGGTTGATGGGCGAACGATCATCGACCAACGAGACCTCGCCCAGGCGCTTGGCCCCGGGGATGGCAAAGAACTCGGCCAACACGTCTTCGCCCACAACGGCGGAGAAATCGATAATTTCTCCGTCCTCGAAGCGGAAGTAGGCATCCTCAACCTTGCGCTCGAAGGGAAATGCCGGTTTGGATGTGCGCACCCAGCCCGACACCCGCATCTTATGGGGCGTCGTGAAGACCTCTTCGGTGGGGATGTTGGCCAAAAATCGCACGCCATCCGGGCGTTGAGATGAAGCTGCGACCCAGGCCGGGCTGTCAGTGAGACCGACAGTCAGGTCGGTGCGTGGCAAGCCGTCGGCTTCGGTCTGCGCGTCAACAAAGCGAACGCTGCGGACCTGGTTTGCGGCCATGAAGTCGGAAACCTTGGTGAGGGTGGCGTCATGAGCCTGCCAGGCCGCCACGGGATCCGGTTGGTCGATACGGCAGACTTGCAACAGAAGGGTCCATAGCTCGGCCACGGCTTCATCGGGCGACAAATCAGGGAAGATCTGTTCTGCCCAGGCGGCCGTGGGCACGGCTGCGACGCACCATTGAATCTGGTTGGCGGACATGGCATCGCTGTAAAAACGAACCTTTTGACGACGGGCAACGGATGTGCGACGTATCCGTTCGGGAGGTACGTCGGCCAACCCATCGGGAAACTCGGAGCCGACCAGCGCGAGTCGCGCCCATCGCTCGTCGGTCATCTGCCGGAACCGATTGACCTCATAGTCCGGGACATAGTCGAGATTGTCCTCGCTGCTGTGCAGGAGCCGCGCCCGGTCTGTTGGCGTATCAATCCACTGTACATGCACATAGCGAGCGCCTGCTTGATAGGCCATGGCGACTACACTGCGCACGAAATCAGCGTGGGCCAGTTCTGCGGTCACCAGGAGCGGCTGATCCGGTTGCAAATTGACGCCGATGGCGATGAGCAGCTCGGCGTATTTCTGTTGGAGCGATGAGAGATCGGACATGATGAATTGAGTTTCCTTGGCAAGAACTGACAAAAACAGAGTCGTCGTTCACCTCTCGATTTGGCAATGTCTATTGTAGGTGCTGCAAAATAGAGCGTCAAATGGAATGGCTCGTGCTGCCAAGAGTGCGAGCGAACCTCGGGTTTGACGCCCACGGCTTTCTGGCAAACAATGATGACAGACAGACTTTCCAACATTCAACGCACATCATAGCAACGTGAGAATCGAGCCGCCATGAACACCATCAATATCGGCCTTCAGGGCCTACACGCCTCAGAGATTTCATTAGGATGCATGCGCATCAGCAGCCTTTCACCAAAGGACGCCGAAAAGCTAATCGGCGCAGCACTGGACGTAGGCATCAACTTCTTCGACCACGCCGACGTCTATGGCGGCGGCCGCTCGGAAGAAGTCTTCGCTGATGCGATGGACGCCATCGGAGCCACACGTGATCAGGTCATCTTGCAGTCAAAGTGCGGCATCAAGAAGGGCATGTTTGACTTCTCCAAAGAGAACATCCTCTCGTCTGTAGACGGCATCCTGAGCCGGCTGCGCACCGACTACCTGGATGTCCTGCTCCTGCATCGGCCGGACACACTGATGGAGCCTGAGGAAGTGGCCGAGGCGTTTTCGACGCTGCATACCGCAGGCAAAGTGCGCCATTTCGGCGTCAGCAACATGAACCCCGGTCAGATTCAGCTGCTCAAGAAGTTTGTAAAACAACCCATCGTGGCCAACCAGTTGCAACTGAGCTTGACCAACACCGGCATGATCGACAGCGGCTTCAACGTCAACATGGAGATCGACCCATCGGTCGTGCGCGATGGCGGCATTCTCGAGTATTGCCGCCTGCATGACATCACGATCCAGCCCTGGTCGCCCTTTCCAGTATGGTTTCTTTGAGGGCGTCTTCCTGGGCAGTGACAGGTTCCCGGAACTGAACAAAGCCATCGATGAGATGGCCGAAGCCAAGGGCGTGGCAGCGACGTCCATTGCCGTCGCCTGGCTCCTGCGCCACCCGGCCAAGATGCAGCCGATCGTCGGCACCACGAATGCGCAACGGCTGCGCCACATCAGCCTGGCCTCGACCGTAGAGCTAAGCCGGCAGGAATGGTATGCGCTCTATCTGGCTGCGGGGAATATTCTGCCCTGATTGGTTACGATTCAGCCAATAACCAGATAGGACACGGATTATCATGATCGGCGAGTTTTCACGGATTCATTCAGAAAAAAGTCGGTGAAAACCCGCTCGATCTGTGTCATTCGTATCCCATCTCAGCATGACCTCAATAGTTACCCTGCTTGTAGGTGACCGGTGGATTCGGTACGGATGGGGAATACTCAAACCAGTCGAAATCCGCGACGGATTGACTGGGCGGCCCGTTGCTGCTGGCATAGAGTCCGATATACACGCCGATATAGCCACCGGCGACAGGTGCTTGGCATCCGTTTTGGAATTCTTCATACCGATGAGCGCAGCGAATGCCTTGCCTGAGCTCGCCCAAGGAAGAAAGCTCAATTCTGGCAACGCACGCTTTCTCGCTTCGCTTGAAGTAACAGATTCCAGTCTAGCGGCGCACTAGCCGAGAAATCACTCCCCAACATACGCCGGCAGTTCCGCCATGGACCTGATCTGAACGACATTTTCGATCGCCGGCTCAGTCTCACCGTTCGTGAAGTGAATCGTGCGCATGTCGGCGGCCAGCGCTGCCTGTACACCGACCGGGCTATCTTCAATCACGACGCACTCCTCCGGCCGATATCCCATCTGACTGGCCGCATGCAGAAAGAGACCAGGGTCAGGCTTCCAGCGCTCGATCTCGTAGGCGCTGAAGACTCTGTCATCGAAGTAAACATCCAGCCCAGTAATGGTAAGCGAGTGTCGCGTCTTAGCCAGCGGTGCATTGGACGCTACACACATGGGCAGATCCAGCATCGCAAGGACCGACTGCATGCCGGGCACCGACCTCAGCTGATGTTCGAAGATCTGAGCGATGATCTCATAGTAGCGAGTCGCAAAATCATCAAATATTGAATCAGCGGTTGCCCCCGCCGTGTCTCGCAGCATATCGGCCAGTTTTCCACCCCGGTAGCGTTCGAACGACGCTTCCGGGGTCAGAATGATGCCGATCTCGCCCAATGCTTGGGAGACTCCGACATGACTGAGAAATTCACTATCCACAAGCGTGCCGTCACAGTCGAAGATCAGGCAGCGGACCGGTTGATTCTCCATAGGCTCAGAATTCTCCCAAACGTGCTTCTACTTCAATTCGTTTGTCCACGATCTTTTCTTACCGCGCCCTTGGGTCCATCATAGTCGTAGCGGAACCAGTCCACATCAAGAAATCCAACCTCCTCCTGGTCGTTCCAACAGAAGAAGCCGAGGCGATCACCGGTCCATATGCCCAACTGGAGCGTGAACGAGGCGCCGATGTCGATGAAGCGCTCTCCGTCAGTGCTGTAGCGGAAGCTTGCCATCTTGCCATCGTTGCTTGTTTGGATCCACAGGTGGTCGCCTTCGAGCTGGGGGCCTTCAGTGATTTTGCCGTTGGCGTCGAAATATAGACTGCGGCTGCCATCATCCTGGACATGAACACCCAGTAGGTGATAGACACCCCCGAACCGCACGAACCCGGCCCGCTGACCGGGCTGCATCCCGGCAAGATCGCACTTGGCAACGGCGTCTGATCGGCCAGTGCCCATCAGACGCTGAGAGATCGTGTTGCACGCCTTCCAGAATCCACCCGCGCCGATCGACACGGGTGCCCTGAGACGCAACCAGCCCGGTCGTTCGGTCAACGACCAATGGGGATCCTTGGGGTTGTGGTTCCACTCCCACTGCAAACCCAAGCTAGGCGAATCGAACTCATCATCTGTGGGCGGAGCCGTGATTGGATAGCCGTCGATCGGCTTTCTGTGTGACTGAACTGGATTGCCGATACCGTGGCCCTCGACATCCTTGCCGATGATGGGCCAGCCGTCTCTCCATTCCACCGGTTCCAGACATTGGGGGCGTCCTTCGATGGGCGTGATCCCGCTGCCATCCCGATAGCGTTGGATCAACTGATGTGTGTACCACCACGACCCGTCCGGCGCTTGCATGAGCGCGCCCTGGCTGGCCGGGCGGATGAAACCGTTGCCGCGTTCCATCACGATCTTCGATTCGTACGGTCCATAGATGCTGTCGGTTGTTGAGCGAAGCACCAGTTGCTTGCGATCCGATTCGCAGGCGTCGGAGTCTTCAGAGCACGCGGATCAGGAATGTACCACTCGGCAATAAAGAAATAGAAGACGCCGTCGATCTTGTAGATCTTGGCGGCCTCCGCGCCTGGCCACGTGTGGATGACTTCCCCCTCATCCAGGATCTCCATGCCATCCCAACTCATTTTGTGCAGCCTGATCTCGTTGCCTGGAGCCTGACTGTCCGGGTCCTTCAGCTTCTCTCCACTGTTGTGGACCATGTACGCCTGGCCCTGATCGTAGTCCCAGAACACGGCAGGATCGGTGCAGGTCTTTTCGATGGGCAGCATCTGGTGCGACTCTGTCCACGGACCCCGAATATCCTTGGCCGTGCTCACGTAGAGTCCATGCCGGTAATCGATCTGATAGCAGTACCAGGTATCGTCGTGGTAGGCCAAGTCGCCTGCCCAAACACCATAGGAATAGCCATCCATGCGATCCCAGTTGTACTCCGGCGCCCAGGAGAGTTTCGGCCAGACGTGGCCGATGGTCGTCCAGTTGACCATGTCCCTGGACTCAAGAATCACCATGCCCGGAGCCATATGCTGCTTGGACGCGATCATGTAGTAGGTGTCGCCCACCTGCTCCACATCCACATCGGGGTAGTCCGCACTGAGGATGGGGTTGCGATATGTCCCGTCTCCCTGGTCCCCCCAGGAGCCTGCCTGTTGATTCTTCACGGGCCGATCATTGGCTTTCATGTTTTCTCCGACATCTTGGTGTCGCCCGCATCATTCAGGTGTGTTGGCGCTTTGCGCCTGTTTCGCAAACAAAATGAGTTGATGGCGTAGTTCTATGTAGGGACATGACATTCCGCACAGACCTGCTGTTGGCGGAGAGCGTTTCGACCTTCAAGACCACAGCCGCCAACCATACGGTGGCTAGGAATGTCGTGTCCGTGCCTGACATTGCAGTAGGTCTAACACGGACATGGCATTCCTAGAATCATTTTCAGAACGCGGCTGATGCTTCTCGATTTGGAATCGCCCAATTGGAGAACGTATCGGCGGGGAATGCCACGTCCCTACGGGTCAACGCATTTTGTACATACCCTTACCATTTGGATCCGGAAGCCAAGCTATTGCTAGGAGCCTGACTGTCTTAGTTGCGACCATTCGGAACTGAGTATGGCATAAACCAGTTCATCGCCCCACTCACCTTTGAAGATCTCCTTGTGTAAGAAGTGAGCCTCACGGCGCATGCCCAGACGCTCCATCAACCTGTAGGAGGCGGTATTTCTGGCATCGCATCTGCCAAATATGCGATGAAAGCCGAGTTGGTCAAAGCCCAGCGCCAGCATGGCTTCAGCCGCTTCTGTTGCATAGCCTTGCCCGCCAAATTCTGGGTTGAAGACAAAGCCGATTTCGCCCTGCCGATGTTCTTGACTACGCAAAAACAGAATCACCTCACCGAGCAGATGCTTCGTCTCGCCGAGGCAGACAGCCAGATTGATGGCCGATCCATCTTCAGTAAAGAACGTTTGACTCTTGTTCTTCTCCAACGCGACCTTGGTATCCTCCATCGTGCGCGGTGTCCAATAGAGGAATCGAACGACCTCCGGCAAGCAATGATAGGCAAACATCGCCTGGAGATCTCCAACTTCAAACGGTCGTAGAGTGAGGCGGGTTGTATGGATTGGATAGTCCGGGACGATCATTGTCTTCTCTTGGGCTGGCGTGCAATAATGAATTTTTCACGACGGCAAGGCACGGGCTATCGTCTACCCAAGCGGTTGCCACGGATCGCCCGTCCTCGTCAGCCAGCCATTCAGTTCTTCGGTCAGCCCATGGACGATGCCCGGCTCCTGCCCGGCAATGTTCTTGAGTTGAAATGGGTCGTTCACGTTGTCATGCAGGATAAACTCGTCGCCCTGCTCGTGCCGGATGACGACAAAGGAATAGCGGTCGGTTCTGACGCCTCGCCGGTCAGGGCCATCCGGGAACTGGGGCGCAGAGTAGAAGTAGAAGGCGGATGTAGGCCGTTCGCACGCTTGGCCAAGAAAAGCAGGTGAATAATCCAGACCTTGGACCGCGGCGGGCGTCTCATCAGCAAGGCCCAACAAACCAAGCAGCGTAGGCATGATATCCGGGGCGCTGAACAGGAGATCATCTGTTCCCGGTCTGATCTGCTGCGGCCAACGAATCAAGAATGGAACCAGCAGGGACTCATCATACCAGACATCCTTGCCCATCAAGCCGTGGCTGCCCATCATCTCGCCGTGGTCCGACGCGAAAATGACGATGGTCTCTTCGGCAAGACCCTCGTCCTCGATGGCGACGAGAACCCGTCCAAATTGCTCATCGACACCGGTGATGGCGGCGAAGTAGTTCTTTACCGACCGATAGGCGCGCGGATCGCTCTCCTCCTCCACCACATTGGGCCTGTTCAACAGATCCTCAGCGGTCTTGCCGGCGTAGGCTTCCAGATACTCAGGCGGCACTTCGTCAAAGGGCATGTGTGGCGGGTTGTGGGAGACGAAGAGCGAAAACGGTCTCTCCGGATCCCGAAAGGCGCCGCCCGAGTTACGGATGTAGTCGATGGCCACATCCGTCTCATGCTTCACCGACCATTCATCGATGTCGATGCGCTCATCCACCGCCGCGTCGCCGGTCCAGTAATGGGGCGTCAGATGTTGATCACAGCAGCCGTATGAATACCAGAAGTCGATGCCGTGGCGACCGGGACCTGGCGGAGTGTAGGCGTCCCAGAAGGTGCTGTTACCCGGCTCGCCGCGCCAACCCTCGGTGTAGGGCGTATTCTCCTCCTTGGGCAGATGCAGATGCAGCTTACCGATGTACCCCTGATGGTAGCCGGCGTCGTGGAGCACGTCCGACAGGCATTCCTGATCGTCGCTCAGCTCAATGCCGTAGGGGATGGTTCCCGAGTAGCAGTTGGTGATCACGCCGTTGGCCGCTGGATATTTGCCGGTGAAGAGCATCCCGCGAAAGGGGCTGCAGATCGGGCAATTGCTGACCGCCTGGGTGAGAACCAGGCTTTGGGCGCCAAAAGCGTCGATGTTTGGCGTGACGACCGGGTCCTGCCCCATGATGCCGATCGCCTGCTGGCGCAGTTCGTCTGCGAAAACGAAGACCAGATTGGGCTGCTGTCTACTCATTTTCTATCTCCCTATGGCAGGTGGTCAGATGAGATTGTCGCCGAGAAAGGGACCGGATGGTAAGTCAGTTACGTGTCAGATCCGCTTGCGGCAGACCACGATGATGCTCGGACTGTCGGCTGCCAACGGCTCCAGATTCCAGTCTCCAAACTGGCGCACTACGTCGAAATCATTGTAGCGCAACAGCGCTGCCAATTCCTGGGGAAAGGTGTATCGAAGAGCAATACGCGTGACCTTGGAGCGCTCCCGAGTTCCCTCATGCCGGCGTCGACGGGTCGTCCAGTGCATGATCTGAGCGATGGGATCGTAGACCCGCGCCTTGGACAAGCGTATCTCGCGCCCATCAACGTCAACGAAGGACGACCATGCTTGCTCCTGTTCGTGGCTTGCCAGTGTGACATACTGGCCATCTCGGCTTCGGGGCTCAGTCAGGAGCGGGTTGCGCGTTTCGTGATCTACTGAGATTGCGGATCCATGAGACTTAGGTTGCCAGGGGCGGTCCGCCCGGAACCATGAACGATTCACGGCATTCTTGATAGCTAGTCCGTTTAGCACTGAACTGGGCGGTCAGATACTCACCGAGAAAGACTGAGCCCGACATGACCTCGTCTGAACCCTGTCCTGAAAAGAGAAAGGTGATGCTATCGCCGGGCCGGCGCACCTGACTGCGCAGCTTCAGCCGATCGCCCTCCACTGTGCCCGAGATCTCTTGGGACGAGAACTCGCTCACATGTGTCCCGCTGACCCAATTTCCATCTTGCTGGAGAAATAGCTGGTGCCGGCTGGTGCTGGTGAAGTATTCGATGGTGAGATCCCAGTGGCCGCCAACATCGATTGGCGCTGGGGCTAGTTGGGTCGGCAATGGGCAACGATCCTCAGTGAGAATCTGGACAATCCGATCAGCGACGACTTCCTGATTGCCCGGCTGCATCTGGCTGGGCGTGATGTGGATACTTGCCATGCCATCGCTGTCTTCGCAACCCACGGCGATACGCGGCCGGTTGCGGGCGAAATCCTCGGCCACCTGCTCGCCAGTGATGCGCATCTCCGCCGGATCCCAGCCAACGATCAATGTCGGCGAATGATTGGAACGCCCTGCCGGCTCAACAATGCTCGTCTCCACACCGGCGATCTGCGACACTCGTCCAGCGATATGATCGAGCCGGGAGAGCCAGGTCTGCCATTCGGCTGCGTGGTCCCGGATCAGCCAGGCCTCGACTGCGGCGAGCATGCCCAGTATCTCCTCCCGGCCAATCTTGTTGTCCCGATTGGGCCCATGATGGGGCGAGCTGGCCTGCCATGCCGCCATCAAGATAGCCTTGTTGCCCAAGAGAAGCCCCGCTCCCTGCGGCCCGCAAATGGCTTTACCGCCGCTGTAGGCCACGACATCGGCCCCCTCGTTCAGATGGATGTTGGGAATGATAAGGTTCTCGGCGGCAGCGTCGACAATCACGGGGATGCCGGCGGGCTTTGCGATTTCGACGATGGTCTTCAATCGGAGTGAGTGACCCTCGTTGTGTACGTCATCGGCCAACAGATAGATCATGGCCGTACTCGGGTTGATGGCCTGCGCGAGTTCCTCGGGCGTGTCGACCATCACGATCTCGACGCCGACATTGCGGATGGCGTGATCGTAGGCATTGCGCGAATGTGTAGGCACGATAACCTGAGTCTTGGTCATCCCGGTCAGATCGGGGATGCGGATCAGCTTTTCGGGATCGCCGCCGGTTACACAGGCAGCGGTGACATGTTTCAGCCCAGCTGCGCAGCCATCAGAGATCAACCCCCACTCAGCCCCTGTGATCTCAGCCAGGCGTCGCCCGACGCCCTCGGCCAGTTCATCGTACTGCACGAAGTAGCGTGACGCTTCCTTGTATGCAGCCAGCACTTCCGGGCGCTCAACCGACCCGCCGATGATGGTGAACGTACCTCGACAGTTGATGATCGGCTCGACGCCAATGGCTTCATAGATGCTGGGGTGATCGCCTTCCGCACCGCCGGCGACATCGTCCAAATATCGGAGAATGGCTAGGTTGTCCAACGACGCTTTGGGTTCCAAAAGATCACTCCTCTTACTGCTTCAAGCCGGGCATTCGTGTCGACCAATTATACGGCACGGTCAACCATTTCCCCAGGACCGAAAATTCGCTCAGCTTGCTCAAGCGTGGCAGATTGTCGCTGATTGCTGATACGATTCAGCAGGCCACGGGGCCGCCATCGTTTAGTGCGCACGAAGGGCGTGCGCACTAAACATCAAAACACATGAGGAAATCCATGGCCGACCATTGGGACATTCGGTATTCTACAAGTAGTTCTCTTTGATGCTGTTGATGTGATGCAGCTCATGTCCGGCGATGTGATATGCTGCCGCACGGACACTCATGGTTTTGCTACTGTTCATACGATCTTCTTGCGCCTAATACTCACTTCTGGTCTTGTAGCGATGCCTCGTTGTATATCACCGGCATCTGTCCCTTCCATTTGTTCCATGTGTGTTCGTCGGTGATCAGTTCGGCCATGAAGTGGCCCACGTTGATGCGACTGGTCTGACCAGGGTCAAAGATTGCGTCTCGAATTGGCGAAGCGTAGACCTCGTATGCCGTGACCTCGCTTTCATCGATCAGATTGTCCGGGCGAACGGCGGCCCATTCGATTTTGTCATCACCCTGGCCGACCTCGGTGCGCAGATAATCGGCGGCATTCTCGTTGTCTGCATGGGGCGGCAGCACCACACGTAGCAGTCCAGTGACCGACTTCTGGCCAAAAGAGAGCGGCTCATCGAGATCGCGATTGCTGTTACCGGTCGTGTTCATCAACACAAATTTGACGGGTCCGTGCGGATCGTTTGCCTTGATGGCGCTACACAAGCGGCGAGTGGCATCGGTCACCAGTCTGCGTGGTTGGCCGTACATGCCCTTGAAAGTCATGTTGTGACCCAAACACGAAGCCACAGCGTCGCAGCCGTTGACATGCTGGGCTAGTTCAGCATCGCTGAGATCCAAAAGGCTTGCGTGGATCACAGTCAGGTTTTCATGGTTCTTGATGGTTTCGGGTAGGCTGTCGGGCGATCGGACGATCGCCTTGACATGCTGTCCACGTTCGAGCAATTGCTCGACCAATAGTCGTCCTGTCGCTCCACTTGCGCCTACCACCATAGTCGTTGTTGTTTCTTGATTCATCATTGTCTGATCTCCTGATGTGTTGTGCTGTTGGAACGTTCCCAGTGGTCCATAGTGATGACGACGCTTCCCTTTTTGCCGCCTTCTTCGAAATAGCGATCGGCCTCAGCAATTTCTTGCAGCGGAAAGCGACGGTCGATCGTCGCTCGGATCTTGTCCTCTTCGACAAGTTCATTGAGAAAGGCAAGATCGTTCGCCTGATCGCTTGCCGGTCTCAAACCGGCAAAGGCGATGACTGCCTTCTTGCTTCCGATCATGGATGTCCTTGCCATCTGAAGCAAGATACCAGTCGAGAGAACTGTCGACAGATAGATGCCATCGGGTTTCAGCGCGTTTTTGCATCGTGAAAACGAACTCTTGCCCGCCACATCAAAGATAATGTCATAGGTCTCGCCGCTCCTGGTAAAATCCTCTTGCGTGTAATCAATGACTCTGTCGGCGCCCAGAGACTTCACGAATTCTACTTTCGTGGTACTGCAAACACCGGTCACGTCAGTCCCGAAGTATTTGGCGAGTTGGACGGCTACCGTCCCCACGCCTCCGGAGGCGCCGTTGATCAGGACCTTTTGGCCGGCCTGGATTTGCCCATTGTCTCGCAGGAAGGGCAGCGCAGTCAGTGCCGGCGTGATGGCAACAGCTTCCTCATAGCTCATGCTAGCCGGCTTGATTGTCATCGCTCCATCCTCGGGGAGGCAGATATAGTCGGCATGCGAGCCATATCCGGCAGTCGTGCCATGGACCTGATCTCCCGGCTTGAACTGCGTCACCTGTTTGCCGACGGCTTCAATTTTCCCGGCGAACGTTGATCCAAGCGTAGGCCGTTTTGGATTGATCAGGCCCGTGTAGAGCCTGCCGCTCCATGAATCCCCGCTGCGAAACGTGACGTCTACCGACGATACGGTAGACGCCAAGATTTTGATCAGCACTTCATTCTCTTTGGGCGCCGGCTTCACAACTTCCGTTAGCTTGAGAACATCGGGGGATCCATATTCGGTGTATACAACTGTATTCATGTCGATTTCTCCAACATTTTCTTGATTCAGTGTTGTTCTTTTCGTGAGAACAACATCAGCCTGATGCCTCTGCGTGGCCGGGGTCAACCTGATTGACCGAGACCAACGGCATGCCCAAATCACGCACTTTTCGCAGCAATCCATACAATGCCGCCTGGTCAGCTACCGGGCCAGTTAGGAGCGTGTCGCCGTTCTCCGCCAGTGTGATAGTCAAATCTCCAAACCAGTCAGCCCAGCGTCGGGCATCCAGATGTCCCTGGATGCGAATCTCATAATCACGGGGCTCGTTCTCCCAGTCGAGCGAGGCGGCGACCGTCTTCATGCTGTGCCTCGCACGGCTTCCGGGTCCGCATCTTTGCCGCCTTTGATCAGGAGCCACAGGCCAAGGCCCACTTCTCCTACAATCATCGGCAACATAAAGACCAAGTTGATCATCTCAGTGTAGTCCGTGTAGTCGGGCAGAAGTAGCGTGCCAAGATTATCGATTAGGTACCCCAAGGAGGCAATGATCAGCAAGAAGCCGATGACTTTGGGAATGTAGCCCGATTGGTAGACCAAGTAGCCAAGCAATAGGAGATGACATCCGAAAACCACCAACCCAATGCGCCACATACCGTCGAATGCATTGATAAAGAGCAGTACCAGCGCCTGCAATTGATCCGCTTCAAACACCTTCAAGTAATCAGCGCCGCTGATGAGCAGCAAGACAATCACAAAACTGAGCAAGCTGACGCCCAGAAGAGCGGCATAGACAAGCCTGAACCATGCCGTGAGCAAGGATAGGCTCTTATTGGCTCGTTTGAGAACAACATAGAGTGCCCAGGCCACGATCACATCAAGGATGAGGATGACAATCCAGCCGAAAACACCAACCCGGAAGAGCGTCTCAGACGCCAGAATGTTCGCTGCTGTTGCTGCTGCATCACCCGAAACAACCAGACTATCAAGAACAAAACCGAAGGAAAATCCTGCGACTACGGCCATGAGCACAATTGAGATCCCCGCAGCAATTGCCGCTGTGCGTTGAGATACGTCGTTGACATTTTTTGCCATTTCACCTTCTCCTGAACTTTCTACTTTGAATCGATATGCTCTGTTCACTTCGGGCACTTGGATACTTCTCGTCTTCGTTGAAATCGTTTCCTGCTTCGATTTGAGGATACATACTGATGTGGTGAATCGTCATCACCAATTGTGGTGA